>SBGP01000106.1 GCA_006226595.1 Deltaproteobacteria bacterium
GTGCCGTCATGGGGGCCGCTCGGACCGTGGCACGCCTCGCAGCCAACCGAGGTCAGGTGCGAGCCCGGGTCGCCGTCCCAGCCGCCCGGCTGGCCGTTGCCAGTGACGTGGCAGCCTGTGCACTCGGCGTTCTCGTGCTCTTCGTCGAGGACCAGCGTGCGCCACGCCATCGAGTGATGCGTGATCGCCCACGCCTCGGCCTCTTGCGTGTGGCACGCCGCGCACACCGCGGTGCCCTGGTACTCGCCCTTCTCGAAGCTTGCGAAGGGCGTCTCGCCAAGGCGCATCTCGACCAGCGCCGAGTAGCCCGGCGAGAACGGGTAGTACGCGTCGAGGACCTTGACCTTGCCGTTGCTCGCGGGCTCGACGACCAGTGCCGATGGCGTGCTGCGAATGCCCATGGCCGTGCCAATGGCCCGGTCCCCGTCTTTGACGATGCGGTACTTGCCGCCGAACGTCGCCTTCCACTCGGTGAGCGCGGCATCCGTCGACGACGACGACGCGATCATCACCAGCTCCGCGTCGTTGCCGAGCTTGTCGGCCATGCGCCCGAGCTCCGGTGCCACGTGTCGGCAGTGCGGGCAGGTGGGCGAGAAGTACACGAGCACGCTCTTCTTCTTGAGCGTCTTGAGCAGCGACTTGGGCAGCTCGATCTCGCCGAGCGCCGGCTGGGTCATGAACGCCGCGGCGTTGGCGGCGGGCTGGCCCTCGGACCATCCGCGCGGGTCACCGGTGGCCACGGCGACGCCAGCGATCAGCAAGGGCAGGAGCAGGATGGGACGCTTCATGGACACCCGCATATCGTGGTTCTGTGGCAACCCGCACCTGTTCGTGCACCGTCCGCGCCACACGGATCCCCGGCCTCGACCGCTCCCAGGACCATGCCATGCCCACTCGCGATCATGCCGACGCCCGCCGACGCCCGCACTGCGCCTCGAGGGCCACGTGAACCTCGTCCGTGGGGCCTGGATCTCCGACATCGGCGGCGTCGATCTCGATGCCGCTGTGCTGCTGCGCAAGCGCGGGGGAGCCATCACGCGCGTCGCCCTCGACCCTGCCACGGTCGCCGACTTCGCCCGTCGCCTCGCCACCGCCCACGCCCTCGGAGACCGCGCGGTGCGCATGGATCAGTTCTGCGACGGCGCCTGGGTGTTCACCATCCGACTCGACGGCGTGGTCGTACACCAGTCCTTCGAAGGCGAGACGGGTCGCGTCGACCCCGTACTGCAGCCGATCCTCGACCTTGTGTGGCGCGGTTAGCGCAGCAACAGCGCCGCGCCCGCTCCGACGAGCAGCACGCCGACCACCCGTCCGAACGCTTCCCGCGGCAGTCGCGGCGCGAGCCACTGGCCGAGGAACGAGCCGGCGAACAGGGGCAGGATGCAGGCCGCGATGCGCGGCCCGCTCTCACCGAGTCCCCCGTTGCGAAGGGTGAGCTGCAGCCACAGCGCCGCCGCCCCGAGCGAGAACACGGCGATGAGCTGCGCACGACCGAAGGCATCGCTGAAGTAGCGCCGGGCCCACGCGACGATCGGCGGCCCCGCCGCGCCCACGGTGCCCTGCAGCGCACCGCCGACGAGCCCGGCCGCCGCCCCCCAGGCGGTGAGCCTGCCCGCCTCTTCGGGTACCGCCTCGAGCTCGCCCCAGCCCGGCGGCACCGGCTTGATCACCAGCCCGGCACCGAGCACTGCCACGAGCAGTCCCAGCGTCATCGCGATCGGACGCTCGGGAACCGACACCAGCACCGTCGTCCCGACGAACTGTCCAGCGAGCAGCGGCACGAACACCGCCCCGACCAGCGGCCACGCGACCAGCCGATACACACCGGGCAGCAGCGCCAGCCCCGCGAGCGTGTCCACGCCCATCATCACCGCCACCGCGTCGCGGGGACCAAAGAGCACGACCAGCGCCGGCATCGCCACCAGCGCCGAGCCGAAGCCGGTCACGCCCTTCACGATCTGGCCGAAGCCAACCGCGAGGCCCGCGAGGAGCAGCGTCTCCACCCGCTACTTGGCCGCGGCCGCGGCCGGCGCCTCGAGCCCGAGCTCCTCGACCGCATCGCCGGACCACAGCTTGCCGCGCACCATGTGGCTCCACATGCGCATGTCCGACGCGAGCGACCACACCGGGTAGTCGAAGGTCGCCGGGCGGTTGCCCTCGAACCTGAAGTGGCCAGCCCACGCGCAGCCGTACGCGAACACGACCCCCGCGGGAAACACCACCGGCGAGGCCAGGGTCGGCAGCGCGATCATGCCGAGCACGTGCGGCAGCGAGCGCTTGTTCTTCTCGACGCGCTTCACGGCGTCGGTGCCGATGGCGAGCATGCCGGCCATCGCGAGCGGGAAGCCCACCGGGTTGAGCGCCGTCGACACCGCGCACGACGCGAAGAAGCCGCTCGTGCCCAGGAAGTGCAGGCGCCGAGACGTCGCGTCGCGATGCTCGGAGATGTAGTACGGCCAGAAGGCCTGAAAGGACTCGATGCGGCTCATGCATCCTCCCGGATGCACGGCTGTAGCCGGATTTCGCGACAGTGACGAGCCCCGGGCCCGCCTACGAGGCGAGGCGAGCCTCGAGCGCCTTGAAGCCCGCCGCGAAGAACGCGTTGAGCAACTCGTCGGCGACGGCCGCGGGGCCCTTGGGCTCGTAGGTCGCGTGGATGGCGAGCACCGCTCCCGAACCCTCCGGTCGCACCGTCCACGTCGCGCGGTAGTCGCGCACCGGCATCGGACTCTTGTCGACGACGTAGGTGTAGGAGCGCTCGTTCTGCTCCACCAGCCGCTCGACGGCCGTCATCGGGCCAAAGCCCATCGTCCGCACCGTGCCCTCCTCGGAGAGCACCAGGTTCGGGACCAGCGGATGGAAGTCCGCGAGCTTGCCGAATCCGACCTCGTCCCACAGGGCATCAGGGTTCGCGGCGAATGCATGCGTGAGGGAGATCTCGGCCATCGGCGCCTCCAGAGGCGGAAGTAGAACATGTTCTACTTCACGCGACCACCCCCGAGTGCGCCGGCCTCCGCGAGCCCCGCCTCCCACTCGCCGAGGCGACCCCACACCGACCGCGGCTCCATGCGCGTCAGCCGTCGCGAAGACACCCCCCACGCGGCGCTGACGAGCATGAACTCGACGGTCGACACCCGCACCGACACGCCGGGCACCTCGACGTCGAAGTGCTCGGCACGCAGGGCGAAGTGAGGTGCGTCGATCACGGGAAGTCCGTGATCAGCTCGGTGGTGGCGTCCGAGAGCTCGGCCCCGTCCAGCGTCTGCACGAAGTCGACGATGGCCTCGATCTGGTCCTCGTCGAGCACCACGTCGTGGAGGATGGGGTCGTGGAGCGGGTCCTCGACGGTGAGGTGCCGCTCGATCGCGCCGGCGATGCCGATCTCGCTGGCGTCGTGGAAGTACGGCGACGTGCGCCCGGCCGAGCGCAGCGTCGGCGTGAGGAAGGCCCCCCGGTCCTCCTCGGCACCCGACACCAGGTAGCGACCCTCGTCCGCGCGATCCCCCATCGCGTCGGGCACCGCCGTTCCCACGTTGTGGAAGGCGAAGTCGCTGAACAGCGGCCCCCCATGGCAGGTCGCGCACCGCGCCTCTCCGACGAACAGCTCCAGTCCCCGAAGCTCGCTGTCGTCGAGCTCGACGCCGTCTTCGCCGGCATTCCAGCGGTCGAAGCGGCTGTCCTTGGACACCACCTCGCGCATGTAGATCGCCAGCGCCTGACCCGTCAGTCGCCAGGTCTGCTCCGCATCCCCCGCGCGCAGGTCGAGCCCGAAGGCCTGCTCGTACAGCGGCACGTAGCCCGGGATCTCCTCGGTGAGACGCGCGTGCAGCGCCGGCTTCGCTCCCTCGAAGTCGAGCTCGTGCACCTCTTCCGCGGGCAGTCGAGCCGCGATGTCCATGTTCGCTTCGGCGAACGGGATCACGAGCTGCTCGGCGAGGTCGTCGCCCAGCCCCCCATCCCAGCGGAACACCGGCGCGTACACCAGGTTGAGCAGCGAGGGCGCGTTGCGGGGAAGCACCGGCTCCAGCGTGTCCGCCGAGCGATCGGGCAGGTCGAAGGGCGTGTTCGACTGGAACTTGGTCGGCGCGAAGTGGCAGGTGCTGCAGTTGGTCTGGCCACTTCCCGAGAGCCGGATGTCGTTGAACAGCCGGATCCCGAGCTCGCGCTTCGCCTCGGAGCTCGGGTTCTCCGGCCACTCCTCGAGCTCCGGCACGGGGCCCAGCCCCCGCACCCGCAGGCCGGTGGTCGGGTCGACGGGCCAGCGCTCTTCCGCGCAGCCCACCAGCAGCAGCAGGATGAGCGCGCGCACTACGGCACCAGCAGGATCGTGTTCGTGAAGGCCGCGAACAGCCCTTCGCTGTCGTCCGGCGCGGCGGTGCGGTTCGCGAGGTGCTTGGTGGCGTCCCCCTCCCCGTCGATCACGTTGATGCGCACCACGCCGGCCTCGAAGGTCGGGTCGCCCTCGAGCACCTCCCCGTCGTCGAGCGAGAACGCGGACAAGTCGCCCCCGACCGGCGGAACCGGGTCGAACTCCGCACCCGGCTCCATGTCGGCGGGGTCCACCGGCGTGTTCACGTACACGATCACGCTGGCATCGTAGGGACCGGGCTCAAAGGAGCCCTCGGTCGAGAACGAAATCACGAGGTCGTCGGGCACCAAGCCCCAGGCGATCTCGAGCGGGTCGTCGTTGCCCTGCGAGAACCCGCCCTCGAACACCGAGACCAGGTAGGGCTTGCCGACGAGCGACGCAGCATCCACGGTCTCCACCGTCGCGTTGGGGAGCAGGAAGTCGGCCTGTCCCTCACTCGCGGAGAGCTCGGTGATCACGTGGATGTGGGGCCCGGCATCACAGGCGCCGAGCATCAGCAGCAGCGGAAGAGCGCGCATGGAGCCTCCTAGAACGGCATCGACAGCGACAGGGTGAGGTCGAGCTCGTAGGTGCGAGCGGCATCCAGCGTGATCGTCGGGAAGGAGATGCCCTCCATGGCGACCAGATCGCCCTGGTCCGGCCCCGGATCCTCCTCGGAGGCGGTGCCGTTGTCGTCGAGGAACGCGGTGACGTAGAGCTCGGTCGACGACGGTGGGATGTCCGAGATGGTGTAGGTCACCGACGCGCCCGAGCCGCTGAAGTCGACGTTCTCGACGATGACCGCACCGATCGCGTTGCCGCCGCCGGTCATCGGGTTCTCGTCCATCACCACGACGTAGAGGTCGCCGACGCCGCCAGAGGCCGGCTCGGTCGAGCGATCGATGACGCCGGTCAACGTCGCCGTGGTCGCCGTGCCGCCCGTGTCCTCGGGGACGTCCGTCTCGCTGCCACTGTCGGTCGCCGTCGGGTCCCCGGTCTCGGCGGTGCCGGTGTCGGCCCCGACCACGGGGGTGTCGTCGCCATCGGTGGCGCAGGCCACGAGGAGGAGGGAGAGAGCCCAGAAGCGCGTCGTCATCGGCTGATCCTGCAGGGGAAGGTGAGCGAGAAGTCCGCGTCCGTCGCAATTACATACGGATGCGTATGGATGACGCCGAGAACCATACGCATGCGTATGGTGGTGTGCCAACGCCTTCACCACACGTTGACGGTTCCGGGGGATGCAGCCCGAGCCTGGACGACCCGAGGTCCCTCGGCTCCGGCGGCGGAGCACGCTGGACGCGACGCTCGCCCCGCCCGGATCGGGCACCGACCCGGAAGAACTTGTCGTCGCGCACGCGAGGTGGGAGCGGGCCGGTTAAGCGCGGAGGCTGGAGGAGTCCCCCGCGTGAGCAGCCGTCTACAGCGCATCAGCGACGCCATCGGTCGCGTGCTGCCGCCGTGGCGTCGGTGGTCCTCCCGTCAGCGCATGCACGCGCTGCTCGTGTTCGCGCTGATGCTCGCGAGCATCGGCCACCAGCTGGTCTTCGTGTACTGGTACATCGAGGACGCCGCGATCAGCTTCACCTACGCGCGCAACTTCGCCGAGGGCGAGGGCTTCGTCACCTACCCGGGCGGCGAGCGCGTCGAGGGCTTCAGCGACCCGTTGTGGGTCTACCTGATGATCCTGTGGGAGTACGTGGGCGTCAGCGGCTTCACCTCGTCGAAGGTGATGGGAGCGGTGTTCGGCGCCCTGTGCCTGCCCGTCAGCTACCTCCTCGCCCAGGAGGCGCTGCGCACGCACACCTCCAACCAGTGGTGGAGCGACGAGCCCGATCACTACGGACTCATCGCCCCCGCCTACCTCGCCGCCAGCGCCCAGTTCGCGATCTGGAATGCCTCGGGCCTCGAGAACTCGCTGTTCTGCCTGCTGCTCGCCATGGGCATGTGGCGCACCCAGATCGAGACCCGCACCAACGGCTGGCCCACCGCCGCGCTGTACTTCTTCGGCCTGTCGATCACGCGACCCGAGGGCATCCTCTACGCCGCACTCGGCGGCTTCTGGGCGATGGTCCTGTCGCTGATGAAGCACCGGAGTCCGGCGCTGACCGTGAAGTGGCTGGCCTTCTTCTTCGCGCCGTTCTCGGCGTACCAGGCGCTGCGCTACAGCTACTTCGCGTGGCCGTTCCCGAACACCTACTACGCCAAGCTCGGGGACAAGGACTTCCTGCCCTTCGCGTGGCACGCCCGCGGCTGGAAGTACATCCGCGACTGGGCCCACCTGCTGTGGCACGGCTACCTGCTGCCGGTCTACCTGCTCGGGCTCATCGGCAAGCGTCCCGGCGCGAAGCTCACCGTGCTCGGCGCGGTGCTCGTCGTCCTCGCGCTGATGCTTCCCGGCCCGGACCTGGTGAAGGGCTTCTGGCCGTGGCGGTCCTTCCAGATCCCCTCCGGCTGGAACGAGACCCGCGTGTGGCTGCTGCTGCTGCTCACCAGCCTGCTCTTCGTGCGCGGCTTCGGTCGCGAGGGCTGGCGCGTGCGGCTGCTCGCCGGCGGCATGACCTTCATCGCCCTGTTCTTCTCGCTGTGGAGCGGTGGCGACTGGATGAAGGGCTACCGGTGGATGAGCCTGCTCACCGTGCCGATGGCCGTGCTGTTCGCGGTCGGCTCGGCCCAGATGGCGCCGCTGCTCGGGCAGGTACTCGCTCCGGTGTGGGTCCCGCTCGTCACCGGACTGCGCGTGCTCGCCCGTCGCGGCAAGCTCACCCGCCCGCAGATCCGCCACGGCTTCGTCGCCGCCGGGGTCGTTGCCCTGCTCGGCTGCGTGATCGGCCCCAACGCCTACCACAGCGACTGGTTCGCGCGAAAGCCGGAGACGGGCCCGTTCTCGGTGCAGAAGCGCGTCCAGTACGTGAACTGGGTCGAGCGCCGCCTGCACCTGCTCTACCGCCCCACGACCTTCGACGTCGACATGGGCGCGAACATGTACTGGTCCGGCAACAAGATCGGCGACGTGGCCGGCCTCGTCGACGTGCCCATGGGCCATCACAACTACCAGACCGCCTTCATGAAGGAGTACGTGTTCTCCGAGCTGAAGCCGGACTTCGTCCACAGCCACGGTGGTTGGGCGAGCCGCAGCGGCGTCCAGAACCACCCCGAGTGGCGGGAGCGCTACTTCGAGATCCCCGGCTACCCGACCGGCGCCACCGGCCTGCACATCGGCAACTGGGTGAAGAAGTCGCTGTTCATCGACGACCGCTGGCCGGTGGATGACACCTCCGGGGAGCTGTCCTTCGGGCACGGCATCCGCATCACCGGCGTCGACACGCACCTTCCTGTGGCGCCCGACGAGCACCTGTACCTCGAGATCGGGCTCAAGCTCGACGTGCTTCCCGAGGGCAAGCGCGACGAGGACTGGGAGGTGCGGATCCTGGCGTTCATCAGCAACGGCACCCGCCTGCACACCTGGGACCTGCCCCCCGGCTACGACTGGTATCGGCCGAGCGACATGCAGCCCGGCGAGACCTTCCACGGGCGCTTCTCGCTCAAGGTCCCCGGCAACTTCGAGCCCGGAAGCTACGACCTCGGTCTGGTGGTCATCGGACCCGACGGCGCCGCACCCGCGCTTCTCTCCGCGGGCGAAGCCGCGATCCACGCCGGCATCGAGGGCTTCGAGCCGTGGATGGCGAAGAGCGAGGTGCGCTTCCCCGGCGCGATCACCGTGCTCCCACTCACCGAGGCGCTGGACCAGGCCCGCGCGAAGGTCGACGACGTGGTGAGCCTGTCCGAGTCCGGCGACTGCGAGGGCGCGGAAGCCGCATGGGTCGAGGCTCAGCGCCGCACCACCCGGCGCGACGGCTTCGCGCGCAACCACCGCGACACGGCGACCACCGCGCTGGCCGGCTGCTACGTCGCGCGCGCCGAGGCCACCGAGGACCAGGACGAGCGCACGAAGTGGCTCATCGCCGCCAAGGAGCACGACCACCACCACGAGGGCTACAAGCACCTCGCGACCCGGCACGGCGAGCTGCTCTACCAGGAAGGCCACATCGCCCGCGCCGAGATCGACTCCGAGGAGATCGTGTCCGAGGACTGGGACCGGCCCTACCGCCTGTTCACGGACTCCGTGCTCGTCGACCCGTCCCGAAGCTGGTCGCGCCGCTACGCCGAGGAGGCCCGCGACTTCCGCCTGGGCATCGACCCGATCTCGACGGCCCAGGCCCAGAAGAAGCGCGAGGAAGAGGCCGAGCAGCGTCGCAAGGAGCGCGCCGAGGCCGCCGAGCAGCGCCGCAAGGAGCGCGAAGCCGCGCGCGAGGCCGGCGAAGAAGGCGAGCCAGGCGAAGAGGGCGAAGGCACCGAGGACAACGAGGCCGAGCGCGAGGAGGCCCGCAAGGAGGGCTGGCCCGTGCCCCCCGAGGTCGCGCCGCCCCCGATCGGACCCGGCGGCCGCCCGATGTTGCCGCGCACCAAGGTGATCAAGCGCAAGGGTGACGACCCGGGGACGCCCGAGTGATCGACCGCCTGGACCTGGAGTTTCGCTCGCTCGACTCCCGGGACCAGGGCCTGGTCTTCGGCACCCTGCTCGCCGCAGCGCTGTTCTGCATCCACTTCCTGCTGTACTCGACGTGGTTCGTGGAGGACGCGGCGATCAGCTTCGGCTTCGCGCGACACGTCGCCGATGGCTGGGGCTTCGTCACCTACCCGGGCGGAGAGCGGGTCGAGGGCTTCTCCAACCCGACGTGGACGCTGGCCCTCGCGGGCTTCTCCCTCATCGGCATCTCCCCGTTCGTCGCGTCGAAGCTGTTTGGCGCCGCCTGCGGTCTCGGCGCGCTCATGCTCTCGGCGGTGTGGGCACGTGAGCTCATCGACGAGGAACGGCGCCACTACGCGCTCATCGCGCCGTTCGTGCTCGCGACCACGCCCAGCTTCGTGATGTGGTGCGCCTCGGGTCTCGAGAACCCGCTGCTGTCGCTGCTCGTCGCCGGTGCCGCCGTGGTCGGTCTCGCCGAGGTGCGCACGCGGACCCTGCCGGTGTCCGGTCTGCTGTGGGCCATGGTCGCGATGACCCGCCCCGAGGCCCCGCTGTACGCGGCCATCGGCGGCCTGGTCACCGGCGCGGGCGTGCTCCGCTCGCAGGGCGTCGCCGGGGCCGCGCGCTACACCGCCGGCTGGCTGGCCCTGTTCTTCGTGCCCTTCGGACTGTGGCACACCTGGCGCTACAGCTACTTCGCGTGGGAGTTCCCGAACACCTACTACGCGAAGCTCGCCAGCGACGAGAACGACTTCCAGCCGTGGGGCTGGGACGTGAAGGGCTGGCGCTACCTGCGTGGATGGGCACTCGAGACGGGCCAGGGCTTTCTCGCGCCGCTGTACGTGGTCGGCCAGAGCGGCGTGCGCGACCACCGCGGCGCGGTCGGCGCGCTCATCGCTTCCCTGGCGCTGCTGCTCGTACTCCCCGGCGTGGAGTGGTTCCAGATCCTGCCGCTCACCCCCGACTCCGAGCCCGAGTGGCTGATCCACGGACGCGTCGTGTTCCTCGCCGGCGTGGTCGCGGTGGCGCCGTGGCTCGGCCTGGGGCGGCGCAGCGACGATGCTCGCGCGCTCGCGTGGTACCTGCTCGCCGCCGCCCTGTTCTTCGGCCTGTACAGCGGAGGCGACTGGATGGCGGGCTACCGCTGGCCGAGCCTGATGGTCGTGCCAATGGCCGTGCTCCTCGCCGATGCCGTGGCGGACGTGGGCGAAGTGCTCGACGAGGTCGGCAACAAGTGGGTGCTACGCCTCGGACTCGCGATGACCGTGGGACTGACTGCGGTCCTCGGCGCGGTGCAGTCCGGACGGCTGATCACCGGCCCCGAGACCTCGCCCTACGATGTGTTCGTTCGCGTGCGCCACATGCAGCATGTCGCCGACGTGATCGGCATCGAGCGGCCGAGCGCCGGCGAGATCGACATGGGCGCGCACGTGTGGTGGTCCGACTTCGAGCTCGTCGACCTCGCGGGCCTCCTCGACGTACCGGTCGGTCACCACGCCTGGCAGCCGCCCTTCGTCACCGAGTACGTGCTCCGCGAGCGCCGCCCCGACTTCATGCACATCCACAGCTACTGGGGCCGCAAGACGAAGATCGCCAGCCACGCGGGCTTCTTCAACCACTGGGTCGAGGTACCCGCCTACCCCACCGGTCCCTACAACCAGCATCCGGGCAACCACGTGCGCCGCGACCTGCTGTTCCGCGAGCAGTGGGACGGCCCGTCCCGCGACCTGTGGCTCGGTAGCGCCGTCGAGCTCGTCGCTCTCGAGGTGCTCTCCGAGTCAACCGCACCGGGAGGCGAGGTCGTCGTCCGCCTCGCGACGCGCGAACCCCGTCCGCACGCGGACAGCCGGCTGACGCTGTTCCTGTTCGCCGACGGGGAGGTGCTCACCAGCGCCGACGCGCCCATCCTCTGGGACTGGGTCGAACCCACGGACTACGTCGCCAGCGAGGTCGCGGTGACTCGCCTGCGCATTCCGATCCCGGCGGACGCAGCGCCCGGCACCTACGGCCTGGGCCTCGCCGCGTGGACCGACGGACGACGCGCCGTACCGCTCACCGCGGGCCTCCCGGCCGCCCAGGACCCCGTGTTCAGCCGCCACGAGCTGCACCTCGACGAAGTGGTGATCGCTCCGGAGGACGAGGTCCGCGCGCGGGTCGAGGCCCGTCTTGCCGCCATCGGCGCGCACGCGGAGGCCGACCGCTGCGTCGAGGCCGACGCCGAGGCCATGGGCGTGCGCGACATGCGCCGGGGACTCGACGAGAGCTGGGAGTCCGCCGTGCGTGCGCACGACGCCAGCCGGGCCCGTTGCTGGGCGCGCCTCGCCGAGGCGAAGCTCGATGTCGACGCCATGCACCACGCGCTGCGCCTCGACCCCGGCGAGTCCGAGGTGCTCGCCGCCGGGCATCGCATGGCCGAGACCTTCCAGGCAAAGGCCAGCGAAGCGCGCAGCGCCGGCGACCTCGATGGAGCCTACGCGGCCCTGCGCGACGCGTTGATCTGCGACCCGACCCGCAGCTGGACCCGCCGCCACGCCGAGACCCTGCGCGACCAGCGCCTGGGGCTCTAGCTAGAGCTCGGCCGCCGCGATCGGGGTGACGAGCAGTGCGCCGTCGTCGAGCCGCTCGGTTCCCGTCACGGTCATCACCGGGCGGGCATCGCCTTCGCGGAGGTAGATCGCGGTCCAGCTGTGGTCGAGGAACTCGCCCGCACCCGGGAGCAGATCGAGCAGCGCGTCCTCTTCGCCAGGCATCGGCGCGAGGTTGTCGCGGGTGGCGTGCTGACGCCAGCCCTCGGCGGTGAGCTGGGAGAGGATGGTCGTGGTGGCGCCAGCGAAGCGCGGCAGCTGAATGTCGACCACGCCCTCGACGAGCACGAAGTCCGGACACTCCCCGTCGGGAAAGCGCACGATCTCGGCGGCATCGAGGTCCCAGGTCGCGCGGAGCTCGACCGTGTCGCCGAGCTCCTCGAGCTCCGGATCCCACCGCGGCGTGCGCACACCGACCGGCATCTGCGTCATCTCGCGAGGGGTCATGCCGAACTCGGTGAGCTCGTCGGAGCCGAGCAGCGTGCGCTCACCGCCCACGCGGCAGTTGTCCACCGTGGGCGTCTCGGGCTCCGGGCAGGCTCCGCAGAGGAGCAGCATGGGGACGACGCGACGCATGCTGTGTCATAGCCCAACTCGCCGGGGAATCACGAGAAGCGCGATGACAAGCGCCTTTCCGAACACCCGAAAGCGAGTGCAATGGCGCGCGAGCGCGTCAGGGGCGATGCTGATCCGAGATGGAGGCACCATGACCCACCGACTGCTCCTCGCGAGTCTACTGATCACCACCGCCTGCGGAAGTTCCGTGTCCTCGGAGGAGGAGGCCGAGCTCGCCTACCTCGGACTCGACGGCGCCATCAGCCGCGCGATGGACCTCGGCTTCCAGGGCTTCAACGCGGCGGACAGCGCGAACATCGACGCGCAGACCGGCAATGGCGACGAGTCCGGCACGATGACGATCACCGGCCAGATCGACCAGGGCAACTCGGACAACAAGGGCATGCGCCTGTTCGTGGCCCTCGAAGAGTACCAGGACCTCGTGGACCTCGACGAGGACGACAGCAGCGAGGTCTCGGTCACCTACTGGACCGACCCGGAGGGCGAGCTGCCGACCTTCGACCTGCAGCTGCGCAACATCCCCACGGGCACGCTCGAGGGCACCTTCGCCGGCACCTTCCAGATGGAGGGCGACCTCGAGGGTGACGTGGTCCTCGACGTCGACATCGCCGGCTCGCTGCAGGAAGACGGCAGCGGTGGCACCGAGCGCGAGCCCGGCACGGTCACCGTCGTCGGCACCGCGGTCGGCCCCGGCGGCGGCGAGTTCGCGATCGACATCACGCTGTAGGCGTGATCAGCTGCGCAGCGGCACGGGCGGGGGCGCACCGACCTGCCCGCGCCAGCGCAGCCAGTGATCGGCGAGCACGAGGCACATCATCGCCTCGACGATGGGCACGGCCCGCGGCAGCACGCACGGGTCGTGGCGTCCGCGGGGCCGCACGGTCGTGGCTTCGCCGCGGTCGTTCACGGTGTCCTGCTCGTGGAAGATGGTCGCGACCGGCTTGAAGGCCACGGCGAGCTCGATGGGCATGCCGTTGCTGATGCCGCCCTGGATGCCGCCACTGCGGTTGGTGGTGGTGGCGATGCCGCCGTTCTCCGGCACGAACAGGTCGTTGTGGGCCGAGCCCTTGAGGGCGGTGCCGGCAAAGCCCGAGCCCACCTCGAAGCCCTTGGCCGCCGGCAGCGAGATCATCGCCTTCGCCAGGTCGGCGTCGAGCTTGTCGAACACGGGGTCGCCGAGACCGGCCGGCACGCCTCGGGCCACGGCCCGCACGACACCACCCACGGTGTCGCCTTCGGCGCGGATCTGGCGGATGCGCGCCTCCATGAGCGCGGCCGCCTCGGAATCCGGGCAGCGCACGAGGTTGCTGTCCACGTCGGCGACGGTCACCGCGTCGGGATCGACCGCGGCGGTGAGCTCCTGCACGGTGTCGACCCAGGCGACGACCTCGACGTTGCCGAGGGACTCGAGCACCTGGCGGGCCACGGCCCCCGCGGCGACGCGCGCGGCGGTCTCACGGGCGGAAGAGCGCCCTCCGCCGGCCCACGCGCGGATGCCGTAGCGAGCGTCGTAGGTGAAGTCCGCGTGGCTCGGGCGGTAGGTGTCCTTGAAGTTGGCGTAGGCGCTGCTGTCGGCATCCTTGTTGCGGATCGCCAGCGCCAGCGAGGTCCCGAGGGTGCGGCCCTCGAAGAGTCCGGAGAGCACCTCGACCTGGTCGAGCTCCTTGCGCCCGGTCGTGAGCTTGCTCTGCCCGGGCCGACGCCGGTCGCACTCCGCCTGGATCCGCGCGAGATCGAGGGTCAGCCCTGGCGGACAACCGTCGATGACGACGCCGAGCGCGCCGCCATGGGACTCGCCGAAGGTGTGGATGCGGAAGAGCTGGCCGAAGGTGCTGCCCAAGGGGCCTCCAGGGCAGCCACATACCGCAGCGACAGGGCGGTGTCAGTTCGCGCGTCCGGCGCGGCACGCGGCATCGTCGACCGCCTCCCGGCGCGTTCCGTGCGCAGTTGCAGGTCCCCTGTTCGCCGACGCCCCGCATCCGGATGCGCTCGGTCGCCAGCTTCGCGGGAGGTCACGCGCCTGTGACCGGCCAGCGACCGCCATTTGCGGTAGACTCGCGGGTCCCGCGGAGTCCCGATGCAGACGGTCGTCAACCCGTACACCGACCTTCCTGGCGCGATGGCCCGACTCGACCAGCGCTCGACGCGCTATCGCTTCGACCTCGACGGCCTCCCCTGGGAGCTGCCGCCGATGGACGGCCTGCACCTGCCGCCGCGCCTGCTCGCGAGCATGGGCATCGATCCCGCGGTGTTCGACGGCCACCCCGAGGCCGCCGAGATGTTCCAGTGGGCGGCTGGACTCGAGATCTGCCGCTCGTTCTCGGCCCTCGAGCAGTACCTCGTCGACTTCGTCGACGCCGAGAAGCCCGTACTCGGGCCCACGCGCTCCGCTCAGATGCTCTACGACGAGGAGATCAAGCACGTCGCCCTGTTCAAGCGCTACGCCGACGTGCTCCTCGAGGCCCACCCCGAGTGGGCCGAGCCCTTCGCCGAGGCCTTCGCGCCGACCGTCCCCGCGCTGCTGCATCCCTACACGCGGGATGCGTACCCGGACCCGGCGATCCAGCACTACTTCTTCTGGCTCAAGACCCTGTTCTTCGAGGAGTACACCCTCTACCTGCACGAGATGCTCAAGCAGGAGTCGGACGTGGTGTGCCCGCTGTGGCTCGAGGCGCACCGTTGCCACCGCCTCGAAGAGACCCAGCACGTCGTCACCGACCTCGCCCACGTCGAGGCCCTCGCCCTCGACTCGCTGACCCAGCGCGCCCTCGCGAGCACGTTCTGGGCACACCTCGAGGAGACCTTCGAGCTGTTCCTCGGCGTCGCCGCCTCCACCCGCATGGTTCGGGCCGCGTTCCCCGAGCTCGCCGACAAGCTGCCCGACCGCCGCACCCGCGAGCTGCCCGTGTTCGGTGAGCTGTTCACCCATCGTCTGTTCCGCGGGACTCGCCGCTGCGCGCCTCCCCCGCATAGCGCCCAGGTGCGCCCGCAAGCGCCCAAGCAGCTCGCGCAGATCGAGGGAAAGCCGCTCTCCGTGCCGGAGGGCACCCTGCACGACGCCCTCGACCGCGCCATCGCCGCCGGCCGCAGCGTGACCTGGGTCCGCGAGGGCGAGACCGACGAGCACGTGCCGCTCTCCGAGCTCGAGATCCACGCGCTCAACGTGCTCGCCGCGCTGCACGCCGAAGGCCTGACCGCCGGCGACCACCTGGTGCTGCGCCTCGGCCGACCCGAGCACGCCATCGTCATCCTGTGGGCCGCGTTGCTCGGCGGCATCGTGCCCGTGCTCGTCGCCCCACCCACCGGGCGCGACGACGACATCGAGCGACGGTTCCTCGCGGTGCTCGAGCGCCTGGGCTCGCCCAAGGTCGTGTCCCGCGACGGGCGCTACGGGCTCAAGGCCGAGGACCTGCTCGCCCACGAAGCCACGCACCTGCCCGATCGCGCGCCGGTGTCCCCCGAAGATGTCGCGATGATCCAGTTCTCGTCGGGCTCGACGGGCAACCCCAAGGGCGTGCAGCTCACCCATCGCAACCTGCTCGCGAACACGGCGGCGATGACCGAGCACCTCGGCGCACTGCGCGAGGACGTGTTCCTGTCGTGGCTGCCGCTGCATCACGACATGGGGCTCATCGGCTACCACTTCCTGCCGATCGCCTGCGAGGCCGAGCAGGTGCTCATGCACCCGCGTCACTTCCTCAAGCGGCCGGGAGACTGGCTCGAGGCCATCCACCGCCACCGCGCGTCGGTCAGCGCGAGCCCCACCTTCGGGCTCGAGACCACCACCGAGCGCGCCACCATCGGCAACATCGACCTGTCCTCCCTCCGCACGCTGCTCCTCGGCGCCGAGCCGATCAGCGAGCCGGCCGTCGATCGCTTCCGCCGTCGCTTCGCCGCCTCTGGACTGCCCGCGAACACCCCGACCCCGGGCTACGGACTCGCCGAGTCCACCCTGTGCGTCACCGGGCGCCGGCACGACGACCCGGATCGCACCCTGCGCGTGGACCGCCAGCGCCTCGGCGTGCGCCAGCAGGTGCGCGAGGACGTCGGAGGTCTCGCGGTGATCAGCTGCGGAACGGCACTTCCGGGTGCCCGCGTGCGCATCGTCGACGACGCGGACGGCGTGCTGCCCGTCGGCGTGGTCGGGCACATCCAGGTTGCCGGCCCCAGCGTGACGCCCGGCTTCTACGGCCCCGACCCGCGACCCGAGGACAACTTCTGCGGCGAGTGGCTGCGCACCGGCGACCTCGGGTTCATCGACGGCGACGAGCTGTTCGTCACGGGGCGCGCCAAGGACGTGCTGTTCCTGCACGGCACCAAGGTCGTCGCCCACGACATCGAAGAGGCCCTGCACGGCGTGGAGGGCCTGCACCCGCGCCGCATCGCCGCCTTCGGCTCCTACGACCCCAAGCTCGGTCGCGATCGCCTGTGCATCGCCGTCACCCTGCGGAGCCGCGAGCGCAGCGAGTCCGAGATCGTCGCCGAGCTGAGCGCGGTCGTCGCCAATCGCTTCGGCTGGAAGCCCGACGTCGTCATCCCCCTGCCGCCGAGCGAGATCCCGCGCACGACCAGCGGCAAGCTCCAGCGAAACCTGCTCCGCGCCCGCTTCGAGCAGGGCGAGCTCCAGGGCTTCTCGGAGTCCCGCGACGACGGCGACGAGGCCCGTCTGCGCCAGGTGCGCGTCGCGTGGGCCACCGCCCTCGGCAAGAAGCCCGAGGCCATCCCCGTCGACGAGGACTTCCGCGTGCTCGGCGGAAACTCGATCCAGGCGGCCATGGTCCACGCGCTGCTCGAGGACGAGCTCGGTCAGCCAGTGCCGCACGAGGTGCTGCTCACCGCCGCCACCGTGCGCGAGATGGCTCAGGCCCTGCGCGCCCTCGAGATCGAGCCCGCCCCCTTCCCCGAGGTCGAGGCCGCCCCCGAGTTCCGCGAGGACGACGTCGCCGTCGTCGGCATCGGCCTGCGCCTGCCGGGCATCGACAGCACGGACGACCTGTGGGACCTGCTCGTGCGCGGCGAGGACCGCTTCGTGCCCGTGCCGACCGAGCGCTGGGACCACGCCGCTCAACGCGCCGCCGATCCGGATCTGTGCCCGACCGGCGCCTTCGTCGACGACGTGTTCGGCTTCGAGCCCGAGGCCTTCGGCATGGAGGCTCCCGCCGCCCAGGCCATGGAGCCCCGCCAGCGCCTGTTCCTCGAGGCCGCCGAGCGCGCACTCCGCGACGCGGGGGTGCAGGACAAGCGCGTCGGCACCTTCGTGAGCAACGGCGAGAACCCGGTGGGCGCGCGCTCCTTCCTCGATGCGCTGCGGGCGGGCGATCGTTCGGTCGCCGGACGCCTCGAGAACGCGACGAACAACATGGTCGCCGCCCGCGTGCACCGCGTATTCGGGTTCACCGGACCGGCGGTGGTCGTCCAGGCCGCCTGCGCGAGCTCGCTGGTCGCCATCCACCAGGCTCGCCGCGCGATCCAGCTCGGCGAGTGCGACGTGGCGCTCGCCGGCGGCGTCGAGCTCGCCCACTCCCCGACGATCTACGCGCTGTTCGGCCCCAACCGCGTGCTCTCGCGACAGGGACGTTGCCTGCCGTACACCGAGCATGCCGATGGCTTCGTGCCCGGCGAGGGCGCGGCGGCGGTCGTGCTCAAGTCGCTGGCCAAGGCTCGCGCCGACGGCGATCGTGTACTCGCGGTGATCCGCGGCAGCGCGGTGACCAACGACGGCGAGGCCTTCTCGGGTCTGGCGCCGAACCCGCGCGGACAGATGGAGGCCGCTAGCCAGGCCCTCGCCGAAAGCGGTCTGTACGCGGACGACATCGGCATGATCGAGTCCCACGGCACCGCGACGACCATCGGCGATGCGGTGGAGCTCAAGGCGCTGCGCACGGTCTACGCCGGCTCGAACGCCGCGATCACCTCGGTGAAGTCGAACCTCGGCCACCTGCTCGCCGCCGCCGGCGTCACCGCCTTCGCGAAGGCCGTGGTCGCCCTGCAGCACGACGCCGCCCCGCCGATTGCGCACTTCGACCGTCCCGATCCGCGCCACGGCGACCTGTCCTCGGGACCGCACCCGATCGGCGCGGTGACCCCGCTCGGCGGCAAGTCAGTGGCCGTGCACTCGCTGGGCATCGGCGGGACCAACTGCCACATCGTGCTCTCGCCGCCGCCCGCCGAAGGCTACGCGCCGCGCCCCGGACTGCGCGTCGTCGCCGCCGGCGCCCGCACCCCCGCGGGCCTGGAGGCCGAGATCCGCACGCTCTGGGCCGTCGTCGACGAGTGCCACGCCGATCGCAGCCTCGTGCGCCGCGCCACCCCGTGCCGCGTGCGTCGCGCCGCCGTGCTTCGCCCGTCTGAGCGCCCCTCCGAGGTGCTCGCCTCGCTCGTCGGCAAGACGCTGCCCGCCACCGGCAAGGTCGCGGTGGTATTCCCCGGTCCTGGCTCGCAGACGCCGAATCCGGGCGAAGGCCTGGCCACCGACGCCGTGTACGCCGAGGCACTCGCCGAAGCGACCGCGCCGATCGAGGCGGCCATGGGCCAGTCGATGCCGCAGCTCGTCGCCGAGGCCAGCGAGCGGATCGACGCGGCTCAGCCCGCCGTGTTCGCGGTGTCGTGGGCGACCTGGCGCTGGCTGCAGGACCTGGGACTGCAGCCCGACGCGGTCATTGGTCACTCCGCCGGCGAGTACGCGGCGCTCGCCGCCGCCGGCGCGTGGTCGATGGAGGACGCGCTCGCCGCGCTCATCGCCCGCGGAGACGCCATGGCCGCGGCCTCGCCCGGCCGCATGCTCGCCACGCTGTGCGACGCCACCACCGCGCGCCAGCTGGCGCCGAACCTGAGCATCGCCGCGACCAACGCCCCCGAACAGGTCGTGCTCTCCGGCGCCGATCCCGAGGTGACGGCGGCCGAAGCGGTCTTCGAGGCCGCCGGCATCCAGACCCGACCGCTGCCGATCCCGTGTGCCGCGCACTCTCCGGCGATGGACAGTGCTCAGCCGCGCCTGTCGCAAGCGCTGTCCGGCCAGGTCTTCGCCCGCCCCGAGGTGCCCGTGTACAGCACGGTCTTCGGCAAGCGCCTCGACCAGGTGAGCAGCGAGTACCTGGTGCACCAGCTGCGTGCGCCCGTGGCCTTCGCGGAGGCCGTCGGTTCGGCCCTCGACGCCGGCGTGCGCACCTTCGTCGAAGTCGGCGCCTCCGCCGTGCTCGCCCCCGCCATCCAGGCCGTCGCCGCCGCACGAGGGCTCGCGGTGAACACCGTGTCCGTGCACCGCAGCGGGCTCGGCGCCGAGGCACCGCTCGCCGCCGCCGCCACCCTCTTCGAGCTGGGTCTCCCGATCCGCCTGGCGGGCCTCACCCGCGGCAACGACACGCTGCCCGCGCCCCAGTGGCGCCGTCAGCCACTGCCCATCGACCTCGTCGAGGCGCAGGCGAACAAGGTCGGTGGCCGCCGCGAGAACCAGGGCCCCATCGGCGACACCGAGCGCGCGGTGTTCGCACACCACCAGGCCCGCGGCCAGGCCATCGCCCCCGCGGCGTGGATGCTCGAGAAGCTGTTCTCGGTCACCGGACCCGGAAGCCTCGAGGGACTCGCGATCACCGCCCCCCTGCCGGCCGCGCAGACCACGTGGTCCGTGGGCCGCTCCGGCCAGGACGTGCGCCTCGAGTCGGACGGCCCGAGCGGCGCGATCGCCCACCTCTCCGGCCGCTTCGTCGAGGGCGCGGACCAAGCCCGCAGCGTGGACCTCCTCGACGGTGGCGCAGTCATCGCGCCGGAGACGCTGTACGCGGCCCTCGCGGCGGGCGGACTCGACTACGGCGCCACCTTGAAGAGCGTCACCGAGCTCGCGATCGACGGCGACCACGTGCGGGCGCGTCTGCAGCCGACGGCGCCCCTGCCCGTCCGATGGATCGACCCGTCGCTGCTCGACGGCGCGTTCCAGGCGCTCGCGAGCTTCCTCCTCGACGGCGACGACCATCGCCCGATGCTTGGTTTCGCCGCCGGCCGCGTCGTCCTGCGCCACCCGGTGGTCGGCCCGATGACCGCCCGCATCCACCGCCGCCACGCCGACTCCGAGGGCCTGCGCGCGGACCTCGAGCTCGTCGACGCCCTCGGCCGCAGCGCCCTGGTCATCGAGGACTTCGCCGCCCGTCGCCTCGCCGAGGAGCGACCGCTGCTCGCGGCACTCGCGTGGAAGCCATCGCAGGCCGAGATCCACCGCACCGAAGGCCCGATCGTCGTGCTCGGCGGCCCCGAGGAGGGCTTCGCCGTCGTCTCCGATGCGCTCGGTGCGGGCGCGCTGGCCATGGGACCGCTGCCCGCGGCCTCGCCGAGTGCCGGCCAGGCCCTGGCCCAGGCGAAGACCGCTGTCTTGCTCGACCCGTCGATCGCCGACCTGCACCGCCTCGCCTCCAGCCTCGCCAAGGTGAGCCACCTGCGGGTGCGCACCGACGACCCGGCGGTCCGCGCCATGGCCCGCTCGCTCGGCGCCGAGCTCAAGCTCGACACCGCGGTGCTCGAGGGTCCCGCCGGCGAGGCCGAGGCCCTGTGGCGCGCCCGCGGCTGGACGCGCATCGTCGACGGTGCGCTGCTCGTGCCGCAGGCCATCGAGGTTCCCGCGGGAGACGCCGCGATCGAGGGGCCGGTGTGGATCGTCGGCGCTACCGGAGGCATCGGCGGTGCGCTGGCCCTGGCCCTGGCCGATCGCGGCCTGTCGCTGGGTCTGACCGGCCGACGCGACGCGCTGCCCGAGGCCCTCGCGAGCGCACTCGACGCCCGCGGCGCCACCTGGCACTACGCCGCCGCCGACCTCGCGGAGGCGGACTCGGTGAAGTCCGCGCACGCCGCGATCACCGCGGCTCTCGGCGAGGTGCGCACGCTCGTGCACAGCGCTGGGCTGCTCCGCGACGGCCTGCTCGCGACCCAGCCGTGGCACGACGTCGAGGCGGTCATTGCCCCGAAGGCCCGCGGCGCCACCCACCTCGCGGCCGCCTGTGGCAGCCTGCACCGCGTGATCCGCGTCTCTTCGCTGTCCTCTGTGCTCCCGAGCCCTGGCCAGGCCGCCTACAGCGCCGCCAACGCCAGCCTCGACGGGTCCGCCTTCGACGCCGAGCACGCCCACAGCCTGTGGTTCGGCCCATGGGCCGAGGTCGGCATGGTCGCCGACGAGGCGCATCGCCAGGCGCTCACCGCCGCGGGCCTGCCGCCGATGAGCACCTCCGCGGCGGTGCGCTCGGCACTCGCGGCCCTCGGCACCGACGGGGGCGTGACCATCGCGCTTGTCCCCGCGGGCCTCGGCGCACTGACCACGGCCCTTGGCGGTCGCCCCGCGCCGACCCCCAAGCCCGAGCCCGCCTCCACGCCCAGCCCGGCGCCGGAGCCGGTGCAGTCGCCGGCCCCGGTCGCCGAGGTCGCAGCCCCTGCGGATCCAGCGAAGCTCGACCTGCTCGACGTGGTGCGCCAGGCCCTCGGACGCCACCTGCGCGCGGGGGTGTTCGACCCCGACGCGACCTTCGCCGAGCTCGGTGTCGACTCCATCGGCGGCGTGGAGGCCTCGCGCGCGCTCGAGTCGCGCCTCGGCCTCGTGCTGCACCCGACCCTGCTCTTCGAGTACCCCACCCCGGCGGCCCTCGCCGAGGCCCTCGCCGAACGGATGTCCTGATGTGGCCTGAGCTCGACGCCCGCACCGAGGCATGGCGGGCGCGCTGCGCTGAGTTCGCCGAGCGCGTGATCCTCCCCAACCGGCGGCAGTACGACCGGGAGAACCGCTTTCCCGAGGCGGTGCACGAGGTTGCCCGCGCCGAGGGCATGCTCAACCTCGACTTCCCCGAGGAGCTGGGTGGCGGGGGGCTCAGCAGCGTCGAGGCCGTGGTCGGTGTCGAGACCCTCGCCTCCGTGTGCGCGCCGATTGCGTTCACGATGGGCTTCAACCGCGGGGCCCTGCACCCGATCCTCGTCGGCGCCAACGACGACCAGAAGCAGGAGTTCATCGGCAAGCTCATCGCCGAGGGACGCTACGCCTCGCTATGCCTCACCGAGCCGCACAGCTCGGGCAGCAACCTCATGGGCCTGAACACCACCGCGACCCGCACCGATCGCGGCTGGATGATCACCGGCGAGAAGTGCATGGTCGGCAACGGCGGCGTGTCCACGCAGTTCTCGGTGCTCGCGAAGACCGTGGTCGACGGCAAGAACCAGGGCCTGTCCTTCTTCGCGGTGCCGAAGAGCGACGCGGTGATCGTCAGCGAGAACACCGACAAGCTCGGCTTCCGCGCGGTCGAGACCCCGACCATCCGCTTCGTCGGCGCCGAGGTCGAGCCCCACCACCGCATCGGCGCCACCGGCTCGGGCGCAGCACTGATGATCGACACGCTGCACGCGATCCGCGTCGGCGGCTCGGCGACCATCCTCGGCATCGTGGTCGGCGCGCTGAACGACGCGCTGCCGTGGGTCAGCGAGCGCGAGGTGTACGGCGGCAAGCTCGTCACCAAGTCCCATGTTCAGCTCGTGCTCGGCGGGCTGTACGCCGAGCTCGAGATGGTGCGGCGCATGGTCTACGAGTCCGCTCGCCTGCGCGACGAGGGCAAGCCCTTCGGCCACGCCTCGTCCATCGCCAAGCTCCACGCCGCCGAGCTCGCCAAGAAGGCCACTACCGAGGTCTCCCAGCTGTTCGGCTGGCGCGGCATCGACGGCGACTACCCGATCCAGAAGCGCTACCGCGACGCTCGCCAGACGAGCATCTTCGAGGGCACGTCCGAGGTGCAGCGCATGAGCATCTTCCACACCCTGATGAGCCGCCACTCCCGCGGGGAGGCCCTGTGAGCTTCACCACGCGCTCCCTGTCCACGCGACGGCTGGTCATCTACGACCTGCTCAAGCGCACACGCGAGTACCACTTCCCCACCCTCGGCATCTTCGAGTGGGACATCACCGACACCCAGGCGCACATCGAGGCCCTGCGCGACCGCGGCGTGATGGTGAACCTCGCCTCGCTGATGGTGAAGGCCACCGCGACGGTGATGCGCGACAACGAGCGGCTGCGCACGCGCATGTTCCACGGCGTGCGTGGACCGTTCGAGGCCACCTTCGACGAGGTGAGCTGCAACCTGGTCATCCTCCGCGACACGGACAAGGGACCGCTGCTGTTCCCGGCGGTGCTGCGCCACGTCGACGAGCTCGACATCGTCGCGATCGCCGCGAAGATCCGCAGCCTGAAGACCGACCCCCTCGACCAGCTCGACGAAGCGCAGCAGATGCGCAAGCTGAAGAACGTGCCGCGGGTGCTGACCCGGCTGCACGACTTCAAGGTCCGCAGCGATCCGAAGTACTTCATCGAGCGCTTCGGCACCTACGGCATGTCGACCACGACCCACGAGGAGTCGGGGCTCGTCGGCGGCGTCGCCCTCGGACCGGGCACCACGTTCTACCCGAGCCGCATCGGGCCGCGGCCGCACGTGGTCGACGGCGAGCTCGCCGTCCGCACGATGGTGCTCTTCGGCGTGTGCGTGGACCACCAGATCTCCGACGGCATGGAGCAGATCGCGGTGGGCAAGCAGCTCAAGCGGCTGATCGAGGAACCCGAGCACCTGCTGGGCCACCTGTGAGGCCCGCGGCGAATGCCGCCGCGCGTCGTGCGATCGCGGTGGCCATGCGCGGGCTCGGTCGGTGGGTGACCGGGCGCACCGAGAAGGTGATCGACGGCTGGCATGCCGATCAACAGCGCCTTCGCGCGGCCTACGGCGTCGGCGAGGACACGCCCATCCGCGGCTATGACGAGGCCCTGCGCGCGCACATGGAGGCGATGCCCGGCGCCCGCCTCGCCGAGACCTCGGGCAGCACCAAGCGACCCAAGGTCATCGCCTATACGCCGGCCCGCCTGAAGTCGGTCCAGAAGTCCTTCGCCGGTGTCACCCTGCGCACCGTGCACGCCCTCGGCTCGCAGCGGCCCGTGGTGTTCACCCTCGCGAGCCTCGCCGAGGACGGCAGCTTCACCGCGCTGATGACCCAGGTCGAGCCGTCGCTGCTCGACGTGCTCGTCACCCCGCACGCGATCTTGCCGCTGCCCGCGCTCCGACCGCTGATCGCCGAGTACGGCGTCCACGCCCTGCGCATGTGGGCGATGGTGCTCTCGAACCCGGGGTGGCTGTACAGCACCAACCCGTCGACCCAGGTCGCGTTCTTCCACGCCCTGCAGTCCGACTGGATGCGACACACCGCCCTCGTCCGCGCCTTTCGTGCGGATCCAGCGCGCTACGGCCCCGAAGTGCACCGCCTGGCCATGCGCATCGCGTCGAGCGGGTGGGAACAGCGCGCCGACACGGTGATCGCGGCGGAGCAGGCCCTGCCTCCGGAGGCATGGCTGTCGCTCGAGGTGAGCTGCGCCTGGGACGGCGGCAACAACGGCCCCTACGTGCGCCAGCTCGAGGCCTGGCTGCCGAGCGCGACCTTCGTGCCGATGTTCTCGATGTCCACCGAGACCCTCGAGACCCTCACCGTGTACGACGGCCAGCAGGCGCGCTTCCTGCCGATCGCGCCCGGCGTGCTCTACGAGTTCCTGCCCGCGGAGGCCGAGATCGACGATCCGGCGATGCTCGTCGGCGCCGATCGGCTCGAGGCCGGACGCGAGTACGTGCTCGTCGCCAGCGATGGCTACGGACTGCGGCGGTACATGACCGAGGACGTGTTCCTGTGCCGCGGCCACTACCGCGGGCTTCCCGACCTGCACTTCCTGCGGCGCCGCGGGCTCACGTGGTCGTTCACCGGCGAGAAGCTGACCGGCGCGCAGATCGAGGCCGCATGGGAAGCGGTGGGCGAGGCTCACCCGGCCTTGTCCCGGGTCCAGGCGACGGTGATCCCCACGGAACCGCCTGGAGAGCGCCTTCCCGGCTACCGCGTGGTGCTCGCGAACACGGGCGCCAAGCCCGAGGACTGCCCCGACGACGCGACGGTCGCCGCGTGCTGGGACGAAGCACTGGGCGCGATCAACGAGGAATACCTGCACAAGCGCGAGTCCGACCGCCTGCGTGCGCCGGTCGCCGAGTGGGTCGACTACGATGCGCTCGCCCAGGCGCTTCGCGGCGAGCGTGGCGAGGCCGAGGGACGCGGCTGGGACTCGCAGTTCAAGCTGCTGCCGATGATCTGCCGCCGCTACGAGGAGCTGGCGTGGACCACGGGCTGAAGCTGGCCGCGGTGGGCGGCAGCGAGCTGGTCCTCGCCGCGTTGATCCCGTGGCCGTGGTCGCTCGTGATCGCCTGGCCGGGCAGCGTGACCCTCGCGATGGGCCTGGCGACATGGGCGCGCACGCCCGGCATCCTCGGCAAGCGCGACGACGGCAGCTTTCCCCTGTGGAGCCTGGCCGTGTTCCTGCCGTGGCACCTCTTGTACCGCGCCCTCGGCACCGGCAAGGTGCTCGCGCGGCGGCCGCCCACCGAGGTGCACGCCGGGTGGTGGGTCGGCGGCTGGCCCGAGCCCGGCGAGATCGATCCGTGGCCGGCCATCGTCGACGTGACTGCCGAGCTGCCGCGGATCGGCGACGGTCCCTACCACCTCGTGCGCACCATGGATCGCGGCGACGCCACGCCCGAGGTCATCGAGCGCGCGGCGCAGTGGGCGGTGGAACGCCACGACCAGGGTCCCGTGCTCGTGCACTGCACGCAGGGCCGCGGCCGCAGCGTGATGGTGTTGTGCGCCGCGCTCGTGAAGGCGGGCCTGCACGCGACCTGGCGCGAGGCCTACGCGCACCTCGAGGCGAAGCGGCCGTTCGTGCGCATGCAGACCATCCAGAAGGATGCCCTCGACGCGTGGGAGGCCACGTGCGGCTGACCCGACTCGGCGAGGGTCGGCCGGCGGTGCTCATCCCCGGCAACGAGCTTCCCGCGGCGTTCTACGCGAGCTTCGGCAAGCAGCTCGAGGCCCGCGGCATCGGCCTGCACGCCCTGACCCTACCGGGCTACGAGGGCACCCCGCCGCTCGCCGAGCCGAGCTGGGCAGGCATGGTCGAGGCCGCCACTCCCGTCGTGCGCGACACCCTCGGCGACGATGGCGTGCTCATCGGCCACAGCCTCGGCGGCCTGCTCGGTCTGGTGCTCGCCGCCGAGATCTCCCCGAAGCGGCTCGCGCTCATGGAGCCCGCGATCATCCCCTGGGGATTCCTCGCGTCGATCTCGGCGTGGATCTACCAGCGCAGCGCCGTCGACGACGACCACTCCGAGGTCAAGCTGCAGGGACCGGGCTTCTTGCGGGTCGCGAACGCCGAGGCCTATCCGCAGGCGATGATCGAGGCGGTGCGCCACAGCCGCATGTCCACCGACCTCGGCACCGCGCGCGGCCTGGTCCAGAGCTCGCCGGCGCTGTATCCGCTGCCCTACGCGGCGGTGCGCTGCCCGACGCTGCTCGTGCGCGGCGAGGCCAGCGGCCCCTACATCGCCGCGGGGATCTGGCGCCTGAACCGCCTGTTGCCCGATGCGACGCGCGTCGACATCCCCGACGCCGGGCACTGGCTGATGAACGAGGCGGACGCGCCGATCGCCGAGGCGATTGCCGCGTGGGCTAGCCCATCTGCCACTGCTTGATCGCCTCGATCGGCCACACGAGCATGATCACGTTGAGCACGAGGCTGTCCTTGATCCACAGGAGCAGGAACAGCTCGACGGCGACGAAGAAGCCGACGCTCGCGAACCAGGGGATCGACGCGGCGAGCGCGAAGCCGGCAAGGCAGCTGGCGATGTCGGCCATCGAGTTGAGCACGCTGTCGCCGAAGTAGTCGAGGCTGACCGTGGTCTCGCGGTAACGCTCGATGACCGCGTTCGTGTTCTCGGCGATCTCCCACGAGGCCTCGAGTCCCGCACTGATCGTCGCGCGCCACCCGAGCCCGATGCGCTCGCGAAGCGGCCACAAGAGCCCGAAGAACACCACGCCGTGGAGCACGTGCGAGAAGGTGTACGGATCGAGGAGGTGCTGGGAGTTGTGCTTGGACCACACGTCGAAGCTCCACGGCACCGCGCTGCCGCACGAACACCACAGGCTGCGGCCCATGAACGTGAGCACGAGCGCGGTGATGCCGAAGACCACGGCGGTGGCGATGAACGAGCGCTTGTCGATGGGGGGTGCGTCAGCCATGCCGCAGCCTACTCCCTGGCCGGGCCGCGCACGCGCGACAACTCGCCGACTTAGGGCGAAGCGTCGTCGCACCGCCGGCTCCCGCGCGGTAAGCATCCGCCGTGAGTGCTCCCCTTCCCCTCGCCCAGATCGAGCTCACCGACCGCCACCGCGTCGGCGGAAAGGCGCTGCAGCTCGCCCGCCTCGCTCGGCGTGGCCTGCCGGTGCCCGACGGCTTCGCGATTCCCGTCGAGGTCTTCGCCGAGGCCCTGACGCACGCGGGCCTCGATGCGCTCGCCCAGGAGGCCCACGAGCATCCGTCGGAGTCGAACTTCGCGGCGATGCGGGAGGCGGTGCGCGGGCTTACCCTCACGCCGACCCAGCGCCGGCTGTTCACGCAGGCCGCCTCGCGCCTGTCCGGGCGGCTCGCGGTGCGCTCCTCGGCCATCGACGAGGACGGCGCCCACCGCTCCTTCGCCGGCCAGCACCTCACCGAGCTCGGCGTGTCCCCGTCCCAGGTTCCCGACGCGATCCTCGCCTGCTGGGCCTCGCTGTACTCGGCGAACGCGCTCGCGTATCGCCGCGGCGACGCCCGCGGTCCGCGCCCAGGTGCGATGGGCGTGGTCGTCCAGGAGCTCGTCGACTCGCGCGTCTCCGGGGTGATGTTCACCGTGAACCCGCTCAACGGCTCGTGGCGCGAGATGATCGTCGAGTCCACCTGGGGCCTGTGCGAAGGCCTGGTCTCGGGCCGCGTGGCTCCCCACTGGAGCCTGGTGCGCCGGCCCCGACGCGCGCCGCGACCGGTGCAGCGCGTGCTCTCCCGCGTGCGCCTTCAGGTGATGCAGCAGGATCTTCCGCCCATCGATCGACGCTGGGTGGTACGCGGCGGCGAGCTCGTCGAGGAGCCCGTGCCCGACAGCCTCGTTCGTGCCGAGACGCTGACGCGCCGTGAGCTGCTGCGCCTGTGCCGGCTCGGGCTCAAGGTCGAGAGCATGCTCGGCAGCCCGCAGGACATCGAGTGGAGCTACGACGCCACCGGCAAGCTGTTCCTGCTCCAGGCCCGCCCGATCACCGCCACCGCCCAGGCTCGCCCTCGCGAAGACGTGCTGTGGACCCGGCGGTTCATCGGCGAGCGCTGGCCAGAGCCGGCGACCCCCCTCGGCTGGTCGCTGATGGCGCCCGTGTTCGAGCACTTCATCGCCTACCCCGAGACCCAGAACAAGCTGCTCGGCGGCGGACCTGCCCTGCGGCTGATCGACGGCCGGCCGTACCTCAACACGACCATCTTCCGGCACCTCGCATTCAAGCTGCCCGGCGCGCCCGCACCCCGGTTCATGACCGAGCTCGTACCCCCCGAGGAAGAAGCCACGTGGCAGCGCCGCTTCGCGATGCTCCCCGACGTCAGCGTGTACACCTCCGTGCTCCGCGAGACGCTGACCGAGCGCCGCTGGCGCCGCTTCGCGTTCAACCCGCTCACCAACCACCTCGTGTGGGACGCGTTCGAGGCTCGCCTCGGAGAGGAGCTCACCCGGCTCGGGCGACGCCCGGTGTCGCGCCGCGATGCGCTGCGTCGCATGGAGGCCCAGCTCGCCACGGTTCGTGAGTATGTGGGCATCCACATCGTGTCGCTGCTGTTCGCGAACCTGTTCTTCCAGCTGTTGGAGGGCTCGCTGGCGACGTGGGCTCCCGAGGGCGCGGGCTCGCTGCTCACCCGCCTCGCGGTGTGCCCACCCGGGAACCTCACGCTCGCGACCAACGAGGCGCTGCACACCCTCGCGGCCAAGGCGAGCGACGCCGATCTCGATGCCCTCGCCGCCGGCGAGCCCGTGTCGGACGCGTTCGGCGCGGCCCTCGACCACTTCCTCGCCGAGTACGGACATCGCGCCTCCGCGAGCTGGGAGGTGTTCACTCCCCGATGGCGCGACCACGCCGAGCTGCTCGTGCCGCTGCTCAAGAGTGCGCACGCGGGCGCCGATCCCTCCGAGCGTGCGGAGCGCCAGGAAGCCGCCTTCGCCGAGGCCTCGGCAGAGCTGTCTGCCCGACTGGCCGCCCCGCAGCGGGTGATCGTCGGACTGCTCACTCACTACACCCGCCGGTACCTGCTGCTCCGCGAGAACCAGCGCTTTGCCTTCGATCACCTGCTGCTCACGCTGCAGGACACCGCCTACTGGCTCGGCGATCGCTTCGTCGACGACGGCATCCTCGACCGGCGCGAGCAGGTCGCCATGCTCACCTGGGAGGAGCTGTCGGCGCTGGTCCACGGCGAGCTCGAAGCCGCCGAGGTCCGCGAGTGGATCCTCCGTCGCGAGGCGCAGCACCACGAGCAGGCCCACTCGGCGCCGCCGGTGTTCCTGCGCGGCGACGACGGGGTCGCGTCTCCGCTCGTCGGCAACCGCCTGCAGGGCCTGGGGATCAGCCCCGGGCGGGCGAGCGGACCGGTCCGCATCCTGCGCCACCTCGCCGACGCCGAGCGCCTGCAGCCCGGCGAGATCCTCGTCGCCCCCGCGGTCGATCCAGCGTGGACCCCGCTGTTCCTCAAGGCGAGCGGCGTGCTGCTCGAGATGGGCTCGCGGCTGTCCCACGGAGCCGTGGTCGCGCGCGAGTATCAGGTGCCGGCGGTGGTCAACCTCGACGGGATCACGCATCGCCTGCGCGACGGCCAGCACGTGACCGTCGACGGCACGCGCGGCGCGGTGTGGCTGCACGACGACGTGTGACGCATACTCCCGGCGGAGGTGTTCGTTGACCACCCTCGAGTTCTTCTTCGACCTCGGGAGTCCCTACTCGTACCTGGCGGCCCAGCGGCTGCGGCACGGCGTGGAGGGCATCGAGGTGGCGTGGCGTCCCTTCCTGCTCGGTGCGGTGTTCAAGGCCACCGGCAACACCATGCCTGCCGCGAACCCCGCGAAGGCCCGGTACATGTACGTCGACCTGCACCGCCAGGCGCGTCAGCATGGCATCCCGTTCACCTTCCCCACCAAGTTTCCGCTCAACACCCTGCTGCCCCAGCGCCTGCTCACCGGGCTGCCCGTCCGCGACATTCCCCACGTGAGCCTGGCGCTGTTCGAGGCCTACTGGGTGCAGGACGTGGACATCGCGTCGCCCGAGCGCCTCACCTCGGTGTTGAACCGCACCGCGGTGAGTCGCGCCAACGAGCAGGACGTGAAGGATCGCCTGCGCGTCACCACCGAGGAGGCCGTCGCCCGCGGTGCCTTCGGCGCGCCCACCTTCTTCGTCGGCAGCGAGATGTACTTCGGCCACGACCGACTCGAGCAGGCGATCGCCGCGGCGCGCCGGGGATAGGCGCGGTGCTACTCTCCTGTCGAAGACGGAGGTCGGATGCGCCTGTTCCTGCTGATGTTCGTCCTGGGATGTGCGCCCCAGGATGACGGCGACTGCCCCACTGACGCTACCTGCAGCGAGACGGACACGGACACGGACGCCGACACGGACACGGACACGGACACGGACACGGACACGGATGCCGACACGGACACCTCGTCTTGAACGGGCAGTCTTCGGACGTTCGACTGTGCTGATGTTCGGGGACAAACGTGGCGCGAATCCCAGCACAGGACCCGCTAGACGTGGGCGTTTAGCGGGGTGAGAAATGCATGAAGTCCTTCTGCTTGCCCGCCAGCTCGCCGCCCCAGGCCCAGCCAATGTCCGCGAAGGTCCGAACCAGCGGGCTCGACGCGGTGATCGACCGCGGGTCCTCGCCGGGCCGCCACGGCCCGCCGCGCAGCAACCGGCAGGTCTCGTCGAAGCGCACGCAGTCGTCGTACAGCCCGTTGTGATCGGCGTTGACGTCGACCGCGACCCCAAAGGCATGGTCAGAGAGCACGGTGCGGCGACCTTGCGCATCCAGCGGACCGCGTGAGAGCACCGGCCGGTACACGCTCACCGACACGACCTCCGCGCCGCCTGCGATGGCCTGGTCCAGCGCATGGGCGAGGTTGTCGGCCACGGCCGCGCAAGCGGTGAACGACAGGCCGTTGGTGAGTGTGCGCGACACCTGATCCTGCTCGCAGGGCGTGCACCCGAGCGGACCCTGCTCGGCCTCGGTCAGCGCGGAGCGCGGCTTGGACACGGCCTCGGCGGGCATCGACCGCGCCTCGGTCGCACTCCACACGACCGGCGTGTAGGTGCACTCCGCGGCCGAGGCCATGGCGAGGATCAGGGCGAGCATGCGCCCATCGTATCTACTTGCCGATGCAGAAGCGCTCGAAGAGCCGCGACAGCACGTCCTCGCGGGTATCGGCGCCCGTGAGGCCGTCGAGGGCTTCGAGGGCCTCGGTCAATGCGTCGGCGGCAGCCGCTGGACCCGCCAGAGGCAAGGCTTCGCGAGCCTCGGCGAGCAGGTCGGCGGCCCCGTGCAGCGCCGCGGCCTGGCGACGCGACGCGACCTGGAGACGTGTGGCCCGCGCCTCGCGCCCGACCAGTGCCTCGCGGATCGCCTGACGCAGCGCCCCGATCCCCTCGCCTGTGTGCGCCGAGGTCGCGAGCCAACCCGTGGGGGCAGGCGCGCGATCCACACCGTTGGCGACCCGGAGATCGGCGTCGAGCCTTGCCTCGATGGCGTGCACCACCGGATCGTCCGTGGACTCGACGGGCGCGACGAGCACGACCAGGTCGGCTTCATCGACGAGCTCCGCCGCGAGCGCGAGCCCCGCCGCCTCGATGGGGTCGTCGGTCTGCCGCTCGCCTGCGGTATCGAGCAGCGTCACCTGGAGCCCGTCGAGGTCGATGGCGAGCTCGAGCACGTCCCGGGTGGTCCCTGCGCTCGCGTGGACGAGGGCCCGCGGTCGCCCGACGAGCTGGTTGAACAGCGAGGACTTGCCCGCGTTCACCGGCCCCACCAGCGCCACCCGCGCCCCGTGCACCCACGCGCGGGAAGCGCGATGACCTTCCGCGGCTTCTCGCGCCTCGGTCTCGGCCAGGGCAAGGGCCGCATCCACCGCGTCGTCATCGAGCATCACGAGCTCGTCGTGTCCCAGATCCAGGCGGGCCTCGAGCTCTGCCGCCACATCGAGCAGGGGCTCACGGAGCGCGGCAAAGGCCTGGGAGAGGCTGCCGTCGAGGGCCTCGCGGGCGAGCGCCAGGCCTCGATCCGAGCGCGCCTCGGCGACCTGGAGCACCGCCTCGGCCTGGACCAGGTCGAGCTTGCCGTGGAGCAGCGCGCGACGCGTGAACTCCCCCGGCTCGGCCAGCCGCGCACCCGCGGCCACGGCGGCCTCGAGAGTGCGCTCGACGATCCGCGGGTTGCCGTGAAGCGACAGCTCCGCGGTGGGCTCACCCGTGTAGGTCCGCGGAGCCTTTCCGAGCCAGATCAAGCCGTCGTCGATGGTGCCCTGTGCATCGAACACCTCGCAGCGTCGCGGGGCTCCCCCCACCTCGGCCCCCGAACGCACGAAGCGCGCCAGCACCGAGTCCAGGCCCTCTCCCGAGAGCCGGATCAGCGCCAGCGCGCTCGCGCCGGGCGGCGTCGCCGCAGCGACGACGACGGTCACGGGTGCGACCCGCACGGGGCGGGCGTCCTCCGCGACCTCGCCATGCCTACTCGTCGTCCTCGTCGGCAGCGTCGGGCACGATCTGCACGACCTTGCCGCCGTCACGCTCCTCGGAGCGGCTGGAGACGCCCTCGAGCTCGCTGATCGTCATGTGCACGAGGCGACGGTCGTAGCTGTTGAGCTCGAGGTTGATGGTGATCACCTTGCCGGTCTCGATCGCGCGCTCGGCGGCGCGCTCGGCGAGAGCCTTGAGCTTCTCGGGGGCGTGGTCGCCCTTGCGGGAACGCTCGCGGCGCTCGCGGCGGGGACGCTCCTCGCGCTCCTCGTCGCCACGCTCGTCAGCCACGTCGACGTCGATCACGGGCTCACCGTGCTTGACGAGGGCCAGCTTGAGCATGTGGCGGATGGCGGAGAGGGTCGCGCCACGGCGACCGATCAGTCGGCCCGCCTTGTCCACGGTCACCGCGAGGTGCACGCGCTCCTCGGAGCCGGTGCCCTCGACGCTGCCCTCGAGGCTCATGAAGCCGAGCAGCTCGGTGAGCCACGCCGCGGCGAAGTCGCTCGCCTCGGTGGTGCCCTCTTCGGCGCCCTTGCGCTCGCTGCGGCCACCGCGCTCGCGACGGTCGTCGCGGTCGCGACGGTCACGACGATCACCGCGGTCACCGCGGTCACCGCGATCACCACGGTCGCGGCGGTCGCCACGATCACCGCGGTCCTTGCGGTCACGGCCCTTGCGCTCACGACGCTCGCGACGCTCGCCGCGATCCTCGTCGTCGCCGGAGTCCTCGCGGGGCTCGCCCAGGCTGCGCAGCTTCTGCGGGTCCGCGGCGGCATCACCGTCGGCAGCCCACGCGATCACCTTCACGCTGGAGCGTCCGCCGGCACCGCGAAAGTGGTCCATGTCGAGCTTGTACCCGACCTTGTCGGCTTCGACGCCGAGCTCGCCGGCTGCGGCGAGAATGGCCTTCTTGAGATCGGGTCCTTCACCGTGGACCGTGGTCGCGCCTTCCGGGATCTGGCTCATGTGGCCGCTCCTTGGGGGGTTGGGGTTGCAGCGGGCCGCGCCATCGAGCGCCGGATCCACCACTGCTGCAGGATGCTAAGCATCGTGTTGACGAAGATGTAGAGCACCAACCCGGACGGGAAGGTGAAGAAGAAGAAGCCGAAGATCACCGGCATCAGCTTCATCACCCGAGCCTGGGTCGGATCGAGGTTGCCCATCGGAGTGAACTGCTGCTGAAGCAGCATCAGTCCGACGACCGCGAACGGCAGCGCGCCGTACGGGTCGACCGAGGACAGGTCCTTCAGGTACAGGAAATCGGTGTGGTAGAGCTGCGGCGCCTGCAGGAGCACGCGGTACAGCGCGAACCACACGGGCATCTGCAGGATCATCGGGAGACAGCCGCCGAAGGGGTTCACACCCTCCTTCTGGAACAGCTCCATGGTACGGCGGTTCAGCTCTTCAGGCTGCTCCGCGTACTTCTCCTTGATCTCGGCGAGCTGCGGCTGGATGTCCTGCATCCGCTGCGAGCTCTTGAAGCCCATGTGCGTGAGCGGGAACAGGGCCGACTTCACGAGCACGGTGAGCGTGATGATCGCGAGGCCCCAGTTGCCGACGTAGCCCTGGAGGAACACGAGCAGCCACAGCAGCGGACCGGCGAACACCGCGAACCAGCCGTAGTTCTGGAGCACGCCGAGGTCGTCGTGCAGGCGGTCGAGGTTCGCGCGGGTCTTGTCGCCGATGTACAGCTTGAAGGTCTCGGCATGGACCTCGCCCGCGGACAGGCTGTTGGCGACCACATAGTGATCGCCCCAGGTCGCGCCCTCGCCTTCGCCGCGCTGCGAGAAGTAGAGCGTGCCCTTCGAGTCGTCCTCGGGGAGCAGGCCGGTGAGGAAGTAGCGATCCGCGATGCCGAACCACGACACCGGACCCTCGGAGATGCGGTCCTCGACGACGTTGTCGAGGTTCATCTCGTAGTCCTGGCCACCGTCGACGACGGCGTAGGGCCGAATCTCGTTGTCGTAGTAGCCGGCCTCGGGCGCCATCTCGGCGTGCACACCGATCCACGCGGCCTTGTCTGTTGGCCCGGACCAGGAGGTCTCGACCTCGACGTAGCAGGGGCTCGCGTCGCTCTCGGGCACGGCGGTGAAGCTGTGGCGGATGGCGACGCCGTCTTCGGTGACGCCGGCGAGCACGACCTTGCCGGTCTCGCGGGTCTCGACACCGAAGTGCGGCAGGGCCTCGAGCTCGCCCACACCGACGGCGGCGATCGCACCCTTGGGGCCGGCCATGGTCAGCGGACCCGGCGGATCGCCGTAGGGGTTCCAGCCACCCGGCATGGCGTCGTAGAACGGCAGGAACGAGAGCGCCTTGCCCCACAGGGTCTGGATGTCGAGGGGGGCCTCGACCTTCGGCAGCCGCACGTCGTGCATGCCGCCGCCAGCCGTGGAGATCTTCGCCTCGAAGCCGCACGCGGCGAAGTCGATGTCCTCGACCGGCAGGTGCGCAGTCGACGCGGTGGCGACCGGCTCGGGTGCCGGCGCGATCTCGGGGGTCTCTTCACCGGCGAGCGCGGGATCCTCGACGGCCTCGGTGCCCTTGAAGGGTCCGAAGGCGGCGATCCACGCGTAGTAGAGACCGAGGGTGAGGAGGATCGCGGTCAGCGTACGGCGGTCCATCAGCCCTCACTCTTCGGCGGCACGGGGTCGTAGCCACCGGGGTGGAAGGGATGGCAGCTCGCGATGCGCTTCATCGTGAGCCAGGTTCCGCGCAGTGGTCCGTGCACCGTGATCGCCTCGATTCCGTAGGAGGAACAGGTGGGCTGGAAGCGGCAACTGGGCGGCGTCAGGATCGAGATGTACCGCTTGTAGAAGCGGATGATTCCGATGAGGAGCGCCTGGATCACTTGCTCCGCCCGAGTCGAGCGAAGCTGCGAGCCACCTGCTTCCGGATGGACTCGGCGCCAGCATCGGCTGCCGAGGGCCAGGCGATGAACACGAGGTCGACCGCGCCGAGCTCCGCCCCCACCCGCTCATGACGGATGGCTTCGCGTAGCCAGCGCTTGACCCGGTTCCTCACCACGGCATTGCCCACCTTCCGGGAGACGGTAAGGCCGAAGCGCGGGGCGGCAAGGGCGTTTGGGAGAACGCAGATCCGCAGGTTTTCCGTGGAAAGACGCTTTCCACGCCGCTGGACCTGCTTGAACTCCACCGAGCGGCGCAGGCGCACCGACTTCGGGAAGTCCCTGCTCGGTGGCCCGGGTTCGGCCACCGCTCCTAGTGCTTCTTGGACGCGATGGTGACGGAGAGGCGCTTGCGGCCCTTGGCCCGACGACGGCGCAGCACGTTCTGGCCTCCGTTGGTCTTCATCCGAGCACGGAACCCGTGGGTCCGCTTACGCTTCAGGTTGTGCGGCTGGTAGGTGCGCTTCATTTGGGCCTCCGTACTGCCCCGCGCGAGGTCGGCGAGCGTGCGGTGAGAGTGGCCGGCCGAGCCGGCGCCGTTGAATTGGATGGGCGTACGGGAGCTGACCCGAACGCACGGCGGCCCCAGGTATCCCGCTCAGACCCCCCTGGCAAGGGTGTCCTCGACGTGTCCGTGCTCGTCGGGATCCCCGACCAGGCGCACCCGTCGGCTGTCGCGCGCCTCGCGGGGTCCAGGAGCCGTCGCGATCGCGCGAACACGATCGCCCGTGATCGCGGGGAACGGCCTGCGAGGCGGCGCGACAGGGCTTTCTCGGAGGGGTTGTCTCGCTATGAACCGCTGCGAGACAGCGCGTTGACGGCGAGAAAACTCCGGTCGTTCCGCGATCCGCGGAGGGGGAAGGCGCGGGCCCTGTCAAGTGGCTTGTCCAACCTCGGGGGGGCCTGTTAGCGTGCGGAGCCCCCCCAAGCCCCCTGCGCTTATACGAGGACCCGCCTTGTGAGCAGCGCGCGCCCGGGATGTCGATGGACTCTTCCGAACTCTGGGATCGCCTCCTCGAGGCCATGCAGCAACGCATCGGTCGCGAAGACGTGGAGATCTGGCTGACGACAGCCAAACCCCTCAAGCTCGAGGGGGACGTGCTGGGGCTCGAGGTGGCCAATCGCTACTACCGCGACTGGATCACCGACAACTACCTGCCCGACCTCGTCGGCGAGGCCTCCGCGCTCCGCGGACGCCCCACCCGCGTGGAGCTCGTCACCCAGGATGCCCACGAGGGCGGGGTCGAGGAGCGGGGCAGTGCCGATCAGCCTCGCGCCATCGGCGTGTCCGCCGGGCAGACCTTCGACAACTTCGTCGTCGGAGAGTGCAACCAGTTCGCGCACGCCGCCGCCCGCGGCGTCGCCGACTCCCCGGCCGAGCAGTACAACCCGCTGTTCGTGTGGGGCAGCACCGGCCTCGGCAAGACCCACCTGATGCACGCGGTGGCGAACCACATCCTCGCCACCGACCCCTCGGCCCGCATCGTCTACGTGACGGCCGAGGACTTCATGAACGACATGATCAACTGCCTTCGCTACAAGCGCATGGAGGACTTCCGGAACAAGTACCGGAAGCGAGCCAGCGTCCTGTTGGTGGACGACGTGCAGTTCCTGTCGGGCAAGGAGCGCACCCAGGTCGAGTTCTTCCACACGTTCAACGCGCTCGTGAACTCCGGTCGCCAGATCGTGCTCACCGCCGATGTGAACCCGAAGGACATCGACAAGCTCGAGCCCCGCCTGCGCACGCGCTTCGAGGGTGGGCTTCTCGCCGACATCTCGGCACCGGACAAGGAGACGCTGCTCGCGATCCTCCAGCAGAAGTCCGAGCAGCAGGGCCTGTCGATCCCGAGCGATCTCGCCGACGCCATCGCCCACCAGGTCGAGGGCAACATCCGCGAGCTCGAGGGCATCCTCAACCGCCTCGCGGCGCTCCACACCTTCTACAACCAGCCGCTGACCCTCGAGTTCGCCCGCGACAAGATGCCGAACATCTTCCGCGCGAGCCCCGTGGTGCTCACCGTGCCGGCGATCATCGAGGCCGTGGCGCGCTTCCACAGCCTGCGCAGTGCCGACATCACCGGCAGCAAGCGCACGCGTACCCTCACGCGCCCGCGGCAGATCGCGATGTTCCTCGCACGTCGCTACACCAGCCTGTCCTTCCCCGAGCTCGGCCGCGAGTTCGGTGGGCGGGACCACTCCACCATTCAGTATGGCTTCAAGAAGGTCGCCAAGGAGATCAAGGACGACGCCGATCTGGCCTACAAGATCAAGCTCATCGAAGCGAGTCTCAAGGTCCGTCCGCGGTAGGTCTCCGCACGTCTCCCCGATCCACAGCTTGTGGATGAGTTGGGGAACAACCCTGGGGAGATCCAGGGGACGGATCGGGGAACGCTGCGGGGAAGAGTTGTGGGCACATCCGAGCCCGCGCGACACCCGGGTGCTCATCCCCAGCTTCGTCCCCTGAGGAAAGCGGTTCGTCCCCTGGATCTATCCACACCGATCTTCTCGAAAGAACCTCCACTCTCCACGTTACTCACAGCATCCACAGGCCCTACGGCTACGGCGATCCACATCCAGATCCACACTGGGGTGATAGGAAGGGCCGCCAAAGGAGCAGCACCCATGGACCTCTTCATCGACCGTGACGCACTCGCCAGAGGGCTGGCGCGGGTGCAAGGCATTGTCGAGCGCCGCGGAACCCACCCCGTGCTCTCGCACGTGCTGCTGCGGGCCCGAGACGGCTCGCTGCGAGTGACCGCCACGGACACCGAGGTCGCCTACATCGGGGACATCGCCGCCAACGTCGAGAAGGCTGGCGAGATTGCCGTCGATGCTGCGCACTTCTTCCAGGTGATTCGCACCCTGCCCGACCCGACCGTGCGCCTCACCCTCGGTGGCAGCAGCCGTCTCGAGGTGACCAGTGGTCGCGCGTTCTTCCGTCTGCCGGGCACAGCGGCCGAGGAGTACCCCTCCCTTCCGGCCTTCGACGCTCGTGGAGCGGTGACTGTGGTCGAGCGCGAGCTGCTTCGCCTGGTCGAGCAGACCTCGTTCGCGGTGTCGACCGACGATGGCCGCAGCGGCTTCAACGGAGCGGACATCAAGCAGATCGAGACCGAGAGCGGTCCGCGCATGCGCTTCATCGCCACCAACGGGCACCGCCTGGCCGTGGCCTCCTCGGACTACGAGGGTGACCTCGCGGTCACGCCGCGCATGCTCGTTCCCCGCAAGGCCCTCGCGGTGATGAAGAAGCTGCTCGACAGCGAGGACAGCTCGGTCGAGCTCGCCTTCGGTGACGGGGCGATGCGGTTGACCCGCGGCGGCGAGACCTTCTGGTTCCGCATGCTCGATGGTGACTTCCCGGCGTGGGAGCAGCTGCCCCGCGGTGGCAAGCAGAACGCCATCGTCCTCAAGGAAGAGCTGACCTCGACCCTGCGTCGCGTCGCCATCCTCGTCCAGGACAAGGTTCGCGCCGTGAAGTTCGCGTTCACCGACGACGAGCTGCAGATCCAGGTCCACAACGTCGACCGCGGCGAGGTGAAGGAAGCACTGCCCATCGAGTTCGAGGGCGAGCCCATCACCATCGGCTTCAACGTGAAGTACCTGGCCGAGATGGTCGGGGCGCTGCGCGGCGACAAGGTGAAGCTGTCGATGGCGCACCCGCTCGGTCCCTGCGAGGTCAGCGACCCCGACAGCGACGACGCGTTCTTCATCATCATGCCCATGCGGCTGGACTGATAGACCAGCGTGCGTGCTGTCCGTCTGGCGACCGAGGGCTTCCGGAACCTGGAGCCCTTCGAGCTCGCCACGGACGCTCAGTTCGTGGTCTTTCACGGCGATAACGCCCAGGGAAAGACCAACGCCCTCGAGGCCGTCTACTGGGCGGCCACCCTCAAGCCCCTCCGCGGCAAGAAGCTCAAGGAGCTGGTCGGCTGGGAGGCGAGCAGCGCACACGTCGCCCTCGACGTCGTACACGAGGGCCTGCTCCGGCGATACCGGGTCGACTACGAGGGGGAGCGGCAGATCCGCGTCGACGGCAAGACGCCCCGGGAGCTCTCCGACTACTTCACCGGGGTGCGTGCCATCGCCTTCGCGCCGAGTGACGCGGCGATTGTCGATGGCGAACCCTCGATTCGGAGGGCCTGGGTCGATCGGGCCACGTTCACGCGCCAGCCGGCCTACCTCGGGCTGGTGCGGGCCTACCGCCGGGCGCTGGGCCACAAGGCCGCGGCGCTCAAGGGACCGACGGATCCCGCGCTGCTCGACGTCTACGACCTGCAGCTGGCCGAGCTCGGCGCCAAGGTGGCCGAGCGGCGCGCGGTCCTGCTCGACGACCTCGGTCCGCACGTGCGCGAGGTCCACCGGACCATCGCCGGTCGCAAGGAGGAGCTCGGGCTTCGCATGCGCACCAAGGCGCTCGGCGACAGCCACGAGGTCCGGAAGAACGCGCTGCTCGAGGCGATGAGCGAGTCCCGCGAGCTCGACCAGCGCCGCGGATTCACGCTGGTGGGACCGCACACCGACGAGCTGGTGATCAGCCTCGATGGCAAGGCCCTGCGCACCTTCGGCTCGCGCGGACAGGTGCGCTCGCTGGTGCTCTCGCTCAAGCTCGCCGAGCTGCTCGCCGCCAAGGCCGCCGGCGTGACGCCCCTGTTCCTGCTCGACGACGTGAGCAGCGAGCTCGACCGTGCGCGCACCGCACGCCTGGTCCAGGTGCTCGCCGAGCTCGGGGCCCAGGTGTGGGCGAGCACGACGGCGCCCGAACACATCGAGGGCCTGCCGGTGGGCGACACCGTGGCGGTGCGGGTGGAGAAGGGCCGACTCGACGTCAGCTAGGTCCCGTCGCGCGCCCGACAGGGTCCGTCGGCGCTGTGGCTCGCGCTGCGCTCTCTGGGCCTGCTGCAGCGTCGCGAGCCTCGCGGTCTTGAGCGCCGGGACGGGGCTCCAACCCTCGGATTTTAGCGATCCACAGGTCGATCCACAGCTGTGGATGATCCATTCTGGAGCGCTTGGCTCCGGGGTGGCGCTCCGGTTTCGTGTCCGTACCGCGTCAACTGGCTGCGAGAGCAAAACCGACCTCGCTGAGATCCGCATCATTACGGCATCTCCGGCGTGGTGGCCCACCCGGATCCGACCGGATACACACCCTGGGATCATCCAACCAGCGAGACGATGCATGGAGACGGAGAACCCCGAGTACAGCTCGGGAAGCATTCAGGTCCTCGAGGGACTGGCCGCGGTCCGTAAGCGCCCGGCCATGTACATCGGAAGCACGGGCCCGAAGGGCCTGCACCATCTCGTCTACGAGGTGGTCGACAACTCCATCGACGAGGCGCTCGCCGGCTACTGCACCCGGGTCATCGTCCGGCTGCACCACGACGGAAGCTGCTCGGTGGCCGACAACGGCCGCGGCATCCCCGTCGACATCCACGCCCAGCAGGGCATTCCCGCCGCACAGGTCGTGATGACGGTGCTCCACGCCGGCGGCAAGTTCGACTCCGAGACCTACAAGGTCTCCGGCGGACTGCACGGCGTCGGCGTGTCCTGTGTGAACGCCCTGTCGCACAAGCTCGCGCTCGACATCTGGCGCGACGGCAAGGCCTACCACCAGGAGTACGCCAAGGGCGAGCCGACCATGGCGCTCACCGAGCAGGGCCCCGCGCCCCGCATCGACGGCAGCGGTGAGGGCAAGATCAACAAGCGCGGCACCACCGTGCGCTTCTGGCCGGACCCGGAGATCTTCCAGGAGACCACCGAGTTCGAGTACGGCGTGCTCGAGAAGCGGCTTCGCGAGCTGGCCTACCTCAACCCGGGCCTGATCATCGAGCTGCACGACGACCGCGACGACAACCACGCCGTGTTCCACTACGAGGGCGGCCTCGTCAGCTACGTCAAGCACCTCAACGAGGCGCGCACGCCGCTCCACGGCGAGCCCATCCACGTGCAGGGCTCCGCCGAGTTCAAGACCGAGGAAGGCACCCTCATGGTGGACATCGCCATGCAGTGGACCACCGCCTACCAGGAGCACATCCACTCGTTCGTGAACAACATCAACACGCACGAGGGCGGCACTCACCTCTCCGGTCTCAAGGCTGCGCTGACCCGCACCATCAACAACTACGCGTCGACCTCGGGCCTGCTCAAGTCCCAGAAGGCGGACAACCTTTCGGGTGATGACATCCGCGAGGGGCTGACCTGCGTGCTCTCCGTGCACGTGCCCGACCCGCAGTTCGAGGGCCAGACCAAGACCAAGCTCGGCAACTCCGAGGTCAAGGGCCTCACCGAGAGCGTCGCCGCCGATGCACTGGCGGTGTTCCTCGACGAGAACCCCGACGTCGCCAAGCAGATCATCAGCAAGGCCATCGAGTCGGCTCGCGCCCGCGACGCCGCCCGCAAGGCCCGCGACCTCGCCCGTCGCAAGTCCGCCCTCGAGGGTGGCGACCTGCCCGGCAAGCTCGCCGACTGCCAGGAGCGCGACCCCGAGAAGTGCGAGCTGTACCTGGTCGAGGGTGACTCCGCCGGCGGCTCGGCCAAGCAGGGCCGCGACCGCGCGACCCAGGCCATCCTCCCGCTGCGCGGCAAGATCCTCAACGTCGAGAAGGCGCGCTTCGACAAGATGCTCGCCAACAACGAGGTGAGGACCATCATCTCCGCGCTCGGCTGCGGCATCGGCCCCGACTACAACCCCGAGAAGCTGCGCTACGGTCGCATCATCATCATGACCGACGCCGATGTGGACGGAAGCCACATCCGCACGCTGCTCCTCACCTTCTTCTACCGGCAGATGCGCGAGCTGGTCGAGGGCGGGCACCTGTACATCGCCCAGCCCCCGCTGTACCGCGTCAAGCGCGGTCGCTCCGAGCGCTACATCAAGGACGAGAACGCGATGGAAGCGTTCTTCCTCGAGAGCGCGCCGTCCTCCGTCCGCGTGTACACGCCGGGCAGCGAGGAGCCGATCGAGGCCGAGGTCATCTCGGGGCTCATGGACCAGCTCGGCGAGTACCGCCGTCGCCTGGCCCAGCGTCGCCAGCCCGGTCCGGTGCTCGATGCGTTCATCGAGGTCTGTGGTGGCACGATTCCGAGCGACATCTCCGAGATCGAAGAGCAGCTTCGCGTGGCCATCGCTGCTCGTGACATCGACATGCTCGTGCGCTGGGTCCGCCCCGACACCGACGCGGTGACGCTGATGGTCGAGGAGTCCGGCGACATGCGCGAGGTCCGGCTCACCGGTCTCGACAGCGAGGATGCGCTGATCAAGCTCGACACGTCCCTGCGCGAGAAGCTCAGCCTGCCGCTGGTGCTCAAGTCGGGCAACACCGAGCGCGAGGTCGCGAGCTGGCCGCAGCTGTTCGAAGAGCTGCTCGGTCTGTCCCAGCGCGGCTACGACATCCAGCGCTACAAGGGCCTCGGCGAGATGAACCCGGAGCAGCTGTGGGAGACCACGCTGGACCCCGAGGAGCGGATTCTTCAGCGAGTCGAGCTCGATGACCTTCCCCAGGCCGACCGGATGTTTACGATCCTGATGGGAGATGCGGTCGAGCCTCGGCGCGACTTCATCGAGCAGAACGCACTGTCCGTGCGGAACCTCGACATCTAGGAAGCTGCCCTTGTCCGAACTCAACTCAAGGGGGCGCGCGTGAGTGTTCGCGAGCTCCTCGACGGCCGGCTCGTCATGGTCACGGGCAAGGGCGGAACCGGAAAGACGACCTACGCGGCGGCGCTCGCGGTGGTCGGCGCCGCACAGGGCCAGCGCACGGTCTTCTGCGAGATCGACACCCAGCGTCCGAGCGCGGCGGCCATCTTCGGAGAGCCGCCTCCGTTCGAGCCGGTGGCGATCACCGACAAGCTGCACGTGTGCAACATCCACTGGGATGGCGCGCTCGTCGCGTACCTCACGCGCATGCTTCCCTTGCGCCGCCTCGTGAAGGCGGTGCTCGAGAACCAGGTCGTGCAGCGCGTGCTCGACGCCGCGCCCGGCACCCGCGAGGTCGCGTTCCTGTCGCGCATCGGCCAGCTGGTCGAGCAGTACGACCTCGTGGTCGTCGACATGCCCGCGTCCGGCCACGCGTTCTCGATGCTCGACATCCTGCGCTCGGCCCTGGACCTGTTCCAGTCGGGCCCGGTGCGCAAGCGCGCCATCGAGCTCAAGGAGCTGTTCGGCAGCGAGGCCGCGCGCCTCGCGTTCGTTGCCATCCCCGAGGAGATGGTGGTCAACGAGACCATCGAGACCCACGACCGGATGCAGAAGGCCGACATGTTCGGCGGCAACCCGACCTGCTTCCTCAACCGCGCCACCCTGCCCTCCCTCTCGGACGACGAGCGCACGCTGCTCAAGCGCCTGTGGGAGAACGAGGCCATCGACGGCATCGGTCGCGAGTACGTGCGCGCCGGGCTGTGGGAGGACCGCCTCGAGCAGGCGACCGCCGAGTCCAGCGAGCGCCTCGAGGGCGTGTTCGGCGAGCCGCCAGTGATGGTGCCGCCCGCCGCCGCCGGTGGTGTGCCGCGTCAGGCCGTGGCCGGCGTCGCTGTGCATCTCGCCCGTCAGGTGGGCATCGCTCGGAGGGACCTGCCATGGATCTGAACGCCTGGCTGGACTCCACCAACCTCGTCGTCTGCGTCGGTAGCGGCGGTGTCGGCAAGACCACCACCTCCGCGGCCATCGGCCTTCGCGGCGCGGTGCGCGGACGCAAGGTGATGGTGCTCACCATCGACCCGGCGAAGCGCCTCGCGAACAGCCTGGGTCTCAAGCGCTTCTCGGGTGAGGGCCAGCAGATCGACCTCTCGGCGCTGCCCGAGGCGAAGGGCGAGCTGTGGGCGATGATGCTCGACAGCAAGAGCACCTTCGACAACGTCATCGCGCGGGTGAGCCCCAACGAGGAAGTGCGCGACCGCATCCTCAACAACCGCCTGTACCGGGTCATGGCCGATACCTTCGCCGGAAGCCAGGAGTACATGGCGACCGAGAAGCTGTACGACATCGTGCACAGCGGCGAGTTCGACCTCGTCGTGCTCGATACGCCGCCGGTGAAGAACGCCCTGGACTTCCTCGAGAGCCCCGGCCGCATCGTCGACTTCCTCGACGAGCGCGTGTTCGGCTGGCTGCTCGAGCCCGAGGACAGCCGCGGCCTGTTCGGCATGCGCATCATCTCGGGTGCCGGCGGGGTCGTGTTCAAGCTGCTCGGCCTGGTCATGGGTGCGGAGTTCCTGAACGACTTCAAGGAGTTCCTCTCGGACTTCAAGGAGCTCTACGACGGCTTCCGCCAGCGGCACGACGCGGTGATGGCCCTGTTCAACCGCGAGGACACCCAGTTCGTCACCGTGTGCGCGCCGACCGAGTCGAGCGTCGACGTGGCGAGCTTCTTCCAGGACGAGCTCGGCGCCCGCGAGCTTCCGCGGGGTGGCGTGGTCGTGAACCAGATCCACCGCTGCGAAGACGCGAGCCACGACGCCGAAGGTGCGCTGGGTGCGCCGGCGCGGGAGATGGCGGGCGACCTCGACGAGAAGACGGTCAAGCGCCTGCTCGCGCGACTGGGCATGGCCCATCGTCGCCTGCGCGAGCTGTCCGAGGCCGAGCACGCCATGGTCGAGCGGGTGCGTCGCCACGCGCGCGGCGGCGGCTTCTACCAGGAAGTCCCGCGGCTCGATGACGAGGTCAACGACCTCAAGAGCCTCAACCTCGTCGGCGAGAACCTGTTCGTGGAGAACGCGGAGGAGCTGTGAGGTCTGCCTCCGAGCTGATCCATCCCGAGGATGCCCTCGGCATGCTCCGGGAGTGGGCCGCCGCGGCCCCCCACCCCGTCGAGCTGCTGGCTCGGGACGAGGCTGACGGCACGCGGGTGCTCGAGTGGCTGCAGATCAGCACGCGGTCGCCTCTCGGCGCGGTCGCCTATCACACCGGCGGCGTGCTCATCGACGGCTGGCTGCGCGTGCTCGGCGCGGGTGGGCCGATGCGGGCCCTCGACACCTGGAACCACGAGCACGGGCATCCGATCGGCATCCTCGTCGCCGACGACGCGCTGGGCGGCGTGTTCGCGTGGGCCCGGTCGAACCAGCACATGGCCTACTTCGCTCCGGACACCGCCGAGTGGGAAGACCTCGGCGTCGGGTACACGGACTGGCTGTTCGGCATGTGCACCGAGCGCTTCGCGGCGTTCTACGAGGACGACCGCACCGACCTGGTCCCCGGACCCGACCAGGCGCTGCTCCACTACCCGCCGCTGTTCGCCAACAGTCCGGGTCCGCGTCAGGTCACGCCGGTTCCGATGGCCCAGGTGTGGCACCTGCACCGCAGCTTCGCAGACTTCGCCGCCGGGCGGTGAGGCTCAGCGCCAGTGCGTGGGCTTCCCCGCTGGCGGCGCGCAGGGGCTCGTCCCGCTCCCCTCGGCGATCCAGAAGCGTGCTTCGCCGGAGAGGGCGTGTTCGGGACTGTCCTCGACCAGGGCTTCGAGCCGGGTGAGGCTCGCGGCGATGTCCTCGGGCTTCGTGGCGACGACCCGGTCGAGCAGGGCGAGTAGCCAGGGGTCGGTGAGCGCTTCGCGGGCGCGGACAACCTCGCGGTGGCAGGACTCGTCACAGTGCAGCGTCGGCCATGGCGCCTCGATATACGCCGCATCCCAGGCCCGGCAGAAGGTCGAGTCCTCTGCGGGACATGCCAGTGCCAAACCCAGGAACCACGCGATCATGCCCCAGTCTACCCGACGTCGGACCGGGAATCAGCGCGCGTCCAGCGACGCGCGACACAGGGCTTCGACGAACACCAGGTTCTCGGGCCAGGCCTCGGGTGTGACGCGAGGCGCGTCGTCACGGCGCTCCCACAGACACTGGGTGCCATCGACGTAGCGCACGCTGTCCCATGGAATCGCGAGGGAAGCGGTGACGCAGGGACCCTGGCGCTCGAGGCCGAGAGCGGGCGCGAGGACTTCCTCGATCAGCACGTTGGGCTGGCGAAACGCGAGACCGCGAGCCAGCGCCCCCGGGTCACCGGACGGCCGTGGCGAACACGGCGAGGCACAGGGCGTCGGCGTACTCGGCGCGGGCGACGGCTTCCTCGCGGCTCGCCGGCTTCGCGAACACGCGGTCGTGCACGACGCAGGTGTGGCTGGTGGCGAGTTGGCGTACCTGGCCCGACGGCATCGCGCGCTGGGCCTGTCCGCATGGTCCCGGGTCGCGGCTTGTGACCATGGCGCCCAGCGTCTGTTCGAGGAACACGGAGGGTCGACGCAGCCAGCGCACGGGCGCCGGCTCGAGGGGACCGACTACCGCACACGCGTCGCCGTCGCAGCCGAAGGCCACGCGGCCGCCGCAGGCGAACTCCGCCTCGGCGACGCGCTGACCGAGGGTCTCGCGGAATGCTTCGGTCTCGGCCGGCGACGCGCCAGAGACGGTCCTCTCGGTGGATGGCGTCACGGTGAGCTGCACGATGGCGGGGGCACGCGGGGCTTGTGGGGTCGGGGCTCCCGAGGCGCACCACAGACCCACCGGGACGAGCGATACGGCGAGGACGAGGGCAAGCAAGGGCTTTCGGGGCATGCCAGAGCCTACACACGCGAATCGTGCCCGCACAGGTCGATGGCATCGGGCTCGTCGGCTCGCGCTTGCCGAGCCTCCCGTGGATGGGTGTCGAACCGACGATCTGCGCGGTGCCACGCGGCTGATCTGCGTTTGTGAAACCCGGCGCGGCAGGTCGCGCGTACACGCGCGCGCGTTAAAGGAGAGGGACTGTTCGACCCTCCGCGTCCTGCTGGACGCCTCCCCTCCTCTCCATCCCCCAAGGAACCTATGGATTTCGCCAAGGACGTGGTGCCGATCCGCATCGAAGACGAGATGCGGAACTCGTACATGGACTACTCGATGTCCGTCATCATCGGGCGCGCGCTGCCCGATGTTCGCGACGGCCTCAAGCCCGTGCACCGGCGCATCCTCTACGCGATGGACCGCGAGGGTCTGGCCGCGAACAAGAAGTACTCCAAGTGCGCCGGTGTCGTCGGCGAGGTGCTCAAGAAGTACCACCCGCACGGCGATAGCGCGGTCTACGACGCCCTCGTGCGCATGGCCCAGCCGTGGAACCTCCGGTACATGCTCGTCGACGGCCAGGGCAACTTCGGCTCCGTCGATGGCGACCCGGCCGCCGCCTACCGGTACACCGAGTGCCGGATGACCAGGCTCGCCGAGGAGATGCTCACCGACATCGACAAGGAGACGGTGAGCTTCTCGCCGAACTTCGATGGTCAGGTGCTCGAGCCCGACGTGCTCCCGGCGCGCTTCCCGAACCTGCTCGTCAACGGCGCCGACGGCATCGCGGTCGGCATGGCGACCAAGATCCCGCCGCACAACCTCGTCGAGGTGATCAACGCCTGCGTGCACCTGATCGAGAACCCCGACGCCGACCTCGATGACCTCATGGAGCTCATCCCCGGTCCGGACTTCCCGACCGGAGGCACGATCTACGGTCGCAAGGGCGTGCGCGACGCGTACAGCACCGGTCGCGGTCGCGTGGTCGTGCGCGGTCGCGCCGAGTTCGAGGAGCTCAAGAACGGGCGTACCGCCATCATCATCGACGAGCTGCCCTACCAGGTGAACAAGGCGCGTCTCATCCAGCAGATCGCCGAGCTGGTCAAGGACAAGCGCATCGACGGCATCCACGCCCTGCGCGACGAGTCCGACCGCAAGGGCATGCGCGTCGTCATCGAGCTCAAGAACGACGCCTTCCCCGAGGTGGTGCTCAACCACCTGTACAAGCACACGCCGCTGCAGAGCACCTTCGGCGTGATCCTGCTCGCCATCGTCAACAAGCGACCTCGGGTGCTGACCCTGCGCGAGATGATCTCGCACTACATCAGCCACCGCCGTGACGTCATCCTGCGCCGCACCCGCTACCTGCTGCGCAAGGCCAAGGAGCGGGCGCACATCCTCGAGGGCTTCAAGATCGCCCTCGACTGGCTCGACGAGGTCATCGCGCTCATCCGCGCGAGCGCCAACGCACAGGAGGCCCGCGAGGGGCTCATGGCGCGCTTCGACCTCACCGAGATCCAGGCCAGCGCCATCCTCGAGATGCGGCTGCAGCGCCTCACGGGCATGGAGCGCGAGAAGATCCTCGAGGAGTTGCAGGACGTGCTCGCGCAGATCTCCGAGTACGAGGACATCCTCGGCTCCGAGATCCGGCTCATGGGCGTGGTCAAGGACGAGCTCGTCGAGGTTCGCGACCAGTACGGCGATGACCGCCGCACCCGCATCGTCGACGATCTCGGTGAGCTGTCGATCCACGACCTCGTCGCCGAAGAGGACCACGTCGTGACGGTGAGCCACCTCGGCTACATCAAGCGCGTGCATCCCGACGAGTGGCGCGCCCAGAAGCGCGGCGGCATGGGCAAGAAGGGCATGGCGACCCGTGACGAGGACTACGTGACCTCGATCTTCATCGCCAACACCCACAACACGCTCATGGTGTTCACGAGCTCCGGCAAGGTCTACCCGCTGCCGGTGTACCAGATCCCCGAGACCAGCCGCACCGCGAAGGGCAAGCCGATCATCAACCTCGTCCCGGTCCAGAAGGACGAGAAGATCACTGCGGTCGTCAGCGTGCCCGAGATCAGCGACGAGTCCGGCTCGGACCTGCTGTTCGTGTCGCACCAGGGCCTGGTCAAGCGCACCGCGCTCTCCGAGTACCGCAACATCCGCCAGGGCGGCCTGATCGCCTGCGGTGTGGCCGAGGACGACGAGCTGCAGATCGTGAAGGAGATCCCGGCGGATGCCGAGGTCGACGTGATGATCTTCTCGGCGAAGGGTCAGTCGATCCGCTTCAAGCGCGAGTCCGACGAGGGCAAGTCCAACGGCGTGCCGTCCTACGGCCGCAACGCCCGCGGCAACAAGGGCATCGCGCTCGATCCCGGTGACTTCGTGGTCGAGGCCCTGCTCGTGCCCGCGGCGACCGACGAGGACGTCGAGGACGAGGAGATCGAAGAGGTCGAGGTCGAGGGTGAAGAGGCCGAGGTCGAGGCCGCCGAGGGCGCGTCGCTGCTCACGGTGACCACGCTCGGCTACGGCAAGCGCACGGTCTTCGACCAGTGGCGCCGCCAGAACCGCAACGGCAAGGGCATCATCGGCCACAAGCTGTCGGACAAGACCGGCGACGTGGCGGGTGCGCTCGTCGTCGAGCCCGGCGACCACCTGATGATCGTCACCGACACCGGCCGCATCATCCGCTTCGAGGCCGATAGCGTGTCCACCTACAGCCGCAGCACCCAGGGTGTTCGCCTGATGCGGCTCGAGGACGACGAGCGCATCGTCGACGTGACCCGCATCGTCGAGGAAGAGGACGAGGACCTCGACGACGAGGAGGGCGCCGAGGCCGAAGGCGTCGCGGACGAGCTCTCCGAGGACGAGGCCCCCACGGTCGTCGACGAAGAGTAGAACGCGCCACTGCGCGTTTGAGCACCCCAGAGGCGGCGGTCTTCGGACTGCCGCCTCTCGTCGTACAAAGCGGCGATGCAAGCGGCAATGCGCTGACAGCGCTCGCGCGTCGCGTTACACCGGCTTCGCCGGACGGCGTGGGACCGCCTAGGATCCGGGATGGACTCTTCGGAGTCCTGGGAAGGGGAAGACATCTCGAACTCCAGCCAACACGCGAGCTTCTCGCCGTGGGTCGCCCTGCTTGCGATCGGCGCGGTGGGTCTGTTGGGTGCCTGGTCGCCGATGTCCCCGCTGGCGCTCGACGCCGGCGATCTGGCACTCGGCCAGGGCCGTCCCGAAGACGCGCTGGTCCAGTACGACCGGGTCGCGGATGCGACGCCGTTCCAGGAGATCGAGCGTGCGGCGCTGCGGCGTGCGGCCCGCGTGGCTGCAGTCGATCTCGACAACCCGACCGAGGCGCGGCTGCGGCTCCGTCGACTCGCGCGGGCTTTTCCGGACGAGTCCGCCGAGGCCCTCGAGCGCATCGGTGACCTGTGGCTCGACGAGTCGCGTCAGCCGGTGAAGGCTGCCGAGGCCTACAAGCGCGCGCACGAGGCGGACCCGACTCACACTGACGCCGCGCGTCGCCTGATGAAGGCCGCCCGAGCGTGGAGTGATGCGGGTCAGCTGTCGCGCTCCCGCACCCTGTGGGAGAAGGCGGCGACCGAGTACCCAGGCTCCCGCGTCGAGGGCCTGCTCGGCCTCGCCGAGGCGCAGCTGGCGGCGGGCGACGCGCAGGCGGCCCTGACGACCTACGAAGAGGCTGCCGAGCTCACCGCCGATCCGACCCTCGGCAGCTACGCCAAGCTCGGCGCAGCGGCCTGTCTCGAGCGCCTGGGCAACCTCGATGGTGCGCTCGCCGAGCTCGATCTCGCGGATCTTCCCGAAGACGTGTTCATCAGCCGCCGGCAGGCGATGATGGACCGCCAGGCGGAGACCTGGTGATCGCGCTGTGGCTGGCGCTCCTCGCCTGTGAGCCGGCCCCTACCGACTCGGTCACCGACAGTGACAGCGGCACCGTCGACACCGGTCCGACGGTCGACACGGGTACGCCCTTCGACCAGATCCAGCCGTCCACGCTGCCCGCAGGACCCGAGCCCTGCCGACCGGCGCAGCGTGTCAGCGTCGGCCGCGTGATCGACGGCGACACCTTCGAGATCACCGGCGGCAGCCTCGATGGCGAGCACATCCGCATCATCGGCCTGAACACGCCGGAGATCGGCTACAACGGCAGCCCGGACGACTGCTGGGCCCAGGAAGCGAAGAGCTACGCGATCGACGTGCTCGAGAACCGCGACGTGTGGCTCACCTTCGATGCACAGTGCCAGGATAACTACGGCCGCTACCTGGCCTATGTGTACACGGGCACGCTCGAGCAGGGCAACTACACCGTTCGCGCGCTCGAGACCGGACAGGGCTTCGTGCTCTCGATTGCGCCGAACAACACCTATGACCGGGTGTTCCGCGACGCTCAGAGCATCGCGATCGATGGAAGCCTCGGCCTGTGGGGCACCTGCCGCTAGAGGGCCGTCGCACCTGGCCCTCGGCGGTGCGTCTCGAAGGTGGCGACTGTCGGACCTCCGACAGCCGTCGTCGCCTTATTGATAAGCCGACATCAAAAGCAGTGAAAAGTTTGGATGAAGGTGGTCTTTACGGCTGATGGGGTCTGACCCCCCTGCGGTGCCAGACCCCCCTGCGGTGCCAGACCCCCGAGCAGGGTCAGACCCCCGGGCAGGGTCAGACCCCCGGGCAGGGTCAGACCCCCCGGCGGTGTCAGACCCCCCTGCGGTGCCAGACCCCCGGGCAGGGTCAGACCCCCGAGCAGGGTCAGACCCCCCTGCGGTGCCAGACCCCCTGGAGGTGTCAGACCCCCTGGAGGTGTCAGACCCCCGAGCAGGGTCAGACCCCCGAGCGTTCCGCTGGACGCCTTCTTGCTCCCGGGTGACGCGAGACATGCGTAAGCGCGGGCTCGTGAACCGCGTTGTGTGCACGTCACGGAGGAACCCCGATGCTCGCGCTGCTCATGCTGCTCCCCGCCCTCGCCGGCGGCGTGTCCGACGCCCGTACGCAGGTCGTCACCAACCCGGAGGACGCCGGAGCCTGGGTGGCGCTCGGGGATGCCTACAAGAAGGCGCTCAAGCCGAAGAAGGCGCGGGCCGCCTACTACCGGGCGCAGGGCCTCGACCCCGAGAACCTCGAGGCCCGCTCGCGCATCGCCGAGCTCGGCGGTGGACGCTCCAAGCTCGAGCGGCGTGCCCTGCGCCGCCTCGACGATGACGAGGTGTGGGGCGATCTCGGCGACGAGTACCTCGCCTCCGGGCGCAGTGACGATGCCCTCGCCGCCTACCAGTATGCGGCGACCCTCGACCCTGGAGACAGCGAGTGGCAGGGCAAGATCGCCGAGCTTCTCGGTCCCGATGCGGTCTACGAGATGTACACCGAGGGTGCGTCGGGCATGTCCGACGAGGAGCTCGGGGACATCGGGGATCTGCTCGTCGCGCAGGGCGATCTCGAGCGCGCCTGCGAGCTGTACCAGCGCGCCAACGAGCTCGACCCCGGCGACTCGGAGTGGGCCGACAAGCTGTCGAGCACCTGCGGTCAGGTGCCCGGTGGCATGCTCGGATTCACGGGCGAGGGCGGCTTCGGACTCGGCAGTGTCGACCTCTCCGCATCGGTGGCCGACGATCCCATGCCTCCGGAGGCCGAGGTGCTTGCCGACACGGCCCAGGCCCTGGCGCTGATGGGTGAGGATGCGCAGGCCCTCGCCTTCTATCGCCGTGCCCTCGACCTCGCCCCGGAGGACGAGAAGCTGCGCTCCGCCGTGCTCATCCTCGGTGGCGAGAACCTCGTGGACCTGCTCGAGTCCCTCGTGCTCCGCGAGCCCGAGTCCGACGAGCTGTGGGGGGATCTCGGCGATGCCTACGCCGCCGTCGGCCAGCGCGAGCAGGCGGCACGCGCGTGGGATCAGGCGCTGCAGTTGGACCCGGAGGACCGCGAGTGGGGTTACAAGCTCGGCCTCGCCGATCCCGCGCGACTGGTCCCCTCCCCCAAGGCCGAGTCGATCCGGGAGCTCCTGGAGACGAAATGAACCGTTCCGAGGCCCTTCTCGACCAAGCCCTCCGCGTGATTCCCGGAGGTGTGAACTCGCCCGTGCGCGCTTTTGGCGCCGTGGGCGGCTCGCCTGCGTTCATCGCACGCGGCGAGGGTGTGCACGTCGTCGACGCCGACGGCCACCGCTACCTGGATCTGGTGTGCTCGTGGGGTGCGCTGCTGCTCGGCCACGCCGCCGAGCCCGTGGTCGAGGCTGCAACCGAGGCGCTCGCCAAGGGCTCCAGCTTCGGTGCGCCCACCGAGGCCGAGGTTCGCCTCGCCGAGGAGCTCGTCGCTCGCGTGCCGTCCTTCGAGAAGGTTCGCCTGTGCTCCAGCGGCACCGAGGCCACCATGCACGCCGTGCGCCTCGCGCGGGGCTACACCGGCCGCGACCTGATCCTCAAGCTCGATGGCTGCTACCACGGTGCCCACGACGCCGTGCTCGTCAGCGCGGGCTCCGGTGTCGTCACCTTCGCCAAGCCGGGATCGCCGGGCATCCCCGCGGCCGTCGCGGCCAACACGCTCGTCGCGCCGTTCAACGATGTCGAGGCTGTCGCGGAGATCTGCGCGGCCCACGGCGATCGCCTCGCCGCGATCCTGCTCGAGCCCGTCGCGGGCAACATGGGCTGCATTCCGCCCGAGCCCGGCTACCTCGAGGCGCTCCGCGAGCTGTGCGACAAGCACGGCATCGTGCTCATCTTCGACGAGGTGATGAGCGGCTTCCGCGTCGATGCCGGGTCCGCTCAGGGCCTGTACGGCGTGACGCCGGACCTCTCCTGCTTCGGCAAGGTCGTCGGTGGTGGCTTCCCCCTCGCGGCCTTCGGCGGCAAGGCGGAGATCATGGGCAAGCTGTCCCCCGAGGGCCCCGTGTACCAGGCGGGTACCCTCTCCGGAAACCCGGTGGCGGTGGCGGCGGGCCTGGCCACGCTGCACAACCTGACTCCCGAGCGCTACGCCCACCTCGAGGCGCTCGGCAAGCGACTCGACGCGAGCCTCGCGCCGTCCGTCGAGTACCACGGCGGCTCCTACGTGCGCGTCGGCGGCATGTTCACGGTGTTCTTCCGCGATCAGCGCCCGATTCGCTTCGACCAGGTCAAGGAGTGCGATCTCGACGCCTTCGCTCGGTTCTTCCGCGCGGCGCTCGCCGGTGGCGTGTACCTGCCGCCGAGCCAGTTCGAAGCGGCATTCCTGTCCATGGCGATGTCCGAGGAAGAGCTCGATGCAGCGGTCGAGGGGCTCAACGCCGCGCTGGTGTCGGCCATCGGGTGATCCCACCGGGCCGCTCACCGGCCTGGGATCGCGCTTGTCGACGTTTGCGCCCGATTCGGGCCCGCTCGACTTCGCCGGGCGACCCTTCGGATCGGACGCCGGACACTCCGCCCACGCTCAGGCACACGCAACCGCACGTTGCGCCCGAGTTGACGGCACTAGGGCCCGGGTTACCTCCGGACCCTTCCTGCGGTAGGCCTCGCCGGGGCCATGCGCCGCAAGTCGGGTGCAAAGCACCCATCCGCCCACACGAGTCTCATGAACGACGATCTCCGCAGCATGCTTCGCGACGCCGTCGTGGCCCTGGCCACGCTCACGGTGCTGTGCGGCCTGTTCGGGGGCGGCGAGCTCGCGCTGGGCACCTTCGTTTCCGGACTGGCTGCCATCGGCAACTTCGCGCTGCTCGGCTACCTCATCGCCCTGTCGACCCGTGCCTCTACGGTGGGTCGCGGCGGTGCGGTCGCGGGCCTGCTGATGTTCAAGATCGTCGCGATGCTCGCGCTGGTCCTCGGCCTCGTCTCCTACTTCGGCACTGTTGCCCCCGCGATCGGCGCGGGCAGCGTGGTGCTGGCTCTCTCCGTCCGCGGCATGCTCGACGCGCTCCACGTGAGTGACGACGAGCTTCCCGAAGGGGTTGCCTGATGTTCGCCAGTGGCTTCTCCTGGTTCCACCTGATCCCCGGACTGACCGACGACGGTCTGTTCAGCGGGCTGCGCGAGAGTGCGCTGGGTGGCGAGTACCACGAGCTCGGCACGACGCTGTTCATCCACGCGTCGCTGGTGAGCGTCATCATCATCGCGCTGGCCCTGCTGGCCCGCACGAAGCTGAACGCCGCGATGGCTCGCCCCGGCCTCGAGAAGTACTTCCCGGACGAGCACGTCTCCGTGCTGAGCCTGTTCGAGATGTACGTGGTCGGCGCCTACAGCCTGATCAAGGACATCATCGGCGACGCCGACGCCCGCTACTACTTCTGGCTGCCGGGCGGCGTGTTCGTGTACATCTTCGGCTGCAACATCCTGGGCATCTTCCCGGGCTTCCTGCCGCCGACCGACAGCGCGAACAACAACGTGATGATGGCGGTCTTCGCCTGGCTGGTCACCGCCGGCATCGGCTTCTTCCGCGATCCGAAGAACTTCATCCAGCACATGATGGGCCCTGTCCTGCCCATCGCGGTGCTGCTGTTCCCGGTCGAGCTCATCAGCCTCTGCGTGCGACCCGTGTCGCTCATGCTGCGCCTCACCGGCAACATGTTCGGCGACCACCAGGTCTTCACCATCATGAGTGACCTGGTCCCGGTGTTCTGGCCGGTGCCGTTCCTCATCCTGGCCTGCTTCGTGTCCTTCATGCAGGCCTTCGTCTTCTCGATTCTCAGCGTGGTGTACATCTCCCTCGGAGTGCCCCACCACGACGACCACCACTGACCTTTTAGGAACTTTCCCCGGCCGCCGGGCCGGATCTGGGAGGAGTCATGAACAAGCTCGCTAAGGTGCTGCCCGTCGCGGTCGCCCTCCTTGCGGTCTCCGGTACTGCCTTTGCGCAGGACGGTGGCGCGGACCTCTACAAGGGCTACATCGGCCTCGGCGCCGGCCTCGCCATGGCGTTCGCCGTTCTCGGCGGCGCGCTCGGCCAGGGCCTCGCGGCCAGCAAGGCTTTCGAGGGAATCGCCCGCAACCCGCAGGCGGCCGGCAAGATCCAGACCCCGATGCTCATCGGCCTGGCCTTCATCGAGTCCCTCGTGGTCTTCACCTTCGTCATCGCCTTCTTCCTCCAGGGCAAGCTCTAAGCTTCTCTGGCGGACACGCGGCTCTCGGGCCGGGTGAGCGCTGACGACGACGAGCGGCGGCCCCTTCGTGGGGTTCGCCGCTTTCGTCGTGGATCGGGCAGAAGTCTGCTCCGTCAGGGTGTTGTGGAGGATTTGCCAGCGGAAGCCCGGGCGACGCCCCGCGGTTCGGTTGTGTGCTAAGACTCCCCACTCGCAAAGGAGCGCACCATGCGGAAGTGGGTCCTCACCCCCCTCGTCCTGGCCCTCGGCGTCGCGGCTTGTGGCGACAAGAAGCCCACGAACTCGGCCCCCATCGTCGGTTGGCACACCGAAGAGGGCTGGAGCACCAAGTGCTACTTCCCGCCCGTGTGGGAGGACCTCGGTCCCGGTGATCGCAAGATCGCCCGCACCAAGGCCCTCGAGGCGATGATGAACCAGTGGGGCGGCAAGAACGGCGACGGCGTGTCGTTCGACGGTGAGCACATCACCGGCTTCGAGACCGTGCTTCTCGGCCAGCCCGACTTCATCGAGACCGTCTCCGAGGAGAACGTCGAGTTCTGCCGTCGCTACGCCACCGGCATGGAGGGCACCGAGCGCTGGAGCGCGTGGGTCAAGACCCGTCCGGGCGAGCTCACCGAGGGCCAGTGCCGCTACGCGCCGCTCGACTACACCCTGTGGAACTACCTCGACATCCAGAGCGAGTGGCAGATCCCCGCGAACGTGTGTGCTGGCGACAAGGTCGAGATCAGCGCCTCGCCGCAGGACTACTACCGCCTCGACCCCAAGGGCACCTGGATCAACTCCGCCGGCGATCAGCAGACGCCGACGACGGATCCGTCGTACCCCTGCAACTGGGACGGCTGCTACGCGGGCATGGTGATCATGCGCTTCACCGGTGACTCCGGCGTGCAGAGCGTGCACCCGATCGGCGAGGGCACCACCTGGACCGCTCCCGAGCACGGGAAGATCGAGGTGATGATCAACGACACCACGTGGTTCGACAACACCTTCAAGGTCGAGGGCGGCCTCGAGCACCACACCGGCATCGAGTACAAGGGCGTCGGGAAGTGATGTCCGCCCTCGCGGGTTGGTCGGTCCGTTGGTGAGGACTGGCCCCCGCCCCCTTCCTCTGCGATTTCTCCGAGGTCTTCTCATGCGTCGTACCGCATTCCTTCTCGCTGCTACCCTTCTCCCCGCCGTCGCTTTCGGTGGCTTCCGCGTGTCTTCGTTCAAGAAGCAGAACCGCATGGGAGCGAGCGAGCACAACGCCGCGGCCGCGCTCGACGGCAAGGGCGACACCGCGTGGATGACCGATCCCGAGCAGGAGAACGCCGGGCAGTGGTTCGAGCTCGAGATCCCCAAGGCCGAGGTCGACAAGCTCGCGCTGATCATCGGCTGGGACAAGTCCGAGGAAGACTTCAAGGACTACGCCCGCGTGAAGACCATGAAGGTCGAGGTCTTCGACCTCGCGGGTGGCGACGACACCGGCAAGCTCGCGATGGAGTACACCGCGCGCTTCGAAGACAAGCAGGGCTGGCAGGTCATCGACATCCCGAACGCGAAGGTCGGTGACGAGGTGTTCGGCGGCCGCGTGCGGCTGACCGTCACCGGTGCCTACCCGGGCGTCGACTTCCCGAACCTCGCCATTGGTGAGGTGCTCGTGCACCTCGCCGAGATCGACGCGCCCACCAAGGTCGTCACCCCGCCGACCTCCATCGCGGCAGGGCACCCGGCCGAGGCGATGACCGACGGCAACCGCGGCACGTACTGGCTCTCCGAGACTCCCGAGGACCAGGCCTTCGAGGTCGGTGCCGACGGCTTCGGCGTGTCCCGCATCGGCGTGCGCAACGGTCCCAAGACCTACAGCCGCCCGAAGAAGCTCGAGATCACCTACTCCGACCAGGTGCGCGAGATCGAGCTCGCCGACAGCCAGGACATGCAGTGGTTCGACCTCCCGTCGATCACCGGCTTCACGGGCTCCGGCTGGGGCGATGTCGACGTGAAGATCCTCGAGACCTACGCCGGCACCAAGGAAGGCATCGGCATCGCCGAGGTCGAGCTCAAGGCGACGACGTTCGACGGCATGTGATCAGTGGATGATCTGCGGAGAACGCGGATCATCCACCGTTCATCCACAGGGGGGCATCGGATCATTGTCGGATCCGAACCCCCCTTTTCGCTGAGTGGCGTCCGGGGCGATCCACAAGGGGCTTGCCTGTGGACAGCCAGCCTGTGGACCTCAGCGCGCTGAGCCCGATGTAGGGCGGCTCAGCGCCAGGAATGTCACAATGGCGATCGCGAGGATCGCGTAGGCGATCATCGCGCGCTGCATGCTGTCATGGGCGAGCTGCCCAGCGACGAGCAGGGTGAGACCAAAGCTCAGCCGTCCGCCGAGGCTCTGCACCGACAGGGTGGTCGCTCGGATGTCGGAGGAGAGGAGCGGGTGCTGCACGGCCCCCATGACCGGCCTGAGCACGGCGCCTGGCACGCCGCGGAGCAGCGTGAGGGGGAGGATCCACCACGAGACGGACGCGCTCATGGCGCCAATCACGAGCGTCTGGAGGCCGAGAGCGCCGAGCAGGGTCCACTCGGCTCCCGAGCGCTTGGCCAGGCGGTTGGCGCGGGCGGCGGCCATCGCGGAGAGCGCGACGATCACGAAGGACGTCGCACCCGCCCACAGCGCCGCCTGGGTGGGCTCGCCGACGAGCTCCGCGAGCCAGGGCTGATGGAACTCGTAGGGCACGTGGTTGAGCACGGTGCCGGCGAAGGCGACGCCGGTGACCCAGCGCAGCATCGGGTGTCTCAGCGCGCGTCCGACGTTGGCGAGCTGCATCGATGGCGGGTTTGCCTTGGCCCGAGGCGGTTCGGTGAACGCCATCGCGATGCCCATCGCGACGACCGCGCTCACTGCGCTCGCCACGTACGGAAGCCGCAGGTCGACCGCGCCGAGCATGCCTCCAGCCAGCGAGGCGACCGCGACAGCCACCAGGTTCCACGCCGAGGCACGCGCCTCGAGCTCGCCGAACTCGTCCTCGCGGCCTTCGGCGGCCAGCGTGTCGTAGAGCAGGCTCTGGTCCGTGCCCGAGTCGAAGGCGAAGCCCGCCGCGAACAGCAGCTGTCCGAGCGCCCACGGCGCGAAGCCGTCGCCGAGTGCGAACGCCACCGCGCCGAGCGCGTACAGCAGGGAGCCGGCGATCAGCGTCGGCCGCCGCCCCACCGCGTCCGACAGGTAGCCCGAGGGCACTTCGAGCAGCACGAAGGCCGTGTAGTACACCGCCTCGAGCCACAGGGCTTCGCCGACGGTCAGGCGTTCCTGGTAGTACAGGAAGAACACCGCCATCCAGAACACCAGGCCACGCAAGGCCCGGTAGTACGGGTACAGGCGGAGGGTGCGATTCATCCGGCGATCGTCGCGTCCGTCGGGGTGCCGTCCGCGTCGATGGACACGAGGACCACGTGACCCGCGAACAGGTCGCCGTCCTCGAAGTACGCCTCGGCGCCGAGATCGTCGTGCACGGTGATGCCCTCGAGCACCAGGTGACCGACGAAGGAGCTCGCGGTCGCGGGCGGTCCCTCGTCGCGCCAGCTCTCGTTGTAGGTGTCGAGCAGCGCCTCGGCGGCGAACTGCTTCAGGGCCGCCTCGCGGGCGAGCAGGTCGAGAGCGCGGTCCGCGTGGGCGTCGAGGGGATCGTCGATGCCGAGGACCAGGGAGATCAGCCCGTCCGAGGACTTGAACCACTCCAGGTTGCCGTCCCAGCGCAGCTCTCCGAGCCTGGGGTGATGGCGGGTGGGCTTGTCGAGCACCGCGACTGGCGCGGTGACGCGGGCGATCTCGCCGGGGTCGCGCACGCGGGTGTAGGTCGTCACCGTGCCCTGGGTGTCGTCCACCGCGTTCGGGACCTCCTCGTAGCCAGCGGCACAGGTGCGCAGGGTGTCACCGTCGAGCGCGAAGGCCCAGCGCCCCTCGAAGGGTCCGTGAGCGCTGCCATCGGGCTGGAACCAGGTAGTGGCGAGGTCCAGGAAGTCGCCATCGACGGCGAACGTGGTCTCGGGACGCGGCTCGTCGCTGTACAGCGTGCGGTCCCAGACTTCGCGCCAGTGGTTGTCCGCGACCACGAGGTGGGTCTGCTGCGAGTGCACCGTGTCGCCCTTGAGGCTCACGCTCGTCACGCGCCACACGCCCTGAAGCGCCTCGGCCATGCGTCCTCCAAACCCCCCCCTGCTAGCCCGAATCGCGGTTCGGAGCCCTCCGCAGGTGATGCTTGGCCAGTGCGTTCCGCTCGCGGTAGAACATGTTCTACTTTTGGAGCGCGCATGTCCCCCCGCACGATTCCCCAGGCGCTCGACCGGGCCGCCGAGACCTGGCCCGACACGGTGGCCATCGAAGATGGCGAGGTGCGCCTGACCTTCGCCGAGCTCCGCGACCAGGCCCACCGCGCCGCGCGGGCGCTGATCGCTCGCGGCATCGCCCCCGGTGACCGGGTCGGCATCTGGGCGCCGAACCTGTGGGAGTGGATCGTCGCCGGCCTCGGCGTGCACTGCGCGGGGGCGGCGATCGTCACGCTCAACACGCGCTACAAGGGCCACGAGGCGCGCTACATCCTCGACAAGTCGGGGGCGAAGCTGCTGTTCACGGTGGATGGCTTCCTCGGTCTGGACTTCGTGTCGATGCTCGAGCGCCCGCAGCTGCCGACGGTCCGCTTCCGCACCGAGGACTTCGCGGCCTTCCTCGCGAGCGGTGGCGACGCGTCCCTGCCCGAGGTCGCTCCGGACGCGATGGCCGACATCCTGTTCACCAGCGGCACCACCGGGGCCCCCAAGGGTGCGGTGTGCACCCAGGAACAGGCCGTGCGCGCCTACACGTCGTGGGCCGAGGTCGTGGGCCTCGCCCACGGGGACCGCTACCTCGTCATCGCGCCCTTCTTCCACGCCTTCGGCTACAAGGCCGGGTGGCTCGCGTGCCTGCTCACCGGGGCGACGATCCTGCCCCAGGCGACCTTCGACCTCGGCGAGGTCCTGCGCCGCATCCCCGCCGACGGCGTGACCGTGCTTCCCGGGCCGCCGGCCATCTACCAGACCTTCCTGCAGCGCGACGACCTCGACGAACACGACCTCTCGTCGCTGCGCCTCGCCGTGACCGGCGCGGCCTCGATTCCCGTGCAGCTCATCCGCGACATGCGCGACGTGCTCGGCTTCGACACCGTGATCACCGGCTACGGCCTCACCGAGGCCTGCGGCATCGCCACCATGTGCCGCTTCGACGACGACCCCGAGACCATCGCCACGACCTCGGGACGGGCGATCGACGACGTGGAGGTGGTCTGCGTCGGTCCCGACGGCGCCGAGGTCCCGCGAGGCGAGCCCGGGCACGTGCTCATCCGCGGGTACAACGTGATGGCGGGCTACTTCGACGAGCCCGGGCGCACCGCCGAGACCGTGGTAGACGGCTGGCTGCACACCGGCGACATCGGGGTGATGGACGAGCGCGGCTACCTGCGCATCACCGACCGACTCAAGGACATGTTCATCGTCGGCGGCTTCAATGCCTACCCGGCGGAGATCGAGCACGCCCTGCTCGCGCATCCCCAGGTCGCTGAGGTCGCGGTGATCGGCATTCCCGACGCTCGCCTCGGCGAGGTGGGCATGGCCTTCGTGGTGCCCAGGGGAGAGATTAGCGAAGAGGCGCTCATCGCCTGGTCCCGCGAGCGCATGGCGAACTTCAAGGTGCCGCGTCGCGTGGCCTTCCTCGACGCCTTGCCACGCAACGCGAGCACGAAGGTCATGAAGTTCGAGCTGCGGGAGTTGGCCGGTGTGTGACGGGTCCACCACTGTGGGTCATGTCCCGGTACAGTCCCCGGGGGCCCGGCATGACGCGTGAGGCCCTGGTCGTTGGAGGCTCTGGCGGCATTGGCGCGGCCATCGCGCGACGCCTCGCCGAGGACCATCACGTGCGGCTCACCTACGCCGGACGCGCCGAGGCTGCGGGCGAAGTGGTGCGCTCGATCGAGGAATCAGGCGGATCCGCGGAGGCTGTTCAGCTCTCGCTACCCGACGGTGAGCTCGTGCTCGGGGACCGCCTGGACACCGTCGTGTTCGCCGCTGGCGCCGACATCGGACAGCCCTACGTGTCGGAGCTCGACCCGGCGGAGCTGCGGGCCGCGGTAGACCTCGAGGTGCATGGCTTGATGGCGGTCATTCGTGTGTGTTTGCCCATGCTGCGCGGATCCAGGGGTTCGTTCACCCTGGTCTCCAGTGCCGGTATCCGCCGTTTTCCGCCTGGGGACGTGCTCAGCGTCGCGCCCAAGGCTGCCGGCGAGGCGTTGATCAGGGCGGTGGCCCGCGAAGAAGGCCGGCATGGGGTTCGAGCGAACGCGGTGGCCGTCGGCGTGGTGGAGGCGGGCATCTTTCACCGCATCGACTGGGAGCCTGCCTGGATCGAGGCGGCGAAAAAGGCCATTCCACTCAGGCATTTCGGTCGAGCAGAGGACGTCGCGGAGGCGGTCGCGTTCCTCGCGAGTGACCGCGCCGCGTACGTGACTGGTCAAATGCTCCACGTCGATGGCGGATTCACCGTGTGATCCCGATCGTGGACACTGTCCACGATGGTACATGTCCATGTGGCACAGAACGATCGGAGATCCGCCTGTCATGCGGATCTGTCACTGGCATGACGGCTGCATGTCACTCGTGTGTCGGGCCGTGATGGCTCGTGATGGCCCCGCCTGCGATTTCCGCGTCATAATGGGGTCAAGAGGATCGAGATGCTCCGCTTCGCCCTGCCCTTTGCCCTGGTCGCCTGCGCCCCCGAATACGGTGCGATGACGTCCACGGTGAGCGATTCGGCCCCCGCGGTTTCCGACTCCCTCCCCTCGGGTGAGTCTGCCGAGCTCCCGCAAGTCGACACCTTGGAGGCATGCGCCCAGCCCGAGAGTGGCGTGCCGTTCACGCCGGTCGAGGTGAACGTCCACATCCTCCTCGACATCAGCTCGTCGATGACCGGTGAGCGCTGGGACGAGCTGCTCGGCTTCGGGCGTCAGCTCAAGCACGAGGACCCGAGCGCCCGCATCGGCCTGTCCATGTTCCCCGTCGACGGCTACTGCGGCGCTGGCGAGCCGGTGGTCGTGGCCGGCGAGTACGACGACAGCCTGGCGGTGTCGGATGCGGTGTACTTCACCCGCCCGGCCGGGGCGACCCCCATGGGTGCGGCCATCGACGCGCTCGTCGGTCGTCCCGAGCTGCAGACGGCGGACCGCGACCACGCGGTGCTGCTCATCACCGACGGGGTCGAGAGCTGCGACGGGGACCCCGCGGATGCCATCCGCGCGCTCGTGTCCCAGGAACAGGCCGTGAGCCTACGCATCATGGGCATCGGAACCTTCGCGCACACCGAGGCGGCGCTCCAGGAGCTTGCCGACCTCGCCGCGCCGACGACCTCGAACACCGACCTGCTCACCGCCGCCACCGGCGATGAGGTCCGCGCGCTGTTCGACGAGATGTCGACCAGCTGCCGCTTCGAGGTCGACGAGCCCGTCTCCGAGGTCGAGCTCGACGGCGCTTCCGTCGGTGACTTCAGCTACGACCCCGTGCTCGGTCAGGTCCAGCTCTCGCCGGCCTCCTGCGAGGCCTACCGCGAGAGCCCCTGCAAGAGCCTGGCCTTCCGCCGCTGATCAGCGCTCGTCGAGGGCGTCGCGCAGCGCGGGCCAGTGGTCCAGCCAGCGCGGTCGCGCTTCGGCGGCGAGCGTGATGGTGGCCTCCTCGCCGAGTCCACGACGGGCGATGGCAGCGAGCGCGGGATGCAGCTCCCCCACCGATGGCGGCAGCTGCGTCAGGTCCGTGGCCTCGATCGCGGTGATCGCAGCTGCCCAGTCCTGTTCCCGGAGGGCGAGCATCACCTCGGCATGCCGCACGTAGGCCTCGGCTTCCGCTCCGCGCACGTGCGCACGTGCGAAGTCCAGCTCGTCGCGTGCCTCGGCGAGCCGCCCGAGCACGATCAGGCACATCGCTCGACCCTGGGCATGGAGGCCGGCCGTGCGCCGGTACGCCAGGGTCTCGAGCCACCCGCTGTCGCGCACCCGCTCCATCAGCAGCCACGCCAGCTCGGGGTCTCCCTGGGACAGGCGGACGACGCCCAGGGTCTGGAGCACTGGAATCCGCGTCGCCGGCGTGGCGAGGCGGTACCCCAGGCACCCGCGAAGCAGGGTCTCGGCCTCGTCGAGCTGCTTGGCGCGCACGAGGACCACCGCGCGGCGCAGCGATCGGAGCACGGCGAACCATACCCCGACCTGCCACAGCGACAGCGCGACCAGCGGCATCGCGGCGATCACGAGGAACACGCCGCTGAACACGAGCGGCAGCAGCAGCCACCATGGCGGCGTGCCGTGGCGCCAGTTGACGAGAGTGAACACCGCGACGATCACCCAGCCGATTAGCGGGGTCACCGGCAGCAATCGCGTGAGGCGTGCCGTCCACGGCGGGTCGATGCGCAGCCTCAGCGCCGGGTCCTTCACGCCTCGTCGTCCTTGTGCAGCTCGGCGTGGCGCCAGCGGCGGAAGGCGATGATCGGGCCGTCGCTCTTCACGAGCATCTCCCCGTTCTTGTGGTCGCCGCGGATGGGCCGCTGAGTGAGGACCACCCGCTTGTCCTGCGCGAGGATGTAGCGGTTGACCCAGTTCATGGCCCAGGCGACGAGCGGTCCGAGCACGGGTAGCGCCACCATGCGCTGGTAGTAGCGGATGTAGATGTGCGTGTGCTCTTCGTCGATGGGTACGAAGACGACGACGATCCACCCGCGGCCGCCAATGCGATTGCGCCAGAGGTTCGGGCCGACGAGCTCGATGAAGAAGTCGCCCAGGTCCTGGTTGGCGAGGCTGGCGCGAATGCGGGAGCCTTCGACCCGCGTGTCGACCACCATCTCCTCCTTCACCGCGCGTCCGATGGTGTTGGCGTGCACGAAGGGCAGGTGGGTGAAGTCGAGCTGGTTCTCGGCGGCGCGGGTCCAGTGCACCGGCCAGGTCTCGTCGAAGCCCGCCCAGTAGAAGCGCTCGTCGGGCTCCTCGGGGTCGGCGAACCACGGAAGTTCGGGCAGCTCGTCGCGCGGCTCGCCCCACCACAGCCAGATGAAGTCGCGGGCCTCGCGGGCGACGAAGGCCTCGGGTCCGTAGCCCTTGGGCGGAGGCTGGTCTCCTTGGGCGGGGATGCGCGTGCACTGCCCATCCGGACGGAACAGGAAGCCGTGGAACGGGCACTCGATGCATCCGTCGACGACCTTGCCGGCCGAGAGCGAGGCGCCGCGGTGGGGGCAGCGGTCGTCCGTCACCGCGATGCCGTCGTCGGTGCGCCACAGCACCAGGTCGCGCCCGAAGCGCTTGAGCGCCAGCGGTCTACCCCGCTTCAGCTCGGCGGAGGTGGCGATGGCGTACCAGTAGTCACGAACCATGACCCCTCCACGTGAGCTGACCGACGAAGCCGATCTCCGCGGTCCCAGCCACCAGCTGCACCCAGGGTAGCTGCAGGCCGGCGTCGAAGGACCAGCCCCGACCGTAGTCGGTGCGCAGCCAGTGGCGGGTCGCGACGGGCACGGCGTCGGTGAGCAGCTCGAGCTCGGTGCCGAGCGACAGTGGACCGCTGGCCAGCGGGTTTACCCACGCCACGCCGAGGTTCGCCATGGGCGCCGGAGGCCACAGGCTGCGCTCGTCGGTGCTGAAGCGGCGAATGACCCCTGCCCCACCACGAAAGTGCAGCCAGCCGTCGTCGGCGAGGTGCAGGCTGGTCTCGACCACGTACAGGAGCTCGAGCGCGGGGCGTGACTCCGCTGCAACCAGGGCCCAGGCGCCTTCCGGGGCGGCGAAGCGCGTGGGCAGGGCTATCTCGAGGCCCCAGGAGTTCGTCGCCACCCGGCGGCCCTCCTCGGTCGTCGCCTCGCCCCACAATCGGGCGGCGAGTCGCACCTGGCCTGCGGCGAGGTCCTGCGATCCGTGGTCCCAGTGGTGCACCGTCGGCAGCTCGGCCTCGAAGGCCAGCGGGATGCGGGCGATGCGCACCGGGACCTGCACGTCGAGGAGCAGCTGGTGGGTGCCGTCCGGGCCGCGCTCGCGCACGACCCACGCGTCCCGAAGGCGAACCTCCGGATCGGGCACGCCCGAGTCCAGGCGCAGGCCGCCCGGGGCTGCAGCGAGCGCCGCGCCGATCAGTACTGCAGGAACCACGTGGCTTCCGTGGGGCCCTCGGCGGCAGGGAACGCCAGCCCGGTGAGGGCGGAGACCACGCACTGGCCCTCGGCGTTGGGGGCCGCGGACACCGAGGTGACCTTGCCTTCCGGGGCGATAGCGATCTTCACCGCCATGATGCGGGTCGGGTTCTCGGCGTCGATGCACGGCGCGAGCGCGTCGGGGTTCGCCGCCACCGTCGCGTCGATCTGGGCCAGGGACAGGCCGCCGGCGGCCGCGGGCTTGCCGGTGGCGTCGAGCTGCAGCGGCACCGCCTCGATGCCGACGATCTCCATGTCGGGCGCGAGCACCTGCTCCTGGATCTGAGCGTCGGGGATGGTCAGCGACAGGCCGCGGTTGAGGGCGTCGACCCGCTCGGCATCCATGCCCTCACACGCGGCGAAGGCCACGGTGCGCGGCATCTCGTAGCCCGGGACGTTCCAGCCTTCCGGACCCGACCAGCTCCCTTCCTCCGGCTCGAAGCAGCCGTAGGGCACGTCGCGAGGCTTGGGGCGCGGGTCCATCTCGAAGGAGAAGTGCCACCACTCCTTCCAGTAGTAGGCCCAGCCGTGGGCCTCCATCGCCGCCTTGAGCTTGAGGCGGTTGTCGAGGGCGGTGCCCTCGGCGTTCTTGGTGTGGGACGCCTCGGAGAGCGTGTCCCACGGGGTGCCCATGTCGAGGGGCTCGCCGGTCGCGAGGTCGACGAGGGTCAGGTCGATGGTGTTGCCGCGGTTGTGTCCGGAGACGCGGGCGATGTACCCGTTGTCGAGCAGGAACACCTGGTCGGTGCGCTCGGCCCACGCGACCATGCCGAGCGTGCCGCGTCGCGGGCGGTAGGCGTCATAGACGAGCAGCCCGAGGCCCTGGTCGGCGAGGTCCGCCTGTACCTTGACCAGCGCGTCGGCCGGCTCCTTCAGCAGCCAGGCGCCCGGCGCGCCGTAGCCGGGGAGCGGAGCCTCGGTGAAGTTGTTGGCGGTGTGGTAGCGGATCTCCGTGCGGATGCCCGGGATGTGCGCGGTGAGGTCGACCCAGCCTTCCGGCGGGGTGTTCACGAACTCGGCCGGCAGGTACGGCTTCGGCGCTGGCGGCGCCGGTGGCGGGGCGGGTGCCTCGACGACGGGCTCGGGCGCGGGCTCGGCGGGGGGCGGCGGAGATCCGCACGCGAGCAGGGCGAGGACGGGGAGGATGCGGGTCAGCATGGGCGGCACTCTAACGCTGTCGGAGGTGTTCGCGGCGTTTCGCGCGAAGGGCTGGGACACTGCATGCCAGCGGACGGGTCGGCGCCAGTGGTTAGGCCAACGGCAGACACGGAGTCCGCATGTTGCCTCGAAGCCTGACCTTGCTGGCGCTCGTCGCCTGTGCCCCCGACCCCGCGGCACACGATGAAGTCACGGTCGCGAACCCGGCGCGGACCCGGGCCGCCGAGGGGCGCGCGCGACTCGAGGCCAGCGAGGCGGGTCAGCTGATCCTCGCTTCGATCGACGCACATGGGGGGCTCGATGCGTGGTACGGCAGCGGCGCGCTCGGCTTCGAGTACGACTATCGGCCGGTGAGCGGCACGCGGGTGCGACGCACGCGGCAGACGGTGGACCTCCTCACGGCGCGGGCCGTGCACGAGGCCATCGAGCCCGCCGAGGGCGTGTTCGCCTTCGATGGCGAGCAGGCGTGGACCACGCTCGACCCCGATCCCTTCCCGGCTCGCTTCTGGGCGCTGACGCCGTACTACTTCGTGGGCCTGCCCTTTGTGCTCTCGGACCCGGGCGTGCACTTCGAGCTCGTCGACGACGACCCCGTGGACATGGGCCTTGCCAAGAGTCAGGCGGTGCGGGTCACCTTCGGCGAGGACATCGGGGATGCGCCCGACGACTACTACGTCGTGTACGTCGCCGAGTCGGACAAGCGACTGCTGGCTACCCGCTATGTCGTCTCCTACCAGCCGTTCTTCGCGGGCAAGGAGGTCACCCACTCCCCCGAGAAGCTGCTCGTGTACAGCGAGCTCACGCCGGTGGGGCCGCTGACCCTTCCCAGTCGGCACACGACCTACGCCATCGAGGACGGTGTGCGCGGCGAGCTCGTCACCCACGCGACGGTGTCGGACTTCGAGTACGGCGCGGTGCTCGACGAGGCCCAGCTGGCGATGCCCGAGGGCGCGCACCTCGACACCAGCCTCGACTGAGGGCGGCGGCGCCGTTCGCGGAATACAGGGGTGCACTGCCCGGAGGCGTGCATGTCCACCAACCTCGGCGACCTCCTGCGCGGCCTAGGCCTCGAAGGCAACGCCACGCCCGAGACCCCCGCCGAGCCCGAGGCTCCCGCCACCCCCGAGGAGCCCGGCTTCGCGAACAAGGTGGTGCTGCGCGTGTCCCGCAAGGGACGCGGGGGCCGCACGGTCACCCTGATCCAGGGTGTGACGGAGGGGCGCGAGGCGCTCGCGAAGACGCTGCGCAAGCGACTGGGGCTCGGCGTGAAGGCCGAGGGTGACGAGCTCGTGGTGCAGGGAGATCAGCGCGATCGGCTCGAGCCCGTGCTCGTGGAGCTTGGCGTGGGACGCATCGTCCGCGGCTGATCCGAAGCAGTCGAATCGACGAAGATGCCGCAGTGATGAGGGTCGTCGACCGTTCCACGTGGAACGCGGCTAGAGGCCGAGCTCCGCGAGCGGCTCCTCGCACAGCACCCCGGTGTACAGCTCGAGGAAGCGTCGCTTGTCGTCGCTCACGCGGGCGTGCTGAAGGCGCATCGTGAACCCGCCGATCAGCGCGCCATGCCGGATGATCGCCCAGTCCTGGACCTCGTCGGGGCCAACGCTCAGGTGGCTTCCCGCGGCGATGCCGAGCTCGGGGGGCATCTCGAAGACCTGCGCGACGACTGCCTCTCCATCGACCCGCTCGGCGAGGAGCCAGAAGAAGCCGCTATGTTCGCCGTTCGCGAGGCGCACCTTGACGATCGGCCGCCCGAAGCCGAAGCGTCCCTGGACGAACGCGATGAAGCGCGGCCAGGTGGCGCGGGCCTGCGCGACGGCCTCGCGGACCTCCGGATCGTCGCTGGCGATGGCCATCATCAGCGGTCCGTCTTCCGGCTCGTCGATGCCCAGAGGCTGGGGCGTGGGGGCCATGAACCAGCGTCCGTGCGGGTTGTTCATCGGCGAGTCCTCCGGGTATCCGAAGGGCTGGTGGATGAGCTCGTGGACGGTGTCGTGGAGGTCGGTCGCGAACAGCTCGCCGGCGCTGGCGGCCTGGCCGAGCAGCTGGCGCTGGTTGAGCGCGGTGAGGATCTCGGGAAGCCGCTCGGGACGCAGGGTGCTGGGGGCCGCGGCATCCGGCAGACCGAAGTGGTGCATGCCGCACGAGAAGCAGGCCTTTCGGCCGCCGACCAGGGTGACGAGCAGGTCGTAGGCGGCGAGCGTGGTGCCGAGCGCGGCGTGGGCCCGCCACTTGTCGGCCTCGTGGGCGACGCCGGCGGACTCGATCTTCACCGCGTAGCCGCCAGCGTCGAGCAGGTGGGTCACGAAACCGAGCAGCGCGCGCGCCTCGTCGGGACCGGCCGGGGCGAGCAGGTAGATCGCACTCTGGTGGTCGTCGATCGCGGCGAGGGTCTCGGGTGACAAGCGCCCCTGGCCCGCGTACTCGAAGGCCTCGCGCATCGACGGATGCGGCCCCTGCATGTCCACGCGAAAGGCCTTGCGGGTGGGGACGTGCATCATCGCGGGCCCGGCGATCAGGTACTCGGGCATCGCGCCGCGACCCGCTTCGATCGACGCCTTGATCAGGTCCTGGGGGCCCTCCCAGGGTCCAGGCACGCACACGATGATCTGGGCTTCGCTCACGGCATCCTCCACGACGCTCCTCCTGCATATCGCCTTGGCCTTCGGGGGCGAATCCGCGGGCCGGCTCGAGTTGAAAGCGTGTTTCAAAAGTCTGAATAGACATGGTTTAAGCTTGCTGATTGCGCATGTGTGGTCTGACCCCGCAGGGGGGTCAGACCCTGCTCGGGGGTCAGACCCTGCTCGGGGGTCAGACCCTGCTCGGGGGTCAGACCCCGCTCGGGGGTCAGACCCCGCCCGGGGGTCAGACCCTGCTCGGGGGTCAGACCCTGCTCGGGGGTCAGACCGCGCAGAGGGGTCAGACCCCGCTCGGGACCGAGCGGGCGCATGCCCTCGTCGCGAGTCACATTGCGATGGGAGGCTCGATGGTCTGGTTCCTGCTCGCGTGTGCGGTGACTCCGGCGCCGGACGACAGCGGCACCGCCGACAGTGACACCGAAGACACCGCTTGTCCCGAGGGCCAGCGCCTCTGCGAGGGCGGCTGCCTGCCGACCACCGAGTGTTGTGGCTGCGAGGGCGGAACCTGCGACAGCGGCGCGTGCCTGTGTGACCAGGGCCGGCTTCCCATCGCCTTGTCCCCTGCCCCCGAGCTCGCCCTGAGCGCCGAGAACTACGCGCTCGGCGACCACGCGACCGGGCTCTCCGCGCGGAACATGCCGGGCACTGTGAACTCGCCGGCGACGGGTGACACGATCGACGAGGGCATCGCCTACGACCCGGCGACGCGCACCCTCACCTATGCCTTCGGCTACGGCAGCGACCACGGCTTCGTCGATCTCGACGGCGCGTACACCATGGCCCACATCCACGGGCCCGTCGCGGTGCAGTACCCCGAGCCCAACGTCGGCGCGGGCAACACCATCGTCGGCATCAACGACGCCCACACCGCCGGAACCAGTGCCTACACGGGCACCTTCCGCGGGAGCTACGTGCTCTCCGAGACCGAGGCCGGCGAGCTGCTCGCCAACCTCTACTACTTCAAGGTCCACTCGGACCTGCACACCGTCGGCGAGATCCGCGGACACCTCGTGCCCGTGCACAGCGGACTACGCTGCGCGGATGGCGCGGACTGCGGCGACATGACGTGCACGTGCGGGGTCGACGACGGCTGTCACCTCGACCTGCCGCACGTCGCCAGCGCCCGGTGCACGGACGAGGGCGCGTGCGCCCTCACCTGCGACGTGGGCTTCACCGACGCGAACGGCGACTACACCGACGGCTGCGAGCAGTAGCCCGCGGCGTCGGGGCTAGCGCACGACCTCGCCGGGCGTCGCGACCACGCTCGCCAGGTCGACGACCTCCTTCTCGCCGGCGGCCATCAGCATCGCCTCGCTCATCACCCCACGGAGCTTCGCGGGCTTGAGGTTGCACACGACGACGACCCGCTTGCCCACGAGCTCCTCGGGGGCGTACTTGCTCGCAATGCCCGCGACGACCTGGCGAGGCTTGTGCTCGCCGACGTCGACCTTGAGCACGAGCAGGCGGTCGGCCTTCGGGTGCGGCCCCGCCTCGAGGATCAGCCCCGCGCGCAGGTCGAGCTTGCCGAAGTCGTCGAAGGTGATCAGGTCCTTCGTCGCCTTCTCCTCGTCGTGACGGCGCGCGTACATCGCCTGCCAGGCGTCCTTGGTGGCGTCGGAGACGGACTCCACGCCCTGCTCCGCCAGCCACTCCTCGAAGGTCGGGTCCGGCGTGAGCATCGCCACGATCGCCTCGGGAAGCTGACGGAATCGCGGGAACAGGGGCTCGCCCAGGCTCACGGGCGCCCCCTCGACGAGCGCGTCCAGACCGGGGCCATCGTCGAGCCACGCGCCGAGCAGGCGCTTCGCATCGTCGTGGTCGAGGCCGAACTTGCCGAGCAGCTCGGCGCTCTTCGCGGGCATGAACGGCGCGAGCAGCACGCCGGTGTACACGCTGACCTCGAGGAGGGTGCGCATCACCGTCTGCAGGCGCGCCGTGTCGCCGCGCTTGTTGATCGCCCAGGGCTCCTGCGTGTCGATGTACTTGTTCGTCGCATCGACCACGGAGATCACGGCCTCGAGCGCCTTGTTGTACTGCAGCGCCTCCATCTGCGCGTCGTACTCGACCACCGCTTCGCGAGCCCTGGCGACGATGGCCGCCTCGGCCTCGGTGCGCTCGCCCACGGGGGGAACGCTCTCACCGAGCCACTTCAGGGCCATGGACAGGCCGCGGTGGGTGAGGTTGCCGAAGTCGTTGGCGAGGTCGACGTTGTAGCGCTGCTGGAAGCCCTCGTAGGTGAAGCCACCGTCCGCGCCGAAGCTGATCTCGCGCAGGAAGAAGTACCGGGTCGCATCCACGCCGTAGTTGTCGACCAGCACGTCCACGTCGATGACGTTGCCCTTGGACTTGCTCATCTTGGCGCCGTCGGCGCTGACCCACCAGCCGTGCGCGTACAGCGTCTGGACCAGGGGCTGACCAATGGCGAAGAGCATCGTCGACCAGTACACGCTGTGCGTGGTCAGGATGTCCTTGCCGATGAGGTGGTAGTTAGCGGGCCACCACTTGAGGTGGGCAGTGCAGCCCTCGCTGCCGTCGTAGCCGAGGCCCGACAGGTAGTTGAGCAGCGCGTCGAACCACACGTAGGTCACGAACTCGTCGTCGAAGGGCAGCTCGATGCCCCAGCTCATGCGGGACTTCGGGCGGCTGATGCACAGGTCGCCCAGCGTCTTGCGCAGGAAGCCGAGCACCTCGTTCTTGCGGCTCTCGGGCTGGATCAGCGTCGGGTTCGACTCGATCGCGTCGATGAGCTGCTGCTGGTAGCTGCCCATCTTGAAGAAGTAGTTGGTCTCTTCGATCTCGCGCAGCTCGGACTTGTCGTACTTGCCCTCTTCGATGTCCTTCTCGGTGACGAAGATCTCGTCACTGACGTGGTACCAGCCCTTGTACGTGTCCTTGTAGATCAGGTCCTGGTCGAACAGGCGCTGGAGCACGGTGGTCACCGTGGCGATGTGATCGGCGTCCGTGGTGCGGATGAAGCGGTCGTAGGAGATGCCGAGCTTCTCCATCATCGCCTTCCAGTGCACCACCATGTCGTCGCAGTGAGCCTTGGGGTCCATGCCGCGCTCGGTCGCGCGCTCGAGCACCTTCTGGCCGTGCTCGTCGGTGCCCGTGAGGAAGAAGACCTCGTGGCCCTTCATGCGCCGGTAGCGGGCAATCGTGTCCGCGGCGATGGTCGTGTACGCATGTCCGATGTGCGGACGGCCGTTCACGTAGTAGATGGGCGTGGTGATGGTGAAGGTTCGCTCGTCGCGCACGGAGTACCCCTGAGAGTGCTCCGACTATCCCTCGGCGACCCGACTGCAAACCTCACCGGCCTCTGGAGTACGCGTCCATGATCTCCGCCGTTGGCTACAGCGAGAACGAGTTTTCCATCGATGACCCCGGCCGTCTGTGCCGGGGCCGCGAGCGGTGGATCGAGCCCTGGCCCGTCGAGGACCCGCCGGAGTCGATCTTCCGCGGTGTGATCAGCGGCGCGACCTTCGAGGACGACTCGGCCCGCGATGCGCTCCGTGGCGTGCAGCACTCGGGCATCTCGTTGCTCGACGTGGTGGCGGGTCTGCTCGGCTCGAAGAAGTTCGTCGCGTTCATGGAGGACGGTCACCCGGCCGACATGCCCGAGGAGGCCGAGTTCATCGAGGCCTACACCGGCTACCGCTACGGCGGCACCCGCACCGAGGCGCTCGTGCGATGGACCGTCGACAGCAAGGGCCGTGAGTCGGTGGCCAAGCTGCTCGGCGAGGACATGAACGCCGACCGCGTGCGCGGCTTCGCGGTGCCCCGCAAGGGCGGCGACCCGGAGCGTCTGCGCGAGCTGCTGTTCCTGCTCACCGGCATGTCCACGCTCGACTCCCCTCCGGCCCGCTACCAGCCGGCTGCGATTCCCGAGGTCCTCGAGGAAGCCGAGCTGCTCGTGCTGCTCCATCGCGACAAGCACGGCCCGGCAGTCGGCGTGTACGCGCCGAATCACGTGGACCTCGCGAAGCTGCTCGAGCCCCTGGCCGGCGAGGTGAAGGCGCTGATGGTGCCCTTCGCGATCCCGCCGATGCTCGCACGCTGGGACCGCGCGCTCTCCGAGCTCCGCAACCGCTGGGACGAGACCGCCGATGGCGAGTTCCCCGTGCCTACGGCCCCCGAGGGCACGGCATGGGAGGGGCGAGGCCGTCGCCGTCGCCGTCGCAAGGACAAGCGCGAGGCCGAGGAGTCTGCGCAGCAGGACGAGGACGAGCTGCTCTCCGAGGAAGAGGACGATGACGGCGTCCTCGAGCTCGGTGAGGACTCGGACGAGGACGAGAACGACGACCTCGCGGAAGAAGAAGACGACTTCGACGACGAGGACGACGACTTCGATGAGGACGACGAGGACGACGAGGACGACGAGGACGACGAGGACGACGACGACGAGGACGACGAGGACGAGGACGACGAGTTCGACGACGACGAGTTCGATGACGGCGTGCTCGAGATTGGCGATTGAGTCTTCGGCGAGCCGGCTTCCTCCTCCCGCTCCTGTGTCTGGTGCGCACCCCCGCTGAGGCGTTCCAGGAGCCTCGGCGGCCGAACCTCATCCTCATCAGCCTCGACACCACGCGGGTCGATGCGCTGTCCTGCTACGGACGGTCGTTTCCCGGCATCCTTCGCGAGCTCGGGCCGATCACACCCCACCTCGATGCGCTCGCCGCCCGCGGCACCCGCTTCGAGCAGGCCTACGCGCACGCGCCGACGACGCTGTCGTCGCACGCGAGCATGCTCACCGGTCTCGATCCGCACGGCCACGCGATCGTGCGCAACGGCTTTCCGCTTCCCGAGGGCATCCGAACCCTCCCCGAGCGACTGGCCGACGAAGGCTGGGACACCATCGGCATCGTCGCGGCGGCCGCCCTCGAGTCCGAGATGGGCCTGGACCGCGGCTTCGACACCTACGACGACGACATGAACAGCAAGTTCGGGCCCATGGTCCAGGACCGGGCCGAGCGCGTCGTCGACCGGACCTTCGCGGCGCTGGACGCGCGCGAGGGCGACGCACCGCTGTTCCTGTTCACGCACTTCTACGACGCCCACGCGCCCTACGCGGCTCCGGATGAGTCGTGGAAGGCGTTCATGGACCCCGCGTACACCGGGCTGATGACCGCGGTGGACTACCAGATCCGCCCGATCAAGATCGCGCTCCTCGACGGAAGTGCCGACCCCGCCGACCTCGATGCCGTGGCGAGCCGCTACCTCGCCGAGGTGGCCTATATCGACACCCAGATCGGGCGCCTGCTCGAGGGGCTCGAACAGCGTGGGTTGCTCGAGCACAGCATCGTCGTCGTCACCGCCGACCACGGCGAGATGATGCACGAGTACCCGGCCTTGTCCTGGTCGCACGGCTACGACGTGTTCCCGCAGGTCACACACGTGCCGCTGATCGTGACCGGCGAGGGCTGGCCGCTTCCCGAGGGCCGCGTCACCCAGCGTCAGGTGGGGCTGGCCGAGCTCGCGCCGACGCTGGAGAAGTTGGTGGGGCTCGAGGCGAGCCTCGGCACCCGCCGGGACTTCGCGGACATGCTCGCCCTCGGGCCCGTGCGCGACGACGAAGGCTGGCCCGAGCGTCCGGTCCACACGCTGTTCGCCGAGGCCACGCGCTCGCCCAAGGACCACGAGAAGTGGAACAACCTCGACCTCATGCGCTCAGTGAAGGCGGGCGGCTACGAGCTTCGCGCGTTCCCGATGCGATCGATGGAACCACGGCTGGTGGCCGGAGAGCGCGGTATCGAGCCCGTGCTCGTGGGGTTGCTCGAGAAGTGGGACGCAAAGGCGCCCGAACACCGCGAGGAGCAGATGGCCGAGGCCACTCGCGAGGCGCTCGAAGCGCTCGGCTACCTCGAAGAGTGAGGATCGGCGGGTGATTCCGCGGATCGGGGATACGCTGAGGGCAGGCGCGTCGGCGCCGGCGGAGGAGCGGCCATGAAGAACCTGCTGGGACGAGCGCTGGTGCAGGGCTTCGGCTGGGCACTGGGCCGCAAGGCCGCGGACCAGGCGGTTCGGGCGGCAGGCGATGCCCTCGACGAGGCGCTCTCCGAGGCCGAGGAGGCGGTGTCCGAGGGGCACGAGCGCGAGGCGGCGTATGAGGCTCGGGCCCGCGCCGAGTCCGAGGATCGCGCCGAGCGGGTGCGACGGCGACGCGAAGAGACGAAGGACCGCGAAGCACGGGCCCGCGAGGAGCTCGAACGGCTCAAGCGCGGGGGCTGACGCGGTCGTGCGCGTAGCTGCACCGCCACGATCCTGCGTCGGCGACGGCGCTGTCGGCGACGGTGGGATACCTGCGCGTTCCGAGGAGGACCGATGATCGATCGTCTCAAGTGGAGCCTGAAGCGCCGCGCCCGTCGCTGGGCCGGTCGCGCCGAGCACCTGAAGAGCTTCCTCTCTGGCGAGGAGGTCGAGGACGTCGTCGAGCCGGAGCCGATCGACGTGCCGGCCCCCGAGGTCGACCTCTCCCCTCTCGCTCCGTCCCCGGACGTCGACGAGACCCCCGCGTCCGCGCCGGAGCCCGCGGCTCCCGTGGCCGAGGAGCCGGCGGCCGAGGGCGCGATGACCATGTCGAGCGTGCAGGCCGTGCTCGACGACCTCATTCGCCCTGCCCTGCAGAGCGACGGCGGCGACTGCACGCTGCTCAAGGTCGAGGACGACAACGTCTACCTGCAGCTGATCGGCGCGTGCCACGGCTGCCCTTCGTCCACGATCACGCTGCGCATGGGCATCGAGACCGTGCTCAAGGAAGAGTTCCCTCAGATGAACGAGCTCATCCAGGTCGAGCACAGCTTCTAGGGAGTCTCTGGTGGACCTCAGCCTGCTCTCGGAGCTCCAGCCCGCGCAGCTTCGGATGATGCTGCCCCCGTTCCTGGGCCAGTACGTGGCCGAGCCCTCGTCTCGCGACGACGTGGTGGCGGCGATGACCCGCACCATCGACGGGCTCGACGACCAGGCCCTCGGAGCGATGCTGGCCCACATGGCCACCCTGGGCGAGGAGTACGCGCTCTACGACTCCGAGTCGGGCGCCCGCGCACTCACCCGAGCGTGGGCGGTGCAGATGCTCGGCACCCCCGAGGTCGAGGGACTCGAGCACCTGGTCGAGGCCGTCGAGGCGGGACCGACCGTCGTGTTCTCGAACCACCTGTCCTACTTCGACGCGAGCGCGCTCGACCACGCCCTGGTCGTGTGCGGGCGCGAGGACCTCGCCGACCGGCTGATGGTGGCCGCGGGTCCGAAGGTCTACAGCGACCTCTTCCGCCGCTTCGCGGCCGCGTCCCTGGCGACCGTCAAGGTGCCGCAGAGCACGTCGCTGGGCCACACCGAGCAGATGAGCGGTCGCGAGCTCGCGCGCCGGGCCATCGCCTCGCTGAAGGCGGCCCGCTCTGGCTTCGAGGAGGGGCGCTTCCTGCTCATCTACCCCGAGGGAAGCCGCACCCGTACCGGGCGCATGCAGGCCTGGCTCAAGGCGGTGTACCGCTACGCCGAGCTCGTGCCATGCCGCGTCGTGCCCGCCACCCTCGAGGGACTCGACACGGTGATGCCGGTGGGCACGATGGCCATGCGGCCCGCGCCGACGAAGCTTCGCTTCGGGCCGAGCTTCGAGGTGGGCCCGAAGGAGGGTCGCCAGGCCCTCGAGCGCGCCCGCGAGGCGGTCGTCGACATGCTTCCCGAGGACATGCGGCCCGACGACGACGAGCCGGCGTTCGTGTAGCCGACGACGGGTTTACGTCGTAAGTCGCGCTCTCCCTTACGTTGTAAATGAAGCCGGTTTTCGCCGTTCCCGGTCCGTGAGGTGGAGAGGCTCCTCCGGCGCGTTATGCGCGTGGACCGGAGGAAGCATGGCCACGCTACGCGAGCGCATCGAGCAGTCCTGGAACAGCGGGGAGGTCGACAAGGCCGCCGTCGAGGAGGCCATCGGCAAGCTCGACCGCGGCGAGCTCCGCATCGCCGAGAAGAACCAGACCACCGGCGAGTGGGTGGTGCACGCGTGGCTGAAGACCGCGGTGCTGCTCTACTTCCGCATCACCGAGATGCGCGAGGGCACCTACGGCGACTACGTCTACCACGACAAGATCCCGCTCAAGACCGACCTCGCCGCCCAGGGCGTGCGTGTCGTGCCCCCCGGCACCGTGCGCTACGGCGCCCACCTCGAGCGCGGCTGCGTGGTCATGCCTGGCTACGTCAACATCGGCGCCTACGTCGGCGCGGGCACCATGGTCGACACCTGGGCCACCGTCGGAAGCTGCGCGCAGATCGGCAAGAACGTGCACCTCTCCGGCGGCGTCGGCATCGGTGGCGTGCTCGAGCCGCCTGGAGCCCGTCCCGTGATCATCGAGGACGGTGCGTTCATCGGCTCTCGCTGCATCGTCGTCGAGGGCGTGATCGTCGAGGAGCGCGCCGTGCTCGGCGCCGGCGTGACCATCACCGCCTCGACCCCGATCATCGACGTCACCGGGCCCGAAGAGGTCGTATACAAGGGCCGCGTGCCCGCTGGCTCGGTGGTCGTGCCTGGCACGCGCCCGAAGACCTTCCCCGCGGGCACGTACCAGCTGCCGGCGGCGCTGATCATCGGCAAGCGCTCCGAGAAGACCGACGAGAAGACCTCGCTGAACGACGTCCTGCGTGAGTTCGCCCTCGCCGTCTGACCTCCGGGTCCGCTGGGACGCGCCGCTACGGGCCACCTGGCTCGTCGTCGGCGTGGTCGTGGTGGTGCACGTCGTGAGCGGACTGTGGTGGTACGCGGAGGGCAAGGGTGACCTCGTGCGCGCCCTGGTCTACGACCGCACCCCCGGGTTTCGCGTCGCGGTGGGTGGTCAGCACGCCAAGCTCATCGAGCAGGGGCAGTACTGGCGTTGGTTCTCGAGCGTGTGGCTTCACACGGGCCTCGCGCACCTCGCCGTGAACGCGAGCGGACTGTGGGCGCTAGGACGCTTTCTGGAGCCGTGGATCGGCGCGGCACGCTGGCTCGCGATCTTCGTTGCCGGCGGGGTCGCCGGTTCGCTGGCGTCGAGCTTCGTCGGCGTCACCCAGTCCGACGGTGCGTCGGGCGGAGGCTTCGCGCTCATGGGTGCCTTGTGGGTCCTCGCATGGCGCGAGTGGGCGCGGCTCGACGACTACGACCGCAGACTGCTCGGGCCGGTGTGGTCCGCGGTGCTCGTCGGGAACCTGCTGCTCGGGCTGGTGCTCCCGTTCGTCGACGCCTCAGCCCACGCGGGCGGACTCGTCGTCGGTGTCGTCGCCGGGCTCCTCGTCCCCCACCCCGAGTAGCGCCGCCGTTCCACGTGGAACGTCGCTGTGACCCTCGTCTAGCGGCAGACACGTCGGATCGGCCCACCACCGCGCCATGTCCGGCGGGAAGGGTGCGTGGACCTCGACCTCGCCCCCGCTGGGGTGGGGCATGCGGATGCTTGCGGCGTGCAGGGCCTGGCGCGGGGCTCCCGCGGCGCGCACCGTGCTCTCGTCGACGCCGTTCTCCCAGGCGTGGAGGAAGACCTCGGGCGGCACCCCGTACATGCGGTCTCCGACGATGCCTTCGCCGATGTGGGCGCAGTGCACGCGGATCTGGTGGGTGCGACCGGTGTGCAGGCGACAGCGGACGTGGGTGAGGCGGTGCCCGCCGACCTCGCGATGCGCGAGGACCTCGATGTCCGTGTGCGCGGGAAGGCCGTCGGGACGCACGGCCATCTGGATGCGGATGGGGCCCTCGGCCTCTCCGATCGGTTCCCTTACATTGTAAGTCCCTGCGACGAGAGTCCCGCGAACCAAGGCTTCATAGTGCTTCACGACCTCCCGAGTCTTGAAGGCGGCCTTGAGGAACACGTTGGCCTCGGGGTCCTTCGAGAGCACGAGCACGCCGGAGGTGTCGCGGTCGAGACGGTGCACGATGTCTGCGTCCGGCCAGCGCTCGCGGGCGAGACCGATGATGGCCCAGGCAAAGGCCGTACCGGTCGGATGGACCAGCATTCCTGCAGGCTTGTCGACGACGACGATGCGCTCGTCCTCGTGGAGCACGACGGGAAAGGGTGGCTTCGGCGAGTCCGGGGCGATGCCGGGAATGGCGATCTGCAGCTGCTCACCGCCCCGCATGGTCGCCGATGCGCGCAGGGGCTGCCCCTGCTCGTCCATGACCAGGCCCTGCTTGATCCACGCCGCGAACTGGCTGCGTGAGCGGTCCGCGAAGCGTCGCGCCAGGAAGCGGTCGAGGCGCATGCCACGGGCCCGCTCGGGCACCGGCAGCCAGCGCACGGGGAGCTGTTCGTCGGCCATCGGCGCGGTCTATCGTTTCTCGTCCGCTGGGGTGTCAGATTTTGACGGGTCCTGCGTTGGGGACGTGGCAGGATCATCGACATGCGCACTCTTCGGGGCGACTCAGGTCGCTCGACCCCTGATTTTCGAGGCTTCGGACGCCGTCTCTCGCGAGCGGTGACGGCCCTGGCCTGCACCGCGCCGCTGTGGCTCGCGGGCTGCGTGGCCCAGCCCGCCGCCGACCTCTCGTGGAACTTCGAGGCGCGCGCGGTGCCCGGTGAGATCCGGGTTCTCCCCGTGATCGGTCCCGCCAGTGACCCCGAGGTGATCCTCGAGAGCTGGGTGGGAGCCGGTCTGACCCCGCTTCGCACCTCCCTGCGCGAGGCGCGGACCGAGGAGCTGCTCGCGCTGCCCGATGCGGTGCGTGCCTCGCTGCCTGGCCAGGTCCACGCGGCGCTGGACGGCACGTGGGAGGGCGAGTTCCGCGTTGGCCGCTACCCGGTTGGCGGCCGTGAGCGCGTCCAGGCGGCCTTGCGTACCCGCCAGGACCTCGACGAAGCCCTGGGCGTGGTCGCGCGCGCGTCGCGAAGCGCGGTGCTCGTCACCTGGGTCGAGAGCGTCGACGGCGTCCCGCTGACCGTGCACTCACCGCCGGGTGAGACGGTGAGCACCTCGGCGGGCCCCGTGCTCGTCGACCTCTTCGACGAGCCGTATCGGGTCGAGGCGACCCTGGGCTGCGCGCTCGTGGCCTCCGACGGCGAGGTCGTGCTGCGCTACCAGGACAGCTTCGAGACGGTGATCTCGGGCACGCGCGATGCCCGTGCCGCGGGACGCACCCTCGCCGAAGAGCTGGCGCTCGAGGTCGCCAAGGTGTGGCCTGCCGACCCCCGCCTGGACCTGGCGCTGCTCGACTAGCGGGCGTCTCCCCCACCGCGACGCTGAGTGCGCGTGCGCAGGCCGGTGGCCGTGATAGCGTCCCTGGCATCCCAGGAGACCCCATGCGCAGCGCCATCGTCCTCATCCTCGCCCTCACCGCCTGTGGCGGCAGCGAGCCCGCAGAGAAGCCTGCAGAGCCTGCGGCGGAGGAGAAGGCTCCCGAGCCGGCGCCGGAGAAGGCGGCCATCGCGGCAGACGCTCCCGAGGCCCTGGCCGTGCCCGAGGGTGCGCGCGTGTTCTTCGTCGAGCCCGCGGACGGCGCCACGGTGAAGTCCCCGGTGAAGGTGAAGATGGGCGTCGAGGGCATGGAAGTGAAGCCCGCCGGTGAGATCGTGCCCGCTACCGGCCACCACCACATCCTCGTCGATGCGGACGGCATCGCCACCGGCGGCGTGGTCCCGAAGGATGCCCAGCACATCCACTACGGTGACGGCTCCACCGAGACCGAGCTGGAGCTGACGCCCGGCGAGCACAGCCTCAAGCTGCAGTTCGCCAACGGCTCGCACATGTCCTACGGCGAGGCCATGAGCGCGACGATCACCGTGACGGTGGAAGAGTAGCGGCCCTGCGCGGAGCCCGGCGCATCCACGTCGTCGGGCCCTCCGGAAGCGGCAAGACCACCCTGGCCCGGGCGCTGTCCGCAGCTCTGGATGTGCCCCACATCGAGCTCGATGCGTTGTTCCACGGCCCCGAGTGGACGCCGAGACCGGGCTTCCGCGAGGACGTGACCGAGGCCGTCGCGGGGCCCGCGTGGGTCGTCGACGGGAACTACGGCAGCACCGTTCGCGATGTGGTGTGGGCGCGTGCCGAGGCCGTCGTGTGGCTGGATCTGCCCCGCAGGGTGGTGTTTCCGGCGCTGCTCGCGCGCAGTCTGCGTCGCGGATGGACCGGCGAAGAGCTGTGGAACGGCAATCGCGAGCGCCTCGGCAGCCTGCTGGCCGTGCGCCCCGAGGAAAACCTGTTGCTGTGGACCTGGCGCGCCTATCCTCGCTACCGCAAGGCCTATAGCGAGGCGATGGCCGATCCATCCCTGGCACACCTCACCTTCGTGCACCTGCGACGCCGTGAGGATGTCAGTGCACTACTTGAGTCCGTATAAATGAGCGCTTGACAGAATGGGCTAGGGTCATTGCCGAGACGCTCGACGACCTGGCGGCGAGAGAATCGTGTGCACCCATCCGGTCTGCGGCTGGCCCTCGTGCGTGCGGGGCTGCCATGCGCTCGGTCGACACGCGATCCTAGGCGATGACCCGATGACTACTTCATGATGAGGTGTTTACAGAATCAATGATCGCTCTGCGGCGGTCTTCGTCGGGTCGACGAGGACGATGCGGGAGGCCATCGAGGACCGACCGGGGTCGCCGGTCGGGCGAACCCCGGGTCGGGGGACGGCGCGTGCCCCCTCTCCTCCAGGGGGCTTGCTGGCTGGTGCCCCAGCTCCTGGCCCCGAGAGGCTCCAACCAAGAGGTAGGGGGTGTTTTACAACGATATGGCGGCGAGTTGACGTAATGGCCGGATGAGATCGAGCGCGGAGGTCGTTGTGCGCCCTTGTGCGGCCAAGGACAGTTGTTCGGAAATAAATATAGGTAACTATACATAATAGAGTGATGAGTTGGACGTGCTCTGCGGCGTTTGTGCGAATCGCCTCCCGATGAGCCAGTACAACGACCTGTCATCATCATTAAGCCAAAATGTGACATAATAAATCAGAGCCGGATGGGACGTCTCTTCAGCGTGGGACGTCTCTTCAGCGCGCACACGCGCGCGAGCCGGGCGCACCGGCGAGTCGAGATCCCGCTGCGCCGGGCCGCACGCCACTCCCCTCCCCCACGACGTCTGGCGCACACCGACGAGCTCCGGGTGTTGTCGCGAGGACCAAGGGCACCGAAGCGGTCGCGGTTGGGGGACGCTCCTGGTGGACAGCGAAGGGTCGGATTTCGGGCCCTGGCGACGAGCCCGGGGGCCCACAATTCCATCAGAATGCAGGATGGAACGAGTCAATGTGCCGAAGTGTCATGCGGGTGAAAGCGTGAGCCGTGCCGCTGGCGCGTCCCAGTCAGCGAAACCCACCGAGGAGGTTCTCATGGGCTTTCGCATCCCGCTGATCACCGCTGCTCTCCTGTCCGCCGGCCTCGCGATGGCCGCCCCCGGCAATGGCGCCTCGGGCGACGTGAAGCAGGCCATCGAGTCGACCGAGCCCGGTCCGGCCCGAGGCAAGGCCGTTTCGGAGGCGGCGAAGTCGAAGCGCGGCAAGGCCAAGGGACACGCCGAGCGCGGCAAGTCCGAGTCCGCGTCCGCCCGCGGCAAGTCCGAGGCCGGAGGTGAGCACGGCAAGCGGCATGAGGCCGGCGAGGACCCTCGCCACGAACGGGACGACGAGGCTGACGAGCAGGAGCACCGCCGCGAGCACGCCGAGTCGAACCGCCACGAGTCCGGAGAGCGTGACGAGGGCGCTGGCAAGAACCGAGACCACTCCCGGGTGTCCGAGGAGGACGACGAGGCCAGAGGGCCGTCCCACGAGCCCCGCGCGGGCCGTGGAAAGGGCAAGCGGCCCGAGTAGTCATGGAGGGGGTGCTCGCCCCAACCTCCCTGCCAACCAGAGCACCCCTTCCGGGCCTCCGACGCACCCCGCGTCGGGGGCCCACCTCGTTTGACCTGCCGGATCGGCGACGACGCGGTTAATCCGCGCCCCATGGCACTCACCTTCGACATCGTGGTGGTCGGCGCCGGCCATGCCGGCTGCGAGGCGGCGGCGGCGGCGGCGCGCCTCGGGTCGCGCGTGGCGATGGTCACCCTCGACCTGCGGCACGTGGGACGCCTCTCGTGCAATCCGGCGGTGGGTGGGCTCGCCAAGGGCCATCTGGTTCGCGAGATCGACGCCCTGGGTGGGTTGATGGCGCGTGTCGCGGATGCGTCGAGCATCCAGTTTCGGCGGCTCAATACGCGCAAGGGCCTCGCGGTGCAGTCCAGCCGCGCCCAGGTGGACATCGACGTGTACCCCCGCAAGATGCGCGCGGTGCTCGACGCGATCGACGGACTGACGCTGATCGAGGGCGAGGTCGCGGCGCTCGAGACGCGGAGTGGCCAGGTGTGTGGGGTGGTGCTCGGTGACGGCACGGCGCTGAGTTGCTCGGCGGCCATCCTCACGACCGGAACCTTTCTCGGCGGCGTGCTTCACTGTGGTGCCGAGCAGACGGTGGGCGGACGCGTCGGAGACGATGCGGCGCATGCGCTGTCGCGCTCGCTGGGTGAGCTGGGTCTCCGGCTCGGGCGGCTGAAGACGGGGACGGTTCCGCGACTCGACGGCCGCACCATCGACTGGGACGCTCTCGAGGTTCAGGACGACACCTACCCGGACGGTCGCTTCTCGTTCGCGGCCCCCGAAGAGAAGCTTCCTCAGGTCGATTGCCACGTGGTGCACACCCACGAGGGGACGCACGAGCTCATCCGCGGAGCGCTGGACCGCAGCCCACTGTTCACCGGTGCGATCTCCGGACGCGGGCCTCGCTACTGCCCGTCCATCGAGGACAAGGTGGTGCGCTTTCCCGAGCGCGAGCGGCACCTGGTGTTCCTCGAGCCCGAGGGCCTGAACACGCATCGCGTGTACCCGAACGGGCTGTCGACCTCGCTGCCCGTGGACGTCCAGGAGGCGATGATTCGCTCGCTTCCGGGTCTCGGCGACGCGGTGATCCTCCAGCCTGGCTACGCGGTCGAGTACGACTTCGCGGACCCGCGCGACCTGGGCCACGACCTGCAGCACCGCGACGTGCGCGGGCTGTACCTGGCCGGGCAGGTGAACGGGACCAGCGGCTACGAAGAGGCAGCAGCCCAGGGTCTGATCGCCGGCATCTCCGCGGCGACGGGCGAGGCGTTCCACGTGGAACGCGACGAGGCGTACATGGGTGTGCTCGTCGACGATCTCGTGTCTCGGGGCGTGGGTGGCGAGCCCTACCGCATGTTCCCGTCGCGGGCCGAGCATCGCTTGCTGCTCCGCGAGGACAACGCTGACCGCAGGCTCATGCCGCGTGGCCGGGCGCTGGGCCTGATCGACGACGCCACCTGGGCGCGGTTCGAGGCAAAGCGCGAGGCGATCGAGCGCGGACGAAGCGCGCTTCGCGACACGCTGGTCAAGCCGCTTCCCGAGGTACGCGAGGCGCTCGAGGCTCGCGGGCTCGGTGGTCTGAAGAAGCCGTCCACGGCCGAGGAGCTGCTCCGGCGGCCGGATGCGACCTGGACCGACGTGGTGGCAGTGGCGGGCATGCCCGAGCTGCCTGCCGACGCGGCCGAGCAGCTCGAAGTGGACACGAAGTACGCCGGCTACATCGATCGGGCCCAGCGGCGTGCGGCTTCGGCGCGGAAGATGGAGCACGTGTCGTTGCCCTCGGACCTCGACTACCGTGCGCTCACGGCGCTGTCGTCAGAGGTTCGCGAGCGACTCGCCGAGGCCCGGCCAGAGACGCTGGGACAGGCGGCGCGACTTCCCGGCATCACGCCGGCCGCGGTCAGCGTGCTCGCCGCCGTCCTTGCAAAGCGCCGCGCCTCCTAGGTCGCCCAGCCCTCGAGGCTAGGGCTGAAAGCGCAGGCCGACGCTGCGGCGTCCCTTGCCCTGTACGGCGTAGGGTTCCACGTGGAACGTGGAGAAGTCTCCGGCGGCCGGGATCGGCGCATCGTCCTGGAGCAGCAGCACCAGCGTGCCCCCCGGGACCAGCAGGCGACGGGCGTGCTTGAGCAGCTTCGGGGGAGGCGTGAAGGCGCGAGCGACGAGGCCGTCGTAGGCCGCGCTCGGCAGGCTCTCGACTCGCGTACGCAGCACCCGGATCGGGGCGCGGTCGCCGAGCTCGGCTTCCGCGAGGACCTTCTCGAGGAAGATGCAGCGCTTCTCGCGCGAGTCCACCAGGTCGAGTTCCACCTGCGGGAAGCGCGCCGCGAAGGGGATGCCGGGGAAGCCAGCGCCCGTGCCGAGGTCCGCCCAGTGCCCCTCGGGCTCGAGCCAATGCAGAGACAGATCCGCGTCCTCGTAGTGCAGCGACATGTCGCCGGGACCAATGAGGTTCATGCTGTCCCTGAAGCGGGCGAGGAGCTGCTGGTGGGTGGTGAGTAGATCGGCCACACGTTCTCCGCGCCACCGGCCTTGGATCGGCGGCGGTGCCGCGCTCAGATAGCCTGGTGGGTGGGGTCGGGGCACCTGCGATGCCCTGAGCTCGATCCGATCGGGCTCAGCGTCGGACAAACCCCGGATGTTCCACGTGGAACGTCGAGGATTGTTCCACGTGGAACGTCGACGGCCGATCCCCTCGGCGCTATGGTGAACGTCCTACCCCCTTGCGATTCCTCGCTGCGCACCCCCGCGCACCCCCTCCCCACCAAACCTCCGTTCCTCGGAAGACATCGATGGCACACGTCCTTGCGGTCTCGAACCAGAAGGGTGGCGTCGGCAAGACGACCACCGCGATCAACCTTGCAGCCGCACTCGCGCTGCAGAACGTGCGGGTCTTGCTCATCGACCTCGACCCGCAGGGCAATGCCTCTTCCGGTGTGGGGCGTCCGCGCGACGCGGTGCACGCGGGCATCTTCGACGTGCTCGTGGACGACATGGATCCGCACGACGCGCTGATCGACACGGTGGTGAAGAACCTCAGCCTCCTCCCGGCGACGCGCGACCTGGTCGGCGCCGAGATCGAGATGGTCAACCTCGAGGCGCGCGAGCGTCGCCTGTCCAAGGCGCTCGCCAAGGTCGATGGCGAGTTCGACTGGGTGCTCATCGACTGTCCGCCGAGCCTCGGCCTGCTCACCCTGAACGCGCTGACGGCGGCCGACACCGTGCTCATCCCGCTCCAGGCCGAGTACTACGCGATGGAGGGGCTCTCCGACCTGTTCCGGACGGTGCAGGTCGTGCGCGACCACCTCAACCCCGCGCTCGAGCGTGCGGGCGTGCTCGTCACCATGAGCGATGGCCGCAACAAGCTCTCCCGCGAGGTCGAGCGCCAGGCGCGCAAGCACCTGCAGGGCGAGGTGTTCCACACCGTGATTCCGCGCAATGTGCGGCTCGGTGAGGCGCCCTCCCATGGTCTTCCCGGTGTGATCTACGACAGCCACTGCTCGGGCTCGCGGGCCTACGGTGCGCTGGCAGGCGAGCTGCTCCTGCGGCTCGCGAGCGGCCCGGTGCGGGCCGTCGGAGGTGCCTGATGGCGGCAGCAAACCGTTCTCCGCTGGGCCGCGGCCTGGCGTCGCTGATTCCCGATAGCTCCTTCGGAGACGACAGCAGCCGTCCCGATGTGCGTCTCGTGCCGCGCGAGCAGATCCGAGCGAACCCGGAGCAGCCCCGCGAGGTGTTCGACAACACCGAGCTCGACGCGCTGTCCGAGAGCATTCGCGAGCACGGCATCCTCTCCCCGCTCATCGTGCGCAAGGAGGAGGGCGCCTACGTGCTCATCGCGGGCGAGCGTCGCCTGCGGGCCGCCGCCCTCGCCGGTCTCACCGACGTGCCGGTCATCGTGCGCAAGGTCACTGGTGAGGCCGAGAACCTCGAGCTTGCCCTGATCGAGAACCTGCAGCGGCAGGACCTCGACCCGATCGAGGCGGCCAAGGGCTACCGCCGGCTCATGGACGAGTACGGGCTGACGCAGGAGCAGGTCGCGACCAAGGTGGGCAAGGAGCGTCCGACGATCGCGAACGCACTGCGGCTGCTCAAGCTGCCCGACGAGGTGCTCGACGCGGTGCGCGACAACCAGATCAGCGCTGGTCACGCGCGCGCGCTGATCCCACTGGTGGGAACCGCACACATGCGGCGTGCGCTGCTCAACGTGGTCGATCTCGGTCTCTCGGTCCGGGCGACCGAGCAGCTCGTGAACCGACTGCTGCGCGGCGTGCAGGGCGAGTCCCTGGCCGACAAGCGCCGACGGGACCTGGCCATGGCCGCGGTGAACCGACGCCTTACCAAGGCGCTCTCCGCGGGCGTGACGGTGAAGCCCCGCAAGCATGGCGGTGGTCGCATCGTCATCGACTTTGCGGACAACGACGACCTCGATCGCCTCATCAGCCTGATGGAGCACGAGTAGCGGTTCCGGGGGCGCCCGCAGCGGATGTGGCGCCCCCGAGCCCGCCGCCGTTCCACGTGGAACGTCGAACCTAGAGGCGGTCGATGGTCGCGAGCACCGTGCGGACCAGCTCGTCGATGCGGGCGGTGCCGTCGAGCACGATCTCGGCGTGTGCGCGCGAGGGCTCCACGAACTCCCGATGCATCGGGCGCACCGTGAGCTGGTACTGGCGCAGGATCTCGTCGAGCTCCCGTCCGCGCTCGCGCTGATCGCGACGGATGCGTCGGATCAGGCGCAGGTCGTCGTCGGTGTGCACGTAGAAGCTGTGGTCGAAGCGCGCGCGAAGCTGGGAATCGGAGAGCACGAGGATGCCTTCGACGAGGATGATCTCTCGCGGCTCCATCCAGTCCGTGTGCGGGTTCCGCGCGTGCTTCGCGAAGTCGTACGAGGGCACGTGGGCGCCCTCTCCGCGGCGGAGCTGGTCGAGGTGCTCGACGAGCAAAGCGGTGTCCAGGGCATCCGGATGGTCGAAGTTGTGCTGTGTCGGCGTGTCCACGAGGTGGGCCGGCAAGCAGTGGTAGTAGCGGTCGTGCACCAGGTGCAGGCAGTCCGTGCCGAGGTGCTCCGCGACAGCCGCCGCGACAGTGGACTTTCCAGAGGCGGTTCCGCCAGCGATACCGAGGACGATGGGCTTCATGGCCGGTGCCTTCACATGTTCCGCGCGGTGGCGCTAGTCGCCGGGACATGGTCGACGCCGATCCTCATGCGGCCGACGGACCCTTACGACGTAAGCGCCCCCGAACGACTGCTGGCGCGGTTCGACGTAGAGGTGTCGAGCCGATCGCCGTGTGCGGTGCCAGGCGTCGTGCCGTGCGCGGTGCCAGGCGTCGTGCCGTGCGCAGTGCCAGGCGTCGTGCCGTGTGCGGTGCCCGGCGTGGTTCCGTGGTCGGTGCCCGGCGTGGCGCCGTGTGCGGTGCCAGGCGTGGTGCCGTGGTCGGTGCCCGGCGTCGTGCCGTGCGCGGTGCCTGGCGTGGTTCCGTGTGTGGTGCCGGGCGTGGTTCCGTGTGCGGTGCCAGGCGTCTGGCCGAGCCGTGCGGGACGCCAACGGTCTACGAACCGCGTCTGCAAGACGGGTTCACATGTAAGTGCGGCGAGACATCACTCGCCTGTCGGGCGCCACCTTTCGGTGTAAGTCAGATTTCTTCGGAGAGCAGATCCTTGAGGAACTCCGCGTCCTCGGGATCTAGACCGAGGTCGTCCACCGCGGCGTCGTAGTCGTCCTCTTCCTCTGTGTCCTCGCGAGCTACGGCCTCGAGGGGCTCGTTGGGTTCGCACCATGGACACTCGGCAAGCCAGGTCAGCCGCTGGACGATGGCGTCGCGTTCCTGGCCCGTCAACGGCTCGAGGCGAACGTCCCGGGTGACCTTGCCGGCGCAGGGCTGGCCGCGCACGTGGGCCACGAGCTCCGTCCATGGGTCGGCGGGGCACGAGGCCTCCAGCGCGTAGCCCTTTCCCCACGCGGTGCCCTGAACGCGAGCCCCCATGGGGATCTCGCCCTCGATCGAGCGCAGCTCTGCCGTCATCATCATCGTGCCGGCCAGTCGTCCGGCGATGGGCAGCAGGAGCCGCGGGGATAGCGGCTCGCCCTTGCGGGTCACGAGCTGCACGGCGACGCCCTCGAGCTCGAGGGCCTCCTCGGAAGGCATGATCGCAACGGCCACGTGCACGCGGTCGTCGTCTCTTGCAGTCAGGTCCAGGGAGAAGCTGCTCGGCATGCGGGCAGCATAGGCACGGTCGCACAGGGCGAAAAGTCCCCCGGCAACATTCCGTGACGCGAGCAGCGCTTGCCTTTGCCGTGTTCGATCCCACACTCTGTGACCATGAACGTCCTCCGTCCCTTGCTGACCCTCCTCCTCGCCGTGTTCCTCACGGTCGTGCCGGCCAAGGCACAGGAGATCCGCGCGGCGCCCGAGTACCCGGCCCTACCGGAGCTTCTCGTGGATGTGCCGACGGGGTGGGCGACGGCGGGCGGCATCGTCGCGGACGTGCACGGAGCCGCGGACCGGACGACCCTGCTCACGCACTTGTCGCGGCACGCCGCGGAGTCCGCACCCCGACTGGCTTCCGAGCTCGGACTGCCTCTCGGCTCGCGCATCGACGTGTACGTGGCCGAGAGCGAGGGCCAGTTCCACGCCCTCCAGCCTGGCGCGGCGCCGGACTGGGCCGACGGCACCGCCTATCCGCTGCCCGGCAAGATCTTCCTCCGCCGGCCCGGCATCCGCCCTGCTGGCGCGGCGCCCCTCGAGCAGGTGCTCGACCACGAGCTGGTCCACGTGCTCGTGGGACGTGCCTTCGCCCCGCATCAGCCGCCGCGCTGGCTGCAGGAGGGACTGGCGCGCGTGTACGCCGGTGAGCACAGCCCCGACACCATCCGCGAGCTGTCGCGGGGCATGCTCGAGCGCGAGCTGTACACCCTCGAGGCCCTCGACCGAGGCTTCCCACGTGACGCGGCAGGGGCCAAGCTCGCGTACGCCCAGAGCTCGGACCTGATCGCGTTCCTACGCGCGGAGTACGGCGAAGACGCCGTGCGTACGCTGACCCGCGAGATGGCGGCGGGGGCGGGCATTCACCGGGCAGTGCGCTCCGCGACGGGCCTGTGGCTGCCCGAGCTCGACAAGCAGTGGCGTGACCGCATCGATCGCGGACCCGCACCGCTGTGGCTCACCGGCTTCCTCGCCGAGGACGGCTTCTGGTTCCTCACCGGCGCGCTGGCGGTGGTGGCGCTCGGCGTCGCCTTCCGTCGCCGCCGTCGTCAGCTCGCGGACTACCGTCGCGAGGAGGAGGAGCGAGACGCGCTGATCTGGTCGCTGCTGCGACCTCGCGCGGACCTTCCGGGCAGCGACGTCATCCACTGACGCGTTCCACGTGAAACGCTCGGCTGCGTACCGCGCTAGGCCAGGCTATGGGCCGCCCGGAGGCGGTTCTGCACTCGAGCACCGAGCCCTGGTACAAGCGCATCGATCACTGGTTCTGGGCAGCCGTGTTCGTGGCGTTGGTCGTGCGGGTGGGCTTCATGCTCCTTCCGCTCCAGGGCGGCTGCGTGCGCGACGAGTGCAGCTACCAGATCCTCGCCCGCAAGATCGCGGCCGGCGAGGGGCTCCAGCCGCAGATGGGCTGGCTGTGGGCGCCGCTGCATCCCTACGTGTTCGCCTTCTTCCTCAAGGTCTTCGGCGACTCCTTCGCCATGAAGCCCTTCCAGGTGGCGCTGTCGACGATCACGGTCGCGCTGGTCGGATGGATGGGTCGCCGCGTCAGTGACGAGACGGGCCGCTGGGCCGCCTGGATCACCGCCCTGCATCCGACGCTGGCCTTCTTCGCGAGCACCTTCTGGTCCGAGAGTCTGTACAGCTTCGTACTCGTCGCCGGCCTTGCCGCGACCCTCAAGGCGCGGGAGGGCCGTCGTCGCTGGGCCGCGCTGGCGGGCTTCTTCATCGGCCTGACGTTCCTCGCGCGCGGCATCGCCACGCTCCTCCCACCGCTGTTCCTGGTCACGCTGCTGTGGCCCGAGACGGGTACCTGCCGGGAGTCGTGGGAGCGCCTCAAGGGCTCGGCCGCGGTCCTCGCACTGGCGACCACGCTGACGTTCGCGCCGTACTCGATCAAGGCCAGCGTGGAGCACGGCGGGCTGATCCTCTCGGATGCGACGGTCGGCCAGCAGTTCTTCTTCGGGAACAACCGCTTCTCGCCGGTGACCTTCGACCTCGGCAATGGCCTGTACAGCGACTTCTCGATCCAGAACGTGCGCATGCGCGGACGTCCACAGTGCGACCGCGACCTCGGCGTGGTGCAGTGGAACCGCTGCGAGACCTGGGCCGGGCTGCAGTTCATCGCCGAGAACCCAGTGCTGTTCGTCGAGCGCATCCCGCTGCGCTGGGCCCAGCTGTTCAACCCGCACACCTTCCTCACTCGCCACGCACGCTGGGGACGCTTCGTGAGCATGCCGTGGTGGGCGAAGGAGGGACTGAACCTGTGGGTGCTGACCTACAGCTTCGGGTTGCTGTGGGCCGGCTCGGTCGCGATGTGGAAGCGCGCGCGCGGTGCCGTCGGCGTGTTCTCGGTCGCGATCTGGGTGTACTACCTGGCCGTGATCGCCGTGTTCTTCGGCATCAGTCGTCTACGGCTTCCGCTGGAACCCTTCCTTGCGATCTGGGTGGGCGCGATGCTCGCCGAGCGCGGGGTGGACGTGCCCCGCTGGCGCAAGATCGGCGCCTGGTTGACCCTCGCGGCACTGGTTCCGCTCACGCTGTGGTTCTTCCCCCACGGCCTTCCGATGCCTCACTGAGGGGCCTTCACGGTCTGTCTCGCGGCTCGTAGTGCCTCGATGGCCTCGGGAACCTCGCCCTCCCGGGACTCGGCGGCCCGGCCGAGAGCCTTGAGCTCCTCGGCCAGTGCCTCGATCGCGGCCTCGTCGTGGTGGGCCGCAGGAAGCTCGATGTACCGGTTGCCGCGCAGCCGGAGCACGAGCAGTCCCACCTCGGCTTCCTTGACCTTGCGGGTCCCGGCCCAGGCGTCGACGAGCTCGTCGAGAGGCAGGACCTCGGTGGGCGTGAGACCTCGAAACCGAACGTCCGGGCGCAGCCAGCGTCCGTGGGTGATGCGCAGCGCGCCGCCGCGGACATCGAGGCGCACGGATCCGTAGTGCGGGCTCGACACCAGGCTGCCGAGGACGAGGCCGATGGCGCCGATCATGACGGCGAGCACGAGGAACAGGCCGGCGACGAACAGGTCCTGGGTGTCGCCCCTGCCGAGCTTGAGGACCAGCGGAAGCACTCCGAACAGCACCGGGAGGACGGCCGGCAACATGGCGGGCGACACGGAGCGGCCGCTGTGCAGCGTGCAGCTCAGCCCGTCGAGCTCGCGGGAGATCTCGACGTCGCGCATGTCCGATGGCCGTGCCAGGTGCCCTCCTGTGGCAAAGCTTCGCACGGCGACCGGCCCGTCGAGGGCTTCCCGGTGTTCCACGTGAAACAGTGCGGTGGGTGTGCGCGCCATGCGGATCGAGTAGGGTCTCGCCATGCGCACTGCCCTCCTCTCGTCCCTGCTCGCCTTCGCCTCGTGTGGGGGCGCCGACCGCCTGACGCTCTCCGTGGCTCCGGACCACGAGGCGGCCTTCACCTCGTTCGTGGACCACGTGCCCTGGGACGTTCGTCTCAAGGTCGAGACCTCACCGCGGGGGGGCGACATCGCGGTCGTCGAGGATCTGGACTGCGCCGAGTGCTACGAGCTCGAGCTCGACGGAGGGACCTGGGTGGTTCACGCCGGGGACCTGCTCGGCGCGCAGTACGGCGTGGCGCACCTGCTCGAGGAGATGGGCTTCCGCTGGCCTCACCCACGCCATCCTCGGGCACCTGCGGCGCTGAGCGAGCCGGATCGGTCCATCGCCGGGGTTCGCCACGCACCCGAGGTCGAGGGGCTGCGCGGGCTGCATATGCACACCCTCCACCCCATCGAGGGCTACTTCGACTTCTGGGAGCCGGAGGCCGAGCACCGTGAGGGCGCGTTTGCGGTCATCGACTGGGTGATCAAGAACCGGGCGAACCACCTCCAGTGGGTCGGTCTCGACAACATCTCCTCCAGCAGCTTCGCGCACGAGGACTGGGAGGAGCACACCGCCGCCATCCTCGACGAGGCCCACACCCGGGGGCTGACGACCGGCCTCGGCATCCAGCTGTTCGGCACCGCCAACCTCCAGGAAGCCTTCGACCTCATCGACCGTCCCGGGACCGAGGCCGAGAACGAGGCGTCGATCCGCGAGCGTCTGGGTCAGGTCGCCGAGAACCTCGACTTCGACGTGTACAACCTGTCCTTCGGCGAGTTCTCCGGCGAAGAGCCCGAGGTGTTCCTCGCCGCCGGCAAGCAGGCCGTCGACCTGATGCACGAGATCGAGCCGGGCGTGCAGGTCACCAGCGTCATCCACGTGGGCAACTACGACGACCTGCGCATCACGTGGGAGGGCGAGGAGATCCTCTACTACTTCCTCTCCGACTACATCGACGCGGACATCCGGCCGTGGATCCACACGGTGATGTACTACAACCTGTACGAGGATGCGGGCGGAGCCTACCTGCACGACGAGTTCGACGAGCACCGCGCATTCCTGCACGACAAGCTTATCGCCGGCGAAGAGGTCGGCTACTTCCCAGAGACGGCGTACTGGGTCGCGTTCGACGTGAACGTGCCCAGCTACCTCCCCCTCTACCAGCGCTCGCGTTGGCACGACCTCGACCAGATCGCGCAGGTACAGGGTTCGGCGACGCTCCGCGACCACGTGATCTTCTCGTCGGGCTGGGAGTGGGGCTACTGGCAGCAGGACGTGACCACGCTTCGGGCGAGCTATGAGCGAGAGGCGAGCTGGGAAGACCACACGCGCTGGCTGTGGACGCCCTACGACGATGCGGATGCCCTCTCGGATGCGGTGATCGCGGTGACCGAACTCGAGCACGAGGCACTGCTCGTGAAGCGTCTGGCGCCCTGGCTGGCGGGTCGCGACGCGGCGATGGACGCCGGGGATGGTCAGGGCATCATCTCGCAGCCCGATCGCCTCACGCCGGACGAGGTGCTCGCGCTCGATCCGACCGCGCTCGATGGCTTCGAGCAGGACGTGGTGGTCCCCCTGTACGCGCTCTCGCAGGACCTGTTCGCGGTGCACGCCGGGCTGACGGACCTCGAGGATGACCGCTTCGTCGAGGAGCTCAAGGACGGCATCGAGGTGACGGCCCTGCGTGCTCGCTTCGCGGCGGAGGTGCTCGATGCGTTGCTGGCGGCCTCTCGTGGAGAGTCCGTCGACTATGCGACGCCCGAGGCCACCCTCGCCGAGGCGCTCGTCGTCATCGAGCGTCGTCACGCCGACCTCAACGACCTGGAGCGCGTGATCCAGCTCGACGAGGACAACGACACTCTCTACGACTACGGCTACCTCGCCTACGCTCACAACGGCTGCTTCTGGGAGCGTGAGCTGGCCAAGGTCGCGAACGCGATCGACGATGCAGGCGAGAGCGTTCCGGGGTGCCTGCAGCTCGCACGGTGAGCGTGTTCCACGTGGAACGCGTCCCCTGGGCGAGTGTGTTTCACGTGGAACGCGACAACTCGCGGGCGAAGTTCCACGTGGAACGCGCTCCACATGAGACTTGCGATGAAGGCCCAGAAGGTGTTCCACGTGGAACCTCCACCGCCGGACACGGGCGTACATCGGGGGGACGTGTCCATTCGGGGTCCTCTCGGTGGTCGCTTACAGTGTAAGCTTTCGCGCCCGTCCTCTCGGCGAAGGCCATGGCTGGCACCGCACCGGGTTGCACGCCTGGCACCGCACCGGGTTCCAAGCCTGGCACCGCATCGGTTTCCGGGCGCGAGACCGGCCTGCGGATGGCCTGTTTCAGTGCCTTTGCGAGGCTTCGGGTGTAAGCGTTCGGCGCGGGTCAGCGCGCCGTGAGCTCCGCGAAGCGAGCACCGAGAATGCCGTCCAGCTCGGTGCTCGACACGTTCAATCGACCCACCCACCCGAGGATCTCGCGGTAGTCGTAGGAGCCGTCATCCTCGTGGAAGCCGTATGGCGCGTCGCTTCCGTACAAGCACCGATGAGCACCCATGCGTGCCACGGTCGCGCGGACCAGGCGCTCCGAGAGGTACGGGCTCGACAGGTCCACGTGCAGGTTCGGGTAGCGGTCCGCGTGCTTCCACAGGGCCTGGAAGAACGGGAAGCCGGCATGCGCGGAGATCACCGTGAGCCGCGGGAAGCGCTCGCACATCTCGCGGAAGTCGCCGCGCGGTCCGAAGCCGAAGTGGATGAGCACGGGCAGTCCGAGCTCCTCGCAGCGTGCGAGCAGCGGCCAGGCACGCTCGAGCTCCCAGTCGTGCCAGTGCGGGTGTAGCTTCACGCCGATCATGCCGGGCTCGTGACGCCAGCGCTCCAGGGTGTCGAGCACATCCGGGTCGTGGGCCGGGTTGAGGAAGATCCACGACGCGAAGCGCTCCGGGTTCTCGGCGACGAGTGCGGCGACTGACGCGTTGTCGGGCTGCGGGTAGATCGCGACCTTCTCGCCCGACACCTCGACGAAGCCCGGATCGCGGATCGTGTGGCGGTGCACCGCCTCGACCACCGGTCGTGCGCCGGCGCGCAGCAGCACCCGCACCGCCTTGAGCAAGAGCTCCGGCGTGTGCGGCAGGGGATCGTTCATCGCCGGGATGAACACGATCCGATCGACGCCGGCAGCATCCATCTTCGCGATGACCTGGTCGGCGGCGAGCATGCGCGGCTCGAAGTGCGCGTGGCAGTCGATGATCATGGCGGCAGCCTACCCCGTGTGCCTCGGCACGGCTGACGATCGCGGCTGGCCTCGCGCTCTCGCCCGTTTCGTGGGGCTCGGACCGCACCAGGGGAGGGGAATCGCGTGTCTCGCGCCGACATTGTGTAAAGTGACCGATATAAAGTGCTTATGTGTTCGAATATACCGCTCCCTCGCGCGCGCACGCGCGCCCGAAGGAGGAGATGCGCGCTCGAGGACGGAATTGATCCCCGGGTGGCCTTGACGCCCTCAGGACCCGTGCATACCCATCCGACCCTCCGGGGTTCGCCCCGGCAACTCACCGACTGAATCACCCAAATGTTCAGGAGACAGGACCATGGCGTTCCGTCCGCTCTACGACCGCGTGCTCGTCAAGCGCGTCGAGGCCGAGACCCGCTCCAGCGGCGGCCTCTTCATCCCCGAGACCGCGAAGGAGAAGCCCCAGCGGGCCGAGGTCATCGCTGTTGGCCAGGGCCGCATCACCAAGTCCGGCGAAGTCCGTGAGCTCACCGTGAAGCCCGGTGACACCGTCCTTTTTGCCAAGTACTCCGGCAACGAGATCAAGATCGACGGCGCCGAGCACCTGATCCTCCGCGAGGAAGACATCCTCGCCATCGTCGACTGAGGAGGCATCCATGGCCAAGCAGATCGAATTCCGTGAGACCGCCCGCGCCAAGGTGCTCGAAGGCGTCAACGCCCTCGCGAACACCGTGCGCGTCACCCTCGGCCCGAAGGGCCGCAACGTCGTGCTCCAGAAGAGCTTCGGCAGCCCGCTGATCACCAAGGACGGCGTCACCGTCGCCAAGGAGATCGAGCTCGCTGACAAGTTCGAGAACATGGGCGCGCAGATGGTCAAGGAGGTCGCCTCCAAGACCAACGACGTGGCTGGCGACGGCACCACCACCGCCACCGTGCTCGCCCAGGCGATCTTCCAGAGCGGCTCCAAGCTCGTCGCCGCCGGCGCGAACCCGATGGACCTCAAGGCCGGCATCGACCTGGCCGTGAGCGCCGTCGTCGCCGAGCTCGGCAACATCAGCCGTCCCTGCGAGTCCAGCGCCGAGATCGCCCAGGTTGGCGCCATCTCCGCGAACTCCGACGAGGAGATCGGCTCGATCCTCGCCGAGTGCATGGACAAGGTCGGCACCGAGGGTGTCATCACGGTCGAGGAGGCCAAGGGCCTCGAGACCTACAGCGACATCGTCGAGGGCATGCAGTTCGACCGCGGCTACCTCAGCCCGTACTTCGTCACCGACGGTGACCGCATGGAGTGCGTGCTCGAGAATGCCCTGGTCCTCGTCCACGAGAAGAAGATCTCGACGATGAAGGACCTGCTCCCCATCCTCGAGAAGGTGGCCGAGCGTCAGCGCCCGATCCTCATCATCGCCGAGGACATCGAGGGCGACGCCCTCGCGACCCTCGTGGTCAACAACCTGCGCAAGACCATGGTCGCCTGCGCGGTGAAGGCCCCGGGCTTCGGTGACCGCCGCAAGGCCATGCTCGGTGACATCGCGACCCTCACCGGCGCGAACGCGGTCATGGAAGACCTCGGCATCAAGCTCGACGCCATCGGCTTCGACGACCTCGGCACCGCCGAGCGCATCGTCGTCTCCAAGGACGCCACCACCATCGTGGGCGGCGCCGGCACCGCGGCCGACATCAAGGCCCGCGTGAAGCAGATCCGCACCGCCATCGAGAACACCACCAGCGACTACGACCGCGAGAAGCTCCAGGAGCGCCTCGCGAAGCTCATCGGTGGTGTGGCCGTCATCCACGTGGGTGCGGCGACCGAGATGGAGATGAAGGAGAAGAAGGCCCGCGTCGAGGACGCCCTCAACGCGACCCGCGCGGCTGCCGAAGAGGGCATCGTCCCCGGCGGCGGTGTGGCCCTCATCCGCGCCCAGAAGGCCCTCGCCTCGGTCGATGCCACGGGCGACGCCGCCTTCGGCGTGCAGATCATTCGCGAGGCCTGTGAGGCGCCCCTTCGCATCATCGCCAGCAACGCCGGCGAGGACGCGTCGATCATCGTGCACAAGGTGCGCGAGGGCGAGGGCAACTACGGCTGGAACGGCGGCACCGGTGAGTTCGGCGACCTCGTCGCCGCCGGCGTCATCGACCCCACCAAGGTGACCCGCACCGCGCTGCAGAACGCCGCCTCCGTGGCCGGCCTGCTGCTCACGACCGAGGCGATGATCGCCGAGAAGTCGGACAGCGACGAGGACTAGTCCTCGCGGCACGTCCCGATCAGGCCCCTCTCCGGTTCGCCGGAGGGGGGCTTCGTCGTTGGGAACGAGGGTTTCACGAACCGCGTCGATCCTGTCATCGTCTGCAAGCGCGTCCATTCGACCAACGAGTCAGAATCGTGGCGGAGGTCATGAATGCTGACGCTTGCCCTTGTTGCTGCCCTCGCGGCCGAACCCACGCCGGACGCCCCTTCCACCCTCACCGGCATGCACGCCTGGCACATCGGAGGCGGCGTGGCCGCGGCCTCGTCGGTGGTCGTGCCCACGGTGTTCTATGTGCGCGCCCTGAGGACCAAGGACGAGCGCTTCTTCCGCGTGGGATCGCTGATCGCGGGCGGCACCGCGCTCGGCACGGGCGTCGCCGGCGTCGTCGGGAGCGCGCTGGCCAGCGATGTCCTCGGACCGCGCATGCCCGTGCTCGGCGTCGCTTCCATCGGCCTCGGTGCGATGAGCATGGCCCTCGCCGGCACCGGCTCGCTCGCCTCGCCCCTGCTCGCGTGGGGCGGCACCGCCTGTGGGCTCGCGCAGATCGCGCTCACCGGCCATGCCGTGGGCGCTCACCGAGCTCGTCGCGTCGAGGTGGCCTACGCCCGCACCGAGCGCGGCACCTCGCTGCTCACGCTGTCCGGCCGCTTCTGATGCTCGCCCTGTGGGTCGCACTGGCCGGGGCAGGGGAGGTGAGCGAGCCCCAGGCGGCCCCGCCGGTCCTCGCCCCGGCGGAGCTGCCCCTGCGCACGCCCTCGCGTCGCCTGTTGCCGCGTCCGATGGCGCACCTGGAGCCCCGCGCTCGCGGCTGGCACGTGCTTGCCGGCGCGGGTGGCGCCGTGGCCGTGCTCGGCTTCGGGGCCGCCATCGGCTCTCAGTCGCCCTACCTCGCGGTCGGCACGGTGGGCCTCGGCGGCGTGATGTTCGTCACGGGCGCCGTTGGAAGCACCTTCCGCACGCTGCACGTCACCGGGTGGCACGCGCCGGTGCTGCCCGGACTGCTGGGCCTCGGCTTCGTCGGTGGCGGAGTCGCCGGGCTGCTCGCTCAGCAGCCCGTGTTCGCCCTGTTGTTCCTCGGCGCTCCCGTGTGCGCCATCTGGCAGATGGCGGTGAACGGCGACACCCTGGCGAAGGTCCGCGAGCGGCGCGATGCGATCACCATCGGCATCGGTCGCACGGCGAGCGGCACCCGCACCCTGCAGCTGCAGGCGCGCTGGTAGCTACTCGTCCTTGTCCCGCGGCAGCCACTCGCAGCGCTTGCGGACCACACCCTGCTTCCAGCGCATCGGGTTGAAGCGCGAGAACACCTCGGGATGCGGGTCGTCGTCGAACTCGTTCGTCAGGTTGCGACTCTCGCTGACGAAGGCCACGTGGCAGCCGTCCTTGGACAGGTCCGGGTCGAAGCTGGGCGCGTTGCCGAGCTGCTTCTTCGGCGGGCCCTTGGTCCACTCCTTGGCGTCCATCTCGGGGTCGGGCCGGCTCGCGAGCACGGGACCGGCGGAGAGCGTGGTGACGTACACGTCGCGGATGTGGTTGTCGTCCTCGGAGACGAGCGGTCCGCGGCAGGTCATCGCGACGATGATGTCGCCGTCGTCGAGGTTCTCGGCATCCCCCGCGACGCACTTGCCCTTCTCGTTCTCGTGGATGTAGCTGGACAGCTGGCGAGGGGGCAGGGGAGAGGGCCCGGTGAACTTCGGGTCGAAGGCCTGCACGAAGACATCGGGCTCGAAGTCCCCCTTCTCGCGCGACAGCGTGCGGGCCTCGGAGGTGAACACCACGAGCGGGTAGCCCATGAACTCCGCGGCAGCCTTGGACTTGGCCGGCAGCAGCACGTGGCCGCCGTAGGACTTGCCGTCGCCGAGTGCACCGCCGATGCCCACGCTGACGAGCTCCACGCTCCACAGGGCCGCATCGCCCGCGACCATGGGCGAGTGCTGCTTGAAGCTGTGCTTGTCCTGGGCGAGCTTGAGCACCTCGGGCTGGATGGCCACGGCGTACACGTCGCGCTCGCCGTTGCTGTCCTCGTTGATCAGCCCCGCGCCGGTCTCGAGCGTGAGGTAGATCACGCCCTCTTCGGTCATCACGAAGTCGATGTTCTCGATGTGCGTGGCCGCGCCCTCGAAGTCCGAGGAGATCGGCAGGCGCGTGGTGCGCTTGAACTGCCGGTCGCGAATGAACACGCTGCCCACGGGGCCATCGGGGTCGCCGTTGCGGCCGATGTAGTCGGTCGCGTGCGAGGTCCACACCACGTAGCGACCGTCCGGCGAGATCTTCGCGGGGCCGTAGACCTTGCCGTTGCCAGCGCGCCCGTTGAGGCTCACGCTGATCAGCTCGAGGCTGTTGTGGTTCGTGTCCCGCGCGCGCCACAGGTACACGTCCTCGACGTGGTTGCGGTCGTTCGAGAGCAGCGGGGCGTTGGTGACGTACACCATCCACTGCCCGTCGGCGCTGATGTCCGGGTCGGTGCCGCGGTTGCCGTCGGGGGTGCCGGGCTTCCACTTGAAGCCGTCGCGGTTGGCGTGCTGGATGCCCTGGTCGCGGTGGCGGACGCCGACCTCGCCGTCCCGACCTTCCTGGTCGTACACGACCCAGCGCCCGTCCTCGCTCACGGCGGGGGAGTGGGCGACGAAGCCAGCGGGCGTCGGCTGCGACACCATGTGGGTGCGGACCGGCTTCTTTCCGCAGCCCGCCGCCAGCACGCACATGGTCGTGATCAGGAGGCTTCGCCTCACACTCTTCCCCTTCGGAGTTCCGCACATCCTAGCGGTCTCGCGCTCACGACGGCATGACTAGCGCCCTGCATCGCGCGAGACCCAAGGTTCGACGGAGAGATGACAAGAGCCCAACACATCGGGTTACCTGCGGTGCCGATTGCGCACTGTCGCAGCATCCGACGGTGCGTGGTGGACGGGAGGAAAGCCCGCCTCCCAGCGAGGAGAAGTCGTGGACGAACTACGAGACAAGCTGACCGCCGCGGTCGGCGACACGGACTGGCCGCCGCTCGGGCCGCACGCCACGCGTCAGGCGCTGTTCGAGGTGCACGGCATGGACCTGGTCGAGGTGGGCCTCGCCATTGCGCGCGACCGCAGCCACATCGTCGCGCACTGGCTCGCCGAGGGCGTCATTGCGCGACCGTCGGCGGAGCGCATCGCCGCGTTCGAGGCGCAGTCCGATGCGCGCTTCGAGACGCTGATCGTGCAGCCCTTCGTGCTCTTTCGGCCCCTGAGCCTCGAGAGCTAGTTCACCGTGATGTCGATGAACTGCGACTCGACGTGGCAGCCGTCGGCGCGCATGCCGACGCTCACCGTCGCGTCGTAGACCGAGCTGCCCACGTAGGCGAGGATCAGGAACTCGCCGGTCTCTTCGTAGCCGCACACCCACTCGTAGCCGTCGGCGTCGAGCGGGTCACAGCCCACCTCGCCGAGGTTGTCGACGTCGTAGGTCACGTCGTCGGCGGGGGTGAGGTTGCCGGTTCCGTCGACCACGGACACGGTCACGCTCGACGCGGCCGAGGTGTCGCAGGAACCAGAGGGCAACTCGTCGCAGCCCACGGCGACGGCAAGGAGGACGGCAATGGTGATGGCTCGGGTCACGCCGGGAGCATAGCCAACGTTTCCGCACGTTGCACCCGCGGCTCGCCTGGGGCACAAACGGGCGCGGAGAGTCTGATGCTCGGCGAGCTGTTTTCAACCTGGTGGGACCTGATGCAGGTCGGCGCGGTGTTCGCGCTGGTCGGAGGCGGGCTGTTTGCCGGTCTACAGGCGACGCGGCGTCAGATCACCCCCGAAGCGACCTGGATCGTATTCCTCGTCGCGCTGGTCGCGGGGCTGGGCCAGGCCTTCGCGCAGCGCAGTCTCGTCGACAACGCGTTCATACACTTCCGCGTCGCTCGCAACGTGCTCCACGGCCACGGGCCCGTGTTCAATCCCGGCGAGTACGTCGAGGGCGTCTCGGCGCTGGGTTGGACGCTGCTCCTCGCTCTCGGCGGCGTCACCGGCCTCGAGATCCCCACGGTCTCGGTCGTGCTCACGGTGCTCGCCTTCGTCGGTCTCGGCGCGCTGGCCCTGCGCATCGGCCAGGGCCTGTGGGAGCCCGACACCGAGCGCGTGTACCTGCCCTTCGCGGCGATGCTGATCCTCGTGCAGGGCACGATCACGCCGTTCGCGACCTCGGGCATGGAGACCGCTGTGGTCGCGTTCACCACCCTCGCCGCCGCGGGGGCCCTGGTGTCGCGACGCGACGTGCTCGCCGGCGCCATGGCCGCGCTCTCGGCGATGATCCGCCCCGATCACGCGGTGTTTCTGCTCGCTGCCGCCCTCGTCGTCGGCCTCCGTGATGCCCGTCGCCTGCCGAAGCTCCTCGCTCCCGCGCTCGCCATCGTCCCGTTCGTGGCGTTCAAGCTTTGGTTCTACGGGAGCTTGATCCCGAACCCGTACTACGCCCTCGACGCGAACACCTTGCCCGTGGCCCTCGGCGCGTCGCGGTTTGCGGCCGTCGTCGTCGGCGAGCACCTGTGGTTGGTGGGACTGCTGTTCGCGGGCTGGTGGATGGCCTCGGTCTCTGAGCAAGAGGATGACCTGCGCCGCTTCGCGACCCTGGGCGTGCTCGGCCATGTCGCCGTGATCACCGCGCTCGGCGCGTCGCAGACCTACGGCCAGCTCTACGTCACCGACATCGTGCTCCTGCTGCTCGGCGCCGAGGCGCTCACCCACCACCGCACGCGGGTGCCGAACGTACTCGCGGCGGGCCTGCTCGGCGCGACCATCGGCGGACTGCCGCTGATCAAGCCGCAGAGCCACGGCTTCGACATGGCCGAGACCCACACCTTCTTCCCGGTGGACGGGCTCCAGCCGGTGAAGTTGCGCCACCACCTGCAGCGGCTGGCCACGCCCTTCCGCAAGGCCCATCGCGACGGCGGCTCCACGGTGCTCGCGACCTGCTGCGGTGTCGGCGTGCTCGCGTACTTCGCGGAGACGGAGGTCATCCACACCGAGGGCCTCACCGACGCCCACCTCGCCCGCAGCGAGCGCGTCGACCTCGACTACCTCCGAGAGCGCGAGGTGGACCTGCTCCGCCAGCCGTGGTCGCCCGCGGCCTACCGCCACCTCACCGGGGTGAGCTTCGTGGGGCACGACAACCTCGCCGGGTTCTGGCACATGCTGCGCTACGACCGCGAGCGCGTCGCCGAGATCCGCGCCACTGGCAAGTCGGTGACCATCATCGACTTCGAGAAGCACCTCGACCGCTACCTCGCCGAGCTCGATCAGAAGCCGCCGCCGCAGGTCGCGACCGACCTGGCGTTCTTCGACCAGTACTACTTCGCGTACAACGACGACGACGCGCGGCGTGCGCCCATCGCCAGGCGCGCAGGCGTGCCGTAGCCCTCGCCGCTGGCGAATCGCTCCGTTCCACGTGGAACACCACCCGGTGGGCTGTCCGCGGGTGTGTGTGTCGCTGAGGCCGTCAACAGGCGGCTCATCGTGATGCGCACCCACGAGGAGGTCGATGGGAGCGGCATCGTGGGAGACATGCGCTGACGTTTCGCGACACGGGATCCCGTTGACCTGGACGTCGGTGGTGACGAGCCTTCTCCCAGGCCCGAGGGCCGACAGCCGGGCGACCCGAACGCCCACCACACCCACGCGCGGCTCCCTCTTTTCTTTGACGCGCGACAGGAGAGAACCATGGCCGAAGTGCGCCGTGAGATCGACATCCCCGAGATCCTTCCCGACACCCTGCCGGTGATGGCGCTGCGACGCGGCGTGCTCTTCCCCGGTGCCGTGGTGCCGTTCACCGTGGGGCGTCGTCCGTCCCTCTCCGCGCTCGACGGCGCGCGTGGCGGGCTCCTGCTCGTCGGCGTGCAGCGCGAGCCCGTGGCCGATCCGGCGCCGTCGGACCTGCTCCCGATCGCGACCCTCGCCCGCATCATCCAGCGCCAGCAGCTGCCGAACGGCACCGAGCGCGTGCTCATCCAGGGTCTGACCCGTGCGTCCATCCACGGCTACCCGAGCACTCGCCCGCACCTCGCCGCGCGCTTCTCCCGCGTCATGGAGGAGTGGCCGGAGACGACCGAGGCGGCGGCGATGGCCGAGGCCCTCGTGGAGGGTGTGAAGGCGACCGCCGACATCCTCTCCGCGCCGATCCAGCCGTGGCTCGACAGCGTGCCGCACCCCGGCATCCTCGCGGATGTGGCCTCGTCGCTGCTCCAGATCGACGACGAGGAGAAGGCGGAGATCCTGCTCACCCTCGATCCGGTGGCCCGCGCCGAGCGCGTGCTCACCCACGTCGTGAAGGCCCGCGGCCTGCTCGAGGCGAAGAAGTCCATCAAGGACCGCGTGGACGAGCAGACCCGCGACATGCAGAAGCAGTTCGTGCTTCGCCAGCAGCTCGAGGCCATCCAGAAGGAGCTCGGCGAAGGCGGAGAGGGCGACGACGAGCTCACCCGGCTCAAGGAGCGCCTCGCCGAGGCCAAGCTCACCGACGAGGCCCGCAAGGTCGTGGACCGCGAGCTGCGCCGCCTCGAGCGGCTCGGCAACACCTCGCCCGAGCGCTCCGTCGCCATCGACTGGCTCGAGTGGATCGCGGACCTGCCGTGGCAGGTCGAGACCGCCGTGGATGCCGATCTCACCGCGCTCGAGAGCGCACTCGAGGACAGCCACTACGGGCTCGAGGACGTGAAGCGCCAGGTGGTCGAGCACCTCTCGGTGCGTCAGCTCGCGGGCGCCGGTCGCGCCGATGTCCTGCTGCTCTCGGGCCCTCCGGGCGTCGGCAAGACCTCCATCGCGCAGGCCATCGCCGATGCCACCGGCCGCAAGCTGGTGCGCATGGCCCTCGGTGGCGTGCGGGACGAGGCCGAGCTCCGTGGACACCGCCGCACCTACATCGGTGCGCGTCCCGGCCGCCTGGTCGAGGGCATTCGCCGCGCCGGCACCCAGGACCCGGTGATCCTGCTCGACGAGATCGACAAGCTCTCGAACAGCCACATGGGCAACCCCGCGGCTGCGCTGCTCGAGATCCTCGACCCCGAGCAGAACCACGCGTTCACGGACCACTACCTCGAGGTGCCGTTCGACCTGTCGAAGGCCCTGTTCATCGCCACCGCCAACGACCTGTCGCAGATCCCCGGCCCGCTCCGCGATCGCCTGGAGATCCTGCAGATCGATGGCTACACCCGCGCCGAGAAGCAGGTCATCGCCAAGCGGCACCTGCTCACCAAGGTCGCTTCCAACGCCGGGGTCACGGTCGAGGACGTGGACCTGACCGACGGGGCGCTCGAGGCGGTGATCGACGGGTGGACCCGCGAGGCGGGCGTGCGCGAGCTCCAGCGACTGCTCGGCAAGATCTACCGCGCCGCCGCGGTGCAGAAGGCCAAGGGCAAGCACGAGGGGCCGCTGTCCGTCGACGTCGGCGACCTCGAGAGCTTCCTCAAGCGTCGCCGCTTCCACGACGAGGACCGCGAGGACCACAACCAGCCCGGCATCGCCAGCGGCCTGGCGTGGACCCCGGTGGGCGGTAGCGTGCTCACCATCGAGGCCTCGACCCTGCCCGGCAATGGACGCCTGGTGCTCACCGGCCAGCTCGGCGACGTGATGAAGGAGTCCGCGCGCGCGGCCCTGACCTACGTGCTCGCCAACGCCGACAAGCTCGGGGTGCCGCTGGACGCCATGGACGAGCGCGACGTGCACATCCACGTGCCGGCCGGTGCGGTGCCCAAGGACGGCCCCTCCGCGGGTGTCACTATGTTCACCGCGCTCGCCAGCCTGCTCTCGGGGCGGGCGGTGCGGCCGGACGTGGCGATGACCGGTGAGGCGACCCTCCGCGGTCGCGTGCTGCCGGTGGGCGGCATCAAGGCCAAGGTGCTCGCCGCGCATCGCCAGGGCTACAAGCGGATCATCCTCCCGAAGAAGAACGCCGCCGACGTGAACGAGGTGCCCGAGAACGCGCGCAAGGACCTGGACATCGTGCTCGTCGACGCGATGAGCGATGTCCTCGAGGCCGCGCTCGAGCCCGCGGTCGCCGTGCCCGCCGATCTCGACGAGGAGGCGGTCGCGTAGCCGCACCGGGTGGAGGGGCCCGGGGATCCGGTCCCTTCGGCCTGTCGAGCCCCCGTTCATCGGCCTTCGGGTCGAGGCGGGGGCTCACTTGTGTGCGCGATGGCAGCGGTCGCGGGATGGACTGAGCAGCCTCGCGCGGCAGGGCGCTCGCGGAACGGGGCGCAGCCGCCACGGAGGGGTCATGCTTCGCGCTGCCCGCCGTGCTAGGCTCGCGACCTCCGGAGAAGCGATGCAGCGGCTGGACCGTCGGATCAAGATCTTGCGCGGCAAGCGCAACACCGCCTACGACACGAACCAGACCTACCTGGCGGGCGCGGACCGCGAGCGCGTCGCGCGCAAGATCCGTCGTCACCTGCGCCAGCTCGACCCGATCGTGCTCAAGACGCCTCGGTGGAGCCAGGCGCCCGAGCTGCTCGACGACGTCCTCGTCGACGTCGCCATCGGCGAGCCCAAGGTGCGCTGCAAGCTGCTCTCGGTGTCCCCGATGCAGGGCCGCAGCGCAGCCGACTGCTGGACCTACCTGGTCCGCGCGATCATGGAGTTCTGCGATCTGACCATCGAGGGACCCGCGGGTCAGGCGGTGAGCCGCCACGGCTTCCGCTCGGTCATGGGCAACCTCCTGCGTCGCACCATCCACGGCGAGCGCTCCGCCCTGCTCCTGCACGGCGTCGAGACCATGAACGTCGAGGCCCTCGAGGACCTCGTGCACGTGTTCTCGCACCACCTCAAGGAAGCCGGCGAGGCGCGCAAGCTCACCCTGCTCATCGCGGGAAGCGTGGCGATGCCGCACCTCGAGCTGCCTGGCGCGGTGTACCTGCGACTGCCCGACTACGGCCGCGAAGAGGCCGTCGAGCACATGGTCGAGTACCTCGGCCACACGCCCCCGGGCCCGGTGAACCGCGCGCTCGAGCTGGTCGGCGGCGTGCCGGCGCTGGTCGACTGCCTCGGCGAACAGGCCCAGACCAAGGGCTTCGGCTCGTCCAAGGAAGACCACCTCAAGGCGCTCACCCCGATGATGGAAGAGCTTCGCGGCGCCATCTCGATCGTCAGCGCGGACCAGGCCCTTGCCGAGCGTCTCGAGGACGTCGCGCGCCACGAGACCCTGCCCATGGAAGAGATGGACATGAAGCTGATCCGCGCCGGCATCCTGCGACGCTGCGGGGGACGCTTCGATCAGGTCACGCTGCGCGCCAACGTGTTCCTGCGCCTGCTCAACGGCTAGCGGCGGCTAGGCCGAGAAGGCGCTCACCGCGTCGTTCAGGCGTTCGGCCTGGGCATCGGTCACACGCGCCTGGAAGTGCTCGCGTCGTCCGTCGACCTCGAACACGAGGCCGAAGGGGGACCACTCGCAGGCCGAGAGTTGCTGCCACGCGAGCTGACGTCCGTCGAGGGTGAGGCCCGCCGCGTCGACGACGACCCACATCGGCTCGTGGAGCCAGCGGTGACGGCGCCGGCGTAGCCATACGGCGAGGCCGAGCCAGCTGACGCCGAGCACGACCAGGACCAGGCGCATGGCGCTGCGCAGGGCTTCGAGCACTTCGATCGGCAGCGGCCACGCCTGCGAGAACCACAACACCCCGCCGAGCATGCCGATCAGGAAGCCCGTCGGCCCGAGCGGCCACCACCAGGGCTCTTCGGGGATCGGTCTGATCAGCCCCTCCCTCACCGGATCGTGCACGTGGGCTCCCCGTCGAAGCAGCTGACCTCGGCGATGCCGGCCACCTGCAGGCTCAGCGAGGCGATCTCCCCGTCGAGCTCGGCGGTGACGATGCAGTTGGGCTCGGTCGCGTTGAGGATGGCGTCTCCCTGCGTGCGCGTCTCGGCCTGGCCGCAGGTGACGAGCAGGTTCGCCCCGCTCGGGTTGCGCACGACGAGCACGCGGGTATCCGCCTCTTCGCCGCCGAGCACCTCTCCGATGCGCGGGGCGGGGGCAGGCTCCTCCTCGGCCTCGAGCAGGTAGGCGAGCAGCAGGGTCGCTGCGCCGATCAGGCCCAGGCTGATCACCGCGAGGAGCACGATGACGAGCACGCCTGGCGCGGGCGGAGGCACCGTGCCGGGTGCGGCGACGCCGTCCTCGCTGACCTCGTCTTCGTCGTGTCCCTCGGAGTCGAGGAAGCCGGCGGGCAGCGCGGGCCGCTGCTTCACCGCCTCGGGGGGAGGGCCGACGCGCACGGGCATGCCGAAGGCACCGCCTGGGCGGGCCTCGGCGCGGGGCGAGAGGTAGCCGGCCTCGCTGCTCTCCTGGGTGTGGTCGTCGAGTCGCGGCAACCCACGCGGCGGCAGGCTCGGATCCGTGCGTTCCTCTTCCTGAGTGGCTGCCGGCGTGACGAAGGTCACGAGGTCCTCGACCTCGTCGACGTTGGCCTCGAGCATCGGCGACACGTAGCGGGTGGCCCAGCTCAGGAGCGCGTTGGTACCCAGCTCTTCGGCGATCTGCGTGAGCGCCTCGCTGATCCGGGCCAGGGGAGGGCGCTCCGTGGGCTCCCAGGTGCGCAGTGCGCGGAACCAGTTCGCGAAGCGCTCGCTGATCACCGGTCCGGGGCGCGACATGATGCGGATCAACGCGCGGCGGACCGCGGCTTCGTGGTCGGAGGGGTCGTCCACGACCTCGGGCGGGGCGCCGGTGGCGAGCCACGAGAGCAGCACGCCCAGGCGGTATACGAGCGAGGCTTCGCCGTGGTCTCCCGTGGGGTCGACCATCGCGGGCTCGGTGACGACGGGCTCGATGAACCCGGCCAGGCGCAAGCGACCGAGCGGATCGACGAGCAGGTCGTACGGGGTGGGGCCGCGGTGCTGTCGCGCGATGGGGCCGGCGGCGGCCAGGGACTCGGCGACCCGTGCGACCACGGTCACCGCGGCACCAAGGGGCAGCTGCGAGGGACCCTCGGCGAGCACGTGGCTCAGCGCGAGCACGTCGGCCTCGGGGAACACCCAGCAAAGGTGCCCGCGGGTGAGCTGGACGCTCTCGGGCAGCCACATCGTGCCGTGGGTCGCCTCGAGCAGCGCGAGGCGCTGGCTGGCGCGGCCCAGGCTTCCGTCGTCCGCGCCCTCGGGCCCGCGGATCACGAGCACGTGTCCCCGTCCACGCAGGCGGCCTCGCCACGCTGCGGGCTGCCAGCAGGGGTAGGGTTTCGTCAGCTCGAGGCGAGCGTGCGCCAAGCGTGCTCCATCCGACGGGCAACCATACCCCGGCGGCCTAGGGACGGTAGTCGATCCCGGTGACGAGCCCGCTGTCTACGCGCAAGGCCAGCGTCCCCCACTCGACATCGGTGAGCGTCTCGGTGAGCGGGTCGAAGGTCGCGTAGTCGGGCAGGTCGAGGGCGCTGACGTAGCAGTCGAGGCTGCTTCCGACGCCCCATCCCTCCGCGCTCCGGGCGCTGCCATCGGTGACCGTGAACCCGTCGAGGGTGTCGCCGTCGGTGAGGCCACCCGACGAGTCCGCGTCGTAGAACTGGAGCGAGTAGTCGGGGATGTCGCAGTACGCGAGGATGCCGTAGTCCACGCAGTTGTCGGGGGTCATCGACAACGCGGCGGCGAGGGCGCCGAAGGTGCCACTTCCGATGCACTGGCCCTCGATGCAGCCGAGGTGCAGGTCGGAGTTGCCGGGGGCATCGGCCTCGCACGCGGGCAGGGCCTCGAAGTAGGCCTCGAACGCGGCCCACTCGTCGATCTCGCTCTGGTCCTCGTAGCAGAGCCCGTCGACGGCGGTGAACCCGCTGTCGCAGTCGGGCTCGCCACCGCAGGCCATCAGCAGGAGCAGGGGAAGGCAGGTGCGCATGTCAGAGCCCCAGCAGGGTGATGGATTCGGTGGTGCCGCGGCCTCCGGAGGAGGACACGAGGAGTAGTCCCGCGTCGGTCCAGAAGGACAGCTGATCCAGGGACCAGCCGTCCGGGTAGCGTCGCGCGACGACCTCGTAGGGTGCGGGGTCGCCGAGCCAGCACGACAGGGGAATGCCGAGTCCGCGTCCATCCGCGGTTGTGCCGTCCCACGGGATGTCGAGGGCGCCCCCCTCGAGCGACAGCCAGTTCGCGGTCTCGTCGGCATCGACCTGGCCGTTGCCATTGGCGTCGTCGAAGCTCGCGAACACCGCCGGGTCGTCCCAGATCAGGAAGGGGGCGACCGCGTCGTCGTAGTTCGTGCCGAACTCGGCCTCGAAGTCGGCGAGCGTCCCGCCGGCACAGGCCTGGCCGGCGCAGAAGGCGTCCAGGTCGAGGCTCCCGTCGCCGGAGAGCCCGCTGGGGCAGGGGTCGGCGTCGAGAAGTGGCTGCAGGTCCGGGGTGAGGGCGTCGGCGTCGAGACCGCAGTGGCCTTCGCCGAGGTCGACCCAGCCCTCGTCACAGCTGGACTCGCCACCACACGCGGCGAGCAGAAACAGGGGCATCAAGCGGTGCACAGCGCCTCCAGGCGCCGACTATGGCGCAGGCTGCACTCCGCGAGGGGGTGTGGCGTCGTGGTCGAGCGGGTCGCCTCCCGCGAGCACGAACCACGTGAACGGCAAGGTCAGGTGGCGGCTCCCGACGGCGAACATCGACAGGCCGAGGAGCAGGTCCGGGTCGTCGGGGTTCACGGCGACCAGCGGGTCGCGGACGCGGTTCATGTAGTCGAGGCGGTGGTTGCCGCCCGTGGTGTAGTCGATGACGAGTCCGCGCTTGCCCGGCATCTCCAGGCCGTCGTGGCCGCAGATCCGGTAGTGCCAGTAGGTCCGCGGCTCACCGCGTCGCTGCTTGTGGACCCACGGCTGATCGAGCGGCGTCTGTTCGCAGGCGATGTTCCATCCGCGGAGGCTTCCGTCGGGCTCGCGCTTGAAGGTCTTGCGAAACTTGGTCCACGCCACCGTGTGGCGCACGAGGCCGGGGGCCAGCGACACGCCGTTCATCTGGCGGTCCGCCACGGCCTCGCGGTCGATGGGGTGGCCGCCATCGAGCAGCGACCACAGTTCGGCGTTGGAGAGGGTGAGCAGGTCGTCGAGGGTCATGGGCGCATCCTACAGCGAGGACCTTTCTTGACGGACGGGGCATCGTGACGCGAATACCTGTGAGGACCACCCGGAGCCGCCATGCTGTTCGGATTCCTGCGACCCGCGACCCTGCCCACTCCCGAAGAGGCCCTTCCCGGAAGGTCCGAGCCGATCGAGGTGCCTGCGACGCACGTCGTCACCGGTGCGTCGATGACCGGACCGTGGCCCGGCATGGAGGTCGCGTACTTCGGGCTCGGCTGCTTCTGGGGTGCGGAGCGCAAGTTCTGGCAGACCGAGGGCGTGGTGAGCACCGCGGCTGGCTACCAGGGCGGGTTCACCGACAACCCCACCTACAAGGAGGTGTGCAGCGGCCAGACCGGGCACACCGAGGTCGTCCAGGTCGTGTTCGATCCGGCGGTGGTCAGCTACGAGCAGCTGCTCAAGGTGTTCTTCGAGAACCACGACCCGACCCAGGGCATGCGGCAGGGCAACGACCGCGGGACCCAGTACCGCTCGGCGGTGTACGCCACGAGCGACAAGCAGCTCGCGGTTGCGGAAGAGGCACGCAAGACCTACGCGAAGAAGCTCGCCGAGGCCGGGTACGGGCGCGTGACCACGGAGATCCGCGAGGCGCCGCCGTTCTACTACGCCGAGGAGTATCACCAGCAGTACCTGCACAAGAACCCCGACGGGTACTGCGGGATCGGTGGGACGGGCGTGAGCTGCCCGATCGGGCTCGACGTCTAGCGGCCGGATGCTGGCACCGCCGCTCTGTGTGCCTGTCCAGGCCATGCCCCGTTCCGTGAGCGTGCGGGCCGGTGGCAGTCCAGAGAAGGGGCGCGCGAGGTAGCATGGTGCGAACGCATCAAGGAGGTCGCCGTGCCGATGCAGCGCGTCATGTACGTCTCCCGGGCCAAGCGCAAGATGTCGAAGGGGGAGCTCTCGGACCTCCTCATGGGTGCGCGTGCCCGGAACGAAGCGCACGGGATCACCGGCGCACTCATCTATGACGCCGGCTACTTCGGCCAGATTCTCGAGGGGCCAGAAGCGGCGATTCAACAGTTGCTCCTCAACATCGCGGCCGACCCGCGACACGAGGAGTACGAGCTGGTCTCTTCGGGGCCTGTCGAGGAGCGCTACTTCGACGGCTGGTCCATGGACTGGATCGACCTCGGAACCTTCGCGGACACCAAGCACGCCGAGCTGCGTGGGTTCCTTCGCCAGCACCCGGTCACCGACCGAGGTGCCGTGTTCCGGGCGCTGACGACGTTCATCGCTGACCGCGCCAAGCGTCGCGATGCCGCACATGCCGAGGGTCGCCGCTAGCCAGCCGAGGATGGGGTCCGCCCACGTTCGGCGTCGCGTTTCAGGCCGCGTCCGGGAGGGGAAGACCCGCGCTACGCGAGCCGCGCCTTGGCCTCGATACGGCCGTAGATCCGCTGGTACGGACCCTCGGCAGCGATCAGTTCCGCATGCCGCCCGCGCTGGACCACGCGGCCTCCCTCGAGCACGAGGATGCGATCGGCCTGCTCGATGGTCGCGAGGCGGTGGGTGACCACCACCGTGCTCACGTGCGGCAGGCTGCGGTCGAGGGCCTCCCAGAATGCGGCCTCGGTGTCGGCATCGAGCGCGGCGGTGGCGTCGTCGAGGAGCAGGATCGCCGGGTCGCCGACCAGGGCGCGGGCGATGGCGACACGCTGCTGCTGGCCGCCGGACAGCGTCACGCCGCGCTCGCCGACACGGGTCTCCAGCCCCTGCGGCAGCGCGGGCAGGTCCTGCGCGAGTCGCGACACGGTGAGGGCTCGCTCGAACACGGCCTCGTCGACCTCCCGGCCGAGGAGGATGGTCTCGCGGAGGCTGGTGGACGGGAGCACCGGATCTTGCGGCACCAGGGCGACGGCCCGCCGTGCGGTGGCCCGGTCCAGCTGGGAGCGCGGATGTCCTCCGAGGAGCAGGCTGCCAGCCGTGGGCTGCCGCATGCCCGCGAGCAGGGCCATGGCGGTGCTCTTGCCCGAGCCCACCTCGCCGACGATGGCGATGCGCTCGCCGGGGGCCAGCTCCAGGTCGAGGTCCTCGATCAGGGTGGCGCCGTCCTCGGCGCGCACGGCTACGCCGCGGGCCGAGAGCGAGGCGTCGTCCGGAGAGCCCGTTCCCCAGCGGTCTTCCGGCACCGGCTCGTCCATCAGCTCCTGCAGGCGGTCCAGCGCGACACGGGCCTGCATCACCTTGGACACGAACATGCCGAAGTCGAACATGGGCCACACCAGCGTCATCACCAGGCCCTCGAAGGTCACGAACTGGCCCAGCGTCACGCTTCCCTCGATCACCGCCTCGCCTCCGGCGAGTAGCAGGGAGACCATCGCCAGCTGCCAGCCGAAGCCGTAGAGCAGGAACACGCCCTGCTGGATGCGGGCGACGTGGACCTCCGCATCCCGCTGGACCGCGGCCCGCTCGGCGAAGCCCTCGGCCACGGTGGGCGCCAGACCGGTGGCCTGCACGACCCGGATGCCCTCGAAGGTGGTCGCGAGCTGGTCGTTGATCGCGGAGATCGAGCGCTGCACCGCGAGATAACGACGCCCGAGCTCGGTCTGGGCCACGGCCTGCAGCGCGATGAGCACGGGGAGGGGAGCCGCTACCCACAAGGTCAGCCGCCAGTCGAGCCACAGCATGGCCGAGAGACTGCTGACCACGATGAGCAGGGCCTCGAAGGCCCGGAACACGCCGGAGCACAGGAACCAGCTGATCTTGTCGCCGGCGTCGTCGTACAGCCGCGTGACCAGGTCGCCGGTCCGCCACCGCCGGAAGAAGCTGGGGTCGAGCTCGGTGAGGTGGTCGAACACGCGCTGACGGGCCCGCCACTGGATGGTGGCGTTCATCACCGAGCGGCTGCCCTGCAGCACCATGTACAGAAGCCACTGGCCCACCGCGGCGGCGACCATCCACCCGGCGACCTCGCGCAGGGCCTCGGGCGGCTGGTCGAGGCGCTCGATCGCGTACTGCCACAGCCAGGGGAACGCGGTGAGCAGCACCGCCGAGCCCACCGAGAGCAGCACGATCTGCGCGAGGAAGATCGGGCTGTCCTTCCACAGCAGCCACCACCAGCGGAACACGAGCCTCATGCCGCCACCCCCTGGAGCTGTGCCAGGGCCGCGTACAGGCCTCCGCGGGCGAGCAGCTCGTCGTGGGTGCCGACCTCCTGGACCTCGCCATGAGCGAGCACGTAGATCTGGTCGCAGTCGCGCACGGTGGCCAGGCGGTGGGCCACGGTGATCGTGGTCCGCCCGGTCTTCAGCCGGTCCAGCGCCGCCTGCACGGTGCGCTCGGTCTCCGGGTCGATCGCGGAGGTCGCCTCGTCGAGCACGAGCACCTCGGGATCGTCGACCAGCGCCCGGGCGAAGGTGAGCAGCTGGCGCTCGCCGCGCGAGAGGTTCGCCCCGCCATCGAGCAGGTCCTGGTCGAGGTCCATGCTCAGCCCGACCCGGGACAGGGCGCGCTCGGCCCGCTCGCGGTCGCCGCCAAGGTTGTCGAGCACGGTGCCAGGGAAGAGGTGCACGTCCTGCTGCACGAGACCGATGCGACGCCGAAGCTCGCCCAGCGCCAGGTCCCGGAGGTCCACGCCATCGACGCTCACCCGGCCACTCGTGGGATCCCGGAAGCGGAACAACAGGTTGAGCACCGTGGACTTGCCGGCTCCGGTGGCACCGACGATGCCGGTGCTCGTGCCGGCGGGGAAGGCCAGATCGATGCCGCGGAGGATGGGCGTGCCCTCCACATAGGAAAAGCCCACCTCCTCGAGTCGCAGCGCCGCTGTGAGCCCGGGCCAGGGGACCGGTTCGACGGGGTCGGCGATGGTCGGCTGGCTGTCGAGGATGCCGGCGACGCGCAGGGCGGCGGCGCGTGCCCGCTCCAGGGTCGACAGCTGGTGCGAGAGCCGCATCAGCGGCTGGAACATGAGGCGCAGGTAGCCGATGCCCATCACCAGCGCGCCCAGTGTCACCTCACCCGCCGAGACCAGGGCGCCGCCGACGAGCAGGGTGGCGACCATGGCGCCGCGCTGGGCAAGCATCACCGAGTTGAAGTACCAGACTGGCTGGACCTGGGCGAGGGCTTCGGCTCGGAACACCTCTTCGTTGATCGCGGCGGCGCGGTCCCGGGTCCACTGCTCGCGGTCGAAGGTCTGGAGGATGGGCATGGCCCGCACGTGCTCGGCGAGGAAGGCGGTGAGGGTGGCCTTCACTGCCCGCGCCTTGAGGAAGTACGGGGCGCCGATCTTCCGGAACAGCCAGAACAGCACCAGATACACGGGCACGACGCCGAACACGATGGGCAGCAGTGCTGGGCTGGTCCACGCGAGCATGCCGAACATGCCGAAGAACAGCAGGCCATCGGCCGGCACCATGAGCACGACCTCGGCGAACAGCACCCTCAGCGCCTCGGTGTCGCCCTGCACCCGGGTGATCAGCGAGCCGGAGGGGTGGTCGTCGTGGAAGGCCAGGTCGTGGCCGACGAGGTGCGCGAACAGCTGGCGCTTGAGGTCGTACATCGCCCGCTGAGCGACGACCTCGAGGGTCACGCGGCTCGCCCAGGTCATGGTCAGCGACACGCCGAGCAGGCTCACGTAGAGCAGCGCCCGTCGTGTGAGGCCGGCCACGTCGCCGTTCGCGATGTCCACGTCGATGGCCTGGGCCACCAGCCACGGACTGGCCAGGGTCGCCGCCGAGGCCACGCCCAGCCCGGCCATGCCCCAGGCGAGCCGAAGCTCGCTGCCGCGGAACTGCGGGAACAGGCGCAACAAGGGGTGACGGCTCACGGTGGCTCCGAGCCCCGGGGCGGTCGGGGTCCCTCCGTCCTAACCTCGTCCCGGCGTGACGCCGTGGAGGGCATGTCCCTGTGTGTCGCGGGTGACGACCTCCGCAAGGGTCGACACGACGGCCTGAAGTCGGGCGCTGCGCTGTCCCGAGGCCGGGTAGATCGCGTAGATCGGAAACGACACGCCCGTAAAGCCCGGAAGGACCCGGCGAAGCTCGGGGTGTGCGCGCAGGACCCGCTGCGAGGTGCTGCCGATCCCGAGGCCGGCGCGCATCGCGTCGATGAGTGCGCGCCCGTCGTCGGCCTCGAAGCGGCCGTTTACGGCTACGACGTGCTGCTCGCCGGCGGCGTCAGTGAGCGTCCACGCTGTCTCGGGTGGGTTGCGGCGGAAGTGCACGGTGCGGTGGTTCGCGAGCTCCGCGGGCGTCTGCGGCTCTCCGAAGCGGGAGAGGTATGCGTCGCTGGCCGCGAGCACGAGCTGCAGGTCGTGGAGCTTGCGCGCGACGAGGCTGCTGTCCTCGAGCACCGCTCCGATGACGAGCACGTCGAGGCCGACGCTCACCGGGTTCACTGGCCGGTCGTGCACCGCGATCTCCAGTCGCAGGTCGGGGTTCGCGAGCAGCAGGGGGGCGAGAGAGTGCACCACGTCGGCGGCGAGCAGGCTCGGGATGCCGAGGCGAACCACGCCGGTCAGTCCCTCCCGTTCCCGGCGCAGCGTGGCTTCCGCGTCGTCCACCGCATCGAGGATGCGCTGGGCCGAGCCGATGAACACGCGCCCGTACTCCGAGAGGCTGACGCTGCGGGTGGTGCGGTTCAGCAAGCGCGTGCCGAGGCGCTCCTCGAGCGCGGCGATGCGCCGACCCACCGTGTTCGGCGGCATGCCGAGGGCTCGCGATGCAGCCGCGAGGCTGCCGGACTCGACGATCTGCGCGAACACACGCAGCTCTTCCACGCTCTCCAGGCTCATCCGATTGCCTCGATTTCTGAGGTTGTATTCCTCTGATTACCACATGGTTTGAGGGGATGGCGTCGGTGATGCTGAGGGCACCGACACGGAGGTCCCCATGCTCGCTCTCTGGCTTTCCCTCACTGCTCTCGCCGCGGACGTTCCTGCTGCCGCCGAAGGCCTCGGTCGCGGTGTGCACGTCGTCGTCACCGAGACGGTGGATGCGCCCCCCGAGGTCGTGTGGTCGCACTTCGCCGACGACTTCGCCGGCATCGCTGCGTGGTCCGAGGGTGTGTCCGCGTCCCGACCGATGACGTCCGCCGACCTCCCCGCAGGTTTCGCCCCGGACGCGGACGCGCCGCTCATCGGGCGCGTCGTCACCGTGAACGGCCGGGACCAGTCCCACACGCTGGTCGACTTCGATGCCGCCGGCCGCACGCTCACCTTCCGCTCGGGCGAGTTGCCACGCGTGCTTGCCTACGCCCAGAACACCCACCGCATCGAACCCACCGAGGACGGAGGTACGCGCTTGACCATCGATGCCTACCTCGTGCCGGTGGGCGTCGCGAAGCTGATGCGCGGAGTCATCGAGCGCAAGTTCACCGGCTACATGGAGGCGTACGTCGGGGAGGCCCGCACCGCGATCGAGGATGCCTCCGCTGACCTCGGGGGTGCGCGATGAGCACTCACGCTCGTGCCGTCGGCAGCGCCATGGACGACGGGGCCATTCCTCGCTGGCTGTCGGCGATGACCGCGCTGCTCATCGTCTCCAACCTCGCCGTCTTCGGTGGCTATGCGTTCCTCGACCCGCACGCCGTGTTCCCCGGCCTGAACGAAGCCGGGGAGTACCCCGCCCGCTTCTTCGCCATCCGGCACCTCGCCTTCGTGCCGCCGCTGGTGCACGGGCTGATCCATCAGGACCGCGCCATCCTCGGCACGATGTACCGGATCTTCCTGGTCATCGCGGTGCTCGATGTGGCGAGCGTCCTGTTCTACGGATGGCCCTACCCCTTCGTCGGTCCGCTGCCCCTCGCGGTCAACGCGCTGATCGGCACCCTCGTGTTCCTGCTGCCGATGACCGCTGGCGTCATCGCTCTCTCCCGGCGCTAGGAGGCGACCATGCACGTTCACATCGAGACCGAGATCGACGCGCCTGCCCAGGTGGTGTGGCAGGTCCTCGCCCACGAGTTCGGCACCATCGAGACCTGGTCGAGTACCGTCGTGTCGTCGCGCGCGCTCACCGTCGACGAGCTTCCGGACGACGCCCGGGTGGACCCCGCGGCCCCCGTCGCCGCACGGCAGACCACGTCTGCCTTCGTCACCGCGCGCGAGTACTTCACCGCCTTCGACGATGCCGGCATGGTGTTCACCTTCGCAGCGCTGGACCTGCCGTTCTTCCTCACGCGTGCCATGAACACCTCCCGGGTCGAGGCGCTGGACGCGGGCCGATCGCGGGTGACCTTCGACGTCGACATGGTCCTGTGGGGGCCCTTCGCTCTCGGCAGCGGCCTGATGAAGGCGCGCTTCACGAAGGCGATGCGCGCGGTGCACGCCGATCTCAAGGCGGAGTCCGAGCGCCGGTGTGCGGAGGGCTAGACGTTCACGGTCAAGTCGGTGGCCATGGCCCGAGCGTGCCGCAGGCTCGCGCCGCGGTGCGCGCTCATCGTGATCGTCGCCGTGAACCCGCTGGTCATGGCCACGGTGGGGAAGGGACCGCTCCCCATCCGCACCGGCGACGTCGTGCGCATCCCGCCGAACGTGCACCACTGGCACGGGGCGGCCGCCGAGACCGCGATGTCCCACGTCGCGATCGCCGAGTCGGTCGACGGCTCCTCGGTCACGTGGCTCGAGCAGGTGTCCGACGACGCCTACCGCGGCCAGTGAGGCGCGTGTCCAGCGGCTTTGCCTAGCAGCCTGCTAGGAAGCCAGCGCGGCGAGAAGGTGCTGCGCCAGGGCGCGCGCTCGCGCCGTCGGCTTCTGGTAGCCGAGGTTTACGAACACCTCGGCGGGCACGGCCAACCCGGGCGGAGTGAGCCGCACCAGGGCACCGCTCGCTTCCTCGTCGCGTACGAGGAACTCGGGGAGCATGGCCAGGCCCAGGCCGCCGACGGCAAGCGCGATGAGCGCGTCCACGTCGTCGGTCCAGTGCACGGGGTCCACGTCCCACCACCGCACCTCCCCGTCGATGACGAGCGGCCAGCGGTCGCGGCGGTGGGTCACGTGTAGGCCCAGGCAGGGCAGGGCACCCAGCGCCTCGGGCAGCGTCGCTTGCGTCGCGAGGGACGGGGCCGCGTACACCTGGTAGCCGCCGCGGATCAGGCGCTGGGCGCGCTCCCAGGTCGGCGCGAGGGGCCCGAAGCGCACCGCCACGTCCACGGACTCGGCGATGAGGTCCACGCGACGGGCACCGAGGGACCAGTCGACGCGCACATCGGGGTTGGCGGCGCAGAAGTGGGCCAGGGACGGAGCGATCAGCCGGCGTCCGAGTGCCGGCGGGGTGCTCAGGACGAGTGAGCCGACCATGCCGTCGTCGTCGCGCAGGCTTGCTTCGACGGCGGTCAGCTCGTCGAGCATGCGGCGGGTGTGCTCGGCGAGGCGGCGCCCTTCGTCGGTCGGCGACACCCGGCGGGGCGAGCGCTTGACGAGCACGAGCCCAAGGTTGTCTTCGAGCCGCGCGATCGCCCGGCTCACCCGCGACTGCGTGGTGCCGAGGTGCGACGCCGCGAGCGAGAAGTTGCCGTGCTCGACGACGGCGACGAGAAGCTCCAGGTCTTCCAGGCGGGACACGCTTCCTCCATCATCGCATTGCTACTATGCGTGAAAGGGGGAAGGGTGTCGCCCTCGCCGGCGATACGAGCGGGGTGCACTCGCGCCGGAGAGACCATGGATCACGCTGCCCAGCTCGTCGCCTATCGAGCGCCGATCGTCGTCACCGCCCTGTACTTCGGCCTCTGGTACGGGCTGCTCCTCGGCCTGCAGCGCGGCACCAAGTACAAGCTCATCGCCGAGTACGCCGCGCGGGGCGAGACCTTCGATCGCTACTTCGGGCAGGACGGGCGCATGCTCGCGGCGGATCGTGCCGTGGCCAACACCCACGAACAGATGGGGCCGTTTCTCGTCGCGATGTGGCTGCACGCCGTCTTCGTGTCGCCGACGCAGGCGGCCGGGCTCGGCCTCGCGTACGTGTTGCTCCGCAGCGCCTATCCCCTGCTGCTCGGCAGCAACCTGTCGAAGACCCAGTCCAAGCGGGTGTTCGCGGTGACCGGGCCCTGCTACGCCATCGTGTTCTACCTGCTGGCGCGGGTGGTGGTCGAAGCCCTTCGGGCATGAGCCGTCGACGGGCCGTCACCGAAGCGACTTCGGCGTCGACCCGCTTCGTTCGGGGGCTCACACCGTGTCGGGCGGGACCCGGGAAACGACCGGCCAACAACCCGCTTCCACGGCTTGCATCCCCAGGATCCCGGGTCATGGAAGGGGTATGCGCATCGCCATCGTCGGTTCCGGTCCCTCTGGCTTCTACGCCGCCCAGTCGCTGCTCGCGTCCCATCCCACGGCGCGCATCGACCTGCTCGAGCGCCTGCCCACGCCGTACGGCCTGGTCCGCGGAGGGGTGGCACCCGACCACCAGAAGATCAAGCGCGTGGTGAAGACCTACGCGAAGACCGCGGCAGACCCGCGCGTCCGCTGGTTTGGCAACATCGAGCTCGGCCGGGACGTGACCATCGACGAGCTGCTCGCTCGCTACGACCAGGTGGTGCTGGCCGTCGGCGCCCAGAGTGCCCGCAAGCTCGGCATCCCCGGCGAGGACCTGCGCGGCGTGTTCACCGCCACCGAGTTCGTCGCCTGGTACAACGCGCACCCGCAGTTCCAGGACCGCGCCTTCCCGCTCCACGTGAAGGACGTGGTGGTCGTCGGTGTCGGCAACGTGGCCATGGACGTGGCCCGCATCCTGCTCGCGTCGCGCTCCCACCTGGCCGGGACCGACATCACCGCGGCTGCGCTCGACGACCTCACCGACGGCAAGCGCACGCGTGTGCACGTTCTCGGACGCCGCGGCCCTGCCCAGGCCGCGTTCACGCCCAAGGAGCTGCGCGAGATCGCCGAGCTCGAGGGCGTGGACGTGCGCACCCGCGCCAACGAGGTCGAGCTCGACCCGCTCAGCGCGGCATGGCTCGCCGAGCACGGCACCAAGGCGGATCACGACAACGTCGCGTTCGTGAAGGAGTGCGCGGGTGCGCGCGAAGAGCGCGAGAGCGGCGAGATGTGGCTGCGCTTCTGTACCCAGCCCGTCGAGATCCTCGGCGAGGAGGGCAAGGTCGCCGGCGTACGCGTCGAGCGCACCGAGATCATCGAGCGAAACGGCGGGCTCTCCGCGCGGGGTACCGGCGAGACCGAGGTGCTCCCGGCCGGCCTCGTGCTCGAGGCGGTGGGCTACCGCATGATCGCGCTTCCGGGCGTGCCCTTCGATGCGAAGCGCGGTGTCGTCCCCCACGTGGATGGGGCCGTCATCGACGGCGAGTCCCGCGTGCCGGACCTGTTCGTGGTCGGCTGGGCCAAGCGGGGTCCGAGCGGGCTCATCGGCACCAACAAGGGCGACAGCGCGGCCACGGTGGCCACGATGCTCGAGCTCGGCGTCGTTCGCCCCGCCGAGGGTCCAGACCCGGAAGGCTGGCTGCTCGAGCGCCAGCCCATGCTCGTTCGCTGGGAGGACTGGGAGCGCCTCGACGAGCTCGAGCGGGTTCGCGGTGCCGAGGTCGGCAAGGTGCGCGAGAAGTTCACCTCGGTGCAGCAGATGCTCGCCGAGATCGACTGCCTCGACCCGAACTGCGACGAGGTCCGCTGAGTCGACCAGCGGTCGGCCCCCGCAGTCGCTAGGTTGAGAGAGGAGGGCCGATGCGCCGCCTCACCGAACCGATCTGACGCCGACTTCGTCTCACCGAGCTGCTGCTGCTCGTCGGGTTGTTCGACGAGCTGACCGGCGTGGTGTTCGTTGCGGCCCCCTCCCTCGAGGCGAGCTTCGGCATCGGCCATGCGACGGCCATGCTCGCGCTGTTCACGGTGCCGTCGGCCCTCGCTGCGGTCGCCGACCCGCTGTGCTTCCTGCTCGCGGCGCGCTTTGCGGCCTGGCGCCGCGCGTTCGTCGTCGTCGGGCTCGTCGCGCATGGGCTCGGGCTGCTGCTGTGTGCGCTGGCACCGGACGTGTGGGCGCTCGGGCTCGGCATGAGCGTGGTGTTCGTCGCGAGTAGCGCCGGCACGGGCCTCGCCGAGGCCACCCTCGTCGATGCCGCGGGGGATGCGCACGAACAGTGGATGACGCGGTGGGCCGGGGTCGGTGCGGTGGGGGACCTGCTGGCCCCGCTGCTGCTCGCGGGGCTCGCGGGGCTCGGACTCGGGTGGCGGCCGGCCGTGGGACTCGTCGCACTCGGCATCCTCGGCCATGCGGGGCTCGTCGCGTCGCGGGCGTTTCCCGAGCATGCCGAGGAGGAGCAGGGACCCGCTCTGCGTGAGGTCCTCGGCCATGCGTTCACCCACCCGCCGCTGCTCGCGTGGCTGCTCGGCGCGAGCCTGTGCTCCTTGCTCGACGAGACCTTCGTCGCGCTGGCCGCGCTGCGACTCGATGCCCAGGGATGGACGGTCGGCAGCCAGGGCGCGATCCTCGCGGGACTCACCGGCGCCAGCCTGATCGGGCTGTTCGCGACCGAGCGCGCCCTCGCCGCCGGCGCCGAGCCCCTGCGCCTGCTGCGGGCGTCGGCGCTGGGCTGTGTCGTCGCCTTCCTCACGTGGTGGTCGTCGTCCGAGCCGTGGCTGTCCACGCCGGCGCTGTGGGTGCTCGGCGCCTGCATCGGGCCTCTGTGGCCGATTGCCACCGCCCAGGCCTATCGCGCCCTGCCCGGACGGAGCGCGGTGGTCGAACTCACCGGCTCCCTGTTCACGCCGCTCGACGTGATCTTGCCGGTGTTCCTCGGCGTGTTGGCCGATCGCTACGGCCTGTCCGCGGCGCTCCTCGCGTTGCTGGTCCAGCCCCTCGGCCTGCTCGCGATTGCGGCCGCCTGTGGATCGGCTCGACGCAAGGAACGATGACCTTTCTGGCGTGGGGTGTTTCCGCTCGTGCGCGGTCGTGGGTCCAAGCGACGAACCCTGCTTCGGAGGAACCCATGACCCGCTTGCTTGCCCCTGTCCTCGCCCTCGCCGCGCTCTCTGCCTGCGTTCCCGTCGAGGAGGACCCCGCCGCCTGGGCCGACCTGCTTCCCGACGAGCGCCTGCTCGTGTCGATGCCTGCCGACACCACTGGTGCCCGTGGCGGTGCCTTCGCCGAGTACTACCTGCTCACCGCCAACGTCACCCGCGACGTGAACGGCCTGATCGGCGCGGTGGTCACCACCCTCGACTTCGTGACCGACCTGCCGCCCACGTGGAGCGACACGGACGCGAACACCGCGGTGTGGGGCCCGTTCGGGAGCGGTCTCGACCCCGCCGAGACCGTGCTCTTCGTGACCCATGAGACCGAGGAGGGTCTATACAGCTGGGTGATCGGCGCCCGCCCCCGCAACACGGAGGACGAGTGGACCCCGATCGTCGTTGGCCAGGTCGGTGACGACGGCACCCACGAGGATCACGAGGGGTGGTTCGCCTTCGACTTCGACGCGGCCGCCGAGCTCGACCCGACGATGGACCTCCGCGGACGCTTCGTCAGCGAGTACGCGGTGAGTGTGGACGGCGTCAGCGCCAGCGCCGCTTTCGAGGACTTCAGCGAGGCGGGCAACCCGCCGGGCGATGCCGTCTACGTCTACGAGCAGGACCCCTTCGGGGAGGGCTCGATGGATCTGGGCGTGCGCGCCGACATCGGCCACACGGCGCTCGAAGAGCTGCTGGTGATCCGCTCTCGCTGGACCCCCGAGGGCGCCGGACGCGCCGATGTGATCGTCACCGAGGGCGATCTCGGATCGCTCGTCGGCAGTGCGTCCGAGTGCTGGGACGAGCACTTCGCTCGGGTGTTCTACGCGGACTCTGAGTCGTGGAACAACCCCGTTGGCGATGCGGGATCGTGCGTGTTCGAGGCGAGTTCCTTCGCCGAGGAGTAGGCGATTTGCCGCACAGGACGAGCCCGTCGGGACTGGCTTCCGGCGGGCTTTCGTGGTCCCGATCGTGCATCGCGCTTCCACTCGGTGGATAATCGCGCCCCTGGGAGGTGACGATGGGCGCCGAGCCGCGCCGTTACGACATCCTGCATGCGCAGGGCAGCACCGACTTCGGCACGGTGTACACCGCGCTCGTCGGATCCTCGGGCGAGAAGGTGCGCATTTCCGTGCCCTCGTCGCGGGTCGTCGAGGGTGACGCGGTCTACGAGACCATCGTCTCCGAGGCCAAGGCGCTGTCCGCGGTCGACCACGCCGTCGTGCCCCGCACCGAGGCCGTGTGCCTGCACGGCGTGTGGTGCGTCGTGTCCAACGTCGGCGATCTCGTCGATGGCAAGACACTGCTCGGCAAGACCGAGCTCGCGCCACGTGCGGCCCTCGAGATCGCTGCACGCCTCGCGGGGGGGCTGCACGCCGCGTACCACTCGAAGGGGCCCGACGATCGCAGCATCCGCCTGCTCCATGGCGATCTGCGTCCCGCGTTCATCGGCATCTCGCCCGGAGGTGACGTGTCCGTCCTCGGCTTCGGGCGTCCGCGCGAGCAGGCCGTGAAGGGCGCGGCCAAGGCCTACGTCGCGCCCGAGGGCTTGATCGGCAACAAGGGCCCGAAGTCGGACGTGTACTCGCTCGGCATCGTGCTCATCGAGCTGCTCACCGGCACCACGCTGGGCAACACGGTCCAGCATGCGGCGCGGCACGACGGAAAGGTGGGCTACGGCCTGACCAAGCTCGAAGAGGTGGCTGGCATCGAGAAGATCGCCGGACCGCTCCGCGATCTGATCAACGACATGCTCGCGTTCGAGTCCTACATGCGCCCGGGTGCGCGCGAGGTCGAGCGCGCGCTCAACCGCCTCGCGCCGGACGTTGCGGGCGCTGGCCTCGAAGAGTGGGCGTCGGGTGCGGTGCGCGGTGCACTGGCCGAGGTCGCGGCGAATGCGGCCAACGAGCTGGTGGGCAAGTCGCTGCTCGAGGATGGCGATGCCGCCGCCGAAGGGACGCCGATCGAGGTGCTCATCGCCGCGGCTCAGGTCCAGAGCGGACAGCTTGTCACCCCCGAGCCGAAGGTGGTGGTCGACGAGATCGCCGACGACGACAGCGAAGCCGACGTGAAGGTGCTCTTCGACGAGACGCCCGAAGCCGAGGCCACCGAGGGCGTCGAGACGACCGCCGATACCGCGTCGCTGACGATCGACGAGGCGGTGCGGGCCATGGGTGAGTCCGACGAAGGCGCGATCGCCGAGGATGCCGTGGTCGAGGAGACCTACGACGACGCGGCGGTGGCGGTCGTCGAGGAAGAGGCTCCCGTCGAGGAAGCGGCCGAGGACGAGGCTCCCGCCGAGGAAGCCGCGGCCGAGGAAGAAGCTCCCGCAGAGGAAGAGGCTCCCGCCGAGGAAGAGGCTCCCGCCGAAGAGGCTGCGGCCGAGGAAGCCGCCGCCGACGAAGAGGCTCCCGCCGAGGAAGAGGCTGCGGCCGAGGAAGCCGCCGCCGAGGAAGAGGCTCCCGCGGAGGAGGCTGCGGCCGAGGAAGAGGCTCCCGCGGAGGAAGCTGCGGCCGAGGACGAGGCTCCCGCGGAGGAGGCTGCGGCCGAGGAAGAGGCTCCCGCCGAGGACGAGGCTCCCGCCGAGGAGGCTGCGGCCGAGGACGAGGCTCCCGCCGAGGAGGCTGCGGCCGAGGAAGAGGCTCCCGCCGAGGAGGCTGCGGCCGAGGACGAGGCTCCCGCCGAGGACGAGGCTCCCGCCGAGGACGAGGCTCCCGCCGAGGAGGCTGCGGCCGAGGAAGAGGCTCCCGCCGAGGAAGCCGCCGCCGAGGAGCCGCCGGCCGAGTTCGAGGACGACGAAGAAGACGAGATGGACGACGACTCCCTCTCCAGCGCGTTCTTCTCGTCGGGGGACGGCGACTCGCCGATGGAGCAGACCGTCGACCAGGACAACGTCGCCACCGTGCTCGATACGCAGGGCGGCCAGGAGGGCGGTCTCGGCCAGGAAGAGCAGGATCTTCTCGATGACCTCGCCGATGACGCGGAAGACGACGCCTTCTTCGACGGGGAGCCGGCGGCAGCTGCGGCTGGCTCCGACGAGGACGAGGAGCGCGCGCCGATCGCGATTCCGTCGGACAGTGGGATCGAGCCCGAGATCGTCGCCAACCCCAGCGGCCTGCTGCCGGTGGGTCTGCTGGTGATCGCGCTGCTCGCGATCCCGCTGTGGCCGGCGGGCCCCAAGGGTGCGCACGCCGAGGAACACGGCGGGTCGCACGCCACCGAGACCCATGCGCCGGCGCCGACCCACGTGGCCGCCCCGGACCCGCAGCCCCACGAGGAGGCCCACGAGGCCACCGCGGAAGGCACGGAAGCGGGTACCGAAGAGGGCACCGAGGAAGGCGCGGAAGCGGGTACCGAGGAAGGCGCGGAAGCGGGTACCGAAGAGGGCACCGAGGAAGGTGCGGACGCGGGTACCGAAGAGGGCACCGAGGAAGGCGCGGAAGAGGGCACCGATGCGGTGGCCGAGGTCGTGCCCGAGCCGGTCCCCGAGGTCGTGCCCGAGCCGGTTCCCGAGGTCGTGCCGGATCCCAAGCCGGCACCGAAGCCCACGCCGCGTCCCCGTTCGTCGCCGAACGTGAACGTGGGTGGCGACGCGAAGCGCGTGGCGCTCATGGTCAACGGCAAGCGCCTGACCCTGCCGAACCGCGTGCGCGCGGGTACCTACGAGCTCCAGGCGGACTTCGGTGGTGGCTACAAGCCGGCTGGCACGATCACCGTCCCCAGCTCGGGCTCGGTGACGGTGCAGTGCGACGCGCTATTCGCCCTGTGCCGCGCGAAGTGATCGCCGCGCGATGCAAACGGCCGCCTTCGGGCGGCCTCGTGACGCCATGGGCGTGCAAATGGCCCGTTGTTTCGGCTTTCTACCCGAGGCAGGGCCGTCGGTTCGCGGTGCGGGCCAGCGCCTCGGGCCGAGGCTCCCGCGGCTGGGCCTCGGATGGTGGGCCGACTCGCTGTATGCTCGTCTGCGTGGAGGACGCATGATCCGGATCCTGGCGCTTGCCCTGCTCACCCCTGCGGCGAGCTTTGCGGCGTGTCCCGCCAATCCCTCCAGCCTCTCTGGCCATGCGGACTCGGCCGAGAAGGCCTTCGCCTCGCTCGATGCCGAGTCGTTCAAGACCGCGATGGCCTCGCTCGAGGAAGAGCTCGGCTGCCTCGAGTCGGTGATTCCGCCCGGCATCGCCGCCCAGGTGCACAAGGCTCACGGCCTGTCGTTCTTCCTGGCGCGTGATCTCGAGAGCGCGACCTCGGCCTTCCGCGCCGCGGCTGCCATCGACGAGACCATGGCGCTCGATCCCAGCTACGCACCGGATGGCGGGCCGCTGCACTCGGCATGGGTCGCGGCCCAGCAGGCAGGGCCCTCGATGCGCATTCCGCTGCCGACCGAGCAATGGATCGATGGCCTGCGTGCCGCCGATCGCCCGAAGGAGACGCCGTACGTGCTCCAGCGCGAGAACGGCGACACCTTCCAGGGCAGCTGGCTCGCCGCCGATGCCGAGCTCCCCGAGTGGGCGGCGGCGCCCGGTGAGGGTGGTGGCGTGAGCGAGGCCGACCCCAACGAGGGTGGCGAGGATCCGGTCGGCCATGGCGCCGGCAAGAAGAGCGGTGAGGGGCTGTCCCCGACCACCCTGCAGCTGGCGACCGCTTCGGGCACCGCGCTGCTGCTCTCGGGTGGACTGTTTGCCGCGGCTCTGGCCCAGGAAGGCAAGTTCAAGAGCGACGACACGCTCACCTGGACCGAGCGCGTCGACATGCAGAAGCGCACCAACAACCTGGGCTATGCGGCTCAGGGTATCGGTATCGTCGGTCTCGGGCTGGGTGCGACCGCGGTGGTCAGCACCCGCTGGTAGGCGCGCGGCTTCGCCAGCGGTCGCGCCGCCGGAGGTGACGCCACCGGCCGTGGCACCCCGGGGCGCGAGCGCTCCGACTCAGTTCACGTTGAGCGTGATCGAGTCGGTGGCCGTGTTGTTGTTCGAGTCGGTCGCGGTCGCGGTCACCGTGTGGGTGCCCGCCGACGGACGGAACTGGCCCGGGTTGCCGATGGGGCCGTCCACGCTGCTCTCCCAGGTCAGGCCCAGCGCGCCGTCCTCGAGATCGCTGCCGTTGCCCCGCAGCTGGATGCGGTCGTTCGCGTTGAACGTGTCGCCATCGTTGGGGCTGGTGATCTCGACGTAGGGGGACAGCGAGTTCACCTGGACCGTGGTCATGCCGGTGAGGCCGCCGCTGTCAGTCGCCGTGCACGTGATCGTGTGCGTGCCGTCGGTGAGGTTCGGGCTCACGGACAGTCCGGTGCCGAGAGGACCGTCGAGGCTGGAGGACCAGCTCACCGACTGCTGCGTGAGGTTGCCGTCCTCGGGGTCCGTCGCGGTGGCCGAGAACGACCACTGATCGAAGCCTGCCGTGGTGCCGCCGCTCGGCGACGTGATCGTGCACGACGGCGCGAGGTTCACGTCGGTGTCGGTGTCGGCATCCGTGTCCGCATCCGCGTCGGTGTCCGCGTCGGAGTCCGTGTCCGCATCCGCATCGGTATCCGCGTCGGTGTCGGTGTCCAGATCGGTGTCGGTGTCGGTGTCGGTCTCGACCACGCCCGTATCCGCCCACTCTTCGAGTTCGGCGTCCGAGATCACCTTGCAGCCGACCAGGGCGATGGTCAGCGCAGCTGCCGCGTAGATTCGCATGGATGCTCCTCAGACGGCACTATACCGCGGAGGAACGCTCCGATCGTCGGCTTGCCCACACCCACAAGCCCGTGCCGGCGATCATCATCGCGAGCCCAATCGCCTGAGACGTGGTCAAACCGGCCACATCGCTGCCTCGACCGGCGGCCTGACTCAGGCCCGGAAACAGCGATGTCAGCGATTGAGGAAGCGCCACTGCGACGCCACGGTGGTCCGCACGAAACGCCTCGATCGCGATCCGGAAGATCGGCTCGACGAGCAGCATGGTCGCGGCGACCTGTCCGTCGAAGCGTCGCCGCTCCCAGAGCGCAGCGAGGGCACCGCCCACGCCGAGCCCCGCGATCGATGACCACAGCTGCGTCGGGTACAGCGGGCGGCCGGTGATGCTCGCCACGCCGCCGGTGCCGGCGTCGAACTCGGTCGCGAAGAACGGGAACTGCGAGGACAGCCAGATCTGGCCGTGTAGGAACCCGTCCGCGGGCAAGAGAGCCGTCGGATCAGGACCCATGTCGACGACCGCGCCGTGGCAGCAGCCGGCCATGAAGCAGCCCAGTCGACCGATGCCGAGGGCAAGGACGAGGGCGGGTGCGGCCAGGTCGAACAGCGGAAGGAGCGGGATCTTCGTCGCGAGCGCGACGCCGACGATCGCCGCGAGTCCGCCGAGCACGCCGCCGTAGTAGGCCATGCCTCCCGAGGCCAGCCACGCGCTCGGGTCGAGCAGCCCACCCGGGTTCACGGCGAGCAGGAACAGGGCTCGTGCGCCGAGCAGGCCCCCCACGCCGGCGGCCAGGTACACGGGCAGCAGCTTGTCGGGCTCGATGCCGGCACGCTCCGCTCGCGCGTGCACGAGCAGGAAGGCGGCGGTGAACGCGAGCGCCACGATCACGCCGTACGCGGGAAGGGCCGCAGTGTCCGTGTGGAGGAGGTAGGGATGCATGGGGCCTTCTATCGCACGGGCGCGGCCCCCTGTCCCAAGCGTTGACACGCCCTGACCTTCCGACGGCCGCAGCGGGCGGTACATTATTCGTGATGCCTCGCCTGTCGCTGCTGCTGCTCCTCGCTGTCGGGCCCGCTCTCGCGGCGCCGCCGAATCCCTACCAGCGGGCGACGGGGCTCATCGACCGGCTGTACTTCTACCCGACGCTGATCCACGCTGGAAACCTGCTCCACGGCGCCGCCGACGAGCTCGCCGACGACGTGGACTGGCTGCTCGTGGACAAGCCCGACGAGTCGACGGTCGTGCTGCGCTACGGCGAAGAACAGGTGCTCGGCACGGTCCGCGTCGACGAGATGGACCAGCTGCCCGATGCGCTCTCCGCGCTCGAGGCCCTGGTCCGCGACTCCGGGCACCCGCTCGACGAGGACGAGGACCTGCGGCTGTCCATCCTCGATGGCGCGACCCAGGCGCTCGATCGCTACTCCCGCGTGCTCTCGGGCGACTCGCTCAGCCGCTTCGACGTGCGGCTCAAGGGCACCATCGTCGGCATCGGCTGCAACCTGCGCATCGTCGACGACGTGCCGGAGATCACCGGGGTGACGGCAGGCGGCCCCGCGGACCGGGCGGGCCTCGAGGTGGGCGACCTGCTGCGGGCCATCGACGGCGTGTCGACCACCAACATGCCGCTCGGCGAGGTCACGCGACGCATTCGCGGGGAGCGCGGCACCGAGGTGAAGCTGTCGCTGTCCCGCGGCGGCGAGACCGTCGCGCTGGCGATGAACCGCGAAGAGGTCGTCGTGCCCAACGTCGAGCATGCGGTGCTCGACGACGGCGTCGGCTACATCCGCATCGGACACTTCAGCCAGCGGACCGTCCAGAACTTGCAGGAAGCGCTGGAGGCGCTGCGGCTCGACGGCGCTCTCGACAAGGGCCTGGTGCTCGACCTCCGTGGCAACACGGGGGGATCGCTGCGCCATGCGGCGCGGTCGGCGGATCAGTTCCTGCTCGATGGCCTGCTCGTGCGGACGGCGGGCCCCGACGGCAAGGCGGTGCACAACCTCCAGGCGCGCATGGACGCGGTGGACGCGGGTGACGAGCCCGACGTGCCCCTGATCCTGCTCACCGATGAGCGCACGGCCTCGGGCTCGGAGATCCTGGCCGGCGCTCTGGTCGAACACGGACGCGCGGCCCTCGTCGGCACGCGCACCTACGGCAAGGGCACGGTCCAGAAACTCTACCCACTGGGGGAGGGGGCAAGTCTCAAGCTCACGGTGGCCGAGTACGTGCTCGAGAACGAGCGGCGCATCGCCTACAACGGGCTGGTGGCCGACGTGGTCGTCGGCGACATCTGGCTCGGCGAGCGGGGCGCCCTGTGGCGCGACGGCTGGTCCGAGCAGCACGAGAAGGTGCCCTTCGACCAGGTGCTGCCCGCCGTTCGCGAGGACGAAGCGTGGCGTGGTGTCGACGACGGCATCGATGTGGCGCGCGAGCTCGCGCGTCGTGCGGTCCTGCTCGCGGAGGGCGCCACGCGGCAGTCGGTGGTCGACGCGCTCGGTGTCGTCGCCGGAGAGATGCGCACGCACCAGGAGGCGCACCTCGAGGAGGCGCTGGCCGCCCGCGACATCGACTGGACGGTGCCCGCCGACGTCCCCGAGGACGCGGCGCTCGATGCCGAGGTCGCGGTGCGGGTCGAGCCCGCCGGCCCCGACGAGGTGTGGGTGATCGCCGAGGTCGCGAACCACGGGGCCGCACTCGGGCAGGTGCTCGTCGAGCTCAACAGCATGGCCTTCTCGGGCTGGGATGGGCTGCGTGTGCCCATCGGCCGCATCGAGTCTGGCGCTACCGGCATCGGGCGGGTTCGCGTCGACTTCCGCGCGGGCATCTTCCCTCGCGAAGACGACGTCGACTTCCGGGTTCGCGCCGCCGGCTACGAGGCCGTTGGCGCGGGCTCCGGCACCCTCGCGCTGTCGACCTCGCCCACGCCCGATCTCGCGGTGCATGCACGCTTCGTGGCCGGCGAGCAGCCCAAGGTCGCGGTGGTGCTCGAGAATCGCGGAAGAGAGCCGGTCGAGGGCCTCGAGGTGTACTTCCGCTCACCCGGCGACCTCGATGTCGAGCTCGTCGACCGCGCGGTGCGCGTGGACCTGCCGCCGCGAAGCTCGACGCCCGTGGACCTGCGGCTCTCGCTCGGGGCCGAGGCGCCCACCGACGAGCTGCCGCTGCTGCTCATCGCCGAGAACGAGCGCTACGGCGACCTGTTCGAGGAGACGGTGGACCTCACCCTCGACGGTCAGGGCCTGCGCCTGCAGCACCCGGCGGTCCGTCCCCGGAACCCGCCGCTGTCCGCGCCCGTGGGGCCGCTTCAGCTCGCGTGGGACGCCAGCGACGACAGCGCCGTCGACCATGTGGTGGTCTACGTCAACGGCGAGAAGACCCAGTGGGTGCCCGGTCAGGGACCCAAGGTCGCGTTTCGCACGCCCGTCGAGATCTTGCCGGGGGCGAACCGCGTGGTCGTGCTCGTCACTGACGACCAGGGCCTGTGGAGCCGTCGCCAGGTGGTGATCCGCGGCGAGAGTCCGGGCGTCGCGGATGGCTCGGTGACTACCGACTGACCCGAAAGCACGAGGGCCCGCCATCGTCGAGCGACAGCGGGCCCCGGGTTGGCGTGTGCGGAGCTTACGGCGCGAGGCCGAGGAACATCCAGGCCACGTCGTCGGCCGGCGCGTTCGTGTCCGTGTCGTGCATGGACATGCCGACGAACACGCGCTCGGAGTCGGCGTAGATCGAGGCACCGTAGGGCTCGAGGGTGGCCGCACCCTCCATCGGGATCTCGACCGACGTGAGGTTGGTCGGGTCGCCATAGAGCATGAACAGGTCGTCGAGACCGTCGCTGCCCTGGTCCTCGGTAATCGCGACGACGTAGAGGTCGCCGTTCGGGTCGACCGCCGCCTCGATGTCACGCACGACAATGCCCGTGAAGATCGGGTAGTCCGTACCGTCGACGCGGACGTAGCTGCCGCCCGCCACATCGTCGTAGAACGCGGTCACGCCGTTGTTCTCGTTGACCACTGCGAGCTCGAACCCATCCCAGGGCCAGCTGGTCGCCGAGCGATCCGCGGGCTCCCAGAGCTGGTTGCTGCCCGTCTTCAGGTAGTACGGGTAGGGGCCGGCGGGCTCGGTGGTCGTGGTGTCGAGGTCCGGGTGCTCGACGAAGAGCACCGTGTCGGTACCCGGATCCTGCGGGAGCAGGGTGCAAGCGGTGCCGCCGAGCGAGGTCGTGTTCGCGCCGCGCACGGTGGTGTACGAGCCGTTGATCCAGGCACCGCCGTTGTACACGAGGTACCCGGTGGCGCATGCCGCCGCGTAGATCAGGTCGCCGGTGTCGTTGGTCTGGATCTCGAGGTCGAGCGGCTCCTCGAGCCCCGAGCCCGTGGGCGCGTAGATCGAGCTCTGGAAGTTCGGGCTGACCGCGTTGTACGAGCCCGTGGTCGAGTTCCACTCGAGGTAGCGCAGCGCCAGGTACAGGTTCTCGTAGCCGTTCGACTCGCGGATCATCGAGTAGCCGACGTACAGGCGATCGTTCGTGGGGTCGGCCGCCACGTCGAGCACCGTGTTCAGCGGGTCGGTGGAGCCGAACGCGTTCCAGTTCTGCTTGGTGAACTCGGAGGCGTTGGTCGCGCCCGGGTCGAAGTACATCAGCAGGCCCGGGTAGACCTGGTTGAGCGGCTGGGTGGTCGAGTTGTCGGTCCACTCGTCGGCGGCCGCGACCATCATGTAGTGCTGACCGGACCAGGTCACGATGGGCTTGCGCGGGTTGACCCAGTCGGCCTGGGCGAACGCGAAGTCCGAGGTGTCGTCGATGCCGTTGCAGTCCTGGTCGACCTGGTCACCCACCAACTCGAGCGCGTTCGGGTGGATGTCCGGGTTGGTGTCGACGCAGTCGTTGGAGAGGACGTAGCCGTCCTCGTCCTGGTCGTAGTCGTCGGCGCCGTCACAGTTCGAGTCGATGCCGTCGTACCAGGTGTCGGGCGCGTCGGGGTACTTCTGGTCGTCGTTGTCGTCGCAGTCGTCCCACACCGCGGTGCTCAGGTCGCAGCGGTAGTCGGAGACGAAGTTGTTGAACGCCGTCAGGTTGTTCGCCTCGTCCCACATGAACCCGTCGCCGTCGCGATCGAAGTCGTTCACGCAGTCGCAGTTCGTGTCGATGCCGTCGTAGGGAATGTCCTCGGCGAGCGGGCGGTCGGGGTTGACGAGGGCGTCGGTGTCGTCGCAGTCACCCGTCTCGAGCAGTCCGGTGTACGGCGGATCGTGGGGCAGGCCGGTGTTCGGGTTCAGCGTCGGCACGAAGCCATCGCCGTCGACGTCGTAGTCCGACGCACCGTCACAGTCCGAGTCCACGCCGTCGTAGTCGACCTCGTAGTCGGAGCCGGGGAAGATCTCGCGATCGTCGTCGTTGCAGTCGAACTCGGTGGGCATGCCCGGGGGCCAGGTGCCGCCCAGCTGCTCGTACTCGGACACCGTGATGCCGGCGTAGCCGTCGCCGTCGACGTCGATCAGGTCTTCCTGGTTCGGATCGCAGTCGTTGTCGATGCCGTCGTACGGCACCTCCGGAAGGTGCGGTCCGCGGTCGGCGGAGTTGTCGTCACAGTCCGGATCCCGTGTGAGCAGGCCAATCGAGCCGAGATCGTCGACGTCACAACTGGCGCCACCGAACTCCTGGGGCGCGCCGTCGCCATCGACGTCAATGCATGCCTTCTTGGCCTCGAGATCGGACTGGGTCACGTAGGTGCAGCCGGTCGCAAGAGCCAGGGCCACTACAATGCCGGGCCCGACGAGAATGCGCATGGGTGTCCTCCGACGCGCAGCGTAGCATGGGAATTGGCGCTGTCGCGCCCCCCTGGGATCAGGCTTCGGGACGCCGCAGGTGCAGGAAGTGTTCGACGTTGCCGGACTTGGCTCCCGCGACGCCGCAGTCCACCCCGGCGATCACCTCGAAGCCCAGGGAAGCCGCCGTTTCTCGCACCTTGGCGATGGCCTCGTCTCGGGCCTCGCCGCGCACGACGCCCCCCTTGCCGATGGCCTCGCGACCCGCCTCGAATTGCGGCTTCACGAGCAGCACCGCCTCGCCCCCCGGTCGCAGCAGGCGCTCGACGGTCGGCAGGATCAGCTCGAGGGAAATGAACGACAGGTCGCCGACGATGAGGTCGATGGGCTCGGGCAGCGCATCGAGATGCCGCGCGTTCACGCCCTCCATGACGACCACGCGCTCGTCGGTCCGCAGGCTCCACGCCAGCTGTCCACGGCCGACATCGATCGCGTAGACGCGCTTGGCGCCGCGTTCGAGCAGGACCTGGGTGAAGCCGCCCGTGCTCGAGCCGAGGTCCGCGCACACCCAGTCGGTCGGGTCGACCGCAAAGGGATCGATCGCAGAGATCAGCTTGAGGGCGCCGCGTCCCACCCAGTGGAAGTCGTCCTCGACGAGCTCGATCGGGCGATCCGGGCGCACCTGCGCCGAGGCCTTGGAAGCGACGATGCCGTCGACCTTGACCTTGCCGTTCTCGATGAGCTCGCGGGCTCGTGCGCGCGACGCGGCCAGTCCCCGCTTCACGAGGAGCAGGTCCAGGCGCACCGGCGACGGGCGACTAATGGTCTCGCTCGACCGAGAAGCGGGCGAGCGCCACGAGCATGGTCGGGTCGGCGAGGCCGTCGACCAGGGCGATCGCCTCGTCGGCGTAGGCGCGGGCGCGACGCGAGGTCTCGGCGACGCCGAGGAGCTTGCAGAAGCTCGGCGGGCCGTCGTCGCCCGCGTCCTCTTCGGCGTCGAGTACGTCGTCCGCGAGCTGGAAGGCGAGGCCGACGAGCTCTCCGAAGCGACGCAGCTGGCCGAGGACCGGATCGTCGAGATCGCCGCCCTGATGGGCGAGTGCGGCGAGGCCCCCGGACCACGTCGCGAAGGCGATCAGTGCGCCGGTCTTGCCGGCGTGCAGGCGGACCAGCGTGTCCACGTCTTCGACGCCGCCGGTGATGTCGGCGACCTGGCCGCCGATCATGCCGTGATGGCCGGCGGCGCGCGCGAGGGCGGTCACCGTGCGCACCCCCGCCTCGGCGGGCAGATCGCGGCAGGCGACCGCGAAGGCCTCGGTGAGCAGGGCATCGCCGACGAGGATCGCCGTGGCCTCGTCGAAGGCGATGTGCACGGTCGGCTTGCCGCGACGCTCGTCGTCGTTGTCCATGGCCGGAAGGTCGTCGTGCACCAGCGAGTAGGTGTGCACGAGCTCGATCGCCAGGGCCGGGCTCTTCGCGATCGCGAAGTCCTCACGCCCGAGCACGGCCTGGGCGGCGGCATGGCACAGCGCCGGTCGGATGCGCTTGCCACCGGTCTGCAGGGGATAGGCCAGCGGCGTCGCGAACGTCTCGGGCCAGGTCTCTGAGACGACAGCGCCGAGGCCAGAATCGACCTCGGCACGGCATCGCTCGAGCCACGCGGAAAGCGTGCTCATGCACTCACCCCGGGTTGTAGAGGATGGGGTACAGGACCGCTGCGGTGGAGAACTGCTCGGTGACCTTGAGCGGCTCGTAGCGGAGCTTGGAACTCATGACCTCGAGCGAGCAGGACTCGACCTCTTCGCTCTTCAGCGTCGAGTGGCCGACCGTGACGCTGGTCACGCTGCCGTCGGGGTAGATGTCCACCTTGTAGTTGACCATGCCCCCGAGGTCGGGGTTCGCGGCCAGCGCCTTGGTGTAGCAGGCGTTGAGCATGCCCATGACCGGCTGCAGAGCGGCGTCGGCCTTCTTGGTCGACATCGCGCCGACCGGACGCGGGGTACCGCGCTGGATGCCGCGCGGGGCCGCACCCTGGTCGTACTCGGTGACCGTGAGCGGGCCGCCTTCCTTGACCTTGGCCAGGCCGACCTTCTCGGCGCCAGCCTCGCGAGCGAGGTCCATCATGTCGACGACGGTCTTGAACGGCACCGCCATGTCGGCGTCGATGAACACGTTCTTCTTCTCGAGCGGCACCAGGCGACGGGTGACCTCGTAGAGCATCTTCTCGCGCGCCATGCCGCGGCGGTTCAGGCCGAAGCAGATCTCCTGCTCACCGGGGCAGCGTCCGGGGGACACTTCGCGGTCGTACACCGCGATGACGAGCTGCTCGGGCGCGTCCTCCGGCGGCGGCGGCGGGTTGTCCTGGTTCGGGCCAGGCACCTTGACGCCCATCTGCTCGAGCTCCACCGGGATGGAGACCATCATGATGATGAGCACGACGAGCACGATGTCGATGAGCGGCGTCATGTTGATGTCGCTCATCTGCTTGCTGGATCCGAGTGCGGCTCCCATCGTTCGTCCTACTGCTTCTTGTTGGCGGCGATGAGCAGGGTGGTCATCCGGTTCTCACCGAGGACGTCCATCCACTTGCGCACGTCGCCGTACTCGATGTCCTGATCGGCCTTGATCAGGACACCTTCGAGGTCCATCTTCTCGGAGAAGCGGGAGTTCACCATGTCCACGAGCGCCTGAGCGTCGTCGTCGGACACGGCCTCACCCGGCGCGAGCGCATCGGTGATCTGGTCTTCGTCGACCCACACGCCCTTTGCCTTGCTGATGCCGACGACCACGAACTGGCCCTTGTCCTGCATCTTCGTGGTCTGGGTGGCCTGCGGCAGGTCCACCGCGAGCCCGGACTCGAGCATCGGGGTGATGACCATGAAGACCACCAGCAGCACGAGCACGACGTCGATCAGCGGGGTGACGTTGATGTCGGCCATCGGGCCGCCACCGCCTCCTCCTACTGCTGCTCCCATCGGTTCCTCCGAAGCTGGGGGTGGTCGTGACTACTTGGCGGCCGGCGCGATGCGGGCCTGGACGAGCTTGGCAGCCCAGTCCTCGAAGTCGGCCTCGGCGGACGCGAGATCCTCGGTCACCTTGTCGATCTTCATGTTGAAGTAGTTGAACAGCCACACGCCGACGACGGCCACGCCGATGCCGATACCGGTGGTGATGAGCGCCTCGGAGATACCAGCCGAGATGCTGGCGAGACCGCCGCCACCAGTGGCCATGCCCTGGAAGGCGTTGATGACGCCGAAGGTCGTGCCGAAGAGACCGACGAAGGGCGCGGTCGACGCGACGGTCGCGAGCGCGGTCATGCCCCAGTTGCGGAACTTGGACACTTCCTCGTTGATCGACTTCTCGATCGCGCGGTGCGCGTTCTGGAGGCCGTAGTCATCGACGCGCAGGCTCATCTCGGCGAGGCCGGGCTTGAGCACGGCCGCGAGGTAGGCGGCCTTGAACTCGTCGGCGCTGGCGACGGCCAGGGCACCGTTGATGTCGTTGGCCTGCAGCTTGCCGACGATCGAGCCCGCGAGGTTCACGGAGGTCTTGGTGGACTTCCGGAACGCCAGCCAGCGCTCGATGGCGATGAGGATGGAGGCCACCATCATCAGGAGCAGGGTGACGATGACGAACCGCGCGATGAAGCCGGCGTGCTCCCACATCGCCATGAGCGTGAAGGAGGACTCGACGTCTCCCTCCCCGTTAGCGAAGGCGACAGCGGACATGAACAGCGTCAGGAGCATGTTGGGTCTCCGTGGAAGATGCCGCGATCAGCGCAGCTTGTAGCGAATGTTCAGCAGGAACTGTGCCTTGACCTTCTCGCCCTGGAACTTGGCGGGGTACCAGCGCCACTGAGACAGAGCTTTCTCTGCAGAGGCCTGGAAGATCTTCGGGCACTGTTGGAACTTGAAGTCGTAGGGAACGCCCTTCTCATCGATGAAGATGCGAACCTTGCAGTCGACCTCGCCGAGGTTCTGCTCGCGAGCAGCGTCCGGGTACTCGGGCGTGACCCGCCGCTTCACCTGGACCTCGGAGTGGTGGAAGGTGCGAGCACCGCCGAGCTGGCCACCGAGGACACCGCCCTCGACGCCGCCGATCACGCCGCCGACAACGCCGCCTTCGACGCCGCCCTCGACGCCGCCTTCGACGCCAGCGGTCTTCGCGGCCTTGACCTCTTCCTTGACCTCTTCCTTGAGCTCCTTGATCTCCTCGACCATCTCGTCGGGAGTCTCGGGCTCCGGCTCGTCGTCCTCTTCCTCTTCCTCTTCCTCCTCCTCTTCCGCGGCGGAGGCCGGCGGCGGGGGCGGCGGAGGCGGAGGCGGCGGAGCCGCGGCTTCCTCGGCGTTGTCCTCCATGACGAACTCGATCATGTCTTCGTCATCGAGGATTTCTTCGGCGATGTAGCGAGCCGCCCGGTACGTCAGCCACGCGAACGTGGCGCCGGTGATGACGGCAGCGAGCAGCGCAGTCGCAACGATCGACTGCGCGCTACGCTTGAGCGCTTCTTCGTCTCGGCTGCGACCGACGCCTTCGAACAAGGAAACCTCTCGGGAGGGTTTGGGCGACCCGTATTAGCCGGTCCGACCCAGGGGCGCTGAAAAGATCCCGCGAACGGAATGGCGAAGAAGCCGTCGCTCTGGGGATCAGCGGGTCCTGGTGGGCCCGCGCCACGCGGTGTTAACGCGAGATCCTGCAATGTGCTTACGACACAGTACGTAGGGAACGGTTTCACGTCGGTCACCGCGCTTCCCTGGCGACTTCACGTGAACGCTACGATAGTGCAAATTCTATAAACACAAACGGGATCGTGATGCTTCACGATCCCGCCGGATGAGGTGGAGACTAGCGTTTGGAGCTACTCGGGCTCCGGCAGCGCCTGCTCCTCGATCCCGCTGCTCCCGCGGGTGAGCGCGGCGACGCGCTGCTCGGCCGCCTCGAGCTGCTCGTGGCAGCTACGCGCGAGCTCGACGCCTTCCTCGAACAGGCTCAGGGCCTCCTCGAGGGGGATCTCAGCGCTCTCGAGCTTGCGAACGCGCTCCTCGAGCGCGGACAGCGATGCCTCGAATCCTTCTGCCATTACGCCTCCACGATCCGCAGTCGCTCGATCCGCTCGAGGTGGTAGGTCCGGCGCTCGCCGCTCTCGCGATCGAGTCCGACGAGCACCACCTGATCGCCCTTGAACGCCACGCGCTGCGGCTCGACCAGACAGGTGAGCTTCTGCGCGTTCTGGGTCTTGTACACCATCTCCACGTCCGTCTCCTCGGACATGGCGCGCTCGAGGATCTGCCGGGCCTCGGCCGCATCGACGAGCGGCGGCTTGTCTTCCTTGGCCTTCTTGCGCTTCGCGACCCGGGTGCCGGGCACGGCGTGCAGGGCCTCGGGCTCGACAGCCTCGAGTCCGCGCTTGAGCGGATCGACGCTGGCCTCGCGGGCCTCGCGAACCAGGCGGTGCAGGTTCTGGCGCGCCTCGACCGCCTCGGGATCGCCGGGGTAGCGGCGGGTGTCCGGGGTGGGGTCGAAGTTCAGGTCGCGGAGCACGCCCTCGATCTCCGCGCGACGGCTGGCGTCCACGGCGTACATGCCGGGGGCGAAGCGGTGCAGGAGGTAGGGCTTGATCTTCTTGTTGCCCTCGAGCCGTCGGATCTGGCTGCGGTGCACGGTCATCAGCGTGACCTCGTGGAACTCCACGTCACCGCGGTGGCCGATCCAGCCCTTGAGCGTGGACTCTACGTTCTCGGGCAGGCCGATCTGGCTGTTCTCGCGCAGGAACTGGAGCACGTCGTCCCGGCGCCACCCGCGATCCAGGCCGCGCTCGATGCTCGGCTCGGTGATCTTGTAGGTGTTCGCGCGGTCACAGCCGACGAGCTCGCCGAGCTCTCCGATCCGGAAGAGCAGGATCGGCGCGAGACCGGCCGGGGCCATGATCTCGAAGCTCGGGGTCAGGTAGAACTGGCGGAAGCCGTCGTCCTCGGCCGGCGAGAGCAGCGCGCGACCGCGGGGGGAGAGGCGGTAGAACTTCTCCTGGCCCCACTGGCCCATCTCGAGCATGCCGGCGCGCACCAGCGGCGCGAAGCTGTACGACTCGCGCTCGTGGCTACGGGTCGCGGCGTAGGTTCCGCGCTGGTAGCGCTCGCGCCAGTCCGCACCCTTGCGCCACCGGCGGTACTGCGCGACGAGCGGGTTCTCGGCGACCCAGCCCTCCTCGTCGCTGCTCGCGGCGGCGTTGTGCACGGCCCACATGACCCACTCGGCCATGTCGAAGCGCTTCTCGAGAGCCCGGAACACCAGGTCGCGCTGGTCCTCGGGCTCGAGGTTGAGCCACTCCTCGGTCGCGTCGCGGTTGAGCGACAGGTACTCACCGCGGAGCTCGACCAGCCCGTGCATCATCAGGAAGTCGATGTGGAAGGCGAACAGCTCGGAGTCGGACTCCCAGATCTGGGAGAAGAACTCGTCCATCGCCTCCTTGTCGTGGCGGTAGATCTCGTGGCGCTGCGTGAGCCGCGGGCTGTTCTGATCGATGTACGTCGCCAGGGACGCGATCGAGTAGTCGAGCGGCGGGCAGAACGGCTTGACGTCGATCACCCGCACGTCGTCGTGCACGAACAGGGGCAGGGACAGCTCGGGCTCGAGTGCCTCGATCAGCCCGTCCACGATCGGCATCGGCAGGATGTAGAAGAAGTCGCCGTCGCGCTCGTCGCTCGCGAACACGAGACCCTTGTCGGCGAGGGCCGAGAGCACGCGCTTCCACTCGCGCTCGTGGCCGCCGAAGGACAGGGACAGCTCGCGCACGAACTCGTCGCCATGGGCGACGCCGCCGGCCTGGACCAGCGCGGAGAGCGCCTTCTTGTCGCGCTCCTGCAGCTGGCGCAGCAGGTTGTCGATGCGCGAGGGCTGACCCAGTGCGCGCACGGCGAGCTGGATCATGCGGTCCTTGGTGCCGACGCGACCGGGCTGACCACCGAGACCCTTGTACAGGTTCGAGATCAGCGAGTCGGGCATGCGCTGCAGCCAGGCCGCAGCGGCGTCGAGCTCCTCGCGGGAGATGCGACGACGACGGGCGCCGGCGCTGCCGGGGGCTCCACGACGGGCGCGGCTGTTGCGCTTGCGGGCCGGGTTGCGGCCGGTGGCCGGCACGGCGACCACGGGACCGGTGAGATCCACGGCGCGGCGTCCGCCGCGGCGCTGGGTCGTGGTCTCGGTGATCACCTCGTCGCCGTACACCACGGTACCGCGATCGTGACCTCCGCCACCTCCGCCGTTGCCAGCTGCGCCGCGCTTCCGGCGACGGCGACGACGCCGACGACGGCTGTTCCCGGAGTCGACTTCAAGCTCTTCGGACATTCGTTCTCCGGCGCCGCGGCACCCCTCCCACTCCTACGTCGGGGAGGCGGTGCTCACTTCGCGGCGCGATCTTCGATGTAGTAGCGGTAGCCCTGCTCGGTGAGGAACAGCTGTCGCTTGATCGCGAACTCCTGCTCCTTCGTGTCCGAGGTGACCACGGTGTAGAAGAAGGCATCGGCCTCTTTCGGCCGAAGGATGCGACCCAGGCGCTGGGCTTCTTCCTGGCGGGAGCCGAAGGAGCCGGAAACCTGGATGGCCACGTTGGCGTCGGGCAGATCGATGGCGAAGTTCGCCACCTTGCTCACCACGAGGCGCTTGATGATGCCCTTGCGGAACTTCGCGAACAGGCGGTCGCGCTCGGAGTGCGGCGTCTTGCCGGTGATCAGCGGCGCGCCCAGCTCCTCGGAGAGCTCGACGAGCTGCCCGAGGTACGTGCCGATGATCAGGACGTTGTCGTCCTCGTGGCGGTCGACGAGGTCCTTGACCACGTCGATCTTGCGCGGGTTCTCGGACGCGAGCCGGAACTTCTTCATCTCGTCCGCGTCTTCGTAGCGCTCGCGCTGGCGGCGCGTGAACGGCACGCGGATCTCGAAGCACTTGGCCTCGGCGACGAAGCCCTGCTTCTCGAGGATCTGCCACGGCAGGTCGTAGCGCTTGGGGCCGACGAGCGAGAACACGTCGCCCTCGCGGCCATCCTCGCGGATGAGCGTCGCGGTCAGGCCCAGGCGGCGGCGTCCCTGGAGCTCGGCGGTGGCGCCGAACACGGGAGCGGGCAGCAGGTGGACCTCATCGTAGACGAGCAGGCCCCAGTTCTCGTCGCGGAACAGGTGCAGGTGCTCGAAGTCCGAGTTCTTCGAGCGGCGCCAGGTCAGGACCTGGTAGGTCGCGACGGTGACCGGCTTGATCTCCTTGGACTGACCCGTGTACGCGCCGACCTCGGCGTCGGTGAGCGTGGTCTTGTCCTTGATCTCGCGGATCCACTGGTTCACGGCGCTCTGGTTGTTGCAGAGGATCAGGGTCTTCTGCTGCACCGTGGCCATGGCGGTCATCGCGACGATGGTCTTGCCGGCGCCGCACGGGAGCACGACCACACCGTGGCCACCCGCGGGCGCGCCCTTGGCGTACCAACGGTCGACGGCCTCGTGCTGGTAGTGGCGAGGGGAGAACGGCCGCCCACCGAGCGTCTCCTCGCGGAGCTTCATCGGCATCGGATCGCCGGGCAGGAAGCCCGCGATGTCCTCGACCGGCCAGTTGTCGAGCAACAGGCGCTGCTTGAAGATGCCGCGCATGCCGGCGTCGATCTTGTAGTGACGACGCCCGTCCTGCAGCAGCAGGTCCTTGCCTGCCGCCGTCTTCTTCACGAGCTTCTCGACGTACCCGGTGGCGAAGCTCACACGGATGTACTTGTCGGGCTGATCGTGCGGCAGCAGCTGCACCAGGCCGTAGCGGCCGATGGTGTCCTCGATCTGGCGAAGCACGTCCTCGGGGATGTCGAACTTCGACAGGCCTCGGAGGGTCTCGACGATCTGGTCGCGGGTCATGCCAGCCGAGGCGGCATTCCACAGCGACAGCGGCGTGATGCGGTAGGTGTGCAAGAGCTCCGGGGAGCTCTCGAGCTCGGCGAAGCGCGCCAGGAAGTCGCGCGCCTTGTCGAAGTCGGGATGACGGGTCTCGACGAGGACCTTGCCATCTCCCTGCACGATGACAGGGTTCGCTGGATTTATCTGCATCCGTGGACCATGCGTGTGGGTCCTCCCAAGCGAGACACCACGCCGAGCGAACGAGCTTCGGCACCCGAGGGTCTCGCAACCTGCCTCGCAGCGAGGCTTGCGGTGCGCGGTTGAGCGCGGAGGTACAGGTCGACTCACGCGGCGGGCGCCGCTGCGACTGAGGGACATCGAGGGAGCGCGGAGGGAAACCGCCTGCCTCGCGATCACAGTTACTCCCGACGCACACATTGTCAAGAACAACCGCGAAAACGCCGGTGTCACGGTGTGTTTCGATTGGCTTGGCGCTCGGGACAGTCGGGGCGAGCTGGTGAGGGGGTTTCGCCGGGCATGCGCCTTGTACGCGGGTTTGGCGCGAGGCGGGGCCTCTGCGTTCACCGCTCGAGCGACGACAGGCGTCGATCGCCGACGCCGAGCTCGACGACGACCGGTCGGTGGTCGCTGCCGGTGCCACGGCCTTCGTGGACGTGGTGCACGCGGATCTCGTCGCTGACGAGCACGTGATCGAGGCGCAGGGTGGGGAGGGGAAACACGCCGTTGGGCCAGGTGGCGGCGGCGGCACGACCCCGCTGACCATGGGCGTCGGCGAGGCCGGCGTCGAGCAGACGCTGGTAGCTCGGATGGTGGCGCGTGGCGTTGAGGTCGCCCGCGAAGAGCACGGCGCCCTCGGTAGACGCGGCTTGCGCGGCCAGCATCGCCATCTGGGCGTGCCAGATCGCGGTGTACTCCGGGCTGCGAGGCGGCAGCGTGTGCACGGCGTACACCGTGAGTGGCCGGGCGCCGATGTGTGTGTGCGCGCGGATCAGCGGCACGCCACCGAGATCGAGGACCTCGGCCTCGAGGGGTACTCGGGAGAGCACGGCGATGCCGAACGAGCCCTCCTGAGGGAGCACCAGCCGGTAGGGGTAGCCCTCGACCTCGTCGAGCAGCGCGCCCCAGCCGGGGCTCACCTCCTGCAGCGCGAGGATGTCCGCGTCCTCGGCGAGCAGCTCGGCGAGCAGGTCGTGGGGCTCGGGGTTCACCATGAGCAGGTTCGCGGAGACGAGCCGCAGGTCGGCCTCTCCGTCGGGGGCGGTGCGGGGCAGGGTCCCGGGAACGACCAGGCCAAGGGCGATCAGGGCGGAGGGCACGGCGACGAGCTGGCGTGGTGTGGAGCCCGACCGCCAGGCCCACAGCCCGAGTGGCGTCGCGCCGAGCCACAGGTAGCCGGCGCCGGCGTGGAGCAGCGCCGAGGCGAAGCCGGCGTCGTCGAGCGCGAGGTGGGCAGCGACGAGCGCGGTGGTGGGAATGGCGGCGAGCCAGAATAGAGCGGCGACGAGCGTGCGAACCATGGATCCTCCTGACCCCAGGGACGATGGGCAGGCCCCTCGGTTCGTCCCTGGACGTCAGGCTAGGTCGCGCTCGTGCACCGCTCGTGCAGAGCCTTCGGAGCTTCAGGCGGTGAGGGCCAGGAAGTCGTCGAGCGGCGCGAGGGCCTCGTCCACTGCGGCATCCCAGAACGCCTGGGTGCGCACGTCTCCGCCGAGGAACTCCATGGCGATGGACTCGGTGTCGCGCCAGCCGGTCGCGGCGAGCAGTGCGTCGTAGGTGTCGATGAAGCCCTCTCCCGCGGCCTTTCCGTGGGCGTACACCGCGCCGCTGAACAGGTAGCCGAACAGGTAGGGCCAGTTGTAGAAGCCGAAGTGGCTGATGTAGTAGTGGAGCTTGCTCGCCCAGTACCAGCGATCTGGCGTGCCGAGGATGTCGCCGAAGTGCTCGCGCTGGATGCGCTCCATCTCGTCGCACAGCACGTCGGCGTCGAAGGCACCCTCGCGGCGAAGCTCGTACAGGCGGCACTCGAAGGCGTAGCGCATCGGGATGTTCATCATGAACACCGCGGCGTCCTGCAGCTGCTGGTCGAGCATCGCGATGCGTTGGGTCTCGTCCTCGGCGACCTGGATCGCGTGGTCGCGGAGGATGGCCTCGCAGAAGGTGGAGGCGGTCTCGGCCAGCGCCGAGGTGATGCGGTGCTTCTGCGGGCTGTCGGCGCGGAAGAGCACGCTGTTGTGGTAGGCGTGGCCGAGCTCGTGCGCGAGGGTGAGCGCGTTGTCGAGGGTGTCGCCGTAGGTCATGAAGATCCGGCTCTCGCCCGACAGCGGCAGCCGCGTGCAGTAGCCGCCCTGTGCCTTGCCGTCGCGGCGCTCGGCCTCGACCCAGCGCTTGTCGAGCGCGCGCTTGGCGAAGTCGCCGATGGGGCTCGCGAAGCGGTCGAAGGCGGTGGTAATCATCGCGGTGGCCTGGTCCCACGGCACACTCGCGCCCTCGCCGGCGACCAGCGGCGCGTGCAGGTCCCAGAAGTCGAGCTTGTCCTTGCCGATGAGCTTGGCCTTGCGGGCCAGGTACTGCTCGAGACGGGGACGGGCGGCCTCGGCGGCAGCGAGCAGGGCCTCGAGGCTCTCGCGCTCGATGCGGTTTCGGAACAGGGTCGGAGCGAGGTGGTCGGCGCCCACCCGGTCGAGCATGGCCTGGCGCTCGCCGGTAATGTGGGTGAGCGCCATCGCGCACGGGGTCGACAGCGTGGCCCACGCGGCACCCTCGGCCTCGAACGCCGCCTTGCGGATCGCCTCGTCCGGGTGGTTGCGGTAGGGCGCGATCGCGGCGATGCCGACCTGCTTCGGCTCCTCGCCGGGCAGGGTCAGGGTCGCGGTGAGCTCGCCGGACATCGCGGTGTACAGGCTTCCCCAGCCGTGCAGGGCCTCGCGCTCGAGCTGGGAGCGCAGCTCCTGCAGCGGGCGGTCGAGCTCGAGCTTCTTGCCCTCGACCATGTGCTCGATGCCCGAGCGGTGCGGTGCGATGTCCTCGCGGGACAGCCAGGCCTCGCGGGCGTCGGCGTCGGCGTCGGCGACGGTCCATGACAGGGCGAGCCAGGCGCGGTCCATGGCGAGGAACACCTCCATCACCGCGTTGGTCGCGAGGCGCGCGGCGGTGTCCTTCGTGTTCGCCGAGGCGTGGCAGCCGGCGAAGGCGTTGAGCTGACGGCCGCGGTTGCCGAGGTCCTGCAGGTCGAGGAGCAGGGCGGCCGCGTCGTCGCCGAGACCGTCGAGGGACTCGGAGCGGGCGATGGCCGCGTCGCCGTCGCGCTTGAAGGCGGCCAGGGCGGCGGTGAACGCCTCACCCCGCACGCCGCCAGTCATCACGCTGTCCAGGTCCCAGGTCGGTGCACGCATGTCGTCTCCCATCGAGAACGGTCCATCTACAGGAAGCAAGGGTCGGTGCCAAGCGATGGCGACAGCCTGCGACACTGCTATCATCGAGGCATGGGACGGCTCCTCGCCATCGCGGCCTCGCTGGGGCTGCTCGTCGCGTGCACACCGGAGCTCGAAGGCCGGTGGACGGGCGAGTGCGACCTCGACGATCCGCTCCGGCTCGTGGTCGAGGTCGATCGGACCGGCGACGATGCCCGCGAGCTGTTCGCGACCGTCACCCTGCACCAGCTGTCGCGGCTGCCCGACTTCCTGTTCCTCGACTGCCGCGGGGTCACCGACGACGGGGGCCTCGGGAGTGTCGGCGCGTGCACCGGCGCATGGCCTGGCGAAACCGAGGGCGCGATCGCGCTGTCCTTCGAGGGCGAGCTCGACCGCGGGGATCCCACTGCCACGTGGACCGGGGAGTGCGCCTACGAGACCGGACGTGGCGCCCTCGAGCTGTGGAGCACGCCATGAGGATCGCGCTCGTCGCCGTCACCCTTACGGTGCTCCTCGGCTGTGAGCACGACGAGCACCCGTTCGAGATCCCGTGGACGGGCAGCTGCACCGCGCTCGACAACCCGAGCGTGATCGCTCGCTTCTCCAAGGACTTCTGGGAGGACGACGCCGGCAACCGCCGCCGCTACCTCGGCGAGGTGCAGGTCCCGCTGGAGGCCGATCTCTTCGACAGCTGGATGTGGGAGGTCCGGGTCAACCTGCGCGACGAGACCGCCGAGACGCTCGATCTGGTTCACGTGCCGATCCACGAGGACTTCGCCGCGGCCTACGGCCTCCAGGACCTGGGCATGGACCCCGCGACCTATGCCGAGGACCCCAATGGCGCCTTCGCCGAGATGACGGGCACCTGCTCGTGGGGCGGGCGCTCCGGCGAGCTGTTCCTGCGCCAGAACGACGACTGCGACGCGTGCATCGAGTGCAGCACCGTCGGCGGACTGCCGTCGTGGTGGCCGCTGTGGCCGGTGTTGTGGCTGGTTCAGCGGCGGACGCGCCAGTCCACGACCTCGAGGGGCTCGGCCAGGTAGGGCTCGACCAGTGGGGACAGCGCGTCCGCATCGAGCACGCCGTCGGGACCGATGAAGATCAGCGACACCTCGCCCATCGCGTGGACGCGATCGCCGACGAGCACGTGGGTCTCGAAGCGGAGCAGGCGGCCGTCGAGGCCCAGGCATCGCGACTCGAGGGTGTAGCGCTGACCGAGCTTCAGCTCGCGGCGGTAGGTGATCTTCTGGGAGGCGACCACGGGCTTCACCCCGTCGGCCCGCCACGCGTCCCACGCGCCCGAGCGCAACACCCAGTCCGTGCGCGACAGCTCCATGACCTGGGCGTAGCGCGCCTGGTTCATGTGCAGGTTCAGGTCGAGCTCGTGCGGCAGCACGCGCCGCTCGATCCGCGAGATCAAGCTCCCGTCCTGACGGAACTGGGCGTGGACGACGATCGGCAGCGTACGGGCGAGGTAGGCGAGCATGGGCCCGGCTATCACGAACACCCGGGCTGCGGGGGCGCGACAGCTGCGCCGCACCTTTGCCGCTTGGCGTACACTCCGCCGCGGGGAGAGGACCTGAGCACCGCACCGAAGCACATCGGCCCGTACCGGGTGATGCGCCCCGTCGCGCGCGGTGGCATGGCCGAGGTGTACGAGGTCGAGGACCCGACGAGCGGGGAGCGCCTGGCGCTGAAGTTGCTGGTCCAGGCCGGCTCCGCGTTGCCTCGGTTCAACCGCGAGTACGAAGCCCTCACGCGGCTCAACCACCCGTCGATCGTCCGGGTCTACCACTACGGCATCCACGAGGGACAGCCGTGGCTGACCATGGAGTTCCTCGATGGGCGCTCACCCCAGGCCTGCGTGAAGGACATCGGTCCGCCGGGTGTGCCCGCGCGTATGCAGGAGGTCCTGCGCATCGGCTACCACGTGGCCGAGGCCCTGGACTACATCCACGATCGCGGCCTCGTGCACCGCGATCTGAAGAGCAGCAACATCGTCGTGCTGCCCGACGGGCGCGTGAAGGTCGTCGACTTCGGCACCGCGCACCTGCGCAACCCGATTCAGGTGATCACGCGCCAGGGCGAGTTCGTGGGCACCTTCGCCTACGCGTCGCCCGAGCAGATCCAGGGCCACCCGCTGGACTGGCGCTCGGACCTGTACAGCCTCGGCATCCTGCTCTACCGGCTCGCCACGGGCCGCCGCCCCTTCGACGCCGAGACCAGTCACGCGCTGGCGGTGCAGCACATCACCGAGGACCCGCCGCGTCCCTCGGTGTGGGTGCCGGACATCCATCCCCGGCTCGAAGAGCTCATCCTGTGGCTGATGGCGAAGGATCCAGGGGCGCGCCCGCCACGCGCCAAGGCGGTGGCGCGCATCCTCGAGGACCTCTCGGACCGGCCGTTCACGCTGGGTGCGGGGCTCGAGGTGCAGGTCAGCCGGCCTCTGCAGCGCAACAACGAGCGCATCGACCTCGTGTCCCGTCTCGAGGACGCCCGTCCCGGCGAGCTCACGCTGGTCGTGGGCAACGCGGGCAGTGGGCGCGAGCGCTTCACGCAGACCACCGCCGCCGAGTTCCGCGACGTCGGCTGGCGGGTGTTCCACTTCCTGCTGCGCCGCGAGCGACCCATAGGCTGCCTGGTCGATGCCCTGCTCCATGCGGCGGCGGGTACGGACCGCGGCAAGTCGCCCAAGGCGGCGGCGATCACCGACCAGCTCGACCGCATCCTCAAGCAGGGCAACCTGCTGCGTCCGGATGTGCGGGAGCTCCTGCGCAAGCTCGGTCCCGAGGCGCTCGCGGAGCGCGCGCGTACCGAGGACGTGCCGGTGATGCTGGTCGTGCAGCAGCTGCACCGCGCCGGGCCCGCGACCCTCGAGCTGCTCCAGACCCTGAGGCGCTCGGTGGCCCGCTCGGCGGTGCCCGTCGTGTTCCTCGCGAGCACCGACCCGAGCCTCCTCCTCGACGACGACCGCGTGAACCTGCTCGACCAGTTCGGGACCCTCGAGCTGGGGCCGCTGGACCCGCACCGCACCGGACTCGCGGTCGGTCAGCTGCTGCATCGCCGACCGCCCCCCGCCGAGATCGCGCGCGCCGTGCACGCGGCGAGCGGTGGACACCCGCTGTACATCGAGCACGTCGTCCGACGGATGCTCAAGGAGAACACCCTGCGGCCCTCCGGTGCCGACGGCAACCGGGTGGACTGGGGCAAGCGCCCGGAGTTCGTGCGGCCGCCGGGCGTGGCTCGTCGTCGTGTGCGCAGTATGCTCCGCGGGCTCTCCGCACCCCATCGGCGGGTGCTCGAGGCGCTTGCCGTGTGGGGTGGCTCGCTGCCGCTGTCGACGCTGGCCCACGTGCTCGACTACCTGCCCGCCGAGCTCGCCCCCATCGTGCGCGACCTGCGTCGGCGTGGCTGGGTGTGCGTCGAGTCGGACAAGGTGGGCCTCGAGGACGAGCTCGCCCGCCCCCTGGTGCTCGCCGACCTCGCGCCTTCCCGCCATCACGTGCTCGTGCGCGCGCTCGCCGCCAACCTCGTCGACGCCGAGCCCTCACCGGACAAGGTGCGCTTGCTCGCCGAGGTCGACCAGCTCCAGCTCGCGGCGCGGGATGCGCTCGAGGCCGCGGGACGGCTGCTGCACGAGGGACGTCCTCGAAAGGCGCTCGAGGTGCTCGAGCCGCTGGTCCAGGTGAGTCAGGGCCGGCTGGAGCGCGATGCCGAGGCGCTGCTGCACCTGCTGTACGCCACGGCGCTGATGGCGGTGAGCCCGACCGATCCGCGGCTTCCGCGGTCGCTGCAGCGCGCCGAGGACACCGCCGAGCACCCGGACCTGAAGATCCGCGTCGGCCTGGCCCGCGCGCGGCTGCAGTGGGTCATCGGCCACTACCCGAGCTTCCGCCGGCACCTGCTGCACGCCTGGGAGCAGGTCGAGCCGACCACGCACCCCGAGCTGATCAGCCGGCTGTCGAGCCACCTGGGCATGTCCTACCTGTGGAGCGGCCAGCCACGCACGGCAGGGGAGTGGTTCCAGCGCTCGCGGGCGACGGCGGAGGACCACCCGCACGCGGCGGCACACGCGGACATCGGCATGGCGACCTTCCTGTACGCGCAGGGCGAGGTGGACCGCGCCGAAGCCGTGATCGCCGATGCGATGAACCACTTCCAGCGCACGGGCAGCGCGACGGGCTTCTGGCAGGCGCTGGTGGTGTGGACGGACACGCTTCGCCAGCAGGGGCGCTTCTCAGAGGCCCTGTCGCTGTTGTATCAGCGGCTTCCGGATGCGCGGGAGAGCCAGGTCCCGTCGCACTACGTGCGCCTTCTCCTCGCCACGGCGCGTTGCGAGCTCGACCTGCTCCGTCTGGGGCGCGCACAGGAGTGCGTGGACGAGCTCGAGGCGACGATTCGTCGGGGCGAGCACCTGCATTTGCGCCTTCAGGCGAGCCTGGTCCGCGGGCGAATCGAGCTCGAGTCGGGCCTGCACATCGAGGCTGCAAACACGCTTTCGGCGGCGCATCGCCGGGCTCGCAGTGCGGAGCTCGCTGTCACCGCCGAGGTGGCTCGTGCGATGATGGGCGAAGCCCTGTGGGCCATGGGCGAAGTCGACGAAGCCCGAGAGCTGTTCCAGGCCTCTGTTCTGGGGCTGCTTGGCAGCGGCGATCTGGCTACGTTGGCAGAGGCGTGCGTCTCGCGCGCTCGTGCGCTCGCAGAAGAGCTCTCGCCCGCAGAGCTGTTCAAGCCGGTGGAAAAGATCCTCGCCCGTCAGCCCATGATCCTCGTTCGACTCGAGCAACTTCTCGCGCAGGCCCGCTGGTTTGGTGCGCGCGGGGATCGTGAGCGCTCGTCGGACGCGTATCGGCAGGCGGCGACGGCACTCAACCGCATCGCTGAGAACCTCAACGATACCGACCGCGCCGCGCTTCGCGTGCACTCGTGGTCGATGCGCATCCGGCAGGGTCTCAAGTGAGCGGCGAGGTCCCGGAGACCATCGACCGCTACCGCGTGCTCCGCGCGATTGCGCGTGGCGGCATGGCCGAGGTCTACGAGGTCGAAGAGCCGGCGACGGGCGATCACATCGCGCTGAAGCTGCTGCTCAACACCGATAGCGAGCTCGAGCGGTTCAACCGCGAGTACGAGATGATGAACTGCCTGAACCACCCCAACGTGGTTCGGGTCTACCACTACGGCTTGGTCGGAGACCTGCCGTGGATCACGATGGAGCTCATCGAGGGCACGCCCGTCCAGAGCTACGTCAAGGGGCTCGGCAAGGCGGGTACCCAGCGGCGCATGGAAGAGTGTGTTCGCATCGGCCACGACCTGGCGCGCGCCCTCGACCACATCCACAGCCGCGGCCTGATCCACCGCGACCTGAAGAGCGCCAATGTGCTCGTGTTGCCCGACGGGCGCGTGAAGCTCCTCGACTTCGGTGCCGCCCGCTTCGTGAAGGGCGCCAAGCCAATCACCCGCGAGGGCGAGTTCCTCGGGACCTTCGCCTACGCCTCCCCCGAGCAGATCCAGGCCAAGACCCTCGACAACCGCTCGGACCTGTACGCGTTTGGTGTGCTGCTGTACCGCATGGTCACCGCGCGCCTGCCGTTCAAGAGCAACGACTACCACGAGCTCGCGCGCATGCAGGTGTACAGCGCACCGCCGCGTCCCAGCGAGCGCATGCCGCAGCTGGATCCGCGCCTCGAAGAGCTGATCCTGCAGCTGCTCGAGAAGAACCCCGACGACCGGCCCGCCACCGGCGCCGAGGTCGCGGATCGGCTCGAGGCCATCGCCGGCAAGCCGCTGTACGGCGGTGGACCGCTCACCGTCGCCAACCACACCGAGGGCTCGCTCGCCGGTCGCGAAGACCAGATTGCCGAGATGCGGCACTTCGTGGCGGCCGCCGAGCCCGGCGCCGTGGCGCTGGTCGTCGGCTCGGAGGGCTCGGGTCGCGCACGGGTGCTCAAGCGCGCCCTCGACGACGTGGCCGAGCGCAAGTGGGACCAGATCACCGCGACCATCACCAGCCGCAAGCCCACCGAGGGCCTGCTCGCCGAGCTCGCGGTGATTGCCGAGGGCATCGGTCAGTCGACAAACCCCCAGCTCAAGGCGGCGGCGGCAGCGATCACCGCGGCGCGCGCCAACGGCGTGCCGATCAGCGGTCCCAAGCGCGCCGTGTTCAGCACCGCGCTCAGCACGCTGCTTGCCGAGCGGGCCAAGGCCATGGGCACGCCGATGGTCGTGGTCCTGCGCAACGTCGACCTCGGCGGCGAGGAGACCGCGGCGCTGGTCGCCATGCTCTCTGCCGGCGTGCGCCGACTCGGGGCGCCGGTGATGTTCATCGCCGACGCCGAGGATGCGGGTGCGGCCAAGGGCAGCCCCCTCGACACCGAGCTTCCCGAGGCGAAGCGCGTTCGGCTGCCGCCCCTCGACGAGCGCGAAGTGGCGCGGCTCGTGGGCGCGCTGCTCCTTCGTCGGCCGCCGCCGATGTCCCTGGCGCGTCGCATCCATCGCGCGAGTGGGGGACTGCCGACCTACGTCGAGGAAGTGGTGCGCGAGATGGTCGCCTCCGGTCAGGTGCGCTCGCGCGGACAGGACGACAACAGCCTCGAGTGGACCGTGTCCGAGACCGAGGCGATCCCCGTGCCGCCGGCCGCCGAGATCGCCGTGCGCGACCAGATCGAGGAAGCTCCCGCCGAGCACCGGCGCATCCTCGAGGCGCTCGCTCTGCTCGCCGGAGACACGGTCGCCGAGCTCATCGCCGCGGCCCTGGGCCGCACGCCCCAGGAGCTCGTGCCCACCCTGCGCGACATGGCCGCTCGCGGATGGGTGCGCCTGGGCCGTCCGTCCCGGGTCACGTGGCGGCAGCCCCTGCTCGGCCGCGTGGTCCTCGAGGACCTCAGCGAAGCGCGCCGCGCGGTGCTCCGCCGCGCGATCCTGCCGCACCTCGCACCACTGCCGCCCAGCGAGGCGCAGATCCGCATGATGCTGGCCGCCGGCTACGTCGAGCAGGCCCTCGAGCGCACCGTCGTGTGGGTCGAGGAAGAGCTCGCCGCCGGTCGCCCGGTCACCGCCCTCGAGCTGCTCGAAGAGGTCGTGCCGAGGAGCACCGAGGCCAAGAACGCCAGCAAGGCCACGCTGGCCGGGCTGCACCTGCTGTACGCCCGCGCCCTGCTCGAGGTTCGGCCCACCGACGTCGGCACCGGCCGCGCGCTGATGAAGGCCAAGGTCCTCGCGAGCAGCCGCACCGAGAAGCTCGCCGTGGCCCGCGTCTCCGCCGACGTGCAGCGGGCCATCGGCCACTACCCCAACTACCGCAAGCACCTCGAAGACGCCTGGGCCATCCTCGAGGAGGAGCCGGACCCGCTGATTGCGGCGAAGGTGGCGGACGACCTGGGACGCAGCCTGATCCTCGCGGGTCAGATCGGCGAGGCCAAGCGCTGGCACGGCGTGGCCCGCAAGGCGGCGCAGGCGACGCGGGATCCGAAGATGATCGCTCGGGCCGAGGCCGGCGTCGCCGCATGGCAGTACGCCTCGGGCCAGCTCTCGCAGGCCCAGCAGCGATCCGCCGAGGCCACTCGCATCCTCCAGGAGCAGGGCGACCTCGAGGGCCTGTCGCTCGCGTTGCCGGTGTGGCTGCACTGTGTGCGTCAGCGCGGCCGCTTCTCCGAGGGCATCGACGTCATCCACCACGAGCTGCCGCGTCTGCACGCGTCCGAGTCGGCGACCGCCTACGTGCGCGTGCTGCTCGCGTACGGCTGGCTCGAGGCGGACATCGGCCGTCTGGGACGGGCGCAGGACCTGCTCGACGAGCTCGGCGCGACCCTCGGGTCCAACCTGCACCTCGACCTGCGGCTTCAGGCCGACCTGCTCCGCGGACGCATCCACCTCGAGTCCGGCAACAGCGCCGAGGCCAACGAGCTGCTCGTGAGCGTGTACAACGCCGCCGATGGTGCCGAGCTGCGCGTGATGATGGAGCAGGCCAAGGCCTACCTCGGGGCCACGCTGTGGGACGACCAGCAGTACTCCGAGGCCGAGCGCCTGTTCCGCGAGTCCAAGGAGGCCCTGCGTCAGCTCGGCCACGTGCCCGCCCTGCTCGAGGCGTGCATGACCCTGTCCAAGTGGACGCGCGGTGTGCTCAAGCCCGACGACATCTTCGGGCCGGTCGCCGACTACGTGCGCGGCGAGCCCGCCGAGACCGCCAAGCTCGAGTGGCTGTTCGCGATCGGCCGCAACCAGCGCAAGTTCGGGCAGGACAGCACCGCCGCCTACACCACCGCTCGCCAGAACCTCAACGCCCTCGCACAGCACCTCAATGCCACCGACCGCGCGGCGCTCGGCGTGCACACGTGGTCGCGCGAGATCGGCATCGGACTCGACTCGCTGTGATCGACGAGCCCGACGAGCTCGCGGCGGAAGAGCCCACCGAGGAGGAGCGACCCGCGGGCATGCAGGGCCTCGAGCCCTCGGCGCGGTTCATGTTCCACGTGCAGGCGCTGATCCGCCTGTTCACCGTGCAGCTGCCGATGTCGGTGGGCATGGGCGTGGGCGTCACCGTGTTCGGCGGCAGCCTGTGGCTCGGCTTCGGAGTCGGCGCCCTCGCCGCGTTCTGCTTCTTCATGCTCGCGCTGTGGTACCCGTCACTGTCCTTCGACCGCTGGGGCTACGAGCTGCGCGAGGAAGAGCTGCTCATCCAGCGCGGCGTGCTGTTCAAGAGCCTCACCGCCATCCCGACCGCGCGGGTTCAGCACGTGGACACCCGCCAGGGACCGATCGAGCAGTGGTTCGGCCTCGCGCGCGTGCAGATCTACACCGCTGCGGGCATGGGGGCGGACGGCGTGATTCCGGGCCTCGACCTCGACGACGCCGAGGCGTTGCGCGACGAGCTCGTGCGGAGGCACGGCGATGACGGCGTGTAGGCGAGCCCGCCGATGACGGCGTCGACCTCCGAGTGGAAGCGTCTGCACCCCGCCTCGCTGCTGGTGAACTTCTTCCCGCGCATCCTCGCCTTCGCGCGGGCCGCGTGGCCGCTGATCGTCGTGTGGGCCTTCGGAGGCGGCAACTCCGCGGCGTTCATCGACGGCTGGCTGCTCATCCTGTTCTTCGTCGTGCCCATGGTGCAGACCATCGTGCACTTCCTGACCCTGCGCTACCGCGTGCACGAAGGGCGCCTCGAGATCGAGCACGGGCTGCTCAACCGCCAGGCCCGCGTGATCGACCCGGACCGGGTGCAGAACGTCGAGCTCACGCGCAACCTGTACCAGCGGCTCGCGGGGCTGGTCGAGGTGAAGATCGAGACCGCCTCGGGTACCGAGGTCGAGGGCATGCTCTCGGCCCTCCGCCACGAGGAGGCCGACGCGCTCGTTGCCGCGCTCAAGGAACACGCCCGCGAGCCGACCCACGAGGAAGACCCGCTCGAGCTGGCACCGGTGGTCATCCACAACGGGCCCCTCGACCTGGTGCGCTACGGCGTGACGGTGACGCGCATCGGTGCGGCCGTGCTCATCGTGTGGGGCCTGCTGCTCGAAGGGCTGCAGCTGCTCGATCCCGGCGAGGTCGGTGCGGCGGCCAGCGTGTTCGAGGGCGCGGGCGCCGTGGCCCTCGGGCTGGCGGTCATCACGGGTGGACTGCTCGCCGGCGTCGGCGGGGCGCTGCTCCGTCACTGGAACTTCCAGCTGCGCGAGGTCGGCGACCGGCTCGTCGCCACCGAGGGTCTGTTCACGGTGCGCCAGGTGCAGCTTCGCCAGCGTCGCGTGCAGCTCGTGACCGTCGAAGAACCGCTTCTGCGGCGCATCCTCGGCTTTGGTTCCGTGCACATCGAGACCGCCGCTGCGCGCACCGGAGAGGGGGGCGTGGAGGCCTCCGAGGCCGTGATTCCCGTCGTCGACCGCGAGGTGATGGGGGACGTGCTCCGGGCGGCGCTGCCCGATCTCGACGTGGACCTCGAGCAGGCGAGCTTTCAGCCGCCGCATCCGCGGGCGCTGATCCGCAACCTGATCCGCGCGGGGTTCCAGTCCACGCTGGTTGCCGCGGTGCTCAGCTGGGCCTTCTTCCCGGTCGGGCTCGCCGCCTGGCTGCTGCCCATCGCCACGGTCGTCGTCACCGTGCTCGACCATCGCTACCAGGGCTGGCTCGTCACCGAGCGCTACGTGATCGCGCGCCGAGGCTGGCTGCGTCGGACCACGCTCGTCGTCGCTCGCAAGAAGCTGCAGGTGCTCCAGGTCGTGCAGGGGCCGCTGCTGCGGCGCTATGGCCTCGGTCAGCTCGTGCTCCGCGTGCCCGGCGGGACGGTGAGCCTGCCCATGCTCGACTTCGACGAGGTTCGTCGCCTGCTCGATACGCTCACACCGCGGGGACTGCGGAGGGCGGCGTGATCTGGCTACTCGCAGTGGCCTTCGCGGAGCCGACGCTACCGTCGCGGGCACTCACGTCCCTTGCGGACACGCCGGTCGCGGTGCCTGGCGAGGACACGCGGGCGGTGGTCGTCACCTTCGCCCGCAAGCACTCGGAGGCCGCGGACGCCTGGCGCACGGCGCTCGACGGCTGCGAGGTCCTGCAGGTCGCGGTGGTCGGCGAGCTCGGGCGAACCTCGCGGTGGATCGTGACCACGGCGATGAAGGGGGCCTACGACGCGCCCACCGAGGCCCGCACCGCGCTCGCGTTCGAGGAGCCGGCGGTGTGGGCGAGCGCCCTGGAGCTGCCCAATGCCGAGGAACCCGCCGTGGTCGTGCTCGTCGACGGACGGGTGCGCTGGGTGCACCGCGGAGCCGTCGCCGATCCGGCGGTCGCGGAGGCCCGCGCACTGATCAGCCCGATGGAGACGCCATGATCGACCCGGACCTCGCCGAAGACCTCGAGATCGCGTGCCTCGACGAGATGCGAGGCGACAGCTACGGGCCCGGCCTGGCCCGGCGCCTGGAGCGCGCGGTGATGACCGTGCTCCGGTCGAGAGGCATCTCGGCACGCGTGGAAGCGGTGAGCAACCGGCAGGGCACCAAGGTCGCCATCGGCTTCCTCAAGCCGGGCGCGCGGGTCGAGAAGATCGTGCTCACCCTGCGCTGACGCCGGCGGGAACGGGCTCTCCGGCACGAGCGTCGGAGAGCCGCGTTCCACGTGGAACCTCAGCTGAACGCGAGCGGGTCGCCCACGCTCCACGCGATGCCACCGCCCCGGTCCATGTCGGCGATGGCCGCCATGTCGGCATCGTCGAGGGTGAAGCCAAACAGGTCGAGGTTGGCGCGGATGCGCTCGGGGTTCGTGCTCTTCGGGAGCACCGGGTAGCCCTTCTGCACGGCCCAGCGGAGCAGGACCTGGGCCTCGCTCACGCCGTACTTCTCGGCCATCACGCGGAAGGGCGCGTCGTCCTTGGCGGCCTCTTCGCGCATGGCCTCGGTCTTCGCCGAGTCCTGGCCTGGAGCGGTGCGCCACGTCGACAGCGGCACCAGGCTGCTGTACGCGATGGGCGCGATGCCCTTGTCGGCGAGGTAGCCGACGAGGGCGGGCTTCTGGGACCACGGGTGGAGCTCGATCTGGTTCGCGTGCGGCACCGGCAGGCCGGCGGCGAGCAGCTCGTCGATGTGGCTCTCGCTGAAGTTGCTCACGCCGATCGCGCGGGCGAGACCGCGCTCCCAGAGCGCGACCATGCCTCGCCACTGGGCGATGCGCTGGTCCTGATCGAAGGTCGCGTGGATCAGGTACAGGTCGACGTAGTCCAGGCCCAGGCGCTCGAGGCTCGCCTCGCAGGAGGCGATGGTGGTCTCGGTGTTCTTCGGCTCCTGGCCCCAGCCCGCGTAGCCTGGCCACAGCTTGGTGGTCACGAACAGCTCGTCGCGGGCGAGACCACCGTCCATGGCGGTGCGGATGGCGCGGCCGACGCCGGACTCGTTCTGGTAGCCCTCGGCGGTGTCGATGTGACGGTAGCCGGCGCTCAGCGCGGCGCCGACGGCCGATTCGGCCTGCTCGTCCTTGATCAGGTAGGTGCCGAAGCCCACGAAGGGAAGGTGGGCGCCGGTGGACAGGGTGATGCTCGGTGGCTTGGACATGCTCGCTCCTCGGATGTCGTCAGCCTAGGTCGTGCGCGTCGCCCGCGCCTGCATCATCGTCCGGCAGGGTTGCCCAATCGTCCAGGGCTCCGGAATTTGGGTGACCGCGAGCCCCTGGCCGCGTACAACCAGGACATGACCTACCCCGCTCTCCTTGCCGAGACCCAGCGCCGACTCGGTCACACCGGCCATGCGGTCGATGCGATCCGTATCGGTCCGGGGATGCTCGCACTCCGCCACCAGCAGCCCTCGCCGATCGAGGCCACGGTCTACGATCCGGTGATCTGCCTGATCCTCCAGGGGGCGAAACAGGTGACCGTGGGCGAGCGCAGCGTGCGCTTCGGCGCGGGTGAGTTCCTGCTCGTCACCCACGACCTGCCAGTGGTGTCGCAGGTGTGCGAGGCGAGTCCCGAGGCCCCGTACGTCGCGCTCATCCTGTCGATCCAGCTGCCGGTGCTGCGCGGGCTCTACGAAGAGCTCGCGGGGGTCGACCTCGACGTGCCCGAGGCGCCCTCCTTGTGCGTGAGCGAGGCGGACGAGGCGCTACTCGACGTGATCGGGCGGACCCTGGTCCTCGGCGACGACCCGCTCACCGCCCGCGTGCTCGAGCCCCTCGTGGTCAAGGAGCTGCACTTCCGGCTGCTGGTCGGGCCGAGCGGGGGCATGCTCCGCAACCTGCTCCGCCACGACAGCCACGCGAGTCACATCGCCGAGGCCATCCGCATTCTGCGTGCCGACTACCGCTCGCGCCTCGCGGTGGCCGAGCTCGCGCGTCGCGTGGGCATGAGCCGCTCGTCCTTCCACGAGCACTTCAAGGCGATCACCGCGCGCTCCCCCCTGCAGTATCAGAAGGAGCTGCGCCTGCTCGAGGCCCGGCGCCTGCTCACCGCCGAGCAGCAGTCCGTGTCGGAGGCTGCCTACGCGGTCGGCTACGAGAGCCCGAGCCAGTTCAGCCGAGAGTACGCGCGAGCCTTCGGGGTGGCACCCAGCCGCGATCAGCCGGGCGCCTAGCTCAGTCCCGCTCGGCCCGGCGCTCGCGACCGAGCAGGTCGAGGAGCGCGTTCATCACCGGCTTGTCTTCGTAGAGCAGCTTGTACACCTGCTCGGTGATCGGCAGCTCCACGCCGACCCGCTTCGCCAGGTTGTAGGCGGACTTCGCGGTGGTCACGCCCTCGGCGACCTCCCCGAGCTCGTCGAGGATGTCCTGCAGCGTGCGCCCTTCGCCGAGCGCGAGGCCAACGCGGCGGTTTCGCGACAGGTTGCCGGTGCAGGTGAGCACGAGGTCGCCCATGCCCGCGAGGCCCATCATCGTCAGCGGGTTCGCGCCCATCGCGACCGCGAGGCGGCTGATCTCGGCGAGGCCGCGGGTGATGATGGCCGCCCGCGCGTTGCTGCCGAACCCGGCGCCGTCGGACACGCCGCACGCGATGGCCATGACGTTCTTCAGCGAGCCGCCGATGCACACGCCGACCACGTCCTCGGTGTGGTACGCGCGGAAGGTCTGCCCGTGGAAGGCCTCGGCGGCTTCGTGGGCCGGACCGTCGGGACCCGCGATGACGACGGCGGTGGGCAGGCCCTTGGCGAGCTCGAGCGCGAAGCTCGGTCCCGAGAGGATGGTGATGCGGTCCTCGTGTCCGGGCAACGTCTCGCGGAGGACCTCGGCCATCGTGTCGAGGGTGCCGTTCTCCACTCCCTTGGTGGCGCAGCAGATCGTCGTGTTCGCGCCGACGAAGGGCGCCGCGTCGACCATCACGTCACGCAGCGCATGGGAGGGGACGCCGGTGACGAGAAGCTCGGCGTGGCGCGTCGCCGTCTCGAGATCGGGCACCGCGACCAGCGACTCGGGCAGGCTGACCGAGGTCAGGTAGCGGGGATTGACGTGTGTCGTATTGATCACGTCGCAACGATCGGGGTTTCGGTCCCAGATCAGCGTCTCGTGGCCTTGCCTGGCGAGCTGTACTGCCAGGGCCGTGCCCCAGGAACCTGCTCCCAAGACCGTGCACCGCGTTCCCATGCCACCTCCCGCTGGTTGGCGACGAGGGTAGGCCACGGCCTCGACGGGGGTCAACGTGGACGGCGCGAGTGGAGGGGGCTAAGCGTCCGGACGGATGCGCGACGGCGCAATGAGGTAAGCCATCATGGGTTCTCCGCGGACGCTCACGAAGAAGCAGGTTGTCGACATGGTCACCCGGGGTCAGTCCCTGGCCGAGATGGACATGCGCGGCATCGATCTCTCGGGCGTGGCCTTCGACGGCGCGGACCTTCGCTTCGCCAAGCTGGCCGAGTCCAACCTGGCTCGTGCGACCTTCCGCGGCGCGGACCTGACCGGTGCCTCGCTGTGGCACTCGGACTGCAAGGATGCGGTGTTCGACGGCGCGAACCTCGAAGAGGCCGACCTCGACCTCGCCAACGTCGACGGCGCGACCTTCCGGGCCGCGAACGTCCGCAAGGCCATCTTCAGCTTCACCCGCGTGTCGCTCGACCAGATCATGCAGTCGGTGAAGACCGGCCGCCGGGTCCGCATGGCGCGCGGCGAGGACTGATCGCCGCCGGGGGCGCGCCTTCGGGTAGCATGCGCTGACCCACACTCCTTCGAGCTCCCTGCGTGACCGGCTCTCTGTCCCTGCTCCTGCTGTTCATGGTCGCGATGGCGTCTGCGCCATCGGATGCCGAGCTCGTGCGCCGCTTCCAGGAAGGCGACCGCACGGCCTTCGACGCGATCGTGCACCGCTATCAGCACCGGGTGTTCACCCTGTGCATGCGGTGGATCGGCGACGAGCAGGTGGCCTCCGAGGTCGCTCAGGACGTGTTCATCGCGATGTACCGCAAGCTCGGCAGCTTCCGCGGCGACGCGAAGCTGTCGACCTGGGTGTACCGGGTGGTGATCAACCACTGCAAGAATCGGCGCCTGTACCGACGTCGCCGGCACATGGACCAGCACGAGCCCCTCGAGGGCACGCGGGCTGCTGAAGACGACGACGCGCCGTCGCGGCAGATCGCGAGTGAGGAACCGCTGGCCGATGCTGGTGTCCATCGCAGCGAAGCCGCCGCGCTTCTTCACGAAGGCCTTGCGGCGCTCGACGAGAGTCAGCGCCAGATCATCGTTCTCAGAGACATCGAAGACCTCTCCTACGAGGAGATCGGCGAGCTACTCGGCGTTCCCAGGGGTACAGTGAAGTCCAGGCTTCACCGTGCTCGCGCCCAGCTCGCGACCCTTCTCGGACGCCAGATCGACCAGGACGACCTGCACTAGACCATGAGCACCCAGCCGGAAAACCTCTCCGCCTACCTCGACGGAGAGCTCAGCCCCGAGGAAGTCGCCGAGCTCGAAGCCGCGCTCGACGCCGACCCCGAGCTGCGCGCCGAGCTCGAGATGCTCGAGGGTGCGGTGGACTTCGTGCGCTCGCACGGTCCCCTCGAGGCGCCGGTCGGCTTCGCGGACGCGGTGCTGGCGAAGGTGGCCGAGGAGCCCGCTCCCAGTGGGGGTACGCTCGTGTGGCTGCGCCGGCCGATGGGGGTGCCCCTCGAGGCGCTCGCGGTGGCTGCGGCGGCCCTGTTCGTGCTCGTGTTCGCGCTGAACAGTGGCGACGAGTCGCCGTCGGCGGCGGCCAAGCGCGAGGTCTCCGAGCCCGAGAAGACGGCCGCGGCGTGGGCACCGGCCGAGCCGGCGCCCGAGCCGAAGGAAGCCGAGGAAGCGGACGAGGACGCGGTCGCCCAGGCCCAGGTCCCGCTGAAGAAGGACGGCTCGCGTCTCAAGGAAGCGCTGACCACTCGCGGCTCCGCGCCCAAGCCGAGGCCCGCTCCCAAGGCCGCGCCGGTGCTGAGCACCGAAGAGGTGGCCGCGCTCAGCGAGAAGGGCAGCGCCGAGGGCGAGGCCGAGCCCGTCGTGACCGAGCCCGGCTACGGCGGCACCAGTGGCATGACCCGCGTTCCGTTCAGCTACACGCTGTCCACCCAGGACGCGAACGTGCTCAAGCAGCTCGACGTGCTCGCGCGCCGCTTCGGTGGACGGCTCGAGAACGCGCGTGGCGAGGCCTACCCGGTCGCGTCGATGTCCGCGGGCACGCAGCAGATCTTCGTGCGGCTGCCGAACACGCAGATGTCGAACTTCGGCGCCGAGCTCGCGAAGCTCGGTGAGGTCCACCTCGCGGATGCCAACGACATGGTCGCGAGCTCCGAGGTCACCCTCGAGATCCGCGTCGACTACGAGCCCGGCACGACGACCTACGAGCCGTCCAGCTACGAGAAGAAGTAGCTAGCGCAGCGCCATCGCCACGGGCTCGGACCACGCGGTGAGCTCGCCGCGCTCGGCCAGGCTCACATAGCCGTGGTCACCGAAGACCAGGTGGTCGAGTAGCTTCACGCCGACCTCGCGAGCGGCGCGGGCGACGCGTCGGGTGGCTTCCCGGTCCTGGTGCGAGGGCTCCGGGTCGCCGGAGGGGTGGTTGTGCGCGAGCACGATGCCCACGGCGCCCAGGCGTACGGCGGTGCGCAAGATCTGCCGTGGGTCGACCAGCGTGTGGTCGGGACCGCCGCGGGTGAGCACCCGGTGGGCGAGCACGGTGTGGCGTCGGTCGAGGAACAGGCCGTGGAGCTCTTCGTCCTCGAGGCCGCGAAGCGGTGCACCGAGCCAGTGTGCGGCGTGCTCGGGCGAGGTGATGGCCACCGTCGCCTCGTGACGCACCCGACGCCCGAGCTGGAGCGCGGCCTGCAGGCGGACGGCACGCGCCGGTCCCACGCCACACACCGACGCGAGCTCGGTGATCTCGGCGCGAGCGAGGGCCTCGACGCTCCCGAAGCGGTCCCACAGGGCCCGGGCGATGGCCAGGCGACTTCGACCGCGCACCCCGGTCCCCAGGCTCAGCGCGACGAGCTCGACCTCCGAGCAGCGCTCGGGTCCAAAGGCGCGGTAGCGTTCGCGTAGCTGCACGGCTCACCTCCGCGAGCAGCGGATGCGAGGCCCGTGCCAGCAGTGGTGCGCGGCTGAGTGGCGGGATTCAGCAGATCGAGGGGCGGGCGTGCGCGGAGGTGACGAAAAGCGTCGACCGCCAGTTCGTCATTCGTCCGACGATCTTCGTCACTTGCGGGCGTCGAGTGCCGCCTGCTGTGCCTCGCCGAGGGGACGGTACAAGCGACCCCGGTCGTCGAAGAGGTGCTTGGGGTCCGCACCGAGGTCGAGCAGGGTCGCGAACAGCTCCGGGTCGCGCTGGTGGCGGGCCAGGGGCGTGCGGCGCGGGTTGTCCTCGGGACGGGCGGTCGCGTCCACCGGGACGCCGATGGCGACCCACCGACGCATGCGCTCGGCATCGCGCTCGCGATGCAGCACGTCGCGCTCGACGGTGAGGACCGAGCCGCGCACCAGCGCCTCGAGCTTGACCAGGTCGCGATCGAGCCAGTCCTCGGGCATCGGGATCGGCTGGGTGGCGGCCCACAGTCGGACCTCGCTGAGCTCGGCGAGGGCAGCCTCGGTGTCGGGCTCCGCGAAGTAGCGCTCGAGGAACGCCGTGCGGGCGGTGGGCACGTCGTCGGGGAACTCGACGGTGATCTTCTTCGAGCGGCGGTCCTCGCGACGGGCGGCTGCGTCCCGGTCGCGGTCGGTCGCCTTGGGCCCGAGGCGCTCGGGGCCCTTGGGCACGCCGTCGTGCTTGATCGGCTTGAAGCGCTGCTCGCGGGTCTCGACGACCTCGAGGCCCACCATCGTCACCTCGAGCCCGCCCTCGTCCCAGCGGGTCTCGAAGGGGGCGCGCACGTAGCCGCGCAGGGTCACGTAGGCGTGCCCGCTGTTCTCGGTCCACGAGACGACGATGCTGGTCCAGATCTGGTAGTTGCGGACCTTCTCGGGGTACACGGCGGCAGCGGCGGCGGTGACCTCGTTCCACTGGTTCTCGAGCAGGGCGAGGGTGCGGAGCTGAGCTTCGGTGAGCGCGCCGCGGTCGTCGGGCAGGGCCTCTCCGGCCTCGCGCGCGGCCTCGCACGCGTCGTAGTGCACGAGCATCTGAGCGCGGTGGGTGCGGATCTTCAGGCGCTCGACGGGGATCTTCGCGCCCTCGACTTCGATGTTGCCCCAGATGGTGCGTCCGAGATCCCAGGTCACGCTGACGTGCATCGTTCCTCCGCGGCATGCCGCGCCCGGCGTATATGCGATTTGCGACGGATGGCGAGTGCCTTGGTCGACCCCGCGGACGGTCTGGCGCAGGGGTGCGACAGGACGCGGCACCCCATGGCTCTCGCGCTCGGCCGCCGCTGGCAGTACAACGAGGTGTGGCTCGACGTAGGTTCCAGGAGATCGCGCGCAAGTACGCCCTCGACCCCGAGGTCGTCGACGCGCTGAAGGAGGCGTTCCAGGACGACCTGGAACTGCCGGAGCCCGTTACGGCCAGCCACACGGTCGCGCCGCTCACCGGCATGACGTGGATCCCGGACCTCGATCTCGAAGAGGTCGACACCACCGAGATCGTGCTCGGCGACGCGTTCGAACAGGCGAATCGCTTCGAAGACCTCGGTCCCATCGGCATTGGCGGCATGGGCGAGGTGCGCCGCGTGCGGGACCCGATCCTCGACCGCGTCGTCGCGATGAAGGTGCTGCGCGCCAAGCACCTGGCCTCCCAGGCCCACGCCTCGCGCTTCGTCGCCGAGGCCCGGACGACGGCACAGCTGGAGCATCCGGGCATCGTGCCGGTGCACGAGCTCGGGCGCCTTCCCGATGGGCGCGTGTTCTTCACGATGAAGGAGGTCCGCGGGCGCACGCTGTCGGCGGTGCTTCGCGACGTACACGTGTCCAGCGGCGCGGATGCCTGGCGCAACACCGCGGATGGCTGGAACCTGCGGCGGCTGATCGACGCGCTGTACCGGGTGGCCGAGGCGGTGGCCTATGCCCACTCCCGCGGCGTCATCCACCGCGACATCAAGCCCGCGAACGTGATGGTCGGCACCTTTGGCGAGGTGATGGTCATGGACTGGGGCCTGGCCAAGCTGGTGGGCGCCGACAGCCTGGACGAGCCGACCTTCGGCGGGCTGTCGGGCTCGGCGGCGAGCACGGTCGACGGCGCGGTGAGCGGTACGCCCGCCTACATGGCGCCGGAGCAGGCCCGTGGCGAGTCCGAGAGTCTGGGGCCCGAGGCGGATGTGTACGCGCTCGGTGCCACCCTGTACGAGGTGCTCACCGGCCGCCCGCCGTATCGCGGTCGCAGCGGTCAGAGCGTGCTCAACAAGGTGCTCGCGGGCCCGCCTCCGCCGCCGGCGCCGCTCGGCTCCCACCCGGGACCACCGATTCCCGAGGAACTCGCGCGCATCTGTGAGAAGGCGATGTGCCGGGACCAGGTGCAGCGCTACCGCCACGCGGGCGAGTTCGCGGCGGCCCTGTCCGAGTGGCTGGTCGGCGCTCGCCGCGAGGAACAGGCGGCCGGGCTGCTCGCGCGTGCCGAAGCCATGGACCTCGAGGTCGCCGAGCTTCGCACCCGGGCCGCGGCGCTGACTCGCCAGGCCGAAGACCTGCGCGCGAAGGTGCCCGCCCACGGCTCGGTGGAGGTGAAGCGCGGGTTGTGGTCGCTCGAGGACGAAGCCGAGGCCGCGCTCCAGCAGGCGCGCCTCACCGAGCTCGAGGCGAACGAGGTCGCGCGCTCGGTGCTGTCCCTGGTGCCGCGCCACCCCAGCGCCCAGGCTCGCCTCGCGGACTACTACCACCGCCGACACCAGGAGGCCGAGGCCGCGCGAGACCCCCACTCCGCCGCCGCCTACGAGGTGTTGCTCCGCGCCCACGGCGCTCGTCGCTACGCCGGCTACCTCAAGGGCACCGGGCTGCTCAACATCATCACCGACCCGCCCGGCGCCACCGTCGAGGTCTACGCGATGGTCGAGCGCGACCGCCGGCTGTTCCCGGAGAATGCCCGCCGGCTCGGCAAGACGCCGCTCATGGCCGTCGAGCTGCCGGTGGGCCGCTACCTGCTCCTGCTCAAGTCGCAGGGCACCGCGCCGGTCCGGCTGCCTGTGCGCATCGACCGCAACGGCTACGAGAGCTTCATCCCGCCGGGAGGCAGCGAGCCCTACTCGATCCCGCTGTACCCACGCCGCGCGTTCGGGCCGGACGAGTGCTACGTGCCCGCTGGCTGGGCGGAGATCGGCGGCGACCCCGCGCTCGACACGCAGCTGCCCGCGGGCCGGGTATGGGTCGACGGCTTCGCGATCCAGCGCCATCCGGTGACCTTCGGCGACCTGCTCACGTGGTTCGACGACCTGCGTGCCCGAGGCCGCCTCGACGAGATTGCGCGCCACCTGCCTCGCGAACGCGGCGAGACGGCGACCCCGGAGGGCAGCACCATCGTGCGCCTCGATCAGCACGGGCGATACGCGATGTTCCCCGACCACGAGGGCGACCTGTACCACGAGGAGTGGCCGGCGATGCTCGTGGACTGGGACACGGCCTCGGCCTATGCGGGCTGGCTCGCCGAGCGCACGGGCAAGCCGTGGCGCCTGCCCTCCGAGGTCGAGTGGGAGAAGGCGGCTCGCGGCACCGACGGTCGCTTCTTTCCCTGGGGAGACCGCTTCGATCCGTCGTTCTGTGCGATGTACGAGAGCGCGCCGCGGGCGACGCCGGTGGTGATCGGCGACTACCCGTTCGACGAGAGTCCCTACGGCGTGCGCGGTCTCGCGGGCTCGTGCCGCGACTGGTGCGGGGATGCCTGGTCCGCAGAGCCTGAGATCGCCGACGGACGCCTGGTCCAGGTCGAGGCGACCTCGGGGCATCCGGTGCGCGGCGGTGCGTGGAACTACGGCGCGAACCGCGTGCGTGTGGCCTATCGGAACTACCACCTCGGCCATCACCGCTACAACAACCTCGGCTTCCGGCTGGCGCGGAGCCTGCGGCGCTAGCAGGCTGCTTGCTAGGCGGGCGTCGGCGTCGTGAACAGCAGGACGGCCATCACCGAGAGCACGTAGAGCACGGTGGTGGCCAGGATGGGTGCGTCGCCGAGCAGCGTGTCCTCGGGGGCCCCGCCCTCGCCCTTGACCTCGACCAGGTAGATGTACCGGAAGATCACGTAGAGCACGAAGGGGATGGTGACGACCATCCACGGGCGGTCTCCGAGCACCGCGTACAGCGCGTAGGACACCACCACGTTGCTGGTGACGATCGCCTGGAACTCGCGGAGCAGGCTCGGAGTGTACTCCTGCAGGTTCTTGCGGGTGCCCTGGCCGTCACCGAGCTGCACGAGCTCGGCCCGGCGCTTGTTGAACCCGATGAACAGCGCGAGGAACGCGGTGCACAGGAAGAACCACGGCGAGACGGCGACGTCGATGGCGATGGCGCCAGCGATCGCGCGGAGCACGAAGCCACTGGCGATCATCATCACGTCGATGATCACCATGTGCTTGAAGAAGAAGCTGTAGGACAGGGTCTCGACGAGGTACGCGACGGTGATGCCGAGGAACCACGGGCTGATCATCCACGCGAGCGCTACGCCGAGGCCGCCGACGACGACGAGCTCGCCGATCGCGGCGGGCACCGGAAGCGCGCCGGAAGCGATGGGGCGGTGCCGCTTCTTCGGGTGGTTGCGGTCCGCCTCGCGGTCGAGGGTGTCGTTGAAGATGTAGCCGGCACTCGCGACGAACGAGAACGCGAAGAAGCCGACCAGTGCGTCGAGGATGGCCGGGACCTCGAGGAACTTGCCCGAGAACAAGAGGGCAGCGAAGAGCAGGCCGTTCTTCGCCCACTGCTTCACACGCAGCGCCTTGAACGCCGCCACGGGAAGGGAGGGCAGCGCGATGTCGTCCGGGGTAGCGCTCACTTGGTCGGCTTCAGCTCGCTGGCCATGACGATGATCACGCGATGCTCGCCCTTGGCCAGCGTCACGGTCTGCTCCCACGGCTCGTGTCCATCGAGGTTGACCCGCAGCTGGTAACCCTGATCGGGCTGGAGCGGGACCGAGCCCTCGATCGGGTTGCCGTCGAGCTCGGTCGTCGCGCCCTTCGGCGCCTGCACGCGCAGGGCCGGGATGCTGTCGTGGGGCACGGTGTCGTCGTCGAGCACGACGTAGGCCGCCGCTCCGCCGAGAACCGCCCCGATGCCCATGCCGACCAGCATCATCGCGCCACCGACGAGCAGGTACATCGCCGTCGACGGCTGCGGAGCGACGACGCTGCGCATGACGCGGGTCTGCTGGTCTGCCGTCGACACCTGGTCGAGGATGCGACCGAGGTCGTTGTCGCCATCCTGCGTGGTCTGCGCCTCGAGCTCGAGGTCGCGGAGCGCCGCGCGGCCGCCCTTGCGGATCACCGTCTCCTGCTGGGCATCCTCGGTGATCGGGTCCGGCGGAAGCAGGGGATTGCGCCGGATCTGCGTCTCTTCCTCGCCGTGGGCCACGCCGAACGGGTTGTCCCCGAGGGTGCTCGCCATCTCCTGCTCGACCGTGACGCGCCGCATGACGCGGGTCGGGCCCTCGAGCCCGGAGTCGGCATCGGTGGCGTCGACCACGGTCGGCGGCTCGTTGATGCGGTCGATGGGCGGTGGGGTCTGGCCCTTGGAGGTCTCGGGGAACAGGCCCTTGAGGTAGGTCGACAGCGTGGCGTGCGTGAACAGGAAGCCCGAGTCGTGGAAGAACTTGTCGAGGGCCTCCTTGAACGCGGTCGCGGTCGGGAAACGCTCGCGGCGGTCCACGCGAAGCGCCTTGTCGACGATGACCTCGAGGGCGCGCGGCACCTCGGGGTTGATCTGCGACACGGGCTTGTACTGGCCGTCGCGCACGCGCTCGAGCGTGGTGAGCTCGCTGTCGGTGCGGAAGGGATGCACGCCGCACAGCGCCTCGTAGAGCACGACACCCGCCGAGAACAGGTCGGAGCGCTGGTCGAGGTCCTTTGCGCCGGAGGCCTGCTCGGGGCTCATGTAGTCGAAGCGGCCCTTGATCACGCCGGCCTGCGTCTCCATCGCCTTGAGCGAGGCGCGGGCGATGCCGAAGTCGGTGAGCTTCACCTCGCCCTGCTTCGAGAGCAGGATGTTCGGCGGCGACACGTCGCGGTGGATGATGTTCAGCGGCACCGGGCGGCCACCGCGCATCACCTGGCGCTGGTGGGCGTACTCGAGTCCCTTGAGCAGCTCGATGGCGAGGAAGCAGCAGTGCGGCACGGGCAGGCGAATGCCCCGTTCCTTCGCGCGCTTGAGCACCGCCCCCAGGTCGTACCCGTTGACGTACTCCATCGCGATGTACCACATCCCGTCGACCTGCCCGAGGTCGAGGATCTGCACGATGTTCGCGTGGGAGAGAAGTCCGGCGACCTTCGCTTCGTCGACGAGCATCGCCACGTACTCGTTGTTCGCCGAGAGGTGCGGGAGAATCCGCTTGATGGCGAAGGTACGCTGAAACCCACCGATGCCTTCGAGGCGGGCCTTGTAGATCTCGGCCATGCCCCCCGTGGCAATACGCTCGAGGATCTGGTACTTCCCGAATGTCCGAACGGCGGGCTTCGCCACGGAAAAACCTCGCGAACTGGGGCACGGGTGGGGCAGGGTACCGCAGGGCGACAACGAACCATATCCGAGTCGGCTCCCAAACTCCCCGATCTGCGCGTGCAAGGTTCGGCAATTGTGACGGCCATCGTGCTGTTCCTTTGGTTCGGCCTGACTTTGTCGGCAGGCCGTCTCGCGGGACCGATTGCCGAGATCGTCGAGGACGCTCAGGTCGCATTTGGGCTCGACGTCAGTCGTGGGGAGCGCGAGCGATGACGCTTGGAGTCGTAGAAGGGGTGCTGATCGCGGGCCTGGTCGGAGCTGCCGTCCAGGACTGGCAGACGGGCAAGATCCCGAACGTGCTCACCGGTCCGATGCTGCTCATCGGGCTGCTGCTCAGCGGTCTGGCCGGTCAGGGCTGGCTGTTCGGCCTCGCGGGTGCCGCGGTGGGCTTCGCCATTCACTTCCCGCTGTGGGTGCTGCAGGTCGAGAAGGGTGGCGACGCCAAGCTGCTCATCGCTGCGGGCGCCTTCGTCGGTTGGGCCGGCATCATCGAGTTCACCCTCGCGACGATGATCCTGTACCTGCCCATGGGCCTGGCGATCCTCATCGCCAAGGGTCGGCTCAAGAACTTCTTCGGGCACCTGCGGCACGTCGCCAACCAGGCGATGAACGTGCCGAGCGCCGAGCCCGAAGAGGTCACGGTGGCCGTCATGGGGCCGCTCATCCTCGTCTCGGGTCTGGTGGCCCTGACCACGGACACCTTCGACGTGGTGGCCCAGCTGTGGTGATGTGGCTCCTCGCCGCGGCCCTCGCTCAGCCCGTGCCGCCCGATATCGACGACGAAGGCATGATCGACTCCCTGGAGCCGACGCGTCCGAAGTACGGCGGGATCGCGATTCCGCTGGTCGCAGCGAACTCGACGGACGGCCTGGGTCTGGGCTTCGGCGGCGAGTTCTTTCGGCGTCCGGCGGACGGCTCGGACGGCTTCGTGTGGAAGCTGCAGGTCTCGAACTACCTCACCACCTCGCTGAACTACCAGAGCTACTTCATCGGTCTCGAGACGCGCGCGGGCAAGTGGCAGTGGCTGATCGCCGCGAACCACCGCGTGTGGAAGAACATGCTCTACGCGGGGGCTGGCGGTCCCGACGTGATCCAGCTCCACGACTCGGGGCCGGTCGAGGACGGCAATCGCCTCGTCGGACCGTACTTCCTGGTCAGTGTGCGGCGTCCGTTCGCGTTCGACGACCACCTCGCGGTGTTCGCACAGTCATGGACGCGCATCCACACGGTCGACCCGGGCGAGGGCTCGCTACTCGCCGAGCGTGCGCCCGTGGGCTCGCAGGGCGGTGTGTACAGCGACTTCACCATGGGTCTGGAGTACGAGAAGACCGACCGCTGGCCGCTGCCCTACGAGGGCGTCCGCGGCGAGGTGGATCTGCGCGCCGGTCTCGGCAGCTTCCGCGGCGAGGAGGGGCTGGTCCCGCTGGTGGGCGCCCACCTCGACGTCGCGGGCTACGCGCCGGCGGTGCCGGGACGACTGGTGATCGGAGGACGGCTGCTGCTCGCGAGGTCGAGCCCCAAGCCCTTCTTCGAGCAGGACTTCACCGCGGGCCGGCGTCGCGACGAGCTCGGCTACGAGCAGCCCTTCACGGGCTACGGCCGCACGCGGACACGCGGAGATGGCGCCATCGCGGCCCTCGTCGAGGTGCGTCCGAAGATCGCCGAGACGAACCACGACTTCTTCGACATCGAGCTGCACCTCTCTGCCTTCGTCGAAGAGGGCTTCTTGCTCGGTCCCGAGGGCCTGGGGCCGCACATGCCGAGCATGGGCGGTGGTCCGGTGCTGCTGTGGCAGGGCGGCACCGTGCTGCGCCCCTTCGCCTCGTGGGGCTGGCGTGCCGATGCACCGGATGCAGCGCGCTACCCGGTGATGCAGTTCGGCGTGAGCCTGACCGACCCGCTGTGATCGCGGCCGTCGACGTCGCGGCCGCGAAGCGCGGGAGGCAAGGGAACAGCCCGCGGCGCGGGCTGCGGATCACTGGCCGCTGTCGTTCTCGATGCTGCCACCCTCGAGGCTGGTGAACACGCAGTCGCGGGTCATCAGCGGGGTCGGCTCACCGGCGTCGAGCGCGTCGGGATCGTAGAAGCTGCAGCCGTCGGTGCGCGTGGTGTCGAGTCCGTCGCAGTCGCTGTCGACGCCGTCGTCCTCGGCCGCCTCGGGCGCGCAGGGGTAGATCTCGGCGCTGGTGCTGTCGCAGTCGATCGAGTCCGGCCAGTCGTCGTTGTCGGCGTCGGGCTCGGCGCCGCAGTCGGCGTCGCAGCCGTCGCCACGGAAGTCGTGGGCGTAGGGATAGACGTAGGGATTGTTGTTGTCGCAATCCTCGTCGGGTCCGTACTGATCGCCATCACCGTCCCAGTACTCGTCAAACTGGGACTTGGACATGTAGGGGCAGCCGGTGAGGCCGAGAATCATGAGTAGGGCGAGCGCGCGGCGCATCGAACCTCCGGAGGGGGGAGCTTACCGGATGGGGGCGGCTTCGGGGAGTCCCTTCGCGAGCATCTGTCGCGCGAGGGCAGTGGCAATGGCCATGGTCGTCAGCTGGGGGTTCACGCCGAGAGACGTGGGGAAAACCGAGGCATCGGCGATGTACAACCCGTCGATGGCGTGCGCCTTTCCATAGGGATCGATCACCGAGGTCGCGGGATCCGTCCCCATTCGGCAGGTGGCCATCGGATGAGCGGAGTACAGACCGAAGTCGCGGATGGGGCGCGTGGCGAGATCCGCGGCGTAGCGATCGAGGTCGGTGTAGGTGCCCATGCCGCCGACCGGGGAGGCGATCTCGACCGCGCCACCGGCCATCAGGACCTCGGCGCTGCGCACCATACCGGCCTTGAGGCGCTCGACGTCGCCCTCGTCCCAGTGGTAGGTGACCTTCGAGCGGCCGTCGCTGCGCGCGCCGACCGTGCCCTGGCTCTTGTCCGAGATCATCACGCCGATGCCGCACATGTACGGCAGCTTGGGCATCAGGGCCTTGGCCTCGTGGCCGACCTTGTTGAAGATCATCAGGATGTGGCCCGGCTCGGACGCGATCGTGTGCGGAAGCACGCCGGGTAGCGCCTTGTCCTTGAAGTAGGCGGCCTGGGTCGCGCCGCGCCACATGTTCACCTCGTGCTCGCAGATGCCGACGACGGCGGAGCCCGGGTGCAGGTGCAGTCCGGTGCCGACCGCCGGGCCGAGGCGCGAGGCGAGGCCATCGAGGGCGAGCAGGCGCGGGGTGCCGATGGCACCCGCGGAGAGGATCACCGCGTGGGCTCGGGCCTCGAGGTGGCCGACCACTTCGCGGGTATCGGGGTGGTAGACGGTGCCGCGCACGCCCACGACCCGGTCGTCCTCGACGAGGATGCCCTCGACCTTGACGTCGCCCTGCACCACGGTCCCGTGCTCGCGGGCCATGGGCACGAGGTTTCGGTCGACGCTGGCCTTTCCGCCGCTCGGGCAGCCCATCATGCACATGCAGCAGCCGACGCAGGTCGGCGTGTTGCGGCGGATGAAGCCGGTCTCGAGCCCGAGCTTGGTCGCGCCGCGCACGATCAGCTTGTTGTTCTCGCCGGCGATGGCCTCGGGCGTGTCGACGACCTGGATGATCTCCTCGATCTCGTCGAAGATGGGACCCATGGCCGTCGGGCTGAAGTGGTCGACGCCGAGCAGCTTGGTCCACTTCTCGAGCACGTAGTCCGGGGTCCGCCAGCACATGGCCGAGTTCACCAGGGTGCCGCCGCCCACGCCGCGTCCGGCCGCCACCGGCACGAAGCTGCCGAGGCCCTGGGCGACGATGGCCCCGTTCTCCTGCATGTGGTAGCGCTGCGCATTCGCGAAGTTGGGCCGGAACTTCGGCCGAGCCGGACCCTCCTCGAGCATGAGGACCTTCACGCCACCCTCGGCGAGCACGCGCGCGACCGAGGCACCGCCAGGGCCGCTACCGACGATGATCACGTCCGCGGTGAGCGAGGTGTCGCCGAGAGCATCGGTGTGATCGCGCAGGGTCATCGGCCGTATCCGCAGGGGTACCAGCGTCGCACGCGCTCGGCGACGGAGGGGTGGAGGGTGTAACCGGAGGCGAGCAGCGCGATGAGCGCCTGGACCCCGCTCCGCAGCAGGTGGTTGTCGCTCTCGAACCACCCGCGGAGGACCTCGATGCGCGTGTCGAGGTCGAGGTGCTGAAAGCGCGACAGCCGCCGCGGGACCGTGAAGTCGTCGAGCAGGTTGAGGAGCAGCTTCAGCTCCTTGGCCTGTCCGGGGACCATGGGGCCGAGCAGGTCGTCCATGAAGTGGCCGAGACCAGCCTCGGCACCGCTGATCACCGGGTCGCCACCGGGAGGCATCCACGCCTCCGCCAGCGCCTGCACGAAGGCGTGCTCGTCGACGGAGAGGGCCTTGAGTCCCTCACCGGGCGGGCGATCCCACCAGCTCCACCCGACGGCGCCTCCCCCGAGGACGGCGAGGGCTCCGGTGCCAGCGAGGGCGGCGAGGACGTGGCGACGAGTGACGGGCATCGGGGAGAGCCTAGCTGTTCGCGTCGGCGATGCGCAGGTGCGTGCCGATGGACAGTCGGTTGCGGAGCGTCTGATACGCCGGAACCTCGGAGGTGCCGCGGGACGCGAGCTCCGCGAGGATGCGGCCGACGAGCGGCGCGAACTTGAACCCGTGCCCGGAGAACCCGGCGCCAATGGCGATGCGGCGGTCGGCGGGGTGCAGGTCGAGGATGAAGTCCTCGTTGTGGGTGACCGTGTACAGGCAGGTCTCGGTGCACGCCACGCGACTGACCTGGTCGGCGAAGCGCTCCTGGGCGATGCCGAGGAGCTCGCGCTCGTCGGTGGCGCTCGCGGTCGACACGAAGCGGCGCGCGTCGGCCTTGGGGCCGTCGATCGTGTGGCGTGAGACCTTCACGCCCTGGCGCTGGACCGCCGGCACGCCGTAGTCGAGCTGGTCCGCCACCCGAGCCCACACCGGGAAGTCCTCGGCGGCGGTCGGGCTGATCACCTCGGCGTGGGCGAGGTTCTGACGCACCACGCGCAGCGCGGGCGCGAGGAAGGGGAGCAGGTGCTCGGTCCATGGACCGGCGGCGATCACCGCCCGGTTGCAGGCGATCACGCCGCGCTCGGTCTCGAGCGTGACCTCGGAGCCGCCGGTGTTCACGCGGAGCACCGTGGAGGCCTCGAACAGGCGTCCGCCCTCTTCGACGATCTGGCGGCTCAGCGCGGAGAGGGCGTCGGCGGCGCGGATCACGCCACCGGTGCGGTCCTCGAGGACCAGGCTCTCGTCGGGAATGTCGAGCTGCGGGTAGCGCACGCGCGCCTCGGCCAGGGGCACGCGCTGGACGCAGGAGTAGTCCTCGGTCGCGGCGGCCCACGCGGCGAGCGGGCCCTCCTTGGGGCCGTGCAGGACCACCGGTTGGCGCTGGACGAGCTCCATGCCACTGGCGCGCTCGAGCAGTGGCCAGCCCTCCTCGAGGGCGGTGCGCGCGAAGGCGGCCCACTCGGGATCGGCATAGGCGGCGCGGGCGACGCGCGAGGTGCCGTGGCTCGAGCCCCGCACGTGACCGATGCGGAAGCGCTCGATGACCGCGACCCGGTGACCCATGCGTCCGAGGTGCCAGGCGGCGGCGAGACCGACCACCCCACCGCCGACGACCACGGTGTCGAAGCTGCGCCTCACGTCGCGGCGCTCGGCTGCGGGGCGCGGGGGCTCATGCCTTGAAGATGCCCACGTACGGCAGGTTGCGGTAGCGCTCGTCGAGGTCGAGGCCGTAGCCGACCACGAAGCGGTCCTCGATCTCGAAGCCGATGTAGTCGGTAGGCACCTCGACCTGGCGACGGGAGGGCTTGTCGAGGAGCGCCGCGACCTTGAGGGTCTTCGGCTTGCGGACGCTCAGCGTCTGCATCAGGAACTGCAGGGTGAGCCCGGTATCGACGATGTCCTCGACGACGAGCACGTGCTTGCCTTCGATCGACGAGCGCAGGTCGTGGGTGATGCGCACGTGGCCGGTGCTCTCGGTGCCCTCGTAGCTGGACACCCCGAGGAAGCCGCACTCGACGTCTCCGGGAATCGCCCGCATGAGGTCCGCGAGGAACAGGATGGAGCCCTTGAGCACGCCGATGCACAGGATGGGCTCGTCGCCGTAGTCCGCGCGGATCTGGGCACCGAGATCCGCGACGCGGGCCGCGATGCGCTCGGGTTCGATGAAGACGTCGACCTGGGACACGGAGCCTCCGAAATGGGTGGCGAAGGTGCCACGCGCAAGCGTGTGCGGCAAGGGAGGGCCGCGCTGTGCTGCGGGCCCCGGACCGCTAGGAGCGCCGGCGGCGGAGCAGGACCAGCGGTAGCAGCGCGAGCTCGACCCCGCCGAGGGGGACGATGGCGCAGCCTCCGGGCTCGCCGCTCGCGCCCGGGTCGCGGTTGCGGTTGCAGCCGCCCCCGTTCTCGTCCGGCGGCACGTAGGGCTCCTGGTAGTTGGTGGCACCGGGCGTCGGGCTGCCGTCGACGAACCAGTCGTCCACCGCGTCGCTGTCCACGCCGTCGGTGACGCGGGCCACGCTCGCGTCGTCGCCGGGCGCCGCGGTGACCGGATCGGGCACGGCGCCGTTGTCGTCGGTGATGCCGTCGGTGTTCTCGCCGCCGTAGAGCACGGTGTCGACCAGCGTTCCCTGGCAGTCATAGAGGCGCACGAAGTCGCCGCTGCTGCCGTTGGGCACGCTGAACACGTCGATGAGATCGGCCTCGGCGACGTTGAAGTTGCCGATCACGAAGAAGCCGTTGGCGCCGATGGTCGTCGCCGGAGGCAGCACCACGTCCGGGGTCACGTCGTCGTCCTGGCCGCCAGCCACGAACCACCAGCCGTCGAGGGCGACCGGGGAGCTGCTGTTGTTGTAGAGCTCGACGAACTCGGTGGCTGCGTCGCTGTCCGTGCCCGAGGGGTCGGTGAGGACTTCGTTGAGCACCACGCTGCCGTCGCTGGGCACGCAGATGATCTCGGGGTTGGCGCTGCCCGGCGTGGGGGTCGCCGCGATGGCGAAGTCGTCGCCGCTCTGGTCGGTGTCGACGCCGTCGGTCTTGCGCGCGACCGCCTGGTCGCTGCCCGGCTTGGGCGCGAGGCTGGTGGCGACGGTGCCGTTGTCGTCGATGAGGCCGTCGTCGTTCGGCGGCGCGTACACGACCGTGTCGATGGGCGTGCCCTCGCAGTCGACGAGTCGCAGGCCGTCGCCGCCGGTGCCGCCGTACAGGCCCATGGTGCCGCTGACGACGACATCCGCGGCGGTCACGTTGGCTTCGCCGATCACGAGGTAGCCGCCGGCTGGGATGCTCGTCTGCGCGGGCACGGTGGCCGCCAGGGAGTGGTTGTCGACCTGGGAGAAGCGCTCGATGCCCCAGCCCTCGAGGTCGATGGCGGTGGAGCCGGGGTTGTACAGCTCGACCCACTCGCCGAGTGCATCACCGTCCGCGCCGGCGGGGTCGGAGAGGAACTCGTTGATCACCAGGTTCGTGGTGCCGTCCCACGCGGTGCAGACCGGCGGCGGCGGAGGGGTCGGGTTCGCGCTGCCGACGGTCGCCTGGTTCGTGACCCAGAAGTCCGCGCCGCTGTCGTTGGTGTCGATGCCGTCCTCGCGGCGGGCGAGCACGTCGTTGGATCCGGGCTGTGCGGCGATCGAGGTCGTGGCGACGCCGTCGTCGTCGAGCAGGCCATCGTCGTTGGCCGGCCCGTAGATCACGGTGTCGACGACGGTGCCTTCGCAGTCGACGAGGCGGACGCCGTCGCCGCCACTGCCGCTGTACATGCCCATCGCACCCCCGGTGACGTGGTCCGCGCCGGTGACGTTGGCCTCGCCGACGACGAAGAAGTCGTTGGCGAGGATCGCGTCGCCCGAGAGCAGCGTGGCCATGGTCGCGAAGTTGTCCACCTGGGAGAAGCGCTCGAGGCGCCAGCCCTCGAGGTCGACGGCCTGCGTGCTGTGAAGCTCCACGAACTCGAGCAGTACGTCGCTGTCGGTGCCGTCGGGGTTGACCATGAACTCGTTGATCGTCACCGCGCCGCCCGGGGCGGCGGTGCAGCTCGGCGGCTGGATCACCGGGTTGGCGGTGCCCGGGGTCGGGGTGGTGGCCATTACGAAGTCCACCCCGCTCTGGTCGGTGTCCTGCCCGTCGCTGGTGCGGGCGAGGGCCACGTCGTCGCCGGGGGTGGGGGCGAGGCTGGTCGCCACCGAGCCCGTGTCGTCGAGCAGGAGGTCCGTGTTGGCGGTGCCGTAGACCACGGTGTCGACCACGGTGCCCTGGCAGTCCACGAGGCGCACACCATCGCCACCGGTGCCGGAGTAGAGCCCGAGGGTGCCCGAGGTGGCGTCGGTGTTCGGGACGTTGGCCTCTCCGAGCAGGAAGTGCCCGGCAGCCCCGATGCTGTCGCTGGCGGTGAAGGTGTGCACCGCCGCGTGGTTGTCGGGCTGGGAGAAGCGCTCGATCTGCCAGCCCTCGAGGCTCACGGCCGAGGAGCTGTAGAGCTCCACCCACTCGAGGAGCACGGTGCCGTCGGTGCCGGCGGGGTTGGCGACGAACTCGTTGATGACCACGGTCCCGGTCGAGGCTTCACAGCTGGGGGCTGCGCCGTTGGTCGCACCGGGGGTCGGCGTGGAGGCCGCGGTGAAGTCGGCGGCGAGGTCGCCGGTGTCCCGGCCGTCGGGCACTCGCGCGATCGAGCTTCCCGAGGCGCCGGTGCCCGCGGTGTTCACCACCGCCTGGCCGTTCTCGTCGAGCCAGCCGTCGCTGTTGTCCGGGCCATAGACGACGACATCGATCACGGCGGAGGTGTTGTCCACGAGGCGGATCGCGTCGCCGGAGGTCGACGCATTGCCCAGGCTCATCGTCGCGCTCACGTCGGTGTTCGCGACCATGCTGTCGCCGACGAGCAGGTAGCCGCCCGGCGCGATCGACACGCCGCTGAACGTGACCACGTTCGAGAAGGTGGAGGTGCCGGCTTCGACGCTCCAGCCGGTCAGGTCGACGCTGGCGCCGCCGTCGTTGTACAGCTCGAACCACTCGTAGCCGGCGTCGCCGCCCGCGGATGCGGGGTCGAAGAGCACCTCGTTGATAGTCACGCCGGCCTGCGCGGTGGGCGCGAGCAGGGCCAGGGCGAGCAGGGTGGATCGCATGTGCGTGCCTCCGTCAGACCGCCACCATACCCGCACTCGGGGGCCGGCTTCAGCACCGATCCGGAGGAGAGCGCACGGAGCGGGGCCCAGGCCCGGGTGGAGCGCTAGAGCTCGGCGACGCGCACGCGGAAGAACGAGTAGGTGCGAGCGCCACACTTGAGGTGGCCGCCGAGCCACGCGCTGCCGGTCTCGACCAGGTCCTCCTCGGCGACCGTGCACTCCTTGCCGACCAGCCGTTCGCGCTCATGGGCGTGGCCGTCGTAGTAGTGGATGTCGACGAGCTGCACCGCCGTGCCCTTGGGCAGCGTGTTCTTGCGCGACGCCGCGCGCAGCGTGGGGATCGGCTTCTCGGCGGGTTCGCCGACGGCGACCTTGTGGAAGAAGCGGTAGGTCCCATCGTCCGTGCGCACGGCGCCCTCGAGCCAGCAGCCGCTGCCCTCGAGACTGGTCTCGATCATGCCGGACTGGCCGACGATCTCGTCGTGCTCGGGCAGCCAGGCATCGTCCTTGTGCACGTCGAGGATCTTCACCCGCTGACCGGACCACAGGGTGCCGGTCCACGAGCTCTCGGGGCAGCCGGCGCCGGTGGCCATCTTCGGCTTGGTGTCGGTGCTTCCGCCGCGCGTGAACGAGGCCTTGTAGAAGTACATCGAGGTGCCGTCGTCGAGCGTGAACGAGCCGCCGAAGAAGCACGGCGTGTTCGAGATGCTCATGCCGTCGGGACGGCCCCACTTACGCTCGTACTGGCTACGGCTCGAGTGGTAGGCGTCTTCGTTGTGGATCTGCAGGATCTGGAGCCGCTCACCGTTGCGCACCTGGCTCACGGCGCCGGGAGGGCAGCCCCAAGGGGTGGGTTCGGGGTCGAGGGTCAGGCCGCCGATCGCGCCTCCGGCACCGGTGGGCGCGAGCTCCACCCGGTAGAAGTACTTGGAGCTGCCGTCGGTGAACACGACCTCGCCCCCGACCCAGCAGCCGTCGGAACTGCCGCGCTCGGTGACCTCGCCGACCTGGCCGATGATCTCGGCACGGTCGCTGTAGAAGGCGTCCTCGGGCGAAACGGCGACGACCTTGTACGTCGCGCCCTCTCGCACGTCCGTGCCGGGGACCCCGCCCGAGGGGCACTCGGCGTGGGCTGCCGAGGCCATGGCCAGCACCCCGAGGGACGGGAGCCAGGTCTTGTGCATGTGAAAACTCCACAGGTTGCCGGTTGCGGATCCTGCGCCGCAGCGTCAGTATGGCTTGAACTCGTTTCTGCGTGAGGGGCGAATGTCCCTCGTCCACTGCTGGAGATGCTCCATGCGGAAGTTTGCTGCTACTTCCACCCTACTGCTCATCGGCCTGATCGGCGGATGCAGTGAGTACGAGGTCCAGGACTTCGGCTACGTCGATGTGTTCAACCAGAACCCGGCGGAAGACGTCGACATCCTGCTCGTCGTCGACAACTCGTGCTCGATGCAGACGTACCAGACGCGTCTCGGGCAGAACTTCTCGCAGTTCATCAGCTGGTTCGTCGGCGCGAACATCAACTACCAGATCGCGGTGACGACCACCTCGCTGACCCAGCCGAACCCGAACTGCACCTCGGCCGAGCATGCGCGCATCCCGGCGCCGGGCCAGTTCGTGGACAACACGGTCATCACCCCGAGCACGCCTGATGCGGCCTCCGTGTTCAACACCCTCGTCAATGTCGGCACCTGCGGCTCGGCGAACGAGATGGGCCTCGAAGCGGCGCGCCTCGCGCTCTCCGAGCCGAACCTCTCCGGCGCGAACGCGGGCTTCCTGCGTCCCGAGGCCTCCCTGTCCCTGATCTTCGTCAGCGACGAAGAGGACTACTCGCCGCTGCCGGTCAACGAGTACATCAACGGCTTCTTCGACGTGAAGGGCCAGCGCGATCGCCACATCTTCAACGCCTCGGCGCTCGCCATCGACTCGGACGCCTGCGTCTCGTTCATCGAGCGCGGCAGCCGCTACATCGACGTCGCGCAGCAGACCTCGGGTGTGCTCGGCGATCTGTGCTCCGATGACTTCGAGTCCATCGTGACCGAGCTTTCGCTGAACGCGAGCCGCCTGCGCGACGCGTTCTTCCTGTCCTCGGACCCGGACCCGAACAACCTGCATGTGTTCGTCGAGGACACCGAGATCGACTGCGGCACGGGCATCTGGTGGCTGGAGTATCGCCTGGACGCCGCGGGCGAGGAGCGTACCGCCGTGGTGTTCGACTGGCAGAACCTCCCGCAGCCCAATGAGCGCGTGAGCGTTCGCTACGAAGAGGGAACCTGGGATCCGGCGACCTTCTGCACCGGAGGAGCCCAGTAATGCGCGCGATCTTCGCCATCTTCTCCGTCCTCGTCGTACTCCTCTCGGGGTGTGGCACCAGCGCCGGTGGCTGCGTCGACAACGCCGACTGTGCGGACCTGCAGGTCTGTGCCCGCCAGAGCGCGAACCAGCCCGGCACGTGCACGAACGTCGAGTGCGTGACCAACGAGGATTGTGCCCTCGGCAACTTCTGCAACGAAGCGGGCTTCTTCTGCGCCCCGGGCTGCACGTCGAACCTCGACTGCCGCGCGGGCGAGAACTGCGACGTGAACTCGAACACCTGCGTGCAGTACGGCTGTCGCGACACCAACCTTGACTGCGCGTACGGTGAGTTCTGCCAGAACGGCTCGTGTGTCGACGCGACCGGCCACTGCGAGGTCGGCTGCGACACGGACTTCGACTGCGGCAGCGGCTACTGCCTGGGCTTCGACTCGACCGGCACCTTCAACTGCGCGTTCACCGGCTGCCCCTCGGGTCAGGCCTGCTACTACACGGACGCGTCGATGACGACGACCGAGTGCCTCGTGAACCGCTGCCTCGCGGGCTGCTCCCAGCCCACGGACTGCCCGCGCGGGTTCCAGTGCCAGCCCATCGACGGTATCGGCAGCCTGTGTATCGCGGACTGCGAGTACATCGACCAGTGGCGGAACTAGGCTCGCTTCGAGCACCGCTCTCCACCATGTGAGGCCGTCGGCGATGCCGGCGGCCTCTCGTCGTTTGGGGACGGTCGCTGGCGGAGGCGTGCGTCGAGGCGGATGGTTCGCCTGAAGATCGCGGGGTCCGACGTGCCCTCTGCCTATTGATGTGCGCTTATCAAAAGCGCCGAAAAGCATGTTTTTATGCTGGGACTACGAGTATGGGGGTCTGACCCCCGGGTGGGGTCAGACCCTCGGGTGGGGTCAGACCCTCGGGTGGGGTCAGACCCTCGGGTGGGGTCAGACCCTCGGGTGGGGTCCGACCCTCGGGTGGGGTCCGACCCCCGGGTGGGGTCAGACCCTCGGGTGGGGTCAGACTCTCGGGTGGGGTCAGACCCCTGTGGTGGGGTCCGACCCCTGTGGTGGGGTCAGACCCTTGTGCGGGGTCAGACCCTTGCGCGGGCCCGAGTCACCGCTCTGGGTGGGCTCCCCCACCGCGCAGCGCTACGCCAGCGCGTCGATTGCCTGCTCGACGATGCGCAGGCCCTGCTCCACGCATCCGTGGCGCCAGTTCGGGTCTCGCGGCGCGAAGGTCTCCTTCAGTGCCGTGGTCGCCTTGATCGAGCGGGCGTCATCGCGCCGGCCGTGGTGCCAGGCGCGGTTCTCGTCGCGCAGCGCGCGGATGACCTTGAGCACGTGCTTGGTGCCGAACTCGGCGCAGAGCACGTCGTAGTCGACCTCCGGGAAGCGGGCCTTGCACCAGGTGCCGAGTCCGCCACGGATCTCGTAGCTCTCGCCCTGCTCGGGCTCCCAGGGCTGGACGTATTCCTCGCCGAAGGTGCGTGCGAGACCCTGGGCCCCTTCGCTTCCCCATCCGTGGTCGACGAACACCTTGTAGGTGCCGGACTTGCCGAGGCCGGTGTGGAAGTCGACGTGCAGCACGCGCTCGCAGGCGCCGATCAGCGGCGGCAGCTTCGCGTCGAGGATCTGCGCGGTGCGGGAGGGACCGTGCCCTCCGAAGAACAGGCCCTTGGGGAACTCGTACTGTCCGCCGGCGACCGCGTTCTTGAGCGCGGGCATGCCGTGGCGGAGGATCTGTACGCCGGCTCGCGGCAGGAAGGCCTCGAAGGCCGGCGGCGGCGTGGTCGGGTTGAGCAGTGCGTCGAGCTCGGCGTAGCCATCGGGCGCTCCCACGTACTGCTCGTCGGGGCGAAGCATGTTCCGGTTCAGGTCCGCGTTGTCCTCGTTCACCCGCCGCACCCATGCGAACCCGAAGGGGTTCAGCGCGTGCAGGAACACGATGGCGAGGCCGGGCGGGGGCGAGAAGCCGCCGAGGGTCTCCTCGAGCAGCGCGACCTGCACCGCGGAGCCGAAGAAGCCCTCCACCCCGTGTAGTCCGGAGGACACGACCACCGCCCGCTTTGGCTGCGGGTCGCCGAGCATCGCCATGTCGATGGTCAGTTCCTCGCCGTCCGGCCCCTTCTGGTCGATGGACCAGGCTTCCGTCGTGCAGCCCAGTGCCAGCGCGCTGGCGCGAAAGCGGGCGCGGGCCGAGGTGTAGTCGGGAGAGAAGCAGGCAGCGAGCGGCGTAGCGGACATGGGGGGCTCCGGGTGCGCCAGCCTATCGCGCCGCAGCCGCCGATGTGGCACGTGCGGCGCTCGTTGTGCGCGTTACGCAGCCCCGCTGGAGACTGCATGCCGATTCTGTCCCTGCTCCTGCTCGCCGCTTGTGCGCCCAAGACCACTCCGGAGGACCAGGCCTTCGAGGAGGCCAAGGTCGTGGTCAGTGCCTTTCTGGCGGGCGAGGCCCATCCCCAGCAGCTCTCGGCCGAGCGCGAGACCCAGGCCCGCGCGGCCGCCTATTTCGGCGAGTACGTGTGGGAGATGTACGCCGCGACCTCCGCGGCGCGCGCTGCCGTCGAGCCGCTGATCGCGGAAGATCCGCGGTGGTCGGGACACATCGTCGCGCTGCCGTCGCCGAGCACCGAGGAGTGCTGCTTCACGGTGCACTTCCTCGCCAAGGACGGGGACGAACTGCGTCCGTGGGTCGTGGCCAACGCTGGCTGGACCGCGCTCGCACCGCTGACCCACAACGCCGCCGAGGGCCTGCCTGAGCCGGGAGAGGCCGATGCCGGGCTCTCGGCCCGCGCCGCCCGCCTCGCCGAGGCCAAGGACCTCTCCGGTCAGCGCCTCGTCGTCGCGATGAGCGACCTCACCCAGAACGCCGCCGACGACGAGCTGTTCGTGTACGCGGTGCCCCCATCGGACGAGGGACAGCTCTCGGTGGGTCTGCACGCGCGCGTGTGGGACGACCCGCAGGCTGCTCCCCGCGACATGGCCTACACCGTGGCCTCGCAGACGTGGACGCTCGCGGACATCGACCCGAACGTAGGCCTGTTCCTCACCGCGAAGGGCGAGGTTCCGTCCCAGGCGCACATCTTCGCGTCCCGCCGCTACGATCTGCCGCTGTGGGTCGAGCTCGACTCCGGCCTGTGGCGGGTCGAGGGCAACGGCGTGGGCCTGTTCGGCACGCGCTAGTTGTAGCCCACCGCGACGGCGCTCATGTAGTAGTAGGGCTGGCCGCCGGACCCGGTCCAGTTCCAGTCCTCGACGTCGTAGGCCACGCTGACCTGGCCGCCCTCGGTGGCCAGCGGCATGACCCACGGGAACACCGCTGCGCCCGGGCACCAGCCCGCGCGGTCATAGGTCCACGTGCCCAGCTGCGGGCCGTCGGTGACGGTGTACTCGCAGTTGTCGCGCCACACCTCGCGGGAGTGGGGCTCGCCGTCGACGGTGTAGGTGTGGTTGAGGGCGCAGAATTCGGCGCAGTTGTCGTTCCCGCCGAAGCCGTGGCCGGTGATGAACGAGCGCAGCTCCCAGTGGTTCGCGCCGGACAGGGTCACGGGCTCACCGCCGAAGCGCTCGTCGATCGCGGCCGGATCGCCGGAGTTGAACGAGGTGTGGCCCCACACCGGGACCACCGCGACCGGCTCGGGCGTCGGCGCCGGACCACCGATGAACTCGAAGTCGGCGGTGTACAGCCAGCCGGCACCGTCCGTGTGGCCCTCGGTCACCCAGGTGTCGATGAACACGCGCAGGGTGCGGTCGCCCCGGAGCAGGGGCCCGTAGGCCGTGAGGTCCGCGGTCCACCCGAACGAGGTCTTGTAGGCGGTGACGAAGCGGTCGATCTCGATCTCGACCTCGTTCTCGGTGCCCGCGTTCTCGACCACGCGCAGGCTGCCGTAGCGATCCCAGTCGTCACAGCCGCCGGCGACCTCGGGGCAGTCGAGGCGGAAGTGCCCGAGGATCTGCAGGTAGGTCTCACTGCCGTCCGGGAAGGCGACATCGACGTCGACGCTGCGTCGGTTCTCTTCGCCGAAGTGCACCCACTCCCGGGCGAAACCCGAGATCGTGTGGGTCGTGCCCGCGGGACGCGTCGGACCGGTGTCCTCTACGGTGCCGCACGCGGCGAGCAGGGTGAGCGCGAGGGTCAGCGGACGAAGGATCGAGTGCGTCATGCGGCGCGATGTACAGGATCGAAGGGGCCGGGGTCAACCGTCTTCGCGAAGGGTGGCGCACGCGAAGGCTGCGAACACTTCCGAGGCGCCGGCTCCGAGCAGCTCCCGAGCGCACGCGGAGGCGGTCGCGCCGGTGGTGCGCACGTCGTCGACGAGCAGCACACGACCGGAGATGGGCTTGTGGGCGCGCAGCTTGCCTGCGAGGGCGCTGCGCCGATCACGCGTGGACAGCGTCGCCTGGCGTCGACCGCGCCGCGCCGAGAGCACGTGGTGGAACACGGGCACGCCGAGCTCGGCCCCCAGCGCGTTCGCGAGCAAGCTGGAGGTCGCGAAGCCGCGGATCAGCCGCCTCGTCCACGGGGAGGGCACCGGGACGATCGCATCGACCTGGGGCACCGCGGCGGCGAGCACCGGAGCGACCGCCTGGGCGACGGCCTTCACGAGGGCTCGGTCGCGCGCCCCCTTGGCGGCGAGCACTGCGCGTCCCACGCCGCTGTCGTAGCGGGCGCTGGCCACGCTGCCGGCGAGCATCTCGGCGGGCTCGAGCACGAGCGCTTCGCGGGGCGTACACGCCGAGCACAGGCGGCGGTCCCCCTCGGCACCGCAGCCCGCGCACGGAATCGGCCACACCCCGCTGAGCATCAGAGCGGCAGGGCGTCGTACTCGGCGGTGACCACCTTCGTGGTCGCATCCACCGAGCCGCGGAGGGTCTCGGCGGTGGAGCGAATCCACGCGTCGCGGCTCACGGCGTCGGCGAACGGCTCGTCGGGGAAGCCGTAGCGCACCTCGCCCGTGCCCTTGCAGGTCTTGCTCGGATCGAGCTCCCAGTTGAGCTGCAGGGTGGTGGACAGCAGGCCCTCGAGCTGGTCGGGCCAGGCCACGCCGGTCACGGGCGCGGTGTGGATGTGCACCCGCTTCTTGCCGTTCTTGCAGGTGATGTCCTCGACGGCGACCGCCGCGTAGCTGTAGCCGTTGGACTCGAGGCGCTCGGGCCAGCGCCAGCGCACCGCCTCGTCGGCGGCGGGCTCGTCGCCCAGCGCGACCAGCGTGTCGCGCGCCTTCTCGACCGCCAGCGGCGGCAGCTTCGGGCCGACGTCCTTGATCGCGGCCACGGCGGCGGCGGCATCCTTCGGGTCGGCCTCCGGGTCGCCGACGCGCGCAGCATCCGCGAAGAAGCCGATGACGTCGACCAGATCGGCCTCGCTGTCGAGCGAAGCGGTGAGCTCGCGCAGGGAGTTCATCGCCGCCGGGCCCGCGGCGCGGGCGTAGGTCTCGATCAGGCTCATCCACTGGGTGCGCACCAGGCGTTCCTGCACCGCCGGGTCCTTCATCGACTCGGAGAGCAGCGCGAGGCTGCCTTCGCTGCGGCAGGTCGCGAGGGCGCGGTACCAGCCACCGTCCCAGAACGCGTCGGGGTTCACGCCGCGCGTGGACACGAAGAACTCGGTGACGCCGGGCTCGTCGCAGTGGTCCGCGAGGTAGCCCAGCGTCTGGGCGCTCTCGGAGGGGTCGAGGTTCGCGAGGAAGGCCCGGGACGGCTCCTCCCCGCCGAGCTTGAGACCGGCGACAACCGCGGCGTGGGCGCCGTCGTTCTCGATCATCTTGCCGAAGGCCTCGTCCATCGCCTTCTTGGCGGCGCCTTCGTCACAGGCGGCGAGCGCCGTGAACTGCTTGCCGATGGCGGCCGGGGAGGCGTCGGCGAGCTCCTTGGCGAGCGCCTTGGCGTCGCAGTCCTCGGCGTGGGCAGGGGAGAGAAGAAGCGCGAGCAGCGCGATCATGTCGTGTCCTCCGGAACGGTGGGGGCGCCAGTGCAACCCCGGTGAGGGCCACCCTATTCGGTTGGGCCTCCGGGTGCGCGATGAACGCGACCATAGCGACGTCGGCGGCGGCCTGGAACGCCTGCGGGCGAGTTTTTCGGGTTCCTGTCGAGCGGTCGCGAAAACGCCACTCGACCTCCGCCGCCTGCGGGTTAGGCCCAACAGCCACCCCTCAGGAGAGGCACACATGAGTCCCAAGGCCCCCATCCGCGTGGCAATCACCGGCGCTGCCGGCAACATCGGCTACTCCCTGCTGTGGCGCATCGCGAGCGGCAACTGCTTCGGTGCCGATCAGCCCATCATCCTGCAGCTCCTCGAGATTCCGCAGGGCATGGACCGCCTCCAGGGCGTGGTGATGGAGCTCGTCGACTCCGCCTTCCCGCTCGTGCACGACATCGTCGCGACCGACGACGCCAAGGTCGCCTTCGACGGCGTCAACCAGGCCTTCCTCGTCGGTAGCCGCCCCCGTGGTCCGGGCATGGACCGCAGCGACCTCGTCGCCGCCAACGGCCCGATCTTCGTGGGTCAGGGCCAGGCGCTCAACGCCGTGGCCGCGGACGACGTGCGCATCATCGTCGTCGGCAACCCCTGCAACACCAACGCCCTCATCGCCCAGCGCAACGCCCCGGACATCCCGGCCGAGCGCTTCACCGCGATGACCCGTCTCGACCACAACCGCGCCATCGGTCAGCTCGCCCTCAAGGGCGGCGCGACCCCCGCGGACGTCGAGGGCGTGATCGTGTGGGGCAACCACTCGAACACGATGTACCCCGACGTCTCCAAGGCGACGGTCAAGGGCGCCTCGGTCGTCGACACCTTCGATGCCGACTGGCTCGCCAGCGAGTTCCACAACACCGTGGCCACTCGCGGCGGCGCCATCATCAAGGCCCGCGGCGCGTCGAGCGCGGCGAGCGCGGCGAACGCGGCCCTCGACCACATGCGCGACTGGTGGACCGGCACCAACGGCAAGCCCGTGTCCATGGCCGTCCCGAGCAAGGGCTGGTACGACATCCCGGAGGGCCTGATGTACTCGGTGCCCACCATCTGCCACGCCGACGGCACCCTCGAGGTGATCACCGACTGGGAGCTCGACGACGCGGCCAAGGCCAAGGTCAAGGCTTCGGCCGACGAGCTGCTCAAGGAGAAGGCGGCGGTCGCCGACCTCGTCTGATCCACGGCATCGAATCGGGGCCGGGCTTCCGCATGTCGGAGGTCCGGCCTCGTCGCGTCTGGGCGCGATCGCCCCTCCGCGCCCCGCGATCGCTGCACGAGGCGGGTCGATCGGGGGATGCACCGCGACATTTGTGCATCGGCCGGATCGGGTGATGCCGATCCCACCTGGTGCGGTATTTTTGTCCCACCGACCGGAAGCCGCCGCGGGATCGGGCGCTTGACGCGGCTCTGACGCTCTGCCACACTCTGGCACGTGGTTTGCTCAAGGGGCGGCGTCGAGGAGCGCTGTGCCGCTCCGTGGCCGTCATGGTCGCAGCTTCCGGTATCGGGTGCCAGTCATGACGGTGTAAGCTTCTCCAACCAAGCGTTCGCGCTGCGGGGGTCCCAATGAATCGCTTTACAGTCGCACTGTTCGGCGCCGCTATGCTCGCGGGTTGCCAGGACAACGGCCTCTCCGAGCTGGAGAACATCAACCTGGGCGCCGCCCCGGTGATCGAGGTTCGCCCGTTGGCGCTCGACTTCGGCACCGTCGAGGACAACGGCCAGGAGATCCGGCAGTTCGTGGTCACCAACATCGGTGATGCCACGCTTCACGTCGACAGCATCGACCTCGTGGCCGACGCCGGGTTCACGATCCTCACCGAGGAGCTGAACTTCACGCTCGAGCCCATCGACGAGTACCCGGATGCGGTCAAGGTCGTCGACGTGGCGTTCACGCCGGTCAACGACGACGTCGCCACCGGACAGGCCCTCGTCAACTCCGATGACGAGGTCAACTCGCAGGTGTCGGTGAGCCTCACCGGCTCCTCCTCGGCGCCGTGGCTGACCATCTCGCCGGATCCGCACGACTTCGGCACCCAGTACGTCGGCATCGAGTGCCTCGAGTCGCAGGTCATCACCCTGACCAACGAGGGCCTCGAGGATCTCGTGATCAGCGGCATCGCGCACAACGACGCGTCCGGCCTGATCTCGATGACCCAGAGCCCGACCCTGCCGCTCACCCTGGCCCCCGGCCAGGCGAGCACCGTCACGGTCGAGTTCGATGCCTTCCAGTCGGGCAACGCCGAGGGCACCCTCGAGGTGACCTCCAACGACCCGCGCGGCATCGTCAGCGCCATGCAGTACGCGGACACGCAGTACGCGCTGACCACCACCGACACGTTCACGCAGCCCACCGAGGTCCCGGTCGACATCCTGTTCGCCATCGACCAGTCCTGCTCGATGGACGATCGCCTCGCGAACCTGCAGGCCAACTTCGACACCTTCATCAACACGATCTCCGGCGTGACCAACGACTGGCGCATCGGTGTGTCGACGCTGGCTGGCGGCTGCTTCAACAACAACTCGGGTAGCGGCAGCCTCTGGATCGACCAGAACACGCCGAACTACGCGGGCGTGTTCAACTGGGCCGTCGTCGAGGGCTACGAGACGACCAACAGCGAGAAGCTGTTCACCCAGGCGATCGACAGCCTCACCGCGGGCTGCAACGCCGGCTTCATGCGCAACGGCGCTCTCCTCCACGTGGTTCTCGTCTCCGACGAGGCCGAGCAGGGCACCATCTCGCCGTCGAGCTTCGTGAGCCAGGTCGAGACGCTCAAGGGCACCTCCAGCCTGGTCAAGGTCTCGGGCATCGTCTGCCCCGAGCCGCGCTGCAACACCATCTACACCCCGGATACCGCGGTCGGCTACGCCGAGGCGATCACCCTGGGCGGCGGCGTGCGGCTCAACATCATGAGCAACAGCTGGGGCCAGCAGGTCGAGGACCTCGCCTCCGCGAGCCTCACCGGCATCGGTCGCTACGAGCTGACCCAGACGGCTGACCCGAACGCCACCGAGGTGCTCGTCAACGGCCAGACCTGGACCGGCTGGTACTACGACTCGAACACGAACAGCATCGTGTTCACCGACACCCCGCCGGCTGGCGCGACCATCACCGTGAACTACGGCGTCGCGATCAACTGCAACTAGCCTGACCTTCTCGGTCGAGCAGAGCCCCGCCGGTCCGCCGGTGGGGCTCTCTTGCGTCTGGGCTCAGCGAGCGAGCGCGCCGAAGGCGTCGATCGTGCGGGCGATGCCCCCGTCGTCGACGTCGAGGTGGGTGACGAGACGCAGCGAGTCCGCGGCCACCGCGATGCAGCGCACCCCGTGCTCGGCGAGCGCTTCCTGGGCTGCCGCGGCGTTCGGAAGGCTCACGTAGACGATGTTGGTCTCGGGGGCGCGCACGGTGAACCCGTGGCCCTCGATGCCTTCGGCGAGCATCCGCGCGCGGCGATGGTCGTCGGCGAGGCGGTGTACGTGGTGCTCGAGGGCGTACAGGCCGGCCGCCGCGAGGATGCCGGCCTGGCGCATGCCTCCGCCCATCATCTTGCGGATGCGGCGGGCGCGGGCCATGTCCGCGGCGCTGCCGACGAGCAGGGAGCCCACCGGAGCGCCGAGTCCCTTGGACAGGCAGAAGCACGCGGTGTCGAAGCCCTCGAGGCGACGGTGCAGGGCGATGCCCGATGCGACCACGGCGTTGAACACGCGGGCGCCGTCGAGGTGTGTCTTCAGGCCGAGCTCGGCGGCGGTCGCGGTGAGCGCTGCGAGACGGGCCTTCGGGTACACGCCACCGCCACCGCGGTTCGTGGTGTCCTCGACGCACAGCAGCGTAGCCGGCGCGAAGTGCACGTTCTCGGGGCGAATCGCGGAGCGCACGTGCTCGGCGGTGAGCAGCCCGTCCTCGGTGACGATCAGCCGGGTCTGCACGCCCGAGATCGCCGCGGCCGCACCGGCCTCGTAGTTGTACGGGTGGGCCTTGGCCTCCATGAGGATCTCGTCACCGGGCTGCGTGTGCAGGCGGATCGCGATCTGGTTGGCCATGGTGCCGGAGGTGACGAACAGCGCCGCCTCCTTGCCCGCGAGCTCGGCGGCCTTCGCCTCGAGCGCGTTGACGGTGGGGTCGTCGCCGAACACGTCGTCGCCGACCTCGGCGTGGGCCATGGCGTGGCGCATGGCGGCGGTGGGCTTGGTGACGGTGTCCGAGCGAAGGTCGACGACCATGGGTCCTCCCGAGAGGCGTTGCATCGCACGGGCGGCCGCCCGGCGCAATCAGCGCCAGTGTGCGGCGACATAGTCCAGGAACGCCCGGCGTCTCGGGTGGGGCAGGCTGCTCACCGGCCACAGCAGCGACAGGGTTGCGGCGGGCAGCTCCCACTCTTCGAGCACGGGCACGAGGTCCCCGCGGGCGACGTGGCGGGACGCGATGTAGCGAGGGACCGGGGCGATGCCGGTGTCGCGAGCGGCCATGTACGGCAGGAAGGTGATGCTGCTCGCGCGCAGGCAGGCGTGGAGCTGCAGGCGCTCGACCGTGCCGCTGTCGCGGTGCGTGAGCTCGAAGGCGTACGCGCCCGAGAACGGCGCGAGGATGGCGTGATCGCCGAGGTCCGCGGGGCACGCCGGCGCGCCGCGCTGCGCAAGATAGCGGGCCGAGGCGTACAGCCCGACGGCGAGCCGGCCGAGACTGCGCGCCTTGAGCGAGGCCGTGTCCTCGAGCGGGTTCATGTGCCCGCGGAACGCGAAGTCGAAGCGCTCGGCGACGAGGTCCACCTTGCGATCCGAGAGGTCCACGAACAGCTCGACCCCCGGGTGGGCCTGGCGAAAGCCGGCGAGGAGATCGAGGAGCTCGTCGGAGAGGCCGATGTCCTGCGGCAACGTCATCCGAAGCTCGCCGGCGACGTCGTCATGGGCGTCGTGGACCTCACGGGCCGCCCGCTGCAGGTCGCGCACCGCCGAGGCCGAGCGCTCGTACAGGCCGCGTCCCACGTCGGTGAGCTCGAACAGGCGCGAGTGGCGGCGGATCAGCTCCTCGCCGAGATCGGCCTCCAACCGGGCCACGCGACGACTGACCGTGGACTTGGGCACGCCAAGCACGTCGGCCGCGCCCACGAGCGTGCCCGCCTCGACCGCCTCGACGAAGGTCGCGATGTCTTCCAGACGCATAGGTTGCCTCCACGCAACGTAGGGTCCATATCCTACTGGCTGGTTGCGTCAATGGGTCGGGTTTAGGTTGGAGGCAGACAGAGACCAGGAGGTCCCATGACGACCACGACCGCCACCCGCCCCTCGAACGCCCTGCACATCGGCCTGTGGGCGGCGCAGGGCCTGCTCGCCCTCGCCTTCCTCGCGGCGGGCTCGATGAAGTTGACCACCCCGAATGCCGAGCTCATCGAGGCTGGCATGCTCTGGGTCGAGCGCTTCCCGAGCTTCATGCGCTATGTCATCGGCAGCTCCGAGGTGCTCGGCGCCGTCGGCCTCGTGCTTCCCGCCGCCACCGGCATCCAGCCCAAGCTCACGCCGCTGGCCGCCGCGGGCCTGACCACCGTGATGCTCCTCGCCACCGCGGACCACGCGATGGCTGGAGAGTTCGGCGCCCTGCCCGTGAACTTCGTCCTCGGCTCCCTCGCCGCATTCGTGGCCTGGGGCCGCTACACTGCAGCTCCCATCGAGGAGCGCTGAGTTGGCCCGGAATCCCACTCGTCGAACCGTCCTCGCTGCCGGCGCCGGAACTGCCGCGCTGGCTGCCATGAACGGCTTTGGAGGAACCATGACTGCCCGTCAGCCCGTCGTGTATCTGCCCCACGGAGGCGGCCCCTGGCCCTTCGTCGAGCTCGGCATGCCCAAGCAGGAGCTCGCCGACCTCGCCGGGTACCTGCGCAGCCTCGTCGACCTGCCGCCCGAGCCGCCCAAGGCCGTGCTGATGATCAGCGCGCACTGGGAGGAGGCCGTGCCGACCGTGATGACCGCCGAGCGTCCGCCGATGCTCTACGACTACTACAACTTCCCGCCGGCGGCGTACGAGATCCAGTGGCCCGCTCCGGGCTCTCCGCAGCTGGCCGCCCGCGTCCGCGAGCTGCTCGGCGAGGCCGGCTTCGACACCGCCGAGAACGCGAGCCGCGGCTTCGACCACGGCGCCTTCGTGCCGCTCAAGGTGATGTACCCGAACGCCGACATCCCCACGGTCCAGCTGTCGCTGGTCAAGGGACTCGACCCGGCGAAGCACATCGAGCTCGGCCGGGCGCTGGCCCCGCTCCGCGACGAGGGCGTGTACATCCTCGCGAGCGGCATGAGCTACCACAACCTGCGCGCGCTGTTCTCGGGCTCCGCTCCTCACAAGGACGCGGCCCGGGCGTTCGACCAGTGGATTCGCGACATCGCGGGTCTCGACCCGGACGAGCGCAACGCTCAGCTCGAGGCCTGGCGCAAGGCCCCGGGGGCCATCGCGGCCCATCCACGCGAGGAGCACCTGCTCCCGCTGATGGTCGCGGCGGGTGCGGCGGGGTCCGATGCGGGCGTGAGTCCGTGGAGTGGCCCGGTGATGGGCTTCCCGGTCTCTGCCGTGCACTTCGGCTAGTCGCGCAGGCTGCCGTTTGCCCAGCCCCGGCGTCGCCAGGGGCCGAGGTGCACGGTGACGCAGCCCGGTCCTTCGTCGAACTGGTCCAGGCCATGCTCGACGAGGGCCGCGAGCAGCGAGATCCGCACGAGCTCGGCGGGGGAGAAGCCCCAGCCGCCGTACCACAGGCCGAGCTTGCCCTCGTCCTGCGCGGCCTCGAGACCGACGTCCGTGTAGAACACGAAGCCCTGCAGGTGAAGCGGGTCTTCGTGTTCGTCCTTCAGGACCTGCCGAACCTCGTTGTAGGCCTGGAGCGGACTACCGAGCTCGGCTTCGAAGACCTCGATCTTCGCGTCGACCAGGTCCTGGAAGGCGGCGAGCAGCCGGTCCACCGTGGTCGGTTCCTCGCCCCAGGTCAGCTCCTTCGCGATCTGAGCGCGAATCGCGGCCTCGATGAGCGGGCCCGCCTCTTCGGCGTCGTCGCCCTCGGCCTCGAGCAGCTCGACGGTCATGTCGTGGATCTGGTCGAGGGTGTAGGTCGCGCTCGCGACCCACAGCGCGACGTACTGCAGGGTGTCTTCACTTGCCATGGCCGGCGTCTATTGGCTCTCCGCGGGCTCGATGGCAAACACGAGTGTGGCGGAAGTCGCGTGGATCTCGACGATGTGCCGTTCCGCGCCCATGGCCCACGTGTGGCGCACGGCCATCTCGTCGCAGGCGTCCTCGACGCTGTCCTCGGCGCGGACCTCGTCGCCGGCGCCGTCGTAGACCGTGACCGTCGGAACGCTCTCGAAGCCGAGCGCGTAGCTGCCGGCGCTGTCCGGCGTGAGCGTGAAGTAGCCGCTGAACCCGCCGCTGCCGTCGTCGTTGAGGGTGAGCTCGACGGTGGTGTCGGTGGCGAACAGGTCCGGACCCTGGCCGGGCGCGCTGCCCGTGGCCGAGGCGGTGGGCGAGGCGGCCAGACGCGTGCACAGGGCATCGGACAGGGCCGCGCCCGACGGATCGCAGGCGGTGAGGAACAGCAGGAAGGGCAGGGGACGCATCGGCACTCCGCGGAGGGCCGGATTCTCGCTCAGGCCAGCCCGCTGAGCAGGCGCGTATGCGTCGCTCGCAGGCGCACGGCCGCGAACAGGCTGCGACGAACGATCCAGCGCCACCGGCGAGGGGGGCGTGCGCCCAGGGCGCGGAAGAGCATCGCCTGGATGAACGCGAGGTGCTCCTCGCGGTACAGCGCATACACCCGGCTCATGTACTCCCTCCGGCTGCGGCGGTGGTGGTAGTCGCCGTCGCCATAGGCGCAGTGGGCCGCAAACGCGATCTGGTCGTCGTCGAGCTCGCGGACTCGCCTCGCGATCACCCGCGTTCGCGCGGGCCACGACAGGTCCGGCCGCGCGGCGAGATGGGTGCGAAACCCCTTGTAGTGCCGCACTTCGTCGCGCATGAGGGTCGCGCACAGCGCTTGGAGCTCCGGCGTGCGCGCGGCATCGCGCAGGGCCCGGTAGAAGCCCGCGGCGAGCGCCTCCACCACGCAACGGGACAGGAGTTCCTCGGCGGGAGGTCGGGCGTCGTCCTCGTGGTAGGGCAGGTCGGCGAGCCTCGCGAAGGCGCGGTCGAAGTCGAAGTCCGGGTCGTGCACGGCGAGGTAGTCGCGCAGGCGCGCCCCGTGGGTGGCCTCCTCGGCGGCCCAGGCGTCGATCCACGGCTGCTCGCCGAGCACCGTCGCGAGGTACGCGCCGTACTGCTCGGAGCGCGACTCGAGCAGGCACACCGTGCGCAGGATGGGGAACAGGGCGGCATCGTCGTGCATCGCGACCTCCGCGTGTGAGGTAGGTCGCGGGTCGCGCGGTCTCCGAGCAGCGGAAGTGCAGAAGTCGTGGAGAACGCCGGTCGCGGTAGGCTGGGGGTCCGGAGGCCCTCGTGCGCACGCTCCTCGCCCTGCTCCTCATCGGCTGCACGCCGGATCCGATCGGCTCCGACAGCGGGGTGGTCGAGTCCGACACCGACACCGATACCGACGCGGATGCGGACACCGACGCGGACGCCGACACCGACGCGGACGCCGATACCGACGCGGACGCCGATACCGACGCGGACGCCGACACCGACGCGGACGCCGACACCGACGCGGATGCCGACACCGACGCGGACGCCGATACCGACACGGACGCCGATACCGACGCGGACGCCGATACCGACGCGGATGCCGATACCGACGCGGATGCGGACACCGATGCGGACACGGACACCGACCCCTCTCCGGTGCCGTACCCCACGCGCTCGACGTACCACCTCAAGGGCATCCAGCCGGACTTCTGGCCGAACAAGCAGGAGCTCTCCGGCAACCAGGCCGGTGGCGTCGCGATGAACCTCGTGTGGGCGACGTGGGAGCCCACCGTGACCACCGCGCCGTGTGCGAACGGCCAGGAGGCCTACGACGGGCACTGCTTCACCGTGCACGCCGCTACCGACGACGCGATCCGGGAGTGGACCGACCTCGGCGTGGTCGTCACCGCCGTCGTCTACGGCGTGCCCGAGTGGGCGCGTATGCAGCCGTGCGTGCCGGTGACGAGCGGCTTCGAGATCTTCTGCGCGCCCGACGAGCCCGCGGACTACGCGCGCTTCGCCGGGTTCCTCGCGGATCGCTACGACGGAAACCACGGCCACGGGCGCATCGCCGACTTCGTCGTCCACAACGAGGTGAACAGCAACGACTGGTTCGACGTCGCGTGCGGCCAGGGCACGGCCTGCGACGCGAACGCGTGGCTCGGCGAGATCACCGCCAACTACAACGCCGCCTACGACGCGGTGATCGCCGAGCAGCCGCAGGCCAAGGTCTTCGTGTCGCTGACCCACCACTTCGGCGACACCTACGACCAGCCGTCGGCGAGCAATCCGCTGCTCTCGGCGGAGACCGTGCTCACCGCGGTGGCCGATGCCGCGGGCAGCCGCGACTGGCGCGTGGCCTACCACCCGTACCCGCCAGACCTCACCGTGCCCACGTTCTCGGCCGAGGACTGGCCCAAGGTCACCTACGGCAACATCGGTACCCTCGCGGGCTGGCTGTACCAGAACTACCCGAACAGCGTGGCCGCGCGAGAGATCCACCTCACCGAGAGCGGGGTGAACTCGATCGCGCCGAACGCGACCCAGGCCGCCCAGGCCGACGGCGTGTGCGACAGCCTGCGTAATGTCGTCGCGACGCCGGGTATCGAGAGCTACATCTACCACCGCATGCAGGACCACCCGGTCGAGGTCGCGCAGGGCATCGGCCTCGGGCTTCGCGACGACAACGGGAATGCCAAGGCCTCGTGGGCGGTGTGGGCGCTGGCGAATCGCTTCGACCTGCAGCCGCCCCAGCTCGACTGCGGCTTCGAGCACCTCCCGTTCACGCGCCTCGCGCGCAGCTACGACAGCACGCGTGGGCACTGGGCGAGCACGCGCATCGCGCCGGACGGGTTCTCCGAAGAGACCGCATGGCTGCTGTACCGCGAGCCTCAGGCGAACACGCGGCTGCTCTTCGAGTGCCAGGTCGGGCAGCACAACCTGGTCACCGCCGATCCCGGCTGCGAGGGCCAGCACCCGCTCGGTCCGCTCGGCTACGCCTCGACCAGCGATACCGCTGACACCGTGCCCCTCTACCGCTGCCGCACGAGTGGCGGCGACCACTTCGTCAGTGGCGATGCCGCGTGCGAGGGGCAGATCGTCGAGCAGTTGCTCGGCTACGTGTGGGTGCCGTAGCGACGCTCGCCGGGGCGGCGCCTAGCCGAGGTCGTCGACCAGCCGCCCCAGCGCATCACGGGTCATCGCCCAGTCCTTGGGCTTGCGGCCCTCGTCGCTCGCTTCCCAGCGGCGGATGTCCACCTTGCGGGTACCGCTGACCTCGACCTCGACGAACTCGCGCCCACGCATCTCGTCGGGCTTGGTGCGCAGGATGGCGCCGCCGAGCCTCGGGTCCACCTCGACCGCGTGGATGCGCTCGGGCAGGACGCCGGCGAGCTGGCCGGGCAACTCTTCCGCGGCGGTCTCGATGGGCACGTCGCGTCCGCGCTCGATCTTCACGCCGCGCACCCGCACACCGACGGGCCCGCTGGTGACCACGTCCACGTGGGCCTTCGCACCGCCGTGCTCCGCGGTGATCGTGCCCTCGGACTTCTTGTCCAGAGCCTCGGCGAGGGCGTCGGCGAGGCTCATCCGTCCTCCTTGCGCTCGCTCTTCTTGAGCTCGGTGCCGTCGTGGCTCAGCCGGATCGGCTTGCCGTCGACGACCGTGTCGAGGTGCACCGAGCGCCGCCAGATGGTGGCGAGGTTCTTGAGGGTGACCGCGGCCCAGTCGAGCTGGATGTCGAGGCCCTCGTGGGTGTGCTCGAGCATCAGCTCGCCGCGGTTGAACGCGTTCGCGTCGGTGACCATGACCCGCGGCGTGCCGCGACTCGCGACCATCTGCAGCAGGCCCTTCTTCACGTCCGCGAAGTCGCGGGAGTCGATGACCCACTCCCGAGCGCGCTTGTCGTAGGCGGTGGTGAAGAAGCCCTGCTGGCGGCAGAAGTCTGCCGTCAGGAAGGTATCGAGGAAGGTGATGTCGTTGTGGGTGCGGCGGACCTGGAAGATCTTCTCGCGACCCTCCATCGCCCCCGTGTCCCACCGACGCCGCTCGCGCGGGTCGTCGCAGTCGACCCAGTCCTTGCCGTGCTGGCCCTTGTCCCAGCGCTCCTCGATGTGCCGCCACAGCTCGACGCCCATCTTGTAGGGGTTGAGCTGACCCGGCCGCATCGCGGTCGTGCCCGAGTGGTGGTCGCAGTAGTCGATGACCTCGCTGTCATCGAGGATGTCCTGCGTCATCATCTTCGTGTGCCAGTACGTGGCCCAGCCCTCGTTCATGATCTTGGTCTGGCCCTGGGGCGCGAAGTACATCGCCTCGTCGCGGATGATCTGCAGGATCTGGTGCTGCCACGACTCGAGCGGTGCCGCCTCGAGCAGGAAGCCGAGCACGTCGCGCACGGGCTCCTCGGGGTAGCGCCGCATCTTCGCGAGCTCTTCGGCCTTCTTCTCGCGCTGGGCGGCCAGGAACTCGGGCGGGTTGATGTGCTTGTCCATGTAGCCCTTGGCCGGGATCTTCCCGACCACTTCCCGGTTCGTGTGCGCTTCCTCGTACTCGGCCTGCGAGGTGCGTCGCTCACGCCGGATGTGCGGGCTGTGCGGATCGACGAGGTTGTCGAGCGACAGGCACAGGTCGATGAAGCTCTCGACCGGGGACTGCCCGTGCTTGTCCATCAGCTTGCGGACCTTGGCCGCGTGGTTGGCCATCTGGTCGAGCATCTTGCGGTTCGTCGGCGCGAACCACAGGTTGTTCTTGAAGAAGTCGACGTGGCCGAACACGTGGCTCATCACCAGCTTCTGGTCGACGACGAGGTTGTTGTCGAGCAGGTAGGCGTAGCTGGGATCCGTGTTGATCACCATCTCGTAGATCTTCGACAGACCGTACTCGTAGCTGGTCTGCATCTGGATGTAGTCCATGCCCCAGCGCCAGTGCGGGTAGCGGGTCGGAAACCCGCCATACGAGGCGATCATGTTGATCTCCTCGTAGGTGCACATCTCGAAGATGGTCTCGAAGAAGTCGAGTCCGTAGCCCTTGGCGAGGGTCTCGATCTTCTGGCGCCAGTCCTCGAGCTCTTGCGGGAGCGCGCGACCTTCGCGGAGGAAGCGGTTGGAGATCAGCGCCATGGCTACCTTCCCTTCCCGAGCAGGTCCTTGATCGAGTCCATGATCGCGTCCCGGTTGGGCACGCGGGACAGGGTCACGGCCTCTTCGTCGCCGAAGGCCTCGAGCAGATCCTTGATGAACTGGCCGGAGCCGTACTGGCTGTCGACCTGGGCGTACGAGAACTGGTTCGACATCGGGATCAGCGTGTTCTTGAGCAGCTCGATGCATGCCCGCGTGTCGCTGCCCGACCAGTTGTCCCCGTCGCTGAAGTGGAAGGGGTAGATGTTCCACTCGGCCGGGTCGTAGTCCTTGGTGAGGATCTCGACGCACAGCTTGTAGGCCGAGGAGATCAGCGTGCCTCCGCTCTCCCGCGTGTGGAAGAAGGTGTGGCGGTCGACCTCGCGGGCGCTGGCATCGTGGATGATGAACCGGGTCTCGACGTCCTTGTAGTGATGGGACAGCCAGGTATCGATCCAGAAGGCCTGATTGCGCACGATCTCCTTCTGCTCGTTCCCCATCGAGCCGGACACGTCCATCATGTACACGACGACCGCGGCCGAGCGGGGCTCGCGCTCGACGACGTAGTGCCGGTAGCGCTTGTCCTCCTTGATCGGGATGATCACGGGACGCTCGGCGTCGAAGCCGCCGCTGGCGATGGTCCGCTGGAGCGCCCGTCGGTAGGTGCGCTTGAAGTGTCGGAGCGACTCGGGGCCCTGCTGAGCGATGCCCTTGTAGCGGTTGCGCTCGGCCATCGACTCTTTGGTGCCCTTGGGCTCGATGCGCGGCAGCTCCAGCTCCTCGCCGAGGATCTCCGCGAGCTCGTCGAGGGAGACGTCGACCTCGAGCACGTGCTCGCCGGCCGCGTCCCCCGCCTCCTGGCCCTGGCCGGCGCCATCGCCCTGCTCGCCGTCACCCTGGCCGACGCCGGACTTGTTCTCGCCGTAGCGAAGCCGGGGAATGCCGATCTGCGGCAGGGGAATGGACACGACGTTCTTGCCCTTGCGGCCGATGAGCTCGCCCGAGGACATGTACTTCTTGAGGTCCTTGCGGACCTTGCCCTTCACGATGTCGCGGAAGCGACCGAGGTCGCGGTCGATGTTCAGCATCGCGCCTCCCATCCGCAGGCGGGCGACGCCAGGCGGCGCCCTGCAAGTCGGAAGCTCGACGTCATCAGGAGCCCTTCGCGGCATCACCGCGCGCGAAGATCGACGCCACGTACTGGAGCACGTCGCCGGCGCAGATCTGGCAGTAGCCGTGGCGCTCGATCAGCCGCTGCTTCACGACCTCGATCTTCGCCTGGGTCTCCTCGTCCATCGACTGGCTGACCAGGCTCGTGAGCTTGATGCTGTCCTTGCTGTCCTCGAACAGCTTCAGCTCGAGCGCGCGGTGCAGGCGCTCGTTCATGGTGTAGTCGAAGGTCTTTCCGTCGAGGGCGAGGCCGGCGATGTAGTTCATCAGCTCGCGGCGGAAGTCGTCCTTGCGGGCCTCCGGGATGTCGATCTTCTCCTCGATCGACCGCATCAGCCGCTCGTTGGGCTCCTCGTAGGCACCGGTGAACGCGTTCTTCACCCGCTCCTTGAGCACGTAGGCCCGCAGGTTGTCGATGTAGTTGTCGCTCATGCGCTTGAGCGCGGACTCATCGGCGGCAATCGCCTTCTGGACCTCGTTCTTGACGATGTCCTCGTACTCGGTCTTCACCACGCCGAGCAGCTCGCGGTAGGCCTCGCGCTGGTCGTCGCTGGAGAGCAGGCTGTGGTGGGTGAGCCCGCTCTCGAGCTCGTTGAGCACCATGAAAGGGTTGAGGCAGGCGATGTCCGGGTCCTTGACCAGGGAGTTGGAGATCTTGTCCTGCACGAAGCGCGGGGAGATGCCCTCGAGGCCCTCGCGGCGGGCGCTCTTGCGCAGCTCCTTCACGTGGTCCTCGGTGAACCCGGGAATCGCGCGACCGTCGTAGAGCTTGGCCTTCTGGAGCAGGGACAGCTGGTGGTTGCTCGGCTGCTCGAGGCGGGTGAGCACCGCCCAGGTCGCGGCCATGCCGATGGTGTGCGGGGCCACGTGGGCGCCGACGGTCTCGGCCCGGAAGTCCTTCTCGTAGATCCGGGCTTCCTGGCTCGGGCGCGTGATGTACGGCACGTCGATCTTGATCGTGCGGTCGCGCAGCGCCTCCATGTACTCGTTGTTCTGCAGGCGCCTGTACTCGGGCTCGTTGGTGTGCCCGAGGATGACCTCGTCGATGTGGGTCTGGGCGAACTTCTTCGGCTTGATCCGGTGCTCCTGGCTCGCGCCGAGCAGGTCGTAGAGGAAGGCCACGTCGAGCTTGAGCACCTCGATGAACTCGATGATGCCGCGGTTCGCGACGTTGAACTCACCGTCGAAGTTGAACGCGCGTGGGTCGGAGTCGCTGCCGAACTCGGCGATGAGTCGGTAGTTGATGTCGCCGGTGAGCTCGGTGGAGTCCTGGTTCTTCTCGTCCTTCGGCTGGAAGGTGCCGATGCCGACGCGGTCCTTCTCGGAGAGGACCAGGCGCCGCACGCGGATGTGCTGGGCGAGCTTGAGGAAGTCGCCGCCGACCTCGCGCATGACCTGGCGGTACATGTGGCGGCACACCGGGCACAGGTCGCCCTCGAGCTTGACCTTGTAGCCGTCGGCGTTGGCGTTCACCTTGGCGAGGATGTCGTCCTTGACCTCGTCGGGGAGCAGGCGCAGCGGCTCCTCGTGCATGGGGCAGGGGGTCTCCTTGCCGTCGAGCACCCACGAATAGGTGTACAGGCGCCCCTCTTCGGTGCGCGAGTACCGCTCGAGGCCCTTCTTGAACAGCCGCGCGATGGTCGACTTGGCCGAGCCGACCGGGCCGTGGAGGAGGATGACGCGCTTCTCGGGCCCGAAGCCGAGCGCCGCGGCGCGGAGCACGCGCACCAGCTTCATCAGGTGGATGTCGATGCCGAACACCGCGTCGGCCCCGTCGTCGAAGGGGTCGTCGAAGAAGTGATACCGGCGGATCACCTTCTTGTACTCGGTGTACTCGGAGTAGCCGTAGCTCTCGATCAGGTCGTACAGCCGCTGATAGGCGTTGCGAGCGATCGACGGGGAGGCTTCGACCATGCCGAGGTAGTCCGCGTAGCTGCCCTCCCAGAGCAGCTCCTGGAAGCGGGCCGTGTCCTGCTTGGCTTCGATCAGTCCAAGGAGGTCGGTGGTTTCGGTCATGTGGGACTCCCGGTCGGCAGACGTTCTCTCTGGCTCGCGCCCGCCATCGTGGGTGGCTGGGGAAAAGTTCGAATGAGAGAGCGTGCGTCCGGCGAACCGGCGGGCCAGCCAGGTGGCTGGGAGTCAGATGGTCGGGCTGTAGGGTGGTTGCGCCGCTGCCCCGCGGCACCCCTGCGGGGTAGGACCCCGGAAGATGGGTTTGGGTTCTGTAGAGAGTGTACGGGAGGCGATGCTGGGCCTCCTGCTCAAACACTAGACGCGTCAAGAAGCTGTTGTCATGTCAAGTCTTGTCGGCTGGGCAATCGTCACCGGGGGTGAGAGGATGCCTCATGCCCATTCTCCTGCTCGTTTCAGCCTTCGCCCAGACCGTCGATCTCGCGCTTCCCGAGGAGGTCGCCGTGGGTGAGCCGCTCACCGCGGTGATCACCCTCCGCAACGAAGGGGACACCCCCCTGCGCATTCCGGTCGAATGGTCCGCTTCGTCGACCGTGAGCGTGGCGCATCATCCGCCTCGGTCTCGCCTGCCCAAGCAGGCCCACGCCTCGGTGGCGACCCCGGTCGACGCGGCTTCGCTGACCTGGGCGGTGCTCGAGCCGGGCGCCGAGCAGGTTCACGAGCATGTGCTCGCAGAGCGGGCCGTGGCCGGCACCTACCTGGTTCACGTCGCGCTCCCGAACCAGACGCTCACCGGGGGAGCGGAGGACCAGTGGCTGCCGCAGCTCGCGGCGTCTCGCGAGGTGCGGGTCGATCCGAAGCTCGTGCCGGTTCCGCTCGGATCACGGGTGACGGCCGCGCGCGTCGAAGCCGGCGAGCTCGTGCTCGACGTCGAGGTCACCGGCCCCGCGGACCGCGCGGTGTGGGTGCCCCAGGCCTACCTCCCGGCCTGCGAGGTGGTCGCGTCCCTGGGCAAGGGTCAGGTGACCGGGGTCGGCGTGCGCACCGGTGCGGGCGGGCAGCCGCCCATCCTCGACGAGCCGCACCTGACGCTGCTCGAGCCAGGAGCACACCAGGTGGTCACGGTCGGGTGTGGCACGCTTCCGCCGCGAGCGCGGGTGGTCGCGGCGAGCGTGGTGCTCGCCCTGCCCTCGCCCGTGGTGCCGATCCAGCCGGACAGCGCTCGCGAAGTGCTCGACGGCACGCTGCACGTACCGCTGTGGATGAGCGAGACGAAGGCCCTTCGCTAGCCGTCCACCCGGGGCAATGCGCCTTCGGGTTGTGGGGTACTAGCTGTTGCCGCCGCCGAAGCCGAACCAGCCGCGCCGCTTCTCGGGCTTGACCTTGTCCCAGGCCGCCTGGGCCTCGGCGTGGCCGGGCTCGAGCGACAGGACGAGCTGCAGCCACTGACGGGAGGTCTCGACGTCGTTCTTCATGGCGGCGATGCGGGCGCGCAGCCACGCGAGCTCGACGTGGGTCTCCATGTGGTGGTCGCCGGCGTGGCCGACCGCGGACAGCGCCTCGGCGTACAGCTCGCGGCCGTACATGCCCTCGGCGATCTCGAGGATGACGGCGAGGTTGCGCTCGCTGAGCTCGGGGTCCGGGTTGGTGAGGCCGTAGCGGGCCGCCTGGAGCGCCTTCTGGTACTCCTCGAGCGCGAGCATCAGCTCGCCATAGTCGGTCCACGCTGCGGTGTTCTCGGGGTTCACGCGCAGGCCGGTCTCGAGTGCGCGGCGGATGCCGGGCACGTTGCCGGTCTCGGCCTCGGCGGCGGCCAGCCAGTCGAACAGCTCCGCGGGAAGCTCGTCCTCGCCCTCGTCGATCCACCGCCAGGCTTCGTCGAGCGCGTGGTCGGTGAGTCCTCCGGAGGCCATGGCCTTGAGGCGGATGAAGCGCGCGTAGCTCGGGTCGTCCCCGCTCATCGCCGCGGCGGTGGCGAGCTTGATCGCGAGCACGGCCTTGCCGGACTGCAGGCTGCGCACGGCACCGACGAGCAGGCCAGGCTGCCCGTTCTCGGCGGTGGCGAGGCGGCGGTGCATGTCGATGCACTCCTGCTTCGTCAGCTCGCAGGTCTCGCAGCGCATCACCATCGGCGCGCCGTCACGCCAGGTGTCCTGCTCCATGAGTCCGCCGCAGTGGGCGCAGTTCTGGGGTGCCCAGCGGATCGGTGCAGGAATCACTTCGTTCGCGTGGAGCGTGCCGCAGCTTCCGCAGCGAATCACCTCGCGAAACTGCTCTCCCTCGATGGTCACGGTCCAATCCGCCACCGGGTTCGCACAGCACGAGCCATCCATGGGACATCTCCTTTGACTCACTCTATTCCGCTCGGCGGAGGGTCGCAGGCTACCGCCCGTCACTCCGCGCCAACAGCCAGGCCTCCGACACTTCGACGGTGGCGATTCGCTCGACCGGTCCGACGAGCAGGCAGTCGAGCTCGGGGCTCACGTCGACGTGCAGGATGCCCCCGGGCATGCGCACCTCGATGCGTCCCGGCAACAGGCGACCGAGCTTCACGCCGGCGGCCGCGGCGGCGCAGGACGAGCTTCCCGAGGCCTGGGTCGGGCCCGCTCCGCGCTCCCAGATCCGGATCTCGAGGGTCTGAGCGTCGATGGCGCGGGCGATCTGCACGTTCGTCCGGTTCGGGAACCACGGATGTGTCTCGAGCGCCTCGCCCCACTGGCGCCACGGCACCTTGCCCGGGTCCTCGTCGACGAACACGACGCAGTGCGGGTTGCCGACGGAGAGCGCGGTGGCGTGCAGGGTGAGGCCGCCGAGCAGGTCGATCTCGCGCTCGATCAGCTCGTGGTCCACCGGGACCTGGTCCGGCGCGAAGCGGGCCCGCCCCATCTCCACCGAGATCAGCGGCTCGCCGACCGTGCACCGCGCGAGCTCGAAGCCGGTCCACACGGTGAAGGTCTCGGGTGCACCGCCATCGCGGAGCCAGCGGGCGAAGATGCGCAGGCCGTTGCCGCTCTTCTCGGCGACCGAGCCGTCCGGGTTCCAGATGCGCACGCCATAGTCGCCCTCTCCGGGCGCGGTGGGCTCGAGGATGCCGTCGCCGCCGACGCCCGTGTGCCGGTCGCAGATCTCCCGGACGAGGGCCGGGTCCATGGGCTCGCCGCTCTCGAGGACGAGGTAGTCGTTGCCCAGACCGTGGGCTCGCGCGAGTCTCATTGCGCCTCCGCGCCTGTGCATACCCCGGTGGGCGAGGTACACGCAGGCATGGACTGGATGCTGCCGCTGTTCGCCGCTCCCATCCTGCACTTTGCCCGGGTCGACGACCGCGTGTACGAGGCGCGCTTCTACGAGGTTCGCGAAGAGCCCTCGGCGCAGGCGGTGTGGAAGAAGGACGATGGCGCGTACCGCGCCTGGACCCTGCGCGACCGGCGGGTGATTCGCGCGGAGCGGCTCTTGGACGGGCAGATCGCCGAGGTGGTGCGCTACGACGTGACCGGGCGGGCCGAGAGCCGGGGACGCGTCGACGGCACCGAGCTGGTGTCGGTGTGGGTCGACGGCGGCGAGGTCGACGTGCGCGGCTGGACCGCGGTCGAGGTGGGGTCCGTGAGCCTGCCGATGCCGCCGGGGCAGGGGTCCCGGCGCGATGTGGGCGAGGTGCGTCTCGATGCGGTGTTCGCCCCCAGCGCCGACGTGTTCGCCGCCGAGTTCGCCGAGCAGCTCGAGGCGGGCTGTGGCTGCCGGGTGCTCAGCGGCGCGACGACCTGGCTCGCGGGAAAGCCCGTGGCGCGGTTCTCCGCGTCCCTCGACGGCGGCGATCGGCGCACCGCCGAGCTGTGGGCGGTGCCCGTGGACGGAGGGACCCTGCTCGTCGCGTCTTCGGCGCCAGACTGGCGCGATCACACGCTGGTGCGGGCGATGATGGCGACCTGGGACTTCGAGGCCTTGTCGCGCTGACTACACGAAGCGGGCGACGCCGACGACGTCGGCCTCGTCCTCGCTCGCGGCGGGCCCGTGCTGCGGATCGAGCAGCTTCTCGATGCGCGACATCATCGCCTCGGTGCCCGCCTGGAGCGCTTCGGCATGCTCGCGCTCGCTGGACGGCAGGAAGGGCACCAGGCCCTCGATGGGATCGGGGCGGTAGGCCTCGCCGATGCGCATGACGACGGTGCCGCCGGGCTTCGGGAAGATGCGGCCCTTCTCGCCGTAGGCCTGTGGGAAGCCGTTGATGCCGACGGGCACGATCGGAAGGTCGAGGGCCAGCGCCGCCTGAAGCGCACCGGGATGCCCGTGGGTGAGGCGCATCGAGGTCACGCCCTGGGGCATGATCTGCAGGTCGATGCCCTGCGCGCACAGGGTCCTGGTGTGGGCGAGCGTGGCCTCCATCATCTGGTGGAAGAGCCGCTCGACGCAGGCGCGCCAGTCCTCAGCGGAGGGGTCGAAGCGAATGCCGAGGATGTCGCGCGGCGTGCTCGCGATCTTGTCGAAGAACGCGCCCTCGGGCAGCGGCGTGCCCTCATCGAGGTGGTCGCGGAGCACGCGGTACTGCGTCTCGTCGGGCGGCTCACCGCACAGGGAGCGCACGTCGGCCGAGATCAGGTAGCCGCGGGACACGACCGGGATGTTGCCGGTCTTGTTGAGGAAGCGGTCCCAGCCCTCCTCGTACGTGCGTGGCTTCACCCAGTTGCACAGGGTGCGGTGCCGCCAGTAGCCGACCCAGCGCAGCGCGATCCAGTCGAGCCAGTGGGTGTGGTTGCACACCATCACCGTCGGCGCGTCGGGGATGGTCTCCCAGCCCTCGACCTCGAAGTGCAGGCCGCGTCCGGGCAGGTGCAGCCCCACGGTGAGCAGGCCCACCATGCCCGCCGTGAGCCGACGGGAGGAGCCGGGCTCGAGGGACTGCAGGGCCTGGAGGGTCATCGGACCGGACATACCTCTGGCATAGCACGCGCTATGCTCCCGCACGCTGCTGCGACCTGCTGCGGGGGAGCGAGGAGGCATCATGATCGTCGCCGACGAGCGAAATCCAAGGGCCATGGCCCTGAAAGCCGCGCTCGCTCCCATGCTGAAGCCGCAGCCGGAGGACCTGTGCCTGGTGATCGGCGGTGACGGCTTCTTGCTGCACACGGTGCACACCCACGGCCTGGACCTGGCATACCTGGGCCTGAATGCGGGCACCCTTGGCTTTCTGCTCAACGACGTGGTCGACGTCGAGCGCACGGCCAAGCTGATCAACGCCGGGCGCTATCAGCGGCGCCGGTTCCCGGTCCTCGAAGGGCGTGCGACGACGGTGGGCGGCGACGTGCACGCGCTCACCGCCGTGAACGACATCTACCTGGAGCGGGCGAGTGGCCAGACCGCGCGACTCGAGCTCACCTTCGACGGGCACCTCGCCGTCGAGGCGCTGGTCGCCGACGGCATCATCTTCTCCACCGCGGTGGGCTCGACCGGCTACGCGTTCTCCGCCGGCGCGACCGCGGCGCACCCCACGCTGTCCACGCTGACGGTGACCCCGATCTGCCCGCACCAGCCGCGCTTGCCGCCGATCACCCTGCCGCGTGGGAGCCGGGCCGAGGCCCGGGTGATCTCGCCCGAGCGGCGCCCGGTGCGCGCGGTGGCGGATGGTCGCCAGCTCGAGGACGTGGTGCACCTCGAGGCCGCGCTCGGCGAGGAGCGCCTGTGTCTCGCATACATGGAGGGGCACGACTTCACCGCGCGCATGATCGACAAGCTGATGCGCGCCTAGCTCGGCAGCGGGGCCCGGCGGCCCGCGATTCGCGATTTGCGTGCGCCGCCAGCCCAATCGCGACAACGGCGTTTCCCACCGCACTGTCACGCCATCGACAGCGGGCCCCGTTGACGCGGCCGGCGTGGCTGGCCATCCTGATCGTATTCGCGCGCTCCGCGCGTTGGCCAGGGGGGCCGTGAACCACCGACTCACCGACTTCGAGCTCAGCGAGAGTCCCGGCGTGCGGGAAGCTCGCTGGCTCGGATGGCGACGGCCCGGCGTCTTCGCGTGGTCCGGTCTCGGGCTGTTCCTCGGGAGTGTCGGCGCCGTGCTCGTCACCTGGGGTGGCCTCGCGCCGTGGTCCGTGGCCCTCGCCGCCGTGTGGGCCGCTGGCGCGGTGGCGCTTTCCGAGCCTCGGCTCGTCGGTCCGGCTCGGCTCACGGTCAGTCCCTTTGGCGCGGTGAACGTGGCCGGTCCCGGCGGAGAGATGCGCATGCTCACGCTCGACGGCGTGTCGCGGCTCTCGGGTCGGCGGCTCCGGCTTCGCGGCACGCTCGGAGAGTCCGTGGACATCGACCTCAGCGCGTATCCCTTCGCGTGCGTCGAGGCGCTGGGCGAGATGCTCGATCGCGCCCGCCGCGAGGCCCGGCAGCGCGAGATCTGACGGAACTTCCCGCGGTCCTCGCTGTCCATCCGCGAGGAGGTCCCATGGGGTGGTTCCTGCTCGTCGCGGTGGCGTTGGCCTGTCCGCGACCGGTGATCCGGCAGCGCGTCGTCGAGATGCCCGCGAGTCCGTGGACGCCCGCCGAGGCGGTGGTGCGCCGCGTCGACCCGACGCTTGCAGGCCTCGAGCCGGTCCTCCTTCCCAGTGCGCCAGATGCCATCGAGCCCGAGCGTCTGCGGTTCGGCGCCTGGGTCTGGGACTTCCGGAGCGGTCAGGGGCGCTACGACGGCACCGGTCTCGCGCCGCGTGGACAGTGGTGGGCGCTGGACCGTGACGAGGTGGCGGCGGTGCGTTGGCGTGCACGACACGAGGACCGCGGAGGCCCGCTGCGCCTCGACCTCGCGACCGGTGTGTTCGAGGTGCGCGCCGACGGCGTGTGGCGCGAGGATCCGTGGGGCGAGGCGGTGGTGTGGCAGGGCACGGTGCGCGCGGTGAGGGCCTCGGCGCTCGGACGCTACGTGCTGATCGACACCGGCGAGAACCTCGTGTCCATCGACACCGCGACCGCGGAGGTCGCGGATCGGGCCCCCGGCAAGGTCGAGGCGTCCAACTTCGACCTCGATCCCTGGACCGGGGCCATCCACCCGGCGCACGACGCCTCGCTGTCCCAGGTGACCGGCGCGTGCGGCGAGGACTGCTTCGCGCGGTTCGCGCCGACGATGCCGAGCATCGGGCGTCCGGCGCGCGTGCTCGACTGGCAGGGTGAGCCGATCACCGCGCTCGTCCCGCTCGCGCCCACCTGTGCGGTGGCGACGCCGGAGCAGCTCACCGTGTGGGCGCACGGCCGCGAGCGCGTGTACGACGTCGCGAGTGGCGAGCTCGTCGGGGACGAGCCGAACGACCGCTCCACCTGGCTCGTGTCGTCCCGCGCCATGCTGTTGGATGGCGCCTTGATGGGCATCGGCGCCCGTCCCCGTCACCGCGAGCTCCAGCGCGGTGTCTGCGGCGACCGGGCCGAGACCGAGGGCTTGCGGGTGTGGACCTTCGCCGACGGCACATGGATCAGCCTCACCGATGGCGGCGTGGTCCGCGGGACCCAGGTCGCGGGTCACCTCGGCTGGCAGGTCGACGACGCGTTCGTGCCCCTCTTGCCGCCCTCTGCGCTCGATCCGGAGCCTCCGACGGAGTGGGGGTCGGGGTCATGGACCGCGGGAGGCGCGCTGTGGGCCGGTCTCGGCATGATCGCCGCTGTCCCGTGGCGGCGGCCGCGTCGCGAGGACTGCTAGAGCCCGTCGAGGATCGCGAGGACCAGGGTGCGAGTCGCCTCGGGCGCCTCCCACATCGGGTAGTGGTCCGGCCCTTCGAGCGTGTGCAGCTGCGCCCCGGCGATGGGCTGGACCACCGCCTGGTCCAGGAATGCTGGCGGCAGGAAGGGGTCGGAGGTCGCGATGACATGCGTGGGGGCGCGGATCTCGCCGAGTCGGTCCGCGAAGCCTCCGGTCGTCCACGCGACCAGGGACTGGTGGACGGCCTCGGGCACGACGGTGCCCGCGATGTCGAGCAGCTGGTGGAGCCCGTCCTCGTCGAGGGTGAGCGTCGCCAGGCCGAGGATGACCTGCTGCTTGTCGCGGTCGCCGCCACTGGTGCCGAACAGGCCCATGGCCTCGTCGGGGAGCGGCAGCCCGCTCGCGGGCACGGGGTTGAGCAGGATCAAGCCCCGGACGGACTCGGGTCGCGCGATGGCGACGAGCTGCGCGAGGGCCCCGCCCATGCTGTGGCCGAGGATCACGCACGGTCCGATGGCATCGACCACGGCGGCGAGGTCGTCGGCGTATCCAGCGAGCGTGTAGTCCTCGGTGGGGTCCGACTTCCCGGAGCCGCGAAGATCGGGCACCACGACCCGGTACCCGGCGTCGAGCAGGGCTTGGCGCAAGGGTGTGAACACCGCACCCGCCATCATCCACCCGTGAACGAGGAGGACCGTGTCGCCGGTGCCGTGATCGTCGATGTGCAGCTGTCGGCCGTCGAGCCGCATGCGCCCCCGCCCGTCCCTCGCGTGCCGTGGGGGCGACCCGCGAGGCCGTATCCAGAAGAATCCAAGCCGATTCTACAGCCCGTGCGCTAGCTGTCGAAGATCCGTTGCAAAGCTTCTTTCACTTTCTTGAGCGTGTAGGGCTTCTGGAGGAAGTGTCCGCCTCGCTCCACGCCTCTGCGCACGACCTCGTCGTCCGCGTAGCCCGAGACGTAGAGCACGTGCGTGTCGGGATACGCCGCGGAGAAATGCTGTGCGAGCTCACCGCCGCCCATGCGCGGCATGACCACGTCGGTGATCACGAGATCGATGGGACCTGTGTGCGCCTGGGCCAGCTCGATCGCGTGGACGCCGTCTTCCGCGGCGATCACCGTGTGGTTGCACGCCTCGAGCATGGCCTTGAGCACCGCGCGCACCGAGCGGCTGTCCTCGGCGATGAGCACCGTGCGTCGGTCACCAACAGATTCGGCCATGGCGGGCTCTGGAGCCACCGCGCTCGGGGGCTCGGCAGGGGGGAGCAAGATGCGGAACGTCGTCCCTACTCCTTCCTGTGTCTCGACATCGACCTCGCCGCCACTCTGACGCACGATGCCGTACACCGAGGCCATGCCCAGTCCGGTGCCCTTTCCCTTCCCCTTCGTGGTGAAGAAGGGCTCGAACACGCGGGCGGCGGTCTCGGGATCCATGCCCGTGCCCGTGTCGGTCACGGAGAGCTGCACCCAGCGCTCGCCCGCGCGGTACACCGCGTGAATGCCCAGGTGGAGCTGTCCGCCGCCGGGCATCGCGTCGCGTGCGTTGGCCGAGAGGTTCATCAGCAGCTGCTCGATCTGGGTGGGGTCGGCCTTCACCCACATGGGGCGCATCGCGAGGGAGGTGTGGATGTCGATGTCGGCGCCAATGAGCCGCTGGAGCATGTCCGTCGACGCGCGCACGACCTCGTTCAGGTCGAGCACCTCGGCCTTGAGCACCTGACGACGGCTGAAGGCGAGCAGCTGGCGAGTGAGGTCCGCGGCACGCTCGGCGGCGTGGCGAATGGCCTGGGCTCCTCGGGCGACGAGGGCGGGATCCTGTTCGATCGAGAGCGTGTCGCTGTACGCGAGGATCACGGTGAGCAGGTTGTTGAAGTCGTGGGCGACGCCGCCCGCGAGCCGGCCGATCGCCTCGAGCTTTGCGGCCTGCTGGTAGCGAGCCTCGAGCTGCTTGCGCTCGCTGATGTCCTCGAGGATGGCCATCGCCCCGCTGACCACGCCGTTCACGTCGTGGAGCGGCGCGGTGGAGATGGCGATGTGCACGAGGTCGCCGTTCTTCCGGGTGCGCACGCTCTCGACGCCGGTGAAGCCCTGGCCGGAGACCACGGTGCGGAAGAAGCCCTCGAAGCGCTCCCACTCCTCGGCGGGCACGAGCGGGTAGGGGCGCCCGAGCACCTCGTCCGCCGACCACCCGAAGATCCGCTCGGCCGCCGGGTTCCACATGGTGACGTTCATCTCCAGGTCGAGCGTGAGGATCGCCACTGGCGCCGCGTTGATGAGCGCGGTGAGGATCGCTTCCTGGGATGTCAGCGGTGTGCCCGGCACGCGTGTCCTTGTGTGCAGTCACATGGTGGGTTTCGACAGGACTATCGCAAATTCTCCCCGCCGGGGGCTGCTTGGTCCGTCAGGGCCATGACCTCGATCAGGCGCAGGGCGAGTTCGGGATCGTGACTCAGGTCGGAGCCACCGTATGCCACTTCGGCTTGTCGAATCCATCGATGAACGCCGTCCGGGTCTCCACGGCGTGCGCTGATCTCGGCGCGCGCGAGCAGCAGTGCGGCGTGGTTGGTGCGGTGGACGCCGCGAAGCATCGGTTGGGCCTCGTCGAGCAGCTCCTGGGCCTCGTCGAGGCGACCCTCGCGGGCGTAGAGGCGGGCGAGGGTCGTCCGGAAGGTGCCGGCGACGACGGGCCAGGTCTTGTCGCCGATCGCGATGGCGCGGGTGAGCTCCTCTTCGGACTCGGCGGTGCGTCCGACGACCATCAGCGTCTCGCCGAGGTTGCCGCGGGCGATGGCCTCGTGGCCGATACTGCCCGTGCGACGGGCGATCCACGCGGCACGGCGGAACGCGCGCTCGGCCCCACGTCGGTCGCCGATCTGGTGCAGGCGTACGCCGAGGTTGCCGAGCACGCGGCCCTCCTGGACCGTGTCGCCCATGCGGCGGGAAGCGCGGAGGGCGAGTCGCTCGTACACGCTGGCCTCCTCGGGGCGTCCCTGGTGGGCTCGCAGCGTGCCGACGTGGATGTGGCACAGCGGGACGTCGGTGACGTTGCCGGCCTCTTCGAGCAGGGCGAGGGCCGTGTGAATCGAGCGATCTGCGGCCTCGAAGGCCCCCATGTGCTGCTGGACGGCGCACAGCTGACGATGCACCAGCGCGCGACGCCAGGGCGGACTGTCCTCGGTGAGAAGCTCCAGCGCGCGCTCGTAGTGGGCCTCGGCCTCGAGGGGCTGTCCGCGGTGGTGCGCGACCATGCCGAGTCGGGTGAGGGCCTCGGCCTCGAGGGTCGCGTCGCCCGCGTCCGCCGCGAGAGCTTCGGCGGTCTTGAGGGCCGAGACGCACGGGCCGTATTGGTTGGTGTTCACGAGCAGCTGGCCCAGCGTGATGTACAGCTGAGCGCGCCCCGCGGCGGTGTGGCCGTCCATCGCCAGCGCCTGCTCGATCTTGCGGATGCCGGCCTGCGGCGGGCCGACGCGAGAGAGCACCTCCCCGATCCCGGCGGCGCACAGCACGGCCTGGGCGGGTTCTCCGAGGCGGATCGCCGTGTCGAGCGCGTGGACCACGTTCTCGTTGTCGGCGATCATGCGCAGTGTCGCCTCGGCACCCGCGGGACCCTTGCGCAGCTTCTCGCCCTCCGGGCCGGACAGGGCCGCGAACCACGCGAGGTGGGCGCGCTCGGCGGCCTCGCGCTCGGTCGGGTGCAGCTTGTCGTGTACGAAGGTGCGCACCGAGGCGTAGGGATGCAGGCGTTGGGTGTCCTCGCCGAGGGTGCGGATCGCGATCAGGCTGTGATCGACGAGGCGGTGGATGACCTGCATCGCGTCAGGGGCGATGGGCCACGGCGACAGGTCGATCATCGCCTCGAGGGCTTCGGGGAACAGCCCGCCGCGGAACACCGAGCAGCAGCCGAGCACGTGCCGCTCCCATGGCGCGAGCAGGCGCCACGACCACTCCAGCGCGACCTGCATCGCCTTGTCCTGGGCACCGGCGCGCAAGGCCTCGAGCAGCTCGCCGATGCCGTCCTCGACGACGCGGGAGGCGGCGAGCTCGAGGGCCAGGGGGTTGGCCTCGAGCCGCTCGATGAGCTCGGAGATCTGAGCCTGTTCTTCGGGCGAGAACTGCAGGTTGGGCTGGCGGCGGCGCGCGCGATCCTGGAACAGCGCCCGCGCGTTCGGCGTGTCGAGCGGACCCACGTCGTACACGGCCTCGGACGCGACATCGAGCCGCCGGCGAGAGGTGACGAGGAACCGTGCCTCGGGTGCGGCGAGCACGAGCCGTGGAAGGATGGCGAGCAGCGGATCGAGGACCTGCTCGGCGTTGTCGAGGACCACGGTGGTGTCCCCGCGTCCCTCGATGGCGAGGGCGATGCGCTCGACCGGATCCTCGCCCGCGAAGGGAAGTCCCAGGCCGGCGGAGAGTGCAACGAGCAGCCCGGACTCGGTGCGGGCCTCGGTGAGGTAGCACTGGACCCAGTCGCTGCCGTCGGCGGCGCGGGAAGCGGCGACCCGCGTGGCGAGGTGGGTCTTGCCGATGCCTGGGGCGCCGCGGAGCGTGACCACGCGGTGGCGCTTCATCAGCTTGCGCACCGCTTCGGTCTCTTTGTGGCGACCGAAGCTGATCGCGAGGGAGGCGTCGGTCTGATCGGGCAGGGCCGGCGTGTTCACCTCGGTGATGTCGTCGCTGGCCGTGGGCTCGGGCTTGTCGTCGTCCACGCCGCGCACGACCCAGTCCGGGAAGCGCGCCATGCCGTCCCAGGCGCGTCGCAGGGTTGCGACGTCGGCGGGTCGGCGGCGGGGGCTCGGGTCGAGGGCCCAGTGGATGGCTAGCGCCCAGCGCTCCGGTAGGTCCGGAGCGAGCACGGTCACCGGCGTGAACCGCCCGGCGCAGCTGCGATCGACGACCTCCTGCCAGCTACTGCCCGAGAATGCGCGTCGACCGGCTGCCATCCAGTACAGGACCGCGCCCAGACCGAAGAGATCGGCACGGGCGTCGACCAGCTCGCGTCCCTGGTGCTGCTCGGGCGCCATGAACCCGGCGGTGCCGACGGCGAGCCCACGCCCGGAGAGGTCGTCTCCCGGGCTGAACGGCGAGGCCTCCACGGCGATGCCGAAGTCGGTGATCTTCGCCTGATAGCCGCCGTCCTCCCAGGTGAGGAGCACGTTCCCAGGCTTGAGATCGCGGTGCACCAGACCCTTGGCGTGCGCGGCCTCGACCCCGGCGAACATCTGGTGGGCGAGGCGATCGAGCAGCTCGGGATCGATGGGCCCGCGGCGCAGAAGCTGGCGCAGGGACAGCCCGTCGACGAGCTCGCTGGTGATCACCGGCACGCCGTCGTGGATCGCGAACTCGTGGATGCGCACGATGTGGGGATGCTGGATCTGCCCCTGCAGGCGGGCCTCGCGCATGGCGCGCAGCATCGCGTGCGAGTCGCCCTTGGTGAGGACCTTGAGCGCCACCTCGCTGCCGTCTGGGCGCCGTCCCGCCCACACCTCACCCTGGCCGCCCGAGCCCAGGCGTCGGGTGAGCGTCACATCGGCGATGGTGGTGCCGGAGTCGAGCCGCATGGCGCATCCTACCGGACCACGGGGTGGACGGTAGTCGCCGATCGTGGACGAGCCTGGAAGTCGCGTCCCGCGGCGACTCGGCTGGGAGGCCGCCAACGGTGCATGTCCGGAGAGAAAGCGCCCGTCGAGTGCGCCTGGCACGCGGATTGGACTCGTGTGGGCAGGAGGTCTCATGCCCACTGTCCAGCCCGGGTGCGTCCCGAGCAGCGCGCCCGCATTTCACCGCGGGTTTTCTCGAATCGCAGGGCACACGGCCCGCACTTCGCGGGTTTTCTCGTCGCTCCCCCGCGATCCCATGCGTACAATGCGCCGTCCTGGAGGTTCGATGTCGCTCGTTCGTGCGGCTGCCGCCGTCTGTCTGTCCCTCGCGTTCACCCTTCCCGCTGCCGCCGGCGAGCTCGCCTGGGAGCAGATCTACGAAGAGGAGGGTGTGGTCGTCGAGCGCGCAGGCGTCGAAGACAGCAAGCTCTACGCCTTCCGGGGCACCAAGACCATGAAGGGCACGCCCCAGAACGTGGTCGGCGTGCTCATGGACAACGAGCACCGCATCGAGTGGGTCAACCGACTCGCCGAGAACTACATCCTCGAGCAGAAGAGCGACTTCGACTACGTGCTGTACCAGCGCTTCGAGCTGCCGGCGCTGTTCGCGGATCGCGACTACGTCTACCACGGCACCCTCGTCGAGAATGACAAGACCGGGGTGCTCACGCTGACCATGCAGTCGATCGAGCACGCTAAGGCGCCCGAGACCGCCGGCGTCCGCGCTGAGCTGATCAACAGCCGCTACGTGATCACGCCGGTCTCCGACACCGAGACCCAGGTCCAGGTCGAGATCATCACCGACCCCAAGGGCATGATGCCCAGCTGGCTGGTGAACATCATCCAGAAGGACTGGCCGCTCGAGACGCTGACGTCGCTCGAGGCGGAGTTCGCGAAGCCGTACCACAAGCCGCACGCGACCCCGAGCGATGTGCGCAAGGCCGCCGAGGCGGAGGCCGCGGCCAAGGCCGAAGCCGAGGGTGAGGCCGAGGCTGCGACCGAAGAGGGCGGCGGCGGCGGCGGTGTCGAGACCGGGCCGGCGATCAGCGAGTAAATAGGGCGGGACAGGGCTCGGCGATCGCCCGGCCTGTCTACTGAACCGCGTCCAGATCACGCTCGCAGGGCTCGCTTGTGGGAGCTGCCAGGGGGCTGGGCCGCGTTCATGCGCGGCGGCCTGGGCGATCGCCCAGCCTTGCGACTGAACGGCGTCCAGATCACGCTCGCAGGGCTCGCTTGTGGGAGCTGCCAGGGGGCTGGGCCGCGTTCATGCGCGGCGGCCTGGGCGATCGCCCGGCCTTGCGACTGAACGGCGTCCAGATCACGCTCGCTGGGCTCGCTTGTGGGAGCTGCCAGGGGGCTGGGCCGCGTTCATGCGCGGCGGCGTGGGCTATCGCCCAGCCTTGCTACTGAACGGCGTCCCAGCCGACCATCTTGCCCTGCTTGGGGTCCCACAGCTTTAGCTTCAGGCACGCGCGGATGTCGGCGATGGCGAAGGTCGTGCGTCCCGGGTCCTGCAGCTCGGGCAGGGCCGCCATGGTCTCGGGCAGGCGGTAGAACGGGATCTTGTGGTTCAGGTGATGCACGTGGTGGTAGCCGATGTTGCCGGTGAACCAGTGCATGATCGGGTGCATGTCGAACATCGAGCTGCTGCGCACGGCCGCGAAGCTGTAGTCCCACTCCCGGCGGTCCTTGAGGATGATGTCCGGGAAGTTGTGCTGCACGTAGAACAGGTACGCGCCGGCGAACATGCTGATCGCGAGGGGCAGCCAGTAGCCGAAGAACGCGACGCGCCAGCCGAGGGTCGCGGCGAGCACCGCGATGGCCGAGAAGTGCAGGACGAGCGCGAGCGGGCCGCCCCAGTGCTTCTTCGGGTTGCGGCGGTAGGGCGAGATGCACATGCCGATGCCGAAGATCGTGAAGATGGCGAGCACGATGGTCAGCGGGTGGCGCGCGATGGTGTAGGCGCGCTTGTCGGCCGGCTTGAGGATCTTCCAGATGCGCGTGGTGACCACCGGGTAGCTGCCGATGGCGGCGCCCACCATCTTCGCGTTGTTCTGGTGGTGGTAGTCGTGGGTCTCCTTCCACACGCTGGGCGGGTTCAGCGTGTAGTAGCCGACCGCGTGCATGAACACCTTGCCGGCGGTGCTCTTGCGGAAGATCGCGCCGTGCAGGTAGTCGTGGTAGAAGATGAACATCCGGACGATGGTGAGGCCCGCGAAGATGGCCGCCAGGAACTGGACAATCATCGACGGGTGGAACGCGGCGACCGCCTCGAAGCCGAGCCAGACGCCGACCGTGGTCGCCCACAGGCGCCAGCTCTTGGCCTTGTCTTCGTCAGCGTGGGGAAAGGTGGCCCGGACCAGCTTGGAGCCGGTGCGGGGGCCAGTTTCGACGGGGCTGGGCGCGGCGCTCACTCGAGATCCTCCGGAACCGCGGCACATCGGCAGAGGCCGAGGCAGCGTGGGTTGGGCGCGGATGTAGCCGGCGATCGGTCGGTTCGCCAGCCGCAGAGGCGCTTTTCGGCGATTTGCTGCACCCCGCGGAGACCGACTCGGCGGTCACAATGGCACGAGCGTCAGCGAGGGCCCCGGTGCAAGCGGAGAATCCGCCTACATCGACTCGAGCGCGCGATGCAGCGGATGATGCGGTCCACGCACGGCGACCACGAAGTCCATGGCCGCCTTTCGGCCCTCCTCGGAGAGCAGTCGGCGGAAGGGCTCGACGGGCGCGAGGAGCGCCATCGCCATCGCCGGACGCGCCTGTCGCGGCGCAAACGGCGTGGTGATCGACGAGAAACGGCCGATGGGCGTGTCGCGTGAGCCCTCGTAGTGCACGCCCTCGACCGGGTGGCCGAGGTCGATGAGCATCTGTGCGATGCGCACCAACCGGGAGTTCACGAGCTCGGCGGGCACGGCGTAGAACACCTGGCCCGCGGTGGGCATGGGCTTGCGCGGGTCGACGCCGAGCATGCGGGCGAGCTCGAACACCTGGGCCTCGAGCAGGGTGCTTCCCGCGAAGGTCGTGGTCACGAGCCGCACGGCCTCGCGGATCTGATCGGCCGGTGGCAGCGTGCCGCCCCTCGCCAGGCGGATCGCGCCGAGGTTGAGCACGAGCTCGGCCCACACGACCCGGTCGGGGGAACCCTCGATGATGGCGAGGCCGCGCTCGGTGAGCGCTTCGGCCTGCTCGATGTCCCCCTCGAGGAACAGGGCCACTGCGTAGGAGCCGAGCGCGCAGGCGCGCTGGTAGGACTCGAGGGCGTCGTTCTCGCCGAGCTCTGCGGCCTGTGCGAGGTAGTGCAGCTGAGCCTGGGTGCCCTCGGCGTACTGCTTGACGGCGGCGGCGAAGAGCAGGGCGGAGGCGACGCGTTCCGGAGGCCCGACCTCGCGGGCGGCGCGCACGGCAGGCTCGCACCACTCGCTGGCGGCACCGTGGCGCTGGCGACGCAGCCACCACCACACCATCAGCATCCAGCTCGCGTCGCGCACGTCCTCGTCGTTGTGCTGGTCGCGGGCGGCCGACAGTGCGGCGGTGAGCCACGCGCCTGCCTCGTCCGGCGGCTGGTAGATGAGCAGCGAGCGCATTGCCCGCAGGGCGCGACCGACGGGAAGGTCTGCGCGCAGCGGGCTCGGCACGTCCGCGGGGCTACGTGCCGCGCGAGGGCTGTCGCCGAGGACCTCGCGGGTCATGCGGTCGAGGATCAGGCCCAGGGTAGGCAGGTCCGCGTCGAGGCGGGCGGCGGCCTCGACGTTGGTGTCGCCGCCGATCGGGTCGCCAGCGAGCTCTTCGCCGAGGTCGGGAGCCGCGGCGATCAGCCGGTTCATCGCGCGCTGCGACTCCTGGCTGTCCCAGAAGTGGATGCCCCGCGAGGCGGAGTCGAGTGCGAAGCGGCGGGTGGGGCCGGGTACCTCGCGAAGCAGGTACAGGTCGGAGAGCTGCTCGAGGAGCAGGCGGGTGCCGACCTCGGAGAGACCGGTGGCCACCCGCGCGAAGGGGAGCGAGAACGGCCGGTCCTGGAAGACGTACAGCGCACCGATGCGCGCGTGGTCCTCGGTGCCGAGTCCCTCGATGCCGGCTCCCTCGATCTCGGCGGCGTAGTCGGTGGGCGCGGTGTAGCGGCGTCGACGCAGGGCCTCGCCCATCTGGCGGGCGATGAGGGGAAGGCCGCCGGAGCGCTCGGCGAGCGCCTCGACGCCTTCGGGGTCGGCCTCGGTGCGGTGGTCGTCGACCACGCGCTCGAGCAGTCGGGTCGCGTCTGCAGTGGACCAGCGCTCGATGCGGTGCCGGTGTCCGCCGAGCTGGTCGGCGACGTAGCGGCTCGAGGTGGTCGCGAGCATCCACTGCGGGTGCTCGGGCTCGAGCAGGCGCTGCACGTGGCGGGCATCCTGCACGTCGTCGAGTACGAGCAGGCGCTTGCGGGACCACAAGCGGGCGGCGAAGGCCCGGTCGAAGGCCTCGCCGGTGACGAGGTCCGGGTCGGGCAGGAGCTCGGCAAAGCCGAGGCACGCGGCGACGTCGCGCTGGACCCGGTGCAGGCGTCCCGGCTCGTCGAGCTTGGCCGCGGCGAGCCAGATGGCGCCGTCCGGGAACTCGTCCATCACCTCGTTCGCGAGCCAGCGCGCGGCGGAGGACTTGCCGATGCCGGCGGGACCCTCGAGGACCACGAGCCCGCCCTTCTCGGCGGTGAGCAGCCGGGTGAGAGACGCGAGCTCGTCGCGCTCGACCCAAGGCTCGGGCGGATCGAGCAACGCGTAGCCCCGCTCGAGCAGGCGGTTCTGCAGCTCCTCGGGTGACTTGCGCACGAGCTGGACGTAGGGCAGGCCCAGGGTCACGGCGAGCTGCATCGCGGTGTCGGTCGACACCGGGTCGCCCTTCTCGGCGGCGCGTACCGTGCGCGCGCCCATCCGCGCCCTCTCCGCAAGGTCGCTCTGCGACAGCGCGAGGGCCTTGCGGCGGGACCGCATCAGCTCGTTGTCGACCACGACTCCCGCAGGACGGCCGCGGCGCCTACCCTCTGGCATCTCGCTCCCAGGGGGGCAAGATAGCATCGGGACGAGCGGGGGCTCGGGTTCGGGCTCGGGAAGCGCCTCGACGGCGCGTCGACCCCTTGCGTGGCTGGGCTTTTCGGCGGCCCAGAACGCCGCGAGGCGGAGCACCGGCTCCGCGCTCGGTTCTCCGCCTCGGTCCATGACGGCCTCCGGTCCTAGTAGCTGAAGGTGAGCGTGCCGGAGCCCTTCTTCCACGAAGGACCGTCGACGGTGACGTAGAGCACATCGCCGGTGACCACGGGCACCGAGACGCTGTTGTTCGGCACGGTGGACCCGTTGGGGATGTGGTTGCTGCAGCCGAGCACCGCCGCTTCGTTCACGCACTCGGCGGCGCGGACGAAGAGGTAGCCGGGGTGCGCGTCGCCATCGGTGGAGGCGCTGGTGATGGTCAGCGTGCCGTCCTGGGTCGCGGTGTACTCGAAGGCCTGCTCGCGGCCGTTCGGGTTGTTGCTCGCGCCGCAGGTGGCGTACTCGCTGTAGGTGTCCACGCCGGTGCCGCTGGTCATCGTCCACGTCATCACGTCGCTGTCGACCACGGTCACCGGCACGCCGGCGCAGGGGTCGGCGACGTCGTTGGCGCACACCGTGGTGTCGCAGGCCAGGCCGGCGTGGCAGGTGTCGGCCACCTCGGTCGGGTCGCAGGTGTCGTCGAGGCCGACGTGCGGGGTGATGAAGAAGCTGCCGCTGTCGCTGAAGCCGCCCTCGTCGACGACGGTGACGCTGACGAAGCGCTCGTCGATGAGCGCGCCAGTGCCGACGCCGGGGACCGCGACGTCGAAGCTGAAGCTGTTGCCGTCCCAGGTCGTGTTGTAGGAGCTCATCGACTTCTCGACCGTCTTGCCGCCGAGGGTGACGATGGCCTTGCGCAGCTGCTGCGCGGAGCCGGTGTAGTCGTCGAGACCGGTGAGGGTGACCACGGCGTCGCGGCCGTAGTTCTGCCAGGCCACGGTCGCGCCGGACAGCTGCGGCTCGTAGGCGAAGCACACGCCGTCGAGGCACTCGCTGCCCTCGACACACATGTCGATGGTGTCGTCACCGGAGCAGGTGTCGCCGGCGCCGCGGATGGGCGGCACGGTCAGCGTGATCTCGTTGGACTGCGCGAAGCCCCAGTCCGAGAGGCTCACGGTGAGGGTGACCTCGGCGTTCGCGTCGTCGATGCTGCCGGTGAAGCTGCTGATGAAGCTGGTCGAGCCCTCGATCGGCAGGTCGAAGTCGAGGTTGACCGGCTCGCGGGTGACCTCGCCGTTCTCGTCCTTGATGACGATGGCCTTGAGCGCGTCTCCGTTCATGTCGGTGCCGTCGAAGTCCACCTGGTACTGGGTGGCGCCGGTGCGGCGCACGGTGGCGCTGGCGAGCACGGGGGCCGCGTTGGCCTCGCACACCGGGGTCTCCGCGCCAAGCGCACAGGTGTCCCCGGCCGGCACGTCGCAGTAGGTCACCGGCGGCTGGCAGCCGAAGAAGCTGCAGGTACCGGTGCTGCACACGTCGCCCTGGGCCTGGGTGTCGACACCGGAGACGACGGCGGACTCGGAGGTGAGGCCCTCGCTGTCGACCACGGTCACCTGGGACAGCCAGCTGCCGCCGTTGACGAAGATGCTTCCGGTGTAGGACTGCGCGCCGAACGGGGAGGGGTTCCACGCGAAGTCGAAGCCGTAGGGCTCCATGTGCCACGGGATGCCCTTGACGGCCTCGATGCTGACCTCGGCCCAGTCAGCGTTCGCGTCGTAGGCCTCGAAGTCGAGGGTCAGGCTGGAGAAGAAGCCACCCTGGAACACGCCGGTGGCCCAGAGGAGCTCGGGGGCCTCCGGGTCCAGGCAGCCGGGCACGCCGGAGAGGGTGGGGGAGCAGACCGTGCCGTCCTCGCAGGACGTCGCCCATCCTTCCAGGTCGCACTCGGCGCCCGCCGAGACCTCGACCGGAGCGGTGTAGTCGACCCAGTCGACGATGGTCGCGGTGTCGGTGGTCGCGCTCGGGTAGCCGCGGTCCTCCCAGAAGATCTCGAGGTAGTCGATGTCGGCGACGCTGCTCGCGTCGAAGGCGCCGCGGGCGACGAAGTGGCCGCCGTTCCACACCTCACCGCTGAGGTAGGCCACACCGAGGTCGAAGCTCTCGGCGCCGGTGGTCACCGCGGTGATGTGCGCGTTGATGCCCTGGTAGTGGCGGAAGTCGAAGCCCTCGAGCACGAGGATGGACTCGGGGCCCGCCCAGTACATGGACGCGCTCTCGACCTCGATGGGGTCGTTGACGTTCTTGTCGGTGCAGGTGGCGGTGGTCCCGGTGCGGTCGTCCCAGGTGCACTCGAGACCGGGGATGGTCACGGTGCTGTCGTTCGGGTCGGTGTGCGGGTTCGGGTTGCAGTAGTTCGGGAACCCGTTGGTGTTGCCGCTGCAGTCGACGCACATGTCGCAGGCGTCGCCAACGTAGTCCTGGATCGCGTTGGTCTCGGCCTCGGGGTAGGTCAGCGACACCGTGGGGCTGGGCAAGCCGCTCGCGTCGAGGACGGCGACTTCGATGCTGGCGGCGTCGGTGAGTCCCGTGGTCGGCCAGTGGATGCTCACCGTCGAGGTCGCGGTGAACGCGTCGCCCTGCCAGTCGATGCGGCTGTCGATCACGACCGCGGACTCGCTCGCGTCGTCTCCCCAGACATCGCCGAGGATGTCGTGGATGCGCTCGACGCTGACCTTGTTCACGTCGTGGTTTGCGTCGGTGCCCTCGAGGGTGAGCAGGTACTCGTAGTAGTCGACCTGCACGAGGGTGGCGTCGGTGATCTCGGGGGCGACGAGGTCGACACAGGTTCCGTCGACACAGGTGGCGCCGGTCTCGCACACGACGGTGTCGTCGCAGGTGCCGCCGGTGGTCGCCGTGCCCTCGATGGGGCCGAGGGAGAGGTGCCAGCTGCCCTCGGTGTCGCCGAGCATCTCGATCACGGCGACGAAGGCGTCCCCAGCGAGACCGTCGACGATCACGGCCTGAGCGCCGTTCGGGCCGGTGGTGCCGCCGACGGAGCACGAGATCTCGCTGCGGTCGTCGCAGTCGGTGCGCAGGGACAGGGCGGTGGGGACCAGCGTCTGCGGGTTGTCGGTGGTGAGCAGCCACGTGCCGTCGGCGGGCAGCGTGAACGAGACGACCGCGTTGTGGGTCGCGGGCTCGACGCAGCCGGTGCTCAGGTCCGAGGAGCCGCTGAAGCGGTGGGAGAGGTGGTAGCGACCGTCGGGCTGCGCGGTGGTGGTGTCCAGCGCGTAGCTCGGGCCGGTGACGTCGGTGCAGGTCTGCCAGTTGTTGAACGTGCAGTCTTCGGCACAGGAGGCGTCGGGGCCGTTGGCGTCGCCGTCGTCGCACTCCTCGCCGGTATCGAGCACGCCGTTGCCGCACGGGTCGGTGTCCGTGTCGGTATCGGTGTCCGTGTCGGTATCGGTGTCCGTGTCGGTATCGGTGTCGGTGTCGGTCTCGACCACACCGGTGTCGTCGTCGATCGGGTCCTCACCGGCATCGGTGCAGGCGATGAGCGAGGCGCAGAGCGCCACCGCGAGCAGTTCGCGAGAGATCGTCACGGGTTCCTCCCTGGGTGGGGTTGGTGGTTGCGGGCAATCCCGCGCGAAGTCACTGGAAGAGCGGATCGAGCGCGCCCTCGGGGAGCACGATCACGTAGGAGCCCACGTCCTCACCGACCGCGCCGCGGCCGATGATGTGGGTGCGGTCCGGCGTACAGGCGACCGCGTCGAGCAGGCGGGTCTGGTCGGGGAACTCGACGCCGAAGTCCTCGAGCAGGTCCTGGAGCATCACGAGACCAGTGGACTCGGTCCACGCGATGGCGACGCCGCCGGCGAGGCTGTCGCGGCCGATGATCATCTGGTCGTCGCCGCCACAGAAAGCGTGGGCGGCCGCACTGCTCGCGCCGGGGGAGCCGACCGTGCCGAGCAGGGTGTGGCCGTCGACCACGTCCCACACCGCGGCCTTGGAGCCGAGCTGGCCCACCGCCTTGGTGCCGGCGTCGTTGACGCCGTAGAACTCGCCGGGGAAGGCCATGTTGAGGACCTCGCCCGTGCCGTCCTCGTACCAGACCGCGGGGGTACGGCTGCCATCGCCCTGAGCGAAGCCCGCCATCAGCTCGCCGTTGCGGGACATGGCGCTGATGCGGTTGCCGCCGTTGCCGAGAGGCTCGGTTGCGACCATGCCGCCGTCCGCGTCCCACAGGAAGCCGCGTCCGCTGCAGCCGCTGAATGCGAGGCCCGCGGCGAGGGTTCCGTCGGCGGAGAGCGCGTAGCCCGCGGACTGCATCGGGCAGTCGAGGGTGTCGGGGAGCGCCCCGAGCTTCACCCAGCCATCCTCCTCGGTCCAGGTGGCCGCCTGGGTGTCCTCGTCGTTCATGTAGTTGCCGTAGTCACCGATGATCTTGGTGCCGTCGGCGCTGATGTCGTGGACGGTGTTGAAGTAGGCGCCGGTGGTGGTCTTCCACTCCAGCCCCTCGTCCTCGGTCCAGATGTAGGTGTCGCCGCCGGTCTCCCACTCCCAGAGCAGGACGTGGCCGAGGTCCGAGACCGCCGCGGGGGTGGTCGGGAACAGGAGGTAGAACCGCGGGGAGGGCGGCACGGGTGCGGGCACCGCCTCCAGGCTCTCGGGCCGGGGCTCACCGGGAGGCACGGGCTGCTCGGTGAAGCCGTTGTCGTTCTTGCACGCGGTGAGGGCGATCATCGCGACGAAAAGCATGCGAGCGCGCATGGAGGCTCCAGGAATCAGTTGGTGCACGAGACCGCTCCCCAGACCGCGACGTTGTCGTCTTCGTCGCACTCCGCGTAGGCCCCGCTGCCGGTGCCGATGTCGTCGACCCGCAGGTACAGGTCGCCGAGCTTGGCCCAGCTCCAGGTGATGTCGAAGGTGAGGTTGACCACCGCGCCAGGCAGCACCGGGTCCAGCTCGCGGACCTCGACGGCGACGGGTCCCTCGGGGGTGTCGATGTACAGGGCCGCACTCACGCCCTCGGGCGTCGCGACCGTGCCGCCGTTCGAGACCTGGGCGGCGATGCGCACCATGCTGTCGTCGTTGCAGGCATCCGCGCACACATCGACGATCTGCGCCTCGAGGTCGATCGGGGTGATGTCGATGACCGGGCGGGTGCGGAAGGTGTTGTGCTCGAGCCAGTACAGCGGCGGGGCGGTGGGGACGTGGCCGTCCTCGCCGAGGTTGGTCACCGCGAAGTCGTGGATGGCCCAGGTGGTGCCGGCGGCGGCCCACTCGCTGTCGACGTGGCCGAGCACCGAGAGCAGCGGCATGGTCTCGTCGTTGCTGCGCACGAAAAGCACCTCGGCGCTGCCGTCGAGGTCGACGTCGGCGACGACCGGGTACTCGTACACGGTGCCGGAGGCGTGGTCGGTGGTCGACCAGCGGACGTCACCGGTCGCCCCGTCGAAGATGAACAGCTCCTTCTCGTCGGCGTAGACCAGCTCGATGGCACCGTCGCCGTCGAAGTCGTAGCCGCTGCAGCCCGCGATGCCGGACTTGTCCTCGACCGGGCGGGACCACACCAGCGTGCCGTCGATCTCGTAGACCTGGAACAGCGCCGGGTCGCCGGACAGGTTGCCGTCGGTGCCGCCGATGCCGATCTCGGAGGCGCCGTCGCCATCGAAGTCACCGATGCACGGGGCCGAGCCGCCGCGGCGGGCCATGTCGTTGCGGTACAGCTCGCGGCCGTCGGTGTCGAAGAACACCATGCGGGTCGCGGCGACCATGAGGATCTCGGCCTCCGGGTCGTCATCCGCGTTGAGCACCGCGCCGAAGTGGCCGTAGCCGCCGGACAGGTTGGTGTCCCACATCACGGAGCCGTCGTGCTGGTGCACCGTGTTGCCGTAGATGACCTCCTGGGTGCCGTCGAGGTCGATGTCGGCGACGATGGGCATCGTGTAGGGCACGTCGTTGTCGGTGCGCAGCTCGAAGAGCAGGCGGCCGGTGGCCCCGTCGAGGACGAGGTTGTCGGCGAGCACCTCGGGGTGACCGTCCGCGTCGAGGTCGGCGACCGTGGCCTGCGGGTACATGCCGTCGGTGCTCTCGCGGCTGGTCCACACCTCGTGGCCCTCGTGATCGAAGAGCACCACGCGGCGGCCCGGGTCGAAGGCGACCACGTTGGGGTAGCCATCGGCGGTGACGTCCGCGACCGCGTGCCCGGTGGCGTAGTACACGCCCGGCGCCTGCCACAGGACCTCGCGGGTGACGCCGTCGAGCACGAGGATGCTGCCCTCGCGGGTGGTGGCGAGGTTCGACGGGAAGGTGACCATCACGATGTTCGGGTGGTCGAGCTCGTCGATGACGCCGTTGCCGTCGGTATCGGTGAGACGGGCGACCAGCGGCGGGCTGTAGCTGGAGTTCTCGACCTGGTCGTTGCCCGTGGCCGCGAAGAAGTTCCACTCCTCGTGCACGTTCCACGGGTCCGCGATGTCCGGGACCTCGCCGCAGGTCGGGTCGATCTCGGGGGCGACGGCGCTCGAGATGTCCGGGCGGCACACCGCACCGGGCTCGGGACCGATGTCCTCGCTCAGACCGATGTCCGAGTGGCAGGCGATGAGGGAGAGGGCGAGAAGCCCGGTTCCGACGGGAAGGCGGTGTGTCATGAGCATGAAGCTAAGGAATCGGCCCTTCACCTCGCCTGGCGACAAAGCGGCAAGAAATAGGCAGCCGTGCATGCCGGTGCTGGATCCGCTGCCTATCAGCGTTCGTAGGCAGCGAATCGCACCGGCGAGACCCCTGCACGGCATTTTCTTGCCGCTTTTGAAAGGCCCGTTGCCGATCCCTGGTGGGCGGTGGCGTGGTATGCGGCGGTGATGCTCCTCACCGCTCGCCAGCTTCGTGTGCGTGCCGGCGAACGGGTCCTGCTCGACGGGGTGGACCTGACGCTGGGAGCCGAGGAGTGCGCGGTGGTCGTCGGCCGCAATGGGGCAGGCAAGACGACCTTGCTGCGGGCGCTGCTCGGACTGGTCCCGGCGGAGGGCGAGGTCGCGCTCGGGTCGATACCGCGCGGCTCGTTGGGTCCGAGGGAGCGCGCGGCGGCGGTGGGCTGGCTGCCGCAGAGCTTGAACCTGGCAGAGCCCGTGCGGGCGGTCGAGCTGGTCGCCGCCGGTCGGTTCCGCTTTGGCGAGGGGCGGCGGGCGCGGCACGAGGCGGCGGTTCGGTCGATGGCCGAGGTCGGCGTGGAGGGCTTCGCCGAGCGTCTGGTGCACACACTGTCGGGTGGCGAGCGCCAGCGGGTGGCCCTGTCGGCGCTGGTCGCCCAGGAGGCGGGGCTGTGGCTTCTCGACGAGCCGGCGAGCCACCTCGATCCCGGCGTGCAGGAGCGCGTGTACCGCTTCCTCGTCGACCAGTGGCGCGGGGGGCGGGGACTGCTGCTCGTCACCCACGACCCGGACCTGATGCTGCGCGTGGTCTCCCGCGAGGAGGCCGCCAAGGTGCGGGTGCTCGGGCTCTCGGAGGGTCGCCTGGCGCTCGAGGCGCGGCTCTCGGACGAGGACCTGCCCGAGAAGCTCGGTGAGCTGCTCGACGTGCGCATGTGCTGGGCCGAGCTCGGCGAGCGGCGGGCCCTCGCGGTGCTGGGGGCGCGATGAGGCTCGCGATCGTGCTCGTCACCGTGGCCCTGGTGCTGGGCGCCCCCCTCATCGGGCCGTCGATGCCGAGCGGTGCCGAGGCGTTCATCTTCTGGCAGCTGCGGGTGCCGCGAGTGCTGGTCGCGGCGGCGGCGGGGGCGGTGCTCTCGGTGATCGGCGCGGCGTTCCAGGCGCTGTTCGAGAACCCGCTCGCCACGCCGTCGACGACGGGTACGACGGCAGGGGCGGCCCTCGGGGCGCTGATTGCCATCCTGTTCCTGCCAGGGCAGGCGGCGGTGATGATCGGCGCCTTCGTCGGCGCCCTGCTCGTGTCGCTGCCGGTGGCGGCGTGGGCGGCGAGGGCCGAGGCGCGGGTGCAGGACGTGCTCCTCGGAGGCGTGGCCCTGACCCTGGCGGCGGGGGCGATCTCGTCGGGACTGCAGATGACCGCGGACGCCGAGGAAGCGCTGCGAGCGGTGCGCTGGTCGCTCGGGAGCGTGGGGCAGGTCGGCTACGCGGGCGCGGCGGTGCTCGGACCCATTGCGGTCGCGGTGATCGCGGTGGTGCTCGCGCACAGTCGAGGGCTGCAGGCACTGGTGGCTGGCGAGGCGCGGGCGGCGTCCCAGGGTGTAGACGTCGCGGCGCTGCGCGCGCAGGTGCTCGTCGCCGGAAGCCTCGGGGTAGGGGCGGTGGTCGCATGGTGCGGGCCCATCGCCTTCGTGGGGCTGGCGGTGCCGCACCTCGTGCGCAAGCTGGTCGGGCCCGGTCGCGAGGACCTGTTCTGGCTGTCCGCGGTGGCGGGGGCTGGGTTTCTCGTCGGAGCGGATGTCGTCGCGCGGGTGCTCATCAGCGGACGCGAGCTGCCGGTGGGGGTCGTCACCTCCGCCATCGGCGCGCCCCTGCTCGTGGGGCTCGTGTTGCGGCCACGTCGCTGAGCACGCGTTACCCGGGCCTTCCCGGAGGCGTCATGGCGAGCGAGAGCATCATCCTGCGGACGCGCGACAAGCGCGAGGTCGAGGGCACCGCCGAGGTGCACCGCACCAACCCGGCGTCTCGCACCGCGTACATGGTCGGCTTTCCTGTGGCGGGGCTCATCCTCGGCATCCCGACCATCTTCATTCCCGGCGTGCACTTCGTCGCGCCGTGGGCCCTGCCGCTCGCGGGGCTCGTGGTCGGTGGGTACATGGCCGGCCGGACCGGGGTCGTGAGCGACGTCAAGGGCACCTGCCCCGAGTGCGGCGAGGCGTTCACCGCCGAGGGCGGGTCGCTGGGCAACGACACGCTGTACGTGCGGTGCACCGGCTGCAAGACACCGCTCGAGGTCGTCATCCCCGAGTGAGGCGGATATGCGCGGTGTGCGGCGGAGAGACGCTGTGTCCGCGTGGAATCCGCTCCCGTAGCTCAGTTGGATAGAGCACCGGCCTTCTAAGCCGATGGTCGCAGGTTCGAGTCCTGCCGGGGGCGCCATCCGCGCAGGTTTGCGGCGTGGGGACGTCGACGGACGACCACGGTTCCTAGGCCGATGACCTCTCGATCTCGCCTACGGGAGCAGGAAGATGTGCGAGCCGCTGGCGTAGGTCGGGCGTCCCGGCGGGTTCGTGGGGGTGTCCACGAGTCGCAGGGAGCGCGCGTCGATCCGGGCGGCCATTGGCGGCCGTGGCCAGGGTGGTCGCCAGCACCCCAAGCTCCGCTCTCCCGAACAGCCTGTTCATCATTCCTCCATTCGCGGAGAGTGCCGCACGCAGGCCCTCACTCGCATGCATGTACCTACAATGTCCGTACAGCCGCTCAGCCCCTCCCGAACCCGCCAAAACATCGCCCGCGCACCGCGATCCGACACCTTCCAAGCCGATGGTCGCAGTCCGCCGGACCGGGGTCGAATCCTCCGGGGTGCCTCCGCGCGGCGTGTACTCCGAGCACGACTGCCCGCCGGACCTTGGGCAAAGGGCGGCGTCGAGGTACGTCGGTACACGTGGCGTAGCCCTCGCGAAGGAGACCGATGAGCCCAGAGAGTTTCGACGTAGTAGTCATCGGCACCGGCCCGGGCGGCGAAGGGGCCGCCATGCGCGCGGTGAAGGGCGGAAAGCGTGTCGCGGTGGTCGACTCGCGGGACCGCGTGGGCGGAAGCTGCACGCACTCGGGCACCATCCCGAGCAAGGCGCTTCGCCACTCCGTCGGCCAGCTGCTCGCGTTTCGGCAGTCTCCGCTGTTCGGGCACATGGCGCATCAGCTCGACCTGTCGTTTCCCAAGCTGCTGACCGCGGCCTCCTCGGTCATCGACAAGCAGAGCACCATGCGGAGGGACTTCTACTTCCGCAACCAGGTGGAGTTCGTCCACGGGACCGCGCACTTCGTCGACGCGCACACGGTCGAGGTCGTCGGGCCGACCGGACCCGCGCGACAGCTGAGGGCCGAGCACATCGTCATTGCCACTGGCAGCCGGCCGTACCGCCCGCCCGGCATCGACTTCGGTCATCCGCGAGTGTGTGACAGCGACACCATCCTCAACCTCACCGAGACGCCCGGCACGCTCGCCATCGTCGGGGCCGGGGTCATCGGCTGTGAGTACGCGAGCATCTTTCGCAACCTCGGTGTGAAGGTGCAGCTCATCAACGGGCGGTCGGAGCTGCTGTCCTTCCTCGACGACGAAATCGTCGACGCGCTCGCCTACCACCTGCGTGATCGAGGCGTCACCATCCGCCACAACGAGACCGTGGACTCCGTGGAGGTCGTCGGGGAGAAGGTCGTGCTCTCGCTGAAGTCTGGCAAGAGGGTCCGGGCGGACGTGCTCCTCTATGCGGCGGGCCGGTCTGGCAACACCGAGGCCTTGAACCTGCCGGCGATCGGGCTCGTCGCGAACTCCCGAGGTCAGCTGGACGTGGACCAGCACTTCCGCACCACCCAGCCGCACATCTACGCGGTGGGCGACGTCATCGGCTATCCAAGCCTGGCGAGTGCCTCGTACGATCAGGGTCGCTTCGCCGCCGGTCACCTCCTCGAGGGTCACAGTGACGAGCGGCTGATCCGGGACATCCCGACCGGTATCTACACAGATCCCGAGATCTCCAGCGTCGGTCGAACCGAAGAGGAGCTCACGCGTGATCAGGTGCCGTACGAGGTCGGCCACAGCTTGTTCCGGCACCTGGCGCGCGCGCAGATCACCGGCCAGCGCGTGGGCATGCTCAAGCTCCTGTTCCATCGGGAGACGCTTCAGCTGCTGGGCATCCACTGCTTTGGCTACCAGGCGGCCGAGATCGTGCACATCGGGCAGGCGATCATGACGCAGAAGGGCGAGGCCAACTCGCTGCTCTACTTCGTGAACACGACCTTCAACTACCCGACCATGGCCGAGGCCTACCGCGTCGCGGCGCTCAACGGGCTGAATCGGCTCTGCTAGCTCGACTTCGTGGCTGTCGCTGAGGGCGGCTGTCGCCGGCGGCGGCCACCGAGCTGCCGTGGAGTCGTTGGTCGAGACCTCAGCTTGGACGCCACGCGCGGTGCGCCGCAGGATGCGCTCGCCAGGCTGGCGCAGCGTCCGACAGGGCTGGCGCCCTCGAGCCTCGTCCGCGCGGATCCAGGCCCGCCCATATGGGCGCCGAGTGCGCCCGTGCGGTCGCCAGAAATCGGCCAGATGCCCAGGAATAGCGGCTTTCTGGTATGGCACGACCCTTGCTTTCGGCTTTGGCGAAACACTCTTCGTGGAGTCGCCATGAGCCCCCTCGTCCTTCTCGTCGCCCTCACTCACACCGCCAGCGCCCAGAGCGCCTGCTCCGATGTCGACGCTCGCCTCGCAACTGTCGAGGATCAGCTCGACCAGATCCTGGGGGCCGTCGAGCGCCTCTCCGACCAGGCCACTGGCATCAGCGCCGACGTCCAGCGGACCGACAGTCACCTGAGCCAGATGTGGACCGACGTCGACAAGCAGTTCGGCGCCATGAAGGACCGCGTCGACACCCGCTTCAAGGACCTCTCGGGGCAGGTGTACGCGGTGGGTCAGGGCGTGGCCCTCGTCGATACGGGGCTGTCGGCTCACGCGAGCACCGTGGATGCCGAGCTGGTGGGCATCGCCGCCGACACCATGGCGACGTCTCGCGCCGTGCGGGAGGTCGGGGCCCGCTTCGACGCGGTGGATGCCGCTCTCGCGGATCAGGCCTCCGCCGCCGTCACCCTCCAGGACTCCGTGGACGCCATCCCCAGGGGTGAAGCGGTGCGCCTGGCGTTCACCTCGGTCCAGCTCACCTCGCAGGTCCCGAGCCGCGGTGTCTGGGTGGAGTGCGACCAGCCCTATGAGCTGCTCGACATCTACGCGGCGTGGGATCGTGGCGGCCAGCCGTTCTACGGACACCTCGTCGTCGAGGACATGTTTGTCGACCCGACCCAGAGGGCTGGCCGGCACGACTACCGCACGGACGTGCTCGACGCCTTCGACCTGACGACCCTGTCGGCGGGTGCCCACCGCGCCATCAGCTTCGATGTCGGTCGCCACGATGGCGAGACTGCGGTGGCCGAGATCTCCTTCGTCATCCGCACGGGGGACGACGCGATCTGCACCACCAACTGACCAACGACAAGCGGCCAGCCCGGAAGCCCGGACTGGCCGCTCGCTTGGTCCTACGAGCTGATCAGCGACGCGGCGGCGCGTAGTTCGTCAGCTTGATGCCATCGACCGCAGCCACGTACTCGTCGATGCTCGGCGTGCGGCCGAGGATCGTCGACAGCACGACGACCGGCGTCGAAGCGAGCAGGGACTCGCCCTTCTTCTCGGCGCTGTCGGCGACGACGCGGCCCTGGAACAGGCGGGTGGAGGTGGCCATGACCGTGTCGCCCTTGGCCGCCTTCTCCTGGTTGCCCATGCACAGGTTGCAGCCCGGGCGCTCGAGGTAGAGCGTGGGCTCGTACTCGGTGCGGGCCTGGGTCTTCGGCGCGGTGTCGTCGAACTCGAAGCCGGCGTACTTGGCGAGCACGTCCCAGTCGCCCTCTTCCTTCAGCTCGTTGACGATGTTGTAGGTCGGGGGCGCGACGACGAGCGGGGCCTTGAAGGTGACCGTGCCTTCCTTCTTCTCGATGTTCCGCAGCATCTGCGACAGGATCTTCATGTCGCCCTTGTGCACCATGCACGAGCCCACGAAGCCCAGGTCGACCTTCTTGGTCGCGCCGTAGAAGGAGATCGGGCGGATCGTGTCGTGGGTGTAGCGCTTGGACGGGTCGTCGTTGTTCACGTCCGGGTCGGCGATCATCGGCTCGACGATCTGGTCGAGGTCGACCGTGAACTCCGCCGCGTATTCGGCGTTGGCATCGGGCATCAGCGGCGGCTTCACGCCGGTCTGGATCTCCATGATGCGCTTGTTGGCCTTGTCGATGAGGCCCTTGAGCATGCCGGCCTCGTTCTCCATGCCGCGGTCGATCATCAGCTGGATGCGGGACTTGGCGATCTCGAGCGACTCGATCAGGGTCTCGGGCTCGGAGATGCAGATGGAGGCCTTGGCCTTCATCTCGGCGGTCCAGTCGGTGAACGTGAACGCCTGATCGGCGAGCAGCGTGCCGATGTGGACCTCGATGACGCGGCCCTGGAAGACGTTGACGCCCTGGAAGTGGTCCAGCATCTGGGCCTGGGTGGCGTGGACCACGTCGCGGAAGTCCATGTGGTCCTTCAGCGTGCCCTTGAAGGTCACCTTGACCGACTCGGGAATCGGCATGGTGGCCTCGCCGGTGGCCAGCGCCAGGGCCACGGTGCCGGAGTCGGCGCCGAAGGCCACGCCCTTGGACATGCGGGTGTGCGAGTCACCGCCGATGATGACCGCCCAGTCGTCCACGGTGATGTCGTTGAGCACCTTGTGGATGACGTCGGTCAGCGGCTTGTATGCGTCCTCGGGGGAGCGCGCGGTGACCAGGCCGAAGCGGTTCATGAAGCCCATCAGCTTCGGGATGTTGCGCTTGGCCTTGGTGTTCCACACCGACGCGGTGTGGCAGCCGGACTGGTACGAGCCATCGAGGCTGGGCGAGACGACGGTCGCCGCCATCATCTCGAGCTCCTGGCTGGTCATCAGGCCGGTGGTGTCCTGCGAGCCCACGATGTTGACCTTGACGCGCACGTCGGAGCCGGCGTGCAGGGTCTTGCCCGGCGTCACGCCCACCGCGTTCGCGTTGAAGATCTTCTCGACCGCGGTCAGGCCCTGGCCCTCGTGGGAGATCTCCTTGGAGCTGGCGTAGACGACCGGCGGCTCGACGCCGAGGATGTCGGCGGCGGTGCTCTGCAGCTTCTTGCCGAAGACCACGGCGTAGGAGCCCTTGGCGCGGATGAACTCCTGCTTCTGCGGGGTCAGCGCGGAGCTGATGTCGGCAAGCTCCTGGGTGCCGTCCTCGTTGTAGAGCTTCTTGGTCCGGGTGTTGATGGTCAGCACCGTGCCGGTGTCGATCGAGAACACCTGCTCGAGCACGAACTCGCCGTCCTCGTCCATCACGGGCTTGCCGTTGGCATCGAGCTTCTTGACCCAGTTCTTGAGGTCGATGCCGATACCGCCGGTCACGCCGACGGTGGTCTGGAAGATGGGGGCCAGGCCGTTGGTGCCGCCGACGATGGGAGCGATGTTGATGAACGGCACGTAGGGGCTGGCCTGGACGCCGGTCCACAGCGCGACGTTGTTCACGCCGGACATGCGCGACGAGCCCACGCCCATCGTGCCCTTCTCGGCGACCAGCATCACGCGCTTGTCGGGGTGCTGCGTCTTGAGGTCGAGCAGGGCCTGCTGCTTGGCCTTGTCGTGCTCGAACATGCACTGGCCGTGGAGCTCGCGGTCCGAGCGGGAGTGCGCGTCGCTGCCGGGGGAGAGGAGGTCGGTGGACACGTCACCCACCGCCGTCACGTAGGTGACGACCTGGATGGTCTCGTCGATCGGCGGCAGCTCGGTGAAGAACTCGGCCTTGGCGTAGCTCTCGAGCAGCTCGGTCGCGAGCGCGTGACCGGCCTTGTGGGCCGCGGCGAGGCGGTCGGTGTCGGCGTCGTAGAGGAAGACCTGAGTCTTGAGGACCTCGGCCGCCTGCGCGGCGATGCCAGCGTCGTCCCCGAGCAGCAGGTCGATCAGCACCTCGACGGAGGGGCCGCCCTTCATGTGGGACAGCAGCTCGAAGGCGAAGGTCGGGGAGATCTCCTCGACGTTCTTCTCGCCGAGGATGATGGCCTTGAGGAAGGCCGCCTTCGCGCCAGCGGCGCTCGTGGTGCCGGGGAGCGTGTTGTAGATGAAGAAGTTCAGCGAGTCTGCGCGGTGGGCGTTCCCCGTGTCCTCGATCTGCGCGATCAGCTCCTCGACGAGCTCGGCATCCTCGATGGGCTTCGGGTGGAGGCCCTCCTGCGCGCGCTGGTTGATTTGCTCGAGGTAGTCCGCGTACAGGCTCATGGTCGTCTCCGGGGCTCAGAGGTCGTGCGTGAAGGCTCCCCCTAATCCGGCGGCAGGGGCAGTGGGCGCACGATTCGGTGACCGAGGGACGGAGCGCGGATCGGCGTGTGCCGCCCGCGCGATGCGCGGTCCGGTGGGGCTCGGGGGGCGCGGCCTGGACGGCGAGCCCCTGCCCCGATCACCGCCCTGCAATCGGGCTCAGCACCATGCGGTCCGGCGCGCCGCCCTCACACTCCGAAGCGGGCCAGCACGCTGCGAGATCGAGCACGAGGTCGTCTCCGCTCACGCTCATGTCGAACTGCAGCTGCATCGCGGGCGGTCCGGCTTGCGAGCCGGCGATGTACAGGCGGAGCGCTCCCTCCTCTTCTTCGACCAGCGCGTCGAGCACGGTGACCTCGGTGCTCTCGAGCTGGGTGCAGTCCACGTCGAGGTAGCGCGACTCGGTCAGCGTCTCGGTGAGCAGGTAGCGCTCGTCGATCGCGAGCTCGAAGGTGAACGCGTTGCCGCCGTCGCACGCACCGGCGGGTACGGTCTGGGACCCGAAGGTGGCCGACGCCAGCGCCCAGCGCCCCACGCTCAGGCCGGCGGGCTCGGGAATGCGGGCGAGGGTCATGCTCGAGGGACCGTCCTCGCCCCCGGTGTGGCGAGGGTCGTCGCCCTGTGCGGTGAGCGACAGGGTGTCGCCGTCGAGGTGGGGCGCGAACACCAGCGTGTCGCCGGTGTCGAGCAGCCACATGCCATCGCTGGCCACCGTGAATGGAAACTCGGGGGCGTCGAGGTCTCCGTCGGGCGTCTCGTCGATCAGCGCAGCGATGCGGATCGAGAGCTGTCCCGTCTGGGCGTCGGTCATCGACACGACGATGTCGCCGGCCACACCGGGGTTTCCGCCGCGGGTGAGGCCGCCGCCGTCCCAGCTCTCCACCGCCATGAATCGCCAGCGTCCCTCCACGCCCTCCGCGGTGACGGGTTCGCCGGTATCGGTTCCGCTGTCGGACGACACCTCGTCCACGGTTCCATCCGGTGAACCGGTGCAAGCGAGGACGAAGGCCAGGGGGAGAAGTCGAAGAGTCATGGGCACCTCCGCACCTGAGACCAGCGAGGCCGCACCGCCATTCGCCGATCGCAGCGGTCTTCGACGGCTTGCCGCACACTTGCCATGATATCGAAACAGTGCCGAATTTTTTGGGGTGTTGTTGCGGGTTCCGGCACGAATGGGCGAAGGGTCTCCGTCGTCGTCCACGGAAGGCCCGGGCTCACGGATTGCAGAACACGCACCGCCCCGGGTCCGCCAACCTCGTCGCCTCCAGCCGGTCCACGGTCTGGGCGCATCGCACGCAGGCCAGGCGCTGCCCCTTGGGCTCGTGCGTCGGCAGGCCGCATCCCGCGCAGCGAAGGCCCGGAATGGGTGCGGTCACGCCGAAGCCCGGTGCCCCGCACGCGGGACACGCGGTACTCAGCCGCAGGGCCAGGTCCCGCGCGGCTTCGCCGATCCGCGCCATGCGCATCGGGTGGCGGTGTGCGCGAAGGTCCTGCTCGACGTGTACCGCGCCAGTCTCGGAGAGCGCCCGGGCCTCGCGGTAGGCCACGACGAGCCCGCCCAGGGTGCCGCGGTCCTTGAGCACGGGATGCCCGTCGTCGCGCTCGGGGCGCAGCACCAGCCCATACGTCGGAAAGTCGACATCCGCGGCGAAGGCGAGCAGCTCGTCCTCGCGGCGCACGATCGCGTGCGCGTGTCGAGACGGGCCGCTGGAATGGCCCACCACCTCGATGCCGAGCCTCGCGTCGACGAGCACCACGAGCTCCCGGTTCCACGCCCCCAGTCCCAGCGGATCCGGAGTGAACGCGCCCTCGCTGGCGAGGCCCACGTCGCGTCCCGAGGCGCGCATGCCCGCGAGCGACTTCGCCCGTGCCGCCTCGAGCTGGTCGCCGGCACGCGGCACGTCGCGGGTGAACGTCCCGAAGGCATCGGTGTCGACGCCGTCCGCGACCTCGAGCGCGATGCCCAGCTCGGCGAGGACCGGGCCGATCACGCGCTCCTTGCCGTGCATCGTGGCCAGCGCGACGCGGCGCCCGGCGTAGGGGCTCATGCCTTCAGGCGCTCGCAGCGGCCGGTGAGCGGGTCGAGCACGAACAGGTGCAGCCACTCGTGCGCGACCAGCCGCCGTACGGTCTCGTGGCGGGCGACCAGCGTGGCGACCCGGTCGCGAGGGGCCTCGACGAACACGCCGAGTCGCAGCGGCTCGTGGACGAAGCGCTCACCGTCGTGCAGGGACTGGAGCGCGAGTCCGGTGCGCAGGTCGCCGCCGGTGCCCTCGAGCACGCCGATGCCGCCGCCGACCACGTTGTGGAGCACCTTGTTGCCGCTGCCGAACCGCAGGTTGTCCGTGGTGGAGGCGTAGTACTGGAGGTTGATCCAGTGGGTGACCACCATCGGCGCGGTGAGGATGCCCTCGAGCACCGCGCCGTCGACGTCCTCATCCCAGCGATACTCGTGGAGGAAGGCTCGACCCTCGAGGTCCAGGCCCTGCGTGCGGCTGCGCGGCGCGACCACGAAGGCCGCGTTGCCGGCGAGTCCCCACTCGGGTCGCACCTGTGACCAGTCCCTCGCCCTCGCCTCGAACGCTTCCTTGTGACTGCTCTGACCCGCGCGCGAGGCCCGCTCTCGGCGGGTGCGCTCGCTCGCGCCGTCCAGCCACCGACGGAGCGTCGCCAGATCCTCGCGGTGTGTGACCGGTGCCTCGTCGAGGTCGAAGAGCGTCACCTCCTCGGTGGTCGTGTCGTGGAGCGCCGGAACGAACCACGTCGACGCGGGAATGGCGATGCCTCGCGCATGGAGGGCCTCGCGTACCGCGGTCTCGTTGAGCAGCGCACACACCGCTCTGGCGTTCACTTCGCCGCTCTGGCCGCAACATGCGCCGCAGTCCAGTCCCGACGCATGGGGGTTGTTCACGCTGCGGCTGCCGTGCCCGACGAGCGCCACCAGCCGCGCAAAGCCCCGCGTCAGGCTCATGTTCCGCAGGATGCCCGCGGCGAGGTCCGCCCGCTGCGCTACCGACAGGGGCTCGCCGTCGACGGTCTCGGTCAGCCGCGGCTTGCGCAGCCGGTGCGCGCTCTCCGAGAGGCCGGCGCGGTGCGGGTCGGCGAATGGCCGCGTGAGACCGAGCGCGTCCGAGAGCAGCTTCGGACCGTAGAGAAGGCCCACCGCCTCGACGAAGGAGAAGCCCGACAGCGCCGCGTAGCGAAAGCCCTTCCACGCCGCGCTCAGCCGGAGTCGCTGCTGCCGCGCGGCCGCCGTCTCGCCAGGCAGCCCGGTGTCCGTGACCCTCAGCTGTGGACGCAGAAGACCGGGAAGCTGCGCGATGCCCCGGGTCGCCCCGATGGCGCGGTACTCAGCCGGCAGCCCGAAGAAGCCCGCGAAGCCGAGGGTGTGGACCTGCCCGCTCTCAGCCTCCAGCGCGCGTCGGAGCACCTCGGAGCGCACGTCGATGCAGAAGGCGGCCTGCACGCGGGTCTCGACCTCGACGGGAGGAGCGGCCTGCTCCAGCGAGCGGGCGAGGGCCCGGTGATAGCCGCGCTCGAAGGCGTCCTGGAGAACCCAGTCCACGACCTGCTGCTCGGCGACCTGGTCGCTGATGGTGGGCCACTGGCGCACTGCGCGTTCCCAGGCCTGGGCCAGCCGCTCGGCGGCCGACGACCACAGCACCCACTCCCAGGCGAGTCGCGCCGCGAGCAGCTCGATCAGGCTGTCGTCGTCGCTGCCCTCCAGCCGGGCGCTGAACCGGCGGAACGCGCACCACGAGGCCCAGCCGAGGATGTCCTGTAGCAGCGCGACCAGGTAGGCCTCGCGCTGGTCCGGTGGCACGCCGAGGGCGTCCAGGGCGAGGGGGAACACGTCGTTCGCGGCGATCGGCAGCTGCGTCACCGCGGGCAGAGGCATACCGAGGAGCAGCGGCGCGCTGGGATCCGCGACCAGGCGCGCTCGCCACGCGCCGTAGAAGCCCTGGGCACGCGCGGGTCGCAGCAGGGCCTGGCCACGGTCGAACCAGGCGGCACAGTGCCGCGACAGGTCCTCGCGCACGACCTGGGAGGGACTCAGCTCGCCGGCCGGATCGGCCTGCGCGTCGAGCAGATCCGTGATCCGCGCCCGGCGCGGGAGCTGGGGGTCGACGGCCGCTTCCAGCGCCTCGAGCACGCGCTCGCGCGGGAGGCCAGCCCCCAGCGTGGCCAGGGCGATGTCGAGGTCCTCCTCGTCGAAGCGACCCTCGGTCCATCGCTCGCGGTACCAGGCCCTGGGCATCGTCAGCCGGGCGCCGCTCAGCGCACCGACCTCCGCGGAGGCCGTCGGCATCGGGCGATCCACAAAGCCCCACAGCGGATTCACCGCGATGAAGCGGTCCAGGGGCCACACGGGCGCGATCCGGTCGCACACCTGGTCGAGCACGTCGTGGAGGTCGGGTGAGGCGGTGCCGTGCATCAGTTCTCCGTGGCAGAGGGACGGCGAGGGGAGGGCCACAGCTGGCGGGTGAGCCGGGTGACCAGCGGGTCGAGGTACAGGCCCGCCGCGAGGCGCGGGTAGAGCGCACGGGTCAGCGCGCTCTCGGGGGCTCCGTGCATCCACGCCTGGAGCGCGAAGCCGCTCGCGAAGCCGACGATGACGATGCCGACGCGCACAGCGTCGGTGTGGCCCGGAGGCAGCATGGCCGCGAACACCGCGTGCCAGCCGAAGTACAGGGTGGCCACCGAGAGACCGGCGAGTGCGGAGAGTCCGAACACGCGCCGGCCGCCGAGCAGGAGCGGGGCGAGCGCGAGGCTCAGGACGGTCGACAGCGACCACAGGGCGGGCTCCTCCACGGGGTTGGCGCCGAAGGCCCAGCCCACGGCGGTCACGCCGAGCACCGCGAGTCCGGCGGCGCCGAGCCAGCTGCCGACCGTCGCCCCGCCGCTTTCCTTCGCGAGGCCCAGGGCACGGGCCTGGTCCACGGTGCTCCCGGAGGACAGGAAGGCGTGGGCCTTGTACAGCGAGTGGCCGAGCAGGTGCAGCAGAGCCAGCGGCCACGCGCCCAGCCCGCACTGCATGAGCATGAAGCCCATCTGCGCCATGGTCGACCACGCGAGCATGGCCTTGATCGTGGTCTGGGTGGTCATCACCAGGCCCGCGACCACCGCGGTGGTCGTGCCGACGGCGACGAGCAGGGTCTGCGCGGCCGGCGCCTCCGCGAACAGGAAGGCCATGCGCAGGAGCACGAAGCCGCCGATGTTGACGATGCCCGCATGCAGCAGGGCCGAGACCGGGGTGGGGGCCTCCATCACCCGGGCGAGCCAGCCGTGGAACGGCAGCTGCGCACTCTTGAGGATGACGCAGCCGGCGACGAGCACCGCGGCGAGCTGAAGCAGGGGGCCGGGGTCGGCGTCTCCGAGCGCAACCGCGGCGCCGGCGAGCGACAGCGTGTGCAGTTCCTGCCACACCAGCCACAGCGCGCCGAGGAACAGCGCGTCCGCGGTCCGGCTGACCACGAACTTCATGTGCGCGGCGACGTGGGCGGCGGGCCGATCGAAGTGCACCAGCAGCTGGTGCAGGCACAGGCTCGACGCGGTCCACGCGACGGCGATGACGAGCAGGTGGTCGGCGATCACCAGGGTCGACACCGCGGCGAGCGTCGCGGACAGCCAGCGGCTGTAGCGCACCAGGTGGGGGTCGCCGTCGAGGTAGCTCGTGGAGAAGCGGGTGATCACGAGGGCGACGAGGTGCACCAGCGCCATCATCGCGACGGTGAGCCCATCGACGCGCAGGGGAGGCGCGAGGACCGAGCCGCCGAGCGCGACCGCCCCGGCCAGGGCCAGGGTCGCGAAGAACGACCAGGTCGCGGCGACGCTCGGGCCGCGCAGGGGGCGGTGGGAAGAGGGGAACAGGGCGGCGAGCGCGTAGACCAGCGGAGTCGACGCGGCGCCGAACAGCAGGACGGAGTGGGGTGTCATGCCGCCCGTCTATGTCTGACGAGAGTTCATGAAAAATTCAATAAATGTGGCTAATCGTTCGTTCATGCAGAACGATTTTCCGTCGACCCAGCTCAACTTCCACCACCTTCGCTACTTCTGGCTCGTGGCGCGTGAGGGGCACCTGACCCGGACCGCGCGTGCGCTGCGGGTGAGCCAGTCGGCACTGTCGACGCAGATCCGCGAGCTCGAGTCGCAGCTCGGCGAGCCCCTGTTCGACCGGGTCGGACGCAGCCTCGAGCTCACCGAGGCCGGTCGCATCGCCTTCGCCTATGCCGAGGAGATCTTCACCTCCGGGAGGCTGCTGCTCGCCGCGCTCCAGGGAGGGCGGGACCACGATGACGTGCTTCGCATCGGGGCGATGGCCACGCTGTCGCGCAACTTCCAGGACTCCTTCCTGCGGCCGCTGTTCGCGGACGGCGTGCGCATGCGGCTGGTCTCGGGCACCTTCGAGCACCTGCTCGCGCGGCTCGAGGCCCACGAGCTGGACCTGGTGCTCTCGAACCAGCCGGTCAGAGGCGAGGCGGCATCGAACTTCGTGTGTCGCCGCCTGGCGCGCCAGCCGGTGAGTCTGGTCGGTCCGCCGCACGAGCGTCGCCGCCGCTTCCCCGACGACATCGAGGGCGTGCCGCTCATCGTGCCGACCCCCGACAGCGAGCTGCGCACCGCCTTCGACACCGTGTGCGCGCAGCTCGGTGTCGTGCCCGAGGTCTACGCCGAGGTCGACGACATGGCGCTGCTACGCCTGCTCGCCCGCGACACGGGCGCGCTCGCGCTCATCCCGTCCGTCGTCGTCCGCGACGAGCTCCAGGCTGGCCTGCTCCAGGAACACGCGGTGATTCCCGGCCTGCACGAGGTGTTCTACGCGATCGACGTGCGCCGCCGCTTCCCGCATCCGCGCCTCGAGCCGCTGCTCGCGCGGACCGAGGCCGACATCCTCGCGATGGAGGGCTAGCCGTGGCTACGGCTGGAACTCGAAGCTGAGCCCGAGCCGGGTGTACGGCGAGTGCAGGACGTTCGCGTCCTGGAACAGCTGCAGCATCACCGCGCGATGCCGCCCGTGGGCCGAGGGGAGGTACACGCCCGTGCCGAGGGCGATGCCGCCAGAGAACGGCGGCAGGTCCTCGTTGTCGAAGGGCGCGAACGGCGACATCCGATAGCCGACTTCGTCGCCGTCTCCGGCGCCGGAGCGCACGCTCTCGTTCACCAGCCCCACGAGCCCGAACTCGAAGGCCCACGGGCGCTTCTTGCGCTGGCGGATGGACCGCACGCCCACCTCGAACATCCACTTGCCGAGGCCGTAGTGCAGGTTGGTCGCGCCGTGGATCTCGTGCTGAAGTGCGAGCAGCAGCTGCCGCTTGTCGGGGGAGCCATAGGTGAGCTGGACGCCGTACATCCACCGCGTGTAGGGAAACCAGCCGGCCTGGGGTTGGATCGCCCAGTTGAGTGTGGGGCCCGCGCGAAGCGCGATCACCGGCCGTGGCGAGGTGGCCTCGGGGTGTGCCGCCACCGGCGTCGACAGCAGCAGCAGGCCAGCAAGCGCGAGCCACTTCATGACTCCTCCATCGTGAACGGGGTCGAGAGGTAGCAGTGCTCGTCTGCGTTCTCGCGGGCGACCTCGCGGCGTCCCTCGTGCGAGGACGGCCGAAAGTGAAAGTCCGTGTGGGCGAGGGTGGACTGCTCGGCCGATTCCGTCTGTTGCAGGCGCTCGATGTAGAAGGAGCGGCTCTCTTCGGTACCGGGGAGGGCCAGGCCGGACTCGGGGAACACGGCAACCGCGAGGCGCTCACGCGCCGGGTTGTACAGGGGCAGGAAGTCCACGTACACGTGATGCGCGAAGTGCAGCTCGACGGCTTCGCGAGGTGGTGGGGGCGGCTTGCACGGGCTCTCGGAGGGCTCGCGCTCGCCGTAGGTGAGGGTGTATCGGCCAGACAGCGTGGACGTCTTCGGGTCCAGTCGCCATCCCTGCACGCGGTGGTCGACCACGCACGCGGGTCCCAGGTCCGGGCGCGCCATACGCAGCCGCCCGTTGGTGATCACGCCGCGGTCGGTCTCCCAGCGGAGGTCGCCGAGCTCGTCGACGAGGGCGTCCTCCTCCCGAGTGAGCGGGATGCGCGTGTCGAGCGCCGGAAGCCAAGCCTCCAGACCCTCGTCCCCTTCGGTGATCCGCACGAGCAGCACGTCGTTGTCGACGGCCCGGTCGAACGGACATCCCTCGGTGGGCGTGTCCTCCTGGAGCTCCCGGGCGACCACCCACTCGCCGTCCACGGACGGGGCCTGGCAGCCGACCAACAGCAGCAGCGCCCACCTCATCGGCTGAACTCGGCGACGAGCGCCAGGCGCTGGGCCCCAATTCGCAGGCCGTGGTACGCCTCGACCGCCAGTCCGCCGGTGAGGTGATCGGCGCGCCGCGCGACGCCCAGCGAGATCCGCGGCGCGATGTCGAGGCCTCCGCGTCGCCACGCTCGACGGCCGACGTACTCCTCGTGGCTGATCATCACCTCTCGCGTGACCCACGCGAAGCTGACGCCCGCCTGGGCTACGCCGGACCAGGGCCCGGAGCCGAGAGTGAGTCGGGCGGCCGGTGTCAGGGAGATGCGCTGCTGGTAGGTCGCGGTTCGACCGGGTCGGTCGTCCGGGATGCGGATCGAGCCCAGCGTGTCGAAGTGCAGCATGCCGACGGGCGAAACGCGGACGCTGTCACGACCCGTGGAGGGGCCGTGCACGCCGAGTCCGAGGGTTGGAAAGAAGCCGAGACCCCCGTGGTCGTTCATCGGGGTCGTGCCGGTGAGCCGAGCAAGTCCGCCGCCAAAGGTGGCCGCTGCCCGCCAGGTGGGCTCGTGGGCCTCGCACACCTGCGAGCCGAGTGTCGCCGCGACGAGCGCGATCAGGAGCTGACGCATCGGGCCTCCTGATCCAATCTGGTGCAATGGCCATGCCACCGCGGACTCCCCGCCATGGCCGGATCGCGGGCGGCGACCGCGCGTGCTGGCACAGGCCGAGCGTGGGGAAATGCACAGTTCCCGCCTACATCACCCGCAGATCGGTCACGCTCACCGCCTCGCCCGCCACCGCGAGCTTCAGGGTCAGGTCGCTCTCCCCCTCTTCCTGGGTCCACAGGGTGACGTCGACCAGCGCCTCTCCGGGCCTTCCGCGTATCGGGTAGACGTCGACGAGCCGGCGCCCGTCTTCGGGCAGCGGACACAGGGTGCGCCCGTACTCGCGGACCGCGCGCTGCAGCGCCTCCGCGGTGAGTCGCCCACTGCGACCGTCCGCCTCGATGGCGGCAAAGCGCCCGTCCGCGAGGTCCGCGACAAGCCGGCGCACGGCCGCCCACAGCGCGTCGCTGGGCGGTTCCTCGTCTGTTTGCATCTCGGCTCCGCGTGGTGGGTTACCGGCGCGCTGCGGGCACCCCGCGAATGAGGTTCTTCATGTGGTTCGTACTGTTCATGATCGCTTGTGGCCCGGAGACCGACACGGTCGAGCCCCCGGCGCCCACCGAGCCCGCGCCCGCCGAGGCTCCCGCCGAGCCCGCGCCCACCGAGGCTCCCGAGGCCGCCGCGGCCTGCGCCGACGGCCTCAAGGCCTTCCCGTTCACCGCGCTCGAGGCCCCCGGCGTCGCCTTCGTGAAGGCGGACCTGGACGTGATGCTGCTCTGCCAGATGGGCGACGAGGCGCCGCGTCCGTCCGGTGTGGATCGGGCCCGCGTGCTCACCGCCGCTCCCCCGGAGATGTCCGTGTGCGTCGACGATGCGCAGGCCAAGGCCCTGGCGAGCTGCGACCAGATCGCGGTGCTCATCGCTCCGAACCCCTGACGCGCGTCTACTGCGCGGAGACCCGGTTCTCCGGAGTATCCGCCAGGTCGAGCCCCGTCCGCGACAGCGTGGAGAGCGTGCGGATGGTGTGCTCGCCGAGCCGCACCGCGGCCTCGCTGTCGGCGTCGAGCCCGGCGGTGGTCGGGCTGTTTCCGGTGCGGCTCACGTAGGACATGCTCGCCAGACCCGCCTGAACGGCCGAGGTCGCGTGCACGCCGTCGCTGAGCATCGGCCCGCCCGTCTCGAGCTTGTACTTCGCGAAGTTCAGGTGCTGCGGCAGCCAGGCCATGTCGCGCCACCCCGCGTTCGCGCTGGCGTTGTAGGAGCGGTCCACGAGGTCGTCCATCGCCTCGATGCCGTCGTTCGGGGTCGAGTCCCAGTGGCGGTCGTACAGCTGGGCCTGGAACCACGGTGAGCTGCCCGCCGTGCGAAGGTCCGCGGCCGTCACGTCATAGGCGCGCGCGTACAGCGACTGGTAGGTGTCGGCCTGCATGTACGGGGCGGCAAGATCGACGCAGGCCTGGGTCACGACCTGCGTGCAGCTGATGTCCGTGCCCACGGCGGTGAGGCCTTCGCGGGCGAGCAGCGCGAGCATGGCAGTGCGATAGCCGCGCTCGGAGCTCGTACCGCTGATCATGAACCGGTACGCATCCGGCTCTTTGCTCGGCTGGATGACCACGCGGCCCTGGCGAGGGCCGGTGTAGTGCACCTCGGTGAGGTCGTTGACGTACTGGTCGTACACGGCGGTCGCATAGGTCTGGGCCGTGGCATCGGTGGGCCAGGTGCTGCGCGCGCTCACGTCGAGTCCGGTGAGGGCGGTGTACACGCTGGCGGCCGACAGCCGGGGTCGCTGGCTCGACCCGACCTCGAGCTCGCCGGAGACCACCCCGGCGGGAGCGGGGATGCTGCCCGTGCCGATCGCCGTGCGCCAGAACAGGTCCTCGGCCGAGGCTCGGGTGCGGTCGCTCTCGCTTCGAACGCCGCAGTCGGTGCAGTCGGTGCCGAGGTCGCAGGTGGGGTTGGCGATCTCGGGTCCGGCGTCCTCGCACCGCCCGTTCGACGGCCACTCGCAGGTGTCGCTGCACAGACTGCCGGCATCGGGGACGGGCGAGCTGCGCACGGCCTGCAGGAGGACCGGGGTCGCAGCTTGGGACCGGGCCTCGTCGGCGAGGGCGAGCACGCTCGCAAAGTGGATCTCCGGGGCTCCGAGCTCGGCCCAGTACACGTCGGCGAGCACGACGTAGTCCCAGCCCTCGGCCAGCTCCGCCATGCGGGCCTCGCGACCGGTCCACGCGAAGGCGTGGTGGCTCAGCGCCTGGTCGTCGATGACCGTGCCGCGGGCCTCCACGGTCGAGAAGCGCCCGAGATCGGCCAGGTTCTCCTGGAGGATGCTCGCGATCGTCGCGGGAGCGGCCCACTGGTTGCCGAGCACGAGGATGCGCAGCGGACCGCTCGCGGGCAGCGCGGGGTCCGGGTCGCTCGGCAGGCTGTAGCCGGCGAAGCCGCCCGGATCGGTGTCGGTGTCCGTATCGGTGTCGGTGTCGGTGTCGGTGTCCGTATCGGTGTCGGTGTCGGCATCCGTGTCGGCATCCGCGTCCGTGTCGGCATCTGCGTCCGTGTCGGCATCCGCGTCCGTATCCGTATCCGTATCCGTGTCCGTCTCCGAGGCGCTGTCCGGCTCGTCAGCCGGCGCCTCCGGCTCGCAGGCCCCGAGCAGGGCGAGGAGGAGGAGGGCGTTCACAGGGCGAGGCGCGTGCATGTACCGGCTCCAGCCAGTCGGCGTCGCCGACGCGGCACGCTAGCACCCCTGGTCGGCCAGAAGCGTCGTTTCACCGACACTTGCCCTGGAGGCCCGCTAGTCGCCGACCATCTCGAGCACGTACTCCGCCACTTCCCTGGCCTCCTCGGGGTCGAGGCGGATCGGGTCCATGAACCCGCTGCCGTAGAGCACGACCTCGGCCACGTCGTCGACTGACATGTCCGCGGTGCGCTCGCGAAGATCGGGGCCGAGGTTCGTTCCGCGACCGTCGTCCGCATGGCAGTAGGAGCAAGCCCGCGCGTACACGTCGGCGGGCGTCTCCGGCGCCTCGAACGCCGTGTCCATCGGCTCCTCGCTCGCGCAGGCGACGAGGAGCAGAGCGAGCAGCGCGCGGGTCATGGGGCCACGAACAGGCAGCGGGTGAGCGGCTGATACACGTCCGCGAGCACGTACAGGTAGTAGGTCTCGCCGCGGGTCAGCGTCGGAGCCGAGCCCTGCTCGGGATAGGCCTGGCGCGCTCCGCTCGGCACGGTGCCGTAGCGTGCGCCGGTGGCCAGGGGCTCCGCGTCGTAGGCCACGTCGAGCCGCCACAGCGTGCCCTCCGGAAGGTCGAGGTTCGGCGGCACGCCGGGAGCGCTGGCGGAGGGGTCGAGCACGTAGATGTAGCGGGCATCGCCACCGCGCCACGTCAGCGTGCCGTCGGCGTTCACACCTTCTCCCGACGCGCATGCGGAGGGCTCGTACTGCAGCTGGTCGTACAGCGGACCGCCGAACGGCGTGGCCGTCGTGAAGTCGGCTTCCGTCAGGCCGCGGCGCGACAGCTCACCCTCGAAGAACGCCTTCATGCGCGCCGGATCGGTGCTCGGCGCCCCGGTCGCTTCGCGGGCGAACCCGTTGTTGTCGTCCGGGTGGAAGGCGCCAAAGGCGGTGGAGTCGATCCACCCGGCGATCATCGCCATGCCGTCGTCGTCGAGCGTGTCCGTCCAGATCGGCTCCGCCTCGAGGTACCAGCCGGACGGCTCGCCGTTCGGGCTCTCGGCGGTGCTGTGGCAGCACACGCAGGCCGAGGCCTCGACCTGGGAGGTCACCCAGTCGTACTCGGCCATCCACGCGCTGTCGGACAGGCGCGGGTCGTTGCTGTTCGTCGTGTTCTCGACGGCGGCGGGGAAGTAGGGCCGCTGGGTGCGGACCACGTCGCAGTCGGCGTAGTCCGCGTAGTAGCGACCTTCCTCGGTGGATGCGGAGATGGCCTGCCACGTGCACACCTGGCCGTTCGGGCCGGCGCCGGCGGGCTCGTTGGGAAGCGGATCGACGCACACCTGCTCGAATGGGCGGAACACGCTCGAGCTCGGCACCACCGTGCCGTTGTCGTCGCACAGCTCGCTCGCGGTGAACTCGCCACCGGCGAAGCCGCAGCCCAGGCTGAGCCCGTCGCAGGAGTCGCCGGCCACGCCCGGGAACACCAGTGACGCGTGCTCCTCGCCGTCCTCGTCGATCACGCACTCGCCGAGGATGCTGCTGCGGTCGCAAGCGACATCCACCTCGAGCAGCCCTGGGTCCGCGCCGGGCATGGGGGCGTCGCAGTCGCTCTGCATCGCCTCCGCCGTCCACGCCGACCCGACGTACTCCTTGCACTCGTCCGCGTCCGAGAACGAGTTCACGTACAGGCAACGTCCGAGCGCACTGGGGCCCGAGTCTTCGACTTCGGGTTCGGCGGTGCCACAGGCGAGCAGGAGCAGCAGGGGAGCAAGGCGGTACATGGATCCTCCGACGACGGTCCATCCGTATGCACCCAGTTTGCACATGGTTGTGCGAGATCTTGTGTAGGGTTTTGTCACGGTGAGCGCAGACCCGCTCCAGGAGCGCGTCCTCCCAGGAATTAAACCCTATGCAAAACCTGGTGCATCGGGGTAGGGATCGCGGGGAGGAGGTCTCATGAAGGTCGCGGTGGTCGGAGCGAGTGGCGGCGTCGGCCGTGAGCTGGTCGTGCAGGCGGTGGCGGCCGGCCACGAGGTGGTCGCCATCGGGCGGCAGACCTCGGACCTCGCGCATGCACCCGCGGATGGTGTGCGCCGCGGGGACGTCGACGACGAGGCCTTCCTCACCCACGCGTTCAGCGGGGTGGACGTCGTGCTCGTCGCCATCGGGCTCAAGCTCTCCGGACTCGCGCCGTGGGCGCGGGTCGAGGATCGGACCCTGCTTCGTCGCGCTGGACCGGCGATCGCGCGGGCCGCCGAGGCCGCCGGCGTCTCCCGTGTCATCGCCGTCTCCGCGGGTGGGGCGGGCGACAGCTACGGCGCGATGCCGCTGTTCTTCAAGGCGTTCATCGCGATGACCGCGATGCGCGTGGCCTACCAGGAGCTCGACCGGTTCGAGGAAGCGCTGTTCGCAGGCGCCGTCGACACGCTGTGCGTGCGTCCGACGGGGCTCACCGATGCACCGGCCACCGGGGAGGTCGTCGTGGCCGAGCGCCTCGTCGGCCAGGCACAGATCTCGCGCGCAGACGTCGCGGGGTTCATGCTCACGCACCTCGAGGGTCCGCTGCCCTCGCGGGGACCCGTGATCACCGTCACCGGCGCCGGCTGAGGATCAGCTCGCCTCGGCGTGCTCACGCACGGCCTTGAGCAGCGGACGCACGCGCAGCGGTAGCGTGAGGATACGCGTGGGTACGTCGACGACGATGGTGCGACACGGCAGCGGACGGGTCAGGTCCTCGATGAGCACGACGGAGGCGAGGAGCGGCTGCTCGGCGAGCTCGCACCCGAGCGACTCCGCCTCTTCGAGCGAGAAGCTCGGCCCGAGGATGAGGGTGAACCGCTCAGTGTGCTTCTCGAGCGCTTCCGCGACCGCATCACGGCTGTTGACGAGCGACACCTCGACACCCGAGCGCGACAGTGCGAGCGCGACGACATCCTGCGCAGTCGGACTGCGCGTCCACACGAGGACCGTCACTTTGCCGCCCTCGCACCCGCATCCGCGTGGCGCTCTCCCGGCCAGTGGAACCAGGCGACGAACGTGTCGTCCACCACGTTCACGCCGAGCAACTGGTCCGCCAGGGCCTGATCGAGGCTCTCGCGCGCGTAGCCGTGGGTGACGAAGTCGCCGCACACGCGCAGCCCGATGCCGTGCCCGCCGGTGGTGAAGCCGCCCTTGTACAGCTGCGACAGGTCGTCTCCGAAGGCCTCGGCCAGTGCCTGGCGCTGGGCGTCCGTGATCTTGTTCATCACTGCGAAGCGCAGGTGCGTGGAGGCCGCGTCGTCCACGGGCACGATCGCGATGTCCACCTGGCCGTCCGCGGCGTGCTGGGAGGCGTTGTTGACCAGGTTGTAGATCACGCGGTCGAGGGCCGAGAACTCCATGCACCGCTGGCTGACGGCGCCATGGAAGTCGCAGTGGAAGCGCACCTTCGCGGTGCCACGGCCGCCGGCGTAGGTCACGTTCGTCCACTTCTCGCGGAGCAGGTCGATCGAGTGCGCGCGCTCCTCGAGGTCGGCCTCGTAGCGGGCCCGGTCGAGGTCCTGGATCGCATTGCGCATCATCTTCAGGTGGTCGCGGGCGAGGATGAACACCCGCTGGACGTCCTCGGGGATGGCGTCGTCCTCGAGAGCCATGTCGAGATGCATGATCAGCGCCATCAGCGAGCCGCCGCGCACGTCGTGCAGGGAGCGCTTCACGTCGAGGGAGATGTGATCGGCGTGCAGTGCGGCGCCGAGGGTGCTCACACGGTCGACGAGGGTGTCGAAGGCGTCGGTGTCCGCCAGGTCCTTGAGGGCCTGTACGCCACCGTCGTCGGCATTCAGGTTGCGCTCCGTCTCGCGGTACACGTCGAGGAGGAAGCCGTAGAGCTCGCGGACGATGGAGCGGTCGGACACCCCGAGGCTGTTCATCGAGATGGTGACGCTGTCTCCGTAGTAGGCCTCTTCCGAGAGGCGGGAGATATCGGTCGGAGCGATGGAACGAAGGCGTTCGGGCGTGAGGGGCGCGGTGTGCATGTGCTCTCCATTAGGCGTTCAAAGTCTATTCAAAAACCGATTTGACCCTCGTCATTGTTGGTCATGGCGAGTCAATCTCGCTGAAATGGCGATGGTTGATGCGCCATCATGCGCGTGTTGCCGGGGAGAACCGCCCTTTTGGCGAGCCCTGCATGCGTCGTCTTCAGAAAGAATGCATATCGTGCTTGCCGGCTCTGGAGTGCACAGATATCAGTCGCTCCTCTTCAGGAGTTCCCATGCTTTCGATGCTGATGATGATGATGGGCCTCGCGCAGGCCGCCGACCTCCACGACTACGCCGAGCACCTGTACACGGTGGGCCCGGAGGGTCTCGAGCTTCAGGCCGACGAGCTCGCGCCCAACCTCGCGCTCGTGTTCGACAACGGCAAGATCGCGGACCCGTACTTCGTCGCCGTCGACCTCTCCGGTCTCGACCAGGTCGAGAAGTTGGTGATCACCCCGTCTCGCGCCGGCGTGTGGCTCGACCTCGAGCCGCGCATCGACCAGACCACCCCGCTGCGGATCGACACCAGCACGCCGCTCCTCGGCATCACTGCGCTCGAGCCCCTGGCGATCGACAAGAGCACGCCGCTGCTCACCGTGTACGACGCCGCCCACGAGGATGCCTCGCTCGTCGTCGAGGGCGAGTGGCAGGTGCTCGTCGAGCCCTCGATGCTCGGCGTCTACTCCGAGTCCGGCCTGTAGAACGGTCTCGTTCCCGCACCTCGTGGCGCGCATTGAATGAATTGTGTGCGTTTGGCGCCCGAGGTGCGGGGGCGGGGCTACATCGCGCTGAGGGCGGCCACGCCCTCGGCCGGTCCCGTGTGCGCGGGCGCAAGCCAGGTCACCTCGAGGTCAGCGACCTTCGTGGCCAGTGCTTGCATCGACGCCAGGTTCTCGTCCTGGTCGTCGGTGAAGATCCACGGTGCGACGACGAGCTCGCCGCCCTCCTTGTAGGTGCCGTTGTCGCCGAGGAACAGCACCCCATGGGCGAGGTAGGCCGCGCTGTCCGCGGTGTGACCCGGCACCGCGAAGCCGACGAAGGTGGTGTCGCCGAGGGTGAACGCCTCGCCGTCGGTGATGGTCGAGGACAGGTGCGCGCCGGTGTCCACCGCGCCCATCAGTGCGGGCAGCGGGCCTTCGTGCGCCGCCTGGCCGGTGAGCAGCGCCTCCGCCTCGGGGACGCCGAAGACTTCGGCATGGCCCAGCGCGGCGAGCCCGCCCACGTGGTCGCCGTGAGAGTGGGTGAGCAGCACGCTGTGGATGTCGGTGAGGGAGGCGCCGCGGGCCGCGAGGGCTGCGGTGAGCGCCTTCGCCTCGGGGTCCTGGCAGGCGTCGATCAGCGCGTATCCGCTTGTGGTGTCGACCAGGAAGCAGGCGACGTAGCCGTCGACCACGGTGATCACGCGGCCGTCCGCGTAGGTGCGCCCGTCCTCGAGCTCGGCGTTGCCCACGAACGCGCTGCCGACCAGACACACGGGCAGCGCGACCAGGAGCGCCACCCCTCCGATGCCCGCGAGCACCAGGTTGCGCGCACGACTCATGAACCCTCCAGCACGGAGGTCCTATCGCGGTGGAGTCAGCCCGTGACCGGATGAATCCAGAACATCCCGGAGGCCTCGTCGCCGAGCCAGTCGATGGCCACCGAGCCGACCTGCTTGTGGTCGAGCGGACTCATGACCACGGAGACCCCGGCATCCTCGAAGACGAGGTCGTGTTCGGAAGGTGCATCCAGCACCAGCCCCAGACCGGGGCAGCCGTGTCAGCTGAAGCCGCGATGCAGCACCCGGGCGACCTTGCCCGGATGACGTGCCAGGGTGTGGCGAATGGCGGCGGCGGCGGTGGGGTGGATGCGCATGCCACAGCGTACGCACGGGGTGGACGCCCGCAAGATCCGCGGTGGTCGGGCGGCGGCGGAGCAGGACGCCTCGCCGCTGAGGTCGCTGATGGTGCGCTCTCGCGAGTCGATGCGCGAAAAAGCCGAGGCAATCCGCACTTCTTCTGCCACACCTCGCGGGCGTGTCGGCTCTCACCTCCGAGCCAGGATTCGCCGTTGGTCCCCTACAACCACTACCAGGTCGTGCACCGCGCGACGGGAGAGCCGCTCGCGACCGCACCGGCGGGTCGACGCGAGACCGTGTTCGACGCTCTGTCCCGTAGCCAGGTGCCGATCCGCAACCAGTGTGGCGGAAGCGCCATCTGCGGGCAGTGCGTGGTGCTGGTCGAGGACGGTGCCGAGGACCTGCGGCCGCCCACCGGCTACGAGCGTCAGCTGCTCCAGGACATCGGTGCCCACGAGCCCAACGCACGCCTCGCCTGCTGCATCCGCCTGCCGCCCGAGCGCAAGCGCCTGGTGGTCGCGCTCGAACCCGAGTAGGGCCGGGCGGGCTCGGGTATGCTCGGGCCATGCCGACGTTGGTCCTTCATGCGGGAGCGGGGGGTGAGACGCGTCCGGAACGCCAGGCGGCGATCCGCGACGAGCTCCAGCGCATCGGTGATGCCTGCTGGCCCATGCTCACTGCCGGGGCTTCGGCGGTCGATGTCGTGGTCGAAGCGACGCGCCTGCTCGAGGACGTGCCCATCTTCAACGCCGGGCTGGGGTCCAAGCTCCAGGCGGACGGCGTGGCGCGGCTGTCCGCGGCGCTGATGTGCGGTGACACCGAGCGCTTCGGCGGCATCGTCGGTCTCGAGGGCTATGCGAACCCCATCCTGCTGTGCCGGCCGCTTCTCGACGCGGACGACCGCGTGCTCATGGGGGACGGTGCCGCGGCGTGGGCGCGCGAGGTCGGTCTACCGGAGCGCAGCCCGGTCACCGAGGAACGGCTTCAGCAGTGGCGAGCGAGGGAAGCGGGGCGCACGGGCACGGTCGGCGCGGTGGCCCTCGACATCGCCGGACGCGTGGCCGCGGCGATCTCGACCGGCGGCCGCGGGCACGAGCGGGTCGGCCGGGTCTCGGACAGTCCCACCGTGGCCGGCAACTTCGCGAGTCGCGCGGCGGCGGCGGGCATGACCGGGATCGGCGAGCAGATCGTCGACGGCGGCCTCGCGGTCCGGCTCGTCGCGGCGGTCGATGCCGGCATGAGCCTCGAGGAGGCCGCCGATCGGGTGATGGGACGCATCCTCGAGCGCGAGTGGGAGGTCGGGTTCATCGCGGTCGACCACACCGGCGCATGGGTGGCCCGCGCGTCCACGTGGATGGGCTGGCGCGCGTACGACGCGCGCGGCGTGTACTGCACCGGCTGAAGCACGCGTTTCGCTCGCCCCCCCGCGGTCGTTGAGGTAGAGGGCGCCGGCGGAGGCCTCATGCGCAACATCCTGTGGATCCTTCCTCTCGTGGCGTGCGGCGGGAGCGACGACCCCTGCGGCAACGACGTGCAGTGGGCACCGTTCTCGACCCAGGAGTTCGCGACGCTCTGCGAGGGCGACACCCTCACCATCCGCGAGTTCAACCCGGGCGAGTACCTCGTCGACCTCAACGTCCAGTTCCAGGGCATCGATGGCGAGGCGGCGGTGGCCGGCGAGTGGAGCCTGCGCTTCGATGGCGAGCTGTCGACCACCGACCTCGTCTCCGAGGTCGCGTCCTTCGAGGACGGCGGCTGGTATCGGGTGCACACGATGCTGTGGCTCGGTCAGACGACCACCGACCAGGTCGACGCGCTGGATGGCACCACCGCGACCCTCGAGGCCCGCTTCTCCGACCCGAGTGGCGACAGCGTGAGCGGCACCCTCGACCTGATCACCGCGGCGCCGTAGGCCGACGCAGAAAAGGTGCACCCCGACCGAGCCGAGGTGCCCCCGCGGGAGCGTGAGCGACGCAAGCCATCACCGGGGCAGGGGAGTCCCGGTGCGGGGGGTCGCTCGCGTGCAGGTGGGCCCTGCTAGGGGCGGGTGAGCCCCAGCTCGTAGCTCCCGCTTCCGGAGTAGGCCGAGATCTTCCACAGGTAGTACCCGCGGTCACCGGTGTACGAGATCGACTCGTTCGAGTCCGAGCCCTCGGAGCTCGCCACCGCGGTCCAGCCGCTGCCGTTCCACTTGTACAGGGTGAGGTCGAAGTCCGCGGAGGACGGGCCGGTGAGGCAGGCCTCGTGGGTCCCCGCCTTGCGGGTGTAGTAGTAGCTACCGTCCGGCTCGTAGGCGCTCGCGCCGGTGCCGCTCAGGCTGCCGCTGTAGGCCTCGTCGAGGCCCGAGCACGCCGTCGGCTCCGGCTCCGGCTCCGGCTCCGGCTCGGGGTTGGGCTGCGGGTCCGGGTCGGGCGCGGTGTACGTGCCGACGCCGACCAGTGCCCACGCCTGAGCCACGGCCTCGTGCTCGGTGCTGCCCTGGCCGTACAGATCGGCCGCAGCGCTGCGGGTCGCGGTCCGGGCGCCCGCGAAGTCGGTTCGCGACGTCATGTACGTGGTCAGGGCGCGGAACCAGATCTCCGCGGCGCGCTCGACGCCGATGCCCTGCATGCTGCCACCGCGGCTCGGGTGGGTGCCCCCGTTCGCGAGCAGGTAGAACGCGAGGTTGCCGATGCCGCTGTTGAGGTGCACGCCGCCGTTGTCCTGGCTGCCCGTGTAGCGGCTGCTGTAGTGGTCGCGGCTCACGCCGTCGCGGGTCGGGTCGTCCATGTAGCGCAGCGCGTCGCCGCTGCGGCCCGGGGTCATGCACTCCTCGCCGATCCACCAGCGCAGGTAGCTGTCGCCCTTCGCGTGGCGCTCGGCGAGCGCGCCGAACACGTCGGCGAAGGACTCGTCGAGAGCGCCGGACTCTCCGCTGTACACGAGGCCGGCCGTGTTCTCGACCACACCGTGGGTCATCTCGTGACCGGTGACGTCGAGGGTGGTGAGCGGGCCGAGCTCGGTGCCGTCGCCGTCGCCGAACAGCATGTACTGGCCGGTCCACGCCGCGTTCGCATAGTTCTGTCCGTAGTTCACGAACATCGAGATCACGGCGCCGTTCCCGGTGATCGAGCCGACGTAGTCGGGTCCCCCGCGACCATCGAGCCCCGTCCAGCCGTGCGCCTGCTCGTAGTACTCGAGGGTCTTGGTGCCAGCATAGTGTGCATCGACACCGGAGCGATGAGCGCTGTCGGTCCAGCGGTTATCGGCATCCGTGAGGTAGTACAGCGAGCTTGTGGTGTTGCTGTACGTGTAGGTTCCCAACCCGTACGGACCATTCTCCAGGTAGTACTGGCCGCCGGAGGCCGTGGTCTCGAGGGACACGTTGCTCGTGTAGTGGCCGGTGCCGCTGCCGGTGGCGGTCCGCAGGTTGTTGTACTGCCACACGACCTGACCGGTGTGTGCATCGACGAAGACCACGGGCATGTCCGAGTCCGCGGAGCCGTCCATGCGGTCGAGCTGTACGCGCCAGGTCAAGTGGTCCACGCCCTCGTGGCGGAGGATCTGCAGGTCGGCCTCGCTGTCGACCACGGCCGGACCGGCGGGGACGGCGGCGACCGCGGTGTCGAACGCCGTGCGCTCGACCAGCGAAGGAGTGGTGTCCACGTCGATGTCGCGGAGGAAGCCGTCGGTGAAGTCCACGACCTCGGCGCGGTCGTTCATGTGGGCGATGGCGGCGCCGCCGAACACCTCGACCCCGTTCACCTGCTGGCGCATGCGGGCGTGGGTGAACCCGAGGTCGTCCTTGCGGACGTGCTCGATGGAGGCGTCCACATCGTGGCCGATCTCGAAGGCGACGAAGTCGAGGGCGGCATCTTCGGCGGGAACGCTCGCGTCGCCGTCGGGGCGATCGGCGTCAGGGCGGGTGCGGAGGGGGGCTTCGGGGGTGCAGGCGGACGCCAGACTCGCGAGAACAAGAGCGCTAGAGAGAGAGCGAAGGGTCATGGGTTTCTCCATGCAGATGTGGATCGCACGACGCAGGTGCACACCACCCCGAACGATTGCAGGGCAATCGAGCGGCGTTCAGTTTGTGGCTGGACGGCGGGCTGGAGACGGGAAGCAGCCCGAAGAATGGTCGGGCCGTCAACTCGGCGTCAGCACGCGAAGTGGCATGACTCCTGGGTCGCCGGGAACGCTACGGCCAACGCGCCCCGAGGGTCCAACCCTGGACGTGTCAACGGTTTGTGCGGAGGTCGGAAATCCCGAGTGCAGGCTCATCTGCTTCGTTTGGAGACGAGAGTTTTTTAATTAAAATGAGCCCATGTTCAATCATGTCAAGTGGGCCTCCAGTTTGTGTCAATCGAGAAAAACACCAGGTCTAACGGTGTGAATCAATTGCCGTTGACGGTGTGTTTTCGGGGGTTCACAGCATTGATCCATTTTAGTGCGGCGTCGCGTCGTGGAGCGACGGCGGCTTCATGGGGGCCGTGGGCTGGCGACGGCGGCGGGCGCGGGTGGTAGCGTCGCGGTCCACTGCGGAGGCCTCGTGCCGAGCTTCGTGCCCCACCCCCGACCTCAGCCCGAGAAGCGCAACCTCCAGAAGGTGCCCTTCGTCGAGCTCTTCGACGGCCGCCTCCAGGGCGTCGTGTCCAGCGGCTCCAGCGCCGACCGCGTGTACGTGTCGCTGATCGAGGCGGGCACGGGCAACTTCTACTGCAGCACCAACAACAACCGACCGTGCGGCGGGCTCGGCGGAGGCGGCGGCTGCAAGCACATCGGCGAGATGGTGAACAACGCGATTGCCCAGTACGGCGCCGAGCGCGTGGCTCGCTACCTTGGGGTGCCCGAGCCGCAGACCTCGGCCTATGGCCTCATCGGCTCGCTCGGCGGCGCGAAGACCAAGGTCGAGGCGGGGGAGGTGTTCGCGCGCTTCCTCGACTACCTGCGCTACGTCGAACTCCCCGCGTCCACGGAGCCCAGGCCCGAGATGGCCTGGTTCGTGACCGGATGAGCGGGGTGGATGCCGCTGCGGCGCTGACCGCTGGGCTCGATGCCGTGCTCGGTGACGGCTTCGCACGTCTTGGCTCGAAGCAGGTCGACGCGCTCGACGAGCTCGCCAGCGCCTTCGCGGGCACGCCGCTCGGTTCGACCGTGCGCGCCGCCGTGGACGCTCTGGCTGCGGGCGAGTTGCTCGCGCACCACCTCACCGCGCTCGCCGCCGCCCGCGCGTCGCTCGAGGGTGCGCGCGCCGATGCGTTGCTCGCCGAGGTCGCGGGTTCGCAGGGACTCGTCGTCGCGCCCACCGAGGTCGCTCGGGCACCCGAGGCCGATCCCGAGGCGCTGATCCGCATGGAGAGTGCCCGCCAGTGGCTGGTGGAGGTCGCGCTGGCCGGGCTGTCGCAGCTCGACAACGCGACCATCGTGCCCATCGTCGGCACCCTCGAAGGCATCCAGGCGCGGCCGGAGCTCGCGGGACTCGCGGCGCTGCTCACCGGGTTCGCCGGCGAGCTGCTCGACCATGCCCCCACCTCGAGTGTGGCGGACCCCCCGCTCCGGCGTTGGTCGGACCTGTGGGCGCGGTGCCTGCTCGCGACGTGGAGCCTGCCCGAGCGCCCGACCACCCGTTCCGTGAGCGGTCAGCTCACCGTGCTCGGCGCCGACATCCGCCACCACGATCACCTGCTGTCCGTCGTCGTCCACGGCCTGCTCGACGAAGGCGGCACCCGTCGGCTGGTTCGGACCACGCTCTCCGCGTGGAAGGTCGACGCCATCGCCGGCCCCGAGATCTGGAACCTGCTGCGCCCTCTCGCACCCGAGCTGGTGGACGGGCTCGCCAAGGGGGTTTGCCTCGCGGTCGACGGCATGACCCTGACCAGCGCCGGGGACCTGATCTGGGACGGCAAGGTGATGGGCAGTGCCGCAGCGGACCCGTTCGCGACGAGCCTGGAGGGCGCGGTGCTCGCCGCCCCGGCCCCGCGTGATCGCCACCCGCTGCAGCTCGCGATTCCCGCGGTGTTCGCGGGCACTTCCGCGCTCGAGGCCGCGGGCCTCACCGTCGACATGGGCCGGGTGTCGCCGTACTCCGACTACGACGCGGACGAGGTCGCGAGCTCCGATGCGATCGTCGGCCTGCTGCGCTTCGACGAGGGATGGAGCGTCCAGCCGCTGGCCGGGCGCAAGGGCAAGAAGCAGTTCGGCCCCGCCGAGGGCATCGCCAAGGCCGCGAAGGTCAAGAAGCCCGCGCTCGGCATCCTCCGCGAGCGCGCTTCCCGGCTGCTTCGCGCATGAGCGGACCCGCCGAGTCCCGGCGCCAGTTCGCGTACTGGCACACGCTGCTCGCCTCGCTCGGCGAGGAGTCCCAGACCGAGGGCGCGGAGCGCGTGTACGGCGAGCTGCTGCGGGAGCTCGACCTGCCGACGCTCACCGCGGACCCGCGAGCGAGCATCGACCAGGTGCTACGCCGCGATCCGTCCCTCGCGCCGCTGCTGTCGCTTCCGTCCGATGAGGACGCCCTCTCCGACGACGACGAGCTCAAGCGCACGCTCCTGTACTTGAAGAGCGTGCGCAACGTGTTCGGAAACGTCGGCGGCGAGAGCGTCACCGCCGAGGAGTACAGCCAATGGCTCGCGGACGTGCGCGCGTTCGAGGCCGCGAGCGGCTACCGACCCGGTCAGCTCATGCGCGGGCAGGGGAGTGGCGGTGGTCCACGGGCCTCGGAGGCCGATGTCGAGCACGCGATGGACGAGCTCTCGCGCGGCGGTGGGCTGATGAGCGAGCCCGAGATCCAGGCGGGGCTCAAGGGCATCGAGAAGCGGCTCATCGACCGCATGAAGCTCCGCGAGGTGCTCGCCGACGCCAAGCTCGCCGCCAAGCTCACACCGTCGATGGCGCTGACCGAGCAGCTGCTTCGCGACAAGAACCACCTCGAGGGCCCGGCCCTGCGCCACGCCAAGGACCTCATCGGTCGCTTCGTGCGCGAGCTCGGCGACCTGCTGGCCCGCGAGGTCGCGTCCTCGTCGACCGGCGAGCTCGACCGCTCCGTGCCGCCTCGGCGCATCTACCGCAACCTCGACCTCAAGCGCACGATCTGGGCGAACCTCACCAACTACGACCCCCAGAGCCAGCGCCTGTACGTCGACCGGCTGTACTACCACCACCGCGCGAAGAAGCAGAACAAGACGCGGCTCATCGTCGTGGTCGACCAGTCCGGGTCGATGGTGCCGGCGATGGTCAACTGCACCATCCTCGCCTCGATCTTCGCGGGCTTGCCCAAGGTCGACGCCCACCTCGTCGCCTACGACACCCAGGCCCTCGACCTGTCGCCGTGGGTGCACGACCCGTTCGAGGTCCTGCTCCGCACCACGCTCGGCGGCGGCACGGACGGCACCTGCGCGATGCCTTACGTCCAGGGCAAGATCGTCGACCCGCGCAACACCGTCGTCGTGTGGATCAGCGACTTCTACGACAACCGCGACCTGATGCCGTGGTTCACCACGCTCGTGCGTGGAGGCGTGAAGTACATCCCGGTCGGGAGCGTGAGCAGCGGCGGCTACTTCAGCGTCGACAGCTGGTTCCGCAAGGAGCTCAAGGCGCTGGGCACCCCGGTCCTCTCGGGCTCGCTGAAGACGTTGATTCGCGAGCTCAAGTCCGCGCTCAACTAGCGAGACCGGTTGGCTCGGCTCACAGGCGCGCGAGGACCTTCTCGAAGCGCGGGTCGCCACGGAGTCCGTCGAAGTCCGGATCGTCCGCGATCTTGAACGGCTTGCCCACGTCCGCGAGTCGCTCGAGCGCGGCGATGGCCTCGTCGTTGCGGCCGGACAGGGCGTACGCGCACGCGAGGTTGTAGGTGTCGATGTGGTCGTCGGAGAGCGGCGCGAGCTTCTCCATGATCAAGATGAACGCCTCGTGATCGCCGGCCCGGTAGTGCTTCATCGCGATCTTGCGCGCGGGACGCAGGTACTCCTCGGCCTTGTCGTAGGTCTCGAGTCGGCCGACGAGCGCGATGAAGTCCGGGCGCTCGCGCAGGCTGTCGAGGTCCTCGTCGTGCAGCATCAGGAACGGGGTGCCGCGGTCCACCAGCCACGTGAGCCGCTCGATCGCCTTCTCGGGCTGGCCCGTGAGCGCGTAGCCGCACGCGAGGTTGTACACGTCCTTCGGCAGCGGGTTCTTCTCGGTGATCGCCTCGAGCGCCGCGGTGAACGCGGCGTAGTCACCGTGCTTGTAGTGAGCCCACGCGTCGACGCGATGCAGGGCGTCGACCTGCTCGACGACGCGCTCGCCGCTGATCGCCGGCTCGGCGGGTGCGTTGTCGTCGCAAGCCACGGCGGAAATGGCGAGCAGAGCAAGGGCAAGGCGCATGACGATCCTCGGGCGGTGGCTGGGGCTACGCGCCACACCTTGGACCTATTGCATGCGATCGCACATTGCTGGACAGCGGGCCGCGCAACGAGCTCTCACCCACCCCGCGATCGGGGCTAGACTCGGGGCTCTTCGGAGTTCCCATGCGATCTGTGCTCTGTCTCCTCGCGACCTTGCCGTCCCTCGCGTTTGCCGCGCCCGGCTACGTGCCGGTCCAGGGTGTGCTCACCGACTCGAACGGTGCCGCGGTCGACGGCTCCGTGGACGTGACCTTCACGCTGTACGACGACAGCAGCGGCTCGACCTCGCTGTGGACGGACACGCTCACGGTGGTCGTGACCGACGGGCGCTTCGCGGTGGCGCTCGGCTCGAACCTGCCGCTCGACCTCACGACCTTCGAGAACTACGCCGGCGCCCACCTCGGCATCCAGGTGTCCGGCGACACCGAGATGGCGCTGGTTCCGCTCGATCACGTGCCCTACGCGGCGCACGCCGAGCACGCGACCAACGCCGACACGGTCGGGGGCGAGTCGCTCTCGGGCATCGTCAGCCAGATCCCGCTTACGTCGGACATCCAGACCGCGGCCCTCGGCGTGTGCCTGCCGTCGACCTACGTGCCCGACTGGACCGACCTCACCGGCGTGCCCACCGGCTTTTCCGACGGCGTGGACGACGAGCTCACCCAGGCCGAGGTCGAGGGCTTTGCGCGTGGCGTGGCCTACGACACGCTCACCGAGCTCACCGACGCGCTCGACAGCCGCTACCTCTCCTCCGGCGAGACGCTGGACTGGAACGACCTCACCAACGTGCCGAGCGGGCTCGCGGACGGCGACGACGACACCCAGCTCTCGCAGGCGACGGTCGAGGGCTACGCGCGCGGCGTGGCCTACGACACCGTGGCCGAGCTCACTGGCGATCTCGATGCCGAGTACCAGCAGCTCGTGCCCAACGACCCGAGCTTCTGCGCCTACGACTCGGCCGGCGGCAACGATGGCACCAACGGCGTGTACATCGGCAACACCGAGTGGTTCGAGGTGGGCGGCAACAACCACGACGCGACCACCGGCTACTTCACCGCCCCGGTCGCGGGGGTCTACGAGTTCACGTGGTCCGCGTACACCAACGAGCCCACGGGGCGCACGTTCCTGTTCTCGGACGTGGGCACGCTGGCCCAGACCAACGGCAACGGCATCAGCATCACCGCAATGGCCTCGCTCGCCGCGGGGCAGCGAGTGTGGCTCGGCGGCACCGCCAGCTACCGCATGACCTGGTACGGCGCGGGCGGGCACAACATCTTCTGCGGCAAGCTGATCCAGCGGCGCTAGCGAATGCTCAGCCCAGGAGGGTGCTCGCGATCATGAACATGCCGACGATGCTCACGGCCCACAGGGCGGTGCGCACGTAGGCGATGCCCGCGATGTAGACGGCAGCATGGGCCACGCGGGCCGCGAAGAACACCTGGGCACCGAGGGCGCTGGTCGCGTCGGCGTTGCCGGAGACGTGCACGACGAGCACGAGCAGCCCGAACAGCGGCAGGTTCTCCTGCATGTTCGCGGAGGTGCGTCCGATGCGGGCGGGCAGGCCCTTCTGTTCCGGCGTCTCCTCGCGGTTGCCCGAGGCCCAGGTCATGCCGTTGCCGACGATCTTCGGGCCGGCGTCGGCCATGATCAGCAGCCAGGTGAGGAGCACGGACGCGGCGAGCATCCACAGGTCGGTGGTCATCGGGACTCCGTCGGGGGGCACGCGCCGCCCTCGTCTCGCCGACCATACGCCGGGCGTGGCGGGAAGGGGCTGCGGCGCGAGGCCTCCGGCTCGCATTCGGGTGGCCTTGACTCCGCCTGTCGCGCGCGGTCAGCTGGCCTCCCCACTGGAGCGTCCATGTCCGAGCAGCTGCGCGCCCCCGCCGAGATCAAGTACGCCGACGAGCTCGACTGGCTCGAGTCGATCGACGACGGCAAGAAGCCCTTCTCCTGGCGCCTTTCCCCGAAGATGGTGCGGGTGTTCGTGCTCGGAAGCCGGCCCCGCGACGGTCTTCCCCGCGAGGTGGCCCAGAAGTGGTTCGGCCACGCCGCGCTCGTCGAGAAGGCCATCGTGACCCTGGCCAGCGACCGGGGCCTGCTGCTCATCGGCGACCCCGGCACCGGCAAGTCCTGGCTCGCCGAGCTGCTCTCCGCGGCGATCTGCCGCGACTCGACCCAGGTCGTGCAGGGTACCGCCGGCACCACCGAGGACCACATCAAGTACGCCTGGAACGTCGCCGAGGTCATCGGCAAGGGCCAGTCCCACGACTCGCTGATCCCCTCGCCGATCATGGCGGCGATGAAGGCCGGCAACCTGGGCCGCTTCGAGGAGCTCACCCGCTGCACCAGCGACGTGCAGGACGCGCTGATCAGCATCCTCTCCGAGAAGTACGTCACCATCCCCGAGCTCGACGAGGACAACGTCGTGTTCGCGAAGCCGGGCTTCAACATCATCGCCACCGCCAACTCCCGGGACCGCGGCGTCAACGACCTCTCCTCGGCGCTCAAGCGGCGGTTCAACTTCGTGCAGATCCCCGTGGTCACGAACAAGAAGGCCGAGAAGTCCATCGTCGAGTTCCGGGTCAAGGACCTGCTCGCTCGCAATGAGTTCGACGTGGAGCTGCCCCCGGCCCTGCTCGACGTGCTCCTCCAGACCTTCGCCGACCTCCGGGTCGCCTCGGCCAACGCCTCCAGCGACGACGAGCGCCTGGAGTCGGCCCTGTCCACGGCCGAGCAGATCGGCGTGGTCGAGGACGCCATCCTCCACGGGCAGTTCTTCGGGGACGAGGCCCTTGCACCGCGCTTCCTCGCCACGTCGCTGGTGGGCACGCTGGTGCGCCGCATCCCCGAGGACGTGAGCGTGATGAACAAGTTCTGGCACGCCGTGGTCGAGAAGCGGGCCAAGGAGGAGGGCGGGCCGTGGACCGACTTCCTCGAGGGCGGCAAGGACGCGATGGAGCTGCATCGGTGAGCGAGGAGGCCGATACCTCCGCGCTGGTCGCACAGCTCAGGGCAGCGGCGGCGGCGTTCACCGAGTCCGAGGCGGACCTCGCGCGCGTGTTCGAGACCATGTCCGCGGACGTGGAGCGGGCGCGCAACGAGCGCCTGCCGATCTTCCCGGTCATCCACCACAGCCCCGCCTCGGCGGTGCACATGGTGCGCTGGCTGCGCGAGCGGCGGCCGAAGATCGTGTTCATGGAGATGTGCGAGGACCTCGTCGCGCTGAAGGAGGACCTCCGTGACTGCACGCTTCCGGTCGCGCTGCAGGCCTTCGCCGGCGAGACCCAGGGCTTTCCCGAGCACTGGACGCCGCTGTCGGTGGTTGCCCCGCTCACCGAGTTCTCGGCCGAGTACCAGGCCATGGCCTACGCGCTGCAGCACGACGATGTGGAGCTGATCTTCGTCGATCGCTCGGTGGACCACGTGTTCCAGTGGGCCGACCGCTCCGAGGACCCGGAGACGCCGGTCCACGACACCGAAGAGGACGAGGAGGAGGCGCGACTGCACGGTGCCGCCGTGGGCGTGGAGATGGGCCAGGTGGCGCCCACCTTCGTCGAGTTCCGGGAGTTCCTGCTCGACAACGCCCGCATGTCCCGGTTCGAGGAGTGGACCAGCCTGTACATCGAGGAGCCCACGATCGGCGCGAACGCCGCGACCTATCGGGAGATCCTGTTCATGGTGGGCTCGCTGTTCCGGCGTCTCGGCAGCACACCCCACGACCGCGAGGAGATCCGCAAGCGCGACCGCTTCATGTGGACCCGCATCAAGCAGGCCCTGGCCACCCGCGACGTGGCCCCCGAGGAGTGCGTGTTCCTGTGCGGCGCGGCCCACGCCGTGGACGACGACTGCAGAGAGTGGGGCACCGACAACCCGCACCAGTACGACATCAGCGAGCCGAGCGGCACGAACTGGCTCTACGGCTTCATCCCGAGCAGCTACGGGGCGATCGAGCTGCAGTTCGGCCACGCCCGCGGGGCCGTGTCCCTCTCCGAGTCGCGGTGGAAGAAGGCCTGCAAGACCTGGAACATCGAGCCCTTCACCATCGACCGCAAGAAGAAGGCCCGCAAGAAGGCGCTCGTGCCCAAGGCGCCCGCCCAGCTGTCGCTGCAGATGGTGCTCACCGCGCCGCCCGAGCTCGCCGAGGCCGATGCGACCGAGCTCGTGCAGTGGTGCACCGGGGTGGTCGGGCTCGCCCGCAAGAATCGCTACCTGGCGTCGACCGCGGATGCGATCGCGATCTACGAGACCTCGATCCTGCTCGCCCGCATGCGCCAGCGAAAGCGGCCCTCGCCCTTCGACTTCATCGATGCCGCCGAGACCTGCCTCGAGAAGGGGGCACCGCCCGGACGCCGGAACATCCGCCAGCTGTGCAACCGCATGCTTGGCGGCGATCGCGTCGGTCAGGTGGGCTACAACAGCCTGCCGCCGCTCGTGCAGAACATCTACGACCGGCTGGCCATCCTCGGCATCAGCGCGCAGACCCGTCGGGTGACCCGCGTGCTCATGGACTTCACCCAGGAGCCCGAGAAGCGGGCCGCATCGCGGCTGCTGTGGCGGCTGAACTGGCTCACCGGCGGCACCCGGGTGGCCCGGCCGATCATGGGCGAGCTCAAGCTCGGCATGGAGCCCCGCCAGGAGTCCTGGGACGTGGCGCTGCACGGAGCGGAGCAGCGCGCGGTGATCCAGCTCGCCTTCGAGGGCGTGACCGTGGAGCAGGTGCTCGAGCGGCGTCTCTCCGAGGATGCGTTCGGCGCGGACGCGAAGACGGTGACGGCGCTCACCGCGGCCGAGGGCTCGATCATCCTCCTCGACAGTCCGCGGCTGACCGAGTCCCTGGGCCATCGCAGCGTGGACCTGCTGAAGAAGGAGGTCGGCGCCGAGGACGCGGAGGAGATCTTCACCCGCATCCGCCGGCTGGTGGCGCACTTCCGCACCACCGCCCACGGCCTGCCGCAGTGGGCCAGCGACTTCGTGGCCACCGGCTATGCGCACTACGCGACCCAGCTGCCCGAGGCCTTCGGCGACCGCGGCACCCGCCCCGAGCAGCTCGCGGCGATGCTGTCCTTCGTGTTCACCCTCGAGAGCCTGGCGCTCGCGATGGGCTGCAACCGCAGCCAGCTGGTCATCGCCATCGAGCTCGCGAGCACGCAGACTGCGGACCCCGAGAAGCAGGGCCTGCTGTGGGCCGCCGAGTGGCTGGTGCAGCGCAAGACCGAGGACGACGTACGGGCGGCGTTCGCCGGCATCCTCGCGCACCCGATGGGCCGCAGCGCGTTTCCTCGCTACCTCTCGGGCTTCCTGCAGTCCTTGTCCTTCGCGCCGCGCATGGCCTCGCTGGCCGTGGAGATGCTCGGGCGCGCATTCGCCGAGCTCCCGGACCGGGTGCTGCTCCCGTGGATGCCGGCCCTGCTCTCGGAGCTTCGTCCCCGTCAGGCGGACGTGCTGCCCGCGCTGTTCAAGGAGGCGGCGCGCGAGCTGCCTCGCAAGCTCGACGACCTCGACGACTGGCAGCCCTCGTGGATGGCGCCGGCGGCGGCGGTCGAGGTACCGACCGGGCCCGTTCGCAGCAACGGGGCGACGGAGGCCGGCCGGCTGCTGTTCGCCCATCGCGAGGCGACCGAGAGCTGGGCCCGAGCCCTCGGGCGTGACGAGCCCGCGTGGGTCGAACCCGCCGCGCCACAGGCGCACAGCGCCGAGCCGATCGTCTCGACTCGCTCTCCGCAGGCCTCCGCGGGCGGGGACCTGCTGCGCGCCCACCCGGCGAGCACCGAGGCGTGGGCGAGCGCCCTCGGCATCGACGCGACCTGGCAGGAACCCGCGGCCGGGGCCGAGCCGACGGACTCGTCCCGAGCCCGGGCCGCCGCCGAGCTGCTCGCCGCCCACCCGGATGCCGTCGAGGCCTGGGGCCGGCAGGAGCGCTGAGCCCGCAGGCTACAGGCCGGGGTCGATCTGCGCGCCGGGCACGCCCCAGTCCTCGGTGTCGAGCTGGTCGCGGTACCACTGGTACTCGGCCGAGTCGTGGACGAGGAAGGACACTTCGAGCGCGAAGGTCTCGTACCAGTCCGGCTGCAGCTGGTCGGGGATGCCGTCGCCGTTGTCGTCACGCCACGTGCTCGACTCCGCGGGCAGAGACACGCCGCCGCCCCAGAAGAAGTACCAGTCGGTCATGTGCGTGTGCTCGTGCGCGATGGCGTTCGCGAGCCACTGGATGGTCGGCTCGTCGCGGTCGCAGATCACGATGTCGGCGGCTCGGTTCGTGTCGAACGGCTCGTCCCAGGGGTTCGCGCGCCAGTAGGCGGTGCGGAACTGCGGGCACTTCGGTCCGTCGTAGCGGTGGTCGTGCTCTCCGTCACTGAACACCGAGGGGCCGCCTTCCTCCTCGAACGCGGACCGACGGGTGGGACGCCGCAAGAACTCGTCGTGCATCGTCGGGAGAAGAGGACCGGTCGCGGGCAGCCCGATGCCCATGCGGCGGTCGGGCACGATCTCGTCCTGCTCGAGCCACAGGATCGAGGGCGCCTGGCTCCAGAAGCGCAGCCAGTTCGGCACCGCGGCGCCGTTGGCGTCCACGCCCATCTCGTCGCGCGGGAAGAACAGGCGGATGTCGGCCTCGACGGTCTGCGCACCGAGCGGCGTGTTCGTACCGTCGGCGGTCTCGAGGTCGAAGGCCAGGGTCACGGGCTGGGGCCCGAAGTCCGACCACTGGGCGTCGGTCGGCGTCGGCAGGGTGAACGACAGCGCGCCGTTTCCGGTGCCGGGTCCGACCAGGGTCTCGAACACCCCAGACTCCTGGTACGGCAGCCCCCCGGCCTGGGAGCTCACGGTCCACGACACGCGAACCGGGCCCTCGTACAGCGTCGCGTCGACCTCGAGCCACAGGTCCACGGGGGTGCCGTAGGTCGTGCCGAGCGGCGTCGAGCTGGTGAGGAACGCGCCACCCGCCGGGTCGACGGTTGCGGTGAACAGCTCGCCATCGAGCTCGACGTCGAGCAGGTCGAGGAAGCCGCTCGTCGCGGCAGCCTGGGTGATGCCGGCCGAAGCCTGGCCGATGCGCACGTCGAAGCGGTGCGTGCCCGCGCGGGCGTTGGTGGCCTCGATCACGTAGTCGCCCTGACGCGTCACGGGCTCCATGTCGACGATGGCGTAGCCGTTGGCGTCGGTGAACACCTGGAGCGAGGACAGGGTGGGGGCCGGTCCACCCGGCTTGCTGACCACCGCGAACGACACCGGCACGTCTGCCTCGGGGTTGCCGAGACCGTCGGTCACCCGGACGACGAAGGGCTCGATCGCGGCGCCGGCGGCGACCAGCTGGTCATCGCCGGAGACGTAGTCGAGCTCGACGTAGGACTCGTCCATCGGCTGGCCATCCGGGCGCAGCAGGAAGGTGGTCGAGTACTGCAGTTCCTGGTTGAGGTAGACGTCGGTGGTCCAGTACCCGGTCGTGCGGCCGAGCACGGGAATCAGGTGGGTCCACTTCGTCTCGTACGAGATGCACAGGGGTTCCCAGTCCGCGTAGACCCAGCACTCGTCGTCGTACTCGGCGAGGTACACGTACTCGGCGTGCTTGGTTCGCACCTGACCGTTCGGGTCGTAGATGTACCAGTCGACCTGATCGCCAGCGACCGGAGCGCGTACGCGCGTGCGGTGTGCCACGGAGGCATCCGTGGTCCACGCGGAGTTGTTGGTGAGCAGCAGGTTCTCGCCGCCTCCCTGGTACGGACTCTCGAGGTACTCGTTGTACGACGCATACCGCGTCTGCTCGATGAACGACACCGTCGTCGCCTGAGCGGCGCCGACCCACAACAAGGCCATAGCAATCATCATCGCTCCACTGTGGCGCCTCGATATGACGTTCTCCATGGACCGTCAAGAACGATACCTGTGCGCATGGTGACCATTTCGCATGAGTTATGCGCATCGTGCGAAGGAGGGGGTGGGCAACGACCACGTGACATGCGTGAGGACCGGCCTTCGATCGAGCTATCTGCTCCTCCCCCGGGAGGTGAGTCCATGGCCGTCGTCGTCGAGAACCTGGATGCCCTGGTGGCCACCTGCAAGGAGCTGGACGAGCGGCTGGGCAAGAGCTCGCCCGCGCCCGCGCCCGCACCCGGCCACGAGCTTCTCCACCCCGCGCTGGTCGAGGTGCTCCGCGCCCCGGCGTCCGCGTGGAAGGCGCAGGGCATCGACATGCGCCAGGTCCGCGAGTTCACCGAGCGAGCGAAGAGCCGCGGCTTTCGCAAGAAGGCGCTGATCTTCGGCGCGCACCCCAAGGGCCACACCTACTGGGCCGTGCCGCTCTACCACGGTGACACCGTCGAGATCCTGCGCTTCGACCGTCACAACGGTCTCGCCCAGACCGAGCTCACCCTCGAGCAGTTCGTCGATGCCGTGCACGAGGACGTGCGCCACACGCTCGAGAAGCTCGACACCGTCCAGCAGGTGCCTGCCTCGCGCACCGCCGAGGAGGTCGCCGCCGCGCCCCCGGAGATCCAGAAGCCGAAGATGCGCACCGTGCGCGTCGAGCTTCCCGAGACCGACGGCGCGACGATCACCGCCGGCGACCGCACCGAGACCTTCTCCGGCGAGGAGCTCGGCTACCTGATCTGGAGCCTCCAGGCCCTGCAGCTTCTCACCGACGAGGAGGCGCCCGACCTGTCCTCCTGGGAGCACCGCGCCCTGCGTCGCGGTCGCCTCGAGTCGGTGCCGGGCCCCGGTGACGCGGGCTACGAGTCCTACCGCGAGACCTGGCTGCGCATCAGCCGCCGGGACCGCATCCAGGCGCATCCGGACGGCATCGTCGCCGGCTACAAGCTCCTCGCTTCCGGCGAGTGGCTGCTCGGCGAGACCGAGCGCGACATGCTGCGCCGCAACCAGAAGGCCAAGGCGCCGCGCCACCGCCCGAACAAGGAGCAGGCGGCGATCTGGAAGCGCTTCGTGGCGATCTGCGATGCCGACGAGGTCTGCATCACCGTGAACTGAGGCGGGCTACGGCGCCCGTCGCTCGGCCCATGCTCGGTTCGCGGGAAGGCCCATGCGCTCGAGGCCGGGGAGGATGACGCCCTCCACGGTCTCGTAGAACAGCGCCCGCGCGTCGAGGCCGGAGCACAGGCCCCAGGTGTTCGCGCCTTCCGGCCACACGGCGTCCTCGGGCAGGTGCGCGAGCTCGTGGACCTCGAGGTGACCGAGGGCCACCGCCAGGTACTCGCCGAGGCGCTGCTTGAGGGCGTCGTCGTCGGGCAGCAGCTCCGCGACGAGCTTCCAGCCGGCGTGGGCGTGGCCGCACTCGTCGGCCCAGATCTCGGTGAGCAGGTCCTTGAGCGGCCCGTCGGGCATGTCCTCGCGCTCGGCGCCGATCAGCGACACGGCCACCGTCTCGGAGAGGCAGCTCACGGAGAGCAGGTTGCGGAGCGCACCTTCGAGGGGGTGGGCGTCTGCGTGCAGCGGGAACGGCGGTGGGTCGGCGATCTCGGCGCGGGCTTGCCCTCCGAGGGACTCGACGACGGCACCGCACAGCACGCCGTGCTTGCGCTCCTCGTCCGCGAAGTCGCGGACGGTGGTGACCGCCTCGTGGTCCTCGCCGAGGGTGTCGGCGAGCTGGGTCGCGAGCGCCTCGAACACCGAGGCACTGCGGTACTCGTTGCACATGCGGCCGGTCCACGTGCCCAGCGCGGGTCGCTGGAGTGCGGTGGGCGGGGAGGGGACGGCGATTCGCGCGGCGCGGGCCTGCTCCCGCAGGTCGACGATCATGCCATCGCCGGCGGCGTCGGCGGGCCCCACGGGGTGCACGCCATGCCCTCGCCCCGCCACTCGAGCAGGTCACAGCACTCGCCGCGGGTCTCCCACTTCTGGAGGGCGCCCGGGTCGTCGAGCATGACGCCGGAGTAGTGCTTCTCCATCGTCTCGCAGCAGTCCCGCGCGTCCTCGCCAAGCGGCTTGCGCTCGCCGGCGGCGGCGACCGCGCTCGCGATCTCGGCCTCGCAGGTCGCGAAGTCGGACGGGCTCTCGCCCGCCTCGGTTGCGGCGGGTTGCTCCGCGGCGGCGGTCTCGGGGCCGGGGGCGGCCGCGGTCTTGCGGGGACCACAGCCAGCAAGCGAGATCGCGGCGACGGCGGCAGCAGCGCGCAGTGCGCGGCGTCGGGCCTCTGGACTCATACGCACCTCCACGGAAACTGTACCGCACCGACCTTGATCGAATCGTGGGGTTCGCTATTCTCGTGTCACGAATTCCCTCCCGCGCGCTCCCTCCCCCTCTCGCCCCCCGCGTGACCCATGCGCTACCTGGCCCTCCTCGTGTGCGTGGCCTGTGCTCAGGCTGCCGAAGAGCCCGTTCTCATCGCCGATCCCGTGGCGGCCGCCGAGCTGCTTGCCACCGACCTCGACGAGGCCACGCGCCTCGCCGGCACGGGAGAGCGCCAGCAGGCCGAGGCGGCCTGGGGCCGTGCGCACGATCGCTACGAGGACGAGCTGGAGCCCTGGCTTCGCGCCCACCGCGGCGACGAGCTGCCCCTGCGGCTCGAGTACGGGCTCGGTCGCATCCACGACGAGATGGGCAAGCGCCGTGGTCGACCCCGCGACAAGGCGGCGGTGTGGGTCGAGAAGCTCCGAGAAGCGGTGAAGCCTGCGGCCGTCGCCTCGTCCGGGGTATGAAGGTCTGCGAGGAGAGTGCATGCGCGCGATGACCTTGGGCCTGTGGCTGGCCCTTGCCCCCACCGTGGCCCTGGCGCAGGACGAGACCCCGGCCGCGGCACAGGACAGTCTCGATGCCCTGCTCGAGCAGCCGGTGGTGGTCGTTCGCAAGGACGGCGCCGAGATCCCCGGGACCCTGCTCGGCGTGACCGACCAGTCGCTGACGGTGGTGAAGACCGACGGCCGCATCGTCACCGTCCGCCGCTCCGAGGTCGAGAGCGTGCGTCCCTCGTCGGGCGAGGCTCCGGCGCCCGCGCCCGCTCCGGCTCCGGCTCCGGCCGAGCCGGTTCCCGTGGCTCCCGCTCCCGCTCCCGCTCCGGTCACCCAGGTGCCGGCGCCGGCCCCCGTCCGCCGTCCGGCGGACGAGCGGCGTCTCGTGGGAGCGGCCTACACCGGGCAGTACTTCGATCTGTTCGACCCGAACGGCGCGAACAACCCGATCGACGGCGCGTTCTTCGGGGGGCGCGCGTATCGCTACTTCCTGTTCGTCGATCAGGACGGCCGTCGGCTCTCGCAGGCCAACGCGTGGTCGCTGATGGGCGACCCCGGCGCGTACCGGCGGCTGTCGGGCCAGAACGTGGTCCTGCCGCTCCAGGTCGGCTCGACGGTGCTCGGCGTCGCCGGCATCCTCACCGCTCTCGGCCGCAACACGCAGGAGTGGAGCCTGCCGCTCATCCTGGGCGGCATCGGGCTCGGCGTGACGTCGAGCAGCCTGCGGCCGATCTTCGAGCGCAACCGCGGCAAGGCGGCCCTCGAGAAGGCTCAGGAAGTCTACGGCGAGCGTCGCGCGGTCGGCGCCGAGTAGCGCTCAGTCGTCGTCGCGGTCCTCGTCGACCTCGTCGTCGCGGTCCTCGTCGACCTCGTCGACCTCGTCGTCGGCGTCGTCGTCCTCGTCGACGTGCCGGTCATCGTCGCCATCGACCGGGTGGTTGTGGTGATGCTTCGCATGGCCGTTGCCCTTGCCCTTGGCGTGGCCCTTGCCCTTGGCCTTGGTGTGGCCCTTGCCCTTGCCGGGATGCGCGCAGGCCGGGCAGTCCGGGTGAGCGCCTGTGGACGGCGGGTCGGCGACCGCGGCGGACACGAGGAGCAGGGCGATAGCGAGGAGTAGAGCGCGAGGCATGGCCCATCCTCGCCGCGCGGACTGCCGATGCCAAGCCCGTTCGCTGGAAATCTGCGGGGCTCGGGGACATTTGGCCCTTGACGCCCGGCTCGGATCTGGTGAGCAGGCACCATGTTCTATCAACTGATATTCCTCGGCCGCGCGCGCCGGGTGCAGGCCAACGTCCAGCGTCTCGCGGATGCCGGCCTCGTCGACCGCGCCCCCACGCTCACCCAGTGCGCCTTCGGCGTGCTGTACATGCTGCACCGCATCGTGCGTCGGCCCGAGTCTATCGGCATCGCGGATGCGCCGGAGCGCGAGACCTGGCGCGCCAGGCTGCTCGCCAAGCGGCCGATCCGCGCTCCGTTCCTGCTCGCGTCGCGGACCATCCGACCCTGGGACCTGACCGGGTTCGCGAGCTCGCCGCGCTTCCTGCGGCGGCACCTGGTGGGCACCTACCACCCCGGCGACAACGCGCTGTACGACCTGGCGCTGCTTGCATCCTTCCCGGGTGAGCTGGAGAAGCTGCGCGCTCAGGTGGCCGAGGCGAGCGCCGGTGAGACCCTCCGCGGTCGCTGGCTCCAGGATCTGTGCGTGTACGAGGGTTACCACGAGCACCTCGCCGAGCTCGTCGACCGCGCGTTGGCGGGCGATCTCGAGCCACGGGTCGAGGGGCTGCCCACCGACGCGACCCTGCGCGGCTACGTCGACTTCCTGCTCGCCCAGCCCGAGGATGCGGGTGCGGTGCTGCGCGCGTGGCGCGACGGTGAGCTGAGCGCGGGCGTCGCGGCGTGAAGGTACCCGCTCCTCGCGACGAGGCCGAGCTCCTCGCGCGCGCCGAAGCCCTCGCCGGACGCCGTCTCGCGGAGGTCGCGGCCGACCATGTGTTCGCGGTCCCCGAGCACCTGCGCCGCCACAAGGGGTGGATCGGTCAGCTGGTCGAGGCGGCGCTCGGGGCTACCGCCGGTTCCCGAGCCGAGCCCGACTTTCCGCACCTCGGCGTGGAGCTCAAGACCCTGCCCGTCGACGAGACCGGCAAGGTGACCCAGTCGACCTTCGTGTGCAGCGCCCAGCTCGACGGCAGCATGGCGCGCACCTGGGAGGAGTGCTGGGTGCGCAAGAAGCTCGCCCGCGTGCTGTGGGTGCCCATCGTCGGCGACGGCCCGCCAGGGGAGCGCCTCATCGGCACGCCTCTGCTGTGGAGCCCGGATCCGGAAGAGGACGCCGTGCTGCGCGCGGACTGGGAAGAGCACGCCCACCTCATCGGCACGGGCCAGCTGTGGCAGGTCAACGCCCGCCGCGGACAGGTGCTCCAGGTGCGCCCGAAGGCGGCGAACGCGAGCGACCTGACCTGGACACTCGACGAAGAAGGCGAGGAAGTCCGCGAGAACCCGCGCGGCTTCTACCTGCGCGCGCGGTTCACGCGCGGGATCCTCGAGCGGCACTTCTTCTGAGGGCGCCTACTTCGCGACCGGCAGCCACAGCTCGGTCGCGACGAACACCCGCGTCTCGTCCCGCTGCTCGATGCTTCCCGCCGCGAACAGCGTGCCGCTGACGATGGCCTCGCCGAGGGCCTCGGGGTCGACCTTGCCGACCGCGGTCGTGTCGACGTCCGAGACCGGCACGCCCTCGCCGCCGACGACCGCCGCGGAGATCGACTCGCACGGCGCGCGGACGCAGCGCACCCCGTTGTCTCCGAGCTGGTAGACCTCGGACTTCGCACCCTCGCCGACCGGGCCCCAGGCGCGCTCGACCGAGAGCTCGCCCATCGGCCCGCCCTTCAGCGTGGCCTGGACCAGCGCGCCGTCGGGAAGCTGGGTGCCGGGCATGGCATAGCAGCGCTCGTCCTCGCCCGTCGGACAGGCGGTGGTCGGGCGGTTCACGTCGAGCAGCCACCACCCGCCACAGGCGGGGGCCGCGCAGCGCCGCGCGTCCCGCTGGACGTGGTACAGGCCGCTCACCGCGGTGTCGACCTGCTCCACGACCGGCTCGGCCGGGGGCTGCTCGGGCACGGTCTCGGTGGGCTTGGGACCACACGCGACGAGCCCGAGGACCGCAATGGCGCGGCCTACGGAGTGCAATTGTCCTCGCTGGGCGCGGTGGTCGTCGAGTAGTCGGCCAGGCTGGTACCCGCGCTGCTCACGGCGCGCGCGATGCCGCCGTTGGTGAGCGCTGCCGCGCAGTTGCCGGACCACTTGCCGACACCCTCGGCCTGGGACTTGCGCCCGCCGCTGTGGCTGCCCCAGCACACGTAGTCGAGGATGGTTGTCGCCGTGCCGAACGAGTTGCCCGAGTACAGCATCACCTCGCCATCGGCGTCGGTGTCGGAGAAGTTGGACGGCCAGGTCAGGGTGGCGTAGCCGCCGGCGGGTACGGTGACGCCGCTGGTGCTCAACGCCGAGTAGTTGAACGGCGAGCACAGCTGGTAGCTCTCGCCCGAGAGCACGATGTCGCTGCCGGTGGTGTTGTACAACTCGATGAACGCGCCAGGATCGATCTCGCTGATCACCAGCGCCGGAAGCCCCACGGCGCCGTTGCTGCCGCTGCCGTCGTCCTGGACATTCAGCGCCGGCGCACAGGTGCCGGGGTCCGTATCGGTGTCGGTATCGGTGTCGGTGTCGGTGTCGGTGTCGGTGTCGGTGTCCGTGTCGGTGTCCGTGTCCGCATCCGCGTCCGTATCCGCATCCGCGTCCGTGTCGGCATCCGCGTCCGTATCCGCATCCGCGTCCGTGTCGGCATCGGCGTCCGTGTCGGCATCCGCATCCGTGTCGGCATCCGCGTCGGTATCGGTGTCCGTATCGGTCTCGGCGCTGTCGGTGTCGTCCTCGCTCCCGGTGTCGGTGCAGGCCACGAGGGGGACTCCGAAGAGTGAGAGTCCGAGCAAGATTCGGCGCATGAGCATCCTCCAGTGCAGGCACTCTACGCGCGGGCACGGGCGGGTGTCACGTCGGGAAGCGACCTTCGTCGCGTCAGATCACCATGGTCTCGGCCTCGCCGAGCTCTCGGTCGAGGGCGAAGGCCTCGAGGGACACGTCCTCGCCGTCGACGTCGACGGTGTCCACGTCCGCGCCAGCCTCGGCCAGCGCCTTGGCGACGAGGGCCGTGAACGGGCCGAACATCGCCCCGTGGCCCGAGAACCCGACCAGACGCATCAGGTTCGAGACCTTGGGGTCGTAGCCGAGGAACGGGTTGTGGTCGGGCGTGGAGCCGTAGTAGCCGCTGGTCGTCGCGGCGATGCCGTTGAACTCGCCCACCGGAGGCAGGGCCTCGGCCAGCTGCATCCAGCTCGCGAACGGCTCGGCGTCGATGCCGCCGTCGTGGGCATACAGCGGCTCGATCTCGTCCTGGTCCTCCATGTCGAAGTCGAAGTCCGGCATGGTGTCGTGCGCGTGGCCCATCATCAGCGTGTCGGCGTTCTCGGGGCGGCAGTACACGCCGGAGGGGCTGATCACGAGCGGCATCTGGGCGAAGAGCTCGTCGCTGATCGCGTCGGACTTCTGGATGAACCACAGGTAGCGCTTGAGCGGATCCACAGGCAGCTCGGTGGCTTCGAGAATCTCGGCGGTACGACGGGCCCAGGCGTTGGTGCAGTCGACGAACAGGTCGGCGCCAAAGCGGCCCTTGGCGCTGATCACCTCGGTGAGGCGGCCGTTCTCGTGCGTCGCCCCCGTGACCCACGCGCCCTGCACGATCTCGGCGCCCCAGTTGCGCGCCCGTCGCGCGGCCTCCTGGTACACGAGGTGCGGCAGCAGGAAGCCGTCGGTGGGACAGAAGGTGCCACCCACGCACGCCTCGGGCGAGACGTAGGGAAAGCGCTTCACGAGCTCGTCGCGCTCGAGCGCCTCGACCTCGGTGAGGCCCACGGCCTGCTGCATCTGGACCCGTTCCTTGGCAGCGGCCCAGCGCTCCTCGGTCCCGTGGAGGAAGAGGTAGCCCTTCTGCACGATCACCGGCGTGTGGTCGTCGACCTCCTCCACGAACTGCTCGTAGAAGCGCACGGCGTAGCGCATGCCCCGCACGGTCTCGGGGGTAGACCACTGCTGACGGATGCCCGCGGCGGTGCGCGACGAGCTGCCGGCACCCACGTGCGCTCCCTCGAGCAGGGTGACCTTCCACCCGGCCTTGGCGAGCTCCCGGGCCGTGAGTGCCCCGGTGATGCCGCCCCCGATGAGGACTGCGCTTCGATCGGCCATGCGTCCCTCCGCGTCGCCGCGCCCCTATCTCGCTGTCGCCGATGAGGGGCGATTCAACCCGCGAAGCGCGATGTCGTCCGTGTTTGCGAGGGTTCGAGCGCGTCTCCCTGGCACAGCCGGGTTCGGTTCGCTAGCATCGCCGCGCTGCAGGCGCGGGGGTCCGCGCCTCGTCCTCGGTCGCATCGCGGTCGACGGACAGTCAGGGAACGAGTCCGGAGCGATCCGGCGCCGGGTGTCAGGCCCGGGGAGGTTTGTATGAAGAAGGTCCTGATCGGACTCGGTGTGGTGGCGGGTCTCGGACTCGTCGTCATCGGTGGCGCCTACGCCTGGGGCACGAGCGCGCGGGATGCGAAGCTCGCCAAGCAGTGGGAGGTCCACAGCTACGCGCTGACGGTGCCCACCCCGCTGTCCGAAGCCGAGGTCGCGTCGCTCCGCGAAGAGAAGCTCGCCGCGCTGGCCGAGACCGATGCGCCCACCACCGACGAGAACGGCGAGCCCATCGACGTGCTCGCCGACGTCGACCTCGACGCCATCGCGCTCGAGCGGGCCCGCGAGCGCGGCCAGCACCTTGTCGAGTCGCGCTATGTCTGCGTCGAGTGCCACGGCAAGGACTTCACGGGCGGCGTGATGATCGACGCCCCGCCGATGGGTCAGTGGCACGGCCCGAACCTCACGGGCGGCGAGGGCAGTCCGACCAAGGGCTACACCACCGAGGACTGGGACCGCATCGTGCGGCACGGCGTGCGCAAGGATGGCACCGCCGCCGTCATGCCCTCCGAGGACTTCGTCGGCATGAGCGACCAGGAGCTCTCCGACATCATCTCGTACATCCAGAGCTTCGAGCCGGTGGACAAGACCGTGGCCCCGCGCACCTTCGGCCCGATCTCGACCATGCTCATGGCCACCGGCAAGATGCAGGGCGCCGCCGAGCACTACGCGTCGCGTACCGAGCACCCGGCCATGCCGCCCGAGACTGCGGAGACCCCCGAGTTCGGCAAGCACATCGCCCAGGTGTGCACCGGCTGTCACCGCGCGGGCCTCAACGGCGGGCCGATCCTCGCCGGCGACCCGGCGTGGCCGCCGGCCTCGAACCTGACCAAGGGTGGCCAGGGCGCCGACTACGACTTCGCGAAGTTCGATGCCCTCATGCGCACCGGCGTGAAGGCGAACGGCGAGGAGGCTCTGCACCCGATGTCGCTCATCCCGCCCTACGGCCAGAAGATGACCGAGACCGAGATGAAGGCGCTGTGGGCGTACATCGAGAGCCTCGGCTCCACGCCCACCGGGACCTGATCCGCGCGGCGACTACGGGATGAGCATCCCGTGGTTGCTGAACGCCTGCTGCTGCGTGCCCTCCCGGGTGTAGGCGCCGCCGTCCGAGAACATCGGCGTCTGGGCCTCGCCCGCGGCGTCCCACACACCGGGCATCGGCGAGTTGTCCAGGGCGGTGAGCAACAGGCCCTCGACTTCGCCGTGGATCTGCGCAGCGACCAGACCGCGAAGCTGCTCCTCGCAGGTGCCCTGCCCACCGAGCGAGGTCTGGAGCGTGCCGGTGCAGCCCTCGGGGAAGTGCACGGTCGTGATCAGGAACTTCTTCTGCGGGCTGAACGCGCTCTGCATGCGGTCGCCGTCCACCCCGGCAAGGTCGACGTTGCGGTCGAACACGTCGAGCAGGAAGCGGGCCACGGGCTCTTCGTCCTTGCTCGCGGGATCGACGAGCTCGACGACCATCTGCGGGGCGGCGAAGAACAGGATCGAGTCGAAGCCGGCCTCGTCGCCGACAGCGTGGACGAAGGGCGGCACGGTGGCGTACAGCTCGGCCCGCAGCTCACCGTAGTCGGCGAGGGAGCGGAAGCCCGCCGCGTACATGCCGTCGGTGAACGCCTTGGCGTCGAAGGCCAACTCGTGGCGGTTGCCCGCGTGGCCGAGCAGCTCCGGGTGGTGGCTCTGGGCCCACAGGCGCTGGTTCACGAAGGCCGTGCGCTCGTGCATCGCGACGTCGAAGGCCTGCCCGGCGATGTTCGTCGGGGTCGGCGCACGCAGGTGCTGCCAGCCGCCGATCTGCGTGGGGCAGTCGTCGCTCAGAGAGAAGCAGGCCCACTTCCACCACGCGCTCTTCGGGGTCGGCTCCTCGGGCACGGCTCGCGTGAAGTAGGGCACGAGCAGTCCGCGCGAGGGGTGTGAGACGAAGGGCACGCGGTTGGAGGCGTCCGCGTTGATCACGGCGCTGAGGCGGTACCAGGGCATGTCGTAGAGCGGACGGGCGAGCACCTCGTCGCCGATGGCGGGCTCGTATTCCATGCCGATCTCGAGGGGCGAGAGCAGGCGGTCCAGCGCTTCGTCCTGGCTCGGGGAGGCCACCCAGGCCTCCTCGACGAGCCTCTCGATCTCCGCGTCGTAGGCGGGCATGGCGTTGCGGACCCGGCGCTGCAGCCAGCGCTCGGAGCAGGTGCCGCCGCGGCTCGCATCGTGGAGCGGCGTGCCGATCCAGTTGAGCTGGGACGAAGCGAAGCTCACGTCGATGTGCTCGAGGCCGCCCACGGACAGGTCGAAGTCGACGTCGGCATGCATCGAGCCCGCCGTCTCGAGGTCGTAGCAGGTGCCCCAGCCCTCGGGGTCGTCGAGGGTCCAGTCCGTGGCGTCGGCGAGCGCGACCTTCGGGGCCGTCGCGCACAGCGCGCCTGCGTCGTAGGCGACGGTGGTGTGCGGGAGGAGGTCACCCTGGAGCACGGCGGTGAGCCCGTCGAGCTGCAGGCTCGTGTCGATGCGCAGGCTGGTGTTGCCGAACGCGAGCTGGGTGCCGCTCACGCCATCGATGTCGAAGGCCGGGTTCGCGCGGGTGTCGATGGTCAGGTCGACCGCATCGACGCGGATCACGAAGTCGTCGGCCGCCGGCTTCTCGTCCACGCAGATCAGCGCGGCGGACGCGGCACAGGCGGCTGCCGTCGTGGGATTGGCCGCGGTGTTCGCGCACTTCTCGAGCGCCTTCTTGAGCAGAAACTGGTTGGTCGCCTTGTTGAGCGCGCTCTGGTAGGCCGCTGCCCCCTGCCAGTCAGAGCGGGGGTCGACCCAATAGTCGTCGGCGGCGGTGAGGCGATGCTCGGCGCGCGTGGGGAGCGGCTCCTCGATCACGGCCACGCCCTGGGCCCCGAAGCGGCCCACGAAGGCCTCGGCACTCGGGTAGGGGAGCGTCGACTCGTGCACGGGGGCCAGCGCGGCGAGCCCGTTGGGAGTGAGGGCGCTCCACGCACCGGCGACGTATTCGTTCGGGCCGTGCCAGCTCATCGCGCGGTCCAGGCGACTCACGCCCTGGAAGTAGTAGGTGGTTCGGGATCGGTCGAGGACCTGGGTCTCGCCCTCGTCGTCGATGTGACGGAGCTCGGCGAGCAGGTAGCGGACGTAGTGGTCGTCGGCCGAAGACGCCGTGTCGAACAGTGCGCCGTGGTACGGCAGGCGGCCCATCGCCTGCGCCCAGCGGCTGCCGATCGGGTTGCCCGTCGCCTGCTCGAAGTCGTGCTGAGGGTAGCCGTCGTACCAGAACACGCCGTCCTGCTCGGGATGCGGTCCCTGCTTGGAGGCGACCGGGAAGTACACGCCGCGTCCCGTGCCTTCGAGCGTGCACCCGCTCGGGGTGACCGTGCCGCGACCGACATGGGCCATGCAGGCCCCTTCGGCTGGACACCAGGTCAGCTCGCCTCGGTGGGAGTTCACCGCCACGTCGTACGCGCCGCTCTCGCAGGCCGCCTGGTCGAGGCCCTCGATGACGCCGACGTAGGGCAGCTCCTGCTCGTGGCCGACGCGCCAGTCGATGGTGGGGGTGGTGCACCAGGCGATGCCGTGGTTCGTGTTGCGCTCCCAGGCGCGTACGGAGTTCACCTGGGTCCACTGGGTGTCGGGCATCCAGGTCTCGGAGGTGAAGTGCTCGTAGCAGACTTCCACGTTCGGGCTGCCCACGGTGAAGCCGCACACCTCGACGTCGGCGGTGAACGTGCCGCAGGTGCCGTTCAGGTCGACGACGACCTGGCCGTAGCCGTCTGGCGTCGGCGCCGCGCCAGTGCCCGAACCGTATGCGCTGTAGCCGTCTTCGGTCCATCCCTGGGCATTCGGGGTCTCGGAGTCGCCAGCGAGCGCGAACTCCTCCCACTGGAAGTCAGGGTCTGCAAGACGTACATCGAGCGGCGCCGCGTGCGCGA
>SBGP01000067.1 GCA_006226595.1 Deltaproteobacteria bacterium
CACGGGGGATCGTCCGACTGTCGTCGTCTACTACTCATCGTTCTCTCGTTGGCTGCCAACGCAGGCCCCATCTCTGACGCGTGCGCGACGGTCGACGCGCCCAGAGCTGGCAGCGTCGAGCTGGAGCGCCCCCTGCTCTTCGACCCGCAGGGGGAGCTGCTCGACACACTCCCGGCCCACCTCCGGGTGTCGATGTGGGACGAGCCCCCGGCCTCGCTGCCTGAGGATGTCCTCATCATGGTGGACTTCGTCCAGGCCCTGCCCGACATGAAGGACCTGCCAACGTCGGCGCAAGTGACAGAACGCAGCAAGGCGTTGTACGCGGCCGGAGCCCGCCGTCTTCACCTGGTCATGCGCCATGGCGACCTGGGCAACGGCACGGATCTCTCGATGGCGATGTTCAAGCCTGGGCACGGCCCCCGGATGCGATCATCCGTGACAACATCACCGCGTTTTCCGGTGTTGTCGGCCAGAAAGCCTATCCAAAGCTGGCTGAACGGATTCTGGATGCAGACACTGTGGCGGACTGTGAGAAGGTCGCTGCACGGGCCGACAAGGCCATCGCAAAGCTCAAGCGCGCGGACGGTCCAGACCACTGGAGAACTCTCGAGTCGATGTTGGTCCAGGCGGCGGGTGGGCTCGGTACCCGCTTGACTGCTGTGACGGTCGCACTCGAGCCGGACGGCGCACCGCTAGACCTCTCGGGCGCCACGCCCTTTGTCGGTGAGTCCGACTTCTTCGCCGCCGTCCGCGCTGACTAGTGCGGCGAGCGCCGGGTTGGGCTGGGCAGCGGTCCAACGCTGTCGCGGTCGGCTCCTCGACGGGGCGCCGAGCAACAGGAGAGTTGCGCATCACCTCGATGAGGCCAGCTGCGCGCACGGCTCCGCGCCCTTTCGGTGAGCATCGTTCTCGGTGGGGGCGCGTCATGAGTGTGCTTCGCGCGCCACCTCCGGGTGGACCGAGCCAGGCTCTGGCCGCCCCCGACGACGGCCCAGGTCAATCTCGAAGGCGACGCCTGCCTGGAACAGGACCTCGCCCCCATCGAGACGGTGCCACCCCGTCTCATTGGTGTCGCCAGAAGCCGAGCAGCCCCACCGCGAATATGCCCCCATCCGTCTGAGGACGGAAACTGCGTTGCACACTCACTCCTTGCGTTCCGCGCCCACCCACGGCAGGCCGAGCTCGCGCCAACCAGGCGCGCCCATGCCGAAGCGCCCGGATGGCAGCCCATCCACGCCCCCCACCACGTTGACCGCCTGAAAGCCTGCGGCCTCGAGGACACGACAGGCGGCACCACTGCGCATGCCGCTGTGCCCGATGACGAGCAGGGTCTGACCGGGCTCGAAGGCCTCTGTCGCCCTGTCGGCGAGTTCGTTGGCGAGCGCGCCGACGAACGGCATGGACACCGCGCCGTCCGGGTGGCCGGCCTCGAAGGCCTCGGAAGGCCGCACGTCCACGAGACGGGCCCCACGATCACTGCGCAGAATGGCCAAGGCCTCAGTGGGACTCGCGGAGCCCATCAGCGGAACCCCCCGCCAGAAGCCTCGAGCGCGAGCGCGTTCTCTCGAAACTCGTGGTGGGCGAGACGGGTCGCGAACTCCCGGATGCGCGCGCGCAGCGAGGCGTCCAGATCGCGGCCGTCCAGGTCGTCCGCCACCGCGTCCCCGAGTGCGAGCAGGGTCATGTGCTCGCGCGCGAGCGCGTCGATCTCCTTCTTTCGCTCCGGCAGCCGGCTGCGAAGGTGATCGAAGAAGCCACCGTCGCGAACCTCGTCCGCGAAGTGCGAGGGAAGCAGATCGAGGACCTGCTCGAACAGCAGGATGACGGCGTCCGCAGGCTCCGACTCGATGTCGAGCATCGCAAACGCGCGCACCGCGCGGTGTGCAGCGTCCAGGGTGTCCTCACTCATCGTGTACCTCCTTGCGAATCGCAGCAATCAGGGGGGCGTTGTCCGCACCCAGGCCGTCCCGGCGAGCCACCGCCCTCCCGTCCCGGTCGAGCACGGTCAGGATGGAGCTGTGGTTCATCTCGCCGTTGGGCAGGTCGCGGTACTGGATGTCCAGCAGCGCCGCGAGCACTCGCACGTGCTCGGCGTCCGTTCGCGCGAGTACCCATCTCTCGGGGTCGACGCCGTATCGCCCGGCTGCGTCCGCGAGGGCCTCGGTGTCATCCCGCTTCGGGTCGAGGCTGACAAGCACCACCCGCAACGCCTGCCGCTCGTCCTCGCCGAGCTGCGCCTCCAGGCGCTGCACGTCGCCGACGAGCATCGGGCAGGCCATGGGGCAACTCGCGTAGAACATGCTGATCACCGCAGGGTGTCCCCGGAACTCTCGCAGCTCTACCACCTCTCCACGCGAGTCCGTGAGCGGCAGGTCCAACGTGTAGAGGGAGTCGGCCGGAAGCGCAGCCTGGCTGGGGAGCGGCACTGGCGGCTGGACTTGCGAATCCGGAAGGCCTCCGCACGAGAGCAGCAAGGTCAGGGCGAGCACACGCATCAGCGCACCTCCTCGGCGTCCGCCGCACAGCGAAAGCCCAGGCTCGGGGTGGTGTAGCTCCCCTTCAGCGAGGAGCGGAAGGCCACGCGCATGAACCGCGCATAGTCGGAGACGTCGGTGGCAGAGAGGGTGCCGGCGCCACAAAAGCGCAGCGTCTCGTCGTCGCCGCCTTCGCGACCGTCCGTGCCGAACAGGGTGTTGTTGAAGTCCTCGACCCACTCCCAGACGAGCCCGTGCATGTCGTGCACCCCGTACACGTTGGGGTCGCCCGCACGGACGGGTGCCAGCTCGGCCGACGCTGGCTGGCCGTACCACCCGAGCAGGAGCGCGAGTCGCTCGGGGTCGTGGCTCGCATCGATCGACGTCTCGGAGGCGCGCGCGGCGAACTCCCACTCGTCCTCGGTCGGCAGGCGCTTGCCCTGCGAGGTGCAGTAGGCGCGCGCGGCGAACCAGCTCACGCGCGTCACCGGCTGGTCCCCGCCGAGCGGGGTGGAGAGGTAGCCCGCGTCGGCAAACAACGGCGAGACCGCGTCTCGACGCCACTTGGGATGGGCGGCCACGAAGTCGGCGAACTCCGAGGCGGTGACCGGGGCGTCGTCCAGGCGGAAGCTGGCCACCTCGACGACGGGGCGGTCCGGATCGGGGGGATACAGAGGCTCGTAGGTGCCCCCTGGCACAGCGACGAGCGTGCCTCCCCACGCGATGCCGGCCCACCATGGGAACATCAGTGGGCCGCCCCTGCCGGTCGCTCCGAGGTGGCGCGCACCTTGGCGACCTCCTCGGCGCTGACGGCGTCACCCTCGTTGCCCCAGCTGTTGCGAACGTAGGTGAGGATGTTGGCCACCTCGTCGTCATTAAGCTGGCTCATCGGTGGCATCACGGAGTTGTACTCTTCGCCGTTGACCGTCACCGGGCCGTTGAGCCCGTTGATGACCACGCCGATGGCGCGGGCTTTGTCGGCCATCAGGTAGTCGGAGCCCGCCAACGGCGGGAACACACCCTTGACACCGGCGCCACTGTCCTGGTGGCAGGTGGAGCAGGTTCCCTTGAACAGGATGCCACCGGCCTCGACCTGCTGGGCCTTCGTGAGCGCGCCCTTCGCTGCGGCAGCCGTGGCCTCGCCGATCGGCGCCGAAGGCTCGACCTTGTCGGCGAGGTAGACGCTGTCCACCTCCTTGCCCGAGTAGATGTCGAGGGCGTCGTCCCCTTCGACCTTCATCATGCCCAGGGCGCCCTTGTTGAACGCGCGGAAGATGCTGTGGTCGACCAGGATGTAGGTGCCGGGAGCCTCGACGTAGAACTCCACCATGGCCGCGCCACCCGCGGGGATGAGCGTGGTCTGGACGTTCTCCTGAAAGCGCGTGCCACCCTCGTAGTAGACCTTGTCGAAGATCTCGCCGATGACGTGGAAGCTGCTCACCAGGTTCGGGCCGCCGTTTCCGACATAGAGGCGCACCGTCTCGCCGACCTCGGCGGTGATGGCGTTGTCCCCCACCAGCGCGCCCTCGCTGCCGTTGAACAGCACGTAGGTGGCGTTCTCCTCGATGGCCTTCTGCATGTCGAAGGGCTGCAGGCCCTTCTCCCGGTACTTGCCGACCGTGTAGAAGTCGCCCTGCATCACGTAGTACTCGCGATCGACGGGCGGCAGCCCCTCGGGCGGCTCGACGAGGATCAGACCGTACATGCCGTTGGCGATGTGCATGCCGACGGGCGCGGTGGCGCAGTGGTAGACGTACAGGCCCTCGTTGAGCGCCTTGAACGTGAACTGCGACTCGTGACCGGGTGCCGTGAACGAGCTCGCCGCGCCGCCACCGGGTCCGGTGACCGCGTGGAGGTCGATGTTGTGCGGCATCTTGCTGTCGGGGTGGTTCTGCAGGTGGAACTCCACCGTGTCACCCTGGCGGATGCGGATGAAGCTGCCCGGCACCTCGCCACCGAAGGTCCAGAAGGTGTAGTCGACGCCCTCGGAGATGGGCATCACCTTCTCCTCGACCTCGAGCTCGACGATGACCTTGGCCGGGGCGCTGCGTCCCGTGGGTGGGGGCACCTCGGGTGCGTGGGTGAGCACGGCATGAATCGGCTCGCCTTGCGGCGGACCAAGGTCCCCGGCCGCGCTGCCCCCGGTGGTCTCGGGAGCGGGTGGAGCCGGCGCTTCGGCCGGGGCGCAGGCGAACACCGCGAGCATGAGGACGGGTGAAATCAGGCGGGACATCGGGCCTCCAGTCAGAACTTCATGGCCGCGACGGTCTTCAGCTCCCAAGCGGGCTGGAGATCGTCGGCGTTGCCGAGGATGAGGTTTCCGGCGGCATCGCCGGGAAGGAACACGCCCCACAGGGCGGAGAACGTCGGCCCGGGACCCCACTTCGTGGACAGCGCGTAGCTCAGCTTCACGTCCACCTCCTGGCCGAGGTCCGAGGCGCCGGCTCCGACCGGCGCGCCACTGGCGTCGAAGGCCTGGACGGGCGTGGTGGCGAGCAGGTAGGTGTAGCTGCCCCCCACCACCAGCCCCTTGGCGGGGGTGATGTCCGCGCGGGCCTGCACGGCCGTGGTGTTCTCGAGCTCGCGATAGCCGCGGGACACCGGCGACCCCAGGCCCTGCGGCGTGATGCCCGCGATGTCGGGCATGACCGAGTCCTCCCAGACGTAAGTCAGCGGGAAGAAGCCCATCGTCTGAAGCCGCTGCAGGTTGCCGCGACCACCGGACTTGTCCGCGTCGCCCGACCCCATACCGAAGAGCACGCCGACGGTGACCGGCACCCCGGCATCCAGGCTCTGATCGAGCGTGGCGTAGGCGTTGTAGCCGAACAGCGAACCGTCGTTGATGTCGAGAAGCCCACCCGCGTAGTCGGCGTTGTCGACGTCGTCGCGGCCGGTGAGCACCACCCCTTCGACCGCGTAGGCGAGTCCCTCCGCGACGTCGAAGCGGCCGTCCGCCGTGAGGCCCGCGACGATGGCCGAGCTCACGTTGGGGGTGTGCCGTGAGCGGAAGTAGCCGAGGTCGTTGGGAATCAGCGTCCAGTCGGGCTGGGCAGACCCATCTCGGTAGTAGGCGCCGTAGGCCCCGAGGGCGTGATCCCCCAACTTCGCCCCGAGGACGAGCGCGAACAGGTCGGCGTCCGCGAACTCCCCGTTGTCTCCCATGACCAGTCCGCGGGGAATGGTCCGAGCCCCGCGCCCTTCGCCCACCTTGGCCCACCAGGCCTGAATCGACAGGTCGTCGGTGGGCTTGGCCTCTACCTGGATGCCGTCGTAGTCCATGTCGAGCACGATCTTGTGCCCCAGGCCGTAGTACTGGCGTCCGAGGCGGACCTCGATGGGCATCGCGGTCGGGAGCTTGAACCACCCGTATGCGAGGTCCACGTGGAGGGCGTACATGGTGCCCTTGTTGCCGAACATCGCGTCGGTGTTGTACCCGGTCGTCCCGACAGGATTGCCGTCACCGTCCACACCGACCTGGGTCGCGATGTTGGGGTCGTTGTCGACGCCCCACCACCCCTGCGCCAGATCGAGGCGGGCGCGCACGCCGTAGGCCTCGCGGCTCGCCTTGCCGTCGAGGCGGAGCATCTGCACCGTGTACCCGGCATCGTCGAGCGGATGGTCGGTGCCGAGCATGAAGTTGCGCTGGGTCAGGCCCCACACCGTGTAGACGCCCCCGAGATCGAAGGTCGTCTTCGGCTTCGCCGGCTCGGCGGGGGGCGCCTCCTCTTGGGCCGCGGGCGAGGCTTCGGCAGGCGCGGGCGCCGGGGCGACCTCCGGTCCGGGCGGGGCGTCTGGCCCCGGGCCCGCATCCTGTGCTTGAACCTCGGAGACCTCCTGCGCGGGGGCCTCCGCGGCGGACGTGTCCGTTGGAAGGTCTTCGGGCGTGTCGTCCGTCGCGGTGCTGGCCGGCTCGACAGGCTCGTCGGAGCTTTCCGGCGCGGCGAGCGCGAGGGCGATGAGCAGTGGCGTGAGCAAGTGCCTCCTCCTGGCTGACGAGGTCACAGCAAGGCCCGTGCCGTTCCCCCGGCGCGAGGGAGATCCCGCATCACTCCAGCGTTTCCGTGGATGCGCCCGCACTCTGCGTCCGCAGCGCGACGTGCGCCATGTCGCACGCCGGTCTCCGCTTCTGGAGCCCCCCTGTTACCGCCCGATCTCCCAAAATATGGACCTTCAGGTCCACTAATGAGCTTTCACACCCCCGTGGGTCAAAACGCACACCCCTAATCGGCCCCTCCAGCGGCGGGTTTCCGCACGATCCGGCCCATCATCCGCTCGCTCCCGGGCATTCGGCGTGCGCCATTCCGCAAACCCCACCTTGGCACCGGGCTTGCATTGGCGCCGGGCATGACACGCCTCACCGCCACCGCCGCCCTGCTCGCCATGCTGTCTGGCTGCGACCACGGCTTCCGGGACCCCTCGCGAGAGTTCGGCCCGGAGGTCTCCGACGACGCGCCCATGCACAGAGTCGAGATCCACCACCCCACCACGCTCGGGGTCGCGGACACACCCGTTACCGACGCCGCCGGACGCCCCATCGGCGTGGCCTGCGAGACGTGCCACGGCCCCACGCCCGATCTGTCCTGGGCAGCGAGCCCCGAGAGGCCCGAGAGCTTCCACGAAGCGGTGGACCTGCGCCACGGCACGCTGAACTGCAACACCTGCCACGACAGCGAGGATCGCACGCAGCTCCACCTGGCCGACGGCGCGCTGCTCGACATCGAGGACGCGATGACGCTGTGCGCCCAGTGTCACGGTGTGCAGTTCCGCGACTACAGGCGGGGCAGCCACGGCGGCATGAACGGGTACTGGGACCTCCGTCGCGGCCCCCGGGACCGAAACCATTGCGTGGACTGCCACGCGCCTCACACCCCCGCGTACGAGCCGGTGCTGCCCGTGCATCCGCCTCGCGACCGCTACCTCGAGACCACCGAGGCCCATCCGGCCGAGGGAGGGCACTGATGGACGACCCGAGTCGCCGCACGCTCATGAAGGCTGGAGGCGCCACCCTCGGCGCCGCTGCGTTCGCGCGAGCCATGGCCCCCATCACCGAGTGGGCCGCCGACCTCTCGGTCGATGAGTTCCTCCAGCGGCACTACAAGGAGCTCACCCGCGACGAGATGGACGCCGTGCTGCGTCGGATCGAAGCGAAGACCAAGGAAGAGTACGGCGCCGACGTCCACGTGGAGGACGTGCGCCCGACCCCGGGCGTGCAGTTCGCCTACGCGCTCAACCTCTCGGTGTGCATCGGCTGTCGGCGCTGCGCCAAGGCCTGCCACGAAGAGAACAACCACGACCGCGCGACGAACAACAGCTACATCCGTGTACTCGAGATGAGCAACGGCTCGCTGAACCTCGAGCACGGCACCGTCACCTACGACCACGAGGTCCCTGCCCCCGGCAAGTTCTACATGCCGGTGCAGTGCCACCAGTGCGACAACGCGCCGTGCGTGAAGGTGTGCCCGGTCGAGGCCACCTGGAAGGAGTCCGACGGCATCGTGGTCGTCGACTACGACTGGTGCATCGGCTGCCGCTACTGCGAGGCGGCCTGCCCCTACCACGCTCGCCGGTTCAACTGGACGAAGCCCGAGATCCCCGCCGAGGAGATCAACCCCGAGCAGGCCTACCTCTCGAATCGCATCCGGCCTCAGGGGGTGATGGAGAAGTGCACCTTCTGCCTGCACCGCACCCGCAAGGGCCGCCTGCCCGCCTGCCTCGAGGCCTGTCCGACGGGCGCCCGCGTCTTCGGCAACCTCGCAGATCCCGACAGCGAGATCCGCTGGGTGCTCGAGAACAAGCGCGTCTTCGTCCTCAAAGAGGACCTCGGCACCCAACCCCGCTTCTTCTACTTCTTCGACCAGTAGGCCCCGTGTCCACGAACCACGAACAACCCGACGTTCAGGACGGACCCGACGCGGTCCTCTCCTACCCGCAGTTCCTCTGGAAGGCGCTCGGTGTCGCGACTGATGGCGGACCGCTCTTCTACGTGTGGATGACCCTGCTCACCGCGGTGTGGCTCGTCGGCGTGAACGCCTTCGCCCACCAGACCGTGCACGGGCAGGGCCTGACCGCGATGACCGACCACGTCTCGTGGGGCATGTACATCGGCAACTTCACCTTCGCGGTCGGCCTCGCGGCCGGTGCCGTGATGATGGTGATTCCGGCGTACATCTACCACGACGAGGACATGCACGACGTCGTCATCGTCGGCGAGATCCTCGCCATCGCAGCGATTGCGGTGGCGCTGTCCTTCGTCAACGTGGACATCGGTCGGCTGGACCGCTTGTGGCACCTCATTCCCGGTATCGGGCGGTTCAACTGGCCGGTGTCCATGTTGACCTGGGACGTCATCGTCTTGTCCGGGTACCTGCTCATCAACCTGCACGTCGTCGGGTACCTGCTCTACATGCGCTTCCTGGGTCGCAGGCCCGACAAGCGCTGGTACCTGCCCTTCGTCTTCCTGAGCATCATCTGGGCGGTGTCCATCCACACGGTGACCGCCTTCCTGTACAGCGGCCTCGGTGGGCGGCCCTTCTGGAACTCGGCCGTGCTCGCCCCGCGCTTCATCGCCTCGGCCTTCGTCTCGGGTCCCGCGTTCATCGTGCTCGCCCTGCAGATCGTCCGGCGCTTCTCCGACTTCCACGTCGGGGACGCCCCCATCGAGACGCTGATCAAGATCCTCCGGGTCACGGCCCTGGCCAACCTGTTCCTGGTGTTCGCCGAGGTGTTCACCGAGTTCTACACGGGCGGCAGCCACGTCGCGGCCGCCGAGTACCTCTACTTCGGGCTGCACGGCAAGCACGCGCTGGTCCCCTGGATCTGGACCGCCATCGCCTGTGATGTGTTCGCTGCCGTCGTGTTCCTCACGGCCGACATCAAGAAGGGGCTGTGGATCATCGACATCGCCTGCGTGGCCACGCTGTTCGGCCTGTGGGTCGAGAAGGGACTCGGGCTCATCGTCCCCGGCTTCGTGCCGAGCACCCTGCACGAGGTCGTCGAGTACGTGCCCAACCTCGTCGAATGGAAGATCTCCATCGGCATCTGGGCCTTCGGCCTCATCGTGTTCACCCTTGGTCTGAAGCTGGCGGTGGCCGTGTTCACCGATGCCATGCACGTGGACGGCGACCCCGCCGCGAGGAAGGCCTGATGCCCATCGTCAGCGCCGTCATCTACGCCCGCCCCGAACACGTCGGTCCGCTTGTGGCCGAGCTGACCACCGACCCACGGCTGACCGTGGCCGCACCCCACGCCGATCGCTTCGCCATGGTCGCCGACACGACCACTCGCGCCGAGGACAAGGCGCTCTGGCGAGGCCTCGAGCAACACCGCGACATTCTGCGCATCGAGCTCGTCGTCGCCCAGTTCGACGACATCCACCCCCAGGAGGTCCCGTGACCACCGACCGTCGTGCCTTCCTCAAGCTCGCCGCCCTCTCCGCAGCCACCGCCGCGGCGAGCACCGCGGGCGCTTCCTCTGGCATCGACCCCGAGCTCGCCAAGCGCATGGGCTCCGGCGTTCGCTGGGACAAGGCGCCCTGCCGGTTCTGCGGCACCGGCTGCCACGTCCAGGTCGGCGTGCAGAACAACAAGGTCGTCGCCGTGGCCGGTGACCAGGAGGCGCCGGTCAACCGCGGGCTCCTGTGCATGAAGGGCTACCACGTCGGCCTGGCGCTGTACGGCAAGGACCGGCTGCGCACGCCGATGCTTCGGAAGGACGGCGAGCTGGTGCCGATCAGCTGGGACGAGGCCATCCGCGTCGTCGCGGACCGGGTCGAGCTCGACCCCAAGGGCTTCGCCTTCTATGGCAGTGGCCAGTGGACCATCCCCGAAGGCTACGCCGCCCAGAAGTTCATGAAGGGCGGCATCGCGAGCAACCACATCGATCCGAACGCCCGGCTGTGCATGGCCTCGGCGGTCACGGGTTTCATCGCCACCTATGGGGTGGACGAGCCCAACGGGTGCTACCAGGACCTCGACGAGTGCGACGTGATCATCACCTGGGGCAACAACCCCGCCGAAATGCATCCCGTGCTGTTCTCGCGGTTCATGGACCGGCGCTCGCGCGGCGAAGAGATCACGCTCATCGATCTGTCGACCCGCCGGACGCGCACCAGCGCCCACGCCGACCACTACCTGCGCTTCAACCCGCAGAGCGACCTCGCGATCGCCAACGGCATCCTGCACCTGCTCGTCCGCAACGGGACCTGGGACAAGGAGTTCGTCGACAAGCACTGCTCCTTCCGGGTGCACGAGTCGGACAAGCCGACGCTCACCGGCGAGGCCATGTCCTTCGAGGACTGGAAGAAGGCGCTCGAGCCCTACACCCCAGAGTACGTCGCCGAGCTGTCTGGTGTGTCCGCCAAGGACATCCACATGCTGGCCGACCTGTTCGGAGACCGGGACAAGCGCATCACCAGCCTGTGGTGCATGGGTGTGAACCAGCACACCCGCGGCACCGCGATGAACTGCCTGATCCACGCCGTGCACCTGTTCTCGGGGCACTTCGGTCGTCCGGGCGACAACCCCACCTCGCTGACCGGCCAGCCCTCCGCCTGCGGCACGGCTCGTGAGGTCGGCACCCTGGCCCATGCCCTGCCCGGAGGACGGGTGGTGGCGAACGCCGAGCACCGCCAGCAGTCCGAGGACTTCTGGAACGTGCCCTCCGGCCGCATCGACCCCAAGCCCGGCAAGCACACGGTGGCCATGTGGAAGTCCTGGTCCACCCCGAAGGGCGAGGAGGGCGGCGACATCCACACGATCTGGGTCCAGGTGACCAACCCGGGCCAGACGATGCCGAACCGGAACTTGCTCATCGAGCCGGGCGTCAAGGACCCCGACAAGTTCCTGATCTGCAGCGATGTCTACCCGACGGCGACCACCGAGATCGCCGACCTGGTCCTGCCGTCGGCGATGTGGGTCGAGAAGAACGGCGTCGTGGGCAACTCCGAGCGGCGCACCCAGCAGTGGTTCAAGATGGTGGACCCACCGGGCCAGGCCCGCGACGACGCGTGGCAGGTCATCGCTGTCGCCCGCGAGCTCTTCGACCGCGGCTTCGAGGGCATGAAGGACAAGGACGGCAAGTTCCTCTTCCACATGGAACAGGAGGGCCGCGAGGTCCCCGTCTGGCAGTGGTCCCGGTACTACGAGATCAACGTCGACGAGCGCCTGTTCGAGGAGTACCGCCAGTTCTCACGCCTCAAGCACAAGGACCTGGCGCCGTACGCCGAGTACGTGAAGGCCCGCGGCCTTCGCTGGCCGGTCGTGGAGCAGCCCGACGGCACCTGGCGCGAGACCCGCTTCCGGTTCGCGGAGTTCGACGACCCCTACGTCAAGCCCGGTGCGAAGCACGAGTTTTATCACTCGACCACCCATGACGGCCGAGCCCAGGTTTGGTTCCACCCCTATACGCCGCCGCCGGAGGTGCCGGACGAGGAGTACCCGATGTGGCTGTGCACGGGCCGCGTGATCGAGCACTGGCACTCGGGCACCATGACCGGCCGGGTCCCTCAGCTCCGCGGCAGCATGCCGAGCGCCTATGTCGAGGTGAACCGCCAGGACGCCCAGGCCCTCGCCGTCCAGAACGGGGACCTGGTGATCGTCGAGTCCCGGCGGGGCAGCGTCACCGTGCCGGTATGGATCGACGGACGCGGCAGTCCGCCGCCCGGCACCGTGTTCGTGCCCTTCTTCGACGAGCGCACGAAGATCAACTTCGTCACGCTCCACGAGCACGACCCCTTCAGCAAGCAGCCCGACTTCAAGAAGTGCGCGGTGCGACTGCGCAAGGCGGAGGCCTGATGTCTCGCCCCACCAGCGGTCCCCTGACCATCTTCCTGACCGTCGTCTTCGGCGTGTCCCTGGTGGGCTTTCTGCGCGGCACGAGGCACGAGGACTACAGCTTTGAGACCCCGCTGCGAGACCTGCCCGAAGCGCACCACGGCGGCGTCCGACCCGCTCGCCCGTACTGGGAGATGCGCGACGCGCCCCGCGGTGATGGCCCGGTGCTCGCCGCGGACCTCGCCGCGATGATCGAGGCGATGCCCTCGCGCACCGAGGCCGTCGAGCTCGGCGGCACCGACAAACGCGTGGCTCTGGCGGATCGCGCCGACAACCGCGCCTTCTTTGGTGCCCCTCCGACGATTCCACATCCGGTGCGCCAGCAGACCCAGGCCGAGTGCGTCGCATGCCACGAGACCGGCCTGCGCATCGCCGACAAGGCTGCCCCCCCCTACCCGCACGATGGCTTCGTGAGCTGCACCCAGTGCCACGCCATGGGCGAGCCCGCCCTACCCTGGGATCCGCAGGCACAGCTCGCCGACCCGCGCGCCGTGGACAACAGCTTCGTCGGCGCGCAGGCTCCGCTGGAGGGCGAGCGCTGGACCGGCATCGCCCCGCCGAAGCTGCCCCACCCGACGTTCATGCACGAGCGGTGCGTCAGCTGCCACGGCCCGAACGGGCGCGACGCCATGAAGTCGACGCACCCCGACCGGCAGAGCTGCCTGCAGTGCCACGTGACCGACGCGGAGCTGGAGCAGCGCCCATGAGCCTCTCGCGCCGGCAGCTGCTCTTCGGCCGACTCTTCGGTGCCGAGCCCTCCGTGGAGGCGCAGGCCCCGCAGATCCAGCTCGATGACCTGCTGGCGCGGGCCCGGCGACGCGCCCCCTGGGAGCAGCCCAGCTCGACGAGGCCGCCCGTGGCGGGCCACAAGGCGCGCATTCTCGTGTTCGACTGCCTGGCCCACCAGGGCTCGCCGTGCTCGAGCTGCGCGGAGCACTGCCCAGAGCCCGACGCCATCGTCCTGGACGCCCGCCAACGTCCGTCCGTGAACCTGGGTGCCTGCACCGGCTGCGGCCGCTGTGCCGAGGCCTGCCCGGCCCCCCGCACCGCCATCGCCATCGGCCCGGAGGCACGATGAACGAGCCCCTGCCCGACCTCCAGGACGCGATGCTCGACCGCGCCACGCTCCACCAGTTGGTCGCAGATCTCGAGCAACACGCGCGGGTCCTGGAGGTACGCACCAAGGGCGGCCAGGCACGGCGCGCCGATGCAGCCCCCATGGACCTTCGAGACGCCCTCCACGCGCTCGAGACCGGCGCGGTCTTCGGCGTCCAGGTGCGGTACCTCTACGAGGGCGCCGAGTGGCGCGACACGCTCATGCGCCTCCCCGAAGGCGTGCGTCTCGTGCGCATGCAGATGCCGGAGCTGCCATGAGCCTCTGGGACACCGGCTTTCGCCCGTTCTTCCTGCTGGCGGCGGTGTGGGCCGTGCTCGCCCCGCTGTGGTGGGCCGGCGTGCTCACGGGACATGCGCCGCACCTCGCGACCCTCGACCCGCTCGCCTGGCACGTCCACGAGATGCTCTCCGGCTTCATCGGAGCCGTCGTCGCGGGCTTCCTGCTCACCGCGGTGCAGAACTGGACGGGCGGCAAGACCGCGTCCGGAGCCGGGCTGGCCGGCCTTGCCGGGCTGTGGGCCGCGGCGCGCCTGCAGAGCGTGGTGGACCTCGGCGGACTCGGCCTCGTCCTCGACCTCGCGTTCTTCCCGGCCTTGGCCGTCGCGATCGGCCGGCCCCTGTGGCAGAGCCGGAACCGTCGAAATGCCCTGTTCCCTGCCCTGCTCCTCGTGCTCGCCGGCGCCGATGCCAGCCTGCACTGGGGCGCCGATCCGCGGTGGATCGGGCGCGTCGCGGTGGACGCCGTGACCCTGATGGTCGTGCTCGTCGGTGGACGCATCATCCCGATGTTCACTCGAAATGCGCTCGGCACCCGGCCCGTCCTGCGTCCCCCTGTCGAGGCCCTCGCGCTGGCCAGCGTCGGCGCCCTGCTCGTGTGGGACGCCGCAGGCCTCGCCGGCGCCGGTGGCGTGGCCGGTGTCGCCTGCCTCGTGCACCTGGCGCGTCTCTCCGGCTGGGGCGGCCTCGCCACCCTCCGCCATCCCATCCTGTGGGTGCTGCACCTCGGCTACCTGTGGATGGTCCTCGGCCTGGGCGCCCGCGGGCTCGCGGATGCCGGAGTGCTACCGGCCAGCGCCGCCATCCACCTCCTGACCATCGGCAGCATCGGCACACTCACGCTCGGCATGATGAGTCGTGTCGCCCTCGGACACACGGGACGCGCCCTGGTCGCGCCCGTGCCGATGGGCGCCGCGTTCGCACTCATCAGCCTCGCCACCGTGCTGCGTGCGATGTGGTCCTCGCAGCCCGACCCACGGCTCCTGTGGGGCTCGGCCCTTGCCTTCTCCCTCGCCTTCACCGCCTACACCCTGCGCTACGCCGGCATGCTCGTCGGACCGCGGGCCGACGGGAGGCCCGGATGACGCGCTGGCTACGCATCGCCGCCCGCACCGTGCACCTCGGCGCCATGGCCTTCGTGCTCGTCGGGGCATGCGACGGCACCATCCCAGGCGACGCCGTGGCCGCGCTCGTCGCGAGCGGTGGCTACCTGGTCGCGGACGATGTCCGAAAGCACGGCCCAGACCTGTTCCGCTACCTGCAGTTCTGGGCGGTGGTTGCGAAGCTGTTGCTGCTGACCGCGCTCCTGGCGCTCCCAGATCGCGCAGCCCTCGCCGGGTTCGCCGCCCTCATCGTGGGCTCGGTGGTCAGCCACGCTCCCGGATGGTTTCGCCAGCATCCCCTCGTGGGTGTGCCCGGCCCCTGCGCCCAGCCGTCCACCGACCCACCCACCTGAAGGAGGCCCCATGCGGCACACCCTCTTCGTCCTCTCGCTGCTCGCGTGCGGCTCTCCTCCCGAGCCGCCGCCGCCAGAGCCACAGCCCACGGCCGCCGAGGAGAAGAGCAAGTTCTCGGCGGCCATGCAGGAGCACTACGCCGTGGCCACGGACGCTCGCAATCAGCTGATTCGCGGTGATCTGGCCGGTGCGCGGGTGACGGCGGCCCGCATGGAGTCCCTGGCAGTGCCCGATGTCCCCGCCCCGTGGCAACCCCACCTGGAGCGCGTGCGCGCCGCCACCGCCGAGCTCGCGGACGCCGAGGACGAAGAGGCGGCTGGCCAACGTCTGGCGGCCCTGGCCAAGGCCTGCAGCGACTGCCACGCGGAGGTCGGTGGCGGGCCTCGCACCGATGCCGCGGCGGCGCTTGCCGACGCGACCCCTCCAGAGACCCACATGAAGCAGCATCTGTGGGTGGCCGACCGCATGTGGCTCGGCCTCATCGCCACGAACGGCGAGCTGTTCACGAGCAGCGCCACCTTCCTGGCCGAGAGCGAGCTGCATCCGCTCGGAAAGGAGGGAGCGAAGGACGACGAGCTCGCCACGCTCGAACGGCAGGTCCACGAGCTGGCCGCCGCCCAGGGTGCGAGCAGGGACCGCGGCGAGCAGGCCGTGCTCTACGGCCACATGATCACGAACTGCGCGCGGTGCCACAGCAAGGCCGGCGTGACGCCCGTGGTGACCGGAGCCCCCTGACATGAGCTGGGACAGCCTGAGCGAGGCGCAGATCCGCGATCGCGTGTTCGCGGCGCTGCGCACCAACCTCTCCTACCGCGATGACGCGGTGCTCGGGCTGCCGGGCTCGTTTCTGGACCGGGAGGTGTTTCCGGCCCTGCCCGAGCTCGAGAAGTTTCCGCTCCTGGCCACCGTACGCGCCAACCCCAACCACATTGGCTGCCACACGCTGGGGGTCAGCGAGCCTGCGTTCGCGGGCACGCAAGACCTGGAGCGTGAGGTCGTCGCGATCTGCGCGGAGCTCATGGGGGCGCCGCCAGACACGGTGGATGGGTACGTCTCCAGCGGGGGCACCGAGTCCAACCTGCAGGCCCTGTGGATGCTTCGCAACCTGCTGCGGGCCGAGCACGGCCTGGCTCCCGGCAGGGTCGGCATCGTGTGCTCGGAGGACACGCACTACTCCGTGCACAAGGCGGCAGACCTCATGGACATGCCGCTGTTCCTCGTCCCCGTGGACGAGCAGACCCGGCGCATGTCCTCTTCCGCGGCCGTCGCTGCCGTCGAACGCGCGCGCACCCGGGTCGACGGGCTGGTGGCCGTGCTCAACATGGGCACGACGATGTTCGGCTCGATCGATCATGCCGACGACCTGCTCGCGCCCCTCGAACGAGCAGGAATGCCCTACCGTGCCCACGTCGACGCCGCCTTCGGGGGGTTCATCTACCCGCTCGTGTGCACGCGTCCCGGGCTCGACCTCAGAGACGAGCGCATCGACACGATCACGCTCGACGCCCACAAGATGCTCCAGGCGCCGTATGGCACCGGCATCCACCTCGCCCGCAAGGGCATGCTCCGCCACGTCCTCACGCCCACCGCCGCCTACGTGCCCGGCCTCGACTGCACGCTCTCGGGGAGCCGCTCGGGTGCCAACGCCGTCGCCGTGTGGATGATCCTCAAGAGCTACGGCGAGCAGGGTGGGCGGGCCTTCTGCAGGGCCCTCGTCCAGCGAGCCGAACGGCTGTGCGAGCGGCTGTCGGCGCTCGGCGTCCGCCACTACCGTCACCCCGACATGAACGTGGTGTGCCTGCGAGCCGAGGACGTGCCCGGCGAGCTCGCGGCCCGTCATCACATGGTCCCAGACACCCACGTGGACGCGCCGAGCTGGCTCAAGGTGGTGGTCATGGACCACGTGACCGACCAGCGGCTCGACGCCTTCTGTAACGAGCTCGCCGAGCGTTGAGGCCCACCTCGATCCCCTGTGCTGGAGTGTCCAACCAATGGCGAGGACCTGGTGGCAAGGCCTCTCTCAAGCGGAGAGCCCACGGCGCTCCCCGTCAAGACCACAACGTCTTGCCGTAGACTCGCATCATGAGTCGTGACGACGACACATGGGTCGACCCTGGGGTCACCTGGGCAGCGCACGGCACGGAGGACGCACCCGTGCCGGCGGCAGCACCGGTGCGTTACGAGCAGGGGGTGTCGATTGGCGCGGGGGGAATCGGCCAGGTATTCCGACGGCCGGACCGCGTGCTGGGAAGGGATGTCGCATACAAACGCCTGCGTTCGGTCGCCGGTGGTGCGGTGCCGCCAGCGACCGTCGCGCGGTTCGTGCGCGAGGCCCAGGTCACCGCCCAGCTGGAACACCCGAACATCGTCCCAGTCTACGACGCGGGGGAGGACGAGCAGGGACGGGCCTTCTACACCATGCGGCTTGTTCAGGGCCGCACGCTCGCCGACGCGCTCGCCGACGCGGACAATCTAGCGCGGCGTCTCCTTCTGCTTCCGCACTTCGTGGACGTCTGCCAGGGCATGGCCTACGCGCACAGTCGCGGGGTCGTCCATCGCGACCTCAAGCCAGCCAACATCATGGTGGGGCGCTTTGGCGAGACCCAGATTGTGGACTGGGGACTCGCGAAGGTCGAAGGGTTGGACGACACGGAGGGTGTCCAGCCCGTCGGACCAGACGCCAGCGCGCAGATGACAGTCGTGGGAACCGTCATGGGCACCCCCGCGTACATGAGTCCAGAACAGGCCGCCGGTGCGGAGATCGACGCGCGTTCCGATGTCTGGAGCCTCGGCGCGATGTTGTACGAGATCCTCGCAGGCTCCGCGCCGTTTGCCGGGCACACGGCTCTCGAGATCGTGAAGCGGGTCCAGGAAGAGGATGTCGAGCCTGTGAGGGCTCGGGAGGCAGATGCACCCGCTGAACTCGTCGCAGTCGCCGAGAAGGCACTCCGTCTGAGTCCCGACGAGCGCTACCAGTCTGCAGGAGAGCTGGCGGCCGAAATCCAGGCGTGGCTCAACGGAGGGTTGGTCGGAGCCTACGCCTACTCGCCCAGCGAGCAGCTGTGGCGATGGGTGACACAACACCGGGGCGCGGTCATCGCAGCGAGCATCGCGGTTGTCGTGATTGCTGCCGTGGGGGTGGTGTCGTGGCGGAGCCTCGTCGTGGAGCGAAACCAGGCCCAGGCCTCCGAAAAGCGCGCGGTGGCGTCGGAAGCCGAGGCCCAGGAGGCGAGGACTCGTGCCGAGGAGTCGCTGGCCGATGCGCTGGTGGAGAGTGCGCTCGTGCGGCTGGAGCGCGGGGAGCTGGCGGAAGCCGAGACGCTCGCGGCACGGGCGCTGACGCTCTCCACCCACCCTGGCGCCCGAGGCATCATCGCTCGAGCCGCGGCGGGATGGCATCCGACCCTGCTCCGCGTTCACGAGCGGAGATGCCGATCCCTCGCGTGGACCAGCGTGGGCACTCTGGTCTGTGGCTCTGAGGAGGGGGCCTTCGAGTGGGTCGATTCGGATTGGGTCACGCTACACCCCGCGGCCACCGAGGACGTTGGAACCAGAGCGGATGGGGAGATTCTTCTACTGCCTCAGGACGAGGGATTCATTCGACTTCTCCGCAGCGGCAGCGAGTTGAGTGAGACCGGCGGAAACCACCGGGTCCTCCTTCGTGCCGCCGAAAATGCACCGGTTGTCGCTTGGGCCGACGGAAGTGCGATGCACTGGAGGGGCGAGAGCGATGGCATGGCCCGGCTCCAAAGTCCGTCCAACGACTCGGTGTCCGGCCTGGCGATGAGGGGCGATGGAAAGGCCATCGCAGGTGTATCGACAGGAGGCCAGGCACAAGTGGTCGTGTTGTCCACCGTCACCGGAACCGAGCTGATGAGTCGGACCCTGACGGACGCAGGTGGAATCTACGATGTGGCCTACTCCTCCGACGGGTCGATGCTTGCACTTGCGACCGGCTTCTCTGCAATCAGGGTCTTGGACGCTGCTACAGGTGGCGCCCAGTTCAGCCTGGATGGCCACACCGGCGTAGTCAGCGATGTGGCCTGGTCCCCAGACGGCTCGCTCCTGGCTTCGGTCTGAAGACGGGCGCGTGCGACTGTGGGACATCGGCACCCAGGTCGAGGTTGCGCGTCTACCGGCGCACCCCGATGGCTGGGCGAGGATCGCGTTCTCACGGGACGGACATCATCTCGCGACGTCCGGCGCGGATGGTACACGGGTCTGGACGCTTCCTCAGCCCCGTACGCAGCGAGTGCTCGGCCTCGACGATGGCTTGAGCACGGCAGCCGTGTGGTCCGGCCAAGTCGCCACGGCCGACGGTACCGGTGCCGTGACGCTTTGGGACGCAGCCACCGGCGAGCGCGGGTTGAGCTGGTCGGCAGGCGATGTGATCATCAAGAATCTCGCAGTCAGTCCCGATGGCCGTTGGTTGGCGGCTTCCCCTTACGGAAAGGGGATACGCGTCTACCCGTCCGATGGCAGCGGACCGCCAGTCGGAAGCCTGGACGTACCCATGCCGGGGTCACTCGTGTGGAGCCGAGACGGCGCGGCCCTCTATGCCACGTCCCGACGAAACCCAGAGGGGGTCTTTCGTTGGGACGGGTCCGAGTGGTCCGAAGTGCCAGAGCTGGCCACCGACGCCTCCCCCTACGAACTCGCCATTTCTGCCGATGGCACAGTGCTGGCGCTGTTGGACCTCGATAGGACCGCGTACGTCTATGAGGCAGCGACGCTGAAGCAGGTTGCCCGAAAGCGCATGGACGGGCTTCGGACAATCGCCCTCTCCCCCGACGGTCAGACTATCGCGCTGGGCAACACCCGCCTGACGCTCTGGAACTGGCGGGAAGACAAGGTTGTGTGGACTTCCGATGAACACGACGGCGCACTCGACAGGATTACCTGGTCGCCGGATGGCTCACGAGTCGCCACGGCTTCCTGGGACCAGACGGCACGACTCTTTGATGCGTCAACAGGCGAGCCGCTAGCCATCCTCCGAGGCCACCGGCACCGAGTCGTCGACGTGTCTTTCTCCGAAGATGGCAGGACGCTGTACACCGCCTCGTGGGATCGCACGTCCCAACGTTGGGACTTGTCGACGCTCGACTCAGCGGGTGAAGTGCTAGAGGCCGACGCGCTCCGGACCCACGGCCTCCGGGTCATCGGAGCCGCCGCGGAGTTCAGCCCGTAGCCGCTGGCTGGCCTCGCGCGCGAGATGGCTCAAGGTGGTCATCATGGACCGCGTGACGACGGACGACTCGACGCCTTGTGTGACGACCTCGTCGAACGCTCGGGCTGACCTCTCGCGCCGCAAATTGACAGGCCATCCCCCGTTTGGGGGACGCGCCATTCTGGCAGACGTGCCACAATAATCATGGAGGAAGCTTTAAACGAGGGAGGCCGCCATGACGGGACATCGACCAGGAACGTGGACAGAGGAGGAAGCGCAGGCCCGCGATGGCCTCGACTTCCTCGATGACGGCACGATGGACGCCCCCCGGCCCGAGCGGTCGGAGACGGGCCACCCCGAGCCCTTACAGCGCGTCTGGTGGTGGGCACCGGTGATCGGCGCGGTCTTGGGCCTCATGCTGGCTGCGGTGACGCCCCACACTGGGGGTCCCCGGCAGGCTCCACAGGCGTGGGTGGTGCTCCAGGCCCAGGACGCGGCGATGGCCACACCCGATGCAGAGCAGCGGGCGAAGGCATTGGCACTCGGTGAAGCCTACCTGGCGCACGGCCCTCGAGGCCCCTACCGCGACCTCATCGCCCAAGGCCACGAACGTCTGCTCGTCCAGGGGAACTAGGATGGGCAGCCCCCCGCTGGCCGTGCTCCGACTCTCGCCCGACGGCGTGGTCATCGCCGCGAATCCGGCCGCCGAGCGTCTGCTCGGTCCGTGTCTGGGGCGGCGCTGCGACGAGGTGGTGCTCGCCCGGGGCTCGGACCGTCGCTTGCTGTGCCTGCGGGACTGCGGCCGGGAGCTCGCCGAGGGATGCGCCCCGTCGCGCGAGCAACGCCTGGCGACCGTGCGCAACCAGAGCGCGAGAGTGATCTGCGCGGCCGCCGATGATCAACCGACGGTGATCATCATCTGTGACGGCGCACCCCGCGCCGACCCTCGAGTGCCGCTCAGCCCCGGCGAGGCCCGGGTGCTCGACCTCGTGGCCCGAGGGCTCTCGGACAAGGAGATCGCCGAGGTGCTCGACGTGCAGACGTCGACCGTGAAGACCCTCCTCGCCAGAGGACGCGCCAAGCTCGGAGCCCGCACGCGTGCCGAGGCGGTGGCCCGAGCCCTACGAAGCGGCTTCATCGCCTGAGGGGTGCCCTCCCCCATGCGGCGATCCCGCCGACGAGCACGAGCTCGAGCAGCACCAGGGTGCCTCCGACCGCCGCCGCGAGGTAGGTCCAGGCTTCGGCGCCGAAGGCCTGGAGCACGATGGGCAAGCACAAGAGCCCTACCGACACGTGATGGCCCCACCAGCCCCGGTGTTCCAGGGGCGCACCGGGCACGGCGACGAGAGATGGCAGGCAGACACTCAGCGCCATGAAGTGCACCGCGCCGATCACCACGGGCCGGGTGTTCGGGACGAGCCCCACCCCCATCGCCGCCAATCCCAGCGCGAACAAGGCCCACACCACGCCTACGTGGAGGGGAACTGACCATCGCCAGGGAAACACCAGGAGCGCGAGGGCGAGCAGGCCGACACCCGCCACCGGAGTGGACCAGATCCCGAGCGCAGCGGCGCCGAGCGCCCCGGCCACCAGCAGAGCCGGCCACGGGCGGCGCACCTGCAGTGCCGAGAGGCACGAGGGCAGCACGACCAGGAGCAGCATTCCGGCGAGGAACGTCGCCACCCACTGCTGCGCGAGCCCCGGGTCTCGCCGAGTGAAACGGGCGACGAAGGGCACGCAGGCGAGCGCGAGCACCATCCCGGGAAGCAGCGCGCCCAGCGGATCGTCCCAGGTGCGGACGCGTGCGCGGGCACGCCAGGCGCTGACCAACCAGACGCCGGCCACCACGGTGCTGCCGACGATGGCTTCGACGGCGTAGCCAGCACGCAGGAAGCCCACGATCGACAACGCCACCGCCGCGCCGTAGCCGAGCAGCGTCCACGCGGACGGCAGCGCGATGCCGGCCTGGCGCCAGGCCCACCAGGCGAGCGGCACGAGCACGCCGTAGTACGCGAGGTGCGCGTGCGCGTGCCGCAAGCGAGCGAAGTCCCAGGGCATACCGATGCGACCCGCGAGCGCCCAGCGCATCACCACGCCCGCGGCCGCGGTGAGCACGAGGCAGAGCCACAGGATCCACCCCGTGCGGCGCGCGTTCACGCCCCCTCCCTCGCGACGACGTCGGCGAGCGTGCGGTCCGCCCAGGCATCGACTTCCCTGCCGAGCAGGCTCCACGTCGCGTGGAGCGGGCAAGGATCCGAGGCGCGGCACGCCCCCCAGCCGAACACACACTCGTCGCGGCTCACACCGGGCTCGTCCACGGCGCGCAGGATCTCCATGAGGTGGATTGCGGAGGGCTCGCGGCTCAGCCGGAAGCCCCCCCCGCGCCCCTTGCGAGCGAACACGAGCTCCGCCTCCTCGAGACGGCGCATGACCTTGCTGATGTAGGCGGCCGGCACCGCCGCCCTCTCGGCCAGCTCGCGGCTCGGAACGAGCGCATCACCCGCCTCGCGGGCCAGGCAGGTCATCAGGCGCAGTGCGTAGTGGCTGGTCTTTGCGAACAGGCTGGCCTCCTCGTCGGGGTCGCCGGGACGAATCGTACTCGGATTCATGCCCTCACATTGACGGACCTCCAGGTCCACAATAACCTAATCCTTAAATGGACACCGAGGTCCATTGAAGGAGCACGGATGCTCTCGAAGTCTCAAGCCCGACTGTTCTTCTTCACAGCGACGTTCGGGTTCTCGGGGGTGTTCCTCGCCCTCACCGTGGACACGCTGCGCCAGGTACCCGAGCGGTCGAATCAGGACCGGATGTCCGCAGCGGTCGTCCATGGGAAGGAGATCTGGGAAGCGAACAACTGCATGGGCTGCCACACCCTGCTCGGAGAAGGGGCCTACTACGCGCCTGAGCTCACCCGAGTCGTCGAACGGCGTGGCGAGGAGTGGATCAAGGTCTTCATCAAGGACCCCGAGGCGATGTTCCCCGGCAGGCGAAAGATGGTGACCTACGACTTCACCGACGAGGAGATCGACGACGTCATCGCCTTCCTGGCCTGGGTCGGCGAGATCGACACGAACGGCTTCCCAGCGGAACCCGACCTCAAGCCGGTGACGCCCGCCACCGTGGCCAGTGCCGCCTCGGCCAGCGCAGCGACGCAGGCGCCGACGAAGTTCACGGCGGTGTGCACGGCCTGTCACAGCCTCGGCGGCTCGGGGGGCACCATCGGCCCCGCCCTCGACGGCGTGGGTCACCGCTACGACGAGGCCAGTCTCCGGACATGGCTCGCCGACCCCGGCGCGGTGAAGCCCGGCACGGCCATGCCCAACCTCGGCCTCGACGACGACGAGCTCGACGCCCTCACCCAGTTCCTCATCGCCCAGAAGTAGGAGGCGAGATGCACACGCTCAAGTACCAGTCGTGGAAGGTGGCCTGGGCCTTCTTCGCGACCTGCCTGCTGCTGCTCAGCCTGCAGATCGTCTACGGCTTCCTCATGGCCTTCGCCCACATCGGCTGGGACGGGCTCCACCCGTGGATCCCCTTCAACACGATGCGGGCGACCCACACGAATCTCCTGGTGGTCTGGCTGCTCGCCGGCTTCATGGGCAGCGCCTACTACATCATCCCGGAGGAGTCGGACCGCGAGCTGTGGAACATCCCCCTGGCCTGGGCCCAGTGGGGCTCCCTGGTGGTGGTGGGCGTGGTCGCCATCGCCGGCTTCCACCTCAACTGGTGGGAAGGCCGCAAGTTCCTCGAGATCCCACGTCCTCTCGACTACCTCGTCGTGGTCAACGTCCTCGCCTTCCTCCTCAACATCGGCATGACCGTGTGGCAGGGACGGCGCTACACGACGACCGCCCTGACGCTGGTGGCCGGCCTGCTCGCCGCCGCCCTGCTCTACCTGCCGGGGATGATCACCTTCGACTCGCAGGTGCTCGACTCCTACTTCCGGTGGTGGGTCGTGCACCTGTGGGTCGAGGGCGTGTGGGAGCTGATCATGGGCGCCATCCTGTCCTACCTGCTGATCAAGCTCACGGGCGTGGACCGCGAGGTCATCGAGAAGTGGCTGTACCTCATCGTGGGTCTGACCTTCCTCTCGGGCATCCTCGGGACCGGCCACCACTACTACTTCATCGGCGCCCCCGAGTACTGGCTGATGATCGGCGGCATCTTCAGCGCCCTGGAGCCGCTGGCCTTCCTCGGCATGGCCCTGTACGTGGTCACCATGGCCCGGCGCGGTGGCAGACGGCACGACAACCGCGTGGCCCTGTTCTGGTCCGTCGGCTGCGGCATCCTCTCCTTCGTCGGCGCGGGCGCCCTCGGCTTCGCCCACACGCTGCCGAGCGTGAACCTGTACACCCACGGCACGCTCGTCACCGCGATGCACGGTCACCTGGCGTTCTGGGGCGCCTACGCGATGCTCATCTTCGCGATGATGAGCTACGCGCTCCCCGAGATCACCGGCCGCAAGTTCTTCGACAGCTGGGTCGCCGAGTGGGCGTTCTGGACCTCGAACATCGGCATGATCTGCATGACCTGCGCGTTCGCGGTCGCGGGCGTGACCCAGGTGTACCTCGAGCGTCGCATGGGCATGGACTTCCTCGAGGCTCAGGAGGCCGTGGCGGTGCACTTCGTCGCCCTCGCCCTCGCCGCCTGCCTGTTCACTGCCGGCATCGTCCTGTTCATCGTCCACTTCGTGCGCCACGGCCTGCCCGCCGACGTCGCCAGCGAGCCGGCCGCTTCGCCGGTGGCGGCCAAGTGAGGGCGGTCATGGACCGGGAGCCCGCCGCGCCCTTCTACCGGCCGGTCGCACACGAGGTGGCGGTGTTCGAGCACTGCCACGCCGAGGGCCTTCCCCTCTTGCTCAAGGGGCCGACCGGCTGCGGTAAGTCCCGTCTCGTCGAGCACATGGCCGCGAGACTGGGACGCCCGCTGGTCACCGTGGCCTGCCATGACGACACCAGCGCGGTGGATCTGCTCGGCCGTTGGCTGCTGCGGGGCGGCGAGACGGTATGGCAGGACGGCCCGGTGGCGAGGGCCGTGCGCGAGGGCGCCATCCTCTACCTGGACGAGATCGCCGAGGCACGGCCCGACGTCATCGTCGTGCTCCACCCTCTCACCGACCATCGCCGCGAGCTGTACCTCGACCGACGGGACGAGGTGCTGCGGGCGAGCGAGGGCTTCATGCTCGTGGTCAGCTTCAATCCCGGGTACCAACGCGGCCTGAAGGAACTCAAGCCCAGCACTCGCCAGCGCTTCGTCGGGCTGTCCTTCGGCTACCCCAGTGCCGAGGTCGAGCGCGAGATCCTGGTGGGCGAGACCGGCGTGGACCCGTCGGTGTGCACGCGCCTGGTGGCCCTCGGAGGCAAGCTGCGGGAGCTCGAAGCCCTGGGTCTGGCCGAGATGCCCTCCACCCGCCTGCTCGTCGACGCGGCCCGCCTCATCCACGCAGGGCTGCCCCCGAGGCTGGCGTGCCAGGTCGCCATCGTTGAACCCCTCACAGACGACGTCGAGATCGCCGGAGCGCTGGCCGATGTCGTGAACCTGGTGTTCTGATGGCCGGCCCCAGCCTCGAGCTCGACTGGGAGCTCGGCCTGTTCAAGGCGCTCAGAGCGCTCTGGCGCCTCGCGTCCCCCGAGCCCCCCGAGCCCTTCGATCCACAGACCGTGGCGCTGGCGGAGCCCCTGCTCGGGCGACTCGGGACCTTCGCCTCCATCATCGCGGGGCAGCAAGTTCGGGTCGAGGCCGTCCGCGGCCCGGGAGGCATTCGTCAGCTGACGATCCTGGTGCCCCACGCCCTCGATATCGCCCCAGATGCCGAGCTGAACCGCTCGCTCTACCTGGTCCGGGTCGCTGTGGATGCGGCCACGATTCGCCGTGGCTTCCGCGAGGTCGGGGCGGAGCAGACGCTCTCCGCCGCCTGGCGCTCGATCGATGCCCTGTCGGCAGAGCTACCGCGCTTTCGCCGGGCCTTCCGCGAGGCGGGTGCCCTTGTCGGCGCGGCGTGCCCGCCCCCCGAAGACCATCCCGACCACGCCGCCATCCATTCCCTGTGGCGCGCCGAGCAGCACGATGGACCCTGGTCTGGCCAGTTTTTCGACGGCGTCCTCTGGGGTCGCCTCCTCGAGGTGGCGCTTCCGGAGGTCGGCGGAGACGCGGGTGAGAGCCCGCCCTCCGCGGAGGCCTCCGAGAGCGAGACGCACGAGGTCCTCGACGTGCGCGTCCTCTCCCTCGACGAGGAAGAGGTGTTCGAGGCCCCGCTGCACAGCTTCGAGAAGATCGAGCTCGCCGAGCAGTTCAACGGCCACCTGCGCCAGCTCGACGGCGACGACGAGCTCGATGCGCACCTCGACGCCCTGGGCGAAGTGGACCTGTCGGCGCTCATTCGGGGTGGTCCGCAGGCCCACTCGTTGATCCGCGCCGACATCGCACTCGAGGCCGAGATCCCGGACGCGGCGGACATCCACGCCGACGAGACGGCCGTCTACTACCCCGAGTGGGACCGCGCCCGGCGGCGGTACCGGCAGGACTGGTGCGCGGTGTACCCAACCCCATTGCCACGCATGCCGCCGCTCGGACTGGCCGAAGAGAGCCTGCGGCGTCAGCGCCGCAGCCTCGAGAAGCTCCGCGAGCTGTTCGTGCTCGAGCGCCAGCAACGACGACGCAGGCCGAGGGTGATCGACGGCGACGAGCTCGACCTCGACGCGGCGATCGACGCGGAGATCGAGCGGCGAGCACAGCGCACTCCCAGCCTCCGGGTCGATGCCCGCAGGGAGCGTCGGCTGAGGGAGGTCGCCACCACCGTGCTCGTCGACATCTCGCTCTCGGCCGACTCGTGGGTGGACGGGCGGCGAGTCTGGGACGTGACCCGCGACGCCTTGTGGGTATTCGGGCAGGCCGCGGCCGAGGCCGGTGATGCCCTGCAGATCCTGGCCTTCGCAAGCCACACGCGCCACCGGGTTCGGGTGTACACCGTGCTCGACTGGCACGAGCCATGGGCCCTGGGAATGCGACGACTGGAGCGGCTCCAGCCCCAAGGCTACACGCGCATCGGCCCCGCCATTCGCCACGGCATCGCCAGCCTGCGGACGCGAGCCGCCACACGACGCCAGCTGATCCTGCTCAGCGACTGCAAGCCGACGGACTACGACCGGTACGAAGGACGCCACGGCATCGGCGATGTGCGCCGTGCCCTCGACGAAGCCCGCCAACAAGGCATCGTGCCCTTTGGCATCGCGATCGACGACACGGCCTCCAGCCGCCTCCCGGGCATGTTCGGCCCAGGCTCCTGGAGCCTGCTCTCCGAGCCCGAGGACCTTGGCCGCGCGGTGGGCCTCATGCACCGAAGCCGAAGAATCTGAACCCCACACTCAAAGGGAGACCCCATGACCACCGCCACGCTGGACTGGACCACCGCGCCGCTCGACGAGCTCATCCACCACATCCTCGAACAGCATCATCGTCCCCTGGACGACGAGCTGCCTCGACTCGCGGCACTGGCTGCCAAGGCGCGCGCGGCGCACCCTGAGGCGGGCCGGGACCTGCGCGTGGTCGAAGACCTGCTCGCGGACATCACCGAGGACATCCTCGACCACATGCCCAAGGAAGAGCAGGTGCTCTTTCCCATGATCCTGCGTGGTCAGGGGCACCGCGCGGCCATGCCCGTGCATGTGATGGGGCAGGAGCACACGTCCCTCCGCAGTCTGCTGAGGCGGCTGCAGGTGGCGACCGACGACTTCCACGCCCCGCCAGAGGCCTGCCGCTCGTGGGTGATGCTGTGGGAGGGTTTGGAGGCGTTGGTCGTGGACCTCGTCCAGCACATGCACCTGGAGGACCAGATCCTGTTCCCCCGCGCGTTGGGCGGAGAGTAGGCCAGGCTCGGAACGCCTCGTGGGATGCTCTCCGGACGGGAGGGCGCATGATCGAGTGGAGCCTCGAGCACTTCGGCACCGGCGTCGACGTCATCGACGAGCAGCACAAGGAACTGTTCGCCAGGGTCAACGCCGTCGTGGCCGTGATGAACTGGCCGGATGGGGACGCGGAGATCGGGGCGACCCTGGAGTACCTGGCTCGCTACGTGGTCACCCACTTCGTGTTCGAAGAACAGTGGATGGCCGAGCACGACTGTCCCGGGCAGGAGGAGAACGCCAGAGGACACACGCGGTTCGTCGCCCGCCTGTCGACCTTCCAACACCGGTTCGACGCCGAGGGGGCCACCGCGGAGTTCCGCAGCGAGCTGGCGCGCTTCCTCGAGCGCTGGCTGTCGAACCACGTCGAAGTGATCGATGTCGGCAACCTCCGCCAGGCGCCAGACGAGGGCCCAGATCCGGACGACGAAGCGACCGTCCTGCTCGTGCCGGGGACTCCTTCGTGAACGATCCCAGTCGACGCAGCCCGCGGCGCCCCTGACGCGTAGCGACCAGCAGAGCCAGCGACCTTGCCCGTGATGCCCTGGCCGCGCTCGGGTTCGAGCGTCCGACGGGGCCGGTACGCAGCCCGTGGGGGCTCTGACTTCGGCTACGCCAGCGCGGCATGCGCCTCGAAGGACGAGGCTGAGCGCTCCCGGGCGCCCCGCCCTTAGGCTGGCTTGTCATGTCGACCCGACATGCCGCTGGCGTCGACATGTCGGATCGACATGCGCACCCGACATGGCCCCATGTCGACTCGCCATCACTTTCCAGGCCGGCATCGATCCGACGTGGACGTCGCACGGATCCGACAGGTCGCGGCGACGAGACTCGAGCGTGATTCCGACACCGTGGCCCCACCGACGCGGCCGTTCCGAGACGATCCCGAGCCACGCCTCCGACGGCGAACGGGTGAGGCCTTTACAATGACTCGACCCTGGCCCCCGACCTGGCTCCAAGAGCTGCCGTACCACCCTGAGCCTGGACGAAGGCTGGATGAGGACGAGCCCTTTCCAGGCTTCTCGATCGACGCCGTGGATCGGGCGTTCGTCGGCAAGCTGCGGCACTCGACCAGTCTTCAGGACTACCTACGTGAGGGCGGCGTCCTCCGCGACGGCGAGCTTTCGGACGCTGGGTACCTGCTCTTCGGCGAGGAGCCCCAGGACGAGTACCCGGGAGCCGGGCTCGTCCTCCAGCTGGACCGCGAGCGACACCTCCTCACCGGACCCATTGCCGGATTCTCGATGCGCCTGCGCCAGACACTCGGGTCGGGGTACTGCGTCTCGGACGTCGACCAGGCCCTCAACGTCGCGTTCGCGGCCAGGGACTGGAGCGACGCCGAGCCGGTGCACGCCCAGATCTGGTCGGACCGCCTGGAGATCGAGTTCGAGTCCGGGAGCTCGGCGCTGAACGAACGCCTCGAGGCCGCGATGAAGCGGTTCGGATGGCGCCTGTGGCAAGACAACCGCCACGTCATCGCCCATCGGCGAGCCGGCGGAGCCGTCGTCATGGAGGTGGCACCTCGCCTTGAGGGGAGGGTTGCGACCAAGGCGCGTCCGACGACCGCTCGAGCGAAACCGAACCGTGCAGCGCGCCTCGCCCATGACCCCACGAGGAAGTCCATGTCGACACGGGCCACGACCTCGAACCCGCCGGCTCCCAATCAAGTCTCCCGCACAGGCGGGACCTCACCCTCACCGCGACGCCCACCACCAGCGCCTGGGGCCGACGGGAGCTGGCAACTCCGCCTCCCACGGCGCGAGCGCCGCCGCATGGTCCTCGACCTGATGCACGACGGCGAGGAGCGGAGCAGGGCCGAGCTGCAGCAATCCTTGAGTTGGAGTCGCGGCACGCTGCGAGACGTCCTGCGGGATCTGGTCGATGCCCAAGAGCTCCGCACCGTCGTGGCCGAGCTCCGCGACCCCACACAGCGCTACGCAATCACCTCAGCTGGCGAGCAGGCGCTCTCGGACGACGCGTAGCGCCCGCGACAGGCCCACCTTGCTCTCGGTGTCGGCTTGCAGAAGCGGCAGGAGGTTCGCCGTCCCGCGGTAGACGTGCGTGGCGTCGCGGTAGTACCCCTGCGGCTCGTCAGGTCCCCAGTGGGCGGCGTGGTCCTCGAAGGCCCACCAGGCTTCTCTGCCATCGCCGAGGGGGCGAAGGAACAGCTTGTACACCCGATCCGGAGCGCCGGGCTTGTGTGGAGCCAGGAACTCCCACTGGTGAAGGGGGATCCGGCGTACCGCATGTTCGAAGCGGGCCCAGACCTCCTGCTCCTCTGGAAGCACCACCTCGACGACGCCTGGGTCGATCTCGAAGGCGAAGCCTGCCTGGAACAGGACCTCGCGCACATCGAGACGGTAGGCCTCCGCGAGATGCCAGATCAGCGCCAGGTCTGGCGCCTTGGCGGTTCCCTGGCGCTCCAGCTTGGCGAGATACGGCGGCGAGACGCCCATTCCCTTTGCCGCAGTGGCCAGGGTGAGGCCTTGGCGCTCGCGGACCTCCCTGAGCCAGCTGCCAAAGCTTGGGAGAGGCCCCCAGACTGGACGCACTCCAGCCTGCAACGCGGGTTCGCCAGATGCGTCGAGGGAGAAAGGCTCGATGGCAAGTTCGAGGGCGGTTGCGAGACGGAAGCGAAGTCGTTCGTTCATGATTCACTCATACACCATTTGGTTTTGTTGTGCGCCATCTGGACAGTCTTGAATCCCTTCAAGGCCTTGGATTCGGCCTTGCCAAGCCGAGAAGCGGACACCTTTTGGTACTTCACGGGATGATCTGGGTGCTTAAATTGTCGTTGTCGCGCCGAGTCTCGGCCGACGCGTCCCACCCACCTCCTTGGGAGGCCCATGTCCCGTCGTCCCTCCAGCTACTTCCTCCGCACCGACACCATTCAGAAGATCGTCGACCGCGCCCACCTCACCCACACCCAGTTCGCCAAGCACCTCGG
>SBGP01000083.1 GCA_006226595.1 Deltaproteobacteria bacterium
TGCGCTCGAGCGCAGACTTCGACGTCGAGTTCCAGTACGGGCTGGCCAACCGCGAGCTCACGGGCATCGAGACCTTGTTCCTCGCCTCGGACCCGGCACACATCTACGTGTCGAGCTCGATCGTGAAGGAGATCGCAACCAACGGCGGCGATGTCGCGAAGCTCGTCCCGGGGTGCGTGTACGAGGCGATCACCGCCAAGGTGAGCGCGTGATCGCGCTGCTGCTCTCGCTGGCGATGGCCCAGCAGCCCGAGGCGGAACTCGCCGTGGAACGCGCGAAGGCGATGCTCCTCGAAGAGCGCAGTGAACAGGCGCTGGAGCAGGCAGTCATCGCACTCGACCTCGACGCGTCGGCGTGGGAGGCCCACTGGGTCTACCTCCAGGCGTGCGAGGCCACGGGACTGCTACCGCGGTGCGAGGGCGAGCTCACGGGGCTGGCCGTCGGCGATCCGATGGTGAGCACGGTGCTCACCTGGTACCGGGTGGGCCGCGGCGAAGCCTCGCCGGCCGCACTGGCCGAGCTCGAGGGCAAGGACAAGCAGCTCACCGTACTCGCGCTCGCCGAGCTCGCGCTCCGCGATGGCCGCTACCCGGTGGTCGACGTGATGCTCGAGGACGTGCACACGCCCCTCGGCGAGCGGCTGCGCATCGCGAGCCTGCTCGACCGAGGCCTGGACAAGGAAGCGGCGAAGGCCGCGAAGGCCGCATGGACCGCGTTTCCAGAGCATCCCGACAGCGTCGCCGCGCTGTTCGAGAGCCGGGCAGGCGGCCCCGTGAAGGCAGCCCGCAAGAAGCTCGAACGCGAGGCCCGCGCGACCGCGGACACCACCCTCGACCCGGTGTGGCTGTGGCGCATGCGCCTGTCGGCCCTGTCGACCGGTGATGCGGCGCTGATCGACCACGTCGACCGCAACCTCGAGCGAGTTGGCGAGCAGCCCGGCCTCGACCGCCTCGTGTGGGGTGCGGTGATGCGCAAGAAGTTCGCGCGCACCATGACCTTGAGCCGTGACCCCGAGCTGCCCGAGGCCACGCCCTCCGAGACCCGGGACCTCGCGGGGCACGTCGCCATCGCGTTTCGCGACATGGGGCGAATTCCCGAGGCGCTCGCGCTGTACGAGCAGGCTCGCAAGCGAGCCGACAGCCCGGCACTGGCGACAGAGCACGCGGTGCAGCTCCTTCGAACCCGCAACTACAAGGAGGCCCGTGACGTCGCCGAAGAGGCGCTCGCGATGGCCCTGCGGCCGAGCGCAGAGGATCTCGGGCGGCTCGACAACACCGCGTGGGCCTCGGAGGTCGCCCTCGCGTACGCCACGCTCGCCACCGCCGAGAGCGGGCTCGGCAACAAGGAGCGCGCGCTCGACCTGGTGACCACCGCGACCCTGCTCGCACCCGAAGCCGACTGGTTCGCCCTTCGGGCGATGCTCCAGCAGCAGGAGGGTTTCGTCGATGCGGCGTTCACGTCGTGGGCCATCGCCCATGCGCTGGGCTCGCCGTCGCTACCGCAGCTCGACGAGACCTGGCGCGGAGCCGGCGAGAGCCTGGACGCCGCGATGGCGATCGCCGAGCACTGGTCGACGCAGCCGGGCAGGGGAACGCTGAACATCGCGACCGAGGTCGATCCGGAGGCGCGGGAACAGCGCACGGTGCCGCGCCTCGGCCGACCGTTCCCGGAGTGGGAGACGAAGGTCGACGATCAGCCCGTGAACCACGTCACCACCGAGGGCAAGGTCGTCGTCCTCGCGTTCTGGGCCTCCTGGTGTGGCCCATGCCGCGAGGAGCTTCCGGCCATCGACCGCATCGCGCGGCGGATGAGCAAGGATGGCCTGCCGGTGCAGTTCCTCGCGGTGTCCACCGATGCCAGCGAGCGCGACTACAAGCGCTACGTCGAGAAGTTCCCGCTCGACCACGTCGACGTGACCCGCGACGAGGAGCTCGCACGGGCCCTGGGCATTCGTGCACTTCCCACCCTGTGGGTGATCGGCCCCGACGGGAGAGCGAAGTTCAAGCACCTGGGCTACCAGCCTGGTAGCGAGGCCCGCCTGGAGACCGAACTGAGGGAGCTCGCAACCAGCGAGTAGAACGAACCATGTGTGGAATCATCGCGTACATCGGGCCCGAAGAGGCCCTTCCCCGGCTCCTCGAGGGCCTCAAGCGCCTGGAATACCGAGGCTATGACTCGGCGGGCGTCGCGCTCGTCGACGAGAGCGGCATCTGGACCCGCCGCGAGGTCGGTCGCGTCGCGGGCCTGGTCCGCAAGGCCGTCGATCCGCCGCACGCCACGGTCGGCATCGCTCACACCCGCTGGGCGACGCATGGTGGCGTGACCCTGGCGAACACGCACCCCCACATGGACGGCCCCGAGCGCATTGCGGTCGTCCACAACGGCATCATCGAGAACATGGACGCGCTCAAGGCCCAGCTCGAGGCCGAGGGTGTCGAGTTCCGCAGCGAGACCGACACCGAGGTGCTGCCACACCTGATCCGGCGCCACTACAAGGGTGATCCGCTCCAGGCCGTGCGCTCCGCGCTCGCTCACGTGCACGGTTCCTACGGCATCGCAGTGGCCTTCGCCGAGCATCCGGACCTGCTCATCGCCGCGCGCTTCGGCAGCCCGCTCGTCATCGGTCTCGGCGACGGCGAGACCGTGCTCGCGTCCGACCCGCAGGCCATCGTCGCGCACACGCGCCGCGTGCTGTACCTCGACGACCGCGAAGTCGCGCTGATCACCGCCGAAGGCGCCTCGGTCCAGCGGCTCGACGGCGGCGAGGTCGACCGCGACGTGTCGCTGATCGAGGCCGACTACGGCGTCGCCGACCTGGCCGGGCACCCGCACTTCATGTCGAAGGAGATCTGGGAGCAGCCCGAGTCGCTGCGCCGCTGCCTCCGCGGCCGCATCCAGCGCGAGCACGGCAACGCCAAGCTCGGCGGCCTGAACATGAGCCCTCGCGACCTCGTGAACGTGCGCGAGGTCGTCACCGTCGGCTGCGGGACCGCGTTCCACGCCGGCATGGTCGGCTCGATGGCCATCGAGCACCTGGCCCGCATCCCGGCCCGCGCCGAGGTCGCCTCCGAGTTCCGCAACCGCCACCCGATCATCGGCCCCGACACGCTGTACTTCGCGGTGAGCCAGAGCGGTGAGACCGCCGACACCCTCGGCGCCATCGAGGAGATCCAGGTCAAGGGCGGCCAGGTGATGGGCGTGGTCAACGTCGTCGGCTCGACCATCGCGCGTACCTGTGGTGCCGGCACCTACGTGTACGCCGGCCCGGAGATCGCGGTCGCGTCGACCAAGGCGTTCACGAGCCAGGTGACCGCCATGCTCGTGTTCACGCTGATGCTGGCGCGCACCCGCAACCTGTCGCTCGCCCAGGGCGAGGGCATGGCCGAGGCCCTGCTCACCGCGCCGGACAAGGTCAGCGAGTACCTCGCCGATCCCGGCCCGATCGACGCGGCCGTCGAGCTCGTGAAGGACGCGCGCTACTGCCTGTTCATGGGCCGCGGCTTCTCGTACCCGGTGGCACTCGAGGGCGCGCTGAAGCTCAAGGAGATCACCTACGTGCCGTGCGAGGCGTACCCGGCCGGCGAGATGAAGCACGGCCCGATCGCCATGCTCGAGAAGGGCACGCCGGTCATCGTCGTCGCCCCGCGCGGCAGTCAGCGCGACAAGGTGATCTCGAACATCAAGGAAGTCGAGGCTCGCGGCGCGAAGTGCATCATCATCCACACCCAGGGTGACGAAGAGCTGGCGCGTCTCGCCGCCGTCAGCATTCCGGTGCCGGACGTGCGCGAGTTCGTGAGCCCGCTGGTCACGGTGCTGCCGCTGCAGCTGCTCGCGTACAAGGTCGGACTCGCACTCGGCCGCGACATCGACAAGCCGCGCAACCTCGCGAAGAGCGTCACCGTCGAGTAGCGCTCCGGGGCTCCCCGCCAGCCGGCGCGGGAGCCTGTGGTCCCGCGATCAGGCCTCGGTCGACAGCGGCATCTCGTAGGTGCGGTACGTCTTGTAGATCCGCGCACCGAGCTTCTCGAGCGCGCCACGCATGCCCACGTTGTTCTCGAGCACCAGCGACGCGTCGGCGCCACGGATGTCGCGGGTCAGGCCCTCCTTCCACGTGGCGATGTACAGCGGGGCGCCGAGCGGCATCTTCGCGTACTCCTTCTTCACGCCGAGCACGAACACGCGAAGCGCGTCGATCTTGCTGCGACCGGTGAGGAAGTGCCACCAGCCGAAGGGGAACAGCGAGCCGTTCATCTTCTTCGCGACCTGGTTGTACTCGAGGAAGGTGATGCTCGCCGCTGCGGGCTTGCCGTCGACCATGGCCCAGAAGCACAGCTTGGGATCGATGATCTGCTTGAGGTCCTTCGCCTTGTAGAAGAACTCCTCCTCGGAGATCTTCACGTGGCCCCAGTTCTCTTCCCAGGCATCGTTGTAGATGTCGTAGAACCAGCGAAGCTCTTCGTCGTAGTTCGCCATGTTCAGGGTGCGGATCTCGATGTTCGGGTGGCGCTTCATGAAGCGCTCGGAGATGCGCTCGATCCGCTCGGGCACCGGCCCCTTGTCCATCCAGTAGCAGTACCAGTCCATCGCCTTGGCCAGGCCCATGGACTCGTAGATGCCCTGGTAGTAGTCGCGGTTGTGCGGGTTGAACAGCGAGGGGTCGGTGTCGAAGCCGTCGATGAGCAGCCCGAACTCGTGGTTGGGGGACAGGTTGTACGGCCCCCGCGCCACGGTCATGCCTTCCTCGGTGAGCCAGGCCGTCGCGGCATTGAACAGGGCGCGCGCGATGTCCTCGTCCTCGATGAACTCGAAGAAGCCGAAGTAGCCGACGCCAGGCTCGGTCTCCTGCTGGGTGTCGTCGACGGTCGCGGCGATGGTGCCGACGATCTGGCCGTCGCGCGTCGCGGTCCAGAACTTGCTGCGAGCCCGCTTGAAGTAGGGGTTCGTCGGCGCCAGCGTGCCCTTCAGGTCCGAGAGCAGCGGCGGAACCCAGTGCGGGTCGTCCGCGTAGATGGGCCACCAGGACTTCGCGAACTTCTTGAAGTCCGCCGGCATGTGCACTTCGTGGATCTGGACTCGGATCATCGTCGACTCCCGGGGCGCCGACGTAGCCCGGCGCGCGCAGGGTCGCACTCGGGGGAGTCCGGGTGGCTCAGTCTTCGTCGGTGACGAAGCGGTAGCCGACGCCGCGGACGGTGCGGAAGTGCCGTGGGTTTCCCGGGGTGTCGAGCTTCTGGCGCAGCCGGGTGATGAAGTTGTCCACGGTGCGGTCGGTCCCGAAGTAGTGGAAGCCCCACACCGCATCGAGGATGGTCTCGCGCGTGAGCACGCGGCCCTCGCGCTGGAGCATGAACGCGAGGAGATCGAACTCTCGACGGGTGAGCGCGAGGTCCTCTCCGCCGCGGCGCACGATGCGGTTGTCGAGATCGACCTCGACCTCGCCAAAGCGAATCGCCGCGGACTGCGGAAGGCGACGCAGGTGGGCCTTGATCCGGGCGAGCAGCTCGCCGACGGCGAACGGCTTGGTGACGTAGTCGTCCGCACCGAGGTCGAGGCCCATGATCTTGTCGTACTCGGTGCTCTTTGCGGAGAGGATGATGATCTTCACGTTCGAGCCCTGGCGTCGCAGGGCCGAGCACACCTCGAAGCCGTTGAGCTTGGGCATCATCACGTCGAGGATGACGAGATCGGGCGTGTGTTCCTCGGCGAGTCGCAGGCCCTCTTCGCCATCGGCGGCCACGTGCGTGGTGTAGCCCTCGAGCTGCAGGTTGAGCTCGAGCCCCCGGCTGATGGCCGGGTCGTCTTCGACAATGAGGATGCGATGCGCCACGGGCCGAAGGTTAGCGCGGCGGGCCCGGCGGAGCTACGGGCCCAGCATGCGCGGACCGCTCCTCCTGCTCGCTCTCGCTGGCTGCCCCGGCCGACTGCAGCTGGACGTGCGCCCGCTGCCGCACACGACCGAGGCCGGCCGCATCACCCTCGGTGTGATCGGCGCGTGCGAAGCTAGCGGACCGGACCTCGGCCTGCAGGCGGACGTGCGAACGCGAGCGGTCGATGGCCTGCTGCTCACCGGCGCGGTCTCCGGCGCCCACCGCCAGGACTGGGTGCAGCGAGAAGCGTGGCTCACTCGGCTGGACTTGCCCGCACTCGCCGCGGTCGGGGGCGACGAGTCCGAGCGCACCGACGCGTTCATGGCCCTGCACACGGGCTCGGACCGCACGTGGAGCAGCACCGACCTCCGCAGCGGCGATGCCGTGTGGCGACTGGTCGCGCTCGACGCGTCGGCGACCGGCGCGCGCTGGCAGGACCAGCTGTTCTGGCTGCCGAAGGTGGCGTCCCAGGCAGGCTACGACCACCTGGTCGTCGTGCTCGGAGAGGCTCCGTGGACGCTGGCCGCGGACGGCGCGGGCCCGCGGGGAGAGCCGGCCCGCGAGCTGCTCGACACGATCCATGCCCACGCGGGCACCGACCGACTGCGCGCGGTGATCTCCGGCAACACCGGGACCCAGGAGCTGATGCTTCCGTCGGGACCGTGGGGAGAGGCCTGGCTGGTCGCTGGAACGAGCGGCGTAGCCGGTCGCGGGATGACCGACCGCACAGAGGGACCCCACGGCGTCGAGCTGCGGCTCGCCCCCGGTCTCGGCAAGGAGCTCGGGGACGGCGACGCCCCGGTCGGCTGGTGGGAGCTCGAGCTCGAGGGAGACCGGGCCAGTGTGCGCCTCCGCGCGGAGGTGCGCGAAGACCGGTTCGAGGAGCGCTGGCGCATCCACTACACCCCGGACGAGGGTTGGACGCGGGCGGTGCGCTGACCACCGCGATATGTGGCCGCCTCATCGAGCGCGGAACCCCCGCTGCTCCAACGCATCTCGCCGCATCGCGCGCGCATTGAGGACCGGATGACGCTCCCCGTCGTCGCCATCGTCGGCCGCCCCAACGTGGGTAAGTCGACCCTGTTCAACCGCCTGGTGGGTTTCCGCAAGGCCCTCGTCCACGACCGACCGGGTGTCACCCGCGACCGGCTCTACGAGAAGGCCGAGGCCATGGGCAAGCAGTTCATGCTCATCGACACCGGTGGACTCGAGCCGGCGCCCGACACCGGCCTGCTGCACGCCATGCGTCACCAGACGCTGGTCGCCATCGAAGAGGCCGACATCATCCTCCTCGTGGTCGACGCGCGCGCGGGTGAGACCCCCGCGGACAGCGAGGTCGTCGACCTGCTCCGCCGCAGCGAGAAGCCCGTGCTCCTCGTGGTCAACAAGATCGACGGCCCGCGCCACGACGACCTCGCCGCCGAGTTCTGGTCGCTAGGCTTCGAGGAGATGTTCCCGGTCTCCGCGAGCCACGGCCGCGGCATGTGGGAGCTCCACGAGCGCCTGCATCAGCTGCTTCCCGAGTCCGCGACCATCGTCGAGGACGCCGAGGACGAGGTCGACTTCGACGCCCTCGAGGAGCTTGCCGCCGCTTCCCGCGAGTCCGAGGACTACGCCGACGACGATGCGGACGATGCCGAGGGCGGCTTCGACTACGACGACGAGGGCGAGGACTACGACGACGAGGGCGAAGACTACGGCGCCGACGACGACGAGCCCGAGGACGACAGCCACGCCTACGACCTGCGCGCGGCACCCATTCCCAACGAGATCCGCATCGCGGTCCTCGGCCGTCCGAACATCGGCAAGTCCACGCTCGTGAACACGCTGCTCGGCCACGAGCGCCACCTCGTCCACGACATGCCGGGCACGACGATGGACCCGGTCGACTCGATGCTCGAGGTCGATGGCGAGCGCTTCCTGCTCGTCGACACCGCCGGTGTGCGCCGCAAGTCGAAGATCGACGACAAGCTCGAGCGCTTCGTGTCGCTCCGCTCCATCAAGTCCATCGAGCGCTGCCACATCAGCCTGCTCGTCATCGACGGCACCATCGGGCCCACGGATCAGGACGCCAAGCTCGCGAAGCTCGTCGCGGACCGCGGCCGTGGCCTGATCATCCTCGTCAACAAATGGGACCTCGCCAAGAACAACGAGGAGATGCACAGCCGGGACATCCAGGAGCAGATCGAGCGCAAGATGCCCCACGCGGCCTTCGCCCCGTTCCTGTTCATCTCGGCCAAGACCGGAAAGGGCACGCACCGCATCCTGCCGATGGTGAAGGGCGTGTTCGGGTCGTTCAACCGCCGCATTCCCACCGGCCGCATCAACAAGTGGCTCGACATGGCGCTGCTCGGGCACAGCCCGCCGCAGCGTCACCACCACCCGGTGAAGATCTACTACGCGGCCCAGGCTCGCGTGCGCCCGCCCACGCTCGTGTTCTTCTGCAACACCCCCGAAGGCATTCACGAGACCTACCAGCGTTACCTCGAGCGCCGACTGCGCGAGCAGTTCTCCCTCGAGGGCTCGCCGGTCCGCCTGCACTTCCGCAAGCGCCGCAAGCTCGGCGAGGACGAGTAGTCCGGCATGAAGGTCCGCCTGCTCCAGGATGCGCTGGTCAACCAGATCGCTGCCGGAGAGGTGGTCGAGCGCCCAGCCTCGGTGATCAAGGAGCTCGTCGAGAACGCCCTCGACGCCGGGGCCAGCCAGATCGCCGTCGAGCTCAAGGACGGCGGCCGCACGCTGATCTCGGTTGTCGACGACGGCGAGGGCATGGGCCGCGACGACGCGCTCATGGCCCTCGAGCGTCACGCCACGTCCAAGATCCGAACCGCGGACGACCTCGCTCGGGTCGCGAGCCTCGGCTTTCGCGGGGAGGCACTGCCCTCCATCGCCAGCGTGTCGCGCTTCGAGCTGCTCACCCGGCCAGAGGCGGACGAGCTCGGCACCCGTGTGCGCGTCGAGGGCGGCGAGCTCCGTGACGTGCGCGACGCGGGCGCGGCCCCAGGCACCGAGATCCGGGTACGCAACCTGTTCTTCAACGTGCCCGTGCGCCGGCGCTTCCTGCGCACGCCGGCCACCGAGGTCAGCCACTGCCTGGACGCCATCGTGCACGAGGCCATGGTCCGCCCGCACGTCGGCTTCTCCGTGCGGCACGAGGGACGGCTGGTACTCGACGCGCCCACGTGCACCGGCGTCGTCGAGCGGGCCGCGCAGCTGCTCGGCGACGATGCGCAGGCCCTGGTACCGGTCGAGCACGAGGCCGACGGCATCGTCATTCGCGCGTTCATCGCGCCGCCATCGACCACGCGGGGGTCCGCGCGACAGGCGAGCTTCCTGTATGTGAACGGGCGCTTCGTGAAGGACCGCGTGCTCCAGCGCGCCGTCCGCGAGGCCTATCGAGGACGGCTGCCCGCGGGCCGCTATCCGCTGGTCATCGTCCAGCTCGACATCGATCCGCTTCGCGTCGACGTGAACGTGCATCCCTCGAAGGTCGAGGTGCGCTTCCGCGAGCCGCGTGACGTCGGCCACGTGCTCACCACCGGCCTGCGCCGAGCCCTCGAGCAACTGCCTGGCACGGTGCGCAATCAGCCCTGGCAGCGCCGACCCGACGCGCCGAGCACCGAGCCGCTGCCCTTCGCGCCGATGCCGGCGTTGCCCCCGCATCCGGACGACGACCCCCGCCCGACCTACGCGCCGCCCCCAGGTCCGCCGCCACGCCCGGTGGAAGCCGCACCGAGCCTGGTCGCCGAGGGGGAGGTGGCGCCGCCCGAGCCCTACGCCGACGAAGACGCGCCCACGGGTCCTCGCCGCGCCAGGGTCGTCGGACTGCTGCGTGACCGGGTCTTGCTTGCCGACGACGGGGAGGACCTGCTGCTCATCGATGTCCAGGCCGCCCGGGCCGCGGTCGCCGCCGCCGAGCTCACCCGCGAACCGCTGGCCCTCGGTGGCCCCATGCGCTTGCTCGTGCCGCGCGCCTTCCCGGTCGGCGACAAGCTGTCCAGGGCTCTCGTCGCGAAGGCGGACGCGCTGCTCGCCCACGGCGTCGACCTCGCCGCCCACGGCGCTGGCGAGGTGCTGCTCAAGGCGGCTCCCTCGGGCCTCCGCGGAGCGGACTGGGACGCGGTGCTTCCCGAGCTCGCCACCGCCACGGACCTGACCACGGCCCTCGGGCGTGCCCACGCCGAGGCTCAGGGAGCCCCCTCCGACTACGCCCGCCGCGCGCTGCTCGCCGCCCTCGAGGAGCTCGAGCTGCTCGGCGACCTGGCCCGTCGCGTGAGCGTCGCGAGCCTGCTGGGGGAGGGGTGAAGCCGCGCTGCCTCGTGCTCGCCGGCCCGACCGCCGCCGGCAAGTCCGCTGCGGCCATGGACGTGTGCGAGCGCTTCGACGCCGTGCTGCTCTCCGCGGACGCGATGCAGGTGTACCGTCACATGGACATCGGCACCGCGAAGCCCACCCTCGAAGAGCAGGCGCGCGTCCGCCATTTCGGCATCGACCTCGTCAACCCCGACGAAGACTTCGACGCCTCGGACTTCGTCGCGCTCGCGGACGAGGTCCTCGCTGTCCACCCGCGCGTCGTGGTGGCCGGTGGGACCAGCCTGTACCTGCAGGCCCTGATCCGCGGCCTGGTGAAGACGCCGACGGTCGATCCAGCCCTGCGCGCGGAGCTCGAGGCGATCGACGACCTCCACGGTGCCCTCGCTGCCGTGGACCCGGAGCTCGCCGCACGCCTGCACCCCAACGACCGGGTGCGGCTGGTCCGGGGGCTCGAGGTGTACCGCCAGAGCGGGCAGCGGCTGTCCGAGCTTCAGGCGGAACACGCGGATCAGCCCGACCGCATCGAGGTCGCGGCCCTGTGGCTCGACCGTGAGGACCTCGACGAGCGCATCGACCAGCGCGTTCACGTGATGCTCGACGCCGGGTACCTCGACGAGGTGAGGGGACTGCTCGACGCGGGGTACGGCCCCGAGCTCAAGCCGATGAAGAGCCTCGGCTACCGCCACCTCACCGAGCACCTGCTCGCGGATCTGCCTCTCGACGAGGCGATTCGGCGCACACAGCGCGACAGCCGCCGCTTCGCTCGCAAGCAGCGCAACTGGATGCGGGTGCTCGGCTACGACAAGGCCATGGCGGACCACAGCGAGCGAGCCATGACGCTTGCCGATGCGATGTGGGGCTAGCCCTCCACCTTCCGCGGGCCCCACACGAGCACGTCCACACCCGGTGAGTACATCGCGTGCGGCGCGGCCGCCGGAAGGTGGATGTCGTGGGCCAGGGCCATCGAGTTCTCCTCGATGTGCACCTCGGCGTCGCGCAGCGGCCACGGCAAGTGGTGTACGTCGGTGGTGTGCACGACGCCGTCCGCGCACGTGAACAGGCAGTAGCGTTCGGACAGCCAGTGCTCGAGGGAGCCGGGCTCGGCGTATCGGAACGGTCCGACGGGCTTGTGGACGGAGCGAAACACGGCGGGCGGGCCTCGGCGATCCGTGCGGGCGCTGCGATACCGGATCACGCCATCCTCGCGCTCCCAGTGCATGTCCGCCTTGAAGTAGGGCAAGCCGTAGGTCAGACGCGCGGTCTCGACGGCGACGCGGTGGGAGGCTTCGAGCCCGAGGAAGAACACGCCGGACCGCCCCTGGTAGCGCACGTAGGTCCGCACGTTGAGCTCGGGAAACGCCGAGAGCCCCGGCAGGTTCACCGTGCCTCGCGGGCGCACGTCGGTCATGTGGAAGGGGATGATGCCCAGCCAGGCCTGGCCTCCGCGCAGGTCGAGTTCCAGCGGTTCCGGCACCCGGGCCCTGATCTCGTCCACCGAGACCGGCCAGTGGAGGAAGAGGAAGTCGCACCAGGCCTGGTGCATGACCCAGGGCGCCTCGGGCAGGGGGAACGGTCGGTGATCCACGTGGTCCGCGAGATTCATCAAGCCTCCACCTGTGGCATAGCTCCCCACGGCTCGGAGAGGCAGGCACTGCGACGCGGGCACTGAGCAGCGAATGCTCCCGAGGGGCTGACCCGACAGGGTGTTCGCGTTAATCGCGCCCGGAACACCTGGAGATTCGCCATGGACGTCGTCCTCGACTTCGAGCGCCCCATCGTTCAGCTTCGCACTCGTATCGCCCAGCTTCGCGACCTCGAAGCGGCGAACGGCGTGGACCTGAGCGCTTCGATCGAGCAGCTCGAGCACCAGTCTCGCAAGCTCGAGCAGCGGATCTTCTCCCGGCTGTCCCCGTGGCAGCGCACGCTGCTCTCCCGGCACGCCTCCCGGCCCTACACCCTCGACTACGTCGACACGCTGTTCGAGGAGTGGACCGAGCTCCACGGCGACCGCGCCGGCCACGACGACCAGGCGCTCGTGTGCGGCATGGCGCGCTTCCGCGGCACGCCCGTCGTCGTCATCGGCCACCAGAAGGGCCGGAACACGAAGGAGAACATCCGCCGGAACTTCGGCATGGCGCGCCCCGACGGCTACCGCAAGGCCCTGCGCATCATGAACCTCGCCGAGCGCTTCGGCATGCCGATCCTCACGTTCATCGACACGCCCGGTGCCTACCCGGGTATCGATGCCGAGGAGCGCGGTCAGGCCGAGGCCATCGCGAAGAACATCCTCGAGATGGCGCGCCTGACCGTGCCCGTCATCGCCACCGTCATCGGCGAGGGCGGCTCCGGCGGCGCGCTCGCGATCGGCGTCGCGAACCGCGTGCTCATGCTCGAAAACAGCGTGTACAGCGTCATCAGCCCCGAGGGCTGCGCGGCCATCCTGTGGCGCGACCGCGCCGAGGGCCCGCGCGCGGCCGAGGCTCTGCGCATCACCGCCCGCGACTGCGCCGAGCTCGGCGTTGTCGACGAGGTGGTGTCCGAGCCCTACGGCGGCGCCCACCGGCACCCCGAGGAGATGGCGAACGCCCTCGGCGACGCCCTGGCCAAGCACCTCGACGAGCTCATGGCGCTCGACGCCGGCCAGCTCCGCGAGGACCGCTACGCGCGCTTCCGCGTCATGGGGAAGCTGACGGGCGACGCATGAGCACGTGGACGGTCCACGGTCGAGGCCCCCTCCGGGGCGAGCTGACCGTCCCCGGCGACAAGTCGATCAGCCATCGCAGCCTGTTGTTCAACGCCCTGGCCTCCGGTCCGGCGCGCGTTCGCGGGCTGCTCGAAGGCGAGGACGTGCACAGCACGGCTTCGGCGCTAAGTGCGCTCGGCACCGAGATCGAGCGTGACGGCGACGCGGTGGTCGTCCGCCCGCGTCCACTCGCGGAGCCCGCGGACGTCATCGACTGCGGCAACTCGGGCACCACGATTCGGCTGCTCACCGGCATCCTCGCCCGGCAGCCGTTCCTGTCCGTGCTCACGGGCGACGGCTCGCTCCGCAAGCGCCCCATGCGTCGCGTCATCGACCCGCTGACGGCCATGGGCGCGCGCATCGATGGTCGGGATGGCGGTCGACTGCCACCGCTGGTCATTCGTGGTGGCGCGCTCACCCCCGGGCATCGGTTCGACCTCTCGATCAGCTCCGCACAGGTGAAGAGCTGTCTGCTGCTCGCCGGCATGACCGGCGGGGTGTGGGTGCGCGAGCCCCGGCAGAGCCGGGACCACTCGGAGCGCATGCTCCGGGCAATGGGCGCCGATCTCATCGATGAGGACGGGGGGCTGCGTCTGGCACCGACCGCCGTCCTCGAGCCGCTCGACGTCGACGTACCGGGCGACATCTCGTCCGCCGCGTTCTGGCTCGTCGGTGGCGCGGTCGTTCCCGGCAGCGACATCACCCTGCGCCAGGTGGGCCTCAACCCGACGCGCACCGGCGTGGTCGACGCCCTCCGCGCCATGGGCGCACAGCTCGAGGTCGAGCCGGTCGACGCCGCCGGGGCCGAACCCATCGGCAACGTGCGGGTCCGCGCCGGGGGCCTGCGAGGCACGCGCATCGACGGCGAGCTGGCCCTTCGCTGCCTCGACGAGCTGCCGGTGCTCGCCGTCGCCGCCGCCTTCGCGGAGGGAGAGACGACCATTGCCGACGCGGGCGAGCTCCGGGTCAAGGAGTCGGATCGCATCGCACGCGTCGTGCAGGGGCTGCGCGCCATGCACGTCCAGGTCGAAGAGCACCCCGACGGCATGACCATCGTCGGCGGACACCCCCACGGACCGGCCCGTGTCGACGCCACGGGCGACCATCGCATCGCCATGGCCTTCGCCATCGCGGCCCTCGCTGGCGAGGGTCCCGTCGAACTCACAGGTGCGGAGGCCATCGGGACGAGCTATCCGCAGTTCGCCGCGCATCTGGAGGCCCTGACCCGTGAGTAGCCTCACCATCGCCATCGACGGACCCGGCTCCTCGGGCAAGGGGACGATTGCCAAGCTCGTCGCTCGCGAGCTCGGCTTTCAGTACATCGACACCGGCGCCATGTACCGCTCGGTGGCGCTGATGGCGAAGCGTCGCGGCGTGGCGTGGGACGACGCGGAGGCGCTCGGAGCGCTGACCCGCGGGCTGTCGTTCACCTTCGCATTCTCGGGTGAGCAGCTCACGGTCCACGTCGATGGCGAGGACGTCTCGGGGCTGATTCGCACCCCGGAGATGGGGCAGGGGGCCTCGGACGTCAGCAAGCACGGCCCTGTGCGCGAGAGCCTGGTCGCGGTCCAGCGTGGACTCGGCGAGATGGGTGGTGTGGTCATGGACGGCCGCGACATCGGCACCGTGGTCCTGCCGGGCGCCGAGCTCAAGGTGTTCCTCGACGCGGCCCTCGACGAGCGCGCGCGTCGCCGCCATCGCGAGCTGCTCGACAAGGGCGAGGACGCCTCCTACGACGCCATACGCGATGCGCTCGCCGCACGTGACCACCAGGACCGCACGCGCGCGATTGCTCCGCTGGTTCCTGCCGACGACGCCGTCATACTCGACAGCACGGATCTCACGATCGAGGGTGCCGCCGCAGTCGTGCTCGAGCTCGCCCGCTCCAGGGCGCCGCAGGCTGTGTGACAACCAGCCCGGGGTCGATTGACACGCAGGGTGGAGCGGGCTAACTCGCGCACCTCGACGGTGGATCTACCGTCCGCGATCGGTTCGTCCGGTCGCGCGGGTACACGGCGTGAACGGGACACGCCGCCTACCCACGGCGCAGCAAGTGCTGCCGCCGAAACCCGAACCTTCCCACCCCTACCCAACAAAGGGACGTCCGGAGACGGGCGTCGCGAGCACTACATGCCGATTTCCGAAATTGTCGACCTGCCCCTCAACCAGCTCTCCGAAGACCAGTTCAAGGCGTTCTTCGATGACTACATGGGAGAGCAGACCATCCGCGAGAAGTCCGTCGTCACGGGCACCGTCGTGCGGATGAACTCTGACTGGGTCACGGTCGACATCAAGTACAAGGCCGAAGGCCTGATTCCGCTCAACGAGTTCCGCAACGCGGACGGCGACATCGAAGTCAACGTCGGAGACACCATCGACGTCTACCTCGACTCCATGAACGAAGAGGACGGCATGCTCATCCTCTCGAAGGAGCGCGCCGATCTCATGAAGGCCTGGGAGGAGATCTCCAAGGCCGTGGAGCGCGACGAGGTCGTCTCCGGCACCGTGCTCGCCCGGGTCAAGGGCGGTCTCTCCGTCAACATCGGCGTCAAGGCCTTCCTCCCCGGCTCGCAGGTCGACCTGCGTCCGGTGAAGAACCTCGAGAAGCTGATCGGCGAGACCTTCGACTTCAAGATCATCAAGTTCAACAAGCGCCGTGGCAACATCGTGCTCTCCCGTCGCGTCCTCCTCGAGCAGGAGCGCGCCGAGAAGCGTGAGGAGACCATCGAGCGCCTGCAGGTGGGCAGCATCCTCACCGGCGTGGTCAAGAACATCACCGACTACGGTGCGTTCATCGACCTCGGCGGCATCGACGGCCTGCTGCACATCACCGACATGAGCTGGGGCCGCATCAACCACCCGAGCGAGATGTTCGAGGTCGGCCAGGCGGTCGAGGTCAAGGTCCTCAAGTTCGACGAGGACTCCCAGCGCGTCAGCCTCGGCTACAAGCAGATCCGCCCCGACCCGTGGGAGGAGGCCGAGTACAAGTACCCGGTCGGCGCCATCGTCCGCGGCAAGGTCGTCTCCATCCCCGACTACGGTGCGTTCATCGAGCTCGAGGACGGCGTCGAGGGCCTGGTCCACATCTCCGAGATGTCCTGGAACAAGCGCGACAACAAGCACCCGAGCAAGATCGTGACCCTCGGCGACTGGGTCGAGGCCAAGATCCTCCTCGTCGACGTCGAGAACAAGCGCATCAGCCTCGGCATGAAGCAGCTCCAGGCCAACCCCTGGGATGTCGTCGAGACCCAGTACCCGGTCGGCTCCGTCGTCACCGGCAAGGTCCGCAACATCACCGACTTCGGTATCTTCGTCGGCATCGACGAGGGCATCGACGGCCTGGTGCACATCAGCGACCTGTCCTGGGGTCAGCGCATCCGTCACCCCTCCGATCGCTACAAGAAGGGCGACGAGGTCGAGGCGCGCGTGCTGTCCATCGACAAGGAGAACGAGCGCTTCAGCCTCGGCATCAAGCAGCTCACCCAGGATCCGTGGCAGACGGTCGAGAGCCGCTACTTCTACGGCCAGATCATCGAGGGCCCCGTCGTCCACCGCGTGGACTTCGGCGTGTTCATCGAGCTCGAGGAGGGTGTCGAGGGTCTCGTGCACATCTCCGAGCTCCTCGAAGAGGGCGACAACTGGCAGGAGAACTACCCCGACGGCAAGACCGTCAAGGCCGAGATCCTGTCGATCAACCTCTACGACCGCAAGATCTCCCTGTCCGAGCGCAACGCCGTCGAGCGTAGCGCGGGCGACGTCGAGAACTACATGGCCAACCAGTCCGACAGCGGCGCCCGCCTGGGTGACGTGATGGGCGACCTCGGCCGCAAGCTCGCCGACGCCGAGGCCGGCGACAACTAGTCGCTCGCTGAACGTGTCGAGCAGAGCCTCGGTCCTCACGGACCGGGGCTCTCTTGCTCAGGGGCCGCCTGACCGCTTGTCCGCGGCCCTCGGAGCCGATAGCCTCGCGTGAGGAGTTTCCATGCGTGCACTCGCGATCATCGCTGCCGTCCTCGTGATTGCCGTCGGCTTCGTCGGCTCGGCTTTCGTGGTCCAGAACAGCCTGCGGACGGTCACCCTGTCGCTGAACCTGGGCTTCGCCGCATGGCAGTACCCCCCGGTGCCCGTGATGTGGCTGCTCGGCGGGTCCTTTGCCGCCGGCGCCCTCGTCGGGGGCCTGTTCTTCGTGTGGCGTAGCTGGGGCCTTCGGGCGCAGGTGCGCAACCTGGAGCGCCAGCTGGCGATGTCCGAAGCCGGGAGCTTCTGAGTTTTGTCCAGAGAACGACGCCGGGGAGGCTCTCCCCCTCGTGGCGGCAACCGGGCGAACCCGGGCCGTCTCGCCGCCGCACGCGCACTGCTCGCCTCCGAAGAGGGGCGCTTCGTCGACGAGGAGCTCGCTCGTCGCGCACCCGAGTCCGGGCCCGACCGTGGACTCGCGTGGTTTCTCGCGCTGGGCACGCTGCGCCGCCGTGGACACGTGGATGCCGCGCTGCGCCCACACCTGAAGCAGCCACTCGCGAGCCTCGACGCACCCGTTCGCGTCGTGCTGCGCATGGCCGCGTTCGAGAAGCTGTTCGGCCGGGCAGGGGACCACGCGGTCGTTGACCAGGCGGTCGAGCTCACCCGCGCGCTCAAGGCGGGGCGTGCCTCTGGGCTCGTCAATGCGGTGCTGCGCAAGGTCGAGATGCCCACCGAGCTGAGCCGCGCCGATGCCCTCGACCACCCGAGCTGGCTCGTCGCACGCTGGGACAAGCGCTACGGCACCGAAGCCACCGAGGCCTGGTGTGCTGCGAACGCGGAGGAGCCGCCGCTCGTCCTCGTCGCTCGCGACGAACCCGAGAAGCTCGCCGAGGCGCTGACCGCGCTGGGGCTTACCGTACGACCCGCGCGCGCGGGCGGAAGAGACGTGCCCGGAGCCCTGCGCGTCGAGGGACACACCGGAACGATCGAGACGCTGCCCGGCTATGACGACGGCGCCTTCTGGGTCCAGGACGCCTCCGCGACCGCTACCGCCGATCTGGTCGGCGCGACGGCCGGCATGCGCGTGCTCGACACGTGCGCGGCCCCGGGCGGAAAGACGCTGCGGCTGCTCTCCCAGGGGGCCGAGGTCGTGGCGACCGATCGCGAGGCCCGGCGCCTGCCCCGGCTGCGCGACAGCTTGCGGCGCACCGGCATGCGCGCCGAGGTCGACGTCCACGACTGGGTGGTCGCCCCGCGCGAAGGCCAGTTCGATGCCGTCATCGTCGACGCACCGTGCACCGGTCTTGGCACCATTCGGCGCAGCCCCGAGATCCGCTGGAGCCGCGTATTCCGGGACGTGCTCGCCGCATCGACCAAGCAACTCGCCATCCTCGCGAATGCGGCTACCAACGTGAAGCCCGGTGGCGTGCTGGTCTACGCCGTGTGCTCTTCCGAGCCCGAGGAGGGCCGCATCCTCGTGAAGCGCTTCCTCGCCGACCACGCCGAGTTCACCGTGGAAACCGAGCTCGACACGGCGCCTCCGGAGGATGACGAGGACGGCTTCTACGCAGTCCGCATGGTGCGCGCATGACGCCCATGTTCCAGCAGTACCACGAGCTCAAGGCCTCGCATCCCGGCGCCGTCCTGTTCTTCCGCATGGGCGACTTCTACGAGATGTTCTACGAGGATGCCGAGCTCGCCGCCCGGGAGCTCGAGCTCACGCTCACCGCGCGGAACAAGGGGGACCCGAACCCCATCCCCATGGCGGGCGTGCCGCACCACGCCGCCGACGGGTACATCCGCCGCATGGTCGAGGCGGGCTACCGCGTGGCCATCGCCGAGCAGGTCGAGGACCCGGCTCTGGCGAAGGGCCTGGTGCGTCGCGAGGTCGTGCGCGTGGTCACGCCGGCCGTCGCCCTCGACCCCACCGCCCACGAAGCGAGCGCCGCCGCCTGGCTGATGGCCGTCGAAGGGCAGGGGACCGCGTGGGGCATCGCCGCCCTCGACGTGTCGACCGGCGCGTTCCGCGTGACCGAGGTGAGTACCGCGGAGGCGGCGCTCGCCGAGCTCCAGCGCCTCGATCCTCGCGAGGTCCTCCTCGGCCCGGCCTGCCGTGAGGAGCCCGTGCTCACCGCCGGCATCCGCGCACTGGGCCCGCTGGTCAGCCAGGTCGAGGACGAGGCGTACACCGAGGCGGAGGGCATGCGCGAGCTGTGCGAGGTCCTCGGGGTCACCGACCTCATGGGCTTCGGCGTTCGCGACGGGCACCCGGCGATCGGACCGGGCGGAGCGGCCGTTCGCTATGCGCGCCACAACATGGGCGGCGCGCTGCACAACCTGCACAGCATCACGCCGTACACCATCGAAGGCTTCATGGTGGTGGACGACACGACCCGCCGAAACCTCGAGCTGGTGCGGTCGATCCGCGGCGGCACGCGCAAGGGCACGCTCCTCGGCCTGCTCGATCAATGCTGCACGGCGATGGGCAGCCGCGCCCTGCGCGACCGGCTGTCGTTCCCGCTTCTCGACCCGGCGCAGATCGAGGCTCGCCAGTCGGCCCTCGGTGAGCTGACTGACGACCACACCCTGCGCAAGGACCTCCGCGCCGAGCTCAAGTCGGTGGCCGACATCGAACGCATCGGTGCCCGGGTGACCCAGGGCACGGCGAACGCGCGTGATCTGGCGCTGCTTCGCCGCTCGTTGTTCGCGGTGCCGCGCGTGCTGCAGCTGCTCGACCTCGCTCCAGCGCTGGCCGCCGTGGCTCCGCGCGACCTGTGCACCGACGTCGCCGAGGACCTCGCCACCTGGCTCGTCGAGGACCCGCCGCAGTCACTCACGGAGGGGGGCCTGCTGCGTCGCGGCGCACACGACGAGCTCGACGAGCTCGTGCGGCTGTCGCTCGAAGGCATCGGCATCATCGCGGAGGTCGAAGAGCGGGAGCGCGACGAGACCGGCATCAGCTCGCTGAAGATCCGCAAGAACAAGGTCTTCGGGTACTACATCGAGGTCACGCGGGCGCACCTGCACCGGGTTCCGGACCGCTACATGCGCAAGCAAACGCTCACCAACGCCGAGCGCTACATCACGCCGGAGCTCAAGGAGCTCGAGGACAAGGTCCTCGGCGCCGACGAGCGCCGCAAGGAGCTCGAGTACGCCCTGTTCGCCGAGCTTCGCGCTCGGGTGGCGCGCCACAGCGCGCGGCTGCTCGATCTCGGGCGCTCCCTCGCTCAGCTCGACGTCCACGCCGCGCTCGCTCAGGTGGCCGTCCGTCACCGGTGGACGCGTCCCGAGGTGGACACCTCCACGACGCTGGTCATCGAGGGAGGCCGCCACCCGGTGGTCGAGGCCATGCTCGACGAAGAGCGCTTCGTGCCCAACGACGTGTTCCTCGACACCGAGGAGCGCAAGCTGGTCGTGCTCACCGGCCCGAACATGAGCGGCAAGAGCACGGTCATGCGGCAGGTCGCGCTCATCGCGCTGCTCGCGCAGATCGGAAGCTTCGTCCCCGCGGACCGCGCGGTCATCGGAGTGTGCGACCGCATCTTCACCCGCGTGGGCGCCGCGGACGACGTCGCTCGCGGTCAGTCGACGTTCATGGTCGAGATGGCCGAGACCGCCGCGATCCTGCACGGCGCCTCGCCGCGCAGCCTGGTGGTGCTTGACGAGATCGGCCGCGGCACGTCCACCTACGATGGCCTGTCCATCGCGTGGGCCGTCGCCGAGGACCTGGCCGTGCGGGTCGGCTGCCGTACGATGTTCGCCACGCACTACCACGAGCTGTGCGACCTCGCGGAGTTCGTCGATGGCGTCGCGAACCAGTCGGTGGCCGTGAGTGAGTGGGGTGACGAGGTCGTGTTCCTGCGGCGCCTCAAGGAAGGCGGCGCATCCAAGAGCTACGGCATCCAGTGCGCGCGACTCGCGGGCCTGCCCACGGACGTCGTCGAGCGAGCTCGCTCGCTGCTCACCCGCTTCGAGAAGCACGCGCCGCGAAACGAGCGACAGCAGCTGTCGCTGTTCGGGGGTGGGGTGCCCGCCGCCGAAGTCGAAGAGGCCCCCGCGGTCGACGAGCTGCGCGAGAAGCTCGCGACCCTGGACCCGGACGGCATGAGCCCCCGCGACGCGCACGCCGCCCTGTACCTGCTCCGGAGCCTGCTCTGATGCCGCGCCCGCCGCCGATGGACGAGTGGGTGAACAGCTTCGAGTACTACCTGCGCGTCGAGCGGCACGCCTCCGACAATACGGTCGAGGCCTACATCCGCGACTGCCGCCGGTTCGTGGCCTGGCTCGAGTCCCAGCGCGTGAAGACGCTGGTCGGCGTCGAGCCCGAGACCGTGAGTCGCTACCTGGTGCACCTCGAAGAGGAAGGCCTGGGAGCGCGCACCCGGGCCCGCGCGCGCAGCTCGGTCCGCCAGCTGTTCCGGTTCATCGTCGAAGAAGGCGGGCGGGAGGACGACCCGACCTCGCTGGTGGACTCCCCGCGCTTCACGTCGCCATTGCCGCGGGTGCTCTCCGCGACCCAGGTCGAGGCCCTGCTCGAAGCCCCGGACCGCAGCGAGCCTCTGGGACTGCGGGACGCGGCGATGATCGAGATCCTGTACGCCTCGGGCCTGCGCGTCAGCGAGCTCGTGACCGTGCCACTACAGAGCTTCGACCTGCGCACCGGCATCGCCATCATCCGCGGCAAGGGCGACAAGGAGCGGCTCGTCCCCGTGGGGGACCGCGCCCTGACCCTGCTGCGCGAGTACATGCGCGATGCGCGTCCACTGCTCGATCCGCGGGGGCGCGCCCGCGCGATGTTCGTCAGCCAACGTGGCACGGCGATGACCCGTCAGAACTTCTGGCAGCGCCTCAAGCGCCACGCCCAGACCGCGGGCATCAAGGGCAAGGTCTCGCCCCACGTGCTCCGACACTCCTTCGCGACCCACCTGCTCGAACACGGCGCCGACCTCCGTGCCCTGCAAGCCATGCTGGGTCACGCGGACATTTCGACGACGCAGATCTACACCCACGTGTCCCGCGCGCGGCTCGCGGCCATCCACGAAGAGCACCACCCGCGCGGCTGATCGCACATGCCCGCGAGCGCCTGCGAATAGAGGATCGAGCAGGGGAGCGTCCCCATCGGTGTCAGGCCGCAGCGCTTCTCACCACTGCGCCTTCCTTCGCCTCGTCGTCACGCGTCCGTCACCAGCCACCGATAGTGACGAGGCGACTAGGTACGAGAAGTATGTCCGACTCCCGCCCTTCCACACCGGCGACGCTCGCGAAGATGGCCCTCTACGCCGGGTTGTTCTTCCTCTCCATCGACCTGATGGGCGGCGGCATGAAGGCCTCGTTCAAGGAGCCGCTCAAGCACTACCTGCACGAGCACGCCAGCGACTTCACGTCGCTCGTGTCCTTCGTCATCGGCATCCTCGGCACCTCCCTGGTCCAGTCGTCGTCCACGGTGACCTCGCTCGCGGTAAAGATGGCCGAAGAGGGCATCGTGCCGCTCGTCATCGCCATTGGCATCGTGCACGGCGCCAACCTCGGCACCAGCGTCACGTCGAGCATCGTCGCGTTCTTCGCCGAGGCCCCGCCGCTTCGCGGCAACCTCTTCGCGTGGATGCAGGAGATGCTGTTCCGACGGCGCTCTCCCGGGTTCCGGCGGGCGGTGGCCACCGCCATCGTCCACGGGATGTTCAACGTCATCCTCGTCACGGGCATCCTGCTCGCATTCGAGCTTCCGTTCGGCCTGATCGACAAGCTCGCCGCCTGGAGCGCCGTCGGCATCGCTGGCGTCGCGAACTCGGCCACCGGCATCCTCTGGGTCTTCGAGTGGATCAAGCCCAGCGCCTACACCAAGCCGGTGGTGAAGTTCCTCCTCGAGGGCGGCATGCCGGGGTGGGGGGCGGTGCTCCTCGGCTTCGCCGCGCTGTTCGGCGCCCTCAAGGGCTTCGCCGGCACGGTGTCGAAGGCCCTGATCTCGGAGGGCGAGCGCACCGACCCGAAGGTCATCGGCGAGAAGCTGCTCGGCAAGAACCCGTTCGACACCTTCGTGCGCGGCCTCGTCCTCACCATCATGGTGCAGTCGAGCAGCGCGACGACGTCGATGATCGTTCCGCTCGCGGCGATGGGCTTTTTCAGCCTGCGCCAGGTGCTGCCGTTCATCATGGGCGCGAACATTGGCACCACGACCACCGCCATCATCGCGGCGAGCTCGTCCCTCGGTGAACCCGGCTTCGAGCTGGGCATGACCATCGCCCTGTGCCACTTCTACCTGAACACGGTCGCCGTGGTGCTCGTCGCTGCGATTCCGCCCCTGCGAACGAGTGTTCTCGGTGCCACCGAGATGGTCGCTGCCGCGGCCGACCGTACGCCGGCGGTGCTCGCTCTCTACCTGGGACTGCTCTCGATCGGCATTCCGCTGATGGTGTACGTGCTGCCGACGGCCGCCGCGGCGACGCTCCTCGGCGCGGTGGTGCTGTACCTGGTCGTGGCCCCGCACTTCTGGCTTCGCCAGCACAAGACCAACGACACCCCCGGCTCCGATGGTGGCGAGGCACTCGCCGCGTAGCACCTCGCCTCGACGGCTTGCCGCGAGAGTAGGGGGGGTGTACGTGGTGTCCTGACCGGAGGTCGCATGTCCGCCATCCCTGCCGAGCTCGACATCTACGAAGAGATCGAGCGACTCCGCAAAGAGCGCAAGGCCGTCATCCTCGCGCACTACTACCAGGAGTCCGAGATCCAGGACCTCGCCGACTACATCGGCGACTCCCTGCAGCTCGCGAAGGCCGCCCGTGACACCGATGCCGAGGTCATCGTGTTCTGCGGCGTGCACTTCATGGCCGAGACCGCGAAGATCCTCAACCCGACGCGCACCGTGGTCCTCCCGGACCTCGCCGCCGGCTGCTCGCTCGCCGACAGCTGCCCCGCGCCAGCCCTCGCTGCGTGGCGTGAGCAGAACCCCGAGCACGTGGTCGTCAGCTACATCAACTGCTCGGCGGGTGTGAAGGCGCACAGCGACATCATCTGCACGAGCAGCAACGCCAAGCGCGTCATCGAGAGCATCCCCGAAGGCAAGCCCATCCTCTTTGCGCCCGACCGCAACCTCGGTGCGTACCTCATCCGCGAGACTGGTCGCGAGATGGACCTGTGGCAGGGGACCTGCATCGTGCACGAGACCTTCTCGGAGCGCGAGCTCATCGACCTGATGGCTGCGAACCCGGACGCCAAGGTCATCGCGCACCCCGAGTGCGAGCCGGCGCTGCTCCGCTATGCCCACCACATCGGCAGCACCTCGAGCCTGCTCCGCTACACGGCGGAGTCCGGCCACAAGCGGTTCATCGTCGCCACCGAGCCCGGCATCATCCATCAGATGGAGAAGGCGAACCCGGGCAACGAGTACATCCCGCTGCCGGGCCAGGACGAGGGCTGCGCGTGCAACGAGTGCCCGTTCATGCGCCTGAACACGGTCGAGAAGCTGTACCTGTGCCTGCGCGACCTCAAACCCGAGATCCACATGACCGAGGCCCTGCGCGTTGCCGCGCTCAAGCCCCTCGAGCGCATGATGGAGCTCGGCTAGTCGAAGCCACCGACGCCGGTGTTTCCGGCGTCTGTTCGCATCCCTCGACGCCCGCCGATGCTTCCGGCATCCGCCTCATCGCCGGGCGCCGGTCGCCAGTGCGTCCGAGGCGACGCGTCAGCCGACGGCCTTCACCAGGCGGGAGACCAGCTCGGGCACGGTCTCCTCGGCAATCGAGCAGTACGCCACCCGGAGCGCGTTGATCTCGGGGATGGCGATGGTGCCGACGCTGAAGTCGCTGATGAGCTTCTTGCGAACTTCGTGGGCATCGAGGTCGTCCGGCAAGCCGACGAGCGCGAAGCAGCCGCTGTTGAACGGGTAGGGGTCCAGTCGCCCCGCGCCATCCGCCAGCGCGTCCTTGAGCGCGCGGTACCGACGTCCGAGGAGCGCGACGCGCTCGGCGACCTGATCCTCGAGCTTCGGGTTGCGAAGGGCGGCGAGCACGAGCGCCTGCGACGGACCCGGTGGACCACCGACCGAGCCACGACCCACGAACTTCACCTTGCTGGTAATGGCCGCCGCCATCTCGGAGGTGCCGTGGAAGCGGATGAAGCCCACGCGGCCCGGGAAGAACAGCAACTCCTTGGTGGTGCCATCGACCTTGATCACGGCGAGCCGCTCGGGGTCCGCCTTCTCGGCAAGGTCCCAGAACATGGAGCGCTTGAGGAGACCCGACTCGTAGAGCAGGCCCTGATAGGCGTCGTCGACGAGCGCCACCGCCGGACCCGCATGCGAGCTCACCACGTCGACGATGGCGTCGACCTCGGCCTCGGTCGGCGCGTAGCCGCTCGGGTTGCCCGGGAAGGTCAGCACGATCACGGTCTTCTTGCCCGCCAGGCCCTTCAGCGTGTCGGCCAGGCCTTGCACGTTGAAGCCGTCGCCATCGAAGAAGTCGTAGGTCGCGAACTGCGCGCCCGCGCGCATGCCGAAGAGCAGGTCGTAGTTCTCCCAGGTCGGCGTCGGCATGACGACCGTGGTGTCCTCGTCGGCGAACAGGTCGGCGACCATCGACACGCCCTGCGTGAGCCCGTGCAGCGTGATCGGCGTGGTCGCCCACGCGGTGCTGCCGAGGGCCAGCTGGTGTTGGCGTCGCGCCCACGCGTTGCGGAGGTCCGCATGACCTTCTTGCGGCGAGTACAGGAACGCGGTCTTCTCGTCGAGGCCGGGGACCAGCTCGGCAAGCGCCTCGAGCGGCAGCGGGCGTCCGTTGCCGTCGGTGATCTGACCCACCGTGGCGTTGATCTCGGTGCCCTTGGCCTCGCCGCTCTGTGCGGGAATGCCCTGGGGGAAGGCTGCGCGCCGGCCCAGGGGCGAGAGACACGCCGCCAGTGCGGGGGTCTCGCGCTCGAGAATGGCATTGAGGCGCTTGGCTTCGCTCATGAACCCTCCGCGGTCCGTCCGCCGCGAACTTACCCGTGAACCGCGCATTGCACACGTGTCGTGGCCGAGCCGACCCGCGAATGTCGCCGGAAATGCATAGCGTGAGCCTGACATCGTCGGGATGCCGCGAAATACGGCAGGGATCTCGCGCGTACTCGCCGATGGAGGTGTCCATGGGCGACCACCACAACAAGCGACTCGTCGGCATCAGCGCCATGCTCTGGCTGTTCCAGGCCATCTATACGGCGTCGCCGATCGACCTCATCCCGGACCTGATTCCCGTGCTCGGGCTGATGGACGACGGCGCCGGGTGGGTGATCACGATCCTGTTCACGATCTGGGCCGTCCGGGCGATGCGCAAGCACGGGCCCGCGGGCATCGCCAAGGCGCGCGACACCATTGTCGACCTGGAGCGACGCGGCGAGCGGTACACGCCAGCTCGACCGGCCGTGAACCCGACCGACTACGAGCCGATGGACGCCGACGAGATCCTCGCGTTGTAGGGCCAGGGGGCCTCCGCGCCAAACAAAAGGGGCGGCCCGAACGGCCACCCCTTTGAATGATATTGCGTACTTTACATAATATACATTATCAGTGAACTGGATATTTGGCGCCGCAGAGCATTAGCTGGCCGTGTGGCTGCCTCCCATCATCCCACGCTTCCGTTCGTGCTGCTTCTCGCGAGCTGTACCTCGGTCGGCGTGCCCGTATCTCACGTCAGCGTGCCGTCGACCCTGAGCTTCGACGCGATCCCGATCACGACCCGCGTCACCCGGACACTCACGCTCACGAACTCCGGCACGGCCGCTGCCAACATCCAGGTCACGGTGGGCGCCCCGCTGTCTGCATCGTCCGAGCCGCTGACCGTTCCGGCACTCGGCAGCCTGGACGTTCCCGTGTCCGCCATCGTCGACGGCTACGAAGCCGTGTCCGCCAACTTGGTGGTCACGTCCCCGGAGCGCACGTTCGACGTGGCGGTCACGCTCACAGTCGACCCGGACCTCGACGACGACGGAGCGCTCGCGCTGGGCGCCGGCGGCGACGACTGCGACGACGAGCGTGCGGACGTCCATCCTGGCGCCGACGAGACCTGTGACGGTTCCGACGAGGACTGCGACGATCGAATCGACGAAGCCGCGGTCGACACCTTCGCCGCGTGGACCGACGGCGACGACGACGGCTACGGCACCGGCACCTCGTTCCAGGTCTGCGCACTCGGAAGCCTACAGGCCGCGGTCGACGGCGACTGCAACGACGGCGATGCCAGCGTCCATCCCAATGCCGTCGAGGAGTTCTACGACGGAATCGACGCGGACTGTGCCGAAGACAGCGACTACGACGCCGATCAGGACGGCTACGACTCTGACGCGTACGGCGGCACGGACTGTGACGACGCGGTCGCCGCGATTCACCCGGATGCCGTCGACACGCCCTACGATGGGATCGACACCGACTGCGGTGGCGGCTCGGACTACGATGCCGACGGCGACGGCCAGGACAGCATCGCCTGGGGTGGCCTGGACTGCGACGACGGCGACGAGAACCGGTTCGTCGGCCAGACCGAGGTCGACGACGGCGTCGACCAGGACTGCGATGTGCTCGTCGACGAGGACTCGCTGGTCCGTGGCGACTGGAGCTTCCGCGAGCTCATGCTCACGCCATCCACGCAGAGCGGAGCCTTCCTCGAGCTCGCGAATACCAGTGGTCGCACCCTCGATCTCGCTGGACTTCGACTCGAAGGCCCCACGGACACCTCGCTCCCGGCCATGTCCGTGCTCGCGGACGAGGTCGTGCTGCTGTGCACGTCCGCGGATCCCGCGACCAACGGCGGCATCACGAACTGCGACGCCGTGATCACGCTCGACAGCCAGCCTGCGCTCTGGGCCAAGAACCGTGCCCTCGACGAGGTCGACGCGACGGCGTGGACCCTGACCAGCGGTGTGAGCGTGCACACCACCGCATCCCCGGACGCCAACGACGCCGAGTCGGCCTGGTGCGCGTCGACGACCGCCTACGGCGACGGCGACCTGGGAACGCCGGGCGTGGACGAAGCCTGCCCGTAGTGCAGGTCTAGCGTGGCCAGCGAATCCGGCCGCGGGGCGCACGCATGCTGTACAGCCGGCCCGCGTTCGTCACGAACAGGAGCTGGCGCCCGTCGACGACCGGCGTCGCGCTGAGCCCGTCGAGCTGCGTGGCCTCGTGGTAGTTCCAGCGCACGGTGCCGTCGGCGGGATCGAGCAGGTACAGCGTGCCGTCGGAGCTGCCGATGAGCAGGCCGGCCTCGGTCCACAGCGGCTCGGTGAGCGCTCCGCCCGTACCGCTGTCCCATTGCCAGACGATCTCGCTGGTGCGGGTGTCGATGACGCGCAGGAGGCCGTCCGTGCCCGGGTGGTACAGACGCGCGTGCTCGCCTTCCTCCCGGACCAGGGCGGCAGCGGCGGAACCGACGTCCAGACGCCAGCGAACCGCACGCGTCACCGGCGCGTAGGCCACGAGGGGGGCCAGGTAGCCGGAGGCGAAGATCTCGCCCTTGTAGGCCGCCACGGGCGCGACGATGTCCGGGTACATCCCCTCCCCGATCCGGCGACTCCACAGCTCGTCCCCTGCCCTGTGGTCCAGCGCAACGACCGCGCCATCGGAGAAGCCGAGCAGGACGGCATCCTCGTGGACCACGGCGGGCGGCGCCGCGTAGAGCGCGAGCTCGGCGTCACGCCCGAGGTCCTTGGGATGCTCGTAGCGCCACACGACCTCACCGGTCTTGGCATCGTAGGCGACTGCGACGTCCGCAACGTTGGTCACGTAGACGATGCCATCGTGGACCGTGGGACGAACGAGGATCGGCGCCTGGGTGGTCTTGCGCCACACGAGCTCGCCATCGAGGCTGTAGCACCAGGTCGTGCCGCCGGTGTCACCGAAGTACACCCGGTCGTCGAGGACGACGGGCTCCGACTCGACCGAGCCGTCCGCCGGAAAGGTGTCGATCAGCGCGCCGTCCCGCCGGGACACGACGTACAGCGCCTCACCGCCCGCCGAGCCCAGGTAGATGCGGCCGCCATGGACCACTGGCCGGGATCGCTCGGTGTGCGTCGCCGCGTTGACCGGCGGGCCCGGGAGGTCGACATCCCAATGTGGGACGGGAGCCTGCGAGAACTCGCCGGGGTAGCCCGCCTCGGGAAGCTCGAAGGGCGCCGGGTCGGGAAACCGCATGTCTCGCGCGTCCGCAGTGCCGAACAGCGCGAGCAGGAGCAGTGTGCTCATCCCTCGCTCGCCAGGCGGGTCTTGCGGGCCGTGGCCTCTTCGATGTGCGAGGACTCGGGGTACTTCACGATGAACTCGTTGTACGCCGCGAGCGCATCGCCCGGACGCTCGAGGTACTCGAGGGTCGTGGCGAGGTCGAAAGAGGCCTGCTCGGCGAGGAAGCCCTCGGACTCGGTGGCCAGCTTGCGGAGGCGAGCGACCGCGTCGTCACCCTTGCCTTCCTCGAGATCGAGGTTCGCGAGCGCGCCCTCGGCGCTGTAGTGCAGCAGGCCTTCCGCGTGCGGAACGGCCGCCTCGAGCGCGGCGCGGCGCTGGGCCGCCTCACCCGCGATGCGGTAGTACTCGGCCGCCTTCAGCCAGGCCTCGGCAGCCGCCGCGCCCTCGGCACCCTTGGCGATCTCGGACAGCTTGTCCGCCGCGTCGCGCGTCGTGGTCTTGTCCGACTCGCTGATCGTCGCCGTGGACAGACCGAAGCGAACCGTCTGCGGGAGCGCCTGCTCGACCTCGGCGATCTCGCCGGTCCAGCCGCGCTGGGCACTGGTCTGCAGCTCCTGGTACTTGGCGTACACGAGGGTGCCGACGAGGAAGATGCCCACGAGTGCGACGCCTTCCTTCCACCACTTCATGCCGAAGTCGTAGGCGGCCATCTGCGCGCGGAAGGCAAATCCGGCGTCTTCGTCCTGCGGGAGGGGGGCTTCGGGGTTCTGAGACAAGGGTGGCTCCTGCGTCACGCGACCTGCGCGCATAACCAGTGCGGCCGCTCGGGGCGACCTCACCGACCTGGGAGACCCTTGGTGTGTCGAGGCCCCCGAGCCTTCACGCTCGGGCCGGACTCACTGCAGGGTGATCTTCGTGTCCGCCATGGTCACGTCGCGGGTCACCGTCAGGCGCGGGCCGCCGGGCCCTTCGACCGTGAACGTGTGGGAACCCGGCTTGACCTCGATGGCGCGCGGAAGCGTGCCGATCGGCCGCCCGTCGACGAAGAGCGTGTCGCCGTCGCGACCAGGGGCCTCGACGGTGGGCTTGGCGACCTCGATCTTGGGCAGGCTCACGGACAGCGCGCTCACACCGTCCTTCACGGTCAGCGACTGACGCTGGCTCACGTGTCCGGCCAGCCGCACGGTGATCTCGTAGTCGCCGTCGGCCAGCGCCTGGGTGATCGGTGTCGAGCCCCGGTACTCCCCGTTGACGAGGAGCTCGGCGCCAGACGGCGAGCTGGAGAACGCGATGCGGCGCAGCACCGGCTCCGGAGCGGGCGCAGGCGCAGGCGGCTCCGGACTCGGCGCCGTGGTTCCCCACGGGTTGTCGGGATCGACCTCCGGCTGCGGGGCAGGCGGCTGCGGCTCGACGACCGCCACACCGTCGGTCCCCTGCCCTTCGGGGCTCGGCTGCGGCACGACCTCGGGCTCGGGCACCGGCTTCGGAGTCGGCACCGGCTGCTCGGGGTCGAGGCCGAGGTCGAGCGGACCAGGCGTCGGGATGTCCATGTCCTCGGGCTCGGGCTCGGGAACGGGAACGGGCGCCACCTCGGGCTCGGGCGCGGGCTTCGGGGCGGCGGCCACGGGCTCGGGCTGCGGCTCGACCTCGAGGGTCCCGGCGAGCTCGGGCTGCTCGGAGTCCCCCTGGCCGGAGGTCCCGACGAGGATGAGCAGCGCGAAGAACGCGATCAGGCACAGCGCGGCGACACCGGCGATGACCAGCAGCAGCGCGGAGTTTCGCGCGTCGTTGTTCTCGGTGTGTGGCGGCGGCGGCGGCGGCGGTGCCTGGTCGGCGAGCGGCTCGACCCGGGGCTCGGC
>SBGP01000113.1 GCA_006226595.1 Deltaproteobacteria bacterium
TCGGTATCGGCGTCCGCATCGGTATCGGCGTCCGCGTCGGTGTCGGCGTCCGCGTCGGTGTCGGCGTCTGCATCGGTATCGGCGTCCGCGTCGGTATCGGCGTCGGTGTCGGTGTCGGTGTCGGCGTCGGTGTCCGTGTCCGTGTCCACGTCCGCGGTGTCCGGATGGTCGGGATCCCAGTTCACCAGGCAGCCGGTGAGACCGAGCACCAGCGTGAGCGAGACCCAGCGCATCAGAACCGTCCCTCGAGCGCCAGTCCTCGGGGGCCCGCGCTCGCCTTCGTGCCACCGACGAAGTGCCAGGTGACCAGGGCGGCGCCCAGTCCGGCGATCGTCCAGCCCCCGTAGTTCGCCGCTTTCAAGGTGGCCTCGGTGCCCGGCGTGACCTCGTCGCTGCCCTGGGCCGCCAGGTAGGTTGCGACGCCGACTGCTGCGCCGGTCGCGCCGAGCGTCAGCCCACCGACGAGGCGTGCGGTCCGCGGCTTGGGCTCCATCGTGGTGGTGGAGGTGGTGGTCGTCGCGGCGGGCGAGAGCCAGTTGCTCGGGTACGGCTCATCCTCGATGTAGCGGGTCTCCCACGTGCCCTCGGCATACGACTGGACCAGGTGTGGACCCGCCAGGTCCCCCGGGGGAGCCGCGCTGATCTGTCTTCCGTCCAGGAAGAAGATGCCATCGGTCGCGACCGGGATGTAGTGGGTCTCGTCGGCCACGGGAAGCGGAAACTGGCGGATGTCGTCCGGGCCGATCTGATGGGAAACCGCGGGATAGGCGGTGAGCGCTGCGGTGAGCGGTGCACGCCAGTCTCGATCCAGCGCGTGTTCCACCAGGGCCAGACTGACCAGCATCCGAGACCAGTGCTCGGCGTTCACGGGCTCGTGGAGGCACTCGGCCTGTGCGCGGATCTCGGTGAAGGTCCGCGCGTGAGCGACCATGTCGTCCCGATCCAGCGACGCATCGGCCTCATCGGCGAGCGCGCGAAGGGACTCGCTGGTCCATGGAGTGTCGCAGGGGGCGGCGTGGGCCAGTGCGAGCGCCAGAGCCAGCATTCGTGCATCCTTCGCGTCGTCGAGCGAGTCCACGGCTCCGCGACGACCGGATTCTCGGTCGCGCAGGTTCCGCGCACCCAAGGTAGCACAGGGGTTTTCCGGCTCCGGCTCGGGTAGGGGCAAGCCGGATCTCGCGCGAACCGACGCACGCCGAGGGCTCCGGAGTTCGGCCGTCGCCGCGCCGCAAGGCAGGCTGACCCCGCGCCGCTCCCGTCCCCACCATTCGCGTGGCGCCTCACGCAGCCCGCCCCCGCTGGGGCGCTCCACAAGCTGGCTCGACGTCGCTCGGCCCGATCCCCTTCGCGCTGCCTCCGCCCGAAGAGGACCCGTTGCCGCTACTCGTTGACGGTCACGCTGTACACGCACACGCTGTTGCCGCCCTTGCCGCTGCGACCCTGCGAGGTCGTCCACACCTGCTTGCCGTCCGGACTCACCGCGAGTCCCACGGTGTAGCTGTCGGCGCGGATGCGGCTCACCACTTCCATCTTCGCCGCGTCGACCACCGCGACCTCGGCGCCGGCGTTCACGGCGACGAACAGCCACTGGCCATCCGGCGAGACCTCGAGGGTGCGCGCACCGCCGCCCACGTACACGGCGTTCCAGTCGTCCCGGTCGATGCGTTCGCCCTTGGCGCTGCGAAGGGTGTCGACGATCTCCTGGTAGGGCACGCGGGTCACGTAGCCGCTGCGGTTCGACGAGAAGAACAAGGTGTCGCCGTGGATGACCAGGTGGCGCGGCGTCTCGGCCATGCCCATCACCGAGCCCAGGTACTGGTTCGACTCGACGTCGAAGCCGGCGATGCCGCCGCCGCCCATGCGCGCGACGAGCAGGGTCTTGCTGTCGGGCGTGAACGTGGTGCCGCGCAGGCAGAAGCCGCACGAGCTGTCGCGGTCGCCGCCGAGACCCTTCTGCGAGAGGATGCGCTCGACCACCATGCGCTCCTCCCGGTACTTGAACGTCGCCGGGTCGCCGCTGGAGATGTCGACGATGGCGACGGTGTTGTCGCCCCAGTGGCTGATCGCCGCCCACTTGTCGTCCGGCGAGATGGCCACGTACTTGGGGATCGGCCCGGTCGGCATCACCCGCACGATCTCGTCGGTCTTCGTGTCGATGATGGCGACCGCGGAGGGTGAGCCGGCGCCGTAGTCGTAGTCGCGGCGGTAGTAGGGCACCCACAGGTACTTGTCGCCGTGGGAGAGCGCGCTCTCGACGGGCTTTCCGGCGAACTGGTTGGGGTCTCCCGACGGGGACTTCTTGTAGTAGGGGTAGTCGAAGACGGTGCTCTGACCCTGGAAGAGGTCGCCATCGTCGGCGTCGAACTCGTGCTTGATGGCGCGGAGCTTGGTGGGGCTCTCGCCGCGGGGGTCGTACACGACCGTCTTCAGGCCCTCGAGCGAGTTCACGTAGACCTTGGAGCCGTCGCCGAGGAAGCGCGCGGACTTGGGCGAGTAGATGTCCGGGTCGTGGTTGTCCGGCGCTTCCGTGTCCCAGTCGTAGTTCTGGAAGCGGGCGACGAGCTCGAGCGTGACCGGCGCGTCGGCGGGCTTGGACGTGATGTTGAGCGGAACCCGGAGGCCGGTGGCCGAGCGCGGACTCTGCGCTCCGGTGAGGTTCGCCTTGGCCTGGGGCAGCCACTCCTTGGTCGACGCGTGGTTCGGGTCGATCTCGAGCACCTTTTCCCAGCTGGCGACGGTCTGCTTCCACTCGCTGCGCGCCCAGTGCGACCAGCCGTTCTCGTAGTGGCAGGGAACGCAGCCCGGGTCGAGCTCGATGCAGCGCGCGTAGGCGGCGAGTGCGTTCTCGGCGTCGTGTCCGCGCTGGGCGGCGAAGCCCTCGCGGTACGCGGCGGTGGCCGCCTCGGTCTTGCACGAGGCGTTCTCGTCGGCGTGCGCGGTCAGCGAGAACAGGAGGAGGAAGGCGGAGAGCATGGAGGGGACCTCGCGGGGAGGGGGCGGGTGCACGTCGGAGTATGGACCCGCGGGGGCGCAGGCAACATCCTCGGTCAGCGCTCGACGCGGGGGAAGGCGAGGGTGCAAGGTTCACGCCAAACGGTGCGAAAGTGGGCCTGTTTCCTGTGGATAACTCGCGTGTCCGGGCGCCCGGAGTCTCGGGGCACACCGGCGCGGATGCGGTCAACAAGGGCATTGAGATGGGTCTGACCCCTCAGAGGGGTCTGACCCCGCTGAGGGGTCAGAGCCCCCCCCCCTTTGCCAGCTGGCTGGCGGGGACGTCTACGCGACCCATCGTGTCGCGCGGTCTACTCCCGGCGACGAACGAGTCCCAGCGCCAGCACAAGCGGCAGCCACGCCGCCCCCGTCCCGCCGACCGCACACCCACAGCCCGCGGCCTCGGGCTCCTCGTCGACGGGCGGCTCCTCGGTCACGGCACCACAGCTCTCGTCGTGTCCGCCGAGGCCGTGGAACGGCCGGTTGCGAAGGCCGTCGACCTCGAAGTTGTCGAGCTCCCAGCCGAAGTCGCCGACTGCAGCGTCGGTGCCGACCACGAAGCGCACGCGCACCACGCGGTTCGCGAGCTCCGCGCCGAAGTCGAGGCTCACCGCGTGCATGTCGGGCCAGCCCGGGCTGCTCGCTACGTACGCGCCGCGGTTCGCGAGCGGGTTGCCCGACTCGTCGGTGATCACGCCGCCGTAGCCGAGCTCTGCATAGGCGTTGGCGTCCATCCACGTCTCGCCGTCGTCGAGGGAGACCTCGATCACGCCGCCGTCGTAGTGCACGCCCGACCCGCTCTCGAAGCGGAAGCGCTGGTCGAAGCTCAGCGTGAACCCGTCGTTGCCGACGATGAACTGCGGCGAGACGAGCGCGACGGTGCCGGGCTCGCCGAGGTCCGGCGTGTGCCAGGTCGTCTCGCCGGCGTCCTCCATCCGCGCCCAGCTCCCCGTCGGCGTCCACGCGCTCACCGGGCTCTCGACATCGTCGAAGACCTCGGTCGCGTCGAGGCTGTCGTAGTGCACGCGCACGGTCTGCGCCCCGAGGACCTGCGGCTCGGCGGCCTCGGCGTCGGTCACCTCGACGTCGAAGATCAGCGCCTCGAGCGAGGGCACCGCCTCGTCCAGGGTCACCTCGACCTCGACCTCGGTGGAGCCGAAGGCGCGAAGCTCGCCGAGGTCGACCTCGGCGTCGGTGAGGGTCACGTACGGAGAGTCACTGGTCACGCGCACCCGGGCGTCGGTGAGCGCGACCGGGCCGTCGTTGTCGATGCGCACGGTGAGCGTTCCGCGCTCGCCCACGTCCAGGATGCCGTCACCATCGCACTCGTCGCTCGACGACAAGTCGATGGGCCCGACGGCGAGCACCCCGCGGGGCACCGGCAACGCGCAGTCCTCGCGGCTCAGGTCGAGCCCGAAGCCCTCGTCGATGCACGAGTAGAGGTGCAGGGTCTGCTGGCCGTAGGAGCCATCGGCGATGGTCGTCACCTGGCCCTGCTCGTCGACTTCGCAGGGGTTGTTGACCGTGCACGGCTCGCCGCCCTCGAAGCCCGTGTTGTTCACGCCGATGATCTGGTTGGTGCTCACCGAGAGGATGGGCGAGCCCGAAGTGCCGCCGAAGGTCTCGCAGGCCTCGGTCATACGGATGGAGTCCGTCCACGCCCAGTCGCCCTCGATCATGCTGTACACGAAGCCGTCGAGCTCGCAGGTGGTGATGTACTCCCACAGGCCCGAGACCACGGCGATGTCCTCGCCGACGATGCCGCGCTCGTCGTCGAGCAGTAGCGCGTCGACGCCGTCGTTCTCGGCGAGCTCGCGGTAGGTGCGCGGCAGGCGGAGCACGGCGAGGTCGGTGTCGTGCATCGTGCCGTACACGATCTCGTCGGAGTAGTAGGTCGCGGCCTGGCTTCCGCTCGCGTCGTAGAGGATCACCTCGGTCTCGTAGGGCTCGTGGACGAGCACCTCGTAGCTGCCGAGCCGCCCGATGCAGTGGCCGTTGGTGAGCACCAGGGCGTCGTCGTCGAGGCTCTGTCCGGCGAAGTGGAAGAGCGAGCCCGAGCAGCCGGGCAGGGCGACGATGCCGTTGAAGCCGGGCTCGGCGGCAGCGGGCTGGGCGAGCATCAGGGCGAGAGCGGTGAGCATGGGACCTCCGGGTGCGGACGTGCGGCCGGCTATCCGCGCGTTCACCCCCGCTTTCCATGGCCTTGCTTTACATGGTTGTAAGCATGGTTTGCGGCTGTTTTTCGCCGTGTAGAGGTCTTGTGAGGAGCAAGGAGAGCGATCGGGGACTTCCAAGGTCGGGGTAGCGCTTTCGCGACCGGGAGGTGTCCACATGGCCGAACCCCTTGGAGTGCCCATGCGCCACCTGACCCTTCTCCTCGCCCTCGTTGCCTGTGGCGGCGAAGTGACCGACTTCAACGGCTACCGCGCCCTCGACGGCGAGCTGACCTACACCGAGACCCTCGAGGACGGGCAGGTCGTGTGCGATGTGGACCTCGCGCTCGTCGGGCGCCCCTACACCGCGAACTGCAACGGCTGTGAGTTCGCCTTCCACGTCGATCCAGAGGTCATCGAGGACCGCAGCAGCGAAGACTGCGTGCTTCCGTCCATCTGGACCTACTTCGACGACGAGCTCGCCACGGACGTGGGGCTGGGCTGGGCCGAGGCCGCCACCGACTTCGACGGCAACCCGGTCGACGACGCGCTGATGGTGGTCGGCAACTACCAGGGCACCCGCGCGATGGCGGTGGCTCTTGCCGGTGCCGAGGAGGCGAACACCAGCATCGACTGGGACGGGGAGGCGAACCTCGGCTGGGAGGCCACGCGCACCGCGGGGTACGGCGACCCCGTGCTGCTGCAGGTCTGCGAGGGCGGCTGGGACGGAGGCAGCTTCGACGGCAACCGCTCGGACGGCGCCTACCGGGGGACGGGCGAGCTCGGCTGCGACGGGCTCGTGGCCGATGTGTGGACCTTCGAGGCCCGCGCCGGGGAGCCGGTGAAGATCACGATGGACACGGTCGCCGCCGACAGCGCTTTCGACGCCGTCTACTACCTCAACGACCCGAGCGGCTGCACCATCGGCGGCTCCGACGACGCGTTCCAGTGCACCTTCCGGCCCCTCGACTACAAGTGCCCTGGCGGCAAGTTCGTGCCCGAGGTCAGCGGTACCTACGAGCTCGTGGCCTACAGCTACGATCAGTGCACCGCCGCCGACCTCGACCGCGACGGCTACGGCGACATCGCCGAGTACTCGCTGTCCATCGACGCGGACTACGATCCCAACCTCACCCTCGTCGACGACGACGCGCCGTACTACCCCCACGTGTCCACCGTGCAGGTGCGCGGCGCGGCGGAGGTGTCCCGATGAGCCGTCTGTGGCCCCTCGTCTTCCTCACTGCCTGCGGCAGCGCGCCTCGCGACGCGAACTACTACGAGCACGTGAAGCCCCTCGTCGAGGAGCACTGCGTGCGCTGCCACAGCCCCGAGGGCACCGCACCCTTCGACTTTCGGGAGGTCGATCAGGTCGTCGCCGTGGCCCAGCAGATGGTGTGGCACGCGGAAGAAGGGGTGATGCCGCCTCCGACCACCGACCCGACCTGCCGCGACTTTCAGGGCTCAGAGCACCTGACGCTCGACCGTGGTGAGATCGCGACCCTGACGCGGTGGGCCGCGCGCGACTTCGACCTCGGAGACCCGGCGGACGCGGTGAGTGCGGAGGTCGTGCCCGGTCAGCTCGAGGGTGCGGACCTGAGCCTGCGCATTCCCGCGTACACGCCGACGTACAGCGACGAGGCGAACCCGAACAACGAGTACCGCTGCTTCGCGCTCGAGCACGGCCGCGCCGAGGACTTCTTCGTCACCGGCATGCAGCCGCTCATCGACCAGTCGTCGATCCTCCACCACATCGTCGTCGGCGCGGTGGACCGGGACGAGCTGCCGTCGAACTTCGACTACGCCAACGGCGTCGACTGCATGGACGACGACATGGGCGCGGTCGAGGGCATGCTCACCGCGTGGGCACCGGGCAGCGAGCCGGTGAAGCTCGAGGCGGGCAAGGGCATGCGGGTCGGCGCCGATCAGGTGATCCTGATCCAGATGCACTACTTCGCCGGAGGCCCCGATACCGTCGGTCTCAGCGACGAGAGTGGCTACAGCTTCACCACCACCGACCGCGTCGACACCGAGCTCGCGATGCTCACCCTGGGCTCGGTGAACTTCCGCATCCCCGCCGGGGACGAGGACTACCGCTTCGCCGAGTCCTACCGCGCCGCCGAAGCGATGACCGTGTACGGCGTGTTTCCCCACATGCACGTGCTCGGGAAGGGCTACCGCATGTGGATCGAGCGGGGACGCAAGGAGGAGTGCCTGCTCGATGCCGAGTCCTACGACTTCCACAACCAGCTGCACTACCTGTTCCGCGAGCCCGTGAAGCTCGAGGCCGGCGACGAGATCCACTGGGAGTGCGCGTGGAACAACTCGACGAGCAATAGCGAGCGACTGTTCCCCGAGCCCCGCGAGACCCTGTACGGCGAGCGCACCGACGAGGAGATGTGCTTCTTCTTCACGCTCACCGAGGTCCAGTAGCGACCGGCGTGATCGCGGCTGCGTGGCCTTTCCGGCGGGCTTTCGCCTGCGACCCGAGCCGGGTCGTGGGCTATGAAGAGGTCGTTGGAGGTGGCGTGGCCACTTGGTTCGTTGCGGTGACCGGCTTTGGGTCATCGTGTCTGTACCTGCCCGGAGCAGGTCTCGTCGGCATGCCCGCGGGCATGGTGCGCGGGCTCGGGGGGGCCTGCGCCTTCTGTGAGCGCGCGATGCCCGAGGCCGACACCCTGGTCGGCGTGGTCGATCGCGCCGCGCGGATCTGCCCGTCTTGCGTCCGGGAGTTCGGCCATGGGGAGCTCGAGGTAGCCGCGGTGGACGTGCGTCAGGCGCACCGCGCGTTCATCGACTGGGTGCGCGGCGAGGCTCCGACGCGCTCGCAATCGGAGTGGGACCGGGTGGACGGGATGATCGCGAAGATCGAGTCCTCGCGTCGCCAGCCGGTGAGCGCTTCGCACCGCTGCTCCTTCTGCGATCGCGGCACGCGCGACGGCACCGTGTACGCGCGAAGCGGCGTGGTGTGCGCGTCCTGCGTGGTCGCCGCCGAGCGGGTGCTCGACCGCCTGGTGAGCGGTGGGGGCGTGACGGTCACGCTGGGATAGGCTCTGCACCTCGCGGAGGTCCAAGCATGCGCGTTCTCATCACCGGCGGGTCCCGAGGCATCGGGCTCGCCATCGCCACCAAGCTCGCCGAACAGGGCGCTTCCGTCGCCATCCTCGCGAAGACGGCGACGCCTCACCCCACGCTGCCGGGCACGATCCATACGGCCGCCGCCGAGATCGACGCGGCCGGCGGGCGCGGTCTGCCGATCCAGTGCGACATCCGCGACGAAGACCAGGTCGCGTCGGCGGTGGAGCAGACGGTCGAGGCCTTCGGGGGGCTCGACGTGGTCATCAACAACGCCTCGGCGATCAGCCTCACGCCCACGCCGATGACGACGATGAAGCGCTTCGACCTCATGGTCGGCGTGAACGCGCGCGGCACCTTCCTCGTCACCAAGACGGCGCTGCCGCACCTGGTGAAGAGCGCGAAGCAGGGCCACAACCCGCACGTGCTCACCCTGTGTCCGCCGCCGTCGCTCGACCCGCGGTGGTGGTCCACGCACCTCGCGTACACCTACGCGAAGATGGGCATGAGCCTCGTCACCCTGGGGCATGCCGAGGAGTTCCGTCGCCACGGCATCGGCGTGAACGGGCTGTGGCCGAAGACGGTGATCTGGACCGATGCCATGCGCATGGTGCCGGGTGTCGAGCCCAAGCACTGCCGCGGCCCGCAGATCATGGCCGACGCCGCGGCGCTGCTGCTCGCGCGCGAGGCGGAGACCTACACCGGCAACTTCGCCATCGACGAGGACATCCTCCGCGAGGAGGGGATCGAGGACTTCTCGGGCTATTCCGAGGTCCCGGGCAGCACCGAGATCATGCCGGATCTGTACCTGGACGCGTGAGCGCGGTCCGTGCGGGCCCGCGGATCGTCCGCGGGTCCTCGCGCACTGGGATGCACGCAGCCATACGCCCACGGATGGTGTAGGCTGCCCGCCATGCTCCTGCTTCTCGCCACCCTGGCGCACGGCGCCGAGACCTGGAACCTCCAGGACCTTCAGCCCAAGCACGACCGGCACACGGTGCTGGTGGTGGCGACGCCGGGCTACGCGCCAGAGGCCTTTCGTCCGCTGGCCGAGTTCCTGGTCAAGAAGGGCCACGACGTGCGGCTGCTGTCGTTCCCGTGCCTGCCCGACGATGCCTCCGACTACCGGCGCTCGATCGACGAGGCGGCGGGAACGCTCGGTGAGCACGCGGTGGTCGCGCACGGTCTCGGAGCGACGCTGGTCCTCGGGACGAGGCTCGGCGCCGAACAGCTGGCTCTGCTCGGCCCGGTGCTCGCCCCCGCGCGCAGCGAGGCGGCTGACCTCGTTGCCGGCATGGCGGTGGGGCCCGACGTCGACCTCACCATCTCCATCGACAAGTGGACCAGCGGTCGCCAGGTGAACCTCTCGGTGCCGCGGCCCTTCGGGGCGACGGATGCCGCCAGCGTGCTGCTCGGCGAGGACCCGCCGCTCCAGGAGTGCGCCAGTGGCCCTCTCGCCGCCGAGGTACAGCGCTGGTACCTCGAGGGTCCGGATGTCGACCTCGCGTCGATCGCGACGCCCACCTGGATTGGCGTCGGTCTGCTCGACCGCCTGTCTCCGGTCGAGGTGCTCGTTCCCGCTTCCCGCGAGCTGCCGAACCGTCGGCTGCTGCGGCTGGGCATCACGCGACTCGACGGCAAGGACCTCGACCACCTCGGGCTGCTGCGCGACAAGGTCGCCCACAAGGCCGCGTACAAGGCCCTCAAGAAGGGTGACAAGCTGATCCGCAAGCAGGAGAAGGGCTCGTGAAGCGCCTGTTCGCCATGCTGTTCGCCGTCGGCCTGTTCGCCGCCTCGTGCGGTGAGGACGTCGACTACATCCCCGAGCACGCGGCGGATGCCGAGCGTTTCTGGGTAGAGAGCGAGCGCGGCGTGTGGGCCCACGTGCAGCGCTACCCCGGCGAGGGCGAGGCGGTGGTCCTCGTGCACGGCATCTCCAGCAACCACCACTTCTGGGACCTGATGCCCGGGCGCTCGCTGGCGCTGTACCTCTCGGAGCGGGGCTACGACGTGTACAACGTCGACCTGCGCGGGCACGGCTTCGCGCGGCGCGGCGCCGACGGCAAGCGCCAGAAGGTGGGCTGGACGGTGGATGACTACGGCGCCTTCGACGTGGCGTCGGTCGTCGAGCACATCCGCAAGTCCCGTGGTCTCGACGAGGTGCACTACGTGGGGCACTCGATGGGTGGCATGGTGCTCGCGGTCTACATGGCCCTGCATCCGCAGCCGCACCTGGCGAGTGCCGTGGCGGTGGCCTCGCCGCTGGACTTCCGCGATCCCGACCCCGCGATGCAGAAGATGCTGAAGAACGCGTGGATCGCCAAGCTGTTCGGCTACACGCCGACCCCGGCGGGCGCGCGCTTCCTGGTCGGCTTCGGGTACAAGGCGCCGTTCCACGGTGACGAGTGGGTGCTCAACCCCGACAACTACGAGAAGGAAGCGTACAAGGCGACGATGCGGCGCGTGGTGTCGCCGCTGTCCCGCGGAGAGGTCGACCAGTTCGGTCTGATCGCGCGGTCGGACAACGAGTTCGTCTCCGAGAACGGGCGCACCAAGTACCGCGAGTCGCTGGGGCACGTGCGGGTGCCGATGCTGTTCCTCGCGGGCCGCGCCGACCGCATCGTGTCGCCCGACCGCGTGAAGGGCTTCTACGAGGCTGTGGGTTCCCGCGAGAAGGAGTTCGTCGTCGCGGGTCGCGAGAACGGCTTCGCCGGCGACTACGGGCACCTGGACTTCGGGACCAGCGACCATGCCGAGGCCGAGGTCTTTCCGCGCATCGAGGCGTGGATCCGCGGTCACGGCGTGATCTCCGAGGGTGTGGTCTCGGAGGAGGCGGACGCAGACGGGGCTGGGGAGGGGACCGATGCCCTCCCGGAGCGCGCCGAGGGCGTCGGGGAGGAGCCCAGCCCCGCGCCCGCGAATGGCGAGGACGCGAGCGGTGACCCGTTCGACGATCTGCCGGAGGATGCCACTCCGTGAGCTGGCAACGCGCCGGGGTCGAGGTCCGGGCGCTCGGCGGAGGGCTGTACCTCGAAGAGGCCGGCTATGGGCTGCTTCTCGACGCGCCGGTGGGTGTGGCGGTGCCGCGACCCGGGGTCCTCGGTACGATTGCGCTCTCCGGCGGCCGGATTGGCTCGGTCGGCGGGCTGGTGCCGCTCTTGTGCGCGCTGGAGCCCCACAGGGACCCGGAGGTGCCGCTGTCGCTGGTGGGCCCGCTCGGCGACGACCGCGGTGCACGCCTCGCCGAGGCGTGGAGCCAGGGGTGGCCGGGTCGCTACGCGGTGAGGCACGACGCGCTGTCGCCGGGACAGGTGTTCGACGCGGGGCCGTTCGAGGTCGAGACCGTCGCCATCGTGCGCGGAGAGCCGCGGTGGCGGCCCGAGCCCGCGGTGGAGCGGGTGAGCGCGATGGCGTTTCGCGTGCACACGGCAGCGGGTGTGGTCGCGTTCGTACCCGGCGCGGCCCCGGGAAGCACCGTGGCGCGATGTGTCGCGGATGCCGCCCTCGCGGTGATCGAGGTTGGCACCGAGCCGTGGCCGGTCGACGAGCGGCGCTGGCGCATGTCCGAGGCCGAGGCCCTGGCACTGGACGTGGCGGGTGAGCGGTGGGTCCTCGACGAGCGGGGTCTCACACCCGGCGGCTGGGACTAGCAAGCGGCGTGCCACGACACGTCTGTGTGCTCGCGGATCGGGGCCGTCCTGCGGTGACAAGCGGTTGGGTCGCGGCGCCATGGGTGGCTGTGGGTGCGCTTTTCATCGGCATCTATAGGGGTCTGACCCCACCCGGGGGTCTGACCCCCGGGTGGGGTCAGACCCCTACCCGGAGAGCGGCGCATCGCAGCCCAGAGTGGGCCGGATCGTCGAAAATCGACGAACGTCAGGGACGTGGACGAGCCTGATCTCGGAGGGCGCCTAGCCGAGCCACCAGCGCGTGCCGCGCGTCTGGCCCGTCCGGTACACGATGCCCTGCTTCTCGAGCTCGAGCAGCTCTGCTCGGATCTCCTGCGGAGACACGTCGAGCTCCTTGGCGAGCTCACGGCTGCGCGCACACTCACGGTTCGCGAGCAGGTTGACCACGCGCTCGGTCAGCGGGCCCGCGTCCGAGAGCACCGGGGCGGCGGCGGCGGCGGTCTCGACCGGGTCGGCCTCGCTACGCTTGCCGCCGCGACGCCGCTTCTTGCGCGGCCGGTCCTCGAGCGCAATCTCGAGTGCGGCGGCGCCACCGGCCTCGTACAGCGGGTTGAGCGCGTGTCCGAGGTTGGTCTCACCGGGCGGCGGTCCCAGGGCGCGCAGCCCCGCCGACGGCGCCGGGCGGGCGCAGGGCGAGAACGACAGCTCCGGGAGCGGCTCGGGCGACACGAACCAGTTGGATGCCGGCGGCTCCTCTTCTTCGGCCTCGGAGCGGTTGGACAGCGGAAGCGTGTCCCCCCAGGCGCTGCGAAGCTCGGCGAGCAGCTGCTCCCGCGGACGTCCGCGAAGGGTGAGGAGGATGAAGGGGTCGCCCTCGACGGCCTCGGCGAGGATGTGGAACACGCCAGCGGCGTGCTCGCAGGGCGAGACGTAGTCGTTGCAGTCGCAGTTGCCGTCGAGCTCGTCCGCCGTGGGTACCAGCGAGTGGCCCGCCGCCTCGAGACGCTCGATCAGCGCGCGCGGAAGGTCGCCCTCGAGCAGGTCGGCGACCGCGCTCAGGTCCGAGAGCAGCACCTTGACGATGCCGCGCCACTCCGCGTCGTCGAACACGCGCACGCGAAGCGACACGTGGTGCTCGTCCGACCCGATGACCTGGGCGTTCGCGAGACCAGGGGAGAACCACAGGTCACGGATGCGGCCGGAGCGCGCGTAGCTGCGTCCGCGGCCGAGGCGCGTGGACTGCTGACGGTTCGGGTGCGCGAAGATGTCGGTCCATCGCTCGGAGAGCCAGCCGTTGGCGCGACCGGTGGCCACGATGCCGTCGGTCGGCGCGCGCAGCCGTGAGGCGCGGGACTTGGAGCCGGCAAAATCCCAACTCATTCATCCTCCAACAACGCGCCGCGACCGAGGGAAACCAGCTCGCGCAGGGCATTGTCGTCGAGCTCGGTGACCCAGCCTTCACCGCTGCCGACGACTGCATCCGCCAGGGCACGCTTCTCTTCGAGCAGCGCGTCGATGCGCTCCTCGAGAGTGTCCTGCACCACCAGCTTGTGCACCTGCACGTTCTTCTCCTGACCAATCCGATATGCCCGGTCGGTCGCCTGATCTTCCACGGCGGGATTCCACCACCGATCGTAATGGATGACGTGCGACGCTGCTGTCAGATTCAGTCCGGTTCCGCCTGCCCGTAGGGAAACAAGCAGCACGGACGACGCTTCGGGATCGGTCTGGAATGCGCGAACCATCTGATCGCGCTTGATCGGTGGCGTGCCACCGTGGAGGAACGGGATGTCCTCGTCGAGCAGTCCGGACAGGTGCTCCTGCAGGCGCGTGCCCATCTCGCGGTACTGCGTGAAGATCAGCACGCGCTCGTTGCTGTCGACGATGCTCTCGACGAGCTCGGTGACGCGCTCGAGCTTGCGCGAGCGACCCTCGAGGGGGCCCTTGTCGTCGAGGTACTGCGAGGGGTGGTTGCAGATCTGCTTGAGGGCGGTGAGCATCGCGAGCACCTGGCCGCGACGCGACATGTCGTCGGCCTCGGCGATGCGGGCCAGCGTGTCCTCGACCACCTTCTCGTAGAGCCTGGCCTGCTCCTTGGTGAGGCCCGTGTACTCGCGGCGCTCGATCTTGTCCGGAAGGTCCGTGATGATCGCCGGGTCGGTCTTCACGCGGCGCAGCAGGAACGGGGCGACGCCCTTGCGGAGCATGCGCGCGAGGTTCGCATCGCCAAAGCGCTCGATGGGAAGGGCCACTTCACGGCGGAAGCGGCCGCGCGGACCGAGCAGTCCCGGGTTGAGGAACTCGAGGATGCTCCACAGCTCCTCGAGCCGGTTCTCGACCGGGGTGCCGGAGAGGGCCACGCGGTGGGCGGCCCCGACCTGACGTGCGCTGCGCGCCCGCTGGCTGTCCGGGTTCTTGATCGCCTGCGCCTCGTCGAGGGCGAGCACGTCCCAGCGGGTACGCGCGAACTCCTCGACCTCGCGCACGAGCAGTCCGTAGCTCGTGATCACGACGTCGGCGCCGCGCCAAGCGCCGCGGTCGCGGTCCAGGCCGTGGTAGCGGACCGTGCGCAGGGATGGGGCGAAGCGCGCGATCTCGCGCTCCCAGTTGCCGAGCACGGAGGTCGGGCACACGACCAGGGCCGGCGCCTTCGCATCCGGGCGCCGCGCGAGCACGTGGGCGATGAGCTGCACGGTCTTGCCGAGGCCCATGTCGTCCGCGAGGCAGGCGCCCAGCTGGAGCTTGCCCAGGGTCTGGAGCCACGCGAAGCCCTTCTCCTGGTACGGACGCAGGGTCGCCTTGAGCTCGCCCGGCGGGGCGACCTCCGGCGGGTCGGAGAGGGTCTCGAGCAGCAGCTGCAGCTTGGCGGTCGGCACGACCGGCGTGCCCTCCCACTCGCCGGACAGCGCGGCTCGCAGGCCCTGGGCCGCTGGAATCGAGCCGCGGGTGTCGAGGTCGGTGGGCAGGCGCTCGAGCTCACCCGGATCGAGCAGCACCCACTGGTTGCGGAAGCGGACGATCGGGCCGCCCTGCTCGACGAGCTCGGCGAACTCGGCACCGTCGACGGCCTGATCGCCGAGCACGACTTCCCAGGCGTACTCGAGCTCGCCGTCCCAGTCGAGGTCCTCGCCCATCGCGTCGAGGCGGATCCGAGCGCGCACGCGGCGCGTGCCGGCCTGGGTGTACTCCTCGGGCACGTCCACGTGGATGCCCGCGTCCTGCAGCGCCCCGGCGCCCATCTCGAGGAAGTCCCAGGCCTGCGCTGCGGTCCAGTCCAGCCCGCACGGCCGATCGCCGCGCAGCATCTCGGTGAGCGGGGAGTGGATGCGAGACGCGCGCGCGAGCCCACGCACGATCGTGTGCGCCGGGTGTGCGTAGCCCACGCCGTCGATCGTCACCTCGGAGCCGGCCTTCCACGCCTTCTCCATCGGCACCCGCTTCGACGGGTCCTCGGCGGGATGCAGCCAGCCGTCGATCGAGAACGGCTCGTCGGGCTCTTCGGGGAACTCGAGGGACAGGCCCAGGCGCAGGCCCGCCGCCATCGCCTCGGTGCTCCACGCGGCGATCATGTCGGGGATGCCGTACTGGCGCGCCTCTCGCGGCGAGAAGTCGCTGTGCTTGCCGCGCAGGGCCTCGGCGAAGGACAGGGCCCAGCCGCGGGTGGAGCCGGGGAAGGCGTCCCGTCGGTAGATGCCGTCGACCGTCGCATCGATGAACTCGCGCACGACCTTGGTCTGGGTCGCGATGCGGATCGCCCCGCGCTCCCGCGTGGGGATCGCCCGCGCCGAGGGCGGAAGCGCCCGGGAGAGCGCGAGGAAGCGCTGCTCGTCCTGCGGACGCGACAGCAGCGCACGCCAACGCGCGTGCCCGTCCTTCACGCTCGGCACCACGCGATGGGCGCTCGCGAGCTCGACCGCCAGCCGCGCGGCGTGCTGGAACACCGCCACGGAGTCGCTGACCGTGTCGTCAGGTGCGGTGAGCAGCGCGGGCACGGCGTGGATCACGTCCACTTCGAGGCCCTTGGTGCGCTTGCGGCGCATCGTCGTCCCCGGCGTCGCCAATCCCCGCTCCGCACGTGAACGCGGCGCATCCTCGAGCTCTGGCAGCTCCATCTGGACGGCCACGTCCAGGGCGTTCAGCGACGACCAGAAGAACAGTCGTCCCTCTGGAGTCAGAGTGGCTTGCAGGTGAGGCATGAGAACCGAGGGCAGGGAACCGAGATCGGCTTCAGTTCCCGTAACGAAAATTTTCCCTCGACTCCAAGAAGCCGTGTCGGTTTACATTTCCTTGACATATGGCGAGCGTGACACCTGTTCGCGCTCAGCTCGATGCCAGGGGACTTTCTAGAAGTCCTCGTCTTCCTCGTCGTCGTCGAGGTCGTCGTCGTCGTCGACCTCTTCCCAATCGATCTCGCACAGCTGCTCGAACAGGGACACGACCTCTTCGCCGGTCCACTCGAACTCCTCGTTCGAGTCCATCTCGGACTCGAGGACTTCGAGCAGCGATCCGTCGAGAGCGGCCTCGTCTTCGAGGTCGCCGATGAGATCGTCCTCGCCCTCGTCCTCAGCCCAGACCTCGAGCTGCTCGACCAGGTACGCCGCGACGGCCTCGGCACTGGGGTTGGCGGACAGAGCCTCGAGGAAGTCGTCGAGATCGTCGACGAGAGACTCGCGCAGGCTGATGGGAAGCTCCACAGCGCCTCCTGGGGCATTTCTCGGGAGAACGGGCACTGGCTAGCAAGTCCCCGGATCGCTGACAAGTGCTCCTTGCAGATTCCCCAGCGATCCGCACGGGGGGGCGATCTCTGTGAGCTGTTCCCCCCCGTTGCGTCGAACGCTCGCGACACCAGGGGGTGCCTCGGCTATGACGCCATGCCCGGAGGATGGATGTACACCGACGAAGTCCTGCAGGCGCTGCCGAAGACCGACCTGCATTGTCACCTCGATGGCTCGATGCGCATCGAGACGCTCATCGAGCTTGCCAAGGAGCGCAACGTCGCGCTCCCGTCGCAGACCCCCGAGGGCCTGCGGGAGCAGGTCTTCAAGGAGCACTACCGCGATCTGCCGGACTACCTCCACGGCTTCGCGTACACCTGCGCGGTGATGAGCGACGCCGAGGCTCTCGAGCGCATCGCCTACGAGCTCGGTCAGGACTGCCTCGCCGAGGGTGTGCGCTACCTCGAGGTTCGCTTCGCGCCCCAACTCCACGTCCGCCCCGGTCTGGACGTGGCCCAGGTGCTCGCCGCCGTCGACCGCGGACTCGAGCGCGTTCGCCTCGAACACGAGGCCTCCGAGCCGGTGAAGCACAAGGGTGAGCCGGCGTTCCGCTACGGCATCATCGCGTGCGCCATGCGCATGTTCACCGGGGGCTTCGGGCCGTACTTCAAGAGCCTGATGACCGTGCTCGACGGCTCTCCGGTGAAGGAGGTCTACGGCATCGCCAGCCTCCAGCTGGCGCGTGCGGTCGTCGAGGCGCGCGATCGCCTCGGCCTGCCGATCGTCGGCTTCGACCTCGCGGGCGCCGAAGCCGGTCACCCGGCCAGCGACCACACCGAGGCCTACGACTTCGTGCACCGCCACTTCATGCACAAGACCGTGCACGCCGGCGAGGCCTATGGTCCGGAGAGCGTGTTCCAGGCCATCACCAAGCTCAACGCCGATCGTATCGGCCACGGCACCCACCTGTACTCGGTGGACATGGTCAAGGTGGACGAGGATCCCCATCGCTACGTGCGCCAGCTCTCCGAGTACATCGCCGACCGCCGCGTGCTCCTCGAGGTGTGCCCGACGAGCAACCTCCAGACCATGCCCGAGCTTCGTCGCGTCGGGGACCACCCGGTGGGCCGCATGATCCGCGACCGCCTCTCGGTGACCCTGTGCACGGACAACCGCCTGATCAGCCGGACGACGGTGTCGCGTGAGCTGCGCCTGGTGATGAACGCCTTCGAGCTCTCGGACTCGGATGTGCGTCGCCTGATCCTCCACGGCTTCAAGCGCAGCTTCTTCCCCGGCAGCTACCGCGAGAAGCGCGACTACGTGCGCAAGGTCATCGACTACTACGACACCGTGCTCGCCGCGCACAACCTGCCGCCCGTGGGACGTCGGGCGGACGCGTGATGCACCTCCACGAGCTGCTCGCGACCCTCGAGGGACTCGCCCCTCTGCGCCTGGCCGGCAGCTGGGACAACGTGGGGCTGCTCGTCGAGGGGACCCGCGACGTGCGCCGCATCGGGCTGTGCATCGACCTCACCGCGCCGGTGGCCGACGAGCTCCGCGACTCGGGCGTGGATGCCATCGTCAGCTACCACCCGCCGATCTTCGGAGGCGTGAAGCGACTCACCGCGTCCACGGCCCGCTCGCGCACGCTGCTGGCGCTCATTCGCGACGGCATCCACGTCTACAGCCCGCACTCCGCGCTCGATGCCGCCCGCGACGGCATGGCCGACTGGCTCGTCGACGCGTTTCCGCAGGCGCGCGATGTCGCGCCGATCGAGCCCGACCTCATCGACCCGAGCCTCGGCGCGGGCCGGGTGTTCGCCTGCGCGCCGACGGCACTCGACGAGCTGGTGGAGCGCATTCGGGGCCACCTCGGCCTCAGCCACCTCCGGGTGAGCGGCGCAGGCGATCAGCAGGTGTCCCGCGTGGCGGTGTGCCCTGGTGCGGGGGGCTCGCTGTTCGAGCGTCTCGATGGCGTGGACCTGCTGCTCACCGGCGAGATGCGGCACCACGACGTGCTTGCCCGTCAGGAGGCCGGGGTCGCGGTGGTGCTCACCGACCACACGAACACCGAGCGCGGCTTCCTGCCGATCTTCGCGTCCTCGCTGCGGGCGTGCACCGGGCTCGAGGTGGTGGTCTCGGCCCGGGATGCCGACCCGTTGCGGGTCGTGTAGCTAGAGGGTTTCGACGATCTCCGCGTCCTCGACCGGACCCTTGCCGAGAGCGCCGGCCCCGAGGAGCAGCGGCACCAGGCGCTGGTAGTTCGCGCCGAGGGCGGAGTTCGCGGCGAGCACACTCATCGCGATGGCCAGCGGCGTGCCCACGGTTGCGGCCACGCCCGCTCCGCGCGTGATGCTGCGGAAGGCCGGGCCGACGCGGGGAATGTACGGGATGAGCTTGCCGACCGGGCTTGCCGCGAAGCGGAGGATGCCGCGTCCGGCGACGCCCGCGGCGAAGCTGCTTCCGCCACCGGCGGCCAGGGCCACCGGGCCCTTGAGCGACTTCGTCAGTCGGGCTCGCTCGCTCTCGGTGAGGTCCGCCATCGACATCGGCCCCAGCGACAAGCCGAGGGTCGCGGTGAGGCGCTCGAGCTGCGACCAGGCATCCCCATCGCCGAGGGCGCCATGGACCCGGAGCTTCTTCGCGACGTGGCGCACGATCTCCTCGAGCGAGGAGTCGCGGCTGACATAGCCGAGCGGCGTCGCGTAGTTCCACCAGATGGCGTCCGCGATGCGCTCCGCGAGCTCGCGGGGGGTGCTCGCACCGCGGGGGTCGAGCTCGGCGGCCTCGAGCACGGCGAGCAGCTCGGCGCTCTCGCACACGGCGAGGGAGTCGGCGACGTCGGTGCGGGACACGGGCATGGAACCTCCGGGCAGTGAGACCGGGCGCGTACGCCTCGGTTCCTCCTACATACGCACGAGGGGGCCCTCGTCTTGCACTTTCGCGGATTTTCGCGTCGGGAGGCGGTCTACCGAGCGGGCAGGATGATCCACATCGTCTGCCCGGCCCGCACGAGCTTGGCCCCCACGTGGCCTTCCCCCGTGGCCGCGCGATCGAGGTCGGCGAGGCCGTCGAGGCGGGTGCGACCGACCTGGAGCACCACGTCGCCGGCGGTGAGGCCCAGGCGAGCGGCCTCGGAGCCGCGCTCGACGCGAACGGCGATCAACCCGCGCTCCTCGGCGATGCCGAAGTGCGCGCGCAGTTCGTCGTCGGGCTCCGCGAACAGTGCTCCGGCCCACTCGCTGGTCGGCATGCGCAGCTGGTCCAGCCCCACGCCGCCATCCACGGTATCGATCGGACTCACCTCGATGCGGGTGGGCACGCCGTCGCGAGCAACATCGAACACGAGGGGCACGCCGACCTCCTCGGCGAGCACGCGCGCACGCAGGTCCTGCTCGCCGGTCACCGGGTCGCCCTCCACCCGCACGATGATGTCGCCGCGCCGCAGGCCCGCGCGCTCGGCGGGACTGTCGGCCGCGACGCGCACGATCTCGGCGCCGGCCCGGCTCGTGTCGCCGTCGACTTCTTCGACGGTCCGGGTGAGCAAGCCCACCCACGGCCGGCGCACCCGGCCCCGCTCTTCGAGCTCGCCGACGATGCGCTGGAGCATGGCCGCGGGGATCGCGAACGAGATGCCCGAGTTCTGCTCGATGGAGGGCGAGTAGATCGCGGTGTTCAAGCCGACGACCTCTCCGCTCAGGTTGAGCAGCGGACCGCCGCTGTTTCCCGGGTTTACCGCCGCGTCGGTCTGGATGTAGTCCTGGATCTCCTGCGGCGAGAGGTTTCGCCGTCCCGTGGCCGAGACGACGCCGACCGTCACGGTGCTCTGGAAGTCGAAGGGGCTGCCGACGGCGACGACGAGCTCTCCGACCTGCAGGGCGCGGCTTCGACCGAGCTGCAGCCAGGGGTAGGGGCCCGGGTCGCGCAGCTGGAGCACCGCGATGTCCGTGCGCGGGTCGGCGGCCACCACGTCCGCGGGCAGCCGGCGCTGATCGTCGAACACGAGCTGGACGTCGGTGGCGCCCTGGACCACGTGGTGGTTGGTGAGCACGCGCCCGTCCGGGTGAACGATCACCCCGGAGCCGGTGGAGCGGCTGGCCACGCCCGCGCGAGCGAGTGCCGGGAGCTCGTAGTGCGCGAGCAGGTCGTCGAGCGCGGGAGCGACGGGTGGACCCCGCTCGACCTGGACGTGCACGACTGCGGGTCGAGCGGCGGCGGCGACCTCGACGAGATCTGCGGACAGGCGCTGTGGCGGGCCGGCGAGGGCGCTCGCGACGAGGAGAAGCAGGCTCACGCGCTCAGTCTAGCCGCCGCGAGGAGACTACTCCCAGCGATCGTCGTTCGGGATACGGCTCGGCTCGCCCGGGATCCGGTACTCGCCGTCGAGCCACTTCGAGAGATCGACGAGCTTGCAGCGCTCGGAGCAGAACGGGCGCCACTCGGGCGGCAGCTTGTCGATGGGCTTGTTGCAGGTCGGGCACTTCATGCCGCGGCACCTAACCGGCCCACGCGCGCCGCTCCACGCGACTCGGAGCAGCGATTCCCGAAAAGCGGTCATCCGTTGACCGGCCTGGTTGTCGGCGTTTATCGGTGGCAATGCGGGAGTTTTCCAAAACCGGTGCGTCCACGGGCCCATGAAGGGGGGAGCAGGCGTTAAGACTCCCCTCCAATCCGAAAGGGGGGAACGAATGACCGTCAACAAGGTGATCCTCGTCGGCAACCTGGGCGCCGATCCAGAGGTTCGCACGACCGGATCGGGATCCAAGGTGGCGAACCTGCGGATCGCGACTTCCGAGCGGCAGAAGGACAAGGACGGCAACTGGGGCGATCACACCGAGTGGCACCGGGTCGTGTGCTTTGGCCGCACCGCCGAGAACGTCGAGCGCTTTCTCACCAAGGGCCGTCAGGTCTACATCGAGGGCAAGCTGCGCACGAACAAGTGGCAGGACCAGAACGGCAACGACCGCTGGACGACCGAGATCATCGCCTTCCAGGTCAGCTTCCTCTCGAGCGGCAATGGCGGCGGCGGTGGCGGCGGTGGCGGCGGCGGCGGTAGCTACGGCGGCGGCGGCGGCGGCAGCTACGGCGGCGGCGGTGGCGGCAGCTACGGCGGCGGTGGCGGCGGTGGCGGTGGCGGTGGCTACTCCGGTGGCGGCCCGGACGACGACATCCCGTTCTAGGGCGCGCGCTCGGCGCGTGCCGGGTGTTTCGGCCGCGGCGTCCACGAGACGTGAGTTTGGACGCCGTGTACCGTGATGTCGCCCATCCCGGGGGAACGAAAGCCCCGTCCCGTGGTCCTTTCTGACGAGATCACTTGCGCTCTTCGTCGGGAAGGGGGAAAACCAGAGGGATGGCGGATCGCAACGTCCAGCGCAGGCTTCAGAGGGCCCGCCGAAGGCAGCTTCGACGGGCGTTGCTCACGGTCTTGCGCGAGCGGGTCGCGCTGGTACTCGGCGCCATCGTCGTGACGCTGCTGCTCACCGGCACCATGGGCTACAGCTACGTCCACGCCCAGGTGTACGACGACGTGTGTCGACCCGTGACCGAGGTCGATCTGTCGCTCACCGAGATGGCCGACATCAATCGACGCGCTCAGGACTACCAGTCCGATCCGCGACGTGAGGCGCATCTCGAGCTCGAGTCCGACGAGGCCTCCTTTGTACTCGCGCAGCTCGTCGACTTCGACGAGCGCATCCGCGTGTGGAATGGCCAGGTCGCGATTCAGGCCTCCGTGCCCCGTCCAGGTGGATGCGTGCTCGTCGACGCTCAGGGAGAGCTGCGGGTGAACCAGCAGGTGGCGACCTTCACGCCGCATACGGTGCGTCTCGGGGACCTCGACGTGACCGGCCTCGGTGTGCCGGTCGGCAGTGTGAGCTGGGAGCCCGCCGACCTCGAGGACGAGTTCCCGCGTCTGGCCGCGCAGCTCGCGAACGTCGACTCCCTCGAGATCGTCGACGACCAGGTCCATGTCCGGCTCGTCGACCGTTACAAGCTGTTCTGATGCCTCGTCTGCTTCCGCTGCTGCTGCTCACGGCCTGTGCCTACAAGGTCGAGCTCACCTCCGCGCCCGCGGGGGCTCGCGTCGATCTGCCCGATGGCACCCAGGTGTTCACCCCCGAGGTCGTGACCCTGAAGGTGGCGCCCTTCAACCGACAGGAGATCACCGTGTCGGCACCGGGCTACCGGCCGCTGACGGTGGATGTGCGACATCGAGAGGCGCGGGCATGGCGCTACCTCACCGACGCGGTGTTCCGTCCGAAGACGTTCACCGGCGCACCTCGCGGACACCTCGAGCTGCAGCTCGTCCCGCAGCACGGACCCGCAGGCACGTGGACACCGGAGTCCGAGGGACTCTAGCAGGATGCCGAAAAACGCTCCCGTCGCGTTCTGGACCCGTTTCACGCCTTCGCCCGTCGTCTCGTCGGTCACGTGCTTCGGCACGCTCCCTCCTCGACTTTCGAAGAATCGCTTCACGACCGGCCGAATGCGCAAGACGGCCCTCTGACCGCTCGGTCCGACTTTTCAGCAGCCTGCTCGCGGGATGCTGAAGACGCTCCCGTCGTGTTCTGGACCCCCCTCAGACCGCTCGGTCCGACCTTTTCAGCAGCCTGCCGGTGGCGCTCACGCGCCGTAGTGCCACCAGGGCTCGTCCTCTTCGGAGGTGTCTTCCTCGCGGCGGTCCCACGGCACACTCGGGCTGGCCTGGTTGCGGAGGTCGGTCCACCGGGTGACGGCGACGGCCTCGTCGACCGCGGCCTCGAGGCCGAGCACGAGCGTCCGCTGAGAGAGCTCGTCGTCTGCTTCCTCGGTGATGTCGGTGGCCTCGAGGTCGACGACTCGCAGCTCGTGGCCGACCCCGAGCTCCCGGAGGCGCGCGTGGACCGGGCCGGTCTCGATCGCATGGCGGCGAGCGGCGATGTCCTCGGGCTCGGCCCACGGAGACGGGCCGTCCTCCGGGTGCGGGTGAAAGAACTCGTGGACCAGCCGCACGCGCTCTTCTTCCTCACGCCGGATCCGCGGGGCGCGGGCGCGCGACACGGCCTGGTCGTCGCGCTCGGTGCCGTCGAGGACGACCAGGGCTGGCGGGCCCGGCTCGGGAGCGGGCGCATCGCGGTCGGGGCCTTGCGGTCGATGTGTCGTCATCTGGGCCTCCACCTCCATCGTATGCCGACTTTCGTCGTGCTGCCTGTCGGATGCGTGGCCTCCGGGCGAGCAGCGCGCGATATGCTCGACCCAGGACGCGGCTCCGAGGGCCGCGTGGATCGGAGAATACGTGGTCGAGCTCACTCACACCGATGACGCCGGCAATGCGCGCATGGTCGACGTCGGCGACAAGCAGGTCACCGACCGCGAGGCCGTGGCCGAGGGCGTGATCAGCCTCGGGCCGGAGGCGCTGGCCGCCGTGGTCGAGCGTCGCGCCAAGAAGGGTGACGTGCTCGCCGTGGCCCAACTCGCCGGTATCCAGGCGGCGAAGCGCACCAGCGACCTGGTGCCGCTGTGTCACCCCCTCCCGCTGACCGGGGTGAAGGTCGACCTCGAAGTCGACGAAGCGGCCTCCCTCATCCGTGTGCGTGCGCGCGTGCGCTGCACCTGGCGCACTGGCGTCGAGATGGAGGCGCTGACCAGCGTCTCGGCGGCGCTGCTCACCGTGTACGACATGCTCAAGGCCGTCGACAAGGGCATGGAGATCGGGGGCGTCCGCCTGGTCTCCAAGCGCGGGGGTCGCAGCGGTACCTGGGAGCGTGCTTGAACCCGCACTCGCCGCTGGAGCTCGCGAAGCCCTCGTGGTGGATCGAGCTCTACCGCCGCCTGACGGCCAACGACTCGCACCCGCTGGTCGCGCCGGCACTCGCGGTGGTCCGCTGGTCGGTGGTCTTCTACAAGCAGCTCCAGCGGGATCGGGCCTTCGTCCGGGCCGCGGCCATGGCCTACGCCTCGCTCGTCGCCCTGGTCCCGATGCTGCTCCTGCTCTTCGGCATCGTGCGCCTGACGGGGCAGTCCGACACCTTCCAGGTGCTGCAGTCCTTCCTGTTCGAGACCCTGCTCGGCAACATGCAGCCGGTCCGCGAGGTGCTCGAGCCCGGGCTGCTCTCGGTCGATCTCGGCGCGCTCGGGGCGGTCGGCGTGCTCGGCCTGGTGGTCGTCTCCGCGCGCATCTACCTGCTCGTCGAGGCGGCCTACAGCGACATCTTCGACGTGCCGCTCGACCGGCCGTTCACCACGCGGCTGCTCAACTTCTACCTGATGATGACGCTCGGCCCGCTCGTGGTCGCGGTCACGCTGATCGGCACCACCGAGATCGCCGAGGGCTTCGGGCTGTCCTGGGTGAGCCACCGCTTCACCCTCGTCATGCAGTTCGCGCTGCTGATCACCGCGATCAAGGCGTTCCCGTGCACCTATGTGCGGTGGTACCCGGCGGTGGCGGGCGCGATGGTCACCACCGTGCTCCTGCAGTTCGGCGGCCGGCTCTTCCCGCTGTACGTGCGCTGGTTCACCAGCGACGACCCAGCCATCGTCGTGTACGGCTCGCTCGGCCTGATCCCGGTGTTTCTGCTGTGGCTGTACCTGCTGTGGATCTTCGTGCTCCTCGGGGTGGAGGTCGCGAGCGTCGCGCAGCGCTTCCCGTCGCTGGTGGCCGCCGAGTTCGAGCAGTGGGACCAGGAGCGCACCGTGCTGCGCTTGCCGAGCATCGACACCGCGCTCGAGGTCGCGCTCCGCATCGCCCGTGCCTTCGCGACGGGCCGCGGGCCGATCACCGTCGACGACCTCGCGGACGACTGCGGACTCAAGGGTCGTGAGGTCCACGACGTGCTCAAGGTGCTCGAGCGGGGGCAGCTCGTGGTCAAGACCGCGCACGGGTGGATGATCGCGCGGCCTCCCGACCAGATCGAGCTGCTCGAGGTCGTGAAGACCTGGCGCAACCTCACCGCGCTGCGCCAGGGGTCGGACGATCCGGTGGGCAGCGAAGTCACCTCGTTCCTCGAGGAGAAGCTGTCGGGCAACCTCGCGCTGGCCGCCGAGCGGTGGCTGCCGCCCGAGGTCACGGAGCCTCCCGAGGAAGCCGCGCCGGATGGCGCGCTGGAGCCGGCGACATGAGGGTCTCGGAGCTGTGGATGTACCCGGTCAAGTCGTGCCGCGGCGTGCGCGTGCGCAGTGCGCGCGCGACCCGGGCGGGCTTCGTCGACGATCGGCGATTCATGGTGGTCAACGAAGAGGGCGTGTTCCTCTCGCAGCGGCGCTACCCGGCGCTCGCCACGGTCGTGGCCCAGCTCCACGACGACATCCTCGAGCTTGCCGCACGCGGCTCGACGGTGCGCGTGTCGCGCCAACCGAGCGGGGAACGGCGCGAGGTCGAGGTCTGGGGCGAGCGCGTCGAGGCGGTGGACTGCGGCGGGCTCGTCGCGTCCTGGCTCACCGAGTTGCTCGGCGTGAGTGCCCACCTCGCGTGGATGCCAGATGGCGAGGCCCGGCCCACGGACGAGGCCTTCACCGCGGGGGAGGTCGGGTTCGCGGATGGCTTTCCGTACCTGCTCACCACCGAGGGCTCGCTCGAGTCGCTGAACCGGGAGCTCGCGAAGCCGGTGACCATGGACCGGTTCCGACCGAACATCGTCGTCGCCGGTGCCGCGGCGTGGGAAGAGCTCGGCTGGTCGGGCCTGTCCGTCGGCGGCGCCACCCTCGAGGCGGTGAAGCCCTGCGAGCGCTGCACAATGGTCACCATCGACCAGGACAGCGGCTCTCGCACGGGCATCGAGCCGATGAAGACGCTCGCGCGGGAGCACGACAACGTGTTCGGCGTGAACGCCGTGTGCCTCGCCGAGGGGGTCATCCGCGTCGGAGATCCGGTCGGCCCGACCTGAACGCCGGCGCCCTGAGCAGAAAGGGCCCGAGACCGAAGTCCCGAGCCCTTCCCACACCAGGTGAACGGATCAGCCGTTCAGCCAGGTCTCGATCATCTCGTCGGTGAGGCGCGCCGGGTGGCCACGCCACACGACCTTGCCGTCCTTGACCACCGCCGCAGCCGGGATGCCGCGGACGCCGAAGCGAGAGGACATCGAGCCGTCCTTCTCCTTGGCGATGGGGTAGCTCAGGTTGTTCTCCTTCGCGAACTCCTCGACCTTCTCGGGGGTGGAGCTCTTCGTGATCTTGGTGAGCGCCACCAGGTTGAGGCCCTGGCTGTTGTACTTGTCGAAGGTCGCCTGGACCTTCGGCACTTCGCGGCGGCAGTGCGGGCACCAGGTCTCCCAGAACACCAGGAGGGTGGCCTTGCCGTCGTTCATGCTGGCGTTGCCCTGGAACCAGTTCTCGACCTCGAGCTCGCCCGCGTCGATGCCGACGACAGCCAGCTCGGACTCGAGGCGACCGGCGGAACGCGCGGCGCGGGTCGCACCGTACTTCTCCTTGAGCTCACCGAGCTTGGCCTTGGCCTCGTCGTACTTGAGGGCCTGGGCGAGGTCGGTCGCCTGACGAAGCAGCTCGCCAGCCTCGGACTCGGCAGCCGCGTCGACCGCGGGAGCACCCTTGGCAGCGCCACCGGGACGGGACTCGATGGCCGTCACCTTGGCCTGGAGGTCCTTGACCTGGGTTTCGAGGTCAGCGATACGGGTCTCGGTGGCCGGGTCGGCGCAGGCGGCGAGGCCCAACAGGCCGGTAAGAGCGAGTGCAGTGACGATGCGGGTCACACGTCCTCCAAGTGAAGTGGGGGCACCCTGTATAACCGTGGCCCTCAGCCTGCCAGGGTCTTGTTTCGTCACGCGCATGTCGAGGTTTGGCCGCGGACGCCGATGTTTGCGCCGAGTTGTCTGCTGAGTGGCTTCGCGACGGGCTGACGGGCAGTCGGCGGTCCACCTCGCGCCTCGTGCCGTGCAGAAGCGCGTGAACGCCGCACCAAAGCGTGCCCGCGGCCATCATCTGCGTCCGCCATGACCGAACGGTGACGCGACGTGCATAGATGAGCGACGCGGAGGTAGCGTGGGCAACGCACCGACATTCCTCAAGCTGTTCGTCGGCTTCATCTTCATGGCCGTCGGCGGAACGTTCTTCCTGCTCGTGTGCCTGCTGCTCCTTCCGTGGCGCGTGGCGCGGATCAAGGCTTGCAACGTGTTTGGCAAGACCGTGGGGCGTTCCATCATGTGGGTCAGCGGCTGTGAGCTGACCTGGAAGGGCACCGAGCACCTCGATGCCTCGCGGCCGGCCATCTACATCTCGAACCACACCTCGGCCATGGACGTGTTCATGGCGATGTGGCTCTCGCCGATGGGCACGGTGGGCATCGCGAAGAAGGAAGTCGTGTACTACCCCTTCCTCGGCCAGCTCTACCTGCTCTCCGGTCACCTGCGCATCGACCGCAGCAGCCCGCGCAAGGCCGTGACGTCGATGAAGGAGCTCGCGACCTACGTGCGCGACAGTGGCCTGTCGATCTTCATCTGGCCCGAGGGCACGCGCTCGCGCAGCGGCCGCCTCAAGCGTCCGTTCAAGAAGGGCGTCGGCCACCTGGCGCTGCAGACCGGGCTTCCCATCGTGCCGGTGGTGGTCAAGGGTGCGCACCGCTCCTGGGAGAAGGGCAAGCTCAAGCTCCGCGGTGTGCCCATCGAGATCGAGGTGCTCCCGCCGGTGGACACCACCGACTGGAACAAGCGCCAGCTCACCGAGCGACTCGCCGAGATCGAGCAGATGTTCGCGGACGCGCTTCCCGAGGATCAGCGGCCCGAGGTCGCCGAAGCGGCCTGATTCAGGCGCTCAGCGGCCGTAGCCCGATCCTACGTACAGGGTCGCGCCGGGAGAGGGCAGCCCCTGCAGGTAGCGGAGCTTGGGCTCGACGAAGATGTGGAAGCGTCGGGCGACGCGCGACCAGGGGTCGCTGTAGCCGATGCGGAGGGCGACGCTCGGCCCGCTGGTGACCGTCGTCTCCCAGCCGTAGATGTCGTTGCGCGCGTTGTACGAGAGGCAGTAGCCGCCGCTGACGCCGAGCTGCACGCGCCCGAGCACGGCGTCCCAGCCGGCGGCGGGCTCGAGGATCCACGCGAAGGTGATCGGCACCGGCCCGTCGAGGCTGGTGGTCAGCGACCCGCCGAGTCGGTGGTTCGGGTTGTCGAGGTGCTTGCCGAAGCCGAAGCGGCCGCCCATGAGCAGCGACGACTGCGAGTACAGGCGCCATGCGGGCACGTCGCCGTAGCCCACGCCCATCTCGAACTCCCAGCTCCACGACGGGGGCAGCTGGCGCAGAGCCTCCCAGGCTTCTTCGACCCCGCCCTCGATCAGGGATTCCGCGGCGCTCGCGGGCGCCGAGGCAAGGGTCAGTGCGATGAGGATGCTGCGCAACGAAGGCCTCCACCGGGGGCATATCTCGTCCGTGGGCGATCGGCGGTGCACGCTGCGCCCTCGGGGGGCTATGAGGCGTCGGTGACCGAGGCGAGCCAGGCGACCGAAGAAGATCCGCTGGCGCTGCAGACCCTTCTGCGGCGGCTGGCGGTGGGGTTCGTCGTGCTCATGGCGGGTGTGGCGGTGATCTTCAAGCTCGCCGCCGAGCCTCTCAACGCGGTGAGCGCGGCGTTCGTCGAGAACTTCGGGCTCCTTGGCGTGTTCGTCGGCTGCCTGCTCATCGACGCGACGCCGGGGCTGACCCACGAGCCCATCCTGGTCGTCGCGCGGCAGGGCGGCATCGGGTTCTGGGCGATCTTCGTCGCCGCCGGCACTGGCTCGATGCTCTCCGGCGTGCTCGGCTACGGCATCGGGCGGGTGCTCGGTGGCTCGGCTTTCGTGCAGCGGCTGCTCATCCGCTACCGTCTCCGGGAGTTCCTGCACCGCTACGGCGTACGTGCCGTGGCGATCGCCGCGTTGACGCCGTTCCCCTTTGCGATCGCGACCTGGGGAGCCGGCGCAAGTCAGATTTCCATCCGAAGCGTGCTCGTGGGCGCACTCTTCCGCTATCCGAAGGTACTCTTCTATCTCTCCGGCATCGCCGGAGTGCTTCAGTTCTTCGGGTAGGAGGCCGATGGCCCGCAGCTACCGGCTGCTCGAGAAGCTCGGGGAGGGGGCCTTCGGCGAGGTTCACCTGGCCGAACTGCGCGAGGACGACGAGGACTTCGTCCAGACCCTCGCGGTGAAGTGGCTGCACTCCGAGTACTCGGGCGACCCCGCGATTGCGGGTCGGTTGCGCGACGAGGCGCGCCTGCTCGCGCTGCTCAACCACGACCACATCGTTCGCGTGCATGGGCTCACCCGGCTCGATGGTCGCCTGGCCGTGCTCATGGAGCCGGTGGATGGCATCGACCTCTCCGAGGTCGCCGGCGAGTGCGTCCCGCAAGAGGCGGCGCTGACGATCATCGCGGCGGTCGCCGATGCGCTCGGCGCGGCGTGGAACGCGCATCCGCGCGGCACTTCTGGCCCGCTGCGCGTGGTGCACCGAGACATCAAGCCGTCGAACATCATGGTCACCCGCACCGGCGCGGTGAAGGTCATGGACTTCGGCGTCGCTCGCGCGCACTTCGACAACCGCGAGGCCCAGACCCGCAGCCAGCAGTTCGGTACCGCCCGCTACATGGCGCCCGAGCGGTGGCTGCATGGCGAGAGCGACGCTCCGAGCGACATCTTCTCACTCGGCATCACGATGATCGAGCTGATCACCGGCACCGAGGTCGAGCGTTTCCGCCTCGCGCGCAAGGCGTTCGCCGAGGACCTCGAGCGCGTGCTCGATCGACTTGCGGACAAGCCGGAGATCCGGGCGCTCGCGGCCGAGATGTGCGCCCTCGAGGCCGACGCACGACCCGATGCGAGCGAGGTGGCGGGACGAGCGCGCGAGCTGGCTCCGGGCGGCGTGGAGGCGCTGCGGGCATGGGCCGAGGCCCGGTGCGTACCGCGCGCGGGCACGAAGAATCCTTCGCCCACGGTGCTCGCGGAAGAGGTGAGTGCCGAGACCTTCGCGGTGACCACCGACCTCAGCCCCACCGCTACGGCGACGGCGGACGTCGGGCTGTTCGATCGGTCTTCCGGCGACCTCTCGGCCGACCTTGCGCGGCGCCCCTGGTTCTGGCCGCTGGTCCTCGGGACGATCCTCATCGCCCTGTTGTTCGGCGTGTTCCTCGGCTTCCAGCAGGCGCCGGTCACGGTGGTCGAGGCGCCGGTCGAGACCGCCTCGGCGGCGCCGCTGCCCGCGCCGGTCGAGCCCGTGCCGGTGGCCGCCCCCGAGCCCGCGCCG
>SBGP01000046.1 GCA_006226595.1 Deltaproteobacteria bacterium
GGTGCGGGCATCTCGATCAGCAACAACCAGATCTCTGTCGACCAGGCCACGGTCCAGGGCTGGGCCAACGCGGTGGACGACGACACGACCTACCTCGCGGGCACGGGCCTCGACCTGTCGAACACCACGTTCTCGGTGAACAAGGCCACGGTCCAGGGCTGGGCCAACGAGGTCGACGACAACACGACCTACCTCGCGGGCACCGGGCTCTCGCTGTCGAACACCACGTTCAACGTGGACCAGTCGACCATCGAGGGCTGGGCCCAGGGCGTGGCCTACAACAGCCCCGCCGAGGTGGTGGGCGCGCTGAGTGGACAGTCGATCGACGTCGATCTCAACTGCCCGGCGAACTACACCGCTGTAGCGGGGGGACGCTTGTGTGTGAGCGCCCAGCGTTCACCGGCAAATGCTCACGCCGCGATTGCTGACTGCAGCGACGAAGAGGCTCGGGTATGCACTCATACGGACCTGCAACAGGCGTGCGGTGCGGGCCTGAATCCCTACAGCGGAGCGACGAATGGATGGTATGGCGATCACGGGTTGGCTCCGGGCGGAAATACCGACGACGAGTACCTGACCTGGAACGTGGCCAACTGTGCTTCCAACAACGACGGCCCACCTGCCAACTATGACGCCGTGTACGCCTACGTGTGCTGCCAGTAGTCGTCCGGGGCCTCGAGGGGTTGCTGGCCTCGACACGAACGCATAGAGTCGGGCCTCTTCCTTGGAGGCGGGATTGCGTGTTTCGCCGGTCCTTCTGCTCGCCTTGTCCGGTTGCTTGACCAACTACGACCAGGGATACGAGCAGGCAGTTTCTGACAACCAAAGTGAGATGGCCGCAATGCGGGCCACCATTGACGACCTCACGACTCGCCTTGAGGCGCTCGAAGGGGCCGCGAACGGCTATACCAGACGCTCAAGGGCCTGAACAATGGTGCTGTTGCGCTGACCGCCCTGTCCACCGGCATACTCACCGTTGGATTCGTGCTTCCCGCAAAGCGCTGATCTCCGTTCCCGCCCTAGAGCTACGATGGCCACTGCCCAGCGCCTGCTGACGTGATGTGACGGTGGGCGGCTGGCGTCCGACGCTGGCCGCGATACGGTGCTGAACCTCTGTACAGCATCCGTCCCGGAAAACGCGTGTCCAGGCCGACCCACATCTCCGTCAAGCGGGCCCGCGCCCACAACCTCAAGGACGTGGACCTCGAGGTTCCGCGCGACGCGCTGGTCGTGTTCACCGGCGTCTCGGGCAGCGGCAAGTCGAGCCTCGCGTTCGACACGATCTACAAAGAGGGTCAGCGGCGGTTCATGGAGTCGCTGTCCTCCTATGCCCGGCAGTTCCTCGGGCAGATGGAGCGGCCCGAGGTCGACGAGGTCACCGGGGTCTCGCCCACGCTGTCGGTCGACCAGAAGACGGTGAACCGCAACCCTCGCTCCACCGTGGGCACGGTCACCGAGATCTACGACCACCTGCGGCTGCTCATGGCGCGCCTCGGCACGCCGCACTGTCCGGAGTGCCACACCGAGATCCGCAGCCTGGCGCTCGATCACGTGATCGACGACGCCCTCGAGCGCTTCGACGGGCAGAAGATCCAGGTCCTCGCGCCGATGGTCCGCGAGCGCAAGGGGCAGTACCGTCAGGAGCTCGAGCAGCTCGCGACCGAAGGCTGGGTGCGGGTGCGCGTCGACGGCGAGATCCGGCGGCTCGACGAGGAGTTCGACCTCGCGCGCTACGAGAAGCACACCATCGAGGTCGTCGTCGACCGGATGAAGCTCCACGACGGGCTGCGCATCCGGTTGGCCGAGGCACTCGAGACGGCACTCGCCAAGGGTGAGGCGGACGTGGCCACCCTCCTCGGCGAGTCGGGCGAGCACACGTACTCCACGTCGCGGGCGTGCCCGAACCACCCGGGCATCAACATCCCCGAGCTCGAGCCGCGCCTGTTCTCGTTCAACGCGCCGCAGGGCGCGTGCCCCACCTGCAACGGGCTCGGCAAGCTCGAGGACTTCGACGTCGACCGCCTGGTGCACCTCGACAAGAAGGTCGCCGACGCGTTCCAGGCGTTCAACGACGACGGGAAGCTGCCGTTCGCGCACTTCAACCGCGCGCAGCTCAAGAAGGTCGCGAAGGCACTGGGTGGCCCGGCGAACAAGCCGCTCGAGGCGTGGGACCCGGACCGGCTCGACCGCCTGCTGTTCGGCGACGCCCACCTCATCGTCCAGGTCGAGGTCGAGCGCCCGGGTGGCCGCACCGAGATCCGCGAGCGGCCGTGGCAGGGTCTGGTTCCGATGACCGCCAACGTGTGGCGGTGGACGAAGTTCCCCACGCTCGAGCGCTTCCGCACCGAGACGCCGTGCCCCGACTGCGGCGGAGACCGCCTCTCCGCCGTGTCCCGAGCGGTCGAGTTCCGAGGTCAGGCGCTGCCGGCGTTCACGAAGATGAGCGTGCGCGAGGCCCGGCGCTTCTTCGAGGGGCTGGAGCTCGACGGCTCCGAGCGCGAGGTCGGCGAGGCCATCGTCGACGAGATCCGCCACCGCCTGCTGTTCCTCGACGAGGTCGGGCTCGGCTACCTCTCGCTGGAGCGCTCGGCGGCGACCCTCTCCGGCGGCGAGGCTCAGCGCATTCGGCTCGCGGCCCAGGTCGGCTCCGCGCTGCAGGGCGTGACCTACGTGCTCGACGAGCCGTCGATCGGCCTGCATCCACGGGACAACAAGCGGCTGCTCACCGCGCTGCACCGCCTCCGCGATCGAGGGAACTCCGTGCTCGTCGTCGAGCACGACGCCGAGACCATGCTCGCGGCGGATCACGTCGTCGACGTCGGACCGGGCGCCGGCAGGCTCGGCGGTCACGTGGTCGCGAGCACCACGCCCGGGCGCTTCGCGCGCTCGAAGGGCCTGACCGCGGCCTATCTCCGGGGTGAGGAGCAGATCCCCGTCCCCGAGAAGCGACGCAAGCCCAAGGGCTGGCTCGACATCCGCGGTGCGCGGGCCAACAACCTGCGTGGCATCGACGTGAAGGTGCCGCTCGGCGTGTTGTGCGCGGTGACCGGCGTCTCCGGCTCGGGCAAGTCCTCGCTGATGTTCTCGGTGCTCGAGAGCTCGCTCACCAACCACCTCGGCGGCGACAAGCACGTCGAGGCCTGCGACCAGATCAAGGGCCTCGCCAAGGTGGACAAGCTCATCCGCATCTCGCAGCAGCCGATCGGACGGACGCCGCGGAGCAACCCGGCCACCTACGTGGGCGCCTTCGACCACATTCGCAAGCTGTACGCGAAGACCGCCGAGGCGCGCGCACGCGGCTACAAGGCCGGTCGCTTCTCGTTCAACGTGAAGGGCGGTCGCTGCGAGGCCTGCGAGGGCGCCGGCGTGAAGACGGTCGAGATGCAGTTCCTCCCGAGCGTCGAGGTGCTCTGTGATGTGTGCGAGGGCACGCGGTTCAACGCCGAGACCCTCGAGATCACGTGGAAGGCCCGTACCATCGCGGATGTGCTCGCGATGACCATCGAGGAGGCATGGGAGCTGTTCAAGCCCGTGCCGGCGCTGGACCGCATCCTCGGGACCATGGTCGAGGTCGGCCTCGGGTACGTGCCACTCGGCCAGCCGTCGACGACCATCTCCGGCGGCGAGGCTCAGCGGGTGAAGCTCGCGACCGAGCTGCACAAGCGGTCCACCGGCAACACGCTCTACCTTCTCGACGAGCCGACCACCGGGCTGCACTTCGATGACGTGCGCAAGCTCGTCCATGCGCTCCAGGGGCTGGTCGACGCGGGCAATTCCGTGCTCGTCATCGAGCACGACACCGACGTGGTCAAGTGCGCCGACTGGGTGCTCGACATGGGGCCGGAGGGCGGCGATGCGGGCGGTGAGCTGGTCGGCAGCGGCACACCCGAGGACCTGGCCAAGCTCGACACGCCCACCGGTCACTCGTTGGCGCAGGTGCCCGAGCTCGGTGGCGTCGCCGTCGTCCACGAGCCTCCGCCGCGCCGGCGCAACCACCTCACCGGGCCGACCGAGCTCGTCATCGAGGGGGCCCGCAAGCACAACCTGCGCGGCGTGGACGTGCGCATCCCCCACGGCAAGATGACCGTGGTCACCGGCGTCTCGGGCTCGGGCAAGAGCTCGTTGGCCTTCGACACCATCTTCAGCGAGGGGCAGCGGCGCTACGTCGAGTGCCTCTCCACCTATGCCCGGCGGTTCCTGGGACGCCTGGATCGGGCGCCGGTGGAGCGCATGGAGGGCCTGGCGCCGGCCATCGCCATCGACCAGGTCAACGCCTCGCGCAACCCGCGGTCGACCGTGGCCACCGTCACCGAGATCCACGACGTGCTGCGGGTGCTCTGGGCGCGAGTGGGCGAGCCGCACTGCCCGAAGTGCGCGCGACCTATCGTCGGCTATGCCCCATCCCAGGCGGCTCAGCGGTTGAGCGAGCTCGATCCGGGGGCGGGGTGGCTCACCACCAACCTGCGCCCGGCGGAGGACCCGGCCTCCCGCATCTCAGGGCTTGTGGAGGACGGCTGGACTCGGCTCCTCGCCGGCGGCGACGAGGTTCGCCTCGACGAGGAGGGCGATGCCGAGCGGGCGAGGGGACTCGTCGCCGGTGGCGCCGTGCTCGTGCTCGACCGACTGAACCCGGCGCGTAGCCCCGCGACGCGCGTGTCCGAGGCGGTCGCCAACGGGTACGCGGTGGGCGATGGCTCGGTGACCTTCGTGCCTCGGCGGGATGGCGAGCCGATCGTGCTCACCGCCCGGCCGACCTGCCCGGACCACGGCAGTCACCTGCCGGTCGAGCTCACTCCGCGGCACTTCTCGTTCAACTCGCGAGTGGGCGCGTGTCCGCGCTGCGAAGGACTCGGCAGCACACGGCAGATCGTGCCCGAACTCCTGTTCCCGGCCCAGGACCTGCGGTTCTGGGAGGCGATGGACGGCCGGGTCGCCGGAGTGCTCGCGCGCTCCCCGCGCAACCGCAACCTCGTGGCGGCGGTGCTCGACCGCTGTGGAGCGACCGAACAGGCGGTGCAGGACTGGAGCGAGTCCACGTGGGATGCGGTGATGGACGGCCTTCCCGGAACCATCGCGCTCTCGTGGTCGCGGAAGTGGGGCAAGACCGTGCAACGCGTCGAGGAGGAGCGCGAGTGGCCCGGGCTGATCGCGATCCTCGACGGGTGGAGCAGCCGGCTGTCCTGGCTCTCCGCCGAGAGTGTGTGTCGCACCTGCAAGGGCGGCCGCCTCGCGCCGTCGCTGCTCGCGGTGACCATCGCCGGACAGGGCATCCACGCGTTCACCGGCATGACGGTCGAGTCCGCCCGCGACCAGGTGCTCGCCTGGGCCTTCGAGGGGGAGCGCGCGGCCATCGCCGACCGCCCGATGCACGAGCTCCGCAAGCGCCTGTCCTTCCTGTGCGACGTGGGCCTGGGCTACCTCGGGCTCGACCGCTCGGCGGACACCCTGTCTGGCGGTGAGGCCCAGCGCATCCGACTCGCGTCGCAGCTGGGCTCCGGACTCACCGGGGTCGTGTACGTACTCGACGAGCCGACCATCGGCCTGCACCCCCGGGACACCGAGCGCCTGCTCGGCACCCTCGAGGAGCTCCGCGACCTCGGCAACACGCTGGTCGTCGTCGAGCACGACCCCGAGACCATCCGACGTGCGGACCACGTGCTCGACCTCGGGCCCGGGGCCGGCGTGCACGGGGGTGAGCTCGTTGCCAGCGGTACACCGGACGAGCTCCGCGCCGATCCGAACAGCCTCACTGGCGCCTGGCTCTCGGGTGCGCAGGCGATGCCTCCGCGCGAGACGCGGCGCACGCCGCGGGCGTGGCTGTCGGTGACCGGGGCGCGCAGCAACAACCTCCAGGGTGTGGACGCTCGCGTGCCCACTGGCGTGTGGACCGCGGTGACCGGCGTGTCTGGCAGCGGCAAGTCCTCGCTGGTGCTCGACACCCTCGTCCCGATGATCAAGCACGAGCTCGGGCAGCAGGCTCCCCCCGTCGATGCCGATGGGCTCGAGTTCGGCGAGAAGGTCGACCGGCTCGTGGTCGTGGACCAGTCGCCGATCGGGCGCTCCCCGCGCAGCACCGCGGCGACCTACACCGGCATCATGGACGAGCTGCGCAAGGTGTACGCGAAGACCCCAGCTGCGAAGGCGCGCGGGTTCACTCCGGGACGCTTCTCGTTCAACTCGCCCGGCGGGCGCTGCGAAGCCTGTGAAGGGCGTGGCGCCATCCTCGTCGAGATGCACTTCCTCCCGGACGTGTGGGTGACGTGCGAGACCTGCCGGGGGCGGCGCTTCAACCGCGAGACCGGCGAGATCCGGTACAAGGGCAAGTCCATCGCCGAGGTGCTCGCCCTGCGCGCCGACGAGGTGCTCGAGCTGTTCAAGAACCATCGCAAGCTCGCCCGCCAGCTGCAGGCCCTCGTCGATGTCGGACTCGGCTACCTCACCCTCGGCCAGCCGGGCACCACGCTCTCCGGTGGCGAGGCCCAGCGCGTGAAGCTCGCCAGCGAGCTGACCTCCCGCAAGGGACACTGCGTGTACGTGCTCGACGAGCCCACCACCGGCCTGCACCTCGCGGATGTCGCCAAGCTCGTCGAGGTGCTCCACGCGCTGGTCGACAAGGGGCACACCGTGCTCACCATCGAGCATCACACCGATGTGTGGACGCAGGCGGACTACGTGCTCGACCTGGGCCCCGAGGGCGGCGTCGGCGGTGGAGAGCTGGTCGGGGAGGGGATTCCCGAGTGGGTCGCGATGCACGACACGCCCACGGGCAGAGCCATGGCCAGCGCGCTGTCCTAGGCATAGGCCCGCGTCTGTCGGGTTCGAGACGCCCGCTTCCCGACGTCGATTGACAACGCGTGTTCGCGAAGTCCTTGACCGTTGCCTTACAGACGGGTACGCCTTCGGAGTCCGAGAGACGGGACGCAATGACGCGCGCACGCGCTGGATTCTGGAGGAGACATGCGCAAGTTCCTGGCCGCCACCCTGCTGGCCGCGATGACTGCTGGCTGTGGCGGATCGGAAGAGATCTGGGTGTTCTACGTGGACCCGCCGGCCGATCCGGTGAGCACGACCACCATCGACCACAACTTCATCGGCGCGCAGCCCTACGCCGGCACCACCACCGGCGGTGATTGGACCAACACCACCACCGTGACCGCGAGCCCGGGCATCATGTTCGGCCAGATCGTGAAGGTCTCCGGCGACGACGACGTGTTCCTGATCATCGGCGACATTGCGATTCCCGGTCAGAAGGCGGGCGGCCAGTACCAGTTCTCCTGGCCCGACACCTACACCGAGACCGACCGTGAGCAGCACGTCTCCGGCTACACCTACGAGGACACCACCAGCAGCACCTCGACCACCACGGTCACCATGGCGCTCTCCGGTGGCACCGCGACCGGCACGTGGATGAACACGGGCACGAGCACCCGTACGTGGACCGAGACCGATACGTGGGACATCAACACCGTCGGTACCAGCTCCCAGATGAACCCCTCGAACTACATCGAGGGCACCGACGGGAGCTACATCTCGAACGACTACACCACGGCCGACTGCAGCGGAAACCCCTGCCGTCTCGCGGTGACCAACACCTCCTCGCAGACCTCGAACTTCCGCGCCGAGCGCACGAAGTACGCGGACGAGGATGCCTTCGCCGGCGTGCAGGACGCGTCCGACCCGGGCGGGAACTTCTAGTTCGGTGCGGGTAGCCGCAGTCCAGTTCAAGGCGGAGAGTGGGCGTCGCGAGGCGTGTCTCTCCGCCTTGCTCGATCTGATGGTGCCGGTGGCGCGGGAGTCCGACCTCCTCGTGGCGCCGGAGATGGCGTTGACCGGCTACTGCTTCGACACTCGCGAGGAGGTCGAGCAGGTGGCCGAGCCCGCGGACGGACCGACGTTTCGCGCGCTTGCGCTCGTCGCGAAGGCGCATCGCACGTGGATCGTGTGCGGTTTTCCCGAGTGCACGCCAGACGGCCGTCTGTACAACAGCGCCATGGTCATCGACCGGGATGGACGCCTCGCGTTCACCTATCGAAAGACGCTGCTGTTCGAGGCGGACTGGCCGTGGGCCATGCCTGGCGACAGCGGCTACCGCAGCTTCGAGACCGGTGCGGGCAGCTTTGGCGTCGGCATCTGCATGGATCTCAACGACGACCGGTTCATCGCGTGGCTTCGCGTCGCTCGGCCCGAGGTGCTCGCGTTCCCGACCAACTGGGTGGACGAGGGTGAGCCGGTGTGGCCGTACTGGCGCGCCCGCATGACCGGCGTGCCGAGCGCCCTGGTCGCGGCGAACAGCTACGGACCCGACGGGGAGTACGCGTTCTCGGGCCGCTCCGCGATCATGCGCAACGGCCTGGTGGTTGCGGCGGCGGCTCCGCTCGGCGACGAGGTCGTCACCGCCCGCGTGTGATCAGCGCCGCTCCTCGAGCTTGCGCAGCCTCTCCTCCAGCTCGTCGAGTCGCTGCTCGAGCACCTCCGGGTCCTCGGCCTCGCTCGGTGCCTCGGGCTTGTCGCCCGGGCGCTGATGGATGCGGGTGGCGGCGTCACGGGCCACGTCGCGCAGGCGAGGCACGGCGGTCTCGGCGGCGAGGGCAAGCAGGGCGCTGTGAGCGCGCTCGTCGCCGATGTTCCCGAGGCTGCTCGCGGCGATGCGGCGGGTCTGGAAGTCGCTGTCGTAGAGCAGGGCTTCGAGGGCGCGCGACGCCTTGTCCCGCGCCTTGTCCTCCGCCTTGCCTTCGAGATCGCCGAGCAGCTTGGCCGTCGCGCTCGTCGCCTGCCGAAGCACGAAGCTGGGCGACTTTCCGGAGAGGTGTCGCTGGAGCCGTGGCAGGTCGCTGGCGTCGCCGTGGTCGCGGAGCACACCAATCGCTGCGGTATGTAGCCACTTGCGCCCGCTTCCGTCCTGCCCGAGCACCGCGCGGCGCGCGACACCGAGCGCGGAGGTCGCGTCGAGCTTCGCGTAGGCGGTGAGCGCCGCGCCCTGGACGAGCCCGTGCTCGTCGGCCAGGGCCCGCTCGAGGCCCTTCCGGGCCACGCTGGTCGCGGAGGCCTCGCCCAGTGCCGACGCGGCGGCCGCGCGCATGCGCTCGTCCTCGTCGTCGAGCGCGGTGATCACGATCTCCGCGGCCTCTTCGGTGGCGAGCTTGCCGAGCGCTTCGACGGCGCGGCTCCGGAACTTCGGGTGGGCGTCACCGCGCATCGCGGTCCGCAGTGCGTCGAGGGCTTCGGGTGTCGCCCGGGTCTCGGCAATCTTCGCGAACGCCACGAGTTGCGCGTACGGGGAAGGGGACAGCTTCGCCTGCGCGACCCAGGCCTCGGGCGACTGCTCGTGCTGCCACTTCGCGAGTACGCCGCCGCGGGGATCGACGGCGACGTAGGCGGGGCGGTCGGGGAGGTCGAGGACGAGCCGAGTGTGCTGCTCGTCCGCCCACACGGTGCGGGTGAGCGTGTCCTCGGCGGTGCCGATCTCGATCTCGACGGGCGCGGGCCAGACCTTCTCGCCCTGGTCGATCTCGACGACGAGCTGGCCCTCCTTGTACTTCCAGCGGGTCGAGAGCTCGGGCACGCCCGCATCGTGGACCCAGCGGTCGAACAGCCAGCCGAGGTGCTCGCCGCTCACGTCCTCCAGGGCCCTGCGGAGGTCGCCGCTCTCGACGAACTGGTGGGCGTGGCGCTCGAGGTACAGGCGAATGCCCGCATCGTAGATCTCGTCGCCGAGGTGGGTCCTCAGCATGTGCAGGACCATCATCCCGCGGTCGTACACCCCGGTGGAGTCCGGGCCCTCCGGCGACCAGGAGCGCCGGGCCATGGGCGTTCCGTACGCGGAGGCGCTGGCCATGCGCTCCACCACCTGAGCGTCGTAGAAGGCCCGGCCGTGGGCGTGCTCGGTCCAGCGAGAGGCGTACATCGTGGCGAAGCCCTCGTTGAGCCAGCGATCGCGCCAGCCGTAGCAGGTGACGAGATCTCCGAACCACTGATGGGCGAGCTCGTGGGCGACCAGGCCCTCGGCGCGTTCCTTGTCCTTCTCGGTGAGGCCGATGACCCCGTCCATGTTGATGGTCAGGCTCGTGTTCTCCATGCCGCCGTACATGAAGCGCTGGACGAAGGCCTGTCGGTACACCGGCCACGCGTAGCGGGTGCCGAGAAGCTCGTTGAAGTACGCCATCTGCGGTGCGGCGAAGCCGCCGGCCGTGCGGGCCTCGTCCTCGGGAACGGTCGATGCGACGAGGTACTCGAGGTCCACGCCATCGGAGACCTCGGTGTACACGGCATAGTCGCCGACGACGAGCGCGATCAGGTAGGTCGGGAGCTCCTGCTCGAGGGCGAAGCGCTCGGTCTTGAACCCGGCGCGCTCGGCGGGGGCGCTGTCGAGTCGGGCGCCGTTGGTGGCGACGACCAGCTGCTCGGGCACCGTGAATGCCGCGCTGTACGTGAAGCGGTCGTTCGGGTAGTCCCAGGACGGGATCCAGTACTGGTTGTCGTTGTCCTGGCCCTGCGACCACACCTCGACGACGGTGTCGGACGAGTCGCGTCCCGGCGCGCGAAAGTGCAGACCCAGCTCCGGCTGTGCGGCGTAGTCGAGGGCGACCTCGTGGGCCTTTCCGTCGGCGGGCATGCGCACGCGCACCACGCCGGTTCCGAGGTCGAAGCTCGCGGGCTCTCCGTCGACGCGGACCTCGCGGATGTCGAGGGCCTGCTGCTGCAGCACGAGCTCGGTGGAGGGCTTGCCGAGTGGCGCCACCCGGTGCGTCGCGGTGCCTTCGACCGTGCCGGCGGCGGGATCGACGGTGAGCGCGAGATCGAGGTGAAGCAGGTCGAAGTCCCGATCGGGCATGTAGCCGTCGGGCCCGGCGAAGGCGGCGAGTGCGAGCAGCGTCAGCATCACGCCCCCTTGCCGAGCAGCTCGCGCATGGTCTCGGCTGCGTTGTTGTACGAGCGCTCGACCATCTTCTGCAGGAGGGTCTCGAGCTGACCGCCGACGAAGCGCACCCGCACCTCGATGTCTCCGTGCACCTCGCGCACGGTCTTGCCGCCTTCTTCGAAGACGCGGGTGCTGCCGCCGGCGGTGACGCGATCAGCGATCACCCGGGGCACCACGGTCCACTTGAGCTCGCCGGTGGAGCGGTCGAGCTCGCCGCGCTGCTCGTACACGAGCTGGCGTGTTCCGAGCACCTTCTGCGCGAACCCTGGCAGCTCGTGGAGCGAGGTGCACTCGAGGGTGCTCTTCAGGACCGGGCCCTGTTCCTCGCGGAAGATCTCGATGCGGCGGACGTGAGAGCGCTCCTCGAGGAGCCGGTCGAACTCGGGATTGTCGAGGACGGCCCACAGCTCGTCGGGGGTGCAGTCGAAGGTGTGGCGGAAGTGGATCTTCACGATTCGCTCCTGAACCGATGGCCGATATCCTCCGGGGTGCGCGGACGCGCGTGCGCGTCTCGTCAGCTTCCGGGATAAGCTGGCCTTCTACCAAGAAAGGACTGCGATGCTCCTCCTCGCCCTTCTTCTTCCGGCCTCGGCCGAGCTTCCCATGCCCACGTTCCCCGAGTGCGACCCGGACGTGGCCAACACCTGCCCGAATGATCTCGGGGGTTGGGACTTGCTTTCTGGCTACCCCTCTGGGTCGGAGGAAGCGCTTCGTGAGGCGGAGAAGCTCGCGGGTGTGGGACTCGGCCTCGACCGGGCCGTGCGCCTCACCGCGGGGCGCTGGGACGTGCCGATCGCGATCATGGATAGCGGCATCCAGTGGACCGACTCGCGGCTGACCTCGAAGATCCTGCTCAACCGGGACGAGCTGCCGCTTCCGCAGGACGCGAACGGTGCCGAGATCGAAGACCTCGACGGCAACGGCATCCTCAACGTTCTCGACTACGCCGAGGACCCGCGCGTCGACATCGCCGCCGGCCTCGACCGCACCGACGACCGGCTCGACCCTTCGGACCTGATCGCGGCGTTCTCCGATGGCGTGGACGACGACGGCAACGGCTACGTCGACGACATCGCCGGCTGGGACTTCTACCAGGGCGACAACGACGCCTGGGCCCACCTGTTGTCCTCGAGCTACGCGCACCACGGCACCGGCGTCGCGAAGACCGCGGCGCAGGAGGGCAACGACGGGGGCGGCATCGGCGTGTGCCCGAACTGCCCGATTCTTCCGGTGCGCGTGGGCGACACCTTCGTCACCGACGGCGACCGCGCGGCACTGGCCATCGCCTACGCGACCGACCGCGGCGTGAAGGCCATCAGCATGGCCATCGGCGCGCTGACGCATCCCGAGAGCGCGCGCGAGGCGATCGACTACGCGGCGGAGCACGACGTGGTCATGGTCGGCGCGGCCGGCGACGAGAACGCCTACCACCACAACGTGCCCGCGGCCGAGGACCCGATCCTATTCGTGCACTCGGTGCGTGCGAACAGCGGCAACGAGGGCGGAGACGCGGTGACGTACACCGCCTACGTCAACTGCAACAACTGGGGACCCCGCCTCGACATCGTCGCGCCGTCCTCGGACTGTGCGACCGGCGCCGTGGCTCGGCTCGTCGGGGCGGCTGGCCTGATCCACAGCGCGGGCATCGACGCGGGCACCCCGCTGTCCGGCGACGAGGTCCGTGCGCTTCTCCGCACGACAGCCTTCGACGTGAACCTGAGCGAGGCCGAGCGCGAAGAGGCGAACACCTACCCGTCGAAGCCGGGCTGGGACGCGTTCTATGGCTACGGTCGGGCAGACCTCGGCGCGGCTGTGGAGGCCGTGTTTGCCGGGGACATCCCGCCGACCGCCGAGATCACCAGCCCGGAGTGGTTCCACTGGGTCGAGGGCAGCGTGTCGGTGGACGCGCGCATCACCGCCCGGGACGGCATCGACAGCTGGGTGCTCGAGCTGGGCCAGGGGGCCGAGCCCGAGTCGTGGTCCGAGGTCGCTTCCGGCAGCGGTGCCGTCGACGGTCACCTCGCGGACGTCTCCCTCGCGGGCCTGAACGAGCCGGAGCTCGAGGACCTCGATGACGACCACACCATCGTCGAGCGCTTCGAGCGTGCGCACCGCGGACTCGCGACCCTGCGGCTCACCGTGACCGACGGCGAGGGGCGGACGGCCGAGGCTCGCCGTGCCGTGTGGCCGCGTACCGATCCGGACCGTCTCGAGGGCTTCCCGCTGTGGGTCGGGTCGAGCATCGAAGCGCCCACCGTGCTCGCCGACTTCGATGGCGACGCGGTGCTCGAGCTGGTGGTGGCCGCCAGCAACGGGCAGATCCACGTGTTCGACGGGTCCGGTCGCGAGCTCGACGGCTTCCCAGTGAGCACCGACGAGCACCCCGGCATCGCGGGAGGCTGGGGCGACGCGCGTCCGTACAGCGAGGGCGTGGTCCGGCCGCTCGAGGGCATCGCCTCGAGCCCGGCGGTGGGTGACGTCGACGGCGACGGCAGCCCGGATCTGGTGGTCGCGGGCCTGTCGGGCCGCGTGTACGCCTGGTCGGCGTCCGGCGAGCGCCTGCCAGGCTTCCCGGTGGCCATCGAGGGCCGCGAGCTCGACGAGTTCCACGAGGACACGTCGTGGGACAACGGCATCACCTCGGCCCCTTCCCTCGGAGATGTCGATGGTGACGGCGTTCTCGACATCGTGTTCGCGGCCATGGACCAGCGCCTGTACGTGTTTGGCGGTGACGGACAGCTCCACGACGGCTACCCGCTCGAGCTGTGCATCCCCGAGCTGTGCGGTCTCGCGGGCTTCCGCATCCTCGCTTCCCCGGCGCTCGGCGACGTCGACGGGGACGGCGACCTCGATGCGGTGGTCGGCACCAACGAGGTGCCGCCGGGTAGCGCGGGCGTGAACTACGCCATCGACCTGGCGTCGGCGACCTTCCTCCCGGGCTTCCCGCAGATGCGCGAGGGACTCATCAACCAGACGGTCCTCCCGGTGCTCGGCGAGGGCCATCCGAGCTCTTCCGCGCTCGCGGACCTCGATGGCGACGGGCAGTTCGAGATCTCGAGCAACGCGATGCTCGGCGCCGCCGACCTGTGGGGACTCGACGGCCAGCCTGCGCTCGAGCTGTCGTGGACCGCCAGCGACTTCGGACCCGACACCAACTACGACGACGGCTCGCTGATGAGCATGGCGACGAACCCCGCGTTCGGCGACCTCACCGGAGACGGCGTGCCCGACTACGTCGTGGGTGGCTCGGGCCCGCTGTACCTGGTGTCGCTCGCGATGTCGTCGGTGCTGGAGTACCAGCACGGCGTCGCTGCCTGGGACGGGGCGACCGGCGAGATGCTCTCTGGCTGGCCCCGGCAGATCGAGGACGTCAGCTTCCTCGTCGCGCCCGCCATCGCCGAGATCACCGGCGATGACCGACCCGAGGTCATCTATGGCTCGGGCGGCTTCCTCGTGTACGCGTGGAACGCGGAGGGTGAGATTGCGCCCGGCTTCCCGAAGAACACCGGCGGATGGGTGCTCGGTGGGGCGGCCGTCGGCGACATCGACGGCGACGGCTACCATGATGTCGTGTCGACGACGCGGCTCGGCTGGGTCCACGCCTGGGGCACGGCGGGACCCGCGGACGTACCGCCTGCGTGGGCGTCGACCTTCCACGACGCGCAGAACACCGGAAACGCCTCGATTGCGCTGCCCGAGCAGCTCGGGCCCGAGCTCGCGGACGGCTGCTGTCGAAAAGGCAGTGGAGAGGCCGCGTGGCTGCTCCTCTTCCTCCCGTTGGTCGTGCGTCGGCGGCGCTGAATCCCGTCACATCGCGGGATTCGCGAATTTGCGACGCTCGTCTGATAACCCCGATGATCGCGTGCTGATCGGGTTTCGTGACAGACGGTCGAAGAATTTCTGGCGGTTGAGTGCGAGGCATGTATATTGCCGCCCTCTTTCGACCCCTCTGGGTCCTGCTTTCTCTGCGGGTTCTGGCGCACGCCACTAGGCATGCGAGCGGTCGAATACTGCGCCCACAGAGCGAGCGGGACTCCTCTCCGAGGAAGACCTGTATGACGGTTCGTTCGCTCACCTTCCTGGCGCTCGCCATTCCCAGCTCGTCGCTGGCGATGACTGGCAGCAACGGTGTCTGCAACCCCGAGTTCACGGCGAGCTGCGGGGCCTACGGCTACCTCGAGTCGCCGATCCCGCCGGACAGCGGCCTTCCCGCCGCCACCGAGGTCAGCGACTACGACTTCTACCTGGGCTGCTCGACCAACGGCTGGAACGGCGGTGACGACACCTGGTTCCTCGACCCCGCCAACTTCGCGGCCGGTACCGACGTCGTGTTTGCGGCGATCGACCCCTACACCGGCGGCCTGCTCGACATGTCCGTGACTGTGCAGTCCGGAGGCTGCGGCGAGTTCGCGGGCACCTGTGAGGGCTTCTCGGACAGCGGCGGCATCGGCGACACCGAGGCGGTGGCGTTCACCCACGACGGCACCACCAACTACTACGCGAGCATCGATGAGACCGGCCTGAGCGACTACGGCTACATCGTCTCCGTCGGCTGCCCGACCGCCTGCGACATCAACCTCGACGTCGCGGACAACATCACCTGTTCCTCGGACATCACCGGCGCGACCACCGTCGGCGGCACCACGGCCCTCGACTACTACACCTGTGGCTCCCCGTACTCGCACCTGCCGCAGCCGAACCCCGAGGAGATCTACGCGTTCACGCCGCAGTCCACGGGTAGCGTCACGTTCACGCTGTCGAACATGACCACGGACCACGACCTGTACGTGCTCCGCGGAACCTGTGACCCGATGGCCGCGGGCGCCTGTGTCGGCTCCTCCACGGTTGCCCAGACCGGCACCGACAGCGTGACCTTCACCGCCAACGCGGGCGAGACCTACTACATCGTCATCGAGTCCTTCGGCGGCGCGGCCGGCACCTACGACCTCGGCTTCGAGGACGGCACCGGTGGCTGTAACGAGGACTGCGACGACGGCATCGACAACGACTTCGACACCTTCGTCGACTGCGACGACTCGGATTGCTTCGGCGAGCCCGAGTGCCTCGAGGTCTGCAACGGCGTCGACGACGACGGCGACGGCCGGATCGACGAGGGCACGCCGGATACCGACAACGACGGCATCCCGGACTGTTCTGATACCGAGACCTGCGACGGGCTCGACAACAACGGCAACGGTCAGATCGACGAGGGCTTCCCCAACGACGACGGCGACAGCCTCGCGAACTGCATCGACACCGAGACCTGCGACGGCGTGAACAACGACCTCGACGGCCTCGTCGACGAGGGCTTCACCGACACCGACGGCGACGGCATCGCCAACTGCGTCGACGTCGAGACCTGCGACGGCGTGAACAACGACTCCGATGGCCGCGTCGACGAGGGCTTCACCGACACCGACGGTGACGGCATCAAGGACTGCGTCGACACCGAGGACTGCGACGGCGTCGACAACAACGGCAACGGCGAGATCGACGAGGGCTTCACCGACACCGACGGTGACGGCACCGCCGACTGCGTGGATGCCGAGGTCTGCAACGGCGACGACGACAACGGCAACGGCCAGGTCGACGAGGGCTTCACCGACACCGATGGTGACGGCGTGGCGGACTGCGTCGACGCCGAGGTCTGCAACGGCGACGACGACAACGGCAACGGCCAGGTCGACGAGGGCTTCGCGGACACCGATGGCGACGGCATCGCCAACTGCGTCGACACCGAGGAGTGCGACGGCCTCGACAACGACGGTGACGGCACCGTCGACGAGGACCAGCCCGACACCGACGGTGACGGCCGCGCGGACTGCGTCGACCCGGAGATCTGCAACGGCGACGACGACGACGGCAACGGCATCGTCGACGACGGCTTCCCCGACACCAACAGCAACGGCATCGCCGACTGCCTCGAGGGCGACTTCTGCAACGGTCTCGATGACGACAACGACGGCACGGTGGACGAGGGCTTCACCGACACCGACGGTGACGGCGTGGCGGACTGCGTCGATGCGGAGACCTGCAACGGCGACGACGATGACGGCGACGGCGTGGTCGACAACGGCTACGCGGACACCGACGGCGACGGCACCGCGGACTGCGTCGACACCGAGGAGTGCGACGGGCTCGACAACGACGGCGACGGCAAGGTCGACGAGTTCATGCCCGACAGTGACGCCGACGGCCTGCCCGACTGCCGCGACACCGAGGAGTGCGACGGCCTCGACAACGACGGCAACGGCGCGATCGACGAGGGCTTCGACGTCGATGGCGACGGCACCGCCGACTGCTTCGACACCGAGGAGTGCGACGGCGTGGACAACGATGGCGACGGTCTCGTCGACGACGACGACCCGGACCTCGACACCTCCACCGGCACCGTGTTCTACGCGGACACCGATGGCGACGGCTACGGCGACCCGAACAACACGGTCTCCGCGTGCAACCAGCCCAGCGGCTACGTCACCGACGCCACGGACTGCGACGACATCCACGGCAACCGCAACCCCGGCGAGACCGAGGTCTGTGACGGCGTGGACAACGACTGCGACGTGACCGTCGACGAGAACACGCCCTGCTACGACGACGATGGCGACGGCTTCACCGAGAACGGCGGCGACTGCAACGACGCCGAGCCGACCGTGGCCCCCAACAAGACCGAGACCTGCGACGGCGTCGACAACGACTGCGACAGCGCGACCGACGAGGGCACGGACTGCACCGACGACGACAACGACGGCTACTGCGAGGGCTTCGACCTCAACGGCGACGGCACCCCCGAGTGCGTCGACGGCTCGACGGTCGGTGACTGCGCGGATGGCGATGCGGCGGTGAACCCCGGCATGACTGAGGACAACACCAACGCCATCGACGACGACTGCGACGGCCAGGTCGACCTCGAGATCTTCGACGGCGACGGCGACGGCTACACCGCGACGGGTGGCGACTGTGGACTGACCGATCCGAACACCTACCCGGGTGCTCCCGAGACGGCGGACCAGATCGACAACGACTGCGACGGCACGGTCGACGAGGGCACCGCGGCCACCGACGACGATGGCGACGGCAGCTGCGAGGGTGTCGACTTCGACCGCGACGGCACCCCCGAGTGCTCGGACAGCACCACTCCCGGCGACTGCAACGATGCCGACAGCGCGCAGAGCCCGACCGACACCGAGACCGACAACGGCCTCGACGACGACTGCGACGGTCGCGTGGACGAGGGTGGCCTCGGCTCTGACGACGACGGCGACGGCTTCTCCGAGACCGGCGGCGACTGCGACGACACGAACCCGGACATCTACCCGGGTGCCGAGGAGCAGGCGAACGGCGTCGACGACGACTGCGACGGCATGGACGACGAGGGGCTCTACGACCTCGACGGCGATGGCTACACCGTGGCGGACGGCGACTGCGACGACGGTCAGGGCTGGGCCAACCCCGGTCAGAACGAGATCTGCGCGGACGGCCTGGACAACGACTGCGATGGCGAGATCGATGAGGACTGCGGTCCCGAGGTGATCGAGCCCACGGACACGGGCTGTAACTGCAGTACCTCCAGTGCCCCGATGTCGCCTTTCTTCCTCCTTCTTGGCCTTGCTGCGGCCGTCCGCCGTCGGCGGATTGCGTAGGCGAGCCAACAGATGCTTTACAGGACCCCTTCGAGTGTGCAGAATGCGCCAGACGGAGAGACCCGAATGATCCGGAATACCTTCAACACCAGCGTCTCGCTCCTCGCGCTCGCCGCCATTTCGGCGGGCTGCAACCCCGACGTTGGCCTCAACGAGCGCCTCGGCACGCTTCAGCTGCCCGCACTCACCGACGTGGGTGACGTGACGGTGGGCGAGACCCACGAGTTCACGATCAACTTCGCGAACGGCAACAACGGCCTCGAGTTCGACATCCAGGACATCACGGTGAACAACGTCGAGGGGGACTACTTCAGCTTCCCCGGCGTGAACCCCGGTCCGACGCCGTTCACGATCCTCCCGGATCAGACCCTTCCGGTCGGCTTCGAGTACACCCCGATGGAGGAGGGCTACCACCTGGCCCTGCTCAACATCCTCAACGACGGTCGCGACTCCGAGGTCCAGGCCACCGTTCGTGGTCACGGCGCCCTCGCGGCGGCCAGCGTGTGGCCCCTGGTGCTCGACTTCGGCCCCGTGCCGGCTGGTTTCTCGGCGACGATGGACGTGACCCTGTCCAACGACGGCGACGCGCCGCTGACCGTCAACGGCATCACCTCCAGCGATGCGCAGTTCACGGTGGTCAACGCGCCGAACGGCCTCGAGGTCCTCGAGGGCGATCTCGCCACGTTCACCATCGAGTTCAGCCCCACCGGTGCGGATCCGCAGCCCCCGGCCAACGGCACGCTCACCTTCGACCTGGGCGACTTCGTGTCCGTCCCGACGGTCGCGATGCGCGCCAACGACTGTGAGAACGGCGACCCGGCCGAGTACGACCGCGACGGCGACGGCTTCACCAGCTGCGGCGGCGACTGTGACGACAACGACGACCTCAGCTTCCCGGGCTCCCCGGAAGACTGTGACGGCGCCGACAACGACTGCGACAACACCGTCGACGAGAACTCGACCTGTTGGGACGACGACGGCGACGGTTACTGCGAGGGCGGCGACTCCGACGGCGACGGTCAGTTCGACTGCCTCAACGGCGACACGAACATCGACCACACCCAGGCGGCGAACCTCGACTGCAACGACGGCAACCCGGCCGGTGCTGGCGTGAACCCCGGCGCGACCGAGGAGCTCGGCAACGGCATCGACGACGACTGTGACGGTCAGGTCGACCAGGGCAGCACCGACGCCGATGGCGATGGCTACTCCCCGGGCGGCGGCGACTGTGATGACGCCGATGGCACCAGCTACCCCGGCGGCCCCGAGCGTCCGGACAACCGTGACAACGACTGTGACGGCACCACGGACGAGGGCACGATCCGCTACGACGACGACGGTGACTGCTTCTGCGAGGCCAGCAGTGGCCAGTGCAACGGCACCTCGAACGGCAGCTGCACCTCGGTCGGCATCAACGACTGCAACGACACCGAGCCTGCGACCTACCCGTCCGCGACCGAGATCGCCGACTACCAGAACAACGACTGCGACCTGAAGGTCGACGAGGGAACCATCTACGTCGATGACGACGGCGATGGCTTCAACGACGACCCGGCGGGCGGCAACGACTGCGACGACAACGACGCCAGCGTGTGGCCCGGCAACGGCTGCCCCTAGGCTGAACGGTCTGCAACGGCCCGGTCCCGCTTCGGCGCGGCCGGGCCGTTCTGCGTTCGGCACCCCGACGGAGTATGGTGCCCGGCATGAAACCGCGTGACGTGTTCATCGTCGTCTGGATCGTCGTCCAGATGGCCCTGCCGTTCTCGTACTACCTGCGCAGCGAGCGAGCCGAGCGCTACGATGAGCGCTGGTCGTGGCGCATGTTCTCGGACGTCCGCATGGTGCGCTGCACGGCGGAGTTCTCCGTCGATGGGCGGGACGTCAACCTGTCCCAGGAGTTCCACATGGCGTGGGACAGCCTGCTCAAGCGGGCGCGGCCGCAGGTGGTCGATGCGGTGACCGAGCGGCTGTGCACCGCCAACCCCGGCAAGCCCGTGACCATGCGACTGCACTGCCGTGAGCCGGATGGGTCGCGCAACGTCCTCGACGCGGGTCAGGACGACCGCTGTGGAGGGCTCGATGGCCCGTAAGCGCGGCAAGAACAAGGCGAAGCGCCCGGAGTCGGCGACCGAAGCACCTGTCACCGAGGCGGCCGTCGAGGCCGCGCCGGTCGCGCCGGGTCCACCGAAGCCGCCGACGGAGGAGCTGGGCCTGTGGGAGCGTTTCTGGACGCGACCGCTGCATCCGCTCCGGTTCAGCCTGTTCCGCTTCTTCTTCTTCGCGTGTGTGGCCTTCGAGTCCTTCTTCGACCTCGAGCACGCGCCTCGGTACGGGGCCGGTGGCTTCAACGTGCCCCACTTCGACGTGCTCACCGCGCTACCGGTGCCGTCGCGCCACGCGATGGTGGTGCTTCTGCTCGTCCAGTTCGCGCTCGCGCTGCGCGTGGCGTTCGGTCTCGGCCAGCGGGTGACGGTGTGGGCGCTGACCGCGGTGTACGGGTACACCTATTTCATCAGCCAGCTCGACAGCTATCAGCACCACTACATGGTGTTCCTGTTCCTCGTGCTCATGTCGCTCGTGGACTGGGAGTCCGAGCGGCCCCGCACCTGGCCCGTCCACCTGGTCATCGTCCAGACGTGCATCGTGTACTTCTGGGCCGGGGTGACCAAGGTCCATCCGCTGTGGACGGACGGCACGCTGCTCGGCATGCAGGTTGGCCGCGACTTCGCCGAGCAGGTGCCCATCATCAGCTCGTTCGGAGCCGAGCGCGGCATGATGCTCATGGCCAACTACGCCATGTGCATGGAGTTTGGCGTGCCCCTGCTCATCCTCTGGGCGGGCCTTGCCCCCGATGGACGCCTGCGTGAGACCATTGGCTGGCTCGCGGTGCTCATCGGGCTTCCGCTGCACGCGGGCATCGAGTTCGCCGGTCTCAAGATCGGCCTCTTCTCGTACATGATGATGGCCTTCTACCTCCTGGTCGTCCCGGACCGATTCTATCGCTGGCTCGATACCGTCGCGGGAGGCCTTGGTGCGGTCGCCACCAGGCTGCTCGCGCAGATGGAGGTGCCCCCGCTGCGCGACGTGTACTTCGTCGTCGGTCTCGCGTTCACGGGGCTCGCGGTGTGGCACCTGCCGCTCGAGTTCACGGGTGCGGCGGCGCTCGCGGTGAGTGCGGTCGCGCTCGCGTCGGAGTGGCCGGTGAGGCCGGGCCGCGCCCAGCGGGCGATCACCCACGTGCTCGTCGGCCTGACCGTGCTCTACGCTGCAGCGTCCAGCGAGACCATGCGCAAGTACTGGTACTACCTCGGGGGCGACGCCCGTCGGCGCGGTGACGTGACCCTGGCGATCTACGGCTACAGCAACACGGCGGCCGTGGACCCCGAGTACGAGAGCGCCTACCTGCGGTGGGCGATGATGCTCGACCGTGCGAACCGCCACGAGGAAGCCCGCGACGCCCTGGAGCAGGGAGTCGCCCACGTGCCGGACCCGAGCTTCGACCTGTACGAGGCGCTGGCGCTGTCCTGTGACCGACTCGGCGACAGGGAGTGCGCGCGGCAGGCTGCGGCGCACGCGATCACGAAGAAGCAGGATCCGCGAATGCAGGGCATCTTCGACAAGCGCTGAGCTGCGAAAGGCCCGACGTAAGCTGTACCCGCCGCGCGGAGGCTACAGTCTCGACATGCGCTCCCTCGTGCTTCTCGTTGTCCTCCTTCCCGGCTGTGTCGGCAACTACCGATGCGGAGAGTTCCACTTCGCCGCCGCCTCCGGCACGTTCGAGCTCGGGGAGTGGTGTGGCTCGCTCTTCGGCACCTACGCGCTCGAGAACGCCGATGGCGTGCAGCTGATCATCGATCCAGCCGGCAGGGACGAGGATGCCGTCTCGGCGGCGGTGTTCCACAACATCGTGATCAACGTGGACATCGCTCCCGGTGTGCTCGCCGCCGACACCACGCTGACCGAGGAAGATGCCGTGTTCTCCTGCGTGCACTCGCAGCAGGGCGCGGGGACCGGCGACATCCGCTTCGATCCGCCGAGTCGCGCGAGCCTCGAGGTGGGTCCGGTGCTCGACGAGACGGACGAGGAGACCGTGTACCGCATGACCTGGGAGGTCGACTGTGCGCCGGTGATGACCGCCGTCGGGCGCGACAAGGTCGCCGTCTCCCAGGGCCTGGACTTCTAGCGTCAGTCCTTCTTCGGGAGCCGCGGCGGGGTGCGGTCGACCCCATCGACGGGAGCCTCGGTGACCACCGGACGGCGCGGTCCCTTTCGCTCTTCCTTCGGTCGGCGCACGCGTCCCTCCGCCATGCCGCCGAACAGGTCGTCCATGCCGCCGGAACCGCCGCCACCAGGACGTGGCGGGGTGCGGTCCACGCGAGGCGGGGACCGATCGACGGGCGGGGATGCGGCGTCTGGCGCCGGTAAGGAGGGCTCGGCGGGCTTGGGCGGCGTGCGGTCGAGACGCGGTGGTGTGCGGTCGACTTCCCCCGTGGGGGCCTCGGTGACCACGGGGCGACGCGGCCCGCTGCGCTCGGTCTTGGTCCGCTTGACGCGACCCTCGGCCATGCCGCCGAGCAGGTCGTCGAGGCCGCTGCTGGCGCCGCCTCCCGGACGTGGGGGCGTGCGGTCGACCTTCGGAGGCGTTCGGTCGACGACGGGCTCGCTGGGAGCGCTCTCCGCCGGTGCGGCAGGCATGGGGGGCGTGCGGTCGAGCCGAGGTGGCGTGCGGTCCACACCCCCGGCGGGCGCCTCGGTGACGACGGGGCGCCGTGGCCCGCTGCGCTCGGTCTTGGGCCGCTTGACGCGTCCTTCGGCCATGCCGCCGAACAGGTCGTCGAGTCCGCCGCTGGCGCCGCCTCCCGGACGGGGTGGCGTGCGGTCGACCTTCGGGGGACTGCGATCGACGGCGGGCTCGGTCGCTGACTCCGGCTCGCTGGGGGGCGCGGCGGGTCGGTCGAGACGAGGAGGGGTCCGGTCGACGTCGCCCGTGGGCGCTTCGGTGACCACGGGGCGCCTCGGGCCCGTGCGCTCGGTCGTGGGCCGCTTGACGCGTCCCTCGGCCATGCCGCCGAACAGGTCATCGAGTCCGCCGCTGGCGCCACCACCAGGACGGGGTGGGGTGCGGTCGACCTTCGGGGGACTGCGATCGACGGCGGGCTCAGGTGCGGACTCGGGCTCGCCGGCGGGCGCGGGGGGCCGATCGAGGCGGGGAGGGGTCCGGTCGACGTCGCCCGTCGGCGCTTCGGTGACCACAGGGCGCCTGGGGCCCGTACGCTCCTGCTTGGGCCGCTTCACGCGACCCTCGTTCATGCCGCCGAACAGGTCGTCCATGCCGCCCGCGCTGGCGCCACCGGCGGAGGGTGGGGTGCGATCGATCGGCGGCGGCGCGCGCTCGACCTCGGGTGTCTCGTCGAGCTGTGCGGCCAGCCCGACCCGCGGGGGCCGGCGGTCGATCTCCGGCTTCGCGGGTGCCTTCGGCGTCGGGTTCGCCGCCGGTGCCGCCTTGGGCGGGCTGCGGTCCAGCCTCGGAGGGCTGCGGTCGACGCCGCCTTCCGGTGGCGCGGTCACGGTGGGCCGTCGGCTGCCGCTCGCGTCGCTGGGCGCGCGGCGCACCCGTCCTTCCCCCATGCCGCCGAACAGGTCATCCATGCCTCCTCCGGACTTCGCGGCGGGGGCGGCCTGCTCGTGCGGGCCCTTGTTCGCGGCCAGCCCGACCCGAGGTGGGCGGCGGTCCACGTCGCCGGACGCGCCCTGTTGACGGGATCGGCGCCGCTCGGTCGCTTGTGGCGCCGCCCGTCCGACACGAGGGGGGCGGCGGTCCACGGGCTTGCCCTCGGGGCCCATGACCTGCATCGGCCTGCGTTCGCGACTCGTCTCCTCGTCCCCGGCGACGGGCGCTTCGCCAGGGCCCGGGACGCGCGGAGGACGGCGGTCCACGGCGCCGTCCGTTGGCCCGGCCACGCGGGGTGGGGTGCGGTCGACGCCGCCTGCCATGCGCACGCGACCCGTGCTGCTCCGTCCGCCTTCGCCTCCGCGGGACACGCGCGGTGGGCGCCGGTCGACCCCGTCTTCGGCGGGCCCACCTGTCCGCGTTGGGCGCGCCTTGCCCGGGGCATCCGCGCTCGGCGTCGCGGAGGGCAGCCCGAGCATGCGCTGAGCGCCTTCCTCGCCGTAGCGAGCCACTGCGCGCTTCATCTTCTCCTTCTTGCGCGCCGCTTCCTCCGCCGCCGCGAGCGCGGCCTTCCGCTGCTCGGACATCTGCGGCTTTCGGGCCGCACCCGGAAGGTTCTGCTGCTGCGCCTTCTTCTTCTTCTTCGCGTGCTTGTCGATCTGCTTGAAGCGTGCCGCCGCCGCGGGAGCGCGCGCTTCGGCCACCGGTTCGTCCGACTTTGGCGCGACCTCGGCGAAGGGGTCCTCGACCCCGACCTTCGCCCATAGCCGCGCCGAGCTGCCCGCCGGGCGCCGCGAGCGCCGGGCGTACACCCGCTCGACCAGCTCCCAGCCGCAGACGCGGACCTCCGAGAGCTCTCCCTGCCTCAACAGGTCCTTGGCGGTGGTGTCGTCGCTTGCCACGGGCTCCTTGCCAGGGGGGGCGCATCGGCGTAGGGAAGCAGCCGAGGAGGCGCAATGAACCCGCTCGACGTGCTGAAGGCGCGGGGCTTCGTGCAACAGTGTACCGGGGAGGAGGCCGTCCGCGAGGCTCTGTCCTCGTCGACCGTGACGTACTACGTCGGCTTCGATCCCACGGCCGACTCACTTCACGTCGGTCACCTGCTGCCGATCATGGCCATGGCCCACCTCCAGCGTGGCGGCCATCGGCCGATCGCCGTCGTCGGTGGAGGCACCGCCAGCGTCGGTGACCCGTCCGGCAAGACCGAGATGCGCAAGATGCTGTCGCGCGCCGACATCGACGCGAACGCGCTGGCGATGAAGGCCCAGATCGAGCGCTTCCTGGTGCTCGACGGCGACAAGGGCCTCATGGTGAACAACGCCGACTGGCTGCTCGAGCTGAACTACATCGGCTTCCTGCGCGAGATCGGACGCCACTTCAGCGTCAACCGCATGCTCGCCGCCGAGGCCTACAAGCAGCGACTCGAGCGTGGCCTGTCGTTCATCGAGTTCAACTACCAGTTGCTCCAGGCCTACGACTTCCTCGAGCTGTTCCGCCGGAACGGGTGCACCCTGCAGATGGGCGGCGACGACCAGTGGGGCAACATCCTCGCCGGCACCGACCTCACCCGTCGTATGGAGCAGGCCGAGGTGCATGGCCTGACCTTCCCGCTGATCACGACGGCGGACGGCAAGAAGATGGGCAAGACCGAGGGCGGCGCCGTGTGGCTCGACCCCTCGAAGACCTCGCCCTTCGACTACTTCCAGTACTGGCTCAACGTGGACGACCGCGATGTCGGGCGCCTGCTGAAGCTGTACACCTTCCTGCCCCTCGATCGCATCGCCGAGCTCGAGAAGCTCGCGGGTCCCGACATTCGCGAGGCCAAGCGAGTGCTTGCCCGCGAGCAGACCACGCTGGTGCACGGCGCCGAGGCTTGTGCCAGCGCCGAAGCCGCCGGTCACGCGATGGTCGAAGCCCGCGCCTCCGAAGATCTGGCCACCCACGCCGTGTCTGCGGAAGATCTCGCGGCCGGCTACGGCGTCATCGCGGCCCTCGCCGACTCTGGACTGTGCAAGTCCCGTGGCGAGGCCCGTCGCGCCATTCAGGGCGGCGGTGTGCGGCTCGACAACGAGAAGGTCAGCGACATCGAGGCGTTGATCCCGGCCGATGCCGCGGCGGGCGACGGCGTGGTGCTGCGCTTCGGCAAGAAGCGCGTGGTGCGGATCATCGCAGGCTGAGCCTCCTCGCGTCGTATGCTGCGCGCGAGGAGGGTCGCTGATCCAACCCGGAGGCCAGGTCGGCGACTACGTCGTCGAGAAGCAGCTCGGCTCCGGGTCGATGGGCTTCGTGTTCCTCGTCCATCACCTGCGTAGCCGCGAGCGCTTCGCGATGAAGTACCTGCCGCTGCCCAGCGCGGTGCAGCGGGAGCGCATGCTGCGCGAGGCGCAGGCCCAGGCGCGGGTACGGCATCGCCACGTCGTGCGCGTCATCGAACAGCTCGACGTGGGTGGGGACCCGGCGACCATCCTCGAGCTGGTGGATGGATCGGATCTCTCCGAGGTTCTCGATGGGCCTCCGCTGGCCATGGACGCTGCGGTCGACATCTTCCATCAGCTGGTGATGGCGGTGGGCGCGATGCACGCGGCAGGGGTCATCCACCGCGATCTGAAGCCCTCCAACGTGCTCATGTTCAAGCGCGACGGGCGGTGGATCGCCAAGGTCTCGGACTTCGGCATCGCCAAGCTCGTCTCGGGCGACGAGGAGGACTCGATCACCACCGAGGGCGTCGCCCTCGGCAGCCCGGCGTACATGTCCCCCGAGCAGGCGCGGTCCGCGCGAGATGTCGGTCCGCGCACCGATCTCTTCGCGCTCGGCTGCATCCTGTACGAGCTGGTGTGTGGACGCGCAGCCTTCGGCGGGACCGGGGCGATGGGTGCGATGAAAGCCGCGCGGGAAGGGCGTTTCGAGGACTCCAGGCGCTATGCTCCTCACGCACCCGAGTGGGTGCACACCGCGATCACCCGTTGCCTGGATCCCTCCGAGGAAGGGAGGATCCGGTCGTGCAAGGAGATACTCGACCTCATGGGCAAGGAAGACACCCAGGCTGACGCCGAGGACACCGACGTCCGCGAGGGCCCCGGCGAGACCGTTCTGTATGGAGAGCGTGCGGGGTCCCACGCCCCGACCGTGCTCTACGGACAGAGCGCGGGCAGCGCGGTGCCGCCCGAGCCGACGTCGCTGCTGGGCTCGAAGCTGGTCCTCGGTGTACTCGCGCTGGTGGTGATCGCCCTGCTCGTCGCCGTGGCCGTCGTCCTGGGACAAGGCGGTGGTGGCGCCGAGAAGGACTACGTCCCCCTCGAGGACGTACTCGGCGGAGAATAGAGGCCGGCGGCCTGCATTCCTGACAAGTGTCAAAGAATGCACCGAACTTGCGGTCGGGGTCAGCTTCCTGCATAACGTCGCCGTTCCCGCCACACAGGCCGTGGCTCGGAGGCAACATGCGATACCTGGCACTCTCCGCCGTGCTCACCCTTGCCGCGTGCGGAAGCGCGAACGGCGACAACGATGGTGACGGACTCACCAACGCCCAGGAAGAGGAGTACGGGACCAACCCCGACCTCGCGGACAGCGACGGTGACGGCCTCAACGACCTCGGCGAGATCGGCATGGGCACCGACCCGCTCCTCGCCGACAGCGACGGCGACGGCATCGACGATGGCGAGGAGTTCGAGCTCTCCGACCCGCTCGACATGTACTCCTGGCCTCCGGGCCTGTGGCCCGACTTCTCCCCGAACCTCACGCCGGGAACCGAGGGCGTAAGGATCGGGGACCAGATCCCGAACCTGACGGTGTTCGATCAGTTCGGAAACCAGGTCCAGCTGCACCAGTTCGCGGGCATGGTCATCCTTCTCGACTACAGCGCCGGCTGGTGTGGCCCCTGTCGTCAGCTCGCCGGCACGGCGCAGGAGGAGTACCTCGCCCGTCGCGATCAGGGCTTCATGACCATCCACCTGATGACCGACACGACCACCCGTGGCCAGGAGCCGGATCAGGCGTTCCTCCAGGCGTGGGCGGGTGAGTTCGGCCTGACCTTCCCCGTGATCCGCGAGCCCGGCAACGAGTCGCTGTACGACATGTACTACGCGGGTACCTGGGGAGGCGGCGTGCCGTACCAGGTCGTGCTCGACCGCAACATGATCATCCGCGATGCAGCCGAGGGCACCATCGGTGGCCGCAGCCCGGTGATGGGCACGATCGACCAGCTGCTCGCGCAGTAGCTGTCGCGTCGCGCCTCGCGCGAGCGAACCCAGAGAAGGCCGCTCTCCCACTCGGGGGGCGGCCTTTTTCGTGCGCGTGAAGCAGGACCGGCCAAACGACAAGGGCCGCCTCCCCGGTGGGAAAGCGGCCCTGTGTACCCGTGAGGTCGACTAGGCGTTGATCTGGTCGAGCTTCTTCTTCAGGTTCTTGCGCAGGTCCTTGAGGTTGGCCTGACCGGCGACCTCGATGGCCTGCTGCAGGTGCTGGCGGGCGGTCGCCGCATCGCCAGTGGTCACCGCCACGCCCGCCAACGCGTCGTAGATCGACGCGACCTTCGGCAGGTCCTTGCTGTCGCGGGCGGGGCCGAGGGCGCGCTCGAGCGAGCTCTTGGCGTTGCCGTAGTCCTGCGTCTTCAGCTCGGACAGACCCTTGAAGTAGTACAGCTCGCGAACCACCGGGTGGTTGCCCGGAAGCGCGCCGATACGCTGCTCGGCGTGCTTGAAGTAGGTGAGCGCCTCGGTCGGCTTGTCCTTCAGGAACGTGAAGAAGCCGACGTTGTACAGGTCGATGGGCAGGTTCTGCTCGAACTTGAGCTGCTGCGTCAGGTTGAGCGTGTGCTGCGCAAGCTGCAGGGCCGCATCGTGGTTGCGGAGCGCGCCCTCGGCCTGGGTGAGCAGCTCGGCGGCGCCACGCTCGGCGACGGGGTTGCGGAGCTGCTGTGCGATGCCGAGCACCTGGCGGAGCACGTTGCGGGCATCCTCGACCTTGCGGCTGGCAAGCAGGGCCTCACCGAAGGCGAGACCGCTGTCGAGCGCGAGGCCGGCGAGGCCGGACTGGCCGCTGATCTCGTTGGCCTGGCGGAACAGCTCGGTGGCCTGCTCGAGGTTGCCGCCGCGACGGGCGAGCACACCGCGGAGGTGCGAGGCACGGGCGGCGATGCGCGGCACCACGCCCTCCTGCTCCTCGTTGATCTTCACCTTGCCCTTCTGCACGGCGAGGTCGATCTGCTCGCTGGCGGTGGCCGGGTTGCCGTCCTGGATCTCCATGGTCGCCAGGTGGCAGTGCACGTCGGCGGCGCGAACCGGCAGCTCGAGCGCGTCGAACAGCTTGACCGCGTCGTTGGCGCGGTCGCGGGCGCGGAACAGGTCCTGGCGACGGAAGTCGATCTGCGAGCCGGCGAACAGGGCCCACGCGGTGAGCTCGCGATCCTCGTTGTCGGTGGCCCACTGGGTGATCTCACCGTGCAGGCGCTCGGCGGTCTGCAGGTTGCCCGAGGAGATCAGGCGGTCGAGCAGCTGCTGCATCGCGGTGCGACGGGCGGCCACGGGCCACTGGACCTCGTCGAAGTAGCGCATCAGGTCGTAGCAGAGACCCCACACGTCCGGGTTGTCGTTGTTCAGCGCGCCGTTGCGAAGGGCGGCGGCGCGGGCCGGCGCGCCGTGCTCGGCGTACACGCGAGCGGTCTTCACGAGGAAGGCCGGGCCACGCGGAATGAGGAAGCGCTCCATGAACACGCCGACGCGGCGGGCCAGGTCCTGGTCCTCGTCGCTGGAGCGCTGCTCGAGCACGCCCTCGCGGTAGGTGCCGTGCTTGAACTTGTAGATCCAGGTGCCGAGGTCCTCGGCGCGCTGCACCTCTTCGAACAGGTCGCCGGCGGCGTCGAGCAGGTCGTCCACGCTGTCGCGGTCGTAGCCGCCGATGTCGGCGACGAGGCCGCTCGGGAAAGCCTGGCCGAGCAGTGCGGCGAAGAAGGCCACCTGGGACAGGTCGTCGGCAGTCGCGTGCTTGCGCTGGCCCTCGGCGGCGGGCTCCTCGGGAACGTCGAGCTCGTCCTCGTCGATGTCCGTGGGCACGAGGCTCGCGAAGCTCACGTCGGAGAGGTCGCCACCGAGCATGTCGCGGTCGGTGAGCAGGTCGATGAGGTCGGAGACGAAGCCCGGACGGCCGCCGGCGATCTCGGCGAGGCGTGCAGCGTCGGACTCGACGCCCTTGCTCGCGAGGAACTTCGCGACCTCGGCCTCGCCCCACTGCTGGAGGGTGAGGACGTGGATGTCGTCGGCACGACGCTGGTAGTAGTCGAGCAGGGGCGCGGGGAACAGCGCCTGGGTGAGCTCGGCCTCGGGCTCGTCGTAGAGGACCACGAACACCTTGGCGCCGCGCTCGGTGGCCTCGGCCTGGAGCGCCTCGACGAACTGCGCCACCGCCATCGAGTACACGACGTAGGGCTGCTGCAGCTCGAACACGACCGGGCTCTTCTCGGCGATCGCGCACACGATCTCGACGAGGCCGATGAGCGGGTTGTCCTGGGGCAGGCGGAGCTGCACCGTGCCCTTGGCGGCGTCGGTCTTGCTGTCCTTGAGGGCGGCGATGAACTGCTGGTACCAGCCCTGCACGCGCTTGGGCTGCGAGGCGAGCTTCGAGTTGAGCAGCATCTCGACCCGGCCGCGGCGCAGGATGTCCTGGTTCAGACCGGCCATGAGCGCGCCGTACATGCGGAGCAGCCACTGGACGCCGTTGTCCTGATCCAGGCACTGCACGCGGCACAGGATCGCATCGGGCTCCTCGGCCGCGATCCGGCGAAGAGTCTCACCGCCGAGGGCGCGACGGCCGCCGCCGAAGGGGGCCTGGAGGCGCACGACCCGGGGGGTACCGGCGCGCGCCGCCTCCCAGTGGGTCCAGAGGGAGGCGAGGTCATCCTCGCGAGCGACGAACAGAGCGTTGGCGTCGGCCAAGGGGGGCTCCTTTGACGGAGGGCTAGAGGTGCACCGGCAGGTGGGCGCAAAGAGGGCGGTATATAAGAACGGAACTGGCCCTCGGCAATGGGCCCAAGGAGCCTATGTGCGCCTCGCATTTCACCTGCTCGTGATCAGCCTTCTCGCCGGATGCGGAGAGCCGCTGTCCGGGTACGCCTGGGAAGTCACGGTGAACGGCGGTGAGCCGGGGTTCGACAGCTGCAACATCGGCGCCGAGACCCCCTACACCGAGACCTTCGACTACGTGCTCGACTTCAGTGGGGCGGATGTCTCCCTGGGCCTTTTGCAGGGTGGCGAGGTGTTCGGCTTCGCGAGTGGAACCCTCTCCGGCTGCGACGTGTCCTACGAGACCGTCATCTGGCAGGAACAGCGGGAGGGGGGCGAGGTGCGTTGGCAACTCGTGGGAGAGGCGTCGGTCCGGCAGGGCGGCAATGACTGCAACATCGCGGATGGGCTCGACTGGGAGGGCTTCGAGGAGATCACGGTGATCGACTCGGCGGACCCGGACGTGCCGCCGGGCTGTACGTACCGGATGGACGCGACGGGAACGTACTCGGGGGAGCTGTGAGCGCACTCCCCGATGCCCAGGCACTGGACGCGATTGCACGCCTGAAGGCGGCGATCTGCGCGGTGGTGCACGGCAAGGACGACGTGGTCGAGCTCGCGCTGACCGGCATCCTCGCGGGGGGGCACCTGCTGCTCGAGGACGTACCGGGCGTCGGCAAGACCACGCTCGCGGCGAGCCTGGCGAGCGCCCTCGGCGGCTCGTTCTCGCGCATCCAGTTCACCGCGGACCTGCTCCCCGGCGACATCACGGGCATGTCGATCTACGAGAACGGCGAGTTCGCCTTCCGAAGCGGCCCACTGTTCGCAAACGTCGTGCTCGCCGACGAGATCAACCGGACCTCGCCGAAGACGCAGTCGGCACTGTTCGAGGCGATGGAGGAGCGGCGCGTCACCGTCGACGGGCGCACTCGACCGCTGCCGTCGCCCTTCGTCGTCGTCGCCACCCAGAACCCGTACGACGTGCATGGCACCTTCCCGCTGCCCGATTCCCAGCTGGATCGGTTCCTGATGCGCATCGCCATGGGCTATCCGGACCGCGAGGCCGAGCGCGCCGTGCTTCGGCGCGGGGGCCTCAAGCGCGAAGCGGCGGCCACCGTCGCGACGCCGGAAGAGGTCAACGGCCTGGTCGAAGCCGCGGGCGAAGTGCGGGTTCCCGATGCTGTCGAGGACTACCTGCTCGACCTCGTGCGGGTGACGCGCGAGGACCAGCGCCTGCTCCGGGGCGTGTCGACGCGTGGGGCTCAGGCCCTGTACCGGGCCGTTCGGGCTCGCGCGCTCGTTCAGGGCCGGACCTTCGCGATCCCCGAGGACATCCGGGCACTCGCGGTGCCGGTGCTCGCCCACCGTGTGCTCGCGCGCATCGACGGCGGGCCGTCGGGACTCGGCGGTGCGCGCGCGATTCGCGAGATCCTGGGCTCGCTGCCGCCTCCGGCATGACCAGGGGCGTCCAGCTGCGCCTCACCGAGGATGGGCGCATGGTGGTGCTCGGCTGCGGCGTGCTCGCCGTCGTCGTGTTCCTCACCGGCAACAACCTGCTCGCGATGCTGCTCTCCGTCGGCATCGCCCTGGTCGGCATCGGTGCGCCGCTCACGACCTTCAACCTGCGTGGACTCGAGGCCCATCGCCGACTGCCCGCGGAGTGCTTTCGCGGGGTGCCGAGCCACGGACGGTGGGTGCTCACCAACCGGCGCCGATTCATGGCGGCGCGCGGCGTGCGCATTCGCGAGGGACACCGCGACGCCGAGGCGCTGTTCACGGACGTTCCTCCCAAGAACCGGGGCACCGCGGCCGCGACCTGGCGCTTCGCGGAGCGAGGCATCGTGCAGCTCGATCGCTTCGTGCTCACCAGCGCGTTCCCGTTCGGGCTGTGGGAAGCGGAGCTCGCGGTGGAGCAGCCGGTCGAGGTGCTCGTTTACCCGCGCCCGCTCCGAGGCCAGGGGGAGTCGCTGCCCGCCGCGGAGGGCGAGGTCGAGGGCGAGCGCGCCGCGCGAGGTGGCGTCGGCGATGTCGTCGGGCTGCGCGAGTACCAGCTCGGGGACCGTCCCAGTGCGATTCACTGGCGCTCCACCGCCCGTCGCGGCACCCCCATGGTCATCGAGCGCAGCGGGGAGGTCGGACGCGCCGTGCGCATCACCGTGCCCGATGAAGAGGATGCGACGCAGTGGGAGCGCGCGCTGTCCCAGGCCTGCGGCGCGGTGATCCGCGCGTTCTCGGAGGGGCTCGCGGTGGGCCTGCGCATTGGTGACGAGGTGTACCCGCCCGAGCAGGGAGGCGCGTGGCGTCGCCGACTGCTCGGTGCGCTCGGCACCGCTCCGAGGCGGGATTGATGCGTCTCGCGGGCCGTGAGTGGGCACTGAGCGCGGCGGCTGTGGCGTCTCTGTTCGCGCTGGCGCTCGTCGCGCCGGTGCCTGGGGTGTTGGGCGTGGCCGGGCTGGCCGTGGGTGGGGTCCTGGCCCGTCGCATGCCCGCCAGAGCTGTGGCGCCGCTCACCGCCCTGGCCCTCGGAGGCCTCGCGTCCATGGGCGTGTCTGGCCTGCTGGCGCCGCTGGAGGCGCTCGCGTGGGGCCTGGTGTACCTGCTGCTGCTCTTCACCTCGAGCCGAGAGCGCGCGAGGCAGCGGCTCGGACTGCTCGTCAGCGCGCTGGTCATCGCGGTGGCGGCCATCGGCACCCGCGACCTGATGTTCCTCGTCGCGTTCGCGGCGTGGGCGGTGTGCCTGCCGGCGGCCCTTGCGGCGACCTCTCGGGGTGCGGCGTCGGTGGGCTGGGTGCTCAGGGTGACGCCCGCGGTGCTGCTCGTTGCCACCTCGCTCTTCTGGCTCCTTCCTCGGCCTGGCGGAAGTGAGCTCGCGCTGCGGTCCGCCGCGGTGACCGGCGTCGGGGACGCCGTGACCCTGGGTGAGCTGGGGGAGATGCTGGTCGACACCACACCGGTCCTGCGGATGCGCCTCGAGCCGCTCGGTGGACAGATCCTGCCGCAGACCCTGTACGTGCGCGCGGCGGTGCTCGACCACTTCGACGGACGCGAGTGGAAGGCCACGCCGCCGCTGTCGCCGATGACGCAGGCGTCGCTCGCGCGTGGCATCCGCGCGGAGATGCTCCAGTCCGAGCGACCCGGGGGTGCGCTGTTCAGCTTCGGCCAGCCCGCCGCGGTGATGGGCGTGGAGGCGCAGCGAGATGCGTCCGGCAACCTCCGGTCGAACGGAACCGGGGCGGTTGCATGGACCCTGGTGGCGGCGCCGCCCTTCGGCCCAGGGGAGGCGAGCCCCGCGGACCTGGACGACGTCGACCTGGCGCGTGCGCTTCAGCTGCCCGTGCTCGATCAGCGCCTTCATGCCGCGGCCGGTGCGCTCGACGGCGACGACCCTGCATCGCTGGCGCTCGCCGCGAAGACCTGGCTGCTCGACACCGCCACGTACTCACGCGACCCGCGGGATGCGGCGGTGGAGGACCCGCTGGCGGCGTTTCTGTTCGAGCGCCGCAACGGGCACTGCGAGTATTTCGCGAGTGCCGCCGCCGTGCTCCTCCGAGCGAGGGGCGTGCCCACACGACTGGTGCACGGCTTCGTGAGCGACGAGCGGAACGATGCGGGCGGCTACCGGGTGTTTCGCGCTTCCCATGCACACGCCTGGGTCGAGTTCCACGACGGCCGGGGCTGGGTCCTTCTCGATCCGACCCCGGGGCCTGGACTTCCCCCGGAGCCCGCCGAATCCGAGGTCGTCGACGCGTTGCGGGTGTGGTGGGCCGAGCAGGTCGTCGGGTTCGATGGCGGTGAGCAACGCGCGGCGGTGCAGGCCATCGGTCAGTCGGTCGGCGGGGTCATGGGCGCTTCCGGAACGCAGGCCACCGAGCTCGGGTGGGTGCTGCTCACCCTGGGCGCGGGCTTCGTGCTCGTGGTGCTGCGCGTCGCGGTGGGCGTGCTGCTCGCCTCGCTTGCCGGGGAGCGTCGTCGGCGACGACCCGGGGTGGTCGAGCAGGCCTGGCTCCTCGCGCGGGACAGTGCGATCCGCCGCAGTGGCACGCCGCCGTCGGCGCTGCCCCCGCTGTCGGCCGCCGAGTGGCTCGCCGAGGTCGATCCTGCCGGGGAGGACCTCAAGGCCCTCGCGTGGCTGCACTACCGGGTACTGTACGGCGGCGAGGCCGATGCGACCCTGGCTCCCGAAGCTGTCGAGCTGTCCCGCCGTGCGAGGGCCGCGCGCGCTGGATAGTTCGCTCCGCATGCTTCACTACGCACCGCTGCTGCTCGCACTCCTCGGCTGTTGGGGAGACTCCGCGTACATCGTGGAAGGGACGGTCGTCGCCGTCGACGGGGACACCGTGACCGTCGACCACGAAGAAATCGCCGGCTTCATGCAGGCGATGACCATGCCCTTCGAGGTTCGTGACGAGGTCGAGCTCGTGCCCGGCGACCGGATCGTCGCCCGGCTGATGGTCGAAGACCAGGGGAGCTATCTGGCGCGGGTTCGGGTCACGGGCAAGGGCGCCGTGCCAGAGCGGCTCAAGGGCCCGGCGCCGGTGCGACCGACCGAAGTGCTCCCGCCGGTCGACGTGACCACCCCGCAGGGGACCCTCAAGCTCGGCCTCGGCCAGAAGGCACCGACCGCACTGACCTTCGCGTACACGACCTGCCCGATGCCGGAGTTCTGTCCGGCGGTGGTGGCTCGACTGCAGGCCCTGCAGCCCGCGCTTCCCGAAGGCTCCCGCATTGTCGTCGTCACCCTCGACCCCGAGGGCGACAGCCTCGACGTACTCGACGCCTACGGCAAGCAGGTCGGCGCGGACCCGACGCGCTGGCAGTGGGGACGGGTCGACGCCGACACGCTCCAGACGCTGGCGATGCATGCGGGACTGTCCGTCCGCAAGGCGGATGGCGAGATCCTGCACTCGCTGCGCATGCTCGTCCTCGATGGCGAGGGGCGCCTGATCGAGCGCTACGACGACACCTACTGGTCGCTCGACCGGGTGGTGGAGCAGCTCGCCACGGGTGGGCCGCCGGCGCCGCCGAACACGTCCGGGACGATCAGCGCTCCCCCAAAGTGAGAAGGGACGACGCAGAGCCCATTCTCTGCGCCGCCCCCTTGGCATCCAGTGAGAGACAAAGGGGCACGGACACTCCCTCACCGGACGCTGGTAGACAATGCAGTCGGCGTGCCAGGCTCATGGATGCCCATGAACAGCGGGTCTTGGTGACCGGAACCGATGCGGTCACGCCTGGGTGGACGCCAGATCGCGACAACCGTGTCAGCCCTGCGGGAGGATGGCGGTCCAGAACGGCGATCACGTCGATGCGGACGGCATTCTCGTCTGTGCGAGAGCGGTGACAACCAAGTCGTGCGTCGACCTGGTGCACTACTGCGTGACGACGATCTCGGTGGCTTCGGAGAGGGCGCCGTAGCGAGCGGTGACGGTGACGCGGCCGCGGGACACGCCCGTCACCAGCCCGCCCGGGGCGGCGAGCAGGACCTGGTCGTCACTGGAGATCCACTCGACGGCGTGGGTCAGGTCGACCCATCGACCGCTGATCTGTCCCTCGACCGTGACCGTGAGCACGTCGCCCGAGCCGACCGTCCGCTTGCCCTCGCCCACGCGCAGACGCTTGACGTTGCCGGAGATCACCTGGACATCGAGCGGAGCGACCTCGAGGTCGTCCCACTTCGCCTGGATCGTGGCCGAACCGCCGCGAATCGCGGTCAGGCGCCCGGCACCGTCCACGTGCAGCACGTCGGGGGCCGTGGACTCCCACTTCACCCGCTTGGACACGTCCAGGGAGTGACCCGTCGCGAACACCGCGCGGGCCGCGAGGTTCACCCGACTTCCGACGATCATCACGGGCACCTGCGGGTCGAGTGTGACGCCGACCGCCTTCGGAATGCGCACGTTGACGTGCGAAGAGGGGGCGCGCGTGCCGCGGAAGGTCGCCGTCACCGAGGTCTCGCCCTCGACCTTGCCGGTCACGATGCCGTCCTGCACGGTCGCGACGTCGCTGTAGCGGGTCTGCCACAGCGCCTGGCGGGTGGCGCTGGCCTGGCGGCCGTCTTCGAGCGTCGCGATGAGCTCGAGCTCGGCGGTCGCACCCGGAAGCACCTCGAGCACCGTGGGCTCGATGTGGACCCGCCAAGGCGGCAGGTCGACGACCTCGACCTTGAGGGGCTGCGTGGTGAGGCCCTTCCAGCTGGCAGTGACCTCGGCTTCGCCGACCTGCAGGCCCGCGGCCACGCCATCTCGGCTGACGTCGACGATATCGGCGCGCGACGACACCCACTCCACCTCGTGCTCGACGCGCTCGGTGGTGCCATCGTCGAGGATGGCGGTGACGGTGAGCTGCTCGCGGCCATCGACCAACAGCAGGTCACGCTGAATGTCGAGCGTGAGTCCGAGCGGTTCGGCGGCGAGTGCGGTGAAGGCGAGGAAGGTGAGCAAGGGGCGTCTCTGGGCTGGTTGCTGAACGCGCGAACCCGGCGCTTACTTCCGGACCACGAACCACTGGCGCTCGGTCGCGCCGGCACCGGGGGACCACGTGCCCCGACCGGTGCTGTCGTCGAGCGTACCCGAGAGGGTGACGGAGCCGCCTACTTCGATGAGCGCGAGTCGCTTCGAAGCCTCGTCCCACGTGCCGCTCATGTCGAAGGTGCGCTTGGCGCCGGAGACCGTCATCGTTGCCACGCCCTCGATCTTGCCGCGCTTCGGCGCCGCGAGACGGAGCGCAAACTCGCCGCTGCCGTTGGTGCCGGCCCAGCTTCCGTCGGGTCCCGCGACCACCGGTTCCGGAGCGGGCTTCACGGGTGCGGGCTTCACCGGGACCGGCTGGGCGGGCTGGGGCACGGGTGCCGTGGCCACCGGCTGCGGCTTGGGCGGAACGGGCGTGGGCTTTACCGGCTGCGGCGCGGGCTTTACGGCGACGGGCTCGACCGGTGCGGGCTGCACCGGCTGGGGGGGCGCCGGCTGGACGGCTTCGACCGGCTCGGGGGGCGCCGGCTCGGGGGGCGCCGGCTCGACGCCTTCGACCGGCTCGGGGACCTCGACGGGCTCGCCAGGCTCGATCTCGGTCGGCGTCGGCGGCACGATCTCGGCGGGCTCCACGGGAGCGGTCGGCCGCACGAGCACCTGGGCGGCGGCGCCCGAGCCGCCCGAGTCCACATCGCGGGTGTACATCCACCGCGAGATCAGGGGCTGGACGGTGACGAAGAGGTACGCCATCGCGAGGCCGAAGAACGCCGAGGCCGCGAGCAGGTAGGGGTCGTACCGCGGCGTCTTCTTCTTCGCCTTCACGAAGCGGGTCGAGGCGGTGGTCTCCCGGGTGAACTCGTCCGGCTCGTCTACCGGGATCGGCGGTCCGAGGGGGGCGTGGGAGTGTGGCGTCGCCGTCGACTCCACGGGTTCGGGCGGCAGGTCCGAGGCGAACATGGTGATGTTCGAGCGAACCTGCTGGGCCGCGGGTGACGCTGGCGCGATCGGCGGCGGCACGGGCGGCGGCGGCTCGGGCTTCGGCGAGAAGGGTGGAGCCGACGGCTTCGGCGGGGCCATTGGCGCGGCACGCTGGGGCACCGGCTTTGGCGTGCTGTGCGACGGAGGAGCCGTGCTCGTGTCGAAGGAGGCGTGGGTGTCGTGGTCGTCGAGCACGTCCTCGAACAGGCCGCCGCGCGGGCCGTCGGTCATGAACGGCCGATCGTGCAGGGACGGCATGTTGGCCCCGAGTCGGTCCCAGTCGCCCTCGACCGCCTCCGTGGCGGGGTCGTTGAGGATGGAGGGACCCAGCGGGTTGTCCATGCGCAAGGTCTGCGCGTCCGCGTCGAACTCGCTCGGCGGGTCGAGCACCGCGTCGATGGGCAGCATCGAACGGCGGGCGACCTTGGTCGGCTCGTTGTCCGCGTCGAACTCGGGGCTGAACATCGTGCCCTCGTCCAGCGAGGGCGGCAGGCCGTCGACGTCGAAGTCGTCGGGAGGCGGCAGGAGGCTGTCGGCCGGGTCGAGCATCGGCGGGCTGAAGACGATCTCACCCGGGTTCACCTCGGTGACGGGCGTCGACTCACCCAGGGGGTTGAGCAGGTCGACGTCGTCGAGGCTGTCCATGGGACTCGGCTCGGGCGCGGGCTGCACATTTCCGTCAGGCGGCGTGAGAAGCGCCGGAGCGGCGACCGGTGGAGGTGGCGCGTCGAAGTCGTCGACGTCGAGCGGCGGGGCCACCGGAGGAATGGACGGTGCGGGGCGACGCGACACCGGAGTGCCGGTGATCTGGCGGTGCAGCCAGGCCTGCTCCCCCTCGCGGAGGATGGTGCGCAGCTCGTTCTCGTGGGACACCAGAAAGCGCGCAGACCGGCTGTAGCGCGGGTCCGCGAGGCGAGAGCGAGCCCAGTCCAGCCGCTCGTCGAGCCCCGCCTGGGGGTCGTCGAACTCTTGGGTCAAGTAGGACTCGAGACTCCGCGCCCCTACTTTGTCCAGAAACTCGAGAAGGTCGTCCTTCGTCATTCCTCTTGGCGTCCACGCAGCGTGGAAGAGCCTATCACCGCCGCTTCCCGCTCGGCCAGCGTCCATGCCCAGACAGTCATCGTGGCGACGCCCCAACGCAGCGCGGTGGGGTCGATTTTGTCGATGGTGTCGGCGTGGGTGTGGTGAATCCGGAAATACTCGGTGGTGTCGTGGTCGATACCGAATGCGGGTACGCCAATCTCGGCGAGTGGGCCGATGTCGGCGCCACCGTAGCCCTCGCGAAGCCCGCCGGCGTGAATGGCCTGAAGTGGCTGGGCATAGGGTCTCAGAGCCTCGAAGACGCTTTCACGCTCGCTTTCGGGCCGGATGTCGGCGCGCAGGCCGGCGGGGGCGCCGGTGCCGCTGTCGGATTCGATGGCTGCGATGTGCGGCTCGGAGCCGTGGGCCTCGGCGTACGCCTTCGCTCCTGCCAGTCCGTTTTCCTCGTTCGTGTAGAACACCACCCGAACGGTGCGTCGCGGTGCCTGGCGGTGTGTGCCGATCAGGCGGGCGGCGTGGAGCGCCATCATGCAGCCGCCACCGTCGTCCTGAGCCCCCTGGCCGACATCCCAGGAGTCGAGGTGGCACCCGAGCACCACGATCTCTTCGGGCTTCTCGCGGCCTGGGATCTCGCCGATCACATTGGCCGAGCTCACCGTGCCCTCGGACTTCGCGCCCAGATCGAGGCGCACCCGGGGCTGCTTTCCGCGTTCGGCCAGCCGTGCGAGTAGCTCCGCGCCTTCGATGGTGATCGCCGCGGCGGGAATCGGCGTCACGCCGTCCGCGAAGCGGGTGGCCCCGGTGTGCGGCGTGTCCATGCTGTCGGGCCCCACCGAACGAACGAGTGCGCCCACGGCGCCCTTCTCGGCCGCCCTGGACGGGCCCTTGCTTCGGTAGGCCACCGTCTCGCCGTAGGTGACGAACGGCGCGTCGTAGAGCACGATCTTGCCGGTGACATCGGCAGCCTCGAGCTCCTCGAAGGTCCGCACGACGACGACCTCGGCCTCGACGGGCTCGGGCGTGCCCACGCTGCGACCGAGCGTGAGGATGTGCAGTGGTCGGTCGGGGTCGCCGAGCAGGGTCGCGCGCTCGTGGCCGCGGACCCAGCGTGGGACGTCGACAGGCTCCGCGCGCACGTTCTTAAGGCCATGCTCACGCATCTTGTCCTGGGCCCACGCGATGGCTCGGTCGAGCTCGGGGCTCCCGGACAGGCGGTGTCCGATGTCGTCACACAGCTCCACGAGATCCTCGAGAGCGCGATCGTCGGCGAGTGCCCGACCCATGAGCTCCGCCGCGCTCTGCTCCAGCGTGGGCGGAGGGGGAGGGGCTTGCTTGGGCTTCCGGCCCGCTTGGGCTGGGGTCGTCAGGGCGAGCAACAGGACAGCGGCGTGCAGGGGGACCTCCTCGTGGCACGTCTACCTCGCGTGTGGGGGAACTGCCGGGACTCCGAGCGGTCCGCTGGGTTAGGGGCGGCGGCATGTACGAGTGGACACGCATCCAACGGTGGCGGTTCGCGGCAATTCGCTGCGCGGGCCTTGGCGCGATCGCCGGCGGCGTCGAGGCCGTGAGTCAGGCCCTGTCCCTGCGTCTTCCGCTGTCGAGCGGCGAGTTCGCCGGCCTCGCGGTCGTGACCGTGCTCGTGATGGCCGCGTTCGGGGTCGTGGTGGGGTTGGTCACGGGAGTCTCCCAGCTCCTCCTCGGTGGACGCGCCGCCCCGCAGGCCGTGAGCATCCACCTGGGGCTTGCCGCGACCGCGCTGTGCCTGGTCTACCTCGGGCCGGCGGCAGCGGGGCTGCTCGCCGAGGATCGGCAGTTTGCGGCGCTGCTCATGGTCACCACGCCGCTCTCGCTGTTCTTTGTCGTGTACTTCAACGCGCACTACTTCTTGCGGCGCTACGACCTCGGCGTGGAGTACCGGATCGGGTTTCTTCCCGCGGCGTTCGCGTTCGCCGGCCTGCTCGCCATTGGCGCCGTCGGCACGTCCACTTTCCGCTACACCGGCGGTGCTGGCGCGCTGGCCGGGGACCCGAACGTGGTGATCGTCTCGGTCCCCGGCCTACGCCGGGATCACGTGCGCACGACCTGGGGTGGCTCTCCTGCGGCGACGGACGCGGTCGATGCGGTGGCCAACGGCGGCGGCGTCACCTTCGCTGATGCCGTGACCCCGACGCCCGTGACCCGCGGCTCCCACGCGACGGTGCTCACCGGACTGCACCCCCTGCGGCACCGGGTGATCGCCGAGGAACAGCCGCTCCAGCGGGGCTTCCGCACGCTGGCGGAGGTCCTCGATCGCGAGGGCTACGCGACGGGTGGCTTTGTCGCGACCGCGGCGGCGAGTGGCGATTCCGGGCTCTCCCAGGGATTCCGTACCTACGACGAGGGTGGCCTGTGGCGGCACGTCTTCGTCCTCGGCAGGCTCCTCCCCGCTGCGCCCGTCCGCGATGCGGATGTGGTGGTCGACGGCTTCGAGGCCTGGTTGTCGGCGCATGCGGCGCTTCCGCTGTTCGCCTGGATCGAGCTCGGGGACGTCGCGCGCTGGGAGCACGAGGATGGCGTGAGTCGCACCGGCTACGCCGCCGAGGTCGAGGCCGTCGATGCGGCCTACGGTCGCATTCGCGAGCTGCTCGCCGAGCATGGCGTCGCGGATCGGACTCTGGTGCTGTTCCACGGCGCCCATGGGCAGATGCTCGGAGAGCACGACGTGCTCGCGAAGCGCGAGGGGCTGTGGGAAGAGCTCGTGCGCGTGCCACTGGTCATCGAGGCTCCCGGGCAGTCGCTCACCACCGACCGCGTCGAGGCGCAGGTACGACTGATGGACATCGCGCCCACGGCGCTCGGCTACCTCGGCATCGATGGCTTCGAGCAGACCGAGGGCGTGAACCTGCTGGAGTACGCGACCGGACGTCGCTCGAAGGCGATGTGGTGCGCGCTGGTCGGCGAGGACGACGGCGAGTCGATCCTCGGCATGCGCGCCAACGGTGTGAAGTACGTGCGTCGCCCGTCGGACGACGCTCGCCAGTTGTATGAGCTGGGCTCCGATCCCGAGGAACTGCACGACCTCTCCGAGTCCAACGACACCACGGTTGCCGATGCCGAGCGCCTGCTCGCGGCGGACTTCGCGGCACTCCGCAAGCTGGCTCGCTGATGCAGCGCCCGTACTCCGTCGGCGGCCTGTGCGCCGAGCTTCAGCGACTCGTCGAGGCGCGCTACCCGGTGGTACTCGTCGAGGGGGAGGTCGTGCAGGCCAACTACTCCAGCGTCGGGCACTGCTACGTGACCCTCGGCGACCGGGACGCGCGGCTCGCCGGCATCGTGTTTCGCGGCACGTTGCCCAGGCTGCGCGTTCGCCCCGAGGCGGGCATGCGCGTGCTCGTGCAGGGGCGGCTCTCGTTCTATCCGCGTGGCGGCCAGGTCCAGCTCGTGATCAACGAGCTCGCGCCGGCAGGCGAGGGGGCGCTCGCCAAGCAGATTGCCGAGCGTCGCAAGCGCCTCATGCGCGATGGATTGCTCGATCCCCGGCGCAAGCGCGATCTACCTCGCAATCCGCGGACGGTCGGCGTCGTCACCTCGCTCACCGGCGCGGCACTCCAGGACTTCCTCAAGGTCAGTGGCCTGCGCTTCCCCGCGGCTCGCATCCTCGTGGCGGCGTCGCGCGTGCAGGGGCCCGAGGCACCCGCGGAGCTGATTCGCGCGATGGATCTGCTCCAGGAAGACGGGCGCTCCGAGCTCGTCGTGATCACCCGCGGTGGCGGCGCGAAGAGCGACCTTCTCGCGTTCCAGGACGAGTACCTGGCGCGGGCAGTCGCTGCTTGCGCGGTGCCCGTGCTCTCCGCGGTGGGCCACGAGATCGACACCACGCTGTGTGACGAAGTGGCCGACGCCGTGGCATCGACGCCGTCCGCCGCTGCGGTGCTGGCGCTGCCCGATGGCGTGGCCATGGCTCGGCAGGCCGATGAAGCCTTCTTCGCGCTCCAACGGGCCATGCACAGCCGTCTGCGCCACCGACGGAATCGCCTCCAGGACCTGGCTGGGCGCTTGCGTCATCCGGGGGAGCAGCTCGCGGCGCGCCGGAAGCGACTGATCGAGCTCGACGAACGGCTGAGGCAGGCGATGGACCGCATGCTGCTCGCCCGGCGGGTCGCGCTCGCGACCGAGGAGGAGCGCCTGCATCGTCCGCTCCCCGGACGCCTGCGCGTGCAGCGACAGCGACTCGATGCGCTGCTGCAGCGGCTCGGGCCGAGCGTTCAGCGTCGCCTGGAGCGCAGTCGCTCTCGCCTGGACCGTGCCGAGCAGGGCCTCGGCGCGCTGTCTCCGCGAGCGGTGCTCGCCCGCGGCTATGCGATTGCCAGGGACGCGGAGGGTCGCGTGATTCGCCGTCCCTCCGACGTGAAGTACGGCGACCGGCTGCAGGTTCACCTGGCCGAAGGCGACATCGACACCATCGTGTCGTGAGCGGCTACAGCGAGCCGAGCAGGGTGCGCGCCGCGAGGATGGCCGCGCCCCAAAGCCCGTCGTACACGCCGATGGACAGCAGGACGAGCTGCGCGACGATCGCGATGAGCAGCCACACGACTGCGACCTGGGCGAGCATGCGCAGCTGCTGCACCTTCGGTCGGTCCGCTTCCGCGAGGTAGCCGGAGTCGACCCGGTCGAGCTCTCGGTCCGCGTAGTGGAAGCCGAAGAGGATCAGCGCGCCCCCAGGGAGCACCGAGCACGCGAGGCCGAGCACGGAGAGCGTCACGCCGCTGGCGAGCAGGGCCGTAACGAGCGCCGTATTCGGCTTGGCCCCGTCATCCGCACCAAACAGCTCGTCGACGTCGCTCATGCGCGCACCATGGGCTCGAGGATTTCGAGGGTGTGAGCCAGCTGATCGTCGACCACGTGCAGTCCGCCGTCTTCGTCGACGGTGAGTGCCCCGGACTCGCGGAAGCTCGACACCGCGTTCTTGAGCGTGTCCAGCGACAGCGCTTCGGGACGGGTCACGGTGCCCGCGTCGAGCAGGGCATCCCGCTCGTCCATCAGCGCTCGGGTGAGCGCGCGCGCGTCCACGCTGCCCCGCGACAGGTGCGTGGGGGAGCGCGCCGCCACGGCGGTGTAGCCCTCGAGCAGCGCGCGGAAGAGCCCGTACACCTCACCGAGGAGGGGCACGGAGACGATCGTCCAGGTGTCGCCGTCTCGGGTGAGGGCACCGTGGGCGACCAGGTCGTCGAGGGCCTCGGTCAGCAGCTCGGTCGCGCTGCGGTCGGGGTCGAGGACGAACTCCCGGCGGAGGAGCCAGATCAGCGCCACGAAGTTGGGGCGGAGCGCGTCGACCCCAAAGGGGGCCTCGCGGTCTGCGAGCGCGCGAATCGCGGCGGCGGCGTAGCCCATCGGCGCGAAGGTGTGGACCAGCATGTTGGCGTAGAACGCCAGCGTGATGCGCTGGTCCACGTCGATGCCCCATACGGTGACGCCGTCCAGATCGTGCCCGGTGATCAGGCCCTGGTCCGCGAAGCGCACCTCGGCCTGGACGAGCGCCTGGCTCATGTGGGTCATCGACCCGGCCTCGGGGGAGCCCTTGCGCTGGAGCACGTCGTAGAATCGCGCCACGCGCGCGTGGAGCTCTTCCTGCTTGATGCCTCGTCGGGGGTGCGCCATCAGGGCCAGCGCGAGGAGCGAGGTCGGCAGCACCACGGTGCTCTGGCCGATGCGGTACACGACGCGCTCGCCGAGCCGCTGAAGCTGCTCGCGCTGCACTTCCTTCGGACGCTCGTCCCAGGCGGGACGGGAGTCGGTGGCGTCGACCACGCTGCTCGCGCGGATCGGCTCGCCGACCCGGCAGTAGACCTTGCCGAAGCGTCGCCGGAACACGCTGCGCGCCTTCACTACCTGCTGGAGCGATTCGGGGCGCTTGTCCTCGCCGCCGAGCTCGCGGGCGTAGGCCTTCTCCTCGGCGACCTGCTCGTACGCCAGGGACATCGGGAGAAGCGTGATGTCCTTGCCCGCTCGCCGCAGGGTGGCAGCCTCGAGAACCATGCCGAGTACACCGACCTTCGGAGGGAGCAGCTTGCCGGTCCGCGTGCGGCCGCCCTCGATGAAGAACTCGACCGGGTAGCCCTGGTGCAGCAGCTCCCGGAGGTAGCGGTTGAACACCGCGGGATGGATGCGTTCGCCGGCGAACTTGCGCTTGATGAAGAACCCTCCTGCCCCTCGCAGGAAGAACGACACCGGCCAGATGGCGAGGTTCTCGCCTGCCACGACATGGGGGGGAATCAGCTTGTGCTCGTAGAACACCCAGGAGAGCAGCAGGTAGTCGAAGTGCGACTTGTGCGCCGGGATGATCACGGCGGCGCCGTTGCGCGACGCATCGCGGATGCGCTCGAGGTCTTCGTCTCGGATGTCGACGCCGGAGAACACGCGCGTCCACAGGGGGTAGAGCACGATGTACAGGAGTCGGATCACCCACCACCGGAAGTGGGCGGCGATGTGCCGGTACTCCTTGACCATGGTCGCGCGGACCTGCTCGACGCTGTGCCCGCCGGCGCGGGCCTCGGCGGCAGCGAGCTCGCGCATGGGCGGGTTGTCGAGCACCAGCGACTGCATCTCGGACGCCGGGAGCAGGCGTGGGCCGCGGATGACGCGGGTCTCGCGACGCAGGTAGCGTCGGAGTACGGCGCGGAGCGCGCCTTCCTGTCGCTCGACCGGTACGCGTTCCGTGAACGCCGCCAGGTCGAGGGGTTCACCGACCTGAATGTGCGCGTCGTGGCCTGCGAACAGCAGCCGTCGCAGGCGTGAGATGGGCCCCGGTCGCTCGCGACCCGCTTGGATGAAGCTGCGCACGACGCCACCGGACACGTCCGGCGCGCGGTCCCAGCTCACCACCACGGGTAAGAGCTGGATCGGACGCTCGCTGTGCTTCTGTGCGGCGAGCAGCGATGGCAGCGGGTCGGGCTCGGCCTTGCGTCCGAGCCACTGCCCCATGGTCTGGCGACCGAAGATGAACACGGTCACCGGATGACCGGCCTGAACGGTGCGCTGTACCCATCCGGACTCGACGGGATCAGGGGGTCCCATGCGGAAGAGCGCCTGGATGCGCCGGCCCACGTCCGCCCAGGCCTGGGCCACGGGCTGCCAGGTGAAGCTGCGCACGCCATTCGCCCACAGCGACAGGGGCAGGCGTCGGCGATTGAGCGCGGTGTTGAGCGCGAGGTGGTCGAGGGTGGAGGCGGAGAGCAGCACGTAGACGATGGGGCCGCGACGCTCGGCCTCGCGGATGCGCTCTGCCGACGGCTCGTCCATCGGCATGCGCGACAGCAGCCGTCCGATGCCTGTCAGGTAGTAGAACCAGCCGAAGCGCCGGAGCATGGTCGAGCCGTAGCGCACGGCCTCGCTATGTGGAGCGTGGTCGCGCAGCCGGCTCGGCTCGCGGTTCTCGGCGGGGTTCGCCTGTGGATCCACGGGGGTGCTCACCGGACTCCGCGAAGGGCCAGGCGCCAGCCCTGCTTCACGCGACGACGACGCGCACCGGTGTAGGCAGTATCGACGTTGTCCACCCATCCGGCAGGGGCCTCGCAGCCCACGTACATGGCCGTCGGCTCGCCGATGCCGTCGCCGTCTTCGTCCGGGTACCAGGTCGAGCGGTCGGCGCAGTTGCGCTCGGGACCGAGCTCGATGTTGCACCCGGCGACGAGCGGGAGCAGCAGCACAAGGGAGGGTAGGTAGCGCATGCGCACGGGTAACCCTGTGAACGCAGCTCGTCAGTCGAGCTCGCCGAGCTTGACGCGGACCTCGGTCTGCTTGCCTTCGCGCAGCACGCGGACCACGGCGGTGTCGCCGATCTCGTGGGCCTCGAGCGCAGCGAAGAGCGAGTCGCTGTCGGTGACGTCGTGCTCGCCGATGCCGATGATGACGTCCCCGATCACCGTGTTTCCGCGAGGGTCCTGTCCGAGGCCGAGGAGACCGGCGCGTCCGGCCGGGCCGTCAGGGTCCACCGCGCCGAGAATCACGCCGTTCACCCCGTTGCGGCGGGCGATGTGGTCGCCGACGACGCGGACGCCGAGGGCCGGCCGCCGCACCTTGCCGTGCTCGATCAGCTCGGGCACCACGCGACTCACCGTGTCGGCTGGAATCGCGAAGCCGATGCCCGCGCTCGCCCCGCTGGGGCTGAAGATGGCGGTGTTCACGCCGATGAGCCGTCCCTGGGAGTCCAGCAGCGGACCCCCGGAGTTGCCGGGGTTGATGGCCGCGTCGGTCTGGACCACGCCCTGGATGGTGCGACCGTTGACCGCCTCGATCTCGCGACCGAGCGCCGAGATCACCCCGGAAGTCAGCGTGTGATCGAGTCCGAACGGGTTGCCGATGGCGATGACCTTCTGACCGACCTGAAGCTCCTCGCTCAGCCCACGCGGAAGTGGAGAGAGCGTGCGCTTCGGGGCATCGATGGCGAGCACCGCGAGGTCCTTGCTCGGGTCCACGCCCACCACCTTGGCAGGCCAGGACGTGCCGTCCTGAAGCTTGACGTTGAGCGCACTCGCGCCCTGCACCACGTGGAAGTTCGTCACCACGTGGCCTTCGTCGTCCCACACGAAGCCGGAGCCGGAGCCCTGCGGCACATCGAAGATGTTGGCCGTCCACGGGTCGCGCCGACGCGCGGTGGACTCGACGAACACGACGGAAGGGGAGGCCGCGGCGAACACGCTGATCGTGTTCTGCTCGTCGGTCTGAAGGTCACTGACGGCGGCTGTGGCTTCCGGCAGCGCGCTGCTGCCGAGCACCATGCCCGCGGAGAACGCGAAGCCGAGGGCGGCTGCGGTCGCGAGGGAACGGGTCATGCTCTGCATGGGCGGGTCTCCTGGTCTTTGGGCCGTCTGGTTGGGGAGACGGCGACGACACCTGAAAACGGTAGTGCGCGATGCGCGAGCGTCAACGGGTGGTGACCCCCGATGACGATGGCGGACGGTCCGTGGCACGCCCGCGCTAGGCTGTGGGTGTGTCGAGGAGCCGCATCCTTCGCGGATCCTGGGAGGGAGGCTGACATGTGGCTGTGGTGGCTCACCGCGTGCGTCACGCCGCTCCCGGCGCCCCCTCCCGGGGGACCGGGCATGTTTCCGCAGGGCTTCGAGGTTCGCACGCAGTGGCAGCTGAGTCCGAGCCCGGGAGAGACCGAGGTCGCCGAGCTGATCGTGTTTGCGCCCGAGACGATGACGGTCACGGGTGAGCTGCGGCTCTCGGCAATCTCCGGCTTCGGTCCGGGTGGCGACTCTGGAGACTCCGGTGGCGGCGGGGACACGGCCCTCGCCGAGACCTCTCAAGGGTTCGAGGTCGAGGTGGACGGCGCATGGGTGACGGTCCCGCTGCAGCTGCGTGTGCCACTGGCCGAGCCTTCGCATCACGTGGTCCGGGTGCGGCGGATCGGCGCGGACGACACGGCATTCCTGGCGATGGCGGTGATCGCCGCGGAGGGCCTGGCACCCGTGGAGTCGGAGCTGGTGGCGTACTGGATTCAGTAGGCCTCAGGCGAGGCCGAGCTTCTTCAGCTTGTACACCAGCGTCGTGCGCGGAATGCCGAGGTAGCGAGCCGCCTTGGCCTTGTTGCCCGACGAGAGCTCGAGGGCTTCGCGGATCTGCCGCCGCTCCGCCATCGAGAAGTCCACGGCGGTGCTCGAGGACGACACCATCGCCCCCTCGGAGAACTCGATGTCGTCGACGTCGATGTGCGGGCCCGTCGCGCCGACCAGCGCGCGGACGAGGACGTTTCGCAGCTCGCGCACGTTGCCGGGCCACTCGTAGGACTCGAGCTTCTCGATGGCTGCTGGGGTCAGCGTGCGCGGGCAGTCCTCGCGACGGAGGATGGTCTCGGCGAGGAAGCCGATGTCCGAACGCCGGGCTCGCAGCGGTGGAAGTCGCACGGGAAGCTGACACAGGCGGAAGTACAGATCCGCTCGGAAGGTGCCGTCGCGAACCATCTGCTGGAGGTTGCGGTTCGTCGCGGCGATGATGCGCACGTCCGGGTAGTCGACCTCGGAGCCGCCGACGCGGCGCACTTCGCCACTCTCCAGGGTGCGCAGCAGCTTGGCCTGCATCGGGAGTGCGAGCTCGCCGATCTCGTCGAGGAACAGGGTTCCGCCGTCGGCCTCGCGGAAGCGACCGTCCTTTCGGGACACGGCGGAGGTGAACGCGCCCTTCTCGTGCCCGAACAGCTCGGACTCGAACAGGTTCTCGGTGATCGCCGCGATGTTCACCGCCACGAACGGGCCCTCGGCGCGCGGTCCGATCTGGTGAATGGCGGCGGCCGCGAGCTCCTTGCCGGTCCCGCTCTCGCCGGAGAGCAACACGGGATGGTCGTGGGCAGCTGCCTTCTCGAGAGTGCCGAACAGGCGTCGCATGACGGGATGGGAGCCGACCATGTTGCCGATGCGGTCCAGCTCGCGACCGCGACGGTGGAAGATCGACTCGACGAGCAGCTCGTGGTCGCCGATTCGCAGGACCTCGCCGGGGTAGACCGGAAGCGTCTCGCGCACGCGCTGGCCCGCGACGTAGGCGGCGATGGTTCCAGCTTCGACCATCGGACGGCCGCGGACCACCAGCACGCGGCACGCTCGTGCCGGAAGCTCAGGATCGATGACGAGGTCCGCGCCGGGGCCCCCGATCCACGTGCGCTGCGAGCGCAGCACGTGAACCTGCTCGCCGTCGCGGAGGCCGACGCGCTGCGTCATCAGCCCGTCGGGTTCGATTGCCACGGGCTCTTCGTGGATGGCGGCCTGGATGCGCCGGATGTCCGTCGGACGCTGGTCCGAGGGCGTGCACTCGAAGCGGGCGACGACGTCGCCGATCTCGATGGTGTCGCCCTCACCGAGAATCGCCCGACGAACGACGGGAACGCCGTTCACGGCCGTGCCGTTGCTGGAGCGATCGACGACCCACCAGCTTCCGTCGCGGTTCTCGATGAAGCAATGGACGCGACTCACCCGCTCGCCTGGCAAGGCCACGTCGCAGGTATCCGCGCGACCGAGCACGACGCGCCCTCCGCGCAGAGGGAACGAGAACCGGGTCAGGCCGCCGATTTCGAACGACAGGGTGGGCATGGACACAGGCCGCGGGAGAGGGGCTAGGGACATCGAACCTCCTGGTGGCGGTTCAATGCAAGCCCGGGGCCAGGTCTACGATCCGCGTGAACCGGGGATCCGGCGTGCTGGCGTCGAAAAACGACGAACAAAACGTCGAAAAACGTCGAAGATCGACGGAGGGTTCGTCACTTTTCGACGGTGCCCTCGAACCACACGCTCACCTGGTCGAGTGGTTTGCGGGAGAGGTCGGGCACGACACACTCGGGGGTCGGGTAGCCGACGGGGAACAGGATGTACGGTCGCTCGTTTGCTGGGCGTCCGAGGATGTCGGAGAGGAAGCCCATCGGGCTCGGCGTGTGCGTCAGCGTAGCCAGGCCCATCTCGTGCAGCGACGCGATGAACATTCCGGCGGCGATGCCGACGCTCTCCTTCACGTAGTAGTGCTTCTTCTTGCTGCCATCGGGGTGGTGTCCGAAGGTCTGCGCGAAGAGGACGACGATCCACGGCACCGTCTCGAGGTAGGGCTTCTGCCAGTCGGTGCCCAGCGGGGCGAGGGCTTCTCGCCACTCCTCGGACATGCGCCCCTCGTAGGAGACGCGCTCCTCCTCCTCGGCGGCCTCTCGGATCTGGCGCTTGATCGAGGCGTCGGAGATGGCGGCGAAGGTCCACGGCTGCATGTGTGCGCCAGACGGTGCGGTACTCGCAGTGCGAATCGCGATCTCGATCATCTCGCGCGGAACGGGATCTTCGCTGAAGTAGCGAACAGACCGACGTCGATCCAGGCGATCGTAGAGTGCTCGTCCCGCGGTCAGGCCGTCCACGTGGGAGATGCGTGGGGGCGAGTAGGGAATGAAGCCGGAACTCTCGGACACGGGCACCTCTCGGGGCCGGCACTGTAGCAGTGCGGCCGGTGTCGTTACGCACATGCATGACTTTATGCAGGATTCATGCAGGTCCTGTTCGGGCGATCGCTTCTATGATGCCGATGGAAGGCTTGTCGTTGAATTATTCATCGCTTTGTATTTGCCTGAATTTTATACGCATAGTATGCATGGCGTCATGTGGCGAGCTCTCCTTCCAGACCTGATCCTCTCGGGGTCCTACCGGACCCAGGGCGAACTCGTGCGTGCGCTCGGGGATCAGGGCCATGACGTGACGCAGGCCACCGTCTCTCGCGAGCTCAAGGCGCTCGGCGTGCAGAAGGTGGACGGCGTGTACGTGATGGCTCCCAACGAGGACCTGGGTGTTCCGCTGCTCTCTGCGCAGATGGCTCCCCATGCCACGCTCTGCGTGCTCAAGACCGTGCCCGCTCACGCCTCCGTCCTCGCCCAGCACGTGGACGGACTCGGTGTTTCCGGCGTGCTCGGCACCATCGCGGGTGACGACACCGTGTTCGTCGCGCTCTCCAACGCTGCCGCTGGTGAGCGGCTGATGCGAGCGCTCCGACGACGCTGAACGCGTCCTTCCCCACCGGACTCTTCCCCCCACGGCGGCCCTCGTGCCGCCTGGAGTTGCCGCCATGAGGCTTCGTCTCGACAAGATCGCTTCTTCTACTGCCAATGCCCGCGTCAAGGCCGACGTGGTGCTCGGCGGTGAGATCCCGGCTGTCCCCGGCACCGTGGTCGCCGTCCGCGTGCTCGACGAGAAGCGCGTCTACAACAAGCTCGAGGACGTTCACGGGCGGATGATGACCGTGCACAAGGGTGACGTGATCGCCGGCGTGCTCGGCAATCGCCAGGCGCTGCACGGCTACTCCGGTCACGTGCCCGAGACGGTGAAGCCCGGCGACGTACTCCACCTGCTCAACCTGGGCGGGGTCATCGGCCTCGCGACCTCGGCGAACCCGCAGGTCGGTCCGCCGGCGCGGGTCGAGGTTCTCGGCGCGGTCCAGACCTTCCCCGAGCTGGGTCGTCGTGTGGGGCGCCCCGCGTCGATCAATCCGGGCATCGTTCAGCCCGCGGACGTGCTCGGCGAGCTGCCGCCGTCGATCTGGCTGGTCGGGACCTCGATGAACTCGGGCAAGACCCGGGCGGCGTGCTCGGCGGTCCGCGAGGCGGTGCGCGCAGGGTTCACGGTCGGCGTGGCCAAGCTCACCGGCGTGGCGCTGAAGTCCGACGTCCTCGGCATGATCGACCACGGCGCGACCCACGCCGTGACGTTCGCCGATGCGGGGCTTCCGTCCACGTGCGGCGCCGAGGTCCTCGCCGTCGCCCGCGGCTGCCTCAACCATCTCGCCGCCCAGGGTGCGAACCTGCTGGTCGTGGAGCTCGGCGACGGACTGCTCGGCAACTACGGCGTGCGCGACCTGCTCGCCGCGCCCGACCTCAAGGCCTCCATCGGCGCGTTGGCGCTGTGCGCGAACGACCCGGTCGGCGCGTTCGGTGGCAAGGTGATCCTCGAAGGCATGGGGCTGAAGGCCGACGTGCTCACGGGCCCCGCGACCGACAACAGCGCGGGCACCGAGTCCGTCGGCGGCCTCGGCATGACCGCGGTCAACGCCGTGCAGGAGTCCGAGGCCTTCGGCGCGGCGCTGCTCGGGGCCCTGGGCCTTCGGCCGGTGCCGACCCTCAAGCTCGCCCGGACCTCCGCATGAACATCGGTGTCGTCGGCGCCACCGGCTTTGTCGGTGCCGAGGTCGTGCGACGGGTGCTCGCGCATCGGCAGCTGACGCTGACCGCGGTGACCTCGCAGTCCACCGCGGGCAAGCGCCTCGCCGACGTGCATCCCGCGCTCGAGGGCCTCACGGACCTCGTGCTCGAGCCCTTCGACGGCGCCAAGCTCTCGAAGCTCGACGCCGTGGTGCTCGCGACCCCGCATGGCGCGGCGGCCCCCCTCGTCGCCGAGCTCGCTGGTTCTCCGCTGATCGTCGACTGCTCGCGGGATCACCGCCACGCCGAGGGCTGGACCTACGGCATGGTCGAGTACGCCTCCGAGGCCCTGGCGACCTCGTCGCGGATTGCGGTCCCCGGCTGCTTTGCGACGGCCATGGCGCTCGCGGGCGCCCCGCTCGTTGCCGCCGGCGTCATCGAGGGTCCCGCGCGCGTCGTCGCCGCGACCGGCTCGACCGGCTCCGGCGTGAAGCCCTCGGCTGGCACCCACCATCCAACTCGCTTCGCGAACCTCAAGGCGTACAAGGTGCTCTCGCACCAGCACGTCCCCGAGGTGGTCGCGTTCTGGAACACCCTCGGCGATGCGCCCAAGCTCGACTTCGTGCCGATCTCCGCGCCCATCGACCGGGGCATTCTCGCCACGCTGCTCGTCACCGTGAAGCCCGGCACCCACGCCGAGTCGATCGTCGCCGACTTCGCGGCCAAGCACCCGCACATTCGCCTGCGCACGGGCTCTCCGGAGCTTCGCTTCGTGCGCGGCACGAGCTTCTGCGACCTCTCCGTCTCTCAGGACGAAGACACGGTCGCGGTGCTCTCCGCCATCGACAACCTGGGCAAGGGGGCGGCCGGTCAGGCCCTCCAGTGCCTCGATCTGGCACTCGGGCTAGCCCCGTCCACGCTCACGCCCCCCGCGCTTCCGTAGGTACATGACCATGTCCGTTGCACCGGCTCTGCCGCTTCCGCCGCCGCTCCTCGACAACCTGGGCGCCGCCCAGCTGCCCGTCACCCTCGTGCGTGGCCAGGGTGCGCGAGTGTTCGACGACGCGGGCCGCGCGTACTGGGACTTCTACGGCGGCCACGCCGTGACCATGCTCGGTCAGGGGCACCCGCGGTGGGTGGCGGCGATCGCTGCACAGGCCGCGAAGCTGTCGTTCTGCACCACCATGACCCCCACGCCGGTCCGAGACCGCGCGGCGACCGCGCTGTGCGCGTTCACCGGCATGGACGTGGCTTTCTTCGTGAACTCTGGCGCCGAGGCCAACGAGGCCGCGCTGAAGATCGCGCGCAAGGCCACGGGCCGTCCGGTGGTGGTGTCGATGGTCAAGGGCTTCCACGGCCGGACGATGGGCGCGCTCGGCGTGACCTACAAGTACCGGGATCAGCACGAGCCGGCGCATGGTGACGTGCGCTTCGTGCCCTTCGGCGACATCCAGGCGCTGCGCGACGCGATGGGCCCCGATGTGGCGGCGGTCATGCTCGAGCCCGTGCAGGGCATCGCCGGCATCGTCGAGCCGCCCCCGGGCTACCTCGCGGCGGTCGAGGCCGCGTGCCGCCAGGAAGGCGCGCTGCTCATCTGCGACGAGGTCCAGTCGGGCATCGGACGCGCAGGCTGGCCGCTGCTGTCGATGAAGGAGGGCGTGCGCCCGGACATCGCGACTGTCGGCAAGGGCCTGGGCGGCGGCTTCCCGGTGGCGGCCACGCTGATGACCGAGGCGGTGGCGGCCACGGTGCAGCCGGGCGAGCACGGCACGACCTTCGGCGGTGGGCCGCTGGCCTGTGCGGCGGTCGAGGCGACCCTCAACATCCTCCGGGACGAGGGCCTGGTCGGTCGCGCGGCGCGGCTCGGCGAGCTGCTCAAGCTCGAGCTCTCCAAGATCGAGGGCGTGAACGAGGTGCGCGGCGGCGGCGTCTGGCTCGGCCTCGTGCTCGATCGTCCCGCCAAGCCGATCCAGATGGCACTGCTCGAGCGGGGCTTCATGTGTGGCACCTCGGGCGATCCGAATGTGCTGCGCCTGTGCCCGCCGGCGGTGCTGCCCGAGTCCGCGATCGGCGCCCTCGCAGCGTCGCTGCAGGCGGTGCTCGCGTGAACTTCCTCGACGGGACCGAGGCCGGCGCCGACGGCATCCTCACCCTCGCGAAGCGCGCGCTCGAGCTGCGTGCCGGGGCCACGCCGACCCAGCACCCTGGAAAGCGCGTGGCAGCGGTGTTCCTGAACCCGAGCCTGCGGACCCGCACCTCCATGGAGGCGGCCTGTGGCGCCCTCGGTGCGCAGCCGCTGGTGATCACACCCGGCAAGGACGCGTGGGCTCTGGAGCTCGAAGACGTCGTCATGGACGGGGACAAGGCGGAGCACGTGCGCGAGGCGGCCGGCGTGCTGTCTCAGTTCGCAGATGTGCTGGCCGTGCGCGCGTTCGCTGGCCTCGTCGATGCCGAGGAGGACCGCCGGGATCCGATGATCTCCGCGTTCGCGGCGCACGCTTCGGTGCCGGTCGTGAACATGGAGAGCGCACTCTGGCATCCGCTCCAGGGGCTCGCCGACACCGCGACCTGGGTGAATCACCTCGGTGACGACCTGCGCGGCAAGAAGATCGTGCTCACCTGGGCGCCACATCCGCGAGCGCTTCCCGCTGCCGTGCCGAACCAGGTGCTGCTCTCGGCGGCGCTGCAGGGCATGGACGTCACCGTCGCCCATCCCGAGGGCTTCGAGCTCGACCCGCAGATCGTGGCCCGCGCTACCTCGCTCGCCGCGGCGGGCGGGGGTGGCGTCTCGGTGCGCCACGACCAGGACTTCGGCGAGGCCGAGGTGGTGGTCGCGAAGTCATGGAGTGGCTTCTCGGGCTACGGCCGACGCGAGGCGGAAGCGGCCCATCGCGCCGAGCTCGGCCACTGGACGGTGACTCCGGACAAGCTGCCCGCGAGCGCGGGCTTCATGCACTGCCTGCCCGTGCGTCGCGGCGTCGTCGTCGCGCCCGAGGTACTCGATGGACCGCAGTCCTGGGTACTCGAGGAGGCAGGCAATCGCCTGTGGACGGCGATGTCCCTTCTCGAAGCGATGCTCGCCGAGTAGGGTTCGCTCCCCCCAAACCCCCAGGCTTCGCCGCCACGAAGCCCGAGAGAATCGAATGACCGCCGAGCTCGGCCTCCTCGAAGCCATTCCCTACCTCCGCGCCTACGCTGGCCAGACCTTCGTGATCAAGGTCGGCGGTGAGCTGCTCGATGCCGAGCGCTCGCTGGGCGCCATCGCCACCGATGTGGCCGCGCTGCATCGCCTGGGCATCCGCGTTGTGCTCGTGCACGGCGGTGGACCTCAGCTCGATCAGGCGGCCAAGGACCTCGGGGTGAAGACCGAGCGCGTCGCGGGTCGTCGCGTGACCAGTCCAGAGCTGATCGACGCCGCGGTCATGGTGTGGCGCGGGCGGCTGAACACGCTGCTCGTCACGACCCTGCTCGCGCAGGGTGAGGCCGCGGTGGGCCTCTCCGGCGCCGACGGCCGCCTGGTCCAGGCGCAGCCCCGTCCGCCTGCCGTGGTCACCGAGGACGACGGCACCCGGGTGAAGGTGGACTACGGGCAGGTCGGCGACGTGAGCCAGGTCGACGTGACCGTCCTCGAGAGCCTGCTCGCGTCGAGTGCGATCCCCGTGATCAGCCCGCTGGCTGTCGGGCCCGAAGCGCAGGTGCTCAACGTGAACGCCGACACGGTCGCGACGGAGCTCGCGGTCGCGCTGGGCGCTGCCAAGCTGATTCTCGTCACCCGCGCCCCCGGCATCCTCGCCAACCCCGAGGAGCCGGCCTCGGTGCTCCCGTTCACCGACCTGCAGGGCCTGGAACAGCTGGAGCGCGACGGCGTGCTGTCCGGCGGCATGCGTCCGAAGGTCGCGGCCATCCGTCGGGCACTCCGCGGCGGTGTGCCGAGAGTGCACGTGGTCGACGGGCGCCAACCCCACACGATCCTCCGTGAAGTGTTCACCACGGACGGCGCGGGCACGCTCGTCGTTGCCGATGGCGACGAGACCGCCGCCGAAGTGGTGGTGGGGTAGTGGTAACCTTGGGGTCGTGGGCAAAGACTTCCAGCTGATCGAACCCCTGCACCGCCTGCTGCGTCGCCAAGCACTGCGCGCGGGCGTGGACCTCGACGACCTGGACCCCGCGGTCGCAGCCCTCCTGCTCGATGTGAGCAGGTCCTATGAGCAATCCGAGGCGGACCGTGCGCTGGCCGATCGGGTCCATCACCTGGCACAGCAGGAGCTCGAGCTCGTCCACGAGCGCAGCAGTGAGCGGTTCACGCGGCTCGAGAGCGTGTTGTCCACGCTTGCCGAAGGCATCGCGCACATCGATGCCAAGGGTCGCATCACGTTCGCGAACCGGGCCTTTCGGGAGTTTGCGTGTCGCGGTGACGTCGAGGGGCAGCGCCTGCTCGAGGTCCTCTCCTTTCTCGATGCCGACGGCCGCCGAGTCCACGAACTGCCCGACCAGCTGCATGGCTTCATCGAGCCGCCGATGGGCATGCCGGTCCGGGTCATGGTGAGTCGCACCGAGGTCGAGGGCGGCTCGGTTGTGGCGATTCTCGACGTGCAGGAGGAGTGGTCCGCGTGGCGCGCTGCGGAGCGCGCGGCCCTGGAGAGCGAGCGCGCGCAAGCCGCGGATGCCGCCAAGTCGAGCTTCCTCGCGAGCCTCAGCCACGAGTTCCGGACGCCGCTGAACGGTGTCGTGGTACTCGCCCAGCTCTTCGCGGAGGACACGACGCTCTCCGAGGAGCAGCGGGAGCGCGCCGAGGTGCTGCGGGCGAGTGGCGAGGCCCTGCTCGCGCTTGTCGGCGACGTGCTCGATCTCTCGCGCATCGAGAGTGGTCGGGTCGAGGTCGAGGCCGTCCCCACGCTGGTGGCGGACTTCGTGCGCGAGGTCTCCGTCGTGTTCGGGCTTCACGCGGATTCAAAGGAGCTCGCGTTCGTCGTCGAGGTGGATCCCTCCGTTCCGCCGGCGTTGATGCTCGATCGAGACCACGTGAGGCAGGTGATGATCAACCTGCTGGGCAACGCGCTGAAGTTCACGAGTGAGGGAACGGTCTCGCTCCGGGCGCGGTGGGACGTCGGCTCGCTGGTGCTCGAGGTGCGAGACACGGGGCCCGGGATTCCCGAGGACCGACTCGAGGCCATCCTCGAGCCCTTCACCCAGGTCAGCCGAGCTGTGACCCGGCAGCACGGCGGCACGGGGCTAGGGCTCGCGATCAGCCTGGGGCTCGTGCAGGCGATGGGCGGCAACCTCAGCATCGCGTCCACGGTGGGGGAGGGGTCGACGTTCACCGTCGTGCTTCCCGCCGAGGCGTGTGACGCACCGGACATCAATGCGACCACGCTGGTCCCGGGGACCGGGATGCGCGTGCTGCTCGTCGACGACAACCCCGTGAACCGCCTCGTCGCCAAGGCCATGCTCAAGCCCGCGGGGCTCGAGATCGTCGAGGCCGAGGATGCGGAGGCGGCGCTCGCGCTCGCGCTCGACGACTTCGATCTGGTGCTTCTCGATGTGCACCTGCCCGGCATGTCCGGACTCGAAGCGGCGCAGATCATGAAGGAACGCGGGGTGACGGCGCACATCGTCGCGGTGACCGCGAACGCGACGACCGAGATGCGAGACCTCTGCGTGAGTGCGGGTATGGACGGCTTTCTCACCAAGCCGCTCCGGCGTGAGCAGGTGACCACCATCCTCGCCGAGGCCGCGGCGGCGCGCGAGCTCTTCGCACCGTGATACGCGTGCCTCCTGAATGGAGGACACATGCTCACGGTGTTTGGCATCCCGAACTGCGGCACGGTGAAGAAGGCGCGTTCCTGGCTCGACGCGCGCGGCGTGGACTACACCTTCGTGGACTTCCGCAAGACCCCGCCTCCGGCCGAGCAGGTCGCAGGCTGGGTCGACGCGCTGGGCTCGGCGAAGATGCGGAATACGAGCGGCGGCTCGTACCGAGCCCTCCCCGAGGACAAGAAGAGCTGGGACGACGCCCGCTGGAAGGCGGCGTTCGCGGGTGACCCGATGCTCATCAAGCGTCCGCTGATCGAGAAGGACGGCGTGGCCGTGCTGGCGGGCTTCCGCGGCAGCGACGACGATCTCGCGGCCACGCTGCTCTGATCAGCGCTTCACGGTGAGGCCTAGGCCCACCTGGCCGGCGAAGCTGGCGGGGATGCCCGGGGAGAGCACCGTGCCGGTGGCGCCGCGCAGTCCGAGGGCGACGTTCCCGAAGCGCGGGCCGACGAAGGTCTCGACGAGCAGGGGGACACGCGCGGTCCAGCCTCCGACGAAGGTCATCGCGAAGGGAATCGCGGGCCCGATGGTCCAGCCGAAGCGCTCTCCGCGGTAGCCGCCGTGAAGGGCGAGTACTGCGGTCACGTAGGGCAGTGGCCGGGCGAGTCCCATGCCGAAGCCAAAGGCCCCGTGGAGGTCCGCGCCCCAGCCATCCGGCTTGCCGAGCGGGCGGCGCTCCACCGCGGTGAGCTCGACGGCGCCGAGGTCCGTACGCAAGCTGGCGGCCACCCCGAAGTCGTCAAGGAACCACACGACGGCGCTCGTCTCCGGCGTGCCGACGTGAATGGCGAAGTCGCCCTGGAGGGGCTCGCGTGCGGCGATCGGGTCGGCCAGGGCCGTAGACAGGACGAGGGCGAGGAGGGTCACGGGTTCCACTCCACGTTCGGGAAGGTGCCGTCGGCGAGAGCCTGGGCGGCGTCGGCATCGCCGCCGATCTCCGCGTCGAGCCAGGTGTCGAGCACGAACAGGGCGTCCACGCGGGTCTGCGCATCGGGCCGTGTGGCGACGCCGTCTCGTGACAGCTCGCCTTCGCTCGGGTCGTCCGTCCACGCGTAGTGGTTCATGCCGTCGATGCGAGCGAAGTTGGCCGGCACGTCGAAGCGGTCGACGGCGGCTCGCGCTTCGCTCTCGTCACCGCCGTCCTCGGAGCCCCACAGGGAGAGCAGGCTGCCCTCGGTGCGCTGCTCGACGGGCGTGAAGCCGGCGGGGAACGAGGCGAGGAGCGCCAGGCCGGCGTAGCGGTCGTCTCGGGCCCAGAGGCCGCTCGCAATCACCCCGCCCAGCGAGTGGCCCATGGTTGCCCACGGCGCGGCTTCGTCCACGCGGTCGCCCAGCTCGCGGCGGAGCAGGTCTTCGACGGCGAGGTCGCTGTTGCCGCTCTGGGTGATGGCGAGGTCACCGTCGTGCTCGGCGAGGACCACCGCGTAGCCTCGGGAGGCCATGTGCGCGGCAATCCAGTGGTACCGGGCGTCGTCGACCAGGCCGCCGTGGACGAAGGTCACCAGCGGGTACGGGGCCTCGCCTCCGGTGGGGGTGACGAACGCGTAGTGCAGTCGCTCGGTCACCCGGGCCTGGGTGTCGATCTCGTAGAGGTCGGCGCCAAGCGGGCCGCGTGCGCCGCTCGTGCCGTCCGCATCGGGGTCCTCTGGGAGGAGCTCCGATGGCGTGAGCGAGCAGGCCGTGAGGGCGAGCAGGGTCAGGAAGCGCATGCCCGTCGGTATCTCGCCACCGGATTTGCGAGGTGCATCGCGCCGTTGCTCCCACCGCGCTACGCTTGCCCTGGATTCCGCCGCTGCACTGGCGACCTCCGCCCACGCGGAGGCCTTTCTTGGAGGTTTCACCCCATGTCCGACTCGGTCACCGAAGTCACTACAGAGGGCTTCTTTTCCAAGCTCATGGAGAGCATCAAGGGCGTGCTCTTCGGGCTCTTGCTGTTCATCGTCGCGTTCCCCTGCCTGATCTGGAACGAGTGGAGCGCGGTCAACCGCTACCAGACGCTCGCCATGGGCCAGGCGGCCGCCATCGAGGTCTCCGCCGACACGGTCGACGGGGGCAACGAGGGCAAGCTCGTGCACCTCTCGGGCAAGGCGACCACCGACGAGACGCTCACGGACGTGCAGTTCGGCGTCTCCGAGAACGCGATCAAGCTCGATCGCGAGGTCGAGATGTACCAGTGGGTGCAGCACGAGGAGAAGAAGTCGGAGAAGAAGGTCGGCGGCAAGACCGAGACCACCACGACCTACACCTGGTCGAAGGAGTGGAAGGGCTCGCTGGTCAGCTCGTCGAGCTTCAAGGCGAAGGTCGACCCGGTCACCAAGGAAGCCCTGGTGAACCCGTCGGCCATGCCGTACGAGGACGCGGACTTCGCGGCCAAGAAGGTGACGGTGGGCGCGTTCGACCTGTCGGTTGGCCTCGTGAACCGGCTCACGGCCTGGGAGGACCGCACCGTCAGTGCGGATGACCTCGCGGTCGCCCCCGACGCGGTCAAGGGCAGCCTGCAGGTGCACGATGGCGGCTACTACCTCGGCGCCAACCCTTCGAGCCCGTCCATTGGTGACGTGCGCATCAAGTACCGCATGGTGAAGCCGGCGGTGGTCACCGTCGTCGCTGCCCAGAAGAACAAGACCCTGGACGCCTGGGAGTCTCCCGGTGGAACCGGCAGCATCGCCGAGCTTCGCGCGGGGACTCTCTCCAAGGACGAGATGTTCGAGGCGGCGGTCAGCGACCGTGCGCTGATGAGCTGGATCATTCGCTTCGGCGGCTTCCTGGCGATGTTCTTCGGCATCACCATGATCCTGCGGCCGTTCGTGGTCCTTGGCGACGTCATTCCGTTCGTCGGCAACTTCTTGGCGATGGGCTCGGCCATCCTCGGGTTCTTCCTCGCCGCGATCCTGTCGCTGGGCACGATCGCCATCGGCTGGATCATCGCTCGTCCGATCCTCGGCATGGTGCTGTGCTCGATCACCGTGCTCCTGTTCGGTGCGATGGTCGCCGGCGCCTTCACGCTGGGTCGCGCGCGCATGAAGGCCCGCGAGGCGGCCGCCTAGCGGCTCGCTTCGAGGTCTCGAGGGCTCGCGGTTCGCCGCGGGCCCTCTGTGTTTGTGGGGTCAGCGCCCGGCGTCTTCGATGAAGGTGCGCTCGAGGCTCTGACCGCGACGCACCTCGCGAATCGCGATGCCGTGCTCGGCGAGCACCCGCGCGATGCGAAGCGACGATGCGTCGAGATCGCCCTCCGGACCCGCTGTCTCGTGGAGTTCTCGCCCCTCGATCGAGAAGCGGTGGGCGGGCACGGCCGAAGTGATCGCGTCCAGTGGCAGGTCGCCCGGGCCGAGTCGCCACACCGCGCGGCTGCTGCGACCCGTGACCTCGGCGACGGTGCCCTGGCGGATGCAGCGGCCGTGGTCGACCATGACCACCCAGTCGCAGAGTCGCTCCAGCTCGTCGAGGTTGTGGGACGAGATGATCAGCGTGCGCTGTCCGCGTGCATCGGCGAGGACCTCGCGCAGGGACTGCGCCTGGACCGGGTCGAGCCCCGCCGTCGGTTCGTCGAGGAGCACGAGCTCGGGACGTCCCGCGAGCGCACTGGCGACGGCCACGCGGCGACGCATGCCGTGGGAGAGTGTGCCGATGCGCTTGTCTCGTCGATCGGTGAGGCGAACCATGTCGAGCGCGTCACTCGCTGCACGGCGAGCCTCGGCGCCGGAAAGGCCCCCGAGCTGCGCGAGGTGGGTGACGAGCTCTCTCGGTGTGTGCTGGTTGCCCAGGTCGGCGTCCTGCGGGAGGACCTGCAGGCGGCCCTTGAGCGCGAAGGGCTCGAAGCCCTCGTGCCCGAGGATGGCGAAGCGGCCGCTGTCGGGACGCAGGTAGCCGCTGACCACCGAGAAAGTGGTGGTCTTGCCCGCGCCATTCGGCCCGACGAAGCCGCAGATCGCCCCTTTGGGCACGCGGAAGGAGAGGTCGTCGAGAGCCTTCACGCCGCGGCGTCCGTAGCGCTTGGAGACCTGCTCGAACACGAGGGCGTCGCTCACAGGTCCCTCCGCGCAAAGCGCACGAAGCCGAGTCCGACCGCGCACAGGGAGAGGGCGATGTACACCAGCCCCGAGATCAGCCACTCGTTCGGCGTCCACAGTCCTTGAAGCCAGCCCTGGGGGAGGACCTGGAGCACCAGGTCGCACAGCCAGCCCCAGGAGGTGTCGCGGAACTCCCGGGCCAGCCCGAAGGCGATCCAGCTGCCGGCGGTGCTCCCGACTGCGAGCACGCGGGCCCAGTTCGGCGACGCCGTGAGCTGTGAGAACGCGACGCCGAGGCCGATGAACGGCAGTCCGAACAGCCAGGCCCGCAGGCCCAGAGCGGCGAGGCCCGTCGCGAGGAATACCGGGTCGTTGCCGACCATCTGGGTCATGCCCACGAGCCAGGCCCCGGACAGCCCGCAGATCGCGGCGATGCCGGTGAGCCCGACCTGGCCGAAGAAGCGTCCGAGTACGAGCTCGGCACGTCCGGTGCGCAGGGCCTCGAAGCGCAGCGCACGCGTGCTCATGTCGATGGAGATGCACTCGGCGGAGGCGCTGGTCGCGAGAAAAGGCAGCAGCAGGATGCCGATCCACAGCCCCCACACGGCCAGCAGGGGCCAGGTGAGCAGGTACTCCACCGCGTCAGGGGTGCCACTCATCTCGCGGATCATGCGCTGGAGCTCGCCGTTGTCCATGAGCTCGTCCATCATGGCGCCGGGCTTCTCGGTCATCGGCACGCCGAGGGTCTCGGCGAGGCCAGCCTCGATGAACCACAGGATGCGCACGTAGATGTAGGTCGCGCCGGAGAGCGCGATCACGTAGAGCACCGCCAGCGCGAGGGCTCGCCAGGTACGCAAGGCCCGCATGAGCTCGAAGCGCGCGACGAGCAGGGTATCGAGGAGGCTGCGAAGCACGTCTAGCGACCCTCGGGTGGGAAGGTGGCGCTCATTCGCCCTCTTCGAGGACCTGAGTGGGAATGTTCTCGAACACGTCGAGGATGGCCGGGTCGACGTACGAGAAGGGGTCGACTGCCGCATCGTCGACGGCGTACATCTGATCCTCGTCGAAGGCTCCGCGGATGGCGTCGTCTGCGGCGATGATGATGCCGAGGCCCTCGTCGGCGAAGTCGAGCATCTGGCGACGATCCGGCTCTCCGTACTCGATCACGTCGTCGACCATGCGCTCGGCGAGGCCGCGCAGCTGATCGTTCATCTGCGACATGGCCTGGTCGACCGCGTCCAGCTGGTCGGCGGAGGCCTCGGTCTGCTCGGCAAGCGCCTCACGGGCCTGGACGCGGCGCAGCTCCATCACCTCGCGGATCGCCTCGACTCCGGCATCCTCGGGGAGCTCGGCCCATGGATCCTCGCCGCCCCAACGCTCCTCGCGGCGCTCGCGCCAGCGCTCTCGGCGCTCCCGGCGGCGCTCCTGCTCGGGGGTGAGCTCCTCGTCCGGTGCCTCGGCTACGTCCCCGGAGCCCTGGGCGATGGTCGCTCCCTGCTGGAAGAAGCGCGCAATGTCCTGAGCGCGGCTCTGTCGGCTCTGGCGCTGGAGTTCCTCGATCTCTGCCTCGAGCCCGCGGATCTTGGAGGACGGCACGACGCTGCCGACGAGCAGACCGATGACGAGCCCGGCTGCGGCGATGAGGAGGTTCTTCATGAGCTTGCCGAGTCCTGGGTCCAGTCGCCGTGATCGAGGAAGGAGCGGAGGATGACCATGGCCGCGCCCTGGTCGATCACCTGCTTGCGGCGGTTGCGGGACATGTCCGCCTGGATCAGCCATCGCTCCGCCTCGACCGAGGAAAAGCGCTCGTCGATGTACGAGAGGGGAAGGCCGGTAGCCTCGCGAATGGCCTCGCCGACCTGGCGCGCGAGGCGCGCGGAGCGGTCCTCGCTGCCGTCCAGTTCCAGCGGAAGGCCGACGACGAGGTGCTCGACTTCGAGCTCCGCGACGAGTGGCACCAGGCGCGCCACGTCCTTCTTCACACCCTCGCGTGAGAGCGTGCTGTGAGGCTGCGGAAACATGCGCAGCGGGTCGCTGATCGCGATCCCAATCGTCTTCGTACCGACGTCCAGTGCCATGACCCGACCCACATTGCCCTCCGTGTTCGCGGGAAGTATCCACCCCACGCGACCACCGCTGCCCCCCACCTACGCACGGGGCGCCTTTCGGATTTCATTCCGATGGCGATCCGCACTCCAGGCCGGTTCTCGCCCTGGCGGTCAAAAAATGGCGTCGCGACGTTGGACAGTGTGGGGGCCAGGCGGTAGAACCCCTGCACAAGCGTTCAGGTGATTCCCGCTCATGCCCACTGCTGCCATCCTCTCCCAAGGCGACGAGATCGTGACCGGCCAGACGGTCGACACGAACGCGGCTTGGCTCGGAACCGAGCTTACCGAGCTCGGCTTCGACGTGATCGGCCACTGGTCGGTGCGCGACGTGCGGGACGAGATCACGGCTGCCGTGCGCGAGGCGACCGAGCGCGCCGACTTCGTGATGTGCACCGGTGGTCTTGGCCCGACCGATGACGACCTCACCGCCGAGGCGGTCGCCGTGGCCTTCGACATGCCGCTCGTCCTCGACGAGGAGGCACTTGCCCACATCCGCGGCATGTACTCGCGCTATGGCCGCGTCATGCCCGAGGTCAACGCGAAGCAGGCGCTGCTCCCGACCGGGTGCGCTCGGCTCGACAACGACTGGGGCACGGCACCGGGCTTCGCGGTTCAGGCCAACGGGGCGACCCTCGTGTGCGTCGCCGGCGTTCCCCGCGAGATGAAGCAGCTGTGGCAGCATCGGGTGCTGCCGCTGATCGCCGACCGCTTCCACCTCGAGCCCGGCCGTCTGGTCACGCTGCGCACGACCGGTGTCGGCGAGTCCAATCTGCAGGAGCGCATCGGACGCTTCGAACACCCGCTCGCGGTGCTTGCGTACCGCACGATGATCCCCGAGAACCAGATCAAGCTCCGGTTTCGGCCCGAAGCTTCCGAGTACGTCGTCCGCAAGGTCGTCACCGAGGTCGCCGAGAAGATCGGCTCGCCGCTGTTCGCCATCGAGGGTCTCGACGGTCATGTCGGTGGCAGCCTGATCGAGGTCATTGCGCACCACCTGTTGCAGCGTGGTGAGACCCTGGCGACCGCCGAGTCGTGCACCGGCGGGCGCGTGGCTGCGACCTGCACGTCGATCGCCGGCTCCAGTGACTGGTTCCTCGAAGGAGCGGTGACCTACAGCAACGCCGCAAAGGCCCGCCAGCTTGGTATCGATCCCGCCCTCATCGAGAACTGCGGGGCCGTATCGACCGAGGTGGCCTACGCCATGGCTCACGGAGTCCGTGAGGTCAGCGGCTCGACCTATGGCATCGCCACGACCGGCATCGCCGGGCCCGGTGGTGGTAGCGAAGACAAGCCCGTCGGAACCGTGCACATCGCGCTGGCGACCCCGACGGATCACGTGCACCGCAAGCTTCGGCTCGGTGGTGATCGCCAGCGTATCCAGACCCTCTCCGCGGCCGCAGCGCTCGACCTGCTGCGTCGGCACCTCACTCTCTCCGCGGGCTAGCCCGCACCGCCCCTCCAGGAGCACACCATGGCAATGGACAAGGACCGCAGCAAGGCCATCGACGCAGCCGTCGCGAGCATCGAGCGTATGTTCGGCAAGGGCAGCATCATGAAGTACGGCGATGCCGAGGTCCCCCAGGTCGAGACCATCTCGACGGGGTCCATGGGCATCGACCTCGCTCTTGGCGTCGGCGGTGTTCCGAAGGGCCGCGTGGTCGAGATCTACGGCGCGGAGTCCAGCGGCAAGACCACGGTCGCGCTGCAGATCATCGCCGAGTCCCAGAAGGCGGGTGGCGTAGCGGCCTTCATCGACGCCGAGCACGCGCTCGACGTGAACTACGCCCGCAACCTCGGCGTGAACATCGAGGAGATGCTGATCTCCCAGCCCGACACCGGCGAGCAGGCCCTCGAGATCGCCGAGACCCTCGTGCGCTCCGGTGCCCTGAACGTGGTCGTCGTCGACTCCGTGGCCGCGCTCGTGCCGCGCGCCGAGCTCGAGGGGGACATGGGCGACGTCCAGCCTGGTGCCCAGGCTCGCCTCATGAGCCAGGCCCTGCGCAAGCTCACGGGTGCCATCCACAAGTCCGACTGCGTGGTGATCTTCATCAACCAGACCCGCGAGAAGATCGGCGTCATGTTCGGCAGCCCGGTGACCACCTCCGGCGGCAAGGCGCTCAAGTTCTACGCCTCCGTGCGCCTCGAGATCGCCCGCATCGGCTCGATCAAGAAGGGCGACGAGGTTCTCGGCAACCGCACCCGCGTCAAGGTCGTCAAGAACAAGGTCGCGCCGCCGTTCCGCCGCACCGAGTTCGACATCTACTACGGCGAGGGCGTGTGCCTGGCCTCCGAGCTGCTCGACCTTGGCATGGAGCAGGGTCTCGTGAAGAAGAGCGGCTCCTGGTACAGCGTGTACGAGGAGCGTGCTGGCCAGGGCAAGGAGAATGCCCGCCAGTACCTCAAGGAGAACCCGGAGATCCTCGAGCGTCTGCGGCACGACATCCGCGTGGCGCACGGTCTCGCCGAGGCCGAAGAGCGACTCAAGGTCGTCGAGTAGGGACTCTGAGGGGCGCGCGCTCACGGCGCGTGCCCCTTCCTCGGAGGGGCGTCCTCCGCGCGAGCGATGTTCGGCGCTGGTGACCGTTCGGTCCGAGTGCTGAGCGGGCGATTCGGCTGCGTCCCGTCCAGGACGTCAGCGCCGCATCGGACGACTAGGGAGCCTCTGCCTGGCAGTTCCAGCAGCTCCCGAAGCTCGGAGCGTTGATCTCGCCGCACTGCTTGCACTCCCACTCGGGATGCACGAGGGCCGGTCCCGAGAACTGTGCGATCAGACGTTCGGCATCGAGCTTCTGGTACTCGGGAACCCACAGCGTCGGGAACGACTTCGGAATCGGGATGCCGCCGACCACGCCGAGCAGGGACGCTCCCCGAAGCTGCACGGCGACGCCGTTTCGCGCCAGCCAATCGCGGAGCAGGTACGGCTCTACCGGGTCGTTTCCCTGGAACACGCGGGTCATCCGTGTCGATCGCGCGGCGTCGTCGATGGCAGGCCTCGGAGCGGTTAGGGGGGCAGGCTACGCGAGATGCTATCCCGCGCGCACAGGGCGAGCCCCCGCCCTTGGAGAGGAGAGACCGTGAAGGCCAGTGAGATCCGGCAGCGCTTCGTCGAGTACTTCGAGCGGCACGCTCACACCGCAGTGCGCTCTTCCTCGCTGATTCCGCACAACGACCCCACGCTGTACTTCGTCAACGCAGGCATGGTGCAGTTCAAGGACGTGTTCACCGGCAACGAGGCCCGCGACTACAGCCGGGCCGTGTCCGTGCAGAAGTGCCTGCGCGTCTCGGGCAAGCACAACGACCTCGAGAACGTGGGCCGCACGCCCCGGCATCACACGCTGTTCGAGATGCTCGGGAACTTCTCTTTCGGCGACTACTTCAAGGAAGAGGCGATTCCGTTCGCCTGGGACTTCCTGACCAAGGACCTTGGCATCGACGCCGACCGCCTGTGGGTCACCGTCTTCGAGGAGGACGACGAGGCGTTTGCGATCTGGCGAGACAAGGTCGGGGTGCCTGAGGCGCGCATTCAGCGACTCGGCGCCAAGGACAACTTCTGGTCGATGGGACCGACGGGACCCTGCGGACCGTGTTCCGAGATCTTCTTCGACCACGGCGACGCCATCGACCCCGGCAACGACGGGGGGCCGGCGACGGATAGCGACCGCTACGTCGAGATCTGGAACCTCGTGTTCATGCAGTTCGAGCAGCACGCCGATGGCAGCCGCACCAACCTGCCCAAGCCGTCCATCGACACCGGGTCGGGCCTCGAGCGCGTCGCGGCCGTGATGCAGGGCGTGTACAGCAACTACGACACGGACCTGATCCAGCCGATCGTCCAGGCCGTGGCCGAGGCGGCGGGCGTGGCGTACGGCGCGGGTGAAGAGTCGGACACGGCGCTTCGCGTCATCGCCGACCACAGCCGCGCGGCAGCATTCCTCATCGGCGACGGCGTGATGCCGAGCAACGAGGGACGCGGCTACGTGCTGCGCCGGGTCATGCGTCGCGCGATCCGCTTCGGTCTCAAGCTCGGCTTCGAGGACAAGGCGTTCTTCCACATCGCGACCAACGCGGTGATCGCGAACTTCGCCGAGGCCTACCCCGAGCTGTCGCAGCGCCAGACCTTCATCGACGAGGTGGTGCGCGCCGAAGAGGAGCGTTTCCGCACGACGCTCGCCCGCGGCATGAAGCTGATCGAGGCCGAGATCGACAAGGCCGGCCAGGGCGGCACCATCGACGGTGAGACCGCCTTCGACCTGTACCAGACCTATGGCTTCCCCAAGGACCTGACCGTGCTCATTGCCGAGGAGCATGGGGTGGGCGTCGACGAGGCTGGCTACGAGTCTGCGCTGCAGGCCGAGAAGGCGCGTGGTCGCGCCGGATGGAAGGGCTCGGGCGAGGAGGCCGTCGGTCAGCTGTGGTTCCAGATTGCCGAAGAGTCCGGCGAGACCGTGTTCTCCGGCTACGACCGCGACGAAGACGTGGCGACCGTGGTTGCGGCCGTCCGGCTCGGCGACGGCGGTGAGTTCGAAGCCGTGGACGCGCTGAAGGCTGGGGACCGGGGCGTGCTCCTCCTCGACCGTACGCCGTTCTACGCCGAGAGCGGTGGTCAGGTCGGCGACGCCGGCCGCATCCTCGGGGGCGGGCTCGTCGTCAAGGTCTCCGACACAACCAAGGCGAGCGGCCTGCATCTGCACCGCGTGACGGTCGAACAGGGCAGCGTCTCCGCGGGTGACGACGTGCGCGCGGTGGTCGACGGTGGCCGTCGGGATCACACGCGTCGCAACCACACCGCGACCCACCTGCTGCACGCAGCGCTCCGCGATGTGCTCGGCGAGCACGTGACCCAGAAGGGCTCGCTCGTCGGCCCAGACCGCTTGCGCTTCGACTTCTCGCACCTCAAGCCGATGACCGCGGACGAGCTCCAGCAGGTCGAGAACCTCGTGAACCAGCGGGTCCTCGCGAACACCTCCCTCACCACCGACCTCATGGACCTCGACGACGCGAAGGCCGCCGGGGCGATGGCGCTGTTCGGCGAGAAGTACGACGACCGCGTGCGGGTGGTCAGCGTTCCGGGCTTCTCTGTAGAGCTCTGTGGCGGCACGCACGTGCACGCGACCGGTGACATCGGTCTGTTCCGCATCGTCCAGGAGGCGGGTGTGGCTGCGGGTGTGCGGCGCATCGAGGCCCAGACGGGCATGAACTCGCTGGCGGTGGTCCGCGAGCAGACGGCACTCCTCGAGGAGGCGGCGGCCGCGGCCAAGGCGCCGGTCGAGAGCCTGCCCACAGCCATCGCCAAGCTCCAGGAAGAGCGCAAGAACCTGCAGCGCGAGCTCGACGCCCTCAAGCGCGAGCTGGCGGCGGCGGCCGCCGGAGACCTGCTCTCCGATGCCCGCGAGATTGGGGGGGTCAAGGTGCTCGCCGCCGAGTACGACGGCGACCTCAAGGAGCAGGCCGATCGCCTTCGCGATCAGCTCGGCACCGCGCTGGTCGTGCTCTTCGCCAACGATGCCGGCAGCGTGCGCATGGTCGCCGCGGCCACCAAGGACATCGCAGGCAAGCGCGTGCACGCGGGCAAGATCATCCAGGCCGTGGCGCCGCTCGTCGGCGGACGTGGCGGTGGTCGACCGGACATGGCTCAGGGCGGTGGCAGCGATGCCAGCGGCATCCAGGCCGCGATCGACAAGGCCTGGCAGACCGCGGGCGAGCAGCTCGCGTGAGTCGGAAGGTGAGGCGACGCCGCGCGTGACGCCTCACCGCTGGACTCATGGCTGGTTCGTCGCGAGAACCTCGCCGGTGAGCAGGGCAGGCAGCTCGGCGATGAGCGCGTCGATCTCGGCTTCCTGGGCGACGGCCTTCTCGGAGAGGCGGCGAAGCTCGACCTCGACGGTCGCGGTCTTGCGCGCCAGGGAGACGGTTCCGTCCCCGCCTGCGGCAGCTTCGAGGTCCTTGCGCAGCCCCTCGAGTTGCGCCTCCGCGCGTTGCGTCTGGGCGCGCAGCTCCACCAGGCGCGAGCGCGCGTCGGTGACGGCGTCCATCTGGGCCGCTGCAGCAAGCAAGCGATCCGTGGGGCCGATCCCGGCTTCGGCCACCGCACGGTAGGTCTCGGCATCGAACTCTTCTGGCGCGCCGCGGCGCTCGTGGCGCTGCGTCCACGCGACTTCGGTGCTGCTCGCGCCGTCTTCGACGTCGTGCACGACCCAGGTCCACCCGCGGTGCGGGTCCACTTCCCAGCGCAGACCGGCGCCGACATCCGTCGAGGCACCGAGCTCGTAGGCTAGCCACAGGGGCCGGCTGCGTCCGCTGCGGTTCGTCACCCGCACCTCCTCCGTGGTGACCTGCGTCGAGGCGAGGCGCACCTGTCCGCGGTGGAAGTCGAAGCGCGTCCACTGCGCGTCCGCGGTGCTCCGATAGCGCTTCACGTCGATGTCGAGCTCGTTGCCGATGAGCAGCATCTGCTGTTCCTCGGGCTTGAGGCGCTCGAGCTCCGCCTCGCCGGCCAGGCCACCGGCCTCGACGACGCTGAGTACGCCCTCGGGGAGGGTTCGCGAGGTCGAGTTCGTGAGCCACAGGCTGGTGCGTCCAGAGCTGCTTCCCGGGGTGAAGGCGACGCCCGGCTCGGTGTCGATCGCATCGTGAACCAGCGGCACGAGCGCCGAGTGGTGTGCGGGAAGGTCCAGGGGGCGGGCCACGCGGTACACGAACTGGGTCGGGGTCTGCACGGGCTCCGCCTGTTTCAGCTGCGCGGCACCGTAGGTGGCCACGCCTGCCACGCCGTACGAGGAGCCACCGCCGCCCATTCCGGAGCCGTACGAGCCCATGCCACCCGAGCCGTAGGCCGCGCCGACCTCACCGGTCCACATGCCGTCCGGCGTGTCCGCCGCCAGCTGCGGCACCGTGGACATCCACTGATCCGGCGTCTTCAGCTCACGCTCCAGGTAGCGAGGGGCGGCGAGGGGGAACAGGAAGCTGTCGGGTTCGCCGTTGGCGAGCTCCACCTGCACGTCCTTCCACGACTCGTCGGTGTCGTTGTGGACCAGCGCCCATGCCTGCAGCTGGGCCTCTTCCGGGCCCTGAAGCACGCGGTACGACACACGCCAGACCGGGGCCTCCGCCAGGTAGCCGAGCGCGAGCTCCCCGCCCTCCGCGAGCTGCAGGCCCAAGGCCGCTTCGCGCTGGGCACGGGTCTTCGCGAGGGTTCGCGCCGCCGAGTCCAGCCGGCTCGCGAGCCCCTCCTCCTCGGTCTGGATGCGCGACAGCTCGTGGCTGTCGACCCGGTGCAGCCCGCCCTCGGCGTCGAGGAGGGTCAGCGCGTACTCGGGTCGCACGCGGGTGACGGGACCCTCCTTGGGAGCCGGGGGGTCCGGGAGCCGCTCCACGTCGAGCAGCGCACCCCGCAGCTCGCGGGTGCCCACCCGCACGGAGACCTCGGCGCCGAGCAACGCGTGCAGGGCCTCTTCGAAGGCCACCCGATCGTTGCCATCGAGTCCCGCGGCGACCCGCGCGGCGTCCTCGCCCACTGCGCTCGGGAAGGTGATTGCCCCGACGTCGACCTCCCCGCCGAGCACCACCAGCGACTTCAGGGCGTCGTCGAGGTGCGAGGTCGGAACGGGCAATCGCGTGGCGTCGCGGACCTCTCCGGCGCGCTCGAACCACGCCACCCCCGTCTCATAGAAGCGTACGCGCTCGACGGGGAGCACGTCCTGGGCGAGGGCAGGGGAGAACAGCAGGGCGAGAGTGAGCATCGGGCCTCCGTGGTTGGGAGGGCCGACCGCCTTGTTGGATCTCTGTTCCCCGGTTTGCACCGCCTTGGCACGGCTTTGCGAGGGGCTGACGCCCCACCTACTTGCTCGGGCCTGGGCGGTTCGCGCAGCGCCGCGGAACATGCGCATCCCGTGACGCGCATGCTCCACGGGTTCGGCTACTGCAGGGCTGCCGCCAGCGCTTGCTCGAGGTCGGCGATCAGGTCGTCCGCGTGCTCGATGCCGCAGGACAGGCGGATCAGGCCGTCGGCGAGGCCGAGCTCCTCGCGGATCTCGGGGGGCACGCTGGCGTGGGTCATCGACGCCGGCAGCTCGAGCAGCGACTCGACACCGCCCAGGCTCTCGGCCAGGGTGAACACCTTGGTCGAGGCGCAGAACTTCTCGGCCTGCTCCAGGGTGCAGTCGAGCACGAAGCTCACCATGCCGCCGAAGCCGCTCATCTGGCTCGAGGCGATGGCGTAGCCCGGATCCTCTTCCCGGAAGGGGTAGTGGATTCGGGTGACCTTCGGGTTGTTCTCGAGCCACTCGACCACCCGCCGCGCGTTGGCCTGGTGACGCTCCATGCGCACCGCGAGGGTCTTCAGGCCACGCAGGGTGAGCCAGGTGTCCCAGGGGCCCGGCACCGCGCCGACCGCGTTCTGCAGGAAGCGCAGCTGCTCGGCCCACGCCGGGTCCGCAGTCGCGACCACGCCGCCGACCACGTCGCTGTGGCCGTTGAGGTACTTGGTCGTGCTGTGGACCACGAGGTCCGCGCCGAGCTCGAGCGGGCGCTGGAACACGGGCGTTGCGAAGGTGTTGTCCACCGCCAGCGTCGCGCCGACCTGCTTGGCGCGCTCTGCGACCTTGCGGATGTCGGTGATCTTGAGGAGCGGGTTGGTGGGCGACTCGAGCCACACGAGGTCGGTGTCCTCGGGGATGGCCTCCTCGAGGTCCGCGTTCGCGAGGTCGACGAACGAGAACTCGACGCCGAACTTGGCGAACACACGGGTGAACACCCGGTAGGTGCCGCCGTACAGGTCGTCCCCGCACACCACCTTGGCGCCGGACCCGAGGGCCTGGATCACCGTGGACGTCGCCGCGAGTCCACTCCCGAAGCACACGGCCTCGGTGGCGCCCTCGAGGCTCGCGATGCAGCGCTCGAGCGCCTCGCGGGTCGGGTTCTGGGTACGCGCGTACTCGTAGCCGGTGTGCTTGGCCGGCCAGGGCTGGGCGTAGGTCGAGGTCTGGAACACGGGCTGCATCACGGCGCCGGTGGTGGGCTCGTGCTGCTGTCCGCCGTGGATGCACCGGGTCTCGATGCGGCCGTCGTCACTCATCTCAGATGCCCTCGGCGGAGGTGACCCGCGCCACGTGGTCGATGATGTCGATGCGGGTGATCACGCCGAGGATCTTCTTGTCCTCGTTCATGACGATGGCCATGCGCACCTTGCGGAGCAGGTCGGTGACCACGCTCACCTCGGTGCGGGGGCTCACGGTGCAGTAGCCCGCGTCGGCGAGGTCGCCGCAGCGCTGCTCGACCTTGCCGCGCTTGAGCGCGGCCTCGAGCAGGGTGCGCTCGTGGATGATGCCGACCACGGCACCGTCGCGAAGCACGGGCATCTGGCTGATGCCGTGGAGCTTGAGCAGGCCGATGGCCTCGGTGGCCTTCATGGTGTCGGGCACGGTCACGGCGTCGCGGTCGCCGAGGCTGGCGAGCACGTCGTTCACGGTGCCGAGGGGCACCGCGGGCTCGAGCATGCCGTTCTCCTCGAGCCACTTGTCGTTGTAGACCTTCGACAGGTAGCGGGATCCGTGGTCGGGGAGGAGGATCACGAAGGTCTTGTCCGGGCCGTCGTGCTGGCGGATGTACTTGAGCGCGCCCGCCACGGCAGCACCGCAGGAGCCACCGACGAACAGGCCTTCCTCGCGGGCGAGGCGGCGCGTCATCTGGAAGCACTCCTGGTCGCCCACCCGCACCACGTCGTCCACGTACTGGAAGTCCATGGTCGAGGGCAGGAAGTCCTCGCCGATGCCTTCGGTCAGGTAGCTGAAGGGCTCGGTGAGGGTGCCGGTCTGGAAGTAGTCGTAGTAGAGCGAGCCCACCGGATCGACGCCGACGACGCGGATGTCGGGGTTCTGCTCCTTGAGGTACTTGCCCGTGCCGGTGATCGTGCCGCCGGTACCGAGACCCGCGATGAACGCGTCGATCTTGCCGTCGAGCTGCTCGTAGAGCTCCGGGCCGGTGCTCCGGTAGTGCGCTTCGGGGTTGCTCGGGTTGTGGTACTGGTTCGCGTAGAACGCGTTCGGCGTCTCGTCGGCGATGCGTCGGGACACGCTGTAGTAGGAGCGCGGATCCTCGGGCTCGACGTTGGTCGGGGTCACCACGACCTTGGCGCCGTAGGCGCGCAGCGCCGCGCGCTTCTCCTCGGACTGCTTGTCGGGGAGCACGAACACGCAGTTGTAGCCCTTGATCGCGGCGGCCATGGCGAGGCCCGCACCCGTGTTGCCGCTGGTCGCCTCGACGATGGTGCCGCCGGGCTTGAGCTCGCCGCTCTTCTCCGCATCTTCGATGATCTGCATCGCGATGCGGTCCTTCACGGAGGAACCGGGGTTGAGGTACTCGACCTTGGCGAGCACCGTGGCCTGGATGCCCGCGGTGACGGAGTGGAGCCGGACAAGCGGGGTGTTGCCGACCACGGAGAGGATGTTGTCGTGGACGTTCTTCATGGGGAACGGACCTCTGCGCTTGGAAAGGGGGAGCGCCTGTAACGCGAGGTCCGGTGAGGTCCCACCGCTTTCTCCCGCGTGACGTCGAGCATCTGGAAGACCCGCGGGACCGCCCCACCGTGGTAGGCTTGCCGGCAGCACTGGAGGCACTCCCTTGGGCAGCCGAGACGTCCTTCTCCGCCGGGGCGACTACATCTGGGGCTCGTTCGTGAAGCCCGAGCGCGTGGATGGCTACGTGGTGGGGGTGAACCCTGCCGATCGCATCGATGTGCTCGGTCGTTTCCCGTTTTCCGAGGGCTCTGTCGACGACGCGGTCGGTGCGGCGATGCGGGGCTTCGTGCTCTGGCGCCAGTGCAGTCTCTCCCAACGAGTGCAGGCGGTGCGCAAGTACCGCGACGCCCTCTCGAAGCAGCAGGCCCACTTCGCGCGGCTGATCTCCCGCGAGGTCGGCAAGCCCGTGTGGGAAGCGCGTCAGGAAGTGCTCGCCGCGCTTCGCGCCGTCGACCTGATCCTCGAAGACGGCCTCGCGCTGCTCGAGTCTCGGGTGCTCGACGAGAAGGAGGCGCGCAGCGACTACATCCCTCGCGGTGTGGTCGGCATCCTCTCGCCGTACAACGACCCGCTGTACGTGCCGACGCTCCACATCGCGGCCTCGCTCGTCGCCGGCAACACCGTCGTGTTCAAGCCGTCGAAGTTCGCGCCGGCCGTGGGCCAGGGCGTCGCCGAGCTCATGGATCGCTGTCGCCTGCCGCGCGGCGTGTTCAACCTCGTTCAGGGCTCGGGCGGCACCATCGGTCAGCGACTCGCGACGCACCCGGGCGTCGACGTGCTCCTGTTCACGGGCTCGTTCCCGACTGCGATGGCGATCCGCAGGGCCACGTTCGAGCGCCCCGAGCTCCCGTCGCTGTACCAGTGCGGCGGCAAGGGCTGCGCCATCGTCACCAACTCGGCCGACCTCGATCGCGCCGTGTACGAGGTGATGGTCGGCGCCTTCCTCACGACGGGCCAGCGCCACAGCAGCACAGGTCGCGTGATCGTGACCGAGGGCGTGTTCGACAAGTTCGTCGAGCAGCTCTGCAAGCGGTCTGCGAAGCTCTCGGTCGCGCATCCCGACGACCCTGACGCATTCATGGGTCCGCTGATCAGCGAGAACCTGCGCACGCGCTACCGCCGCTACGGCCGGGCCCTCGTCCAGCGCGGTCACACCCAGCTGCTCGACATGGGCATGCCCGAGGTGGCTGGCCACCGCGGCTTCTACGCGAACCCGGCGATCTACTGGGTCAACTGGCAGAACGGCCATGCCTTCCTCAACGAGGAGCCGCCGGGCCCGAACCTGCTCGTGTACCGGGTCGAGAACTGGGAAGAGGGCGTCGCCCTCCACAACCAGCTCGTGTACCGCACCAGCGCCGCCGTGTTTGCCGATCCCTCGGATCCGTCCCTCGATCAGATCGTCAGCAGGCTGAAGACCGGCGCGGTCAACGTGAACCGCGGCACCATCGGCTCGTCGCTGCGCCTGCCCAACGTGGGCCTCGGTCGGTCGAGCAACGGCATTCCCGGTGGACTCGAGCTGCTCAAGTTCCTGTCGACGCCGCGGGCGAAGCTGGTGGAGAGCCGGCCCTTCGATCCGTCGGCTACCGTTCCCGGCGTGCATTGGGTCGAGGCGTCCCCGGACGAGGACGCGGTTCAGACCATCGCGCCGGAGATGGGGTGAGCCGAGGCCTGTTCCTCGCCGCCCTGTTTCTGGTCGGTTGCCCCAAGTCCAAGCCCGCTGCCTCGGTGGACGAGGTGCGCGCCCTCGCGCGCCCGGCGGGTGAGGTGCACTACACCCGCGTGAACGTCGCCGAGCTCTTCGACCTTCCGCCGGTACCCATCCGCGAGATCCTCGAAGGACCCGCGTTCGACGGAGATCGCGTCCTGTACGACGTGATCAGCGAGAATGCGCTCACGGGCAAGGTCCTCGACGTGACCCGAGTGTTCTACGGTCCCGAGGGCTACGGCTACCTCGGTACCGTCATGTCGGACGGCAAGCTCGAGGTCTGGGATCCGGCGCAGATCGTGCTTCCCGCGAATCCGAAGGTGGGCGACCGCTGGTCCGCCGAGCACCGCAAGGGCTCCAGCCTGTCCTCCCGCTCGTGCGAGATCCTGCCCGGGGAGGCGTGCGGCGAGGGGCTGGTCGTCGTGTGCGAGTCCAGCCGAGATGGCGGCACCATCATCCTCCGTGACCACTTCTGTCCCGGCATCGGGTGGAGCGGCTTCGAGGCGCTGGTTCAGGCACCGGGAGCACCGGTGGTGCGCATGTGGTCCGAGGGGGTCGTGCGCGACGGAAAGGCGGCGCCGAGCTTCCAGACCCCGGCGGCGAGCGGTCCTGCGGAACCGGGCCCGGCGCCTCCCGCCGAGGTCCCCGACGAGACGCCGGAAGCTCCGGTGGACGAGGCTCCCGTCGATCCCGTGGACGAACCGGCCGCGCCCGTCGAGTAGGGACCGGTCCAGGCTCGACCTCGTGTTTGCGGGGTGAGGTCCAGATCGCGCGGATCTTCGCGCGGCAAGCGGTTAGGTCCGTGGGCCACAGTGCACATGGAGCTCTCAATGGACCTCAAGACTGGAAAGATCCTCGTTACTGGCGGCGCCTCGGGCATGGGCAAGGCCTTCGTGCTCAACCTCGCCAAGGACGGCGCGGATGTCGCCTTCTGCGACCTCAACGAAGAGGCCATCAAGGCGGTCGAGGCCGAGGCGGCCGATCTGCCCGGCAAGGTCGTCGGCTTCGTGGCCAATGTCGCGGAGGAAGAGAGCGTCGAGAAGCTCATCCACGATGCGCACGAGGCGCTCGGCGGCCTCAACGGCCTGGTCAACAACGCGGGCATCTTCCGCGACGGTCTGCTGGTCAAGAAGGACCGTGAGACCGGCGCCATCAAGAAGATGAGCCTCAAGAACTGGAACATGGTCATCGGCGTGGACCTCACGGGTCCGTTCCTGTGCGCCCGCGAGTTCGCGGCCAAGTGCATCGAGACCGGTACCAAGGACGCGGTGATCGTGAACATCAGCTCGATCGCCCGCCACGGCAACCCCGGCCAGACCAACTACTCCGCGGCCAAGGCCGGCCTCGTCGCCGATACCAAGCTGTGGGCCCAGGAGCTCGGTCGCTACGGCATCCGCACTGGCGCCATCGCCCCCGGCTTCGTGAACACGCCGATCCTCCAGGGCATGCGCCCCGAGGTCCTCGAGAACATGCTCAAGGCCGTGCCGCTGCGCCGCGCCGCCGAGCCCCAGGAGATCTACCTGGCGCTCAAGTTCATCGTCGAGTGCGGCTTCTTCACCGGTCGCTGCATCGACGTCGACGGTGGCATGACCGTCTGATCAACGGGGCTTGGGCTTGGGCTTGCTGCCTCCTCCGGAGGTGTGGGCCCCGCCCGAAGACCCGCCGGTGGTGCCGCCGCCTCCCGAGGTGCTCGGCGCCGGCTTGGCCGGCTCGGCATGAAGCTCGAAGTCGACCAGGGTGGCGGTGAAGGTGTTTCCGACCGCCACGCCGACGTTCGCCTGCGACGGCAGGGCCGAGAGGCCCACGGTCACGGTGACCGTCAGTCCGCTGAAGCTCTGGAGCAGTGACTCCACCGTCACGGGCCGCTCGAAGTCCGCGATCTCGAACACCACGTCGAGTGCGACCTCGGCTTCGACCAGGAACTCCGGGCTCGCGGCGACGTGCGCACTCATGTACGGGCCCGAGAGCAGGCCGTCTCGCGGGAGACCCACGGCGCCGGCGACGGTGTTGGGGCGTGTCTGGAGCTTGGCGCCCGGCCACCAGCCGATCTGCGCACCGCCGGCGACATCGATGTCGGTGATCAGCTGCCCCTGCACGCTCACCTGCATGCCCAGTTGCTCGCTGCCGGACACGTCGTAGGCGAACACGGGGCCCGCGGTCGCGGCGATGCCGGCGATGGCGTCGGCCTCCACTGCCGCGGACAGCGTGAACGCACCCCGCTCGATCATGCCCTTCGCGTGTTTCTCGAGGATGCGCCGAAGCTCCTGGGCCTGGGCGCTGGACGCGCTGCAGAACGCGTCGTCTCTGGCCCCCCGTGCGGCGGCATGGGCGGGCTCGGCGTACTCCTTCACGGCGGCAATGAGCTTGCGGAGCTCGGGCTCGTACTGGGCGGTCAGCCGGCGAACGGCCTCCTGGATCGCGGCCTGCTCGCGGCCGTTCGACGCGATGCGCGCCTCCATGGCCTTGCCTTCCTTGGAGAGCTCGGCCCCCGCTGCGCTTGCCTGGGTCCGCACGAAGCGGATGGTGTCACCGCACGCGGCAGCGACCGGATCGGTGGCGGTGACGCAGCGGTTCGTCGCGAAGTTCTCGGCCAGGCCCGCATCGCACGAAGGGACCCGCTCCATGACCATGCACGGGCGCTGGTCCTTGCCTCCGCAGTTCAGGTTGCCGGTGCGCACGCAGCGGTCTCGGGCGAAGTCCTCGACCAGGCCGCCGTCACAGGAGGGCACTCGCTCGGTGATCCGGCATGGACGCTGCTCTTCGCCGCCGCAGCTCGCCTTTGGCGCAGGGCCGGCGGGGCGCACGCACTTGCCCTTGCCGAAGTCCTCGACCAGGCCCTTGTCGCAGGAGGGCACGCGCTCGAGCACGGTGCAGGGGCGCTGCCCCTCTCCGCCACAAGCCCATGCCGGGCCCGCCATCACACATCCGAGAACCATGGCAGCAAGCACACGCATGATCCCTCCAGGGATGCGCGAGGCTAGCAGGGGTGAGACTCGGAGTCCTATGGAGTGAGCGGGTAGTCCTCGATCTTCGTGAACGTGACCGGATCGGCTGCGTAGCCGAGCACGTCCGCGAGCGTCTTGAACTGGTTCACGCCGACGGAGAACTCGATGTCCTCTCCTGAGAACTGGGAGGGATGAGCGTGTCCGGTGGCGTGTGCGAGCTGGTTGAGCTCGGTGCGCAGCGTGCGCACGTAGCGGCTGAAGCGCTCGGCCTTGAGGTCCACGTCGATGCCTGCCTGCAGCCACTTGTCGTGGGTGGCGACGCCGGCGGGGCACTTTCCGGTCTGGCACTTCTGCGCCTGGATGCAGCCGATCGACATCATCGCCTCGCGGGCGATGTGGATGAGGTCACAGCCCATGGCCATCGCGACGGCGGCGCGGTCGGGGAAGCCGAGCTTGCCCGAGCCGATCCACACGATCTCCTCGGAGATGCCGGCCTGCTGGAAGATGGGGTAGACCCGGGCGAATCCGACCTTGAACGGCAGGGACACGTGGTCCGAGAACGCGAGCGGCGCCGCGCCGGTGCCGCCTTCGCCGCCGTCGATCGTGATGAAGTCCGGGCCCTGCTGGCGCTCGCGCATGCGCTCGGCGAGCTTCTCCCAGAAGTGCAGCTCGCCGACGGCGGACTTGATGCCGACGGGCAGGCCCGTGCGACCGGCGATGCGCTCGACGAAGTCGATCAGCGAGTCGACGTCGTGGAACTCACCGTGCTTCGCGGGGCTGTGGACGGTCTTGCCGACCTCGACCTTGCGGATGGCGGCGATCTCGGGCGTCACCTTGGCTCCGGGCAGGATGCCGCCCTTGCCGGGCTTCGCGCCCTGGGAGAGCTTGATCTCGATGGCGCGGATCTGGGGCGTGCGCTCGCACTCGGCGGCGACCTCGTCGAGCGAGAACTTGCCGTCGGGACCGCGGGCGCCGAAGTAGCCGGTGCCGAGCTGCCACACGAGATCGGCTCCCTGCTTGTGATACGGCGACACGCCGCCTTCGCCGGTGTTGTGGTAGCAGCCGCCCATCTTCGCGCCCTGGTTCAGGGCGGTGATCGCGCGCTGACCGAGGCTTCCGAAGCTCATGGCGCTGATGTTCACTACCGACGGCGGTCGGTAGGGGCGGCGGCGCTTGTGCGTCGCTCCCATCACCTTGAGGCACGGCGCATACGAGGCGTCGTGCCCCGGGTCGTGCTCGTGCGGGTCCTCGTGGGGGAAGGTCGCGTGCTTGAGGATCGGGTAGCCGATCCCGTAGATGACCTCGCTCGTGCCGAAGCCGAAGTCGTTCTTCTGGCCCTTGGACGAGGAGTACACCCAGGCGCGCTCACTGCGGTTGAACGGCTGCTCTTCCTTGTCGTTGGCTACCCAGTACTGGCGCAGCTCGGGGCCGATGTCCTCGAACAGGTACCGCAGGTGTCCGACCACCGGGTAGTTGTGCAGGATGGCGTGCTTGCGCTGGGTCACGTCGTGCACGAACACGAGCGCGAGCACGCAGAGCAGCATCAACGCCGCCAGGAGCAGGGGGTGCGCAGCCAACCACGCCATGGGACCTCCGTCGGGTCCCGATGGTACAGCGGGCGGGCAGGGGACCTCGGCACCCGAGGTCCCGGAAGCGCGAAGCTAGCCGCGGGCGGCGACGTACTTCACGCGCAGGTCCGAAAGCACGCTCTCGAGCAGCTGGCGCTCCTCACCGTCGAGGTTGCCCTTGGTCTTCTCCTGGAGCACACCGAGCAGGTCGATGGTCTGCTTCGCGAGCGGCAGATTGGTCGACCGGGCATTCGTGGTCGGGTCCGGCACTTCGCCGAGGTGCAGCATGGCCGAGCTGGCCAGGGACACCACGAAGGTGGCGAAGTTGACGGGGAGATCGCGTTCGGTCTCGGCCACGGAGTCCTCCAGGGTGGCGTGAACGCCAATCGATAGACGCGGAATCGCCGACGGCAAGGGGAGTGGTGAAGGATCCTCCTCCGCGCTACACGCATGGGCCGTAGAGGACTCTTCGTGATCCGGATCATCGCCCTCGCCATCGCCGCCTGCCTCGTCGCCCTGCCCGCCCACGCGGCCAAGAAGAGCGACAGCTTCACTGCGCAGGAGCGCTTCGACCGTGGCCTGCGCTTCGCCAAGCGCGGCTACTACACCAAGGCCCTCGAAGAGCTGAACCGGGTTCGCAACTACCATCGCGACGACCCGCTCTCCGTGCTCGCCGAGCTCGAGATCGCCGACCTCTACTACAAGAAGGGCGACCACGAGCAGGCCAAGCTGGCCTACACCGACTTCCTGCGCCTGCATCCCCGCCACGAGCGCGTGGACTACGTGACCTACCGGCTGGGTATGGCCACGTACAAGCGCGCTTCGAAGCACGCGGGGCGCGACCAGACCTCGACCCGCGCCGCGCTGTCGACCTGGGCGAGCTTCAGTGTGCGCTTCCCCGAGTCCGAGCACCGGGAGGAGGTCGAGGAGAAGGTGGGCCTCGCACGCGACCGGCTCGCCGCCAAGGAGCTGTGGGTCGCGCGCTTCTACGCGCGCACGGACTCGTGGCCGGCGGTGCAGGGCCGCGCGGCGGGGCTCGTCGCGACCTACCCTGACTCGCGCCATGTGCCGTCGGCGCTCGCGCTGCTCGGAACCGCCTACTACGAGTGGGGCATGGTCTCCGAGGCGCAGGAGGTCATGGCGCGCATGACCGCGGATTTCCCCGAGAGCGCCGAGACCGAGCACCTCGAGAAGGTGCTCGCGGGGGAACCGGGCGAGCCCGAACCCGAAGCGATCTTCGTACGTCCGTACCGCATCCCGGGCGGAATGGGCCCGTCGGCTCCGCCATCGCAGTGAGTCGTGATTCATTGCTTCGCTGACGGAAGCCGGCCAGCGAGTGCGGAAATCGCTCGAAACCCGCATGCGACGTTGACAACACCTGTCATTTGCATGTACCTAACGACGGTCCGCAATTCCTGCGTGGAGGAGACACTCATGAACCGTTTCATCGGACTTTCGGCCGTCCTGGCTCTCACTGCACTCACCGCCTGTAGCGGCGGTAACGACCCGGACAGCGGCACCCCCGACCCCTGCGACATCAACTCGGTCGAAGAGACCTTCCCGGCGAACGGTGCGACCGCCTACTACCGCACCACGATCGAGGCCACCCTCGACGACGCCGACACCGCCGCGACCCTCGAGGTCGAGGGTGTGACCGGTACGACCGAGATTATCGAGGAGCGTGTCGTCTTCACGCCAGACAGCCCGCTCGACTCGAGCACCACCTACACCGCGACCGTGAACTACACCGGTGAGGACGGCAACATGTGCCCGGTGGAGTTCAGCTTCACCACCTCCGAGGTTGGCTCCAGCATCGACGCCACGGGCCTCACGGGCAACACCTACAACCTCGACCTGGCCAGCGGCCGCTTCGTCGAGCCCGCCGGTGTTGGCTCGCTGCTCGGCGAGTACCTCGACGGCACCACCCTGTTCCTGAACGTGGCCAGCGCCAGCGCGACCGAGATCCAGATGGTCGGCGCGCTCGGTGACGACGCCGGTACCGCCCAGGACGTCTGCTCCCCGACCATCGACTTCCCGCCGGCCGACTTCAGCGGCAACCCGTACTTCGAGGTCAACGCCGAGGGCCAGACCACCACGATCTCCGTCGAGGGCATCGACATCCAGATCGAGGACCTCATCGTCTCCGGCGCCTTCGCGCCCGACGGCACCTACATCGCGGGTGGCGTGCTCGCCGGCCGCATCGACACCCGTCCGCTCGTCGACCTCGTCGAAGAGGGCGGTGCCGAGGACGCCATCTGCGAGCTCGCGGCTGGCATCGGCGTCGAGTGCGAGGACTGTGGCGGCGGCGAGATCTTCTGCCTCTCCCTGTACGTGGACAACCTGTCCGCCGTTCAGGAGAACGTCAGCGTCGAGGCCCAGAGCGATCCGTGCGTGAACCACGCTGCGGACTGCCCGACCGAGTGCCCGGCCTAGTTCTTCGCGAACACCGCAAGAGGCCGATCGGGGGCGACCCCGGTCGGCCTTTTTCGTGGTTGGAAGCGAGGTGACGCGCGCTGAATCGTCGCTCACGTCCTCTTGTCATCGACCTGTGCATGGATGCGCTACGGTGCCGCGGTCGCCGCCGCTCTGCGGCTGTCCGGAGGTCTCATGCGCACGCTCTCTCATCTCGCTCTGCTCGCCCTCATCGCCTGCGGAGGCGGCACCATCGAGACGGTCGACGACGACCCGGTCGAGACCGACACCGACACGGACACCGACACGGACACCGACGCGGACACCGACACGGATACCGACACCGACGTGCAGTGCGGCATCTACCAGGTGACCCCGCTCGACGGCGACACCAGCGTGCCCGTGAACGTCGAGGTTCGTGCGACCTTCACCACCGCGGTGCAGCAGAGCGACGTGACCATCTCGATCGCCGGTGTCACCGGCACCACGGCGCTCGCTGGCGACGGCCGCTCGGCGACCTTCCAGCCCTCGGCGGACCTGGCCCAGGACACCGAGTACACCGCCACCGTGAGCGTGTGTGGCGACAGCCGCTCGAACACCTTCACCACGGCGGGCGCGCCCATCACCCCGACCGACGTCGAGGGCCGCAGCTACGTGCTGCCGTGGAGCGAGCTCACCTTCATCGAGCCGCAGGGCGCATCGCAGATCACCGGCAACGCGGGCATCGAGTTCCTGATCTTCGAGTCCGAGAACGTCGACACAACCAACGAGACCGTCGACATGTCGATGGGAACCGGCGTGTCGGACGGCAACGGCGGCGCGGCCCAGGACATCTGCCAGCCGGTCGTCGAGTACCCGGACGCGGACTTCAGCGGTAACCCGGTCGTCGAGATCGGCCCGCAGGACTTCGCCATCCAGGGCGCGACCATCGAGGAGATGTACATCGCCGGTACCTTCAACGCGGATGCCACCGCGTTCGAGGACATTCGCGTGCGCGGCTACATCGACTCCCGCAACCTCGGCTTCGACCTGTGCAGCACGGGCTTCGTGACCTGCTCGCCCTGTCCCGACAGCGTGGTCTCGTGCCTCAACGTGCTCGCGGTGGCCGACAGCGCGGCGTACCAGGCCGGCCTCGTGCTCGACCCGGCGCTGTACAACAACACCGACCCGTCCTGTAACTAGGACGGATGTCCGGGCTCAGCGGAGCTCGGGTAGCGGGATCTGCGCCGCCTCGAGCGCCTCGCGGAAGTCCGCGGGGGGCAGAGCGGTGAAGTGCTTTCGCTCGCCGTCCGTGGGGTGCGTGAGCGAGAGGCGCCACGCGTGCAGCAGCGGTCGGTCGGGGTGTGCGGCGATCCAGCCACGCAGGGCCTGACCGCACTTGCGCGGCTTGCCATACGTCGGGTCGTTGACCAGGGCGTGGCCCAGCTCGGCGAGGTGCACGCGGATCTGGTGCGTGCGCCCGGTCTCGAGCCGGCACTCGACCAGGCTCGCGTGGGGGCCCGCGGAGAGCAGGCGCCAGTGGGTGACGGCGCGCTTGCCGCCGCGCTCGGTGCTCGCGAAGCGGGTGCGGTCGACCGGGTGCCGGGCGAGGTGGCTCTCGATGCGTCCGTGCGAGGCGCTCGGCACCCCCCACACGATGGCCAGGTAGCGTCGTCCGGCCGTCTTCTCGGCGAACTGCTCGGCCAGTGCCTGGTGGCTCTGGTCGTGCTTGGCGGCGACGAGCAGGCCGCTGGTCCCGCGGTCGAGGCGGTGCACGATGCCCGGGCGCTCGACCCCACCGATGCCAGAGAGGCCGCCGACGTGAAACAGCAGCGCATTGACCAGGGTGCCGTCCGGATGCCCGGCGCCCGGATGCACGACCATGCCCGGCGCCTTGTCGACGACCACCAGATCGGCGTCCTCGTGGACGACGGTCAGCGGGAGATCCTGGGGCTGCGCGCGATCCGGAGCCGGCGGGGGAACCTCCACGGCAACCGCGCTGCCTGCCTCGAGCTTGTGGCTCGGACGCAGGACCGCCTCACCATCGACCGTGACGTGGCCTTCCTTGATGAGCGCGGCGGCGCGGGAGCGCGACAGCTCGGGGAACAGCTCGGCGACCACGGCGTCGAGGCGGCCCCGCGAGGGGCTCTCGCCAGTCAGCGTCATCCGAAGCGCTGCATGTACCCCGCGACCACGGCCTGGTCGTCGAGCTCGAGCAGACGGGCCATCTCGCGGACGTAGCCGCGCACGAAGGTCGCGGAGGGCAGCACGTCCTGGGCCTCGTTCTCGACGCCTTCGAGGTAGCGCACGCTGATGCGGGTCGTGTCGGCCATGTCCTGCAGGGTCATGCCGTGCAGCTCACGTACCGCGCGAAGCAGGCGACCGGAGTAGCCGTGCGCCTGGATCAGGCGCTGCATGTCCTGGGGCGCGATGGTCGGGGTGTTCTGCTGCATCACCAGCACTTCGCTGGCCGACGGGGTGCCGGCGACGACGCGCAGATCGGGCATCTCGAGCGGCGTCGTGTCTTCGGCGTTGATGTAGGTGGGGTCCGCGAGGCCCGCAGGCTGTGAGATCTGCGGTGCGGCGGGCCGAATCGGCGGTGGCGGGCTCGGCGCCGCGCTGATCGGCGGGGGTGCGGGCTGCATGCGCGGCACGGTGGTCGCGGTGATCGTGCGCTCGTGTTCGACGGGGCGGCGAGGGCCCTGCTTCACGGCGCCCGGGGCGGGGGGCAGCTGGCCGATGCGCAGTTGGGTCGTGGCCTGGAGCACGTCCACGGCGGCCGCGGTCGCGGGGTGGATGAGGGCACCGGCCACGCGGTCCCAGAGGAGCGACGCGTCCGTGGTCCATCCGTCCTCGGACAGCGCGCGCATCGCGTCGTAGCGACGGCGTCGGGCGGGGTCGCTGAGCACCGCCCACGCCTCGTCGGCCTGGGCGCGCGACAGCTCGATGGAGCTCGGGTCGCCGCCCTGCTCGACAATGGCCTTGTGACGTCGCTCGAGACCGGCGACCACGCGGGCGTAGGCCGCGCGGATCTCCTCGGTCGGAGCGGCGGGGTCGGCGTTGAGCAGCTGGTAGAAGCCCTGGGTCATGCCCAGGTTCTACCCGACCGCGATCGCCGATGCCACCCGAGCCACGAGTGCGTCGATCTCGTCGTCGCGGACGGTGCGAACGTCGAGCACCAGCCTCTCCCGGGCCAAGCGGGCGACGACCGCGGGACTTCCGGTGCGAAGCCGCTTTGCGAGCGCATCGAGCGCATCCGACTCGAGCTCGACCACCCACGTCGGCAGCTCCTGACCGGGGAGCGCTCCGCCTCCGGTGTAGCCGACATCTTCGGTGACGATGCCCGTGATTCCCGCTTCGGCGAGGCGCGCGTGAAGGTGCATCGCGCGGGTGTGGAGCAGGTCGAGGTCGGCGCCGAGCATCGCGTCGACGGGGGTCTGCTCGCCGGCGCTGTGCACCGCGAGGGTCGCCTCGACCGCCGCCAGGGTCACCTTGTCCACGCGGAGCGCGCGGTACAGCGGATGCTTGCGCAGGCGCGCCACGACCGCGGCCTTGCCGACGATGAGCCCCGCCTGGGGCCCACCGAGCAGCTTGTCGCCAGAGAAGGTGACGAGGTCGATGCCGGTGGCGACCACGTCGCGTACGGCGGGCTCGCCAGGGCGTCCGTCGAGACTGCCGCTGCCGAGGTCCTCCACGGACACCAGACCGTGCGCGCGGGCGAGGCCGGCGACCGCCTCGCGGGCGGGGGCTGCAGTGAACCCGCTCACGCGGAAGTTCGACGGGTGCACCTTGAGCAGCACCGCCGTGCTCGGGCCGATGGCGTGCTCGTAGTCGCGGAGGTGCGTGCGGTTCGTCGTGCCGACCGCGACCAGACGCGCGCCACCGGCGCTGATCACGTCCGGGACCCGGAACGACCCGCCAATCTCGACGAGCTCGCCGCGAGACACGACGACCTCGCGGTCCCGGGCGAGCGCGGTGAGTGCGAGGAGCACCGCGGCGGCGCAGTTGTTGACCACGATGCCGTCCTCGGCGCCGGTGAGGTGGCGCAGCTGCGCCTTGATGCCGTCGAGGCGACCTCCGCGCTGGCCGCTCTCCAGGCTCATCTCGAGGTTCGTGTACCGCGCGACCCGCTGGGCGGCGTCGATCGCGGCGTCGGGCCACGGCGCCCGGCCGAGGTTCGTGTGGACCACCACGCCGGTGGCGTTGATCACCGGAACCTTGCTGCCCGCGAGGAAGGAGCGCGTGCGTGCGGCGACGGTGGTCGCGACGTCGGGGAGCTCGGTGACCTCGCCGCTTCGGATGCCGGCCCGCAGCTCGTCGAGCACCGCGTGAGCCATGGTCTTCGCGAGCTCCCGCGGGAGGTCGGCGAGGGCCGGTGACTCGAGGAGGAGGTGGAGGTTCGGCAGGGCGCGGTACAGGTCGGACATGCGGCAATCTACCGTGCGCGCCGGCGCGGATCGCGGATCGCGGTGGCGCGCGGCGTGTGAAAGCGCCCTGAAAGCGTCTGGCCCCTACAGCGCCCCGAGGGCTGCCATGTAGAAGTAGGGCTCGTTGCCGTTGTCCAGCTTCACGGTGCCGCCGAAGAAGCAGCCCGTGCCGGACTGCAGGTGCACGTCGACCACGGTGCCGGACTGTCCCTCGTAGGCGCTTCGGGTCGAGTAGTACGCGTCGTTGCTATGCACCTTGAGCACGCGAACCCGCTGTCCAGCCCGACTCGAGGTCAGCGCGCCCGCCGGGCAGCCGTCCCCGGCACTCACCGCCGGCGCCGAGGTGAACGCAGCCTTGTAGAAGTAGCGCTCGGTGCCGTCGTCCTGGATGAACGGACCGCCGAACCAGCAGTCCTCGGTCTTGCTCAGACCGGTGTTCGTACCGGCTTTTCCTTCGATACCGCTCTTGGACGTGTAGTACGCGTCATCCGGGTGGATGCGGGCGATCTTCAGGTGCTGACCCGAGGACACGCTGCGCAGCGCGCCGCTCGGACACGAGGTCGATGACGAGGCGGTCGACGACGAGGACGAGGACGAGCTTCCGCGGCCCAGGGCGACCTTGTAGAAGTAGCGCTCGGTGCCGTCCGACGTGGTGATCGTGCCACCCCACCAGCAGCCTTCGGTCTTGCTCGGCGCGTTGGCGACCGCGCTCTTGCCCTCGATCATCGAGCGGCTCGAGTAGAAGGCGTCTTGCGAGTGCACCTGGAGGATCTTCACGCTGTCGCCGGCACTTACGGAGGTCAGGGCACCCGACGGGCAGCCGCTGCTGGTGCTCGGTGCGGACGTGCTGCTGCGCTTCACGGCGACCTGGTAGAAGTACGGCGACCGTCCGTCGTCGAGCTGGATGCTGCCGGAGAAGTAGCAGCCATCGCTCTTCGACAGGCCGCTCGTCGTGCCGACTGCGCCGATGTAGTCGCTCTTGTTGCTGAAGAACGCATCGTCCTTGGACACGCCCACGATCTCGACGCGCGAGCCACTGGCCGGCGCGCTGGTGAGGGCGCCCGAGGTGCAGCCCGGTACCGTGGGAGCGGGAGCAGGACGCGGCTTGGGCCTGGGCTTGGGCTTGGGACCGGTTGCCGCCTTCGGCTCGGCCTTCTCGGCCTCCTTCGCCGCCTCTTCTTCGGCGGCCTTCGCGGCTTCTTCTTCCGCAGCCTTCGCGGCTTCCTCCTCGAGTCTGGCCTGCTCCTCTTCGAGGCGCTTGGCTTCCTCCTCGAGCAGGGCGACGCGCTGGCGCTCCTCCACGCCGAGAACCCGGTTCACGACCGGGAGATCGGGGAGAATGCCGTCGACTGCGCCCGAGGCGAGCACCCCGCCACCCAGGGTGCCGGCGATGAAGGCGAGACCGCTTGCCGTGATGGCCGTACCGATGACGCGAGACCAGCTCATGCCACCTCCTGCTCGCGACTATACCGAGTCGCGGAGGACTCTCGGCGCTGCCGTATACTCGCACCGGGGAGGGAATCCCATGAGCGACAAGAGCGGAGTAGCGGCGGGGGCCGCTGCGGGGCTGGCCGCTGGTGTGGCGGGCAGTGCGATGGCGGTCGAGGCACTCGCCGCGCAGGCGGAACACCGGATCGAGATCGCGCTCCAGGCCGCGTTGCAGCAGATCCGCGCCGAGATGGACGCGCTGTCGACCGAGGCCCAGGATCGGGTCGAGGCGGCGGCGCGCGAGGCGATCGCCCGGGTCGAGAGTCAGTCTCACGAAGGCGTCGAGCTCGTGCGCAGCGCGGGCGAAGAGGGTGTGGCCTCGGTGACGGCGGCGCGCGAAGAAGCCGAGCACTCGGTGGTCGCGGTTCGCGAGGAGGCCGAGCAGCACGTGGTCGCCGCCCGCGAAGAGGCGGAGCACAGCGTAATGGCCGTCCGCGAGGAGGCCGAGCAACAGGTCGTCGCCCAGCGCGAAGATGCGGTGCACCTCATCGTCAGTCAGGGCGAGTCGACGAGCTCGCTGGTCGCCGAGCACGGGGATGCGCAGCTCGAGTCGCTGAACTCGGTCTTCGAGGAGAAGCGCTCGGAGATCGAGCACACCGCCGGCGAGCTGCGCGGCTTCCTCGAGGACGCATTCCCGCAGCTGACGGACCATGTCGAGCAGCTCTCGGGTGTCGCGCGCTCGAACATCGAGGTGCTCGAGGGCGAGGGCCGCGATCGCATCCACAGCGCCTTCGAGGAACTGCGAGACCTGCTCGACGGCAAGGGCCACGACCTCCAGGAGGAGGTCCGCGGGCGGGGCGAGCGCGCGGTCGGCGATGTCGAGGAGCGCGCACGCGACCTGCTGTCGCGCATCGAGGAGCTCGCCCGCGGCGCCCAGCACGACATCGAGGATCGCGGCAGCCGCTTCCTCGACGACCTGCACCACGAGGAAGAGCGCATCCGCGAGCGAAAGCAGCGTCTGCGCCACACGGTCGAGGACGTCGTCCAGGCCATCGCGAGCGCGGTGCCCCACGTCGGCCCCATGCTCGCCGGTCTCGCCGACCGCATCGATCCGAACGACTGATGCCCGAGCTCTCCGCCAACCAGCGGCGCGCCTGGCGAAACCTCGCCGACTCCGTGCGCCGCTACCGCCTCGAGCTGGCGATGCCGCCCTCCGATCCCGGCACGGTCGAGGAGGTGCGCAGCTGGCTCGCGCCGGCGCTGCCCTCGGTGCAGGACCAGGTACGGGACGCGGCCGCCGAGCTGCGGCAGGCTCGGGCCCGGACCACGTCCATGCCGCGAGCCGGCGGAGACGCGAGCTGGAAGGCCCTCGAGGACGCGCTCCGCAAGGTCGAGCAGGACCTGCGTTCCGCTCCCACCCTGCGCATGCGGCTCGACGAGGGACGTCGTAGCCTGATGCCGAAGATCGAGGCGGTCGTGCACCAGCACCTCGAGCCCCAGGTCTCGGTGAAGGGCAAGAACCTGCACGCGCGCTTGCACCCCAAGGGTCTCGAGGCGCTGCGCGCCGAGCTTCCTGGCTGGGTGGCGGGCTGGGCCGAGTACACCTTCCAGTGGGTGGACCACGACCTGGGACGCGAGCTCGAGCTCGCCTGGTCGCCGCGTGAGCTGGACCTGCCGGTGCCGCCTCCGGCTCTCGCGCCGCTGGTCGCGCCGGCGATCGACAGCACCATCGAGTTCCCGGACGTCGAGCTCAAGCGCGATGGGACCAAGGTGTGGAGCGGCATGGCGCGCCACGCGCGGAGCCTGGCCTACACCCTCATGTCCGCGGCGTTCCTCGTCGGTGTGCAGCGCCCGACGATGGTCTCCGAGGGGGACGAGGGCGGCAGCTCGATCAACTTCGTCGTCGTACTCGGCATGCTCGGTGTGCTGTTCTACAGCTGGTACGTCGCGTCGGACGAGCGCCGCAAGAACATCGAGCGGCTCGAAGGCGAGCTTCGCCAGAAAGCCGAGCAGGCGACCCGGGACGCGATTCGCCAGTGGCTCGACCGCTGGGCCGACAAGCTCCAGGAACACGCACGCGACGCGCTGCTCGCGCGACGCAAGGAGCTCGTGCAGTGGTACCGCCAGGAGGTGGTGGCACGACGCGAGGTGATGCGCCGGCAGGAGGCCGCCGAGAAGGCCGCCGCCGAGCGGGCGCGCCTGGAGCTTCCCAAGCTCCAGGACAACCACCGGAATCTCGAGCGCGCCGAAGCAGCCCTGCAGGAGCTGGCTCGCGCGATGGAGGCCTCATGACCGGCGAAGTGATCGGCAACTACCGGCTCCTCAAGGAGCTTGGCAAGGGCACCTACGGCACGGTGTACAGCGCCGAGCACAAGGACATGCCCGGCATCAAGGCCGCGGTCAAGCTCGTGCATCCGGCGCTGTCGAGCGACCCGATCTTCGTGAGCTCGATCCGCAGCGAGTGCCAGATCCTCCACGATCTGACCCACAAGCACATCGTCGGGTTCAAGGATCTCATCGTCGAGAGCGACCGCCTCGCCATGGTCCTCGAGCTGCTCGACGGCTGCGACCTCCACCACGCCATCCAGTCCAAGCAGATCACCCGCGAACACGCGGGCGATGTGCTCGAGCAGATCCTCGAGGGGCTCGCGTACGCGCACAAGCGCGGGGTCGTTCACCGCGACATCAAGCCCGGCAACATCTTCGTCACTGCCGACGGCACCATCAAGCTGCTCGACTTCGGCATCTCCAAGGCTGCCGGCGGCACCAAGGCGACGAAGACCGGCACCATCGCGGGTACCCTCGACTACATGCCGCCCGAGGCCTTCGACGGCATCACCGGGCCGCGCATCGACCTGTACGCCGCCGGCCTCGTCGCATGGGAGATCTACGTTGGTCATCCCGCGTGTCCCGACGCCACGCCCATGCGCAAGATGAAGTGGCACGTGGACGTCGGCGTCCCCGATCTCTGGGAGCTCGACGTGCAGGCGCCTCGCTGGCTGCGCGACCTCGTGCTCCAGCTCACCAACCGCGACGCGAACGTGCGCCCAGCGGACGGAAGCGAGGCGCTCAAGCTCATCGCCGACGCGCGCACCGGCTCGTCCTCGCTGCCGCCTGACCTCAGCCTCTCCGGCTCCAAGCCGCAGAGCACCGTCACCGTCAAGAGCGGTGCCTACTCCGACCCGACGGTGTCGAGCCCGCCGCAGACCGGTCCAGGCTCGCAGCCGCCGACGGGTCCCTACTCGCAACCGCCCACCGGTCCACACACCTCGCCGAACACGTTCAACGCGCAGCCTCCACCTCCGGGTGGTCCGGGCTTCGTGCTCGGTAGCCTCGTGGTCACGCTCGGGGTCGTGCTCGGCCTCAGCGCGGGCCTCGTCGTCGGCATCACCCTCGTTCGCATGCTCTAGCTGGGAGTCCTGTTGCTCACTCTTCTCGTCCTGTCCGCGTTCGCTGGGGGCGGCTGCCCGCCGGGCCTCGCGATGTCCGCTCCCGCCAACGGCGCCACCGTCCAGATCGTCGAGGTCGCGAAGCCCGATCCCTTCGCGAAGAGCGCGGATGTGTTCGTGGGGCGCACGGGCCGGGCCAGCGGCATGGTCCAGGTCGGGGCGTGCGAGTTCGCGGGCGAGATCGCCCTCGACGGCGGCGGCTCCCCGTACTTCACCCGCGTCCGCCTCATCGAACAGGCCACCGCCTCGGCGTGCCCCGAGGGCGCGGTGACCCAGCTGTCGCCGGGCCAGCCTGTGCGCTTCCTCTCCGTGCATGCGGACGACGCGTACTACGGCACCCGCGAGGGGATCGAGGGCAAGCTCGCGACGGCGGACGCACCCGACCTCACCGAGGACTGCTGGTGGGCCGGAGAGTTCACCGACGCCGACGGTGACGAGTACTACTTCTACAAGGTCGCGGTCGCGGCCGAGGGCGAGGCGCCGGCAGTCACCGAGCCGAGTTGTCCTGAGGGAGCGGTGCGCTCCATCGCGAAGGGGACCAAGCTCACCCTCGCGGCCCTGCACCCGGACGACGCCTACTACAGCAGCCGCGACGGCATGCTCGGCGTGCGTGGCACCTCGGTAGGCCTGCACCCCACGGAGGGCTGCTGGTTCGCGGGCGAGTTCACGCGTGACGACGGCGGTGACCACTACTTCTACAAGGCCGCGTTCATCGATCCCGAGAAGGGTGAAGCTCCGGCTGGCCCGGAGATGGCGTGCCCCGAGGGTGCGGTGTCGGGGCGTGACCTCGCGCCTGGCACGCGCCTCGAGCTCATCGCCCTGCACCCCGACGATGCGTTCTCCGGGGGGGAGGCCGAGCAGCGCCTGCCGGAGGTCGGCCAGGTGGTCGGCAATGGCATGAGTCCGACCGAGAGCTGCTGGTACGGCGGTGAGTTCACCAGCCAGGCGGGCACGGAGTACTACTTCTTCAAGGCAGCCTTCCGCGCCGTGGGCGAGCTGCCGCCGCCGCCCGAGCCGGTCAGCGCCGAGGAGGTCGCGTGTCCTGCGGGCACGCTCGCGGAGGTTCCTGCCGGCACGCGGGTGCGCATCGCGAAGGTCCATCCCGGCGACGCGTTCTTCTCGGACCGCGCGCGCTACGAGGGGCGCCTCGGAACGGCGACCTCCGCGCTCACCAAGCAGGAGAGCTGCTTCTTCTCCGGCGAGGTCGTGCTCGACGACGGTGGCAAGCCCTACTTCTTCAAGGCGGCCTTCCTCCCGGTCGACAAGTAGTCCGAGTCCGCGGGCGGCTTGGCGCGATCAGGCGCTGACCGCCTCGATCTCGATCTCGTCCCGGGAGATCTCCTGGGTCGGCTCCTTCGCGGGCAGCGGCAGCCGCACGAGGAAGCTGCTCCCGCGACCGACCACGCTGAGGACGTCGAGCTCGCCGCCGTGCGCCTGCACGATGCGCTGGCAGATCGGCAGGCCGAGGCCGGTACCGTCCGACTTGGTGGTGAAGAAGGGGATGAACAGCTTGGCGAGGTCCTCGCTGTCGATGCCCTCGCCGGTGTCGTTCACGGCGATCTCGAGGCAGGGCATGCCGCCGCGGTTCAGGCGACGGGCGGTCTTCAGCTCGAGCACGCCGCCCGACGGCATCGCCTGGATGGCGTTGCGCACGAGGTTGAGCAGAACCTGCGACAGGCGCGCCCGGTCGATGGGCAGGGGCGGCAGGTCGGGGGCGAGGTCCTCTTCCACCGATACGCCCTCGGGGATGCCCTGGGCGCGAAGCAGCGCGTGGATGTGCGTGACCAGGGCGTTGACGTGGTCCTGCTCGAGGTGCAGCTCGAGAGGACGCGCGTAGTCGAGGAACTGCGACACGACGATGTTCAGGCGGTCGGCCTCGTCGACGACGACCTGGAGCATTTCCTGGGCCTCGCCATCGAGGTCTTCGGTCTGCAGGTACTCGGCCGCGCCCTTGATGCCGGCGAGCGGGTTGCGGATCTCGTGGGCCATGCCGGCGGCCATCGAGCCGAGCGCCGCGAGGCGATGCGCTTCCTCGAGCTGCTGAAAGCCCTGGATGTTGGTGAGGGCGACGGTCGCGAGCTCGGCGGTCTCGCGCAGGCGCACGACCTCTTCACCGGAGAAGCCGTCGGACCACTCCTCGTCCTTGAGGGCCACCCACCCGAGGAGCAGTCCCTTGGACAGGAAGGGCACGACGAGCTCCGCGTCCATCGCGTCGAGCAGGCCCACGAGCTCGGAGGCGACCTCGTCGAAGCGAGCCCGACGGGCCAGCGTGTGGCGCGAGATGTGCGTGGCGCCGCTGCGGAAGTGCTCCGGCAGAGCCTGCGAGGCAATGGCGGTGAGCGGGCGCTGATCGGCGGAACCGCGGCGCCCGGCGAGGGCGAAGGCGTCGAGGCCACGGTCCCACAGGTACACCGAGCAGCTCGGCACGCGCCCGGAGGCGTGCAGGCGGGCGAGCAGCGTCTCGGTCAGCCCGCGGGTGGAGATCGCGGTGGGCAGGTCGCGACGCAGCTGGTCGAGCGCATCGGTGAGCTTCTGGCCGCGCTGGTTGAGCAAGCGGTTGCTCCACCACGCGATCTGGCCGCGAAGCGGGTCGTAGGCGGCGAGGAAGAACAGGGACGCGAGGAAGATCTGGAAGGTGCTGTGGAACGGATACGCGGGGCCCGCGCCCGTCCATGTCGCAGTGAGGCCATACACGACGACGAGCACGGCGGCGGACGCGACGAGCGTGGCGACTCGCGAGAACAGCTCCTGCAGGTCGAGCAGGCGGAGCATGACCAGCGACTGGTCGATGAAGTACACGGACAGCGCGGTGAACAGCACGGAGAGCGGTGGCAGCGCGCCCTGAAGCACCACGCCGCGGTTCGCCATCGTCAGGTTCGCGGTGTCGACGGGATCGGCGAGGTTGCGCGCGAGGTGCTCGAGCAGCGTGAGGCAGACGGCGAGGGCCACGGTTCCGAGCAGGTAGGTGAGGCGCGCCTGGTCGACGCGCAGGGCCATGCGCGAGCGCACCTTCCAGATCGTGTGCAGCGACAGGCCGAGGGCACAGAATCCGTAGAGCCCGGCGGCGGCCTCGGCGGGCGACGAGCGCGGCACGTCGTAGAAGAACAGCACGTGAGCCAGGGTGGTGGCCGGCGCGACGATCGAGCTCGTGAACATGAGCCGCGCGACCATCGGGGAGGCCGGCGCTTCCGGGCGGAGTACGCGGTCCAGCGACCACAGCGCGAAGCCGGGGATGAACAGCCCCGCGAGCATGTACAGCACGCGGAAGAAGCCCAGGGACGGGAGCAGGGACAGCGCGAAGGCGCCGTAGGCCACGGCAATGGACCACCCCAGGCCGAGGAACGCCCGGCGGCCGCCGTCGCCCCGGTCTTCGAGCCACGCTCGGGTCGCGAGCCCGGCGGAGAGCACCGCCACGCTCATGTACAGGAGGAGGGTCATCGCCCCTGCATCCTACCGACCTACCCGGGCGCGCACCACGCGATGTCGGTCGCGCCCTGCGTGGGGACGACGATCAGGTCGATCTGCGGCTCGACCGTGCCGCACAGGTCGCCGACTTCGCGCTCGTCGATGACGAGTCGCAGGCGGTCGTCCTCGACCCAACCTGCGTACACCGTCTCGAGGCCGCCACAGCCGCTGTCCCAGCGGTTCACGAACACGACCTCGTTCGGAAAGTCGGGGTCGAGCCCACCCCCGTTCTGCCAGCGCTCGGTCGCGGTGCGCCATCCGGCGTCGGTCTGGATGACCTCGCCCGGCCCGCTCGCAGTGGGCGTTTCACCGGCGTAGAACCCGAAGGCCATCACCGCGACCTCGATGTCCTGCTCGACGGCGTCACCGGACATGCTCATGCAGGTGGGACTCGGGTCGGCCTGGCAGCCGATCAGCAGGGGCACAGCGAGACTTGCGGCGCGCATCGGTCCTCCGAGAACCGGATTGTATCGCCGTCTTCCTGCCATGTCGGCAAACCCCGCTGCGATCACGAGCTTGGCACCTCCCTGTAAGATTCCGGCGGCGGGTGCGTTGAGTGCTCGTCATCGGAGGTTGCATGGCGGATCCGGACGCGGACAAGCCAGGACAGGAAAGCGCGAGCACGGGCTCGCCAACGGCACGTTCCGCAGCGGATGAGGCGGCCGAGGAGGCTGCGTTCCAGGCTGAGGTGAAGTCGGTTCGCCGCAAGATGGCCCTCGGGATCCTGGGCCTTGGCGCCGCGTCGGTCCTCGGGTGCTGGGGCGTGTGCATCGGCTACCCCTGCTTCTCGACCGGCTTCTCCTACGGCATGTGGCTGGACCAGTGCCCGTCGTCCGACCTGCGCCTCGGCATGGAAGCGGGCGCGAGTGGCCTGCTTCGCGGAGGCAAGGGCGAGCTCTCCGTGCACACCTTCGCGCGCTACCTCGAGGGGGAGGGGGCCTACGCCTCCGAGCTGCACGAGACCATGCACCGCGGCTACGAGGTTCGGACCGAGCTCCGCGACGTCGACGGCAACGTGGTGCAGGGCGCCCGGTTCACCGAGCTCGAGCCCGGTCGACGCCAGCGGCACTACGAAGTCGAGCTGCCCAAGGATCTGGCGGACGGCGACTACGTCCTCGCGGTCACGAGCGAGGCGCCCTTCGAGACGCTGACCACCGAGATCGCGGTGCCCCTGTACGCGCCGGCCATCGCGCACCTCGCCACCGACCGCCCGCTGTACAAGCCCGGCCAGGAGGTGAAGCTGCGCTCCGTGCTGCTCAAGCGCACCGATCTCACCCCGCTCGACAAGCGCCCGGGACGGTGGACCATCACGTCGCCGACGGGCGACCAGATGCTCGTCGAGAAGGACCGTGCGGGTGTGTACGGCGTGGCCGACACGACCTTCCCGCTCGACGCGCGCGCCGAGATCGGCACGTGGACGGCCACCTACAGCTCGGGCGGCGTCCAGGACCAGGTGCGCTTCGACGTGCGCCCGTTCCAGCTGCCGCGGTTCTCGGTCGAGCTCGCCTCCGCCGAGCGCTGGTACGGCATCGGCGACGAGGTCGTGATCACGGGAACCGCCCGGTACACCTCCGGCGCGCCGGTCGCGAACGCCCCCGTGGTCCTCACCCTGCGCGTCAGCGAGGGGCGCTGGCCCATGCCGCTGGAGTGGGAAGAGCCTTTCGAGGCCAAGACCGACGCGTACGGACGCTTCGAGGTCACCGTGGGCGAGGTTCCCGCGGACCTGATCGAGCTGAGCCGGATCCGCGCCAGTGCCCAGGTCACCGAGGAGGCCGGCACCGTCATCCGCGGCGGCACCACGCTGATTCTGTCCGTGGACGACCTGGTCGCCGAGGCGGTGACCGAACTCGGAGACGGGTTGGTCGGCGGGTTCAACAACCGCGCCTACCTTCGGGTGTCGACTCCCGATGGTCGCCCGGTTCGCAACGCGCGCGTCGAGGTGTGGCCTGCCCACGACCCGACCGCGGACCGCAAGGTCGACGAGGCCGATGTCGACGGGGTCGCGTCGATCCAGCTCGACCCCGGTGACCCGATCACCGTCGTGATCCCCGCGGCCCCGGTGCGCGTGCGGCCGTTCGAGCCCGATCCTCCCTCGGTGTCGTCGGGCTTCCAGCTGCCGTCGGGCAGTAGCCTGTCGCTGGCCGAGCGCCGGGCCCTGGACACGGCAGTGCCGGCGGTGGCGCGCTGCGGCGACTTCGCCCTCGGCGGCCGCTCGGTGGGCCTGGGCGTGCGCGTCAACCCGTTCGGCAACGTGACCCGCGTGGTCGGCGGCGACAGCCTCGCCGAGACCTGCGTGGCCCAGGCGATGCGCAGCGTACGCTTCCCCAGCGGCGACGAGCGCACCTACAACATCACCTGGTCGGTGAGCGACAGCCTGCGTCCGTGGCTGACCGCGGACGTGCGGAGCGTGGTCGGCGACCCCGGCCCGGTGCGGACCCGGGTCGAGGAGGCCATCGTCGAGGCACGCCGCTGCATGCCCTTCGGCAGCGGCTCCAGCGGTGCGAAGCCGGTGGAGGCGCACTGGACGCTGACCGAGGGCTCGCGCTTCGTCGACACCCGCGTGGTGTCCAGCCCCGCGGGCACAGGCCTCACGCCGGCCCAGGTCTCCTGCGTCGCCGCGGCGATCGCCCGCGTTCAGCTCGCCGAACCCGCGCGTGCCGATGCGATGGGCACCAGCGTCCTGTCGCTGAACACGCCGCGCACGCCGGGCATGGCGACGTCGCGTCCGATGACGCGCACGGCCTACGAGCTCGCCGTCGCCGCGAGCGTGGATGGCGCCGAGATGGGGGATACGACGCTCGTCCTCGACCCCGGGCGCATTCCGGCGATGCGCCTGCGTGCGACGCCGAGCCTCGCGAAGCCCGGCGACCAGGTGATCGTCGACCTGCTTCGCGGTCCCGACTGGCGCGGCGGGCTGCCCGAGGAGCTCTACCTCATGGAGGGCTCCGCTCAGGTCGCGAAGGCGAAGGTCGATCAGGACAAGAAGCAGGTCGTGTTCGAGCTTCCCGACGACGTCGATGGCTTCTTGCACGTGGACTACGGCGGCGCGCGGGCGGTGATCTTCGTTCGTCCGGACAAGCCGCTGGCCGTGGCGCTGGCCACCGACAAGGAGGTCTACCGACCCGGCGAGGAAGCCGTGATCACCGTGACCACCACCGCCGGCGAGTCGCCGACCTCGGCGGGCGTCGGTCTGATGGGCGTCGACAGCACGCTGGCGCAGCTCGCGACTCTGCTCGGTCCCGACGAGTGGGGACGGGTCACCGTGCGGGCCACCGCCGATCGCCCAGCCTTCGGAGCCTTCGACCCGCGGGCGCTGACCCTGGGCCAGGTGCGCGGGGACAACGCCGCGAAGGCCGCCGTGCTCCGCATCTCGCAGCTCCCCATGGACTACGCCGGTGACGAGGCCGTGTTTGCCTCGGGGAGCGCGTCCGCGGACGATCTCGAGCTGCTCACGCGGAACTTCTACCGGGCGTTGGTCGAGCTGCACGACGCGGTCGGCGCGTGGGAGGACGCCGCCAAGGACGACGCCATCCTCACCAACGACGACATGGCCAGGCTGTGGAAGGGCGTGATCGACGGGATGGCGAAGACCGAGGAGCCGGCGGTCGATGCCTTCGGGCGTCCGCTGGCGCTCGAGCTGCTCCCCGAGGACCTGCTCGCGCAGTGCGACCCCCGCCAGGTGGTGTCCGACGCGACGCACCTGCCCGAGGACATCGAACAGTGGACGACCTGGGTGCGCACCCAGGGGAGGGGCCGATGATGTGGACGTGGATTGCCCTGCTGCTCACGGGATGTGGTGGCAGCAGCAGCATGGAAGCGGGCTCCGCGCCGGCAACCAAGCAGCTGATGGCCAAGGAGATGGCCGACGAGGACATGCTCTACGAGGTTGCCGAGGAAGAGATGGCTCCGCCCCCGCCTGCCGCGGCGCGCTCGGCCCCGGCGGACGAAGGTGCCGCGGACGGCCTGATGATCATCGGCGGGTCTCGCGGTGAGCGCAGCGGCTACGGCGCCGGTGCGGCTCGACCGCGTCCTTCCTCGAAGCCCGGTGGGAAGAAGGACATGGCCGCCAACGGGTCGGGTGGCGGTGACGACGGTCCGGCGGTGCGCCAGTGGTTCCCGGAGAGCTTCTTGTGGCAGCCGCTCGTCGAGACCGGTGCCGACGGCACGGCGACCGTGCCGGTGACCGTGCCCGACCAGCTGACAACCTGGCGCGTGCTCGCCCTCGCCCACTCGCGTGACGGCCAACAGGCTGGCGCGCTGCACACCTTCGACTCGCGGCTGCCCCTGTACGTCGAGCCGGTCGTTCCTGGATGGCTGTACAGCGGGGACTCGCTGTCGCTGCCGGTCCAGGTAGTGAACACGACCACCGAGCCGATCACGGCGGGTCTCACGGTCGAGGCCACTGGCGCACTCGCCGGTCAGCGCGTCGGGCAGGTCCGCCTCGTCGCCGGTGGCTCCTCGGTCGAGACCGTGCGCATTGCCGCCGAGGGCGCAGGTGCGTCGCGGGTCAAGGCGTTGCTCACCGATGCGGATGCCGTCGACCGCGAGCTTCGCGTGATGCCCGAGGGGCGACCCGTGAGCACCACGCGTGGCGGAACCCTCGCAGGGCCGCGCAAGTTCTCGCTCGCCGGCGCCGAGGGCGCGGATCCAGCGACAGAGGAACTCAAGGTGCTCGTGTTCCCCGGACCCCTCGCGGTGCTCCAGTCGGAGATCGAGCGCGCGGGCACCGGCGGTGCGCATCCCTGGGATCCCGCGTACAGCTTCGCGCTCGCGTCGCGGCTCGAGGCGCTCGCGGCCCAGACCGGCAACGAGATCGATGCCACTGCCCTGCGTGACCTGCGCGTGGTCGGCTGGCAGCGCGTCGTGCGCGAAGCCCGCTCCCCCGACGCGGGTCGGGCGGCCGACCTGCTCGCGTCCATGCAGGACGTCCACGACCACGAGCTCGCCGAGGAGCTGCGCGATCGGCTGATCCGCGTGGTTCGCGGAGGGCAGCGCGCGGACGGTACCTGGGCGCGGCAGGGGACGGGCAGCCTGCAGCTCGTCCTCGCCCAGACGGCTTTCGCGGCGCGTGTGCTGCCGGAGGACGAGACGGGTTCGCGCCTTCGGGCCTCCGGCGTGCTCGAGCGGCATCTCGACGACGTCGAGGATGCCTACACCGCGGCGATCTGGCTCGCCTCCGGCGTCGTCGAGGGTACCGAGGCGGATGCCTTGCGCGAGCGCCTGCTCGAGGCGGTGAGCGAGGATGCCACCGGGGCGAAGACGATCGCCGTGCCGAGCGGGGTGGTGAACCCCTGGGGCGTGCGCCCGTCGCAGGCCGAGATGCTCGCGTGGACGTCGCTGGCCCTCGCGGACCAGGAGCTCGACTGGCACGGGGACCTCGTGGCCGCACTGATGAGCGGCTACGACGCGGCGTGGGGCTTCGGCGCCGGGCCCGCGGACGTCATCGCGCTCGAGGCCGTCGCCGAGGCGTTGCCCGGCCTCGATGGCCCCGCGGAGATCACCCTGTCGCTGGACGGGAAGGTGGTGGGCACCGCCCTGCTCGATCCGAAGCAGCCCAAGGTCCCCGCCCTGCTCGTGGCCAAGACCGGCGGCAGCAACCCGGCCATCGAGCTCGCGAGCTCGGGCGCCACCGGCCTGGCCTTCGTGGCCACCGTGGACAGCTGGGTGCCCTGGACCGGAGACGAGTCGCTGGCCGGCGTCGAGGTCGAGGTCGAGGCCGACGACCTGAAGGTCGGTGAGGACGGCGTGATCACCCTGCGCCTGGCCGCGCCCTCCGGGGTGGCGGTGACGCTGGAGCAGGGCCTTCCGGCTGGCGCGGCGATCGACGAGGCGAGCACGAGGGCTCGGTCCCAGGGCATCGAGAAGATCGACGTGCTCCAGGATCGCGTGCGCGTGCAGACCCGTCGTTTCTCGGCGGGCGAGGTGCTCGAGGTGAAGCTGATCGTGCGTCCGGCGTTCGCAGGCTCGTTCGCGACGCGTCCGCTGCGGCTCGAGGCGGGTGGCCGCGATGTCGCACTGCCGCCATTTCGATGGGAGGTCGCCGGCTGATCATGCCGGCGCGCACTCTCGGGGTTAACGTCCGCGGACGGAGGAAACGCCGTGGCTGAAGAGAAGAAGAAGGGACGAGGCTGTCTCTACGCCTTCGGGTGTCTGTTCGCGCTGGGTCTCGGGGCTGTGGGCCTCGTGTTCGTGCTCGGTGTCGGCGGCATCGGCGCGGTGTTCTATGCCGGACGTCAGCTCGACAAGGAGTTCGAGGCGGTGTCCCGCGAGATCGCGGCCGTCGAGCGCACCGACGAAGAGCGCCTTCGCGAGCTCGAGGAGATGCTCGCCGAGGAGAAGCAGCCGGAGCCCGCGCCCGTCGCGCCCACGCCGGCGCCCAAGGCCGAGCCCGCACCTGCTCCGAAGCCCGAGCCGAAGCCCGAGCCCGAGCCCGAGCCCGAGCCCGCTCCGGCCCCGAAGCCGGCGCCCACGAGCGGCGGCACGACCAGCGGTGGCAGCACCAGCGGTGGCGCGACCACCGGTGGCGGCGGCAGCAAGACCAGCGGCGGCACGACCAGTGGTGGCAGTACGACCGGCGGTGGCGGAACCACGGCGAAGACCAGTGGCGGCAGCACGACCGGAGGGGGCAGCACCGGTGGCGGGACGCCGAACGTCACGGCGACTGGCGCCAAGGTCACGCTCGTCAGCGGCAGCAAGCGCTACAAGCTGCCCGCGAACGTTCCGGCCGGCACCTACGACATCGAGGCGACCTTCTCGGATGGCAAGCCGGTCGTCACCGGCAAGATCCGCATCGAGGACGGTGGCACGCACAGCGTGACCTGCCGCGAGTCCATGGGGATCTGCCGGGGCATGTGATGCGTCGCGCCTGCTGCGAGGGATGGCATGCCCGAGGGTGACACCATCGCGCAGTGGGCGGACCAGGTGCGGCACGCCCTGGTCGGCAAGCGCGTCGTCCGGGCGGAACTCGCGCTGCAGCGCCGGCCACTGGCCGGTTTCGACGTCGGAAGCGAGGTCGTGCGCGTCGAGGCCGTCGGCAAGCACCTGCTCATCGGCACGGAGCGTCGCTGGATCCGCGGGCACGTGGGTCTTCACGGCGCGTGGCGAGTGGGTGGACCCAGCCTGAGCGGCGGTCGGCAGGTCGGAGTGCGGGTCGAGGTCGAGGATGCGGCGGTGCTCGCCCTGCGCACGACCGAGGTCGAGCTCACGCGGTACGTGGACGAGGTGCGGCGCCTACCGCGACTCGCCTCGCTGGGACCGGACCTGATGCACGAGGTCGATCTCGACCTCGTCGTCGGACGGGCGCGCGTGGTCCGCGACCGGGAGCGCACGCTGGCCGCGGTGCTCACGGATCAGGTCGTCGCCTGCGGTCTGGGCAACGTGTACAAGTCGGAGGTGTGCTTCCTCTCCGGTCGGCACCCGCTCACACCGCTCGACGACCTCGAGGATGCCGAGCTCAAGGACGCCTTCGCGCTCGGAGCCCGGTTGCTCCGGGAGAATCGCCACGAGCCGAGGCGGAGGACCCGCCAGGGACCCGGTCCTCGGCTGTGGGTCTACGATCGCGCGGGTCAGCCATGCCTGCGTTGCGCCGATGCGATTCGGGTCGCGCGTCACACCGACTTCGGCAGGCCCGTGTGGTGGTGCCCTGCGTGTCAGCCCACGGGGCGGTGACAGGGGGCTTTCGCGGCGACCGCACGTCGCGGAGCGTACGATGACTTGGGAGGTCGTCCTGTTCGAGCCGTCCTGGATGTCGCGACTCCAGACGAGGTCGGTGGTCGTGCGCACCCGGGTGCTGTGGTGGACCGCGCTCGGCTCGCCGGTGCTCTTCGGCGGATCGGCGGCGCTCACCTGGGCGTCGCTGGGTGTGGAGGAGCGCGTCTCGGCCGTCGCTTCGGTGGCGCTCTCGGCCGTCTGCGTGGCGGTGCTCCTGGTCACGCGCTCTTCCCAGCGCTCGGTCCTCGCCGCCGTGGTCTCGGGACTGGCCTTCGTGAACTTGCTCGTCGCGCTCGGCGACGGCGGCGTGACCGGGGCCGTCGTCACGCATTACACCCTGCTCATCCTCGTCGCCGTCTCCCTGCTCGAGACCTCCACGGCCTGGCTCTTTGCCGGATTGGTACTGCTCAACCTCGCTGGGTGGTGGGTGATGGTCGACCTCGGCTACTTCGGGGCCGACGTGGACGGGCTGCAGGCGGGGCGAACCGCGGCGCTGACGCTCGGGGGCCTGTGGTTCGCGGCCGCGGGTTCGTATCGCGCGCGGCTCGACGCTCACCAGCTCCAGCGCGAGCGCGAGCTCCGCTTCAGCCTGTTCGCGGGGCTGCCCGACGGCATCATGGTCCTCGACGAGCGGCCTCTGCGGGTCGAGGCATTCTACGGTCCGGAGGGTTTCCCACTGTTGCCGAGGCCCGGCATGCTCGCCGAGGTCGTGCCGCCGGCCATCGCGTCGCTGCTCGAGCTCGCCGTCGCCAAGCTGGAGTCGGCGGATCACGTCATCGATGTCGACTTCTGGGTCGGCGAGCGCCTGCTCGAAGGACGACTCGCGGGGATCGACGGGAGCCGGGTGGTCGTGCAGCTCCGCGATGCCACCGAGAGCCACCTGGCCCGAGAGGCCGCCGAGGAGGCGGCCCAGGCTGCCGAGGAGGCGGCGTTGGCTCAGAAGCGCTTCCTCGCCACCATGAGCCACGAGATCCGCACGCCTCTGAACGCCATCGTCGGGCTCTCGGACGTGCTCCAGCGCGGTGAGGTCCTGCCCGAGCAGCGCGCGCACATCGACCTGCTCCGCGCGGCGAGCAGCAACCTGCTCGGGCTCATCGACCACATCCTCGACTACAACCGCCTCGAGCTCGGTGGCGTGCACCTCGAGCGCGTGCCCACCGAGATCGGCGAGGTGGTCGAAGAGGTGGTCGGCCCGTGGAGCCAGCTCAGCTCCGGCGCTCGCGTGCACTGGCATCAGGAAGGTGAGCTTCCACTGCGCGTCTCGCTCGATCGCGCACGTTTCTCCCAGATCCTTCAGAACCTGGTGAGCAACGCGGTGAAGTTCACCGCGGAGGGCGAGGTCGAGGTGACCGTCGCGTGGGAGGCCGCTTCCACCGAGCCTGGCGAGGTCGGGCTGGTGCGCGTCACCGTGCGCGACACGGGCATCGGCATGACCCCCGAACAACTGGCGTCGGCGCGTCAGCCATTCATGCAGGCGGAGCAGGGGGCCCGGCGCAAGTACGGCGGCACGGGCCTGGGACTGGCGATCTCCTCGGGTCTCGCCGAGCTCATGGGCGGCGGGCTCGAGATCCGCAGCGAGCATGGGCTGGGAACGACGTGCACCGTGCGCGTGCGGGCCGAGGTCGAGGAGGTGACCCGGATCGCGCCGCTGCCGGTGGTGCCGCTCGTCGACCGCCGCGTGCTGCTGGTCGACGACAACCACACCAACCGCCTGGTGATGAACCTTCTGCTCAAGCCGCTCGCGATGGAGGTGGTGGAGGCCGGCAACGGTCAGGAGGCCATCGACCGGTTCCTCGACTCCGGGCCGTTCGACCTGGTGCTCATGGACCTTCACATGCCGGTGCTCGACGGGTTCGAGGCCACCGCCGAGATCCGCAAGCACGACGCCGAGGTGCCGATCATCGCGGTCACCGCGGATGCGATCCGCGATGTGCGCGAGGACATCGAGGGCGCCGGCATGAACGGCATCCTCACCAAGCCCGTGTCACCCGATGGGCTCCGGGACGCCGTCAGCCGCCACCTCCTCGTCCCCGGCTGAGGCGACGAGGGCGAGCAGCTCGGCAGGTGCCTGACCGCGCTCCTCGGCAGCGGCGAGCTCTCCGAGCAGATCCGCGAGTCGGTCGAGCTGGCGCGCGCTGTGGTGTGCGGGCAGGAACACGGCGCCGCGGTCCGTGTCGAGGACGAGCCCGGGGTGCGGACGCAGAGTGGGGGAGACGCCGTACACGTCCGCCCACGCGAGGCGTTGCTCGGTGCCGCGGGTGGTGAATGGCGCGATCTCGAGGCCCACGGGCGTGATGCGCACGCGGTAGTGGCGGTGCCAGAGCAGCGGCACGATCTGCCGCTGCTGGATGACGGCGAGAAACGCCACGACCGCGAGGGTCCACGCGAGGGACACGAGGGCGCTGCCGAAGAGGATGAACGTGCCGATGGCCAACCCCATGGACACGGCGCCGATCCCGACCAGGGGGTTCTCTCCGCCGCGTGCCTCCACGCGCAGGTCGACGCCATGGACCGACCACTGGGGCGAGAACGAGCGGGAGAGGTGGGCTGTCATGCCGTCGATTCCGTATCCGTGGCGATCCGCGATCCATTTCGCGAGGGAAATCCGCCCTCGGGGGGTTGCCGCTCGCGCTCACGATCCCAAGGTACCCCCGAGAGAACAAACCGCGATGCGAATCACCGGTTGACGGCCCTCGGGTCGCGCTTACGATTCGCGCCGTTCAAGACATCAGACCGGTCCGTCACGACCGGGGAGGACACACCACATGGGCAAGATCATCGGGATCGACCTCGGAACGACGAACTCGGTCGTGGCTGTGATGGAGGGCGACAAGCCCACGGTCATCGTGAACGCCGAGGGTCACCGGACCACGCCGTCCGTGGTCGCCTTCAAGGACGGGGAGCGCATGGTCGGCGTCGTCGCGCGTCGCCAGGCCATCACCAACCCCGAGAACACCGTGTACTCGGCCAAGCGCCTCATCGGTCACCGCTTCGATGACCTCGGCGCCGAGCTCAAGCGCCTTCCGTACGAAGTCACCAAGGCCGACAACGGCGACTGCCGCATCCGCATCCAGGGCAAGGACTACTCTGCCCCCGAGATCAGCGCGATGGTTCTGCAGAAGCTCAAGGCGCAGGCCGAGGCGTACCTCGGTCAGCCGGTCACCGAGGCGGTCATCACCGTCCCGGCGTACTTCAACGACGCCCAGCGCCAGGCCACCAAGGACGCCGGCCGCATCGCCGGTCTCGAGGTCAAGCGCATCATCAACGAGCCCACCGCTGCGGCGCTCGCCTACGGCCTCGACAAGAAGAACGAAGAGGTCATCGCGGTCTACGACTTCGGTGGCGGTACCTTCGATATCTCGATCCTCGAGGTCGGTGACGACGTGGTCGAGGTCAAGTCGACCAACGGCGACACCCACCTCGGTGGTGACGACGTCGACGACGTGCTGATCACCTGGCTCATCGACACGTTCAAGAAGGACACGGGCATCGACGTCACCAGCCAGAAGATGGTGGTGCAGCGTCTCAAGGAGGCCGCCGAGAAGGCGAAGATCGAGCTCTCCAGCGCCCCGCAGACCGAGATCAACCTGCCGTTCCTCACCGCGGACGCGTCCGGCCCGAAGCACCTTCAGGTCACGCTCTCCCGCGCCGAGTTCGAGCGGATGATCGAGCCGATCATCGAGCGGACCCTCGAGCCGTGCCGTCGCGCCCTCAAGGACGCGGGCCTGCGCGCCGCCGACATCAACGAGGTCATCCTCGTCGGTGGCTCCACCCGAATCCCGCTCGTCCAGAAGAAGGTCTCCGAGCTCTTCGGCAAGCAGCCGAACCGCTCCGTGAACCCGGACGAGGTCGTGGCCCTCGGCGCCGCCATCCAGGGTGGCGTGCTCTCCGGCGACGTCACCAGTATGCTGCTCCTCGACGTGACCCCGCTCTCGCTGGGCATCGAGACCCTCGGCGGCGTGATGACCGTGCTCATCGAGCGCAACACGGCGATTCCGGTGTCCAAGTCCGAGGTCTTCTCGACCGCGGCGGACAACCAGACCGCGGTGGACGTCTACGTCTTCCAGGGCGAGCGCCAGATGGCCCGCGACAACCGCATGCTCGGCAACTTCCGTCTCGACGGCATCCCCGCGGCTGCCCGCGGCATGCCGCAGATCGAGGTCAAGTTCGACATCGACGTCAACGGCATCATGAGCGTGTCCGCCAAGGACAAGGCCACCGGCAAGGAGCAGCAGATCACCATCGAGGCCCAGTCCGGCCTGTCCGAGGGTGACATCGAGAAGCTCGTCCGCGAGGCCAAGGACAACGAGGCCGCGGACAAGGCGAAGCGCGAGATCATCGAGCAGCGCAACAACCTCGACCAGCTCGTCTACCAGACCGAGAAGACCCTCTCGGAGCACGGTGACAAGGCCCCGGCCGACGTCAAGGAGCGCGCCGAGAAGGCGCTGGAGCAGGCCCGCGAGGCCAAGGACAGCGACGATCTCGACAAGCTCAAGGCGGCGTTCGACGAGCTCTCGGCCGCGGGCCACAAGCTCGCCGAGCTGATGTACCAGTCGACCGAGGCCGGCGCGGCCCCGGGTGGCGCGGCTCCTGGCGGCAACGCGGGTGGCGGCGGCGACGACGACATCATCGATGCCGAGTACGAGGACGCCTAGTCGACACGCGGGGAGGTGAAGGCCTCCCCGCCGTTCTGCCCCTGGCCCGCGTCCCACGCGGGCTTTCGGGTTTCGGAGAGTCACGATGCCCCGCGACTACTACGAGGTACTCGGCGTCGCCCGCGATGCGGATGAGAAGGCCATCAAGAAGGCCTACCGCAAGGCGGCCATGAAGTACCACCCGGACCGCAACCCCGACGATCCCGATGCCGAGTCCAAGTTCAAGGAAGCGGCGGAGGCGTACGAGGTGCTGTCCGACGAAGGAAAGCGTCGGATCTACGACCAGTATGGCCACCAGGGCCTGAAGGGTCGTGGCATCGACCCGAACTTCACGGACATGGGCGACATCTTCAGCGCCTTCTCCGACATGTTCGGCGACATCTTCGGCATGGGTGGCGGCGGTCGGCGCCGCGCGTCTCGTGGCCCGCGTCCCGGCGCGGATCTCGAGTACCCGCTGCGTCTCGACTTCATGGAGGCCGCGCACGGCGTCCAGAAGGAGATCACCGTCCACCGCCACACCCACTGCGACACGTGCACCGGCTCGGGCCTCAAGTCCGGCGCCAGCGAGTCCACGTGTCAGACCTGTGGTGGGGCGGGCCAGGTGGTCCAGGCCCAGGGCTTCCTGCGCATTCGCACGCACTGTCCGGCCTGCCGTGGCACGGGCCGTCATGTCGATCCCACGGATCGCTGTGACGACTGCAGCGGCTCCGGCCGTCAGCGGGCGACCGAGGATCTCACCGTCACCATCCCGGCGGGCGTGGACCGCGGCATGCAGCTGCGTCTCGTCGGCAAGGGCGAGGTCGGGGACCCGGGGGCGCCTCCGGGCAACCTGTTCGTGACCATCGACGTCGAGCCGCACTCGCTGTTCAAGCGCGAGGGCGTCGAGACGCTGGTGACGATTCCCGTGCCGTACCCGCTCATGGTGCTCGGCGGCGACATCACCGTCCCGACGGTGCACGGCGAGGAGAAGCTGGCGGTCCCCAAGGGAACCGAGTCGGGCAAGGTGTTCACCTTGCGTGGCAAGGGCATCCCCCGCGTCAACGGTCGGGGTCCGAACGGTGACCACCACGTGCAGCTGGTCGTCGAGGTGCCGACGAGCATCTCCGGCCGCGAAGAGGAACTGCTCCGCGAGCTCGCCGAGCTGCAGGGAGCCGAGGGCTCCGTGCAGGAGCCGGGCTTCTGGAAGAAGCTCTTCGGCTAGGGGCGCTGGAACGCGGGTCCTCGGGCCCGCGCGTCGTGAAACCGTCGACGGCGAGCTTGCACCGTCGGCGTCCTCTGCGGTAGCTCATCGCCCATGAGCACCTGGTCCGAACTCTACGAGCGCGCCCGTACCGAGCCCGGCTTCATCGCCGACAGCGACGAGGAGTTCTCGCTCGTCTACGAGTGGCGCGACGCTCGCGGCGAGGTTCGCGCTCAGCGCGTGTGGGCGCGGTACTTCGAGGCGTGGACCACGCCGATGCTCGAGGTGCGCTCGGCCTTCGCACCGGCGGACGCGATGCCCGCGGTGGATGCACTCGTGCACAACCTCGATCTTCCGCTCGGCGCGATTGCGCGGCACGGCGACATCCTTGTCGTCGTCCACAAGCAGCCCCTGGAGCCGATCACGGTCGAGGGGGTGCTGTTCGCGCTCCGTCGTGTGAGCATGGTCGCCGACATGCTCGAGGCCAAGCGCGGCGTCGACCGATTCTAGGAGAAGACATGGCCAGCTGGGACGACGTGCGCGAGCACATGCGCAAGAACTTCAAGCTCCAGCAGGACGAGCACGAGCTCGTGTCCATGGTGTGGTCCTACGAGGACGGTCGGCACCAGAAGATCATCCTCCGGCACTACCAGGCCTTCGACCGCGGCATGATCGAGTTCAAGAGCGCCTTCGGCCGGGCCGCGGACGCCAACCCCCTCGAGCTCATTCGCAAGAACGCGGAGCTGCCGCTCGCGACCATCGCGCTTCACGGAGACGTGTACGTGGTCGTGTACAACGTCGTGCTCGATCATCTGGACATGGGCGATCTCGAGCTGTACCTGTCGACGGTCGCGGGCCTCGCGGACAAGCTGGAAGAAGAGTACGCCCAGCAAGACGAGTTCTAAGGCCCGTTTTCGGGGGATTGCGCCGACCGCCTCGGCAACGGCTTCGTCGAGGCGATTTCGGGTGCGAATCGGCTGTGTGCCGTTCCAGTGAACCAGCGTTCATCGCCGTTGCGACGACAGGTCGCCAAGCTACCTCCTTCGCCCGGTTTGACACCGGAGGGTCGGCTTCGCACGATCCGCCGCCATGCGTAGGAGATAGGGCATGCCCATCAAGGCCGAGTACATCTGGGTGGACGGCACCGAGCCGACCAAGACGCTTCGTTCCAAGACCAAGATCCTCCCCGACGGGACCACCGAGTACCCGGACTGGGGCTTCGACGGCTCGAGCACCAACCAGGCCGAGGGTCATGCCTCGGACTGCATCCTCAAGCCCGTGTTCAGCTGCCCGGACCCGCTCCGTGGCGAGCCGCACGTGCTCGTGCTCTGCGAGGTCTTCGACGCCGAGGGCAACGTGCACCCGACCAACTCCCGCGCCGCACTGCGCGAGGTCGCCGAGCGTCACGCCGCGCACGATGCCTGGTACGGCATCGAGCAGGAATACACGATGTTCAAGGCCAACCGTCCCCTCGGCTGGCCCGAGAGCGGCTACCCCGCCCCGCAGGGCCCGTTCTACTGCGGCGTCGGCGCCGACGAGGTCTTCGGCCGCGAGATCGCCGAGGACCACATGGACGCCTGCCTCGAGGCCGGCCTGAAGCTCTCCGGCATCAACGCCGAGGTCATGCCCGGCCAGTGGGAGTTCCAGATCGGCCCCGCGGGTCCGCTCGAGGTCGGTGACCACCTGCTCATCGCCCGCTGGCTGCTCTTCCGCATCGGCGAGGACTACGACGTCTCCATGACCCTCGACCCGAAGCCGGTTCGCGGCGACTGGAACGGCGCCGGCGCGCACACCAACTTCAGCACCAAGGCGATGCGTGAAGAGGGTGGCATGGCCGCCATCGAGGCCGCGATGCCGAAGCTCGAGGCCAAGGCCGCGCTCCACATCGAGAACTACGGCGCGGGCATCGAGAACCGCCTCACCGGCCTGCACGAGACCTGCTCCTACAAGCAGTTCAAGTACGGCGTCGGCCACCGTGGTGCCTCCATCCGCATCCCGCTGCACGTCGCTCAGGACGGCAAGGGCTACCTCGAGGATCGTCGCCCCTGCGCGAACATCGATCCCTACATCGTCGCCCGCCTGCTGCTCAGCACCGTCTGCGACTAGTCGCGACGGCTGAGAGCCGACACGCCGCGATGGGCCCCGTGCTCATCGCGGCGTTTTCGTCTCAGCAGTCCTTGAGCGGGGACTTCGCGCGCAGGGCGGACGCCTGGTTGCGGACCTGCTTGCACTCGAGCGTCGTGTGGCGACGCAGTGCATCGTGCAGCCCGGGATGCGTGAGGTGGTGGTTCGAGTAGGTGAGGACGGGCAGAAAGCCTCGGCGGTACTTGTGACCGCCGCCGTGTCCCGGCTCGACCCAGCCCAGGCCCCGCTCGATCGCGATCTCGACGGTCTGGTGGTAGCAGACCTCGAAGTGCAGGAACTCGACCTCCTCGCGGGCACCCCAGTAGCGGCCGTACAGGCGGTCGCCCTTGATCGCGCAGAACGCGCCGGCAATCGCGCGTCCCCCGTCCCGGGCGACGATGCCGAGGATGCGGTGGCCCCAGTTCGCGCCGAGCTCCTCGAAGAACTCGCGGCTCAGATACCGGCGGCCCCAGAAGTGGTGGTCGACCGTCATGCGATAGAAGTCGTACAGGTCGTCGAGCTGCGCGGAGTCGGGCTTCTCGACGATCTCGTAGTCGAGGTGGGCGACGGCCTTCCGCTCGCGCCGCAGGTTCTTGCGGTACTTGCTCCGGAACGCGCCCAGCCACTCGTCGAAGTTCTGGTAGCCCTCGTTCTTCCAGTGAAACTGGTACTGCAGCCGCGTGAACGCGCCCTCCGCGGCGAACTGCCTGGACTCGGCCTCGGTGTCGAAGAGGACGTGCAGCCCGTGGGTCTGCTCGGAGAGTGCGAGGAGTGCCCGGCGAAGCGGCTCGCCGTCTACGCCTTCCTTGAGCAGGATGCGCGGGCCGGTGACCGGCGTGAACGGCACGCCGACGATGAGCTTCGGGTAGTAGTCCAGGCCATTGCGCGCAGCGAAGTCGGCCCAGGCGTGGTCGTAGACGAACTCGCCCATGCTGTGGCCCTTGACCCACGCAGGGGCCGCGCCGAGCCAGTTGCCCTCGTCGTCTTCGAGGATGACCGGCTGCGGACCCCAGCCCGTCTCGGGGCTGGCACACCCGGTCGTCTCGAGCGCAGCGAGGAACGCGTGCTCGAGGAACGGGGAGGCGTCTCCGACGAGCTCGTCCCAGCGAGCGGCGTCGAGTCGGGCGTAGGAGTCATGGACGACGATGCGCACGGTTGGGGCGTATCCCGTCCGCGAGCCCGGCGCGGAGAACGACGTGGTGCGCGGGGTCGGGTCGGTGTGGAAATCCGCCGTTCGCACGCGAGGCGCGCAGTTATGCTGGGCGCATGAAGAAGGAGCTCCTCGTCTACGACGGCTTGCAGCGCTGCCCGTACCTCCCGGGAAAGGTCGCGCGGATGCCGCTGTATCGGCAGCTCAGAAGGCTCACTCCGACCGAGACGGATGCGCGGCTCGCCAACGCCGAGCGCCGCGTGGGGCACGCCCTCTACCGCACCGCGTGTCCGACCTGCTCGGCGTGCAAGGGCATCCGCATCCCGGTGAACGACTTCAGGCCCAGCAAGTCCCAGCGTCGGGTGGCTCGTCGACTCGCGGATCTCCGCGTCGAGATCGGCCCGCCCACCTACACCGACGAGAAGCTGGCCCTGTTCAACCGCCACAAGCGCGAGCGCGGTCTCCACGACACGGACGAGCCCGAGATGACACCGGTCGGGTATGTCGGCTGGTTGGTCCACAGCTGCATGTCGACCATGGAGATGAGCTACTACCGAGGCGATCAGCTCGTCGGGGTCGGCATTCTCGACGTGGGGCGGCACTCCGCGTCGTCGGTGTACTTCTACTTCGACCCGGATCCGGACTTCGCACGGCTGTCCCCCGGCGTGTTCAGCGTGCTCCAGGAGATCGCCTTCTGCCAGGAGACCGGGCGCGACTACCTGTACCTGGGGCTGTGGGTCCGCGACTGTCCGCAGCTCGCCTACAAGGCCGACTACGCGCCCCACGAGCGCCTCGAGGATGGCGACTGGCGCCGCTACGAGCGCTAGCTAGCCGAGGCCGAAGCGCAGTGCGGTGCCCGGGAGCAGCACCGGGAGGATGAGGTCGCCGTAGAGCACCCACAGGCCGGCGGCGACGGCGAGAGCGGGGCCGAAGGGCAGGAAGCTGCGCCGACGGGTGATGGCCATGTGGGCGAGGCCTCCGAGGGCGCCGAGCATGCTGCCGACGAGCAGCACGAAGAAGAAGGTCGGCACCGGGCCGATGAATGCGCCGATGAGGGCCATGAGCTTCACGTCGCCCCAGCCCAGGCCCTCTCTCCGCATGATGAACAGCGTCACGAGGGAGGCCGTGGCCATCGTGCCCCCTCCGACGGCCGCTCCATACAGGGACTGCTCGAGTCCGATGTCGCCCCAGCCGCGGTAGCCGACGAACTCGAGCAGGGCCATGAGTCCGATGCCCACGGGCACAGCGTAGATCGTGACCTCGTCCGGGATGATGTAGTGGCGCAGGTCGACGTAGGTGGCGACGACCAGCATCGACAGGAACGCGAAGAACGCGAGCCATGCGGTGAAGTGCTGGAGGTCGAGCGCTTCGGGACCTGGGACGAAGCGACGCCAGGCGAGCAGCGAGAGCAGCATGCCCAGGACCTCGATGAGTGCGTACTGAGCGCTGATCTCGGCGCCGCAGTGACGGCACTTGCCGCCCTGGAGCAGCCACGACACCACTGGCACGAGCTCGGCGGGACCGAGTGTCGTGCCGCAACGGGGGCAGTGCGAGCGCGGGGCGATGACCGAGCGGTCCTCTGGCCAGCGCGCGATGCACACGTTGAGGAACGACCCGATGATCAGGCCGAACAGGGCTGCCCAGACGTGCCCGAAGATCCACAAGGGGTCGGTCATGGGCGCATCGTAGCCGGGAGGGGGCGCGCGAGCCGGTCTGGGTGCGTCACGCGGCCGTCCGGAGGTCTCGGCGCTCGAGCACGCGGCTGGTGAGCGACACGAGGATGCCCGCCGTGCACGCGGTGTACAGCGCGCTCCACCCGAGGCCGGCGATGTCGACGGCGGACTCGTGGACCAGGGCGGCGTGGAGGTCGAGCAGGTCGAGATCGGGGAGCACGGCGTACAGCAGCTGCGAGGTAACGCGCGCCGCGGCGCCCGCTTCACTGGCGTAGAGCAGGACCTCGTCGGCGAAGACGCCGGCGAAGACCAGGGCGCCGACGGCCATCGCGGCAATGGCCGGCCGGGCGAGGCTGCCGAGGAACAGGGCCCAGGCGCCCACGAGACAGAGCTGGAGACACAGCGCGCCCCACACCGCGACCAGTCCCGGTTGGAGCCAGCCATACCCGATGCCGACGGGCAGCCACGCCGCGAGGACCAGCGAGGCCCAGAGCACGCACGCGACGGCCACCCCGAGCGCTCGTCCCGCGACCCAGTCTCCGCGCGAGATGGGCCGCACGAGGGCCAGCTCCGCGGTGCCGTCGTCGAGAGCTCCGCTGACCGCCTGGAGTCCGATGAACACGGCGCCGCCGAGGCCGGCGAGGGTCGACAGCCATAGGCCCACGGCGAGCACGCCACGCGCCTGGTAGCCCAGAGAGGCTGCACCTGCGGCCGGCGCGAGGAGCAGGTGGACCACGGCGAGCACGACGGCTGCCGCGATGAGCCGCCGCTGCAGCACCTCCTCGACGAGCTCGGTCGCGACGACCCGCCAGATCACGCGCGCTCCAGGGGGACGAGGCGCGCACCCAGCGCGTCGAGATCCTCGCGTCGGTGGCTGGTGGCGAGCACGGCCATACCCCCGCCGATGCGGGCGCTCAGCTCATCGACCATGGCCTCGCGGCTCTCCGCATCCAGGCCGGAGAAGGGCTCGTCGAGCAGCAGCAGTCGGGGTCGATGCACGAGTGCCTGCGCCCACAGGACGCGGCGGCGCTCGCCCTTGGAGAGCACCCCCATGCGCGCCGAGGCCAGGCCCGTCAGCCCGCAGCGGGCGAGGGTGCCGTCGACGTCCCCGCCGCCCGAGAGCGTCGCCATGCGCGCCAGGTAGCGCCGGATGGTCGAGGAGGGCGGCAGGTGGCTGCCCTCGGGCACCATGCCCAGGCCCCGCCGACTCTCCGGGTCCGTCGGCGGGAGTCCGAACAGCCAGATCTGCCCGCTGTCCGCGTGCACGAGACCCGCCGCGATGCCCATCGCCGTGCTCTTGCCGGAGCCGTTGCCGCCGACCAGACCGACGACTTCTCCTGGAGCGAGGTCGAAGCTCAGTCCGCGGAGCAGCATCGGGCCGCCGGGCCACTGCTTGCGGACGTCCACGAAGCTCAGGGCTACTCCGTCTCGCAGGGAATCCTCCCGACGCTGGCGAGAACCCGAAAGATGCGGTCGTCGGCCTCGCAGGCCCGCGCGTCGAAGCGCGTCTCGACCGTGCCCGGCATGGTGTAGCCGCCGGACAGGCGCTCGTCGGCGGGTTCGTCGAGCCATCCGCTGCCGCCGTCGCCGAGGGGCACATCTTCGTCCTCGGTGACCCGGAACTCGCGGGCGAGGCCATCCTCGCGCGCGAGCACAGCCTCGACCACGGCGTAGTAGCGGCCCGTCACGCGTGGGCTGCCGTCGAATAGCTCGCTGCCCACGTACTCACCGCCCCACGGCGAGGTGAGGGGACGCTCGTACTCGAGCAGCACGTGGCGCGCATCTTCGCGGCAGGCGGCGGCGAACAGCTCGATCTGCAGCTGCTCCGCCTCGCTCGCGTCGAGGGTCTGCGCGAGGTCGCACGCGATGTCGCCATTCGACAGGAACACGCCCGCCACCTCGCTCTCTCCCTCGGTCCACGTCGCGTACAGCGCGGTGCGCAGCGGTTGGCGACCGCCGCCGTCGTCGAGGTGACCGATGCCGCAACCGACGAGCAGCAGCGGGAGGGCGCGAGTGGGGAACATGCGCGGAGGATAGCCGGTGGGCGGCCGCGATCCGACCCGGTTGGTTACTTCGTGAATATCCGAGGCCGTCGCGCGTCGAAGGTTCTCGCCGGAAGGACTGCTCGTGCATCTCGTCTCGCTGCTGCTGCTCGCTCTCGCTACTCCCACGGCCCATGCCGGCCCGCGGGGCGACAAGCCGCCGCCGACCGCGGAGAAGCCGGTGTCCAAGCCGGCGCGACCTGCACCGAAGCCCGCGCGTCCCGTGCCCCAG
>SBGP01000043.1 GCA_006226595.1 Deltaproteobacteria bacterium
GGTCGCGGCCAGCGCCCACGGCGCCCAGGCGCGGCGGGCATGAAGCCGGGCGGCGACGGCGCGCGCGGCGGCCTCCACCTCGGAATCGGGAACATCGACGGACAGTGTCTGGACCATGCGATCCACCTCCTCTGCAAGCGGGCCCGCGGTGGACCCGAGGAGCACGTCCATCAGCTCATCGTCGTGGTCCTTCATGGTCGTCCACCGTGTAGAAGTCGCGGGGCGCGAGGCCCCATTCGGAGGTGAGTGCGTGCACCTTGGCCTTGAGCCGGCGCTTCGCGTTGTCGTACTCGCGGACCGTCAGCCCGGCGGCGCGTGCAGCGGCCTCGGCGTCGTAGTGACCGCGGGGGAGGTGTCGCTGCAGGGCCCAGGCGGTGAACACCGCGCGCTCCTCGACGTCGAGGGCCTCGAGCAGCCGTCTCTGGTTCGCCTCGGCCCTCGCTTTGTGGGCGGCGGTCGAGAGCGGCGCGACCACCATGCTCGGCAAGGGCTCGCGCCGGCGGGCTCGTCGCCACCAGCTCACCGCGTCGCGAAGCACGATGCGCTGGAGCAGCGCCGCGAACCGGCCACGCGAGGGCTCGTAGGACTGGCTCGCCTTCTCCCATGCGTCGACGACGAGGTCCTCGGCATCCGCGCGGGGAACGCCGCGGCGCATGGCGCTGTGCACCAGCTGGCGCAGCTCGTCGTGGGTGGGCTTGGTCGTCATCGTCCCGTCTACGCGACCGACCCCGCTATTTGCGATCGGGTCCGCACTTTTCTCGTCGATGCCGATGAAAGGCGGCTACGCGTCGTGCTGGTGCGTGGTCGACCACCGCGACACGGGCAGGCGGTTGGTCCACGAGATGTACTTGGCCACGGCCTTGTCGATCGGGAGCAGCGCGCCGTTCTGGAAGCGGATGTTGCTGTAGATCGCGCCGTCCTCGTCCTTGAGGAAGTAGTACCCGCGCTTCTGGCCGAAGAGCTGGAAGCGCGACACGAGCTGCTCGCGCAGGCGGGTGCCCTTCGGGGCGACGTAGATCGGCTGGACCCGCGTCTGGCCCTCGGCGAGCGGCGTGAACGCGAAGATCATGCGGAATGCGGGCACCGGGGGCCCGTTCGGACCGATGCGCGCCTCGAGCCCGGTGGTGAGCAGGCCGACCGTGCCGTCGACGTAGCGCATGCGGTACGCGTAGTGCGCGCCGAACAGGCGGCGAAGCATGCGCTCGCGACGGGTCTCGTCGCTCCACTGGCCGCGCATCAGGTAGTCGACGATGCGTCCGTCCGAGCTCTCGTCGATGTCGAGCTGCATGTCGACCGCGAGGTTGTGGACCGTGCGCAGGTGCTGGGCGTCGATGCCGTTGATCATGCACACGTGGTGGTGGCACGGGTAGTACGTCGGTCGGCCTGCCTCGAACACGACCTCCTGGCCGGCGAGCTCGGGATACTCGGGCACGCCCTCCGGCGCCTCGACCTCGGGCCACACCCAGATGAAGCCGTACTTCTCGTCGGTGGCGTAGCCGTGGGTCCGCGCCGCCTCCGGGCGGTGGTCGGTGCACGGGATGTCGACGCAGGCGCCGCGCCCATCGAACCGCCACTGGTGGAAGAAGCACTGGATGCTGTTGCCGACGACCTTGCCGATGCCGAGGTCGGTCCCCATGTGCGGGCAGAAGGCGTCGACCGCGCGGACCCGGCCGTCCTCGCCGCGAAACAGGGTCAGCCGCTGGCCACAGAGGTCCACGCTCTTCGCGGCCATCGGGCCAACATCCGTGGACGGGCACACGAGGTACCAGCCCTTCGCGACCACGTCCCAGTTGTTGAACACGCGGTGGGACTTGAAGGGCTGCGTGCCGCTGTTCTTGAGGCGATTCATGCGAGACCCCAGCCTGCGCGCCTTCATAGCGCTGTGAGGCGCCTCGCGACAAACGGCGGCGGGAGGCACCGCTTGCTCGGCTCACTCTGGTGGGCGCCTCGGTCGTCGCGATCGCGGCCAATGCCACAGCGGCAAGAGGGCCGCGCGCCCGGGTGTCGGACGGCGGCCCTCGCGTCGGTCGCGACGGACTAGCGGCGGCGGCGGAGCACCGTCAGCGCCGGCAGGAGCATCCACAGGGCGGCCCCGGTCGGCACGACGCTGCAGTTGCAGCCGCCACCGGGCTGGACCTCGTCCCCCGGCGCGGTGTCGAGGCCCGTGTCGAAAGTGTCCGTGTCACTGTCGGCATCGGTGTCTGCGTCGCTGTCGGCGTCCGCGTCGCTGTCGGCGTCGGCGTCGGTATCGCTGTCGGCATCCGCATCGGTGTCGGTGTCGGCCTCACCGGTCCACGTGTCCATCGCGACGTTGTCGATGTACACGTTGTTGCCGTAGTCGTTGGTGAGCTTGAGGGCGATGGTGGTCGACGGCTCGCCCGCGTAGTCGGTGAGGTCGACGCCCATGCGGCCCCAGTCCGAGCTCCGGCGCGGCGCGGTCCAGTTGTTGCCCGAGGTGGTGGCGAGGTTGGTGCCGCTGCGCGACCACACGGAGGTCCAGGTCTCGCGGCAGTCGGTGGACACGAGCACCTCGAGCTCCTCGGCGCGGTTCTCGTACACCGCGTAGGACACGTCGAAGGTGAGCTGCGCGCCGTCCACGTCGGACAGGTCGAACTCGGGACCGACGAGCAGGTCCGTGTCGCCGAGAAGCTCGTTGTCGTAGCCCGGGTACATGTAGAACGCGTCGCTGCTGCCGGCCGAGCCGGTGCCGGTGGCCGGCGTCCACGTGAGGCCGCGGCTGTCGTGCACGACCGCCCAGCCCGGAGTGAGGCCGCCGTCGGTGAACGTCTCGAGGTACGGCGGGACGATCGCCTGACCGGGGACCGGCGTCTCGTCCACATCGTTGCCCGGCCGCTCGTCGGTGCCGCCATTCGGGTTCACCAGCCGCACCTCGAGCAGGTCCGGCGAGGCGGGGGCGGTCATCTCCGACAGCGTGACCGTGGTCGACGCCTGGGTCGCCAGGGTGCCGGTCCACGTCATCGCGCTCTGCCAGCTGCCCGTGCCGATGCGGTACTCGACGTCGACGGAGGTCAGCGGTGCCGTGCCCTGGTTGCTCAGCCGGAAGCTCGGCGTGAACGCCCCGCACACGCCATCCGGTGTGGTGGCGACGAGCGCGGCGATCGAGGCGTCGAGGTCCACGGTCTCGCCGCGGGTGCCGTCGAGCGTGGTCGCACCGCTACCCGTCGGATCGAGCCAGGGCTCGAGGCGGGCCGTGTCGGAGTCCGAAGAGGTTCCCCAGCTGCGCTCGAACGCACCGTAGTCGTCGGTTCCACCGCGGCAGGTGGCGTCGCCGCCGTACAGCTGGCCGATGATGCGGTGCGTGTCACCGTCGAACAGGGGCGAGCCGCTCGAGCCGGGCTCGGTCGTTGCCAACTCCCAGTCGACCTCCCACACCTGCGCGCCCGACCACGAGGTCCGCACCGGCGGGTCGTTGTCCTGCGAGTACTTCATGACGTCGCCATCGGGGTGGTGGATGCCCGCGGTCCAGGCCGGTGCGGTGCCCGTCGCGTCCCATCCGGCCCAGAACAGGTTCCAGTCGGCGGGGATGGCCTCGGAGAGCTCGACCAGCGCGAAGTCACTGTTGCGGCTGTTCGCGACCGCGGTCATGCCGGTGATGCTGTAGGTCATCGCCGGGGCGCGGCCGTCGCCGGCGCAGGTCTCGTCCTTCCACTTGAACACGGTCACGACCTGGTCGAGGCCGCTCGCGCCCCGCACGAGCCCGCAGTGGTTGGCGGTGAGCACGTACGGGCGCTGGTCCTGGGCGGTGTTGTTCACGAGGGCGCCGGTGCACATCGCGTACCCGCCCTCGATGAACATCGCGACCGCGTCCTTCTCGTTGTCCCAGCCATCGGCCTCGGGACAGGCGACGTTCACCTCGCAGGAGCCGCTCGTGCCGTACTCCTTGAACCGGTCGCGCAGGTCCACGTTGCCGACGTACACGGTGCCGATGTGCAGATCGCCCATGTCCTCCCTGTCGTCGACCTGGAGCTCCACGACGAGGTGGTCGGTGAACACGGGGGCGACGGCGAGCCGACCGGGGTTGCCGGTGAACGCGCCGAGTCCGCTCTGATCCGGGGCGTGCAGCCACACCTTGCCGCCGGCGGGCAGCGCGAAGCGGTCGAAGTCCACGTGCATGCTGGTCGCGCCGTCGGCGACGAGCTCCAGGCGCCACAGCCAGGTGCCGTCGGCGAGCTGGTCCCACTGGCCGTGGGTCGCGGGGGAGAGGTCTGCGTCGATGGCGTCCGCAAAGCGATAGGCGGAGGCCGGCATCGCCGCCGGCTTGATGCCGCGCGGGCGGCCGAGGCTGGCGACCGCGAGCTGCGGGGCCGAGGGGAGAGCCTCGGAGAGGGTGACCGGCTCGGTGCCGTCCGGAATGGCTGCGGAGGCGAGGGGAGCGAGGAAGAGTCCGAGCAGGAGCCCGGTGAGACGAAGGGGACGTCGATGCATGGTGGCCTCGTGTGGGGCCGGCATCTATGCCTGGGATTTTCCCCTCCGCTGGCGCCTCACAAGCCGCTTGCAAGCGGTCGCGTTTGCTGACGTGCGTGTGTGAATGTGGTCGAGGCGAGAAGTGCGCTGCAATCAGCATCCTTGGGTGTGAATGCGCCTGTGGCGAGACTTCGCAAGGAAATTGTCTGCGCTATCCGCCCAGGATGGGCTCGATGTGGCCGTCGATCACGAGCACGCAGCCCTCAGCGAACAGCGTCACCCGCGCGGGGTAGGGCGTGTCGTCCGTGTGTTCGAGGTCGACCTCGGCGTCGATGCGGTCGAAGCCGAGCTCATCGGCGAGGTCGAAGGCGGTGCCGACGAAGTGCAGGGGAGAAGCACTCGTCGACGACAGCCACCCGTCGAGGCCGTGCATGCGGAGCACCCACGAGCGACTCGCCGTCGGCTCCAGGGTCACCGCAGCGCGCCACGCGCTCGGCAGGTCCGCGCGGGCCGGACAGCTGTCGAGCTCGCCGATGAACACGCCGTTGGCGGTGCCGTTGTCGTGCGGGGCGCACGACGCGAGCAGGCAGACGAGCACGAGTCCTCTACGCACCGGGCACCTCGTCGAGCCGGCGGAACACGAGCTCCGCCTCGCGCTGGCACTCGTCCGTCGCCGTGCGCACCGTCGAGAACAGGGGGGTGGTGAAGCTGTCGCCGGGGTCGAGCGGCAGGTCGAGCTCGTGGACCCAGGCGCGCCGCTCACTGCCGTCGGTGAGGTCCTCGGCGCTCACTCGCACCGGGTCGCCGTCGCGCTCGCCAAACAGCGCCACCGGCAGGAACTCCGGGTCGAAGGCGACGACCACCGCCTCGTCCGCGTAGATCTCGGCGCTGCTCGGGGCGATCAGCTCGGTCCCGCACGGAGATGGCGTGAACAGCGCGATGTCCACGAACCAGCTGCCCGCGACGGGTGCTGAGTCGGCGCATCCGGCGAGCAGGACCGCGAAGATCAGCGACCGAGCCACTGGACCTCCAGGTCGGTGAACCACTCGCACCGGTACACCAGGGCCTCGGCGATGATGCCGTACTCCAGCAGATACGACTGCTGCCCACGCCCGTCGTGGCGCAGCTCGACCATGGTGTGGAAGTGGCGGTGGAAGCCGTAGACCTCGTAGTCCGTGGTCTCTTCCCACCACTCGGCCTGCAGGACGAGTGCCTCGTCGTTCGCCTCGCCCTCGATCAGCGCCTGTCCGTCCTGCATGAGGAAGTAGCGCTCCTCGTCGCGGGCCACGGTGAGCACCTCGCTGATCAGCCCGGGGTCGGGGGTGCAGGTCTGGATGCCTGCCGACGGCTCGACGTACGTGACCGGCTCCGGGCTGTGGATGTGCCAGGCGCCGACCCACGGGTCCGCACAGGCGGCGAGCGCGAGCAGGGGCCACACGCGAGTCACAGACGACCCGCTTCGAGGTCGAAGGTCAGCGCACACCGCGCGCTGGTGAACGTCCACGTGCCGGCATGGGGCTCGGCTCCCGCGAGATCGATGTCCATTTCCTGGAGCACGCCCGCGGGCTCGCCGCCGTCCGTGTGGCGGCGGTCACGGACCAGGCGCAGGTGGTCGTCCTCGTGGGTGACCTCGAAGGTCTCGTTGGCCAGCAGGGCGGAGAGACCCGAAGCGGTGTGGACGACGCGAATGCCCGAGTGGGACGCGCCTCCGCTGCGCAGCACGTAGGCCTCGCCGTTGGCGACGCACTCCTCGGCGAGGGACGGGCTGTCGCCGTCGTATGGAAAGCGCACCCACCACGTGCCGAGCACGGCGTCGTGAGGGCCGCAGCTGGCGAGGAGGAGCAGGAGCGCGGAGATGCGACGCATAGGGCTCCATACGCCAGCGGGTGGGCGCCAGCCACCGGTTCGCTCGGAGGTGTACAGGGCAGACCCTCGCTGATAGCCTGGGCAAAGCGGAGGTTTCGCGTGCGTAGCCGGTTCGGTCTCGCTCTGGTGCTGCTCGCGGGCTGCCCGAGAGCCGAGGACACAGGCGAGTGGCTGTCGGAAGAGGTGCCGTACCCACCGGGTGCGCCGATGGTGCCGTGGTTCGAAGAGGTCACCGCGAACACCGGCGTGGACGCGACCCACGAGCTCGCCTCCGACGACCCGGTGGCCCGCCTCTCCGGCGCCGGCGTGGCAGCGGGAGATGTCGATGGTGACGGTCTCGTCGACCTGGTGGTTGGCCGCGGTACCGCGGCGCCGGCGCTGTTCCTGGGACAGGGCGGGCTGCGCTTCGCGGCGAGCCCCGGGGCGTTTTCGGGTGCGGCGGGCGGGGCGGTGGCGTTGGTCGACCTGGACGCGGACGGGGCGCTCGATCTACTGCTCGGGAGGGACGACCCGTCGGTGGCGCCGGGCGATGCCACCCTGGCCGCGTTCCTCGGCGACGGAGAGGGCGGCTTCCGAGAGGCGACGAGCGAGCTGGGGCTGACGAGCACGGATCTGGTGCGCGCCATCGCCGTGCGCGACGTCGACGGGGACGGCCTGCTCGACGTGTACCTGGGCCACGCGAGCGGCGCGCCGACCGAGCTCGACGGCCGGGCCGACGCGCTGTTCCTCGCCCGCGGTGACGGTCGCTGGGCGCGTGCGGAGGTCCCGGGCCTCGACATGCAGGGCGTGACCTGGGCGGTGAGCCTGTTCGACGCCAACGGCGACGGCCTGCCCGAGGTGTTCACCGCGAACGACAGCTTCATCGAGGACTACGGCACCCGTCCCATCGAGCCGGCCAGCAAGGCGTGGGGGCTGGCGGCGGATCAGCTGCTGGTCTCCGGGACGCCGGATGCCACGGGCTGGCCCACGTTCACCCCGGTGGACGACGACGCGATCGCCGAGCTCCGCGCGACCATGGGGGCGCTGTCCGCGGACTTCGACCGGGACGGGCAGCCGGACCTGTACCTGAGCGACTTCGGGCGCAACGAGCTCCTGCTTCGCGGCGAGGATGGCGTGTATGCCGATGCCACCGAGGCCTGGGGCGTCGAGGCCGCATGGCGCGACGATCCAGGCTGCCTTCCGGGCGGTGGCAACCTCAACTGCCTGCTCGTGAGCTGGGCGGCCGCCTACGAGGACCTCGATCTCGACGGGCACCGCGATCTGCTGGTCGTACACGGGCACATCCAGACGCCGGAGGGGCGCCAGCCGGTCGCCACCTGGCAGGGAGGAGAGGCGGGGCTCGTGCCGGTGCAGACCGCACTCCCATGGATGGACGCCCGATCGCTGGTCGTCGAGGATCTGGATGGCGACGGCGATCTGGACCTGGTGGTCACGACCTGGCGGGGGCCGGTGCGCGTGTTCGCGAACCGCACGCGTGAGGCGAGCGACGCGGGCTTCGCGGTGCTCCGCCTCGTGGGCACGAGCAGCGCCCCCGACGGGAGCGGCGCGGTGGTTCGGCTGGGGGACGAGACCTACGAGCTCGGCACGGGGGGCCTGCCGTTCTCCTCGCCCCCGGTGCGGCTGCACGTCGGCCTCGGCGGCAACACCGAGGCAGAGCTCGACGTGCGCTGGCCGTCGGGCGTCGAGCAGCGCCATCGCCTCGCCGTCGACGAGATCCGCACGGTGGAGGAGCCGCTGACGCTGGCGGTGAGCCATCGGATCGCTGCGGCGGACGGGGCCACCGAGGTCACGCTGACCGTGACCCCACGGGGAGACGACGGCGCGCCCCTCGGAGCGGGGCAGGCCGTGGCGGTCTCGGTGAGCGCGGGCAGCCCGGTCGGAGGGGTCCGTGACCTCGGGGACGGGCGCTACCAGCAGGTGATCCGCGCGCCCGATGCGCCAGCGGTGGCCGTGTGGACGGCGCGCGTGGACGACGTGGAGCAGCCGCTGCGGCTTCGCACGCGCTTCGAGTAGCACCGAGTTTTCCATAGGCGGTGGTCGTGGACTTGGGGTTCCGAGATCTGGGTTGAACCGATGCTTTGGGAGTAGATGATTGACGCGTCAATACTATTTCTAAACTTATTCCTCAGGGTTATCCCCACCCGCGGACAGCTCATCCGGTCGGCGCGCGGTAGGCTGAGGGCCCGTGTCCGACTTGCCCTCCACCATCGGTCCCTACGAGATGCTTCGCGTCGTCGCGACGGGCGGCATGGGCACGGTGTGGCACGGCACGCACGCGGAGGATGGGCACCACGCGGCCCTGAAGATGGCCCCCTCGCGGCGCAAGGCACACGTCGAGGCGCTGAGACGCGAGATCGCCGGCCTCCGCGGCCTTCGCCACCCGGGTCTCGCCGAGCTGCTCGGCGAGGGCGAGCACGAGGGGGACCCGTGGTACGCGATGCGCTGGGTGCCGGGCGAGACGCTTTCCCAGCGGTGGTCCGCTCACCGTGTCGCAAGCTCCACCTCCAGCGGCGCGGACGCGACCTTCGCCTTCGACGACGCTCCCCTCGTCACCGACGAGCATGAGGTACAGCTGCTGCCGGAGGCCGTGTGGCGCGAGCGGCTCAGACCGCTGGTGAAGCTCGCCTCGACCCTGGCATGGCTTCACGGCGAGGGGCTCGTCCACTGCGATGTGAAGCCGTCGAACGTGGTGTTCTCGGCGCGCGACGAACCGGTGCTCGTCGACTTCGGCGTGCTCGGACGAACGGGAGGCAGCGCTGGGCGCGAGCTGGGGGCGAGCGGCCTGTCCAGAGGGGGAACGCCCGCGTACATGGCACCCGAGCAGCAGCTCGGGGAGCTGGTGGACGCGCGAGCGGACTTCTACGCACTCGGTGCGCTGGTGTTCGAGGGGCTCACCGGCGCGCCGCCGCTGGCGGGAAAGCGGGTTCCCAGGCTCGAAGGCGTTCCGTCGGCCGTGATTGCGCTGCTCGAGGGTCTGCTCGCCGAGGAGCGCGGTGCGCGAACCACCCAGCCCGCCGAGGTCGCGCGGACTCTTGGAGAGCTCCTCGGGGAGGACCCGGCCTGGGAAGGGGCGCCGTCCACCCGGCCGACGCTGTTCCGCCCGGCGTGGGTAGGGGACGAGCCGCGCCTGGGCCGCATTGCCGCGCGACTGGCCGATGGCCACGCCGTGATCGTCGGGCGACGCGGTGTCGGGCGCAGTCGCGCTGCTCTCGAGGTGGCGCGCGGGCTGCACCGGCGAGAGCTGGTCGCGCTCACGGCCTCGGATCCCGCCTCCTGGACGGGGGTCTTCGGCGAGGAGTTGCCGACGGAGGCCCCGTCGCGCGCGGCGCTGGCGTATCGCTTCCTCCGTGAGCGCGGCGGGCCGGTCGTGCTGTGGATGGATGACCTCGAGCTCGGAGACGACGCGTCGCAGCTGCTCGCCCAGCTGGTCACGGCCGAGGATGGTCCGGTCCGCCTGCTCGCGGCGTGGTGCGACGACGATGCGCCGCTGCCGCCACACCTGGAGCTGTTCGCCGTGCCGCTGGAGCCGCTGTCCACGGTCCATCTCGGGTCCATGCTCGCCGACCTGCTCGGTGCGGCACTCGGAGAGCTTGGGCAGGTCGGACGCATGCTGTCGGCGCGAGCCGAGGGCTTGCCGCAGCTGCTCGTCGAGGATGTCGCCAGCGCCATCGACGAGGGCTGGCTGGTGCGGAACGACGGGCGCTGGCAGCTTCACGGCAAGGCGCTCTCCGGGGTCGAGTCCGGCGATCTGCCGCCTCCCCGGGGGCTCCGAGGGCACGTCGAGCGTCGTGTGCGCGCTCTCCCCGCGGATGCTCGGGACGCGCTGGGGCTCATCGCGACACTGGGACGCGCGATGCCTGCCGCGGACATCGCCCGAGAGGCGGGCCCTGTCGAGCGCTGGCTGCCGGTGCTGCAGCGGGCTCGACTGGCGACGCGCGATGCCGCGGGCGTGCGCCTCTCCCACGGCCAGATCGCGAAGGTCGTGCTCGAGGGGCTCGGCGACGACGCCCGGCGAAGCCTCCACCGACGGGCAGCCCAGGTATGGCTCGCACGCGAGGCGCGCGATCCGGCCGAGGTCGCGCGACATCTCGACGGACAGGGCCTCGCCGCGCAGGCCGCGCCGTGGCACCGCGAGGCGGCGCTTGCTCATGGTCAGGCAGGGGCCGCGAGCGTCGTGATCGAGCACTGGGAGCGTTGGCTCGCACACGCCGGTGACGCGGCCACGGCTGCGGACCTCGTGGCCGCCGCGTCGGCGGCGCGTCGGCTGCTGCGACCCGAGCAGTCGGCGCGTCTCGCGCGACGGGCCCTGGCGTGCTCACCCACGGTCGACGAGCGGGTGGAGGCCGGGCTCCTGCTCGCCGATGCCGCACGGCGCGAGGACCCCGAGGCGGGTGTCGCGGTGATGCGTGAGCTGCTCGAGCAGCCGCTCCCCGCCCACCTCGTCCTGCTCGTGCGTAGCTCGCTGGCCTACGACCTCGCCCACCTCGACCCACCCGAGGCGCGGCGTCTCGCCATGCAGGCCCGCAACGCACTCGAGGCGCAGGCGGACCTGCCGGCTCGAGTGTTGAGCTCCACGTGGGCGAACATCGGTGCCGTCGCGTACTACGACGGGCGCCTGGACGACGCGGCGACGGCGTGGGCGCGGGGGGCGGAACACGCCGAGCGCCCCCTGGCGCGGGTCAGGCTGTCCCTCAACGCCTCGGCCGTCGAGATGGAGCTGGGCCAGGCGCTGGTGGCACGGCCACGCCTGAGGGCGATCATCCCGGAGATCGAGCGACTCGGAGCACTGGGCATGCTCGGTACCGCCGAGCTCAACCTGGGCCTGATCGAGCACGTGCTCGGACACGCTGAGGTCGCGCACTCGATGCTCGCGCGCGCGGTTCGGCGCTCGCAGCGCATCGACGACCCGGAGACAGCGGTCATCGCGCTGCTCTCGCTGGGCGTGGTCGAGCGCGATCTGTACCGGCTCGACGCCATGGAACGCTCGATCGCTCGGGTGCGGGAGCTCGGTCCGGTGGTCGGCGACCGGCGCTGGCGGGTCGGTCTGGCGCTGCTCGAGTCGATGTCGCTCCGCGCGGCGGAACGCCATGGCGAGGTGCTCACCCACGTCGGCGTGTGGGCGGCGCGCGCGGCGGAGGACGACCAGCACTCGTTCGCCGCCCGACTGACCGTTGAGGGCCTGCTCTCGGCGCTCGCGTCGGGGGTGGCGACCGCCGAGCTGGAGGCCCAGCTCGCCCGGGCGCTGTCCCACCTCACCGACGCCGAGAAGGTGGGACACACCTACCTGGCCGATGCGCTGCGGCAGGCCACGCATGCTCTCGCCGCCCAACGGCGGGGCGAGCCCTTGTCGCCGTGGGGGTGGGCCTGGGAGGACGTGCCGATGAGCTGGCCTCGCGAAGGTCAGGCCTAGCAGGATGCTGAAAGACTCTCCCGTCGCGCCGACTGTCTCAGCAGCCTGCTAGGGCGCCGCGAAGGGCACGGCCGCCTCGGTCCGCTCGCCAGTGGACACGACCTCGCATCGCTGCCAGTCCGAGAACCACGGCGCACCGGCGCTGTTCGCGCACAGGTCCGCGGAGACCTCGATGCCGCGGTCCACGTGTGCGTCGGGGTGCGCGAACTGGAGCACGGTCATGCCGATCTCCACGCTCACCCCAGTGCCGGCCACCGTCTTCGGCAGGAAGATGCCGCCGGCGTGCCCGAGCTCGAGGGCGCCATCGTCCGGGTCGTAGGCGACCGCGCCGACCCTTGCACCCCAGCCACCGACGTAGCGCCCGCGATGGCGGCGCTCCTCGCCCTTGCGGGTGGGGAAGAACTCGAAGCCGAGTGCGTGCAGGCCGACCGCGGCGTTGGGAAAGCCCTGCGGAAGGCCGCGGATGGGGAGCTGCTGAGGGGCTGCCACGATCTGCGAGGTCGAGGCGAGTGCGTTCTCGAAGAGGATGGGGTGCGCGAGCAGCGAGGAGTAGGGGCCCGAGAGCGCGACCCAGCCGACCTCGACGTCGAGGCCCATGCGCTGGTTGATGGGCTTCGTCTCGATGCCACGCACGCCGCCGTGATGCGGCGTCCACGCCCGCCCGACCTCGACGGTGATCGGGCACAGCGCCTCGTCTTCGCGCAGCGTGCACTGGGCGAGCACGACCTGGAAGCGGTACGGCCAGATGCCATCCGAGTTGCACGCACTCTCGCCGTCTTCACAGCGCGAGGTGAAGCGCAGTCCCTGGAGGAGCACCACGCTCGTCCACAGCTCCGGGTCGGCCTCCTCGGGTACCGGGAGCACCAGTACCTCCTGGAAGCGTGCCAGTGCTTTGGGCGTGTCCCCGGGGTCGACGAGGTCCACCGCGGCGAAGCGCACCGAGCCGCGCGCCATGTGCACGTCCGGAGACTGCACGCGGGCCGCGAAGCCCCGAGCCGTCATCCAGTCGCCATCGACGCCGGTGGACTGGGCGAAGGCGAAGGTCGCCGTCGACGCGTCCTCGGTGTGGACCGCATCGACGATGCGGCTCTCGAAGCGACTCACGCGGTGCGGTACCGAGAACAGGCCCAGCGCCTTGCGGGTCCAGTCGTGCTGAAAGCCCTGCCACAGCCACGCCGTGTGCGCGGACGCGGGCTCGGCCGGGGGCGTGGCGTAGTCCTCCGGCAACGGGTCGTGGGCGAGAGCAGCGGTGAGAAGGAGCGTCAGCATCCCTGGCCTCCACCCTCCACGTTCACACGCGAGAGGGGTGGGAAAGGCCATGCTAGGGCGTCTACTCCGGCGTTTCCAGGTACCAGCGAAGAAGCTGCGGGCGCGCCTGGGGCAGGTGGAAGATATCCATGCTGATACCCCCGGAACGCGTGGTCTGCTGGCGGTAGAGCAGCAGGGACTCGTCCGGAAGCGGCTGCAACTTGTGCACGGCCATCGGGAACTGGGTGGTGCGTTTCTCGAACGAGCTGACGCTCATCGAGCCGAGGTCCGTGGTTCGCGCGGTAATCGTCTTCGTGAGCTCCCACTCGCTCTGCCAGCCGGAGTACTCGGTGGGTCGCTCCGCCGGCTCCAGCGCACCCGTGGGCTCGACGCGCTCGAGGGTGAGCACGTCGCGCACGACGGCTTTCGACGACTTCCACGACTTGGCCATGCTCACTTGCGAGCCGTCTGGCGACCACCGCCAGTCGGCGTGGCTGACGGCACCGGTCAAGCGGCGAGCCTCGCCGGACTGGACGTCGACGAGCACGACCTGGTCGCCGTCGTCCCAGCCTCCGACCAGCACGTACGCGCCGTCTGGCGACACGGCCATCTGCACGAACTGGACGCCGGTCTCGATGTCGTGAATCGTGCCGGTCCACGGATCGATCAGGTGGATCGCCGTCTCGCGGTCGTTGGCGTAGGCGATCGCCTTGCACTTGCCGATGACCAGCGTGTGCTTGCCGAACGCCCCGTCGAGGGTCGTGATCTCCGGGCCTCGGGTGAGCGAGGCAAGCTGGAGCGCGGCCCAGCGCCCGTCTTCGAGCAGACAGTGGGCGCGCACCCGGCGACCCTCCGAGGACCAGACGAGCTCGGGTTCGGGAAGCGTGGCGAAGGCGAGGCTGGCGAGGAGCAAGGCGAGCATCGCGAGGAGGGTAGCGCATCCTCGGCGATGCGTGTGTCGCGCGCCCGTCGGTCCGCGTGTCGAGCGCGTGTGCGATGATCCCCGCATGCGCCCACTTCGCCGTCGCGACTTCCTCAAGTGGTCCGTGCTCGCCGTTGGCGCGGCGGCCACCGCCAAGATCGGTTCCCGAGCGTTGCTCGGCGTGACCATGCCCTCCCGCACGCTCCCCGAGCTGCGGCACCTCTCACCCCGGCAGGCGGCGACGGTCACCGCGGCCGCCCTCGCGATGGTCGGTCCCGCGGGCGAGCGCGCCTACGAGGCTGGCGAGTGGGAGCCCGCGTTGGGCGTGGACGACATGCTCGGCGGCCTCGCGGCGGATCAGCGCGATCAGCTCGGCGTCGCGCTCGTCCTCTTCGAGGAGTGGGCGGTGGGTCCGACCGGCTTCTCGTCGTGGACGCGGGAGGCGCAGCGCGCGCGCCTCGCGGCGTGGCGCACCTCCTCGCTCGGCCTGCACCAATCGGTGTGGGGCTTCCTGCATGCGGCGACCACCTCGTCCTTCGGCTTCTCCGAGGCCGGGTGGCGGCGCATGGACTACCCGGGGCCCTGCGTCGGCACCAGCCGTGCGCCGGGCCAGACCGCGACCTTCGAGTGGGACGAGGCGGTGCCATGAAGCGCTACAAGGCCATCGTCATCGGTACCGGTGCGGGCGGCGGCCCGGCGGCGGCGGCCCTGGCCGAGGCATGGGGCGAGGGGGTCGCGATGGTCGACGCCGGTCGCCACCTCCAGGCCCACCAGCTCACGCAGATCGAGCGGGAGATGATCCCGAAGATCTACGCCCAGGGCGGTGCGCAGGCGACCGAGGACGGCTCGCTCTCGGTGCTTCAGGGACGCGTGGTCGGTGGCAGCACGCTGGTCAACGACGCGCTGTGCTTCCGGCCGCCTCCCGAGCTCGAGGAGCGCTGGAAGGCCTACGGCGCCGAGCTCGGCTCGCTGGATCCCTATGTGGACCGGGTGTGGCAGGACATGCGCGTGAGCCAGATCCCGCGCGAGATGATCAACCGCAGCAACTACCTGGTCGGGCTGGGGGCGGCGCGCCTGGGCTGGGCAGGGGAGAGGCTTCATCACAACAGCGTCGGCTGCGTGCAGTGCGGCTTTCGTCACCTCGGCTGCAGCTACACGGCCAAGCAGTCGACGAACCTGTCCTACGTGCCGAGGGCGCTGGCGGCCGGGGCCGCGCTGCACAGCGAGACCGCGGTGCATCACCTCGAGCGCCGCGACGGTCAGTGGCACGTCCACTCGGACAAGGAAGAGCTCGTCGCCGAGCACGTGGTCCTGTGCGCCGGCATCGTGCACACGCCGACGATCCTGCTTCGCAGTGGCATCTCCGCCGGCGAGGGGCTGCAGTTCCACGTGCAGACGGTGGCCTGGGGTGACTTCGAGGACCGGGTCGACCAGCACGCCGGAATCCCCATGTCCTACGGCGTCATGGAGTTCTCGGACGTTTACGGTCACACCGGTCCCGGCTACCTGATCGAGGGGGTGGGCGTGCAGCCCGGCTCGTTCTCGGTGCAGCCGCAGCTCGAGGGGGCCGCGCACGACGAGGTCCTCGGGCGTTACCGCCACCTGGCTGGCGCGCTGTCCCTCGTGCGCTCCACGTCGCGTGGGACCGTGCGCGTGGTCCACGACCGGCCGGCCATCGACTATCCGCTGGTCGCGCACGACCTCGACCGGCTGGGGCACTTCTACGAGAAGAGCGCCGAGCTGTTCCTCGCCGCCGGCGCCCGCCGCGTGCTGCTCTCGCATCGCGAGCACGGATGGATCGACGCCCCCATGCGGCCCGACATGGTCCAGGGCAAGTTCTACGTCTACACCGCGCATCCCTTCGGTGGGGCGAACCGCGGCTCCACCACGGATGCGGTCGGCAGGGCCGGCGAGAACCTGTGGGTCCTCGACGCGAGCGGGATTCCCGAGGCCCTCGGCGTGAATCCACAGGTGACCATCGCCGCGCTGGCGCTGCAGGGCGTCGATCGGCTGCTCGCCGGGTAGAGTGGCGCTCGGAGGTGTGCGTGAGCCTGCTGTTCTTCCTCGCCTGTGCCGGGTCACCGACGCTGGGGGAGGGCTCCGCGTCCCTCGAGCACACGCGCATGGCGCCGATGCTCGACGCCCACAACCAGACCCGCGCGTTCGCGGATCCGACGCCCGAACCCGCGCTGGCCGACCTCGTGTGGAGCGACGAGCTCGCACACGACGCGCTGGCGTGGGCGCAGCAGTGTCGCTCGGCCCACGACCCGGACCTCGACGGGGTCGGGGAGTCCTGGTTCGCCTGGTCCGGCGCGGGGGAGGTCGATGCCTGGGAGGTGGTCGTCTCCTGGGCCTCCGAGTCGGCGGACTACGACTACGAGACCAACACCTGTGCCGGCGTGTGCGGGCACTACACGCAGATCGTGTGGCGCGACACGACCGAGGTCGGCTGCGCGTTCCAGGCCTGTCCGGACGGGCTGCGCGGCAGCTTTCCGGAGGGCCGTGAGATCTGGGTGTGCCGCTATGCGCCAGCTGGCAACGTCGTCGGTCAGTCGCCGTACTGAGCGCGAACGGCGCCGGCTCGGTGGAGCGGGCGCCGTCGGCGATGGGGTTCGGCTCGCGCCGAGGCGAACTCAGGCCTCGGGCTCGGCCTTCTTCGCCTCGAACTTGCCGAGCTTGCCGACCGCGGCGATGAGCGCGTCGACGTCGGTCTTGTCCGCGTCGTAGGCGACCTTGGCGACGCCGGTCGCGTGGTCGACGGTCGCGGCGGTCACGCCGTCGACTCCCTTGAGGGCCGCGGTCACGCGGGAGGCGCAGCTGCCACAGGTCATGCCGGTCACCGCGAGGGTGGCCTTGGTGCCCTCGGCCGCGTCGACGTCGTCCTTGGCGGTCTCGGTGCTGTGCGAGCCCATCGGGCAGGAGCTGCCGCAGGACTTGCCGCCACAGGCGAAGGCGGACGGGGAAGCGAGCAGGGCGAAGAGAAGTGCAGTGCGGATCATGAGTGACCTCCGGAAACGCCTCATACTTCCCAGGTTCCGGTGTGCAAGGCAAAAACGACAGGTGTCAGGTAGACCGGGGCAGCCACAGGGTGAAGGTCGAGCCCTCGCCGAGCTTGCTGGTGGCGGTCAGGCTTCCGCCGAGCGCCTCGGCCAGGCGGCGGGCGATGGCCAGTCCCAGACCCGTCCCGCCGTGCACGCGGGTGGCCTTCTCGTCGGCCTGTGCGAAGGCATCGAAGATGCGGTCGAGTTGCTCCGGCTCGATGCCCGGCCCGGTGTCGCGCACTCGCAGAGCCAGGCCGCGGCCCTCGGCCTCGACGAACACCGTGATCTCGCCGTCTCGGGTGAACTTGACCGCGTTGGACACGAGCTGGTGGAGGATCTGCTGGACCCTGCCGCGATCGGTCGAGAGCTTGTACAGCGGGCCTCGCTCGTAGCGCAGTCGGTTTCCAGCTTCGTCGGCGAGGGAGGCAGACTTCACGAGGACCTCCTCGATCAGCTTCTCGACGAGCACCTCGTCGACGGACAGCTCGATGCGGCCGGCCTCGACCCGCGCGAGCTCGAGGATCTGCTCGATGAGGCCGAGCAGGTGACGGCCGGCGTCGAGCACGTGGGCCACGTCGGCGGCATGCTCTTCGTCCACCTCGTCCTCGAGCATCTCGCCATAGCCGAGGATGGCGTTGAGCGGCGTGCGCAGCTCGTGCGACATGTTGGCCAGGAAGGCGCCCTTGGCGCGCTCGGCCTCCCGGGCCGCCTCCATCGCCTCGGTGCGGGTCTCGATGATGCGCTCCAGCGCGGTCTCCCGGGCCTCGAGTCGCTTCTTCAGCGCCTGGAACGCGGCGGAGAGCTCGGCCACCTCGCGGGTGTTTCCCCGCGGGAGGGTCGTGTCCTCGGCGTCGAGCACACCCGCGGCGCTCGCGAGCTCCTGGATCGGGCGGCCGATGCGACCGGCGAGGATGCCCGCGAGGATGGCGCCGCCGAGCACGATCAGCAGTGACAGGCCCATGGCCTGCCGCGTGCTCGCGTTCACGCCGGCGAGCAAGGCAGCCTCGGGCAGGACCACGGCGATGGTCCAGTCGATCCCGCGCTCGTCGCGCAGTGGGTAGGTGCGGAGAAAGGCGCGGGCGTTGCCGTGCTCGAGCCAGGTGGCGTCGAGATCCTCCGCTGCGAGGCGCGTCCACGTGCCGGGAGCCTCGCTCGCGAGCATCCGGTGGGCCTCGCCCCGGCCATCGGTGCGGAAGGGCTGCTCCAGCGCGCTCGACGCGACGAGGGTGCCGTCCTGCTCGATCACGAAAACGAGGCCTTCCGCGCCGAGCTGGCTGCTGTCGAGCAGGGCCGAGAAGTGCGACAGCGTGATGTCGGTGCCGACCACGCCGAGGAACTCGCCCTCGCGCCGCACGGGCTCGACCGCGGTGATGCCGAGCCGGATCGCATCGCGGCTCGAGTACTGGTAGACCTCGCTCCACGTCGGGTGGCCCGCGTCCACCGCCGCGGTGAACCAGGGTCGGGTCCGTGCGTCGTAGCCGTGCACGAGCTCGGTCTCGGGCCCGGCCCGCAGGCCCCTGGCGTCGAGTGGATACACGCCCTTGCCGCTACCGTCGGGCTCCGTGGTCTCCGCGGCGAAGCCGTCCGTCGTGCGCTCGACGCCGACGAACCAGCCATCGGCGCGGCCGAGCTGGACGTAGCTCGCGGTCGGCCAGGTCTGGAGCTGGCGGAAGAAGTGCGGCTCGAGCAGGCCCGGGTCGTCGAGGGGCAGCACCCCGGCTCGCAGGAGGTCCGCGTTCGACCGGTTGATGGCGTGCGGCACGTCGAGGGCGGCGGTCACCCGCGACGCGACATTGCCGCCGATCTCATCGGCAAGCTGCTCGGCGAGCCCGTGGACCGTGCTCGCGCTCTCGGAGTACCACAGGGCCGTAGATAGCCCCATGCCGCCAGCGAGCGGGCCAGCGATGGCGGCGATGAGCACGGTGCGGAGCGCGGGTCGCGAGGGTGGCACCGGCGAAGTGTACCCCAGCTTCTGAACGGACCGGCCGAGCCGCGCGGACGGCTAGAGGGCGAGCGTCTCGATGCGCGCGGCCAGCGATTCGCGGGCGTCTTCGAGCTCCGCGACCCTCCGCGACTGCCAGCCGAGCTCGAGCGAGAGGTCGATGCCGCGCTGGTAGTGGTTGAGCGCTTTGACGAGCACGACTTCCGCCTTTTCGCGCACGGTCTGACGGTACAGATCGTGCAGCTCCGGGGCGAGCTTCGGCGGCATGCGGGCGGCGAGCAGATCTTCCCCGACCGACGCGTACGCATCGCCGAGGGTGAGCAGGCCGTCGAGCACCCACTCAGGCTCCTTGAGCAGCGCCACCTGCGTCACCTGGCGCTCGATGGCGATCAGCCGCTCGCCGCGCTCGGTGAGCCGCTTCACCTGCTTGCGTTCGCGGGCATCGAGGTGCAGGACCTCGGACTCCTCCGCCCACTGGGCGGCGATCGTGGCCCGCGCCTTGGCCTGGTAGAAGGTGACCTCGTCGGGGCCGGCCTCGGAGAGCGCCGCGGCGAGGACCTTCTTGCCCTTGCGCACCTTGCCGCTGTCGATCAGCCAGATGCCTTCGACCAGGCGGATCTTGATCTGGTCGGCGTGCGGGCGGGAGTCGAGGTCGGCCAGGAAGGGCGCGAGGCGCTCGAGGGCTTCCTCCGCGCGACCCAGGCCGCCGATCACCTCGGCGCTGCGAAAGCGAAGGTCCTGCTGGCGGTGGCCGGCGGGAAACTGCTCGAGGGCGGCGGTGTACACGGACAGGGCGGTGCCGTAGTCGCGATCGAGCTCGAAGCTGACGCCTCGAAGGTAGGCGATCTCCTCGGCGTCGCTGTCGTCGCGATCGCTTGCCTGGTCGAGGAGCATGCGCGCGCCAGGGTAGTCGGCGAGGCGCAGGCGCCGCAGCGCATCCTCCATGAGCTCGGCGGTGCTCGCCGCCGTCTCGACGGGCTCTTCGGAGATCTCGGGCGCTTCGGCGGCGGCCGCGGCTTCGGAGGCCGGCAGCTCGTCGGCCACCGCGAGGGCGAGGAACAGGATCAGGGTGTGCATGCGGTGTGGGACCTCGCGCGGCGGACGGGGTTCCCCCCTCGGTAGAGGGGGGAAGGTGCCGTCGCAGCCGTGTGGTCGTCGCCGGTACCCCCTTCCGAAATAGAAGGTGGGTTTCGTTTCGCCGCTTTCCACTTCCCTCTCAGAAGGGCTTGTGTTCCGCGACGAGGGACAAATCCCGAAGGATTCTTACGAGGGGGACGCTCTGGCGTGGCCAAGCACGCACCAGACAGCATGCTCAGCGTAGGCACACTTCCTCGGGTTGGCAATGGCCTTCGCTTACCCGGCGATGGCTCGCGTAACGGCGCGGGCATGTTGCGTGTCCCGAGAGGCGTTATCCGGTCGCAGGGAGACGCAAGTCATGACGTGGGAGCTCGCGGTCGTCGCGACCTATCTGGCGCTTCTGGTGCCGTGCTCTGCCCTCGGGCTGCATCGGCTGTGGCTCGTGTGGCGGTTCTCGACGCACGTGGCCCCCGAGCAGCCGCCCGAGCCCGAGGTGTGGCCGTACGTGACCGTGCAGCTGCCTTCGTTCAACGAGAAGCACGTGCTGCGGCGTCTCGTCGAGGCGGCCGGCGAGCTCGACTACCCGCGCGACAAGCTGGAGATCCAGGTCCTCGACGACTCCACCGACGAGACGCGTGGCATCGCCCGTCGTGCCGTCGACCGGCTGGTGGAGCAGGGCATCGACGCGGTGCTCATCCACCGTGAGGACCGCACCGGCTTCAAGGCGGGCGCGCTCGAGGCCGGAAAGGCGGTGGCCAAGGGCGAGCTGATCGCCGTGTTCGACGCCGACTTCATCCCCACGCCCGACTTCCTCAAGCGCATGGTTCCGCACTTCCGCGATGGCATCGGCATGGTGCAGGCGCGCTGGGGTCACCTCAACGCCGAGGAGAGCTGGCTCACCCGCGCGCAGGCCACGCTGCTCGACGGCCACTTCGTGGTCGAGCACGCCGCGCGCTTCGCCGCCGGTCGCTGGTTCAACTTCAATGGCACCGCCGGGATCTGGCGGCGCCAGGCCATCGAGGACGCGGGCGGCTGGCAGCACGACACGCTCACCGAGGATCTCGACCTGTCGTACCGGGCTCAGATGGCCGGCTGGCGCTTCGTGTACCTGCTCGACGTCGTGCAGCCCGCCGAGCTTCCCGCGGACATGCCGGCGTTCAAGTCGCAACAACACCGCTGGGCCAAGGGCACGATTCAGGTCGCGAAGAAGCTCATCGGGCCGCTGTGGCGCAGCGACGCGCCGATCCGCGTGAAGATCGACGCGACCGTCCACCTGCTCGCGAACCTCGCGCATCCGCTGACCGTCGGCATTGCCTTCCTGCTTCCTCTCGCGGTGGTCGCCCGTGGCATCGAGGGGCTCTCGGCCCTGTTCCTGCTCGACCTGGTCGTGTTCACGCTCGCGACCTCGTCCTTCGCGATGTTCTACGCGGTGGCGGTCAGCCGGGCCGGTGGCCTGCCCGTCGGGGGGCGGCTGATCCGGCTCCCGGTCGCGCTGGCGCTGGGTCTCGGGCTCGCGCTCGCGCAGTCTCGGGCGGTGTTCGATGGCCTGTTCGGAGACGTGGGCCGCTTCGTGCGCACCCCCAAGCGGGGCGAGGCGCGCAAGGGCCTGTACCGCGCGCGGGTGTCGCCCCTGACCGTGCTCGAGATCGGCATGGCCGTGTACCTGTGGGCGGCGTTCGGATGGGCCGCGATGGAGGGCTACTACGCGTCGCTGCCGTTCCTCGCGCTGTTCGCCGGCGGCTACTCGGCGGTCGCCCTGGATACGGTGCGCGACTGGCTGCCGACCCGCGACGAGCCCGAGCTCAGCGTCGCCCTCGGCGAGTGACGGTCTCGGCGGCGAGCGCGGCGAGTGCCGGGCCCCACGACAGCCACGCGACCCACGCGCCCTCGTCCCAGCGCCCGGTGCTCACGTCCAGGGTCCCGAGGACCGCGTAGGAGCCCATGAGCGCGGTCGCTGCCAGCGACCAGCCCCAGCGCCCGAGCACGAGTGACGGGACCAGCGCCCACACCGCATACCAGGGGTGCACCGTCGGCGAGAGCACCAGGAACGCGGTGCCGACCACGGCGACGAGCGCGGCGGGGTCGCGGAGTCGCCACGCCGCCCACGCCGAGACGCCGACCCCGGCGAGGATCAGCGCCGGACGCGTGGCCTCGCCGAGCAGGGGCTCGAGGAGCGGCAGCGCCAGGGCGTTGAAGCGCCAGTGCTGCGTGTAGGTCCCGAAGCTCGCAAACAGATCGGAACCCGCGTCGAGCACGGGCCAGGCACCGAGCACGAGCAGGGCTCCCGCCACCAGCAGTCCGGGAAGATGCTCACGGACGGGACGCTCGCGCAACGTGGCCGGCAGCGCTGCGACCGGCAGCAGCTTGGCGCCTGCGCCGAGCACGGCGAGCCCCGTAGCGTGGCGGGGCCAGGCGAGGGCGGCGGCGAGCAGGGACGCGGCGAACAGGTCGACGTGGGCGCCCACCGCGGACTCGACGGCGGGCAGGGGATGCAGGGCGTAGACCAGGGCGGGCCAGGTGGGCGCGTCACGGCGGCGGAGGGCCGTGAACAGGAAGGCGGCGGTGCAGACGTCGACGGCGGCCGTTGCGGCCTGGGCGAAGGTCGCGGTCCCGCCGAGCCCGAGCAGTCGGAACCAGAGCAGCGCGAGCGGCGGGTAGATGCTGGTGTAGGTAGGGTGGTTGACCTGGGCGCGCAGCGGTTCCGCGAGCCCTTCCAGCGACGCGGGTGCCTCGGTGAACGGGTTGTGGCCGGCGTTCAGCGCGATGCCCTCGAACACATACCGGTACAGATCGTCCGAGAACAGGGGAGGGGAGCCGATCAGCGGCAAGCGCACCGCCATGGCGGCGAACATCACGGTCGACAGTGCGAGCTCGGGCTTTCGCAGCGCGGGCGCGGTCGCGGCGAGGCCCCACACCCAGAGAAGCGGTACGAGTGTGGCCGCATCCGGCCTCGACTCCGCGGAATGCAGCAGGTAGGCGGACAACAGGGAGCAGCCGAGCGGAATCAGTGCCCAGGCGAGCGCGTTGACACGCCATCGATGCGACCATATGGCCAAGCTGTCCCCCCCTCCCGCGGCTCTATCACGGAGCGCCCATGCCCCTCCCGACCCTTCCGCGCGCCCTGCGTTTCACCACGATTCTGCTGCTCACGCCGGCCCTGATGGCGGCGAACTGCAAGCGGCAGCCCGAAGAAGAGCCCGACAAGGTCGGCGATGGCGACGTCCAGGACGTGGGCAACGAGCTCACGGTGGTCTCCATCGACCCCTCGGTGGGCAAGGCCGACAAGGCCTTCCCGGCGACCCTGTACGGTTCCGGCTTCGTCGATGGCGCCACGGTGAAGGTCGGTGAGTCCACCGCGAAGTCCAACGTGCTCGACCCGAACACGATGGATCTCACGGTCCCCGGCATGGCGGTCGGCACCTACGATCTGGTGGTCACGAACCCCAACGGCGCGAAGAGCACCCTGCGCTCGGCACTGCGCATCGAGGCCGAGTCCAGCGTGGACTGCAGCTTCGCGCGCCTGCACTTCGGCTACGACCAGGCGCAGCTCACGCCCGAGTCGACCAAGACCCTCGACACCTACATGCCGTGCTACAGCGCGACCACCGCGCAGATCCGGCTCGAGGGCCACGCCGACAGCCGGGGCACCACCGACTACAACCTCGCGCTCGGCACGCGGCGCGCCCATGCAGTCGAGCGGCACCTGATCGCTGGCGGCATCCCGGCGAGCCGTCTGAAGAGCACCTCCTATGGCGAGGAGCGGCCGCTCGACCGCGGCTACACCGAAGAGGCCTACGCCAAGAACCGTCGGGTGGACGTGTATGTCGGCAACTAGTTTCGTCGTGCGCGCGGGTACCCAGCTCGCGCTGTTCGCCTCGCTGAGCACGCTGCCGGGCTGCTTCCTGCTGCGCAACCAGGCGGCGTCCGCGGAGTACTCCCGCCAGGTCATGGTCGCGTCCTCGCGCGTGGCCATCCTCGAGGCGCAGCTCGCCGAGGCGCAGGAGCGCGTCGGACAGCTCGAAGAGGCGATGCGCGCCCAGGGCGCGACCGTCGTCGACAAGCTCGAGAACATGGACCAGGTCAACGCCGAGGTCGGTCGCCTGCGCGGCGAGATCGAGGTGATCGGCTTCGAGTTGCAGTCGCTGAAGGACGCGCTCGAAGGCGGCGGCATGGACCGGGAGCGCCGCATGCTCCACGCCGAGTCCCGCCTCGACCAGGTCGAGAGCTTCCTGGGCATCGACCCTCCGCCTCCGCCGAGCGATGCGGAGCTCGGGCTCGAGCCGGGTGAGGGGACCACCGATGGCGCCACCGGCGAAGAGGGCGACGAGACGCCCGAGACGGTGAACGTCGGGGAGGACGAGCCGACCCCGGACGATGCGCAGGGCAAGCTCGACCTCGCGATCGAGCACATGGAGGCCGGTCGCCACAAGGTCGCCCGCGCCCTCCTCGAGAAGGCGCTCGAGGAGCATCCCGAGGATCCACTTCGCCCGGAGCTTCGCTACCGTCTGGCCGAGTCCTGGTTCAACCAGGGCAGCTGGGATCGCGCGCTCACGGCGTTCCAGACGGTCGTCGACACCTACGGGGACACCGAGTGGGCGTCCATGGCGATGCTCCGCCAGGGCGAGTCCTTCGCGGCCAAGGGCCAGAAGGACAACGCGAAGTTGTTCTACGAGGAAGTGCTGCGCCTCTACCCGAAGAGCGAGGCCGCGGGCGAGGCCAAGAAGCTGCTCGCCGAGAAGTAGCCGGGCCCCTCGCTTGACCTGGCCGTACCGACGAGGTAGGTACGGTTCCTCATCGCAACCAACCTCGTTGGGAGCGGCCGTCTGGCCGGTCCCTTTTTTTATGGCCGAACATGCACCCCCTCGAGTTCCGAAACCGCCTCCGCTCGCTCTGTGAGCCGACCATCGACCAGCTCGGCTTCGAGCTGATCGCCGTGGAGGTCCTCGGTGGTGCCGGCGGACGTACCGTGCGTCTGTCCGTGGACGGTCCCCGCGGGGTCGGTGCCGATGACTGCGCCCGGATCAGCCGCCACCTCGGCCCGGTGCTCGACGAGTCCGACCCGATTCAGGGCAGCTACCGCCTCGAGGTGAGCAGCCCCGGCATGGACCGCCCGGTCCAGCGGGTGTCGGACTTCGAGCGCTTCGTCGGGTACCGCGCGAAGATCCGCCTCGTCGAAGGCCCGCCGCGGCGCCGCTACACCGGCACCCTCGCCGGTGTCGACGGCCCCGAGGTCCTCATCGAGTGCGAGGGCCAGACCTACCAGTTCCCCATCGACGAGATCGAGCACGCACGCCTCGTGCTCTCTCTCGAAGAGTACGAGTCCCTCGGTTCGGCACCTGGTGCCGGTTCAGGAGAGTCAGATGATCAGTGACCTCGAACGGCTCATCGACACCATCGTCAAGGAGAAGAACCTTCCCCGCGACGTGGTGATCGAGATTGTGGAGAGCGCCATGGTGGCCGCCGCGCGCAAGCGCTACGGCATGACCAAGGACCTCGAGGCGGAGTACAACGAGGACGCCGGCGAGGTGGAGCTCTTCGAGTTCCGCACGGTCGTCGACGAGGTCGAGGACGATGACATCGAGATCACGCTCGAAGAGGGTCGCGAGCTCGACCCGGAGTGTGAGGTCGGTGACTCGCTGGGCCTGGTCATGGACCTCGAGGAGCTCGGTCGCATCGCCGCCCAGACGGCGAAGCAGGTCATCATCCAGAAGATGCGCGACGCCGAGCGCGAGCTCACCTTCAACGAGTTCAAGGACCGTAAGGGCGAGCTGATCACCGGCATCGTCGGTCGGTTCGAGCGTGGCTCGATCGTGGTCGACCTCAACCGTGCCGAGGCCATCCTGCCCCGCCGCGAGCAGGTCATGTCCGAGACCTACCGTCCCGGTGACCGCATCCAGGCGTACGTCGTCGACATCACCCGCGCGACCCGCTCCCCGCAGGTCGTGCTCTCCCGCACCCATCCGGGCCTGCTCATGAAGCTGTTCGAGATGGAGGTCCCGGAGATCTACGAGGGCATCGTCCGCATCGAGGCGTGCGCTCGCGAGCCGGGCCACCGCGCCAAGATCGCCGTGTCCTCGACGGACAGCGACGTCGATCCGGTCGGCGCGTGCGTCGGTCTCAAGGGCTCCCGCGTCCAGGCGGTGGTCGGCGAGCTCCGCGGCGAAGCCATCGACATCATTCCGTGGCACCCGGACCCGGCCCGCTTCGTGGTGTACGCCATCGCGCCCGCGCAGGTGAGCCGCGTGTACATCGACGAGGCCGCCCACACGATGGAGCTCGTCGTCCCCGACGACCAGCTCGCCAAGGCCATCGGCCGTCGCGGCCAGAACGTGCGTCTCGCGGCGCAGCTCACGGGCTGGCGCATCGACATCGAGTCCGAGTCCCGGCACGGCGAGAAGCTCGAGAGCGCGCGCGACGAGCTCAGCCGCGTGGCGACGATGGACGAGGATCAGGTCGACCTGCTCGTGCGCAGCGGCTTCCAGAGCGCTCAGGAGCTCGCGGATGCCGAGCTCGCCGAGGTCGCCGGAATCCTCGGCATCGACGAGGACGAGGCGCAGCGCGTGATCGATGGTGCTGACGAGGTCGTCACCGCCCTGATCATGGAAGAGGCCCAGCAGCGTCAGTCCGAAGAGTCCGACGCCGGGACCCTCGAGGTCTGATTGGCCCGCCGCACCTGCGCAGGCTGCCGTGAAGAGGCGGACCGGGACGACGAGAGCCTGGTCCGCCTCGTGCGTTCCCCGGACGGGGAGCTGGTCGCGGATCTCCGCGGAAAGCTCCCGGGCCGTGGGGCGTGGGTGCACGTGCGTCGTTCCTGTGTCGATCGCGTGATCAAGCGTCCAGGTGCTCTTCGCCTCGGAAACGACCTTCGGGCCGACGCTTTCGAGGCGGGGCTCCGGTCGTTGATCGTCGGTGCGGCCCTCGATGGGCTGTCGCTGGCGCAGGCCGCCGGCGCCCTGGTCAGCGGCTTCGACAAGCTCTCCGCCGCGCTCCGGGCGGGGACGATTCACAGCGTGGCTCTCGCCGAAGACGCCTCCGAGCGGACGGTGGGCGAGCTGCGCGAGGTCGCGGGGCCCACTGTGCGCTTCGCGAACCTGCCGATCAGCGCCGCTGCGCTGGGAGGCCAGATTGGTCGTGGTCCTCGCGCCGCGGTGGGGGTCACGACCTCCCGTGCGGGAACGCATCTTCGGCGGCAGTTGCGCCGTCTCCACGACCTGGGTTAGGGGCACCACCTCTGTAGGGACAAATGCTCGCGGATCGCCGCCGCCGCGCTTCCTTGTTCCTCCTGACGTTTCCTGTCATCCGACAGGTGGGCGCGATCTGCGCGCTGGCGGCGCGTACGACTGAAAGGAATTCCATGTCGAAGAAGGACCTCATCGAGCGACTCTCCACGGACGGACGACGTGCGTCGGCCGGAGGAGAGCCGCCCCGCCGCGACGAAGCCGGTGTCACGACCAAGCGGGTCAGCCGCAAGGTGGTGCGTCGTCGTCGCAGGGACGAGGATTCCCGGCCTGCCAAGGGCGCGCGCCGCGCGGTCGAGGTCGAGGCCCCCGTGGTTCGCTCGTCCGAGCCCGAGGACATGGAGTTCGCCGCGGCCGAGCACGAGCCCGCGCCCGAGCCGACCCCCGCGCCCGAGCCGGTCAAGGTCGAGGCTGCGCCCGAGCCCGAGCCGGCTCCGGTGGTCGAGGCTGCTCCGGTGGTCGAGGCCAAGCCCGAGCCGAAGCCCGAGCCCGCTCCGGTGGTCGAGGCCGCTCCGGTGGTCGAGGCCAAGCCCGAGCCGAAGCCCGAGCGGAAGCCCGAGCGGAAGCCCGAGCCGAAGCCCGAGCCCGCGGTCGAGGCGGCGCCCGCTGCCGAGGCGAAGCCCGAGCCGGCGTCCGAGGAGCCTGCCGCTGCTGCAAGCGATGACCGCAAGGGACCGCGTTTCGCGGGCCTCGGTTCTGCCGTCATCGCCCCGCCGCCGGGCTACGACCCGACGAACCCCGACGCCTACCGTCGCGTGGTCGATCGCCAGCAGGCCGCGCAGGCCCGCGACACCACGCCCGCTGCACCTGCCGCGCCTCGTCGCCGTCGCCTCGCCGATCCGGCGGGTGGTCGTCGTGGTGCGCCGGCTGCGGACGCGCGGGGCCGTCGTTCCGCGGGTGGTGGCAACACCCCGTGGGAGGCCTTCCGCAAGGCCAACCGTCGTCGCAAGACCAAGAAGGGTCCGAGCATTCCGTCTCCCACGCCCAAGGCGCAGAAGCGGAAGATCAAGGTCGACAACGTCATCTCCGTCAAGCAGTTCGCGCACGAGCTGGGCCTCAAGGCCGGCGTCGTCATCAAGCAGCTCATGGAGCTCGGCTCGATGGTCCGCGTGAACGACATGCTCGACTTCGAGACCGCGCAGCTCGTCGCTGCCGAGTTCGACTACGAGGTCGAGAACGTCGGCTTCCGCGAGGAGCTCGTTCTCGAGGAAGACGGCGAGGGCGAGGTCGACGAGGATGCGATCGGGCGTCCGCCGGTCGTGACCATCATGGGTCACGTCGACCACGGCAAGACCACGCTGCTCGACGCGATTCGCGATGCGCGCGTGGCGGCCGGTGAGGCGGGTGGCATCACCCAGCACATCGGTGCCTACCAGGTCGAGCACGACGACGAGCTCATCACCTTCATCGACACTCCTGGCCACGCCGCGTTCACCGCGATGCGTGCCCGTGGCGCCAACCTCACCGACATCGTCATCCTCGTGGTGGCGGCGGACGACGGCGTGCAGCCGCAGACGCGCGAGGCCATCAGCCACGCCCAGGCTGCCGGCGTGCCGATCATCGTCGCGGTGAACAAGTGCGACAAGCCGGGCGTGAACCCCGATCAGGTCAAGCAGCAGCTGTCCGAGTTCAACCTCATTCCGGAAGAGTGGGGCGGCGAGACGCTGTTCGCGAACGTGTCGGCGCTCAAGCGCACCGGCATCGACGACCTGCTCGAGCAGATCAACCTCCAGGCCGAGGTCCTCGAGCTCGTTGCGAACCCCGACCGCCGCGCCGTGGGCACGGTGATCGAGGCGAAGATGGAGCGCGGCCGCGGCCCGGTGGCGACCGTCCTCATCCAGCAGGGCACCCTGAAGAAGGGCGAGCACATCGTCATCGGCTCGGTGTACGGCAAGGTCCGCAACATGATGGACCACCGTGGCAAGAGCCTGAAGAAGGCCGGCCCGTCCACGCCGATCGAGGTCTTCGGTCTCTCGGGCCTGCCCGAGACCGGCGACACGCTCACCCACGTCAACTCCGAGAAGGATGCGCGTACGCTCGCCGAGCACCGCGCGCAGGCCAAGCGCGACGCCGAGATGGCGAAGGTCAAGCGTCAGACCCTCGAGGATCTGATGGCCAAGGCCAACGCCGAGGAGCGCGAGACCCTTGCGGTCATCCTCAAGGCGGACGTGCAGGGCTCCCTCGAGGCGCTTCGCGGCGCGGTCGAGAACCTCGACGTCGATGGTGCGGAGGTCCGCATCATCCACGCGGGCGTCGGCAACATCACCGAGTCCGACATCACGCTCGCCGCGACCGACGACCTGATGCTCATCGGCTTCAACGTCAAGGTGGATGCCAAGGCCAAGAAGGCTGCGGACGGCCAGGGCGTCGAGCCGCTGCTGTACACGGTCATCTACTCCGCCCTCGACGCGATTCGCGCTCGCCTGCTCGGCCTGCTCGAGCCCGAGTACGAGAAGGTCTGGCGTGGCGCCGCCGAGGTTCGCGCGGTGTTCGACATCAGCCGCATCGGCCGCATCGCGGGCTCCTTCGTCCAGGACGGCACCGTCGGCCGCAACCACATCGCTGTGGTCAAGCGGAACGGCGAGGAGATCTGGGAAGGCAAGGTCTCGACCCTCAAGCGGTTCAAGGACGACGTGCGCGAGGTCCGCAAGGACTACGAGTGCGGTATCGGCCTCGACGGCTTCGACGGCGTCGAGGTCGGGGACATCATCGAGACCTACGCGCTCGAAGAGGTCGCCCGCACCTGATGGCGGTGTTCGTGGGCGTCTTGCACGCCGAGCTGTACATTCCCGGCGCGCGCACGCTCAAGGAGCGGCGACGCGCCGTGTCTTCTGTGACCGACCGGGTTCGCCACCGCTTCGACTGTGCGGCGGCGCTCGTCGGCGAGTCGGACAGCCCGCAGCAACAGGCCCTCGCGGTGACGGTCGTCGGCAACGACGGGCGGCTGCTGGAGTCCGTCCTGGACCAGATCCGGCACTATCTCCAGCGAGATGCAGAAGTTCTGGTGCACGGGGTGGACGTAGACGTCTCAAGGTGGCATGGTACCTCCGGGTGGTGGTCACAGCAGGAGAACGACGATGGGTGAGCTTGCCCGTCGACGACAGGCCAGAGATCTCTGGATCTCCCACGGACACGTGCGTGCAGGTGTCGTGGGCGTCGCATTCCTCCTTCTCGCCTCCTTCGCGGCGGGAGCCAGCACCCAGCGCAGCGAGCCCGTCGTGGCCGAGGCGCCGCAGTGGATGGACGAGGCCGCCGATACCGAGCTCGTCGAGCTGCTCGCGCGCGTCGATGCTGCTGCCGAGCCCGATGGGGGGCTGTCCCGCCTGACCTTCCCCACGGCACTCGCCTCGAGTGACGCGGTGCCCGTAGCGCCGCCTTTCGACGGTGCCCGCCCGGTGGCGACGCACATCGACATCGAGGGCAGCGCCGAGCCGGCGGACAGCGAGCCGTTCGCCGAGGGCTGGGCGGTGGTCCGTGACGTGACCTCCGCGGCCCAGGCCAAGGCGATTGCGCAGGTCCTCCGCGACGCCGAGGTCGAGGGTGTGGCGATCGAGGAGCGTCTGGTCGAAGGCACGCGCGAGATTCGCGTCGGTGTGGTCGGTCTCGCGTCCAAGGCCGAGGCCAATGCGCTGCACCTCCGGCTCCAGAACACCGCGGCGGACGAGATGGACGGCGCGCGCGTGACCGAGATCATCCGCTAGCTTCGCTCGCCGCAAGGGTTCGCGAGAAAGTCCGGAAATCGAGGGGCCGACCACGGCCTTCCGTCGACCTCGCACGGCTAGTCCTCTGTAAGGAGGATGGATGGCGATGAGTCGATGGTGGGCGGGAGCCCGTCGCTTCGCGCGGGGGCTCGACCTCGATGCGCTTGCGCGCCTGCACGGCGGATTCCAGTCGCTCGAGGCGGGCGGCGTGGACGCGCTGGTCTCCGCTGGCGTGGACCCCGAACGGGCCGAGGCGTGGGTTCACGCCTCGGTGCCCGCGACGTCCTGGGGGGTGCTCACGCTCGCCGATGCGCGCTACCCACGGGCCCTGCGCAGTGTCCCCGGCGCCCCACCGGTGCTCGAGTACGAGGGCGACCTCGCCGCGCTGGACGCACCGCGGGTGGCGGTGGTCGGCACCCGCGCGTGTACCGCGTACGGCGCGGCAGTGGCGCGACACCTGGGGCATGCGCTGGCCTCGGTAGGGGTGACGGTCGTCAGCGGTCTGGCCCGCGGCATCGACGGGCATGCGCATGCGGCGGCGGCCGAGGCGGGTCGCACGGTGGCAGTGGTGGCGCACGGACTCGACCATACGGCGCCCGCGACCCATCGGCGACTGCGCAGCCGCCTCGTGGCGCGCGGCGGTCTGGTGCTCTCGGCCTGGGCAGCCGACGTAGAGCCTCGACCGTGGCGCTTTCCGGTGCGCAACCAGTGGGTAGCGGCACTCGCCGAGGCTGTCGTCGTGGTCGAGGCACCGCAGCGCTCCGGGGCGCTGATCACGGCAGCCCGCGCCGCCGAGCTCGCTCGCGACGTGGTCGTGGTTCCGGGGCGCCTTGGCGATGCGGCGAGCCTTGGCTGCCTGCGGCTGCTCGCCGAGGGCGCCGAGCCGATCGAGGACGTGGAGCGCTGGGTGGCGGAGCGCTTCGGGCGCCGCAGACCTCGCCGCGAGAAGTGGCTGGAGCAGCTGTTCGCGGGGCACACGGTGTCCGAGGTCGCCCGCTGGGCTGGGTGTTCTGGCTCGGACCTGCTCGCGGAGTTGTCGCGGCGCGAGGTCGACGGTGAGGTGGTTCGACTGCCTGGGCAGCGATATTCCCCGGGCAGCAGGAGTCCCACATGAACGCCAAGCGCACCCGAGTGAGCGGAGCCGGTGCCCGGCTGATCAGCCTACTGGTCGATCTGGGGCACATCGACATCGATACCGCCGACGAACTCGTGCTCGCGCTCACCGACACGGCGAGCCCCTCGGGCCGTATCGCGGTGGACGAAGTTCGGCGGATGCTCGCCGCGCACTTGTGGGATTCCCCCTCGCTGAAGGACAATGAAGGCCCCCTGGCTCAAGACTGGGCCCTCTTCTTCGGCTGACCGTGCCTCCCACCGACCTCCTCTCTCGCTTTCTCGACACCCTTCGCGCCGAGCGCGGTGCCTCCAAGCACACGATTCGCGCGTACGAGGGCACGCTGACCCGTCTGCAGGCGATGCTCGCCGAAGACGATCTGACGCTCGCGGACGTGACGCGCCGCGAGCTGCGGGCGTTCTTGTTCCAGGCGGGGCGCGGACGCTCTCCGGCGACGCTCGCGCGCCACGTGTCCGCGATCAAGGCGTTCTATCGGTGGGCGCTCAAGCTGGGCTACATCGACCCGGACCCGGCTGATGGCCTGCGCCCGCCCAAGGTGGGACGGCGTCTTCCCCGCTTCCTGTCCATCGAGGAGGCGAGTCGGGTGTGTGAAGAGGGAGCCACGGCCTCCGAGCACTCGCCGCGGGATCGGGCCGTGGTCGAGCTGCTGTACAGCTCTGGCCTACGTGTCAGCGAGGCCGCGTCGCTCGATCGGGCGGATGTGGACCTCGAGCGCGGCATCGTCATGGTCCGGCAGGGCAAGGGCGGCAAGGAGCGGCACGTTCCGCTGGGCTCGGCGGCCGCCGAGGCGCTCCGTGACTATTTCGCGACGACTCCTGGGGCCGACCCGGTGTTCCTCAATCACCGCGGGGGACGCCTGTCGACGCGCAGCATGTACGACATCGTGCGGCGAGCCGGAGAGGCCGCCGGTGTGCCTCGCGTGCACCCACATGCGCTCCGCCACTCGTTCGCGACCCACCTCCTCGACAGCGGTGCGGACCTGCGTGCGATCCAGGAGATGCTCGGCCACTCGAGCCTGTCGACGACCCAGCGATACACGCACGTGAGCGTCGACGCGCTGCTCCGCGTGTACCGAGACGCGCACCCCCACGCCCGCGAAGACTAGGCCCGAGTCTGTCGATGCGGGCACGCCCGCGAGCCCGCGGTGGCACAAGGACGGCACACAGCCGAGGCCGGTGAGGGCGGTGGCTGGGTTACACCGGCTGTCGCTTCTGTCCGGACACACCGTCCGGAGCACGGTTCCAGTGGGGGAGCTCGCATGCCCAACGTCGTCGTCGTCGGTACCCAATGGGGTGATGAAGGAAAGGGGAAGGTCGTCGATGTCCTTTCCCGCAAGGCGGATGCTGTCGTCCGATTCCAGGGCGGCAACAATGCCGGTCACACCCTGGTTGTGAACGGCGAGACCGTCATCCTGCACCTGCTTCCCTCCGGCGTGCTCCGCGAAGAGTGCAAGTGCGTCGTCGGAAACGGCGTCGTCGTCGATCCGAAGGTCCTCATCGAGGAGATGGAGGAGCTCGAGGCGCGCGGCAAGGCGCTCCGCGATGGTCAGCTGGTCCTGTCTCGCCTCGCGGACGTGATCATGCCGTACCACCGCGAGCTCGACATCCTCCGTGAGCGTCGCCTCGGCAGCCAGAAGATTGGCACGACCGGTCGCGGCATCGGCCCCACCTATGAGGACAAGGTCGCCCGTCGCGGCATCCGCCTGGGTGATCTGGTCGAGCCCGAGGTACTGCGCGCGAAGCTCGAGGCTGCACTGCCCGACAAGAACCGCATGATCGTCGAGTGGCACGGTGGCGAGGCGCTCGATCTCGAGGCCATCCTCGCCGAGTACCTCGCGTACGGTGAGCGTCTCGGACCGTACCTCGCGGACGCCGCGGGCCTGCTCCATCGCATCCAGCGCGAGGGTGGCTCCATCCTCTTCGAGGGCGCGCAGGGCACCTTCCTCGACGTGGACCACGGCACGTACCCCTACGTGACCTCGAGCAACACGGTCGCAGGCGCAGCCTGCGCGGGCTCGGGCGTCGGTCCGACCGACATCCACGAAGTGGTCGGCATCGTGAAGGCCTACACCACGCGCGTGGGCAGCGGACCGTTCCCGTCCGAGGCCGACGGTGAGATGGACGAGCACCTGCGCAAGGTCGGCCACGAGTTCGGTGCGACCACGGGCCGTCCGCGCCGCTGCGGCTGGTTCGATGCCCCGCTGCTGCGTCAGGCCGCTCGCGTGAACGGCCTCACCCGTCTCGCGCTGACCAAGCTCGACGTGCTCTCCGGGCTCGACCGCATCCCCGTATGCGTCGCCTACGAGGGCTACGACGACGAGTTCCCGCACGACCTCACCACCGCGGTGCCCGTGTACGAGGAGCTGCCGGGCTGGACCGAGGACATCACCCAGGCCACGGCACTGGAACAGCTCCCGGAGGCCTGCCTGGCCTACGTTGCGCGGCTCCAGGAGCTGGTCGGCGTGCCGATCGACGTCGTCAGCGTCGGCCCGGGCCGCGACCAGACGCTGGTGCGCGGCGACCTGTTCACCTGAGCAGCACGCCGCGGGTGAGCACATAGGCGGTGGCGGCGCGGTGCCACTCGTCCAGGGTCTCGCGAACCGAGGCCGGGACGTTGGGGCAGCGCCGCTCGAGCAGGCCCAGTGCGTCCGCGAGCTCGTGCGTCGCGAGCCAGGCCTCGAGTCCCTCGCGCTCCAGGCGATAGCGGTCGACGACGTCTCGGCCGATGCAGCGCCCGAAGCGCTCGAGCTGGTAGCGCTCCCACGGCGTGATCGCGTGCGGAGGCACCAGGGCTTCGAGGTCCGAGCCGAGCCACACCGGGGGCGCCGGCGGCTCCTCGCGCGTCGCCCACAGCTTGCCGTCGACGGTGGGCGCGAACACGCCGGGTGCGCGGCGAATCATCCCGAGCCGCTCGAGGATGCCGAGCGTCTCGCGGATCAGGCGAGCTTCGATGAGCTCGAAGGCTTCGTCGGTCCACGGCAGCCGGTCGCCGGCGGGCTCGGGATACACGAAGCGTCCGTCGCGTCGCCACGGTGCGAAGACGATGTCCCGGTGCTGCTCGGCGACGAGCTCGAGGAAGATCATCTCGTCCACCGCACCATCCGTGCACTGGGCGATGGCGGCGCGCACCGCGGGTAGCACGGGCTGAAGGTCGGCGTCGACGAGGCGGTGCACCAGGTGGTCGACGGCATCCGCGGTGTTGCCGGCGAGGAGGGGTTCGAGGCCGGGCTCGACGTGGAGCGTGCGCCGGATCGGCTCGGTGCGTACGGCGTCGAGCAGCTCGAGGGCGCGCAAGGCGAGCGACCACCGGGGACCGAGGTGGCCGTCCAGCGGCGCTCCCAGCCGTGCGGCGAGCTTCTTGACCGACGACTTGTCGAGCTCGCCCTTCAGCGTGCGCTTCGGCACCACGTGACCGATGGCCGCGGCGAGCGACGCGGCGTCGTGGAGCAGATCGATGGGGCCGGGTCGCGCTGGCGCGAGGTCGTCGGTCTCCTCCATCGACGCTTCTTCGAAGTCGTACTCGTGCTCGGGAGGCTCGGGCAAGTCTTCGTGGAGGCGGTAGCGTCCGTGGAAGGGCTCGGAGTCGTCGGGAATCGCGCGGATCAGGCCGGCGCCGTGCAGCTCGCGGACGTAGCGGGCTTCCTCCATCGGGTCCCACACGTGGCTCCCGAGGACGACGCCGTCGCGAGCGTGGGCCGCGGCCCGCCACAGCACCTCGCGGGTGCGCACGGGCAGGCGCGCGATGGTGCGCGTGAGGTCTGCCCGGGCCTCGGCAACCTCTTCGGCTGAGCGGTGAGCGTGCCGCACGAGCAGGCGGATGCCTGCGTGCGCCAGGGCCGCGACCTGATGCTCGAGGGCGTCGGTGACCACGCGACGCGTCGGGGACAGCGCCTCGTGGAAGGCGTCCGCTCCGACGACGGCTTCGAGCGGTCCCCACAGGCCCTCCCGAGCGACCTCGAGCACGGAGACGGCGCGCATCACTCGGCCAGCTCGATGCGGTAGGGGTAGCCCTGCTCCGAGAGGAAGCGCTGGCGGCGCTCGGCGTACTCCTGCTCGCGGGAGTCCGCGGTGACCAGCGTGTAGAACAGCGCGGTGTTGTCGCCCTCCTTCGGGCGAAGCACGCGTCCGAGGCGCTGAGCCTCCTCCTGGCGAGAGCCGAAGGTGCCGGAGATCTGGATGGCGACGCTCGCGGTGGGCAGGTCGACGGCGAAGTTGCCCACGCGGGACAGCCCGATCACGCGGATCTCGCCCCGGCGGTACTTCCCGAACAGCTCATCGCGCTCGGCCATGGGCGTCTGGCCGGTGATGACCGGGAAGCCGAAGCGACGCGCCAGCCACTGGAGTTGGTCGAGGTAGGTGCCGAGCACGACCACCGCCGCATCCGGGTGACGGGCGAGCAGCTGCTCGACCACCGCACCCTTGCGCGGGTTCATCGAGGCCATACGCGACTGGGCCTTGGCGGTGGCGGTCGCGTAGTGGGCGCGCTCCTGGTCGCCGAGCGGCACGCGGATCTCGATGCAGGTGGCCTGGGCGATCCAGCCTTCGTGCTCGAGGCGCTTCCACGGCATGTCGAAGCGCTTGGGACCAACAAGAGAGAACACGTCCGCCTCGCGGCCATCCTCGCGCACGAGGGTCGCGGTGAGCCCGAGGCGCCGGCGAGCCTGCAGATACGCCGTCTCGCGGAAGATGGGGGCGGGCAGCAGGTGGACCTCGTCGTAGATCACGAGGCCCCAGTTCGCTTCGTGGAACAGGCGGAAGTGGGCGGGCGGCGCGTTCTTCTCGGGTCGCCAGGTGAGCAGCTGGTACGTGGTGAGTGTGACGTCGCGCAGCTCCTTGTTCTGACCGGTGTACTCGCCGACCTGGTCCTCGGTGAGGGTCGTGTGGTCGAGCACGTGGCGCTTCCACTGGAGCAGCGCGGTGTGGCCGGTGCACAGGATCAGCGTGCGCATGCCCAGACGCACCATCGCGGCGATGCCGACCAGGGTCTTGCCGGCGCCACAGGGAAGCACGACCACGCCGCTGCCGCCGCCGGTGCCCTCCGAGAACGCGTCGACCGCGGCGAGCTGGTAGTCCCGCAGGTGCCAGCTGCTGCCGTCGGGGAGGGTGGGGGAGAGCGCCATGGTCAGGGGATCGCCGTCCTCGTAGCCGGCGAGATCGGCGACGGGATGGCCGAGGCTCGTGAGAAGCTGCTTGAGCTCGCCGCGGTGGCGCGGACTCACGCGGGTCGCGCAGTCGTCAAGGGCGTGGGGAAGCAGCCCCTGCACCGTCTTCAGGTGCCGGATCTCCTTCATGCGCAGCGGGTCGTCCGCTTCGAGACGCAGCCACTCGCCATCGCGGACGAGGCGCAGGGAGCCGTAGCGGCCCATCTTGTCGCGGATCGAGACCGGGATGTGCTCGGGGACCGGGTACTTCGCGAGGCGGGTGAGGGTATCGATGACCTCGTCGGCCGTGTGGCCGGCGGCGGCGGCGTTCCACAGCGACAGAGGAGTGATGCGCCACGTGTGGATGTACTCCGGCGACTTCACCAGCTCGGCGAAGGCGAGGAGCGCGTCGCGAGCCTCGTCGAACCGCGGGCTGTGCGTCTCGAGGAGGACCGTGTGATCGCCCTGCACGATGAGGGGATTTTCCGGAACGTAGTGCATCCGGTCCGGTAACCCGGGCCGTGCCGCTTTCCTGCCCGCTCCGCGAACGAACAATCTCGCGTTGACTGTCCGGGGAGCCACGGTTAGACGTGCGTCGGCTGGGCCGCTAGCTCAGTTGGTAGAGCACCGGCCTTTTAAGCCGAGGGTCATAGGTTCGAGCCCTATGCGGCCCACCACCCTCACGACCCCATCGTCTAGTCAGGTCCAGGACACCGGGTTTTCATCCCGGCAACACGGGTTCGAATCCCGTTGGGGTCACTCTCTCCGCGAAAGCGCAGAAATACTAGGCTCCCGGCGATTGCAAAATCGTCGGGAGCTTCTGGTTTTGGGTCCAATTCGGCCGATTTCGGTGGGTCATGGTGCCCATATGGTGCCCAAGGACTCTGGCGTGGTGCCCAGGGCATGCGGGTTGGCGAGCCTTCTCGAAAGCCGTGGTGCCCAGATGTGGGGCTCGGCGTGCGTTGGCGCCATGTGGCCCCATGCCCGAGGGGATCCTGGTGCCCAGCATGCGCCATGGTGGCCATGGTGCCCCGCATGCGTGCGTGGTGCCCAGGCATGGTGTCCGCGGCGCCCAGGCATGGTGCCCACGGTGCCCAGGCATGGTGCCCAGCATGCGCCATGGTGCCCATGGTGCCCATGGTCCAGACATGCTGCCCCAGGTGTGGGAGGGCAGGGGGGGACTCACCGAGAGATTCGCTCGGGGCTGCGCGATCCTCGTTGAAACAACTCCCGCCAGATGACGTACCTCCGTGGGAGGGTTGTCGATGCTCAATGCGAAGAATCAGGTTCAGGAGCTGCTCCAGCGCCGGGGGTTCCCCGTCAACTGGGGGGCAATGCTCACCACCAGACCGTTCCCCGGGGGTGGTTTCGTGTCGAGGCTTCGTCACGAGCTCCCGACGGGCGAAGTGCTTGAGGGCGAGGCGCGGGCCCCACGGGCGACCGCCGCGACGATCGCGGCGTGTGAGGACGCCCTCAGTCGCTCCTCGTTGGGACTGGATGCTGGTCTGCAGGCCGATGCGCAGGCGGGCGACGCCCTGATCAAGCTCACCGCCTATGCCCTCCTCGGAGAGGGACCGTCCGAACGGTCGCGATGGCTGCAACGTCATGAATCAGACGCGCACCTCGCAACGGTGTTCGAGCGCTGGTGGCACGCGGAGGACGCCGAGGTTCGTCAGTACGGGCTGGCGCTCGGGAAGAAGGCCCGGGCGACCATCGTCGAGGCGCTGATCTGGCGTCGGTTCGGGCCTCAGCTCCTCCGCGGTGCGCCGCTCGGCGAGGTCTTGGACGTGTTGAGCCAGGAGTGAGGCGCATTGCAAGGAGGGCTGGGAGCACCGGCCGCGCCTCCGCGGGGGTTCGGCGGTACAGTGCCTCTATTCGCCGTCGGGCGCGGAGGTTGGATGGCGCTTGGATTCTGTCGGACTTGTCAGAGACCCTTTCGCCCTCGGCGGAAGGCCCTCGTCAACGGGGACCTCTCGTGCCCTAGGTGTGGCGAACAGGGCGTGCTCAGGCAGGAGGAGCGGACCCCGCCCCCGCCGCCTCGCACCTCTCAGCAGCTGGAAGTCCGGGCCCCGATAGTCCCTGCACTCCCGCCTCAACCCGAGGTGCTTGCGGGGGCGCTTCGCGAGGCGGGGCTGCGACTGTCGGAGGCGCCCCGCCGCGATGCCATCCACCTCGAAGAGGTGCGGCTCTACTCGCACTTCGCCAACGGTCCCGACGCCTCGCAGTGGGCGGTCTGTGGGCCCCACGCGCTGCGGCTGCTCATCTCGCACCCGTACTTCGCCGAGAGGGGGTGGACGTGTTCTCTGTTCGTCCGGCAGGACGTACCACGAGGCCTTTCGCGGGTAGCGGAGGCGGCAATCGCAAAGGACCTCGAGGACAGGGGCCGACGCAAATACGAGCCTCGCGGCTTCACGCTGGTGGGTCCGGTGTACTTCGAGAACGCTCTCATTGGCGAGAACACCTACGCGGTCGCACAGTTCCAGGCGAACCATCTGGAGGCCTCGACCTTCGCGCGGTGGATTTCCACCGTGTGGCGACTCGACGCGAGCTTTCCACCCCCGAATGCGCCCTCGGACAACCGGGCCGACTAGCGAACCAGGGTATCGAGCATGCGGCGGTAGAGCCGCCTCGGGTCCATGGTCTCCGGCAGTGTGGCGCAGCCGCCGTCGTTGATCTCGATCACCGTCCAGCCTCCCTCGGCGAGGCGGGCCACGTCGGCGACGAAGAAGCTCGACTCGACGGCCTCGCCGATCCAGCGCATCTGATCCGCAGGCAGCGTCGACCCCTCCTCATCGAAGTACGGGGCGTGGGCGACGAGGCGCCCTTCGTAGAACACCAGGCGGTGCTCGTCCATGGCCTCCCTTGCCTCCGTGCGAAAGCCGATCGGGGCGAGGTCGACGAACCTTCGCACCACCAGGCCGCGCTCGAAGCGGTCACCACGTATGTCGACCAGTGCCTCGCAGATCTCCGCGAACCTCGCCTCGTCGCACCCCTCGGGCACGAAGCACGCCGCTTGCCACCGCTCCTTGGCCGACTTCACGTGGTCCTTGATGACCCATGGAGGAGGGCCGAGCTCCTCCATGGCGAGCGTCCAAGCCTCGCGGGCATCGCTGTCGTCGGTCCAGACACTCTCGGGTGTGTGAGAGCCGAGTGCCTCGATCCAGAACGGAGCGTAGAGCGCCTCCTCGAACTCGGTTGGCGTCACGACGAGCTGGTCGCCGCGGTCAGAGACGGCCTCGTAGAGCGCTTCGTACTCGTCGAGGGAGAGCAGCCAGCCACGGTAGAGCCAGCGGCGTCCCCGGGCTGGAGGAAGGGCTGCGAGCGCCCCCTCCGTGTCCCCGTTCACCAGGTCGTCCAGCGCGACCATCGCGTAGGGGACCCCGAGCTCCTCGAGGGCGTCAGCCTCGATGTCGAGGCGGTCGTCGGCGGACCACGTTCCGCGGGCGCGTCCGAAGAGGACACCGTCGAAGCTCATCTCGCCTACTCCATGAGGCGGGGATCGGTGGGGAAGCCGGTGATGGTCATCGTGCCGTCCGCCGCAAGGTGGACCTCCGCCTCGGGAGCGCCGTTCATGTCTTTCGGGCCGTAGCGCCCCGACAGGAAGTGGACGCGCTGGTTCACAGAGCCTCGCCAGGCAAGACCCGTGGTGCGCTCTCGTTCCAAGTAGCGGCCCGTCACCAACACGTCCGTCGTCGCGAGCAACGCGGCGTGCTCTGGACGGGTCAGCTCCTCCAGGTCGTAGCCGGTGAACACGAATACCGACAGCCCTGCGGTTTGGAGTCTCGCCGCGACGGCCGCCAGCGCTCGGGCTTGCGCGAACGGCTCGCCACCCGTGAGCGTCACCCCCTCGATCCCTGGTGTGGCAAGAATGGAGTCGACCAGTTCGTCGACCGTGCGCAGATCTCGCTTCTCGAACGCCCACGTGTCCGGGTTCCAGCAGCCTGGACAGGCGAGGGGACAGCCCTGCACCCAGACGACGAAGCGCTCCCCTGGTCCGTTGGCCGCGCTCCGCTGAAGGGCATGGGAGATGTTGACTCGCACCATCAGTAGGTCCGCTTCACGAGCACCAGTCGGATGGTCTCGCCCTCCCGGGTCTCTTGGACGCGGTATCCGAGCTTCTTGGCTCGCTCGTGGACGGCTTGTCGTTGGGTCTCGACAAGGTGCCTGCGCTCCTCCTCGAGTCGCTCGCGTTCTGCTGCGGCGATGCGTGTTTGCTTGGCGCTCCACGCAGTCTGGTAGGCGCCGGTGATTCTGGAGAGCCAATCCGGACCAAATCTTGCGTGGTCGTCGCTCAGGATCGCGGTGTAGCCGGTTGGGCCCCGCAAGAAACCAACGTCGTTGTAGGCGTCGCCGGTGTGCTCCATGCGGAGCACGATGTTCGCTTGGCGGCCCCCTTGCCAACCCCGGAGTGGCACGGGCTGCTCCGAGCGTATGAGGTTTGCCTCGTCGAATCCCTGGGCGACGATCGCGGCGACAAGGGAGTCCTCGTCCAGCATTGGGGTGAGCAGGGTGATGAAGGCACTCACGACTTCTTCCCCAGGCCCTGAGTGCGGACGGTGGTGGTACGCGACGTGCCGGCATCCGGCTTGCGGTCGACTGCGGCGGTTCCGGGAGACAGTCCGTCCAACAGACGCTCGAGGTCGCGCAGGCATGTGTCTCCCGTGAATCCGTGGGCGTCCGCCGTGATTCGACCCTCTTCGTCGATCTCGATGGTGATCCGCTGTTCCTTCATGCGTCCTCCGGCCCGACCAGCGCGGCGGAAAGCCGGGTGGCCTCCCTCTCGCCTGCCTCGAGCTCGCTCCAGGTCTCGATGACGAGGAAGCGCTCACCCTTGTGGCGTCGAAGTGCACCCACCTCGGGCAGCGCCTCCGTTGGCACGCTCGTCTGGGGCCGAGCGGAGGCCGCTTGGGGGACGAACCGTCCTCCGGTTTGGGAGCGCCTGGGCGCTGACGGAGCCGGTCGAAACTCGAACGGCTCGGCTGCGGTCTGCTCCATGGCGGCGACCTCGCCCCGGAGCCTTCCGATTTCCCTGTTCACTCGCGTCAGTTCGTCGGAGAGCCGGCGCTGATTGGCGGTGAGGTCCCGGCGCGCCTCCTTGCTCGCGGCTCGAAGACCTTCTTCCAGCTCTCGGAGCTGCTCTGCGATGTGGTTTCGTCGGCCCTCTGCCTCCTCGACCGCCTCGCGCCGATTGGGAAGCTCGCGCTGCGCGGTGTCGACTCGAGCCTGCCATGCATCCCGCTGCCGGTCCCGCTCCTCGTCTTCCCGCGCCTTTCGCTCGGCCTCCTCGAGGTCGAGCTGGAGCTTGCGCGCGCCCTCCTCCAATTCTCCGAGGTGGGAGAGGAGGGCCGGAGCGTCAGCGGGTCCTGCTTCGGAGGGCCGCTGCGCCGCGAGTACCTCTGCCTGGGCGAGGAGCCCGCTCTCGGTGCGCTGGAAACCCAGCATGGCGCTGACGAGCCGCGAGAATGCACCCCCCAGACGGCCGCGCTCCCCCTCGGCGGCGGTCAACGCTTCGCGTACCTTCGCGAGGCGGGTGGCCCAGTGTTCGTCGACGGTCCGCCAGCTGCGCACCAATGCGTCTTCCTCGGCCCCTGTGGGGACTCGCGGAGGAAGCACAGTCCACTGGTAGCACACCGCCAGGGCGAGTGGCTGCGCGGGCGGCAGGGTGGACGGAGTCGTCTCGAGAACCGTGCGCAGGGAACTCGCCTGCACCGGGGGGAGCTCGATGTGCTGCTCGTCTTCGAGGCCGCGTGAGGCTTGCTCGCCAGACAGCCAGAAACGCGCCTGTCGGTGATTCGCATCGCCGAGACGAACGCGGGTAGAGAACCGCCACGCCGATGGAGCCCGCAGCAACTGGGCAAGCTCCTGCGCCTGTGGTGCGGTGAGCCGGAGTCGCAGGCGTCCTCGCGTTCCCGGCAGGAGGACCTCTCCGCCACCAGAACTCACCTGGATGTCGGGGAGACCTCTGTCCGACCAGACGACTTCGACGCCGGCGTCGGCCAGCTGCCCGAGCTGATCATGATGGTCGGCGCCGGCAGGGAACCACAGCCTTGGAGCGGCCTTCGCTGGAGGCCGTCCGTTGATGACGTGCAGTGCCAGCGCCCGGGAGTCTGCCTCCAGACGGGCGTCCGACGGCTCCCATCGAACCGAGGCCGACCCAGGCACTTCGGGGACGTCGAAGGGGCGTTCACTCGCTCGCCTCCAGGAGAACTCACGGCTGCCAGACCAGGCTTCTTCCGTCGCCTCGTGCCAGAACAGGCGCAGGAAGGTCTGCCGGAGCGCTTCGCGCTGGACGCTGTCGAGCCTGAGCGCCAGGCCGCCCCCCATCCAGACCCACGCGTCGCTCGCCACCATCACGCCGGAGGCCGGAACCTCGGGAATGCGACGAACAAGCACCCGCTCGGCGCGGAGTAGCTCGCCGTCCACCCGACCCTTACCCCAGTCTGGACCCACGAGAACGTAGGTCCGTGCGCCGGACATGGCGTGTGCGAGCAGCTCGGCGCGGACGGCGTCGGGACCACTGCCGAGGAGGACGAGTACGGGAGCGTCGCCTCCACGTTGCAGCCCTTTGGGTGCCTGAGTGACCCAGGCGCCGTCTAACGCGGGTGGGGTCGGTTCAGCCCCCTCGATCCAGGCCGTGGAGAGAAGAGCGTCCTCCCGGGAGTCGACCCGGTGCTTCGGGACACGTCGGATGGGTCCCTGCATCATCGCGCACTCCCCACCAGCCACTGGCGTAGGGCCGGCTGAAGCTCGTCCGCAGTGACTCGGGTTGCCGCGAGGTCCTTCCACCGTAGCGCCGTATCCGGACCGGCATCCTGGACATCCGCGCGGGCGTGAATCGGGCTGTTGCTCATGTGCCAGCCGAAGCCTGGGCCTTGGGTAGGGAGCACGATCAGGTAGCGGTCGTGGGGCCAGCTGCGGCCGAAGACCTCGCGGTAACTCCGGGGGGATGTACCAGTGAGGGCCTGGACTTTCTTGAAGTCAGCCTCCTCGTCGCCGGTCCACACCTCGACACCGACGCTTGGGGCGATGGCCCGAACCGAGTCGATGAGCAGCCCGAGGGACTGGAGGTTGTCGTCGCCACGCACGTAGCGGTCGCAAAGCAGGAGGCGCCGAGGAGCCACCCCCGCCATGAGCCGGTCCACCAGCCGCCGCATGGACCAGCCTCCGCGGTAGGGGACGCGAACCACTCCCGCGGGCTCCACCACCGGCGCGGGGGCGGGGGACCCGATGCGGAGTGCATCGAGCTCCTCGGAGGCAGGTGGGAACGGGGACAAGTCCACCGGAGCGGCAATGGTCCAGAACCGTTCCGGGTTCTTCGCAGCCCGTGCCAGCAGGTCGCTGTGCGAGGGCAGAGACGGGGCGAAGGACTCGAGTGGCGTGTCCTCGGTGAGCTCTGCGAAACGCTCTCGGAGCGCGCTGCGGCTTCGGTAGCCGGGCTTGTCGGATAGGTCGCGGTCGAAGCGGGCCATCGCCCATCGCTGCGCTTCCTGTCCAGACGTTGGTCCGATGGGGACGTCCTCCAGGGTCACGTCCTCGAACGTACCCCTGCCAGGGATCTCGACGCGTCGAAGTGGGAGCGACTTGCGAAAGTTGGCGACCTCACCGTCCGAGAGGTCGTCGAATTCGACGGCCAGTCGTCGCTCGCCGGCTTGCCACCGACCGAACGCCGAGAGCGGCCCCGTGGCCCAAGTTTCCGCCAGGCGCCAGAGGTCGAGTCCGTCGGACTCTGGCTCGTGCTCCATGCTCCGCATCGCATTGCTGCCCTGCTGTGGTGCCTCGATCATCCCGTCGAGCTGCCATTGGTCCCGGGACTGGCCAAAGTCGAGGGTCCAGCGAAGGCGACACGTCGCTCGGGTGTCACCAGCCAAGGCCCCTAGCTGTCCGTGGTTGCTGGGAAGATCACGGACGACGAATCGTTCCTTGGCGTCGAGCATGGAGCGAAAGACCCGCCCGCGGTCAGGCTCGAATGCGAGCGGTCCAATCGACTCGAAGCGCGGGTCACGCTTTGAAGCAAGGCGTTCAACCGCCAGGACCCGACGCCCCATGACGGGGTGTTGCGCGAGCCAGAGTCCGTATACGCCCTGCTCCGGCACCGGCGCTTCGTTGGATTCTGCGACGTCTGCTCCCAGTGCGGTCAGCCCGCCGTGTGCGTCACACAGCCCCAGCGTGCGACACCAGGCGATCACGTTGTTCGCTCCTGCGTCTCCCAGGCCCGGGAGCACGGACTGGACCACGGCAGCCGTGATGCGGTTGTCCTGTTCTCGGCCAGCGCGGCAGAGCAACCCCAACTCCGGTCGACGCTGCATCCAGGCCATCTCCGCAAACACCGCGACCCGACTGACGGGGATCTCGGTCGTCAAGACACATCTCATCGGTTGGCACTCCTCCGGTGGCGCTTTCGCTCGTGCAGGGGCGTTTGGCCTGCGAGGGCCTCGAGTTCGGCCGTACGGCAGTCACAGAAGTACGGGTGGTTGCCGACCACCACGAGCTGCTGCCGCGCGCGGGTCACGCCGACGTTCAGGCGGTTCGGGCTGTCGAGGAAGCCGACGCGGCGTGTGTTCCGCATCGACAGCATGACGAGGTCCGCCTCGCGACCCTGGAAGCGGTCCACCGTGCCGCATACGACCTCGACCGGGGCGTTGCGAACGATGAATCTCGTCTTTCGGTCATCCTGGGTGACCTCGCGCAGCATGTCCGAGATGGCGCGTTCCTGCTTCGAGTAGAAGCAGAGGCACGCAACCTCCCAGACCTTCGGACGATCCCGGTCGGGGGGCCCCTTCTTCCGCGCCCAGGCGATGAAATCGCGCAGCAGACCGGCCATGACCCCAATCTCGTCCTGGTTGATCCCCCCTTGCTCCCGGCCTTCGACGTGGACCCACACACGCCGGGCAGGGAACTCGCCCCAGTCCCAGCCGAGCTTTGCGTCTCGGAGCTGGATGGTGTTCGCGTCGCTCAGCGCATGGCCGTCGTAGACGACCTTGCGGGGAAACGAGGCGATGTCCGGATGCATGCGGTGCTGGAAGCTCAGGCTCTCGAACCGCGCAGCGAAATCCCGTGGGCAGCTGCCCCTCAGGCCCGCGGTCAGCGCGCTGCGCCGCTTCGCTCGATCTACGCCGATACCTTCCTGGAGTACCTCTAGGATGCTGGGAAGCCCGATGTCCTCGATCTCGGCAACGGGCTCTTCGATGCTCGACGCCAGCGGCTGGAGATAGCCCAGGTCCTTTCGGAGTCGCTCGCGCTCTCGTCCGTTCCGACTGTGTCGCAGCTCGTGGAGGCGCGTCAGCCGCCAGGCGAGTTCCTGGGCCAGGTCGCGGCGCAGCAGCCAGTCCACCTCGCATGCTTGAGCGTCAGCGAAGGACGTGACCGGTTCCCGACGGAACTGTCGTTCCTGGTAGGAGCGCGGGAGTTGTCCGACGCGTTGGAGCCACCACGCCTGCCTGGTGAGCAACACATCGCCCTCTGCGAGGGGCCCCCCCGTTCCGGCGACGTCTTCCGCGAGGAGCAGATTGGACGGCAGCCACTGCGAGACTTCCCGAATGAGGTCATCCCCCACGAGTACCCAGTCCGCCGCCGCGAGCTTCAGAGCGGACGCGTGGCCCTCGCGAAGCTCAGTGACGGTGACGGAGTCCACTGGGCCGACGGAGCCGCCTCGCTTGGCGACGACCCGCACGACATGCGGCTCCTGCGTTCCTCGGGCCACCAGCTCCTTGGCGATCCATCCGAGCACACCCGGTCGTTCGACGAGAAGCCAGCGCATGCCGGGCTGGCGCAGTCGCCCTAAGGTCAACCGGAAGAGGAGCAGACATGCACGCTGATGGTCTGCGGGAAAGACCGGTTGGTCCTGCTCGTCCACCAGGTCGCGGAGGTTTGCCACGATGTCGGCTCGGTCTGCGAAGGGCGGCAGCTGTCGCACGTCACCCACCACCATCCACCGCTTCGCCATGAGCGCGGGGACCATGAACTCCTGGATGAGCGTCTTGCTGGCTTCGTCCACGATGAGGACGTCCCAGTGAGGCATCGTGGTGATCGGACGCTCCCAGACCTTCAGGTCCTCGTCTCGCCCGCGGAACAGGGGGTGGTTGACGATGCCCATCGTCGTTCCGCAGGTCAGGTTGGCCGCCATGATGACGGCCCGTTCGGCCATCTCGTACAGCTCGGCGTCGCCATAGCCCCGCATCGCTGGTTGCCGCTGCCAGGCGGAGACCAGGGCCTCTACGCGCTCGTCGAGCTGCGTGGTCTGGACCTTGTCGTCGACCTTGTCGAGCTTGCCGATGCGAACCGCATGGATGGGAGACGAGGACTCGAGCAGTCGCTCCAGCACGTTGTCGATGGCGACATGCGTGGAGGCGCAGAGCAGAACTCGCTGGCCCTGCTCTACGAGTTGCTGGACGATCTCACAGATGGCGGTCGTCTTGCCCGAGCCCGGAGGCCCCTCGAGAAACGCGAAGTCGGGGCTGCCGAGCGCCTTCTGCACGAAGGTGCGCTGCTCGTCGGTGCCATTGCGACTGACATCCGTCAAGGCTCGCCACTCGCCTTCGGGCACGTCGACGGGGGTGACCCTCGGCCAGCGCGCATGTTGGGGATCCTCACACAGCCGCAGCAGTCCCTGATGGTGGGGTAGGGGAGCCTCGGAGAGCTGCCTCAGGGCCCGCTGCTGCAGGTACAGATTCCTCACGTCAACCGGGAGGTAGAGTGTCGTGTCCGCTGGCGGATAGCGGTCGAGCAGCAGTTGGTATCGGTCGGGATCGACCTTGCGCACCTTGTAGGTGCTGTCCTGGCGGTGGCGCGCTTGCGTCCAGATTTCCCGCACGTCGCCTTCGCAGAACGCGGCCCTAGGGTCGAGGAACTCCTCCGCCTCGGAGGACTCCGGCGGGAGTAGTTGGACCCAGCACCCGCGGCGCCCGCCGGAACCCAACTCATGCCAGCGGAACCGCACGCCGTTGTCTCCCCTCAGCGACCCATCGGCCGGTGGCTCTTCGACTCGGAGCATTCCGCCGCTCACCTCGAACGAGGTGCCCTTGGCGTCCACCGCACGCCGGAGGCCCTCGAATGCTGGCAGCGCTTCCGCCTCGACCTCGTCGCCGTCCACGAGGAGGTCGCAGTCACCTACCTGGCCCTCGACGACGAGCAGCCAGTGACGCTCGTCGTCGGTGACTCTCGGCGGTGAGCGGAGGGACAGTGCGTGTCCATGAAGGTCCACGACCTGACTGGGCGGCGGGGGGGCTGCCTCGAGCTCCACCGAGCACTCCTTCAGGCACCAGAGCACTCGGTCGCCCGGGAGCAGCGGGACATTCGTGCGCACTCGGAGCCCGGTGGCGGTCGGGGTGGCGCTCTCGAAACGGACGGGGACACCCCGGTTCATGACGAAGCCCATCTGGCCCAGATCGGGGTGTGTTCCAGATGGCCAGCCCGTCAGTACGACGCCGGGTGGGGGACGTGGAACCCGCAGAAGACTGTCGACAGCTTCGAGTCGGATGGTGACGAGGTTCCGTACTCGCTCCCAGGGAAGCTGGTAGCGGGTCTGGCGCTGCTTGGCCGTGTGGATGGCCTGCCCGAGGAATCGGTTGAAGGGGCGGAGAACGTTCCCGGCCTGACTCATCAGCGGTGGTGCCACCTTCGGGTGCCCTGCAGCTGCGTGGAAGAACAGGACCTTCACGAGCGGGACCCCGGAATGAAGGGGTTCCGCGTTGCTTCCTGGCGGAGCCGAGGTGCCGCAGCTTCCGGGTTGTCGGCAGGTAGGACCTCGGGTGGTTCGCCGGCTGCGAGCCGGGCGCGGACCTTCGCCCAATGCCGCAGGCTGTCGATCTGGTCGCGCATGGTCCGTGAGAGGGGGAACGTCTTGTCGAGCGCTCGTGCGATGTGATCGGAGCTCAGCTCAAGGCCCTCGGCGAAGGCGTCGTACATGCCTTCGCGGACCGCTTCCTCCAGCTCGGCGCCCGAGAATCCCACGGAGCGCTCGGCCAGATCGGCGAGCGCGAAGTCCTTCGGGTCCCGACGCTTCCTCTCCAAGTGGATGGCGAGGATTTCCTCGCGCACCGCGCGCGTCGGCAGGTCCACGAAGAAGATCTCATCGAAGCGCCCCTTACGGAGCAGCTCCGGCGGGAGCATGTCGATGCGGTTGGCGGTGGCGACGACAAAGACGGGGGCCGTCTTCTCCTGCATCCACGTGAGCAGCGTACCGACCACACGTGCGGTAGTGCCTCCATCCGTCTGATCCGAGCTGCCCATACCCGCGAGGCCCTTCTCGATCTCGTCGATCCAGAGCACGCATGGGGCCAGAGCCTGGGCTACCTGGAGGGCCGTTCGGATGTTCCCCTCGGACTGGCCGACGATGCCGCCGAACACCTTGCCCATGTCGAAGCGAAGCAGGGGGAACTGCCAGGTGGCGGCCACGGCCTTCGCGAGCAGGCTCTTTCCGCAGCCTTGTACGCCCAGCAACAGGACGCCCTTGGGAGCGTCCAGGCCGAAGTCGCGGGCGCCCGCTCCGAATGCTCGGCCGCGGCGGTCGAGCCACTCCTTGAGCTGGTCGAGTCCCCCAACGTCCGTCATGCGCGCATCAGTGGGGTAGTACTCCAACACCTCGCTCTGCTTGATGATGCGTTCCTTCTCCCGCGCGACCAGCGGTACGGATGCGTGATCCAGCCGTTCGAGCTCCGCGGCAGCCTTGCCGAAGGCCAAGCGCGCTTCCATCACCGTCAGACCTCGCGCGGCGTCCAGGAGCGCCTCGTCCGCGGAGGCCCGGACTCCCATGGCCGCGGCGGCGTCTTCGAGAACGACCCGCAGCTCGTCCACGCCGGGGAGATCTAACTCGACAGTCGGGATCTCCTTACGTAGGTCCAGGGGCAGGACGGGGAGAGGCGTAGAGAGGACCACTATCTTTCGCGGGGATGCCGGAAGCCGCGCGAGTTCCCGGAGCCAGCGGAGGATAGGGTGGTGCTCTTCCCGGAGGAACGGCTGGAAGTCCTCCAAGAGCCAGATGCCGGGCTCATCACCGCCATGGATGTGCTGGAGCAACTCCATTGGGTCGGTGGCGGCGTCGTCCTCGATTCGGAGGTCGCCATGCTCGTTGCAGGCGAGCAGCCCGGTGGACTGGCTCCAGACGTGGAGCGGGAGGTCCAGTTTGTTGGACAGGCCGATGGCCAGGCCGCGAACCCGCTCCCATTCGTAGGACGAGATGTGTAGCAGCGGCGCGCCGGCCTTGGACAGGTACAACAAGTGTTCGTAGGTGCTCATGGAACCTCGGCTGACAACGCAGATGCCGACTCGAGTTGAGGCTGGGCCGGCGCTGTGGCAGCGTACGACACGACGGGCGAGGACGGAAGTCAGGTCCGCCTGTAGACGCGGGCGTACCGGTCGGTCGCACAAATCGAGTTCCACATGAGTCCGCGCCAGAGGTGCTTTGGCGGCGCTCGGGGGTAGGAATGAGTTTCAAGAACTGGACACGACTCGGGTACACGATTGACGGCTACCGGGCTCGGCACGGCTCATTCCCGACGATCGTGCTGGCGGATGCCCACATGCACGCGTCGGTCGTCCAAGCGCTGTCCAGCATTCAGCTTCGTCGACTCAATGCGCTTTGCCCCGTGGTCGCCTGCCGTCACCTCTCCGATGGCGTCGTGCTGATGGCGCTGGGTGCGGAAGGTGAGCAGCACCTGTACGGAGAGGACACTGTCGCGCTTCCGGAGGGCAGTGCGACCGTGTTCCAGCTCGTTGGGCTGGGAGAGTCTGACCAGTCTGGCGAGTGAAGGGCGAAGTTCCCGGAGGCCGCTCTCCCCCAGCTTCCGGAGCCCCCCATGTTTCCGACTGGCACCAGCTTGGACGGGGTCGTCAGCAGGGTCGCCGTTCTCACCGCCCACGTAGACCGCGTCGAGGTCCAGGTCTGCACGATCGAGCTTTTCGAACGGAATGGTATTGTCCTTCACGGTAGCCCGACTCCTGGTTGCGGACGGAATTTGGCTGTGCCCCGTGCGAAGGTACCTGTCGATGGCGGTGCCGGGGTACTCCTGGACCGCTCTAAGACTCGGAACGGGGGAATCGATGGAGCTGAAGGCCTTCCGACAGGCGTTGTGGGATTTGGGACTGCGACGCTGCGGGTTGAATGCGGACTGGTCCGTCGAGGCGTGGCACCTGGGGCAGGGCAAACCAAACGTGCGTGGCGGCGACGTGTACGTGCTGGACGATGAGATGGACGACGGAAGCTGGGGGATCGTGCAGCGGTGGCATGTCGACGATGACTACTCTCCGCTTACGCAGCAGCAGCAGCTGGAACTTGGCGTGGACGGATTGAACGACCACATCGAGGAGATCCTGGTGATCCAACCGGACGGCGCAGGGCTGGAGGCGATCCGTCGTATCTCGAGCGCCTTGGTAGCGGACCACGGGGTCCTCCTCGAGCTCGGATTCGTCCGGTGAGGTCGGTGCCAGTTCTCGGAAGCGAGATATCGGACGTCGTCACCCGACCGGAGTCCCCGTGGAAGTAGCCGCCCAACCGCACCTCCCGTTCGAACCGAGGCCCGAAACGAGTTCACGGAATGTGGTCTCGCTATTCGCCGGCATCGGCGGACTGGAGCTTGGACTGCATCGGTCCGGGCTCTACCACACGGAGGTCGCGTGGGAATTGATGCCGGAGGCCCGCGCTTGCATCTCGCAGCACTTCGGCCTGAAGGAAGGAAGCGACGCTCTGGCTGATGTGACGGACTCTTCCTTCGCAGGGCGCCTTCCCGAGCGCATCAGCCTCCTGACTGCTGGGTTCCCTTGCCAGGACTTGAGCCAAGCGGGCAAGACGGCAGGTATCAGCGGGGCTCGCTCGGGGCTGATTCTCCATGTGCTGGACACACTGGCCGCGCGCCCCGCCGCAAACCGCCCGGACTGGCTTCTCCTCGAGAACGTGGCCTTCATGCGTCACATCGGCGGGGGAGAGGCGATGAGGATCGTGCTCTCCAGGTTGACCGAGCTGGGCTATGCGTGGGCGTATCGCCAGCTGGACACACAGTCGTTCGGGCTGCCGCAACGCCGCAAGCGAATCTACTTCGTGGCGTGCAAGTTTGGGCACGGAGACCCGCGAGCTGTGCTGCTTTCCGACGATGCAAAGCGTCCGACGGTACCGTCCGGCCCTGGTTGGAAGAACGGCGTGGCTTGTGGCTTCTACTGGACCGAGGGAAATCGTGGGGTGGGGTGGGGGTACGACTGCGTTCCCGCTCTGAAGGGGGGATCGACTGTCCAGATTCCTTCGCCGCCGGCCATCCTGCATCCGACCGAAGGGCTGGTCACTCCCACGATCGAGGACGCAGAGGCCCTGCAGGGCTTCGACCGCGGATGGACTCGGCCAGCGATCGGTCAAGGGGACGACCGGAACGGACGTATGCGGTGGTACCTGGTGGGCAACGCCGTGTCGGTACCGGTCTCCCAATGGGTTGGGGCGCGTTTGGCCAAGCCCGTCACATACCCGGAGGCCCGCATCGGGCGCGCCCGTCCCATCGAAGGAGACCGATGGCCGACGGCGGCTTGGCGTGTCGAGCCCGATGTGGCCGCGGTCGCGAGCCCAGAGTGCGACTGGCCGTTGGACGTCCAGACACGGGACGCACTTGGCCTTCCAACGCGCTCGCTGACGGAACTCCTGGCCGAGGGAACCAGCAGCCGGCCTATGCTTTCGAGACGAGCAACCGCGGGATTCCTGACCCGTTTCGAGCGGAGCAGCCTACTCGCGAAAACGGACACCGAGCTGCGCGAGGCGCTAATCGAGGCTCTCGAGGGACGACTCGCGATGGATTCCGAGTAGTCCTCCGTCCGTGGTAGGTTTCCAGCCCACGTGAGAGAGGGCTGGCTTGACGTTCGCAGAACTACTCCGCTCCCATCTTGTCGCCATCGACCTGTCTTCAAAGAGCGCGTCGAAGTTCCGGGACTTGACCGAGGCAGTCGAGGCCTTTCTTGGTGTCGAAGGCTTGGTGATCAAGGCCCTGGCGGCTCCGAAGAACTTCGGCAATCGAATCTCGGAAGCCACGGCGGATGGTCGTGCGCTGATCGTCGTCGCCGAAGGCGATGTCGACCTCGATGCCCTCGAACGTGCCTATGTGGGACGGGCGCTCAATCATGTGCCGATGTTGCTCGTTTCGGCCGCTACGGGAGACGATTGGCATCCCAGGGCCGTTTGGACTGCGGGTGAACAGAACCCGTTTCCGGCTGACATCCCCACGTTCGTGCTGGACCTACAGGTGGACGGACCACGACTGGATGGAGAGGGCGTCCAGGCGGTCGTCGAGGCCGTACGACGCTGTGACGGAAGCGATTGGGATGCGGGTGTGGCGTCACTGCTTCAACTCGCCGAAGGGTCCAGCGGGCTTGCCGCAAAGTTCGTTGGCGATGCGAAGAACGCACACAACCGGGTCCGGGAGGCCATGGGGAGGCGCCCAGGTGTCTTCGTGGCCATCGGCGACCACGCATTGAAGGAACAGCTTTCGAGATCGGTGGAAGCCAACAAGGAGCTCACCGGATGGGGATTCTTGGCCCTTCAGCGGGAAGGCCGGCTGGAGCTGATCGAGGTGTCCGCCCCAACGGAGGAGGAGATTCAGATGCAGGGCAGCGATGAGCTCGATGAATACGAGCCCGGCGGCAGCGACGACGCCGTCGAGGAACTCCAGTATCAGGTGAACGCCACCGTAGCGGACCTGACTCGCTACCTGCCGTTCGATGCCACTGCTGGGAACCTATATGAAGAACACATCAGCTCGAGTCAGAGGCTGGAGTTCGACACCTCCGCACTTGGGTTCATCCACGCGCTGGTGAAGGACCCCGAGGTGTCGATGGTCGTACTGACCGGCAACGCCGGTCACGGCAAGACGCACCTGTGTCGTCGGCTTCTAAGCGAGGCAGGGCTCAAGCCTCGCGAGGCGATGGCGGCGATGAGTGGGGACCTCCGAGGCGAGTCCCCAATCGAGCTTCCCGGGCTCCCCCGGCGGATTCGCATCCTGAAGGACCTCTCCGAGATCGAGCCCGTGGCGTCTGCGGCGGAGAGGCTGGTCGAGCTGCTCGAGGACACCGACACACTGGCCATCGTGTGCGCGAACGAGGGGCGTCTGCGTGCGGCGGTATCGGTGAATCCGGGTCGGCTCGGCCTCCTGGTGCGCACGCTGGAAGCAGGCATCCGTGACGGGGCGACCTGCATCGAACCGACGGTGCACGTGGTGAACCTGAACTTCCAGGCGGTCGCACCTACGAGAGGTGAGGCGTTCCTCGACTTCGCCCTCGACCACTGGGTCGGCCACAAGAATCGATGGAAGAAGTGCGAGAGCTGTCTCGCCGGGCCAGACTGTCCCATCTTGGCCAATCGCACGGCACTGTCGCTGAGCCCCGAGACGAGGCAGGCGGCGCGGCCGGTGCGCGACTCGCTCACGCACCTCGTACGGCTGGCCGAGCAGACCGGCTACGTCCTGACCATTCGAGAGGCGCTGATCTTGGTAGCCTTTCTCGTTACCGGCGGCCTCGACTGCCCGGCAGTACATGGGCGTCATCGCCTTGGCGACCTCGATGGGTTTGGCTACCTGGACTCGCTGTTCGAACGGCAGCTGCCGGATACGGATATGTCCCAGCTCGGTGTGCTCGAGCGCATCCGGCGCTTCGATCCTGGCCGCGTGGCAATGCGCTCTGTGGACGAACGGCTCCACGAGGAACTGGAGCGGTCGGGGGCGTTTGGGTCGGAGGTCTTGGAAGTCGGGGCACGACCGCCGAGTACAAGAGATCAGCTACGTCGTGAGCAGATGACGCACTTGGACTCCCTAAGGCGCGCGCGTCGAAGGGATTTCTTCACGCACGTGCCGGAGGAGCTTGGCCGTTCGACGAGGCTCGGCCTGCGCTTCCATGACGACTTCCTTGCCCTCCAGAGCCACTCGCTCGACGACGCGAAGATGTTGGCTATCCTGGAGCGCCTGGTCGCGGGCCTGCATGTCGTTCAAGGCGTGCGCACGTCCAGCCAGTCCGCGGGTTTGCTGTACCTCGTCGACCCGGCCTTTTCGCGTAGTTCAAATCGCTCCGCCGTGATTGCCCATCAATTCGACCAGACCAACCTCGAACTGGTTGGCGAGGCACAGTTCTGGACGGAGACGGACGGAGAACCGCAGCTGCTCGAAGCCGTGGATTGGCTGGATCGACGAGTCGTGTTGGCGCACCGCGAGCAGCTCGGCTCTCCCCCGGCCCCCATTCTCGATTTCGACCTCCTCCAGTTCGAGTTCGTCATGAGATCGGCTGCTGGAGTCGTGTTCAACGAATTCAATGCGGCGGAGCGGAAGCGCATCGTAAGCCGGCTCGCGCGGATTGCGGAGGAGCGGAAGAGCCCACGCGACATCAAGGTGATGGAGGGGGGCCGACTGCGGCGCCTGATCCTAGAGCGGGACAACAGTTTCAGGGTGGCGAGCACGTGATCAGTCGACGGGAGCAAGGAAAACGGACGGTTCAACACACCTTCGGTGGGGTGCTCTCACAGCAAGGCAGAGGCTTCTACACTGCGCTGGAGCTGTTCGCGATCTTGCGGGGAGAACACCTGCTCGAGAAAGCAGAGGGAGAGCTCGGGCTCGACTCGACCGCGCCGCGTCTTCTGCCGACCAGTGATGAGTGCCTCTACCTACGGCCCAGTCATGACTTCGCTCGACGGCTGATGGCGGGGGATCCACGCGTGAGTGGACACGAGAAGCTGAAGGGCCCTGCGACCGAGCGCACGCTTCGTGCCCTGCTACGCGGGTTGGAGAACCCTATCCCTGGGGCGAGGCAGGCTCCGAAGAACTGGAGCTCTCGACACTTCTTCCCGTTCCCTGGAGAGCTGGCTCACTACGACGCCGTTTATCGCGGACGAGGCGCAAGTCGGAAGGTTTCCACCGAGACCTACATCTTCAGAGGAGGGGGCGGGCTCGCGCACAAGATCTTGCGGACGGACCCTGATGCGGACCGCCTCGCTCGGACACGTGATGGGTTTCGGCGCCTGGTGTCGGACTCCGGTAGCACCGTGGGTCGCATCGCGTCGGCACTATCGAACCTTGATGATTCCAAGGCCTATGACTGGTCCGACCCGTCGGAGGAGGCCCTGAAGACGGCGAGTTTCCGCGACCAGGTGGAGGAGCGAAGCTGGGCGGATGCAGACCGGCAGGAAACACGCTGGTTCGAGTTGCTGCGGGATGGCGTGAGCCGGGTTCTACGACGGAAGGAGCTAACGGAGTTCCATCGTGTCGAAGTGCTGATGCATCTCGTTCCTTTCTGCCTGAGCATGCATCAGCTCGCCATGGCTTGGCGTGCCCTGGGGCGCGATGAGAACGGATCGCTGGTGCTTGACGCGGGTCACGGGCCAGGTGCCGTGCGCGAGCTTGCTCGGCAGCATCTCAACCAGTGCTCCGGCGCCATTACTGCGGCGCTCATGCATCGCGCCGGTGAGATGGGCTACGAAGAGCTAGGCACGGGGCGGACAGCTTGGCGGGACGGGCCGCGAACGTTCTTCACCGCGACGATGTACGCCGTTGGTGCAGTGAACGCGCCAACCGGACGGCGCTTCCTGGCGGTGAGGCCGGCGCTGCTCGAGACGCTGGTCGCCGCGTTCGTCGACGGTCACATTCCGTTCTCGACCTTCACCCGGGACATCCTGTGTGGGCGCCTCGGGCTGGTCACCGACTACCCGTCCGCCCAGGCGGCCGGAGGCTTCGACCTCGACAGGGCCGATCTGGATGAAAACCGCCGTCACCTGGGAACCAGGTTGGCGGGACTCGGACTCCTTCAGGAGTACTCGGACGCGACCAAGATGGTGGGGATTGTGCAATGAACTCGACTGAAGCCATTGCTGGCGTCGCTGCGGCACGCGTTCGGGACCTCTTCGCCGAGGGGTCCGCGGGGGCCATGCTTCGAGTGCGTGGCCTCGACAAAGAGGAGATCACAGCTCTCGTCGAGAAGTTGGAGGGGTGGAGTCCTACGGCCGGTGGATCTCTGCTGCAAATCGTCGTTACGACCACGCAGGCCTGGCCCGGGCTGCCTTCGAAGTGCGTCTTGCCACCGGACGCCAGCTCTACGACCTTCCGCAACTCTTCCGACCCCGTACTCTTCGTGGAGTACGAAGAGTACAGCGACGCCCAGGGACTCCGGAACGTGCGAGCGATCACCGACCGTGAGCTCATCTCGGAGTCGGCGGGCCGACGACGTCTGACATCGGGACTCCGCGGTGGACTCGGCGAGTCGAGCATCCTGGACCAAGCGCTCGAGCGCGTGTTTCGGGCGTTCCGTCAGGCGGGGAATCGCGCGACGCCGCCCATGCGTCGCTGGACGGCACTGGTGGCGGAGGTCTGCCGCGTCCTTGCCTCCGCTCGGGCGTTGGATTCTCAGTCTGTTTGGACAGCCGTCGGCGATGGCCTCTGGGCTGGCGGGCTCTTTCCGGACACGCGGCTACCTGCGGCGAACGAAACCGAGCGCGACCGTTGGTTGCGCAGAAACGTCGACCAGGTCGCCCGGCTCACCGCCAACAGCCGTGGTCGGGATCTGGATGAACTGTACGAGAAGGTCCAGTCCGTCCAGTTCACCGAACTCGACGGCAGTGAGACCCCGGAGGCGCGTGCGAGCGAACTGCGGCGTGAGTTCTCCGAGATCATCCGAGCGGACCGACGGCATACCTTCGAGAAGGTGGAGCTTCGATACTGGGAGCAGGTAGAGGCACGTCAGACGGATCGCAAGGGACTTGGCGATCGTGTCCGCGAGCAGATTGCCGCAGCGGACCCGGACCGGGAATTCGAGCTCCCGGAAGAGCTGATCGATGGGTTGAATGCGGGCGATGCCGAGTCGGCAGTCGAGTTTCTGGATCTCGAGCCGGCGGAGGGACAGACGCAGCGGTTGTCCATGCTTCTCGATCCGAAGCTGCGCGGGCGACTGGAGAAGGTGGCGGATCCGCCGCAACGCGCCACGAGAGCTCCGCTGCGCAAGCTACTGGCGGAGTTGTACTCGGTCGTGTCGGATGAGGACGAGGAGCTAGGCGGGCTACTGCTCGAGCGGCGTCAACGAAAGACGGATGACGACCTCTCCGCGGCGCTGTTTGCTTGGGTCTACGGCCCGACACTCAGGCGGGTTTCGGAGGCGACTGCGGACCGCGCCGTGTCCCTTCTGGTCAACGACGAGCTCCTAGACACCTCGGCGCTCGCCAAGTTCATCGAGCAGGCGGAGTCGGGGAAGGTGGCGGACTCTCTGGAGCCAAACTGGGCCGACCTACGGCTGCAGGTCCGTTTGGAGGGCAAGAAGTCGCCGCTGGTCTCCTTCGAATGGCGACCCCGAGAGATTCCAGGATTGCTTGCCCTCGCTCGGCAGGTCTGGCGCGCGGACGCGGCCGTTTGGAGTGGGCCGGAGGAGTCCAACTATGACGACTGGGTCCGCTCGGCTTTCGAGGCCGCTCCGCTCCGTGATGGAACACAGGCGGGGTCAGATGGCTTGAAGGCCTGGGCCGACATTCGGACGGACCACTTGCTGGCACTGCGGAGTGGCTTGGACGGCAGTGCGATGCTCCACTACGCCTCGCGGTTCGAGTCGGAGCTTGGGCGCGTGCGCGAGGAACACGTTCCTCAAGGTGTGCGGGACGAGGTGGTGGGTGAGCTGCTGCGACTGGACACCTTTCGATCCGACGATGGCAGCGAAGTGGTCATGCTGGCGACCCATCCGATTCGACAGCGATGGGTGGGAACCCACTTCGCCGAGATGGAGCGGCTGCTGCGGGACTGCCTCGAGGGCAGCCTTCGCCTAAACCCCATCAATGACGGCGCACTCTTCTTCGACCACATCGAGAAGGTGAGTCCCCACGCTCAGCCTCCAGTGCTGGTCAACGGCGACGAGCAGCTTCTCGCGGTTCGCGAACAGGATTGGGCAGAGCACTTCGAGGTGCTCCAGGATCAGAAGGCGTCCCGGAAGGAGTGGCTGGCTGGCCTTGACGACGGAGCGATCGACGAGGTTGCAGACGTCGTGGCCCGGTATGTCGCTGCGTATCCGCACAAGGTGGACGGCCTTCATCTCCTGTTCATCGTGAGGAGGCGTGGGGCGCGCAGCCTCGAGCGGTTGGTCGCTCGTGTCCGGAAGCTCTTGAAGAAGTCGCTTGGCGAGGACGCGACCATCAGGCTCTCCCTGGTTGTCGAGCCGCTTGAGGTGCGGGAGGTCGAGCGCGTGCTTCAGCAGTTCGACTCCTCCGACAAGCGAAACAGCTCCGACTTCCCGGAACTCGATGTTCGGCTTCATGAATGGGACGTCGAGACCCACACGTCTCCGCCACTGGACGAGATTTCCAGCGAAGTGGACATCGTCGTGGTGCCGAACTTGTTTGGCGCCGAGACAGTGACGCGAGAGGCCACCGTCAGTTCGTCGGGGATCCGTACCCAGTTCTCACCTTGGCTCGACGAGCCGACGCGAATCGAGTCCGCGGACAGCAAGAGCGCAACCTCCGTGAGCCGAATCCTGCTTCCTTCGGGTGGTGACGTGCTGCTCGAGGCGTGGTCCACCATCAACACCCGTCAGTTCCGGCGGCGACCGGTTGGTAGCGACCCGACGCCAGATGACGTGGACTACTTCGAGCTCCAGGTGCCCTTCGGGGAGAGTGCTGGGTTCTTCAAGGAGCTGCACAAGCTGGCCCACTGGGTTGTCACCGTGGACGCCTTCGTGGGCCGCGAACAGGTGGACGGGCTGAAGGACGGACCGGACGTGATCCTGGTCAAGACGGGCGTAGGCAGCAACGATGGCTACCGGATGGTCGTGAGTTCCGAATCGGGCCGCGATTTCATCGTCCGACGGCTGCAGCGACGCCTCCACGACCAAATGCCCGACGATGGCACGTTCGACTTCGGCCAGGTCGCGCACCAGCTCTACGAGCGAGCGCGCTATCTGGTGCCTGGAATCGTGCTCAGGTCGCTGGGACTCGGGCGCACGGCGGCCGAGATGGTGGGGCTGGTATGTGCAAGGGCTCGGGTGGCCGAGAAGCACCCCGTGGATCTTCAGGGGCACGGCTTCGAGGCCTGGATCAGCCTCGACGAACACGCCGAGTGGCTCGGGGGCGTACGACGCTCGCGCGCTGACATGGCTCGGTTCGTCGGGCGATGGACCGGGAAGACCTTGGAGCTGGAAGTGCTCGTCGTCGAAGCGAAGATGAGGCGATCGGTGGACCTCTCTCGGGCCGACGAGCAGATCCAGCGGTCCGTACAGCTTCTCGACGCGGCACTGTCCAGCGAGGACAGCGACGAAGCATTCAAGGACGTGGCGTTCTGGCGGCGGGAGGTCCTTCGGGCGATCGAGCAAGCAAGCGTGGCACCGGAGGACCTTCGAGCCGCGTGTCGTATCCACGTCGATGGAGAGGTTCGAGGCGCGCTGGATGATGCGCATCGAGCTTCGATTCTCTCAGGTCGGTTCGAGCTACGCTCCGTCGAAGGCGTTCTGGTGACCCTCGCCGACCATGGGCACGTCGACGACCAACGGACTCCCGCAGGCTTCGAGTGGCTCCGTTTGAACACGCGTGAGCTATCGCATCTTCTCGCCCGGCTGACCCGCGAGAACGAGTGGACGGATGTGCCCACGCAACGTCCTGCACCTGCGCCGACGGAGACGCCAGAGCCGACCGGACAGCGAACGAGCCCGACTACGGCACCCGCCGAATCCGACCAGGCGCTGAAGCCTTCAAATCGGGGAGGGGAGACTCCCAGAGCCTTGCAGCGGTACCAACGGGTTCTGGATGTGCTGAGCGAGCACAGGGTCGGGGTCGTCGCGCTGCCGGACGAGCCAGCGGTGGAGGGGCCTGGTTTCTATGTCTTCCGGGTTGGCCTGGAGAGTGGCCAACGACCGGCGTCGGTCTACAAACTCGGCGAGGAGCTGAAGTACGGGCTTGGGCTGGACGCCGGTCATGAACCACGCTCCTTTGCCGACCGCGGTGCTGTGGTCATCGAGGTCCCGAAGCGTAGCGACGAACGCTACTACGTGGACGCGGCGCAGCTCTGGGCCATTACTGAGTGGCCAGAAGGGAGGCTGTACGCGCCCCTGGGAGCTGACGTGCGGGACGAAGTCGTAGGAATCGAGTTCTCGTCGTCCCGGTCGCCTCATCTCTTGATCGGTGGCATGACCGGCGGCGGAAAGTCCGTCGCTCTGGAGACACTCCTTTGGGGCCTCGCCCAGCACTACCCCCCAGAGGAGCTCGAGCTTTGGCTCGTCGATCCTAAGGGCAACGAATTCGTGCAGTTCGAGCAACTCCCCCACGTCCGCCAGCCCATCGGAATGGATGCGGACGATGCCATCGAGATGCTCGAAGAGGCCGTCGAGGAGATGGACCGCAGGTACCGGCTCATGAAGGACGCCAGCCGAGCGAGGCGGAGCCGCGTGGCCGACCTCGCCGGCTACAACCAATTGGTCGGGAAGGGAGAACGGTTCGCTTGGATTGTCGTTGTCCTGGACGAGTTCGCTGATCTGACGGCGGAGAAGGAGTCGCGAAAGACGATCGAGCTGCTGCTTCAGCGCCTTGCCCAGAAGGCACGAGCGTGCGGCATCCACTGCGTGGTCGCGACCCAGAAGCCCTCCGCCGAGGTGATCAGCACGACCACGCGTTCGAACCTTGGTGCGCAGCTAGCGCTGCGGGTGCGGAGTGCCGTCGACAGTCGAGTGATCATGGAGACCACTGGTGCCGAGAGCCTCGCTGGAAACGGAGACGGCTTCCTGCGACTGTCTGGAGAGGAGCCCATTCGTCTCCAATGCGCGAAGGTCTCGGACGAGTCCCGTGAAGCGGCGCAGGCGCGCTGGGGGGGGGAGCCAAGTCTCCCCGAGGACTCCCCGGATGTGGATGAACCGTTGCCTTCCAGACTGGTCCTCTACGAGCGCTACGAAGTGATCGCGGAGATCTCTGGTGGCGCCATGGCCCAAGCGTACAAGGTGCGGGACAAGGAGTCCGGGGACGATGTCTTCCTCAAGCGTGCGGTGTTGGACGGCTCGTTCAACGGCGACGCCATGATGCGGGAGGCGAACATCTACCAGAAGCTCCAGCGCGCCTACGCGAGCGGGGTCATGGACGTCAGGGACGTTCAGTCGGACGGCAACAGCATGGCGATCATCACGGATTTCGCCGATGGTGGGACGCTAGAGGCACACGTTCGTCGGCAGGAACGAGGCTTCTTGACCGGAACGGAAACCAAGCAGATCGCGCTCGAAATCCTGGAGGGGCTGCGCAGCCTCCATGGCGTGGAGGTCATCCATCGAGACCTGAAGCCCGCCAATATCTTGAGGCATCAGCAGAGCTGGAAGCTTGCCGACTTCGGCATCGCCAAGAACCTCCGGCGCCTGATGACGCAGCGGACCTTCCAGCAGGCTGGCACGAAGGGCTACGCGCCCCCAGAGCAGTACCAAGGTGCCGAGGCGCACGCGTCCGCAGACATCTATAGCTTTGGGAAGCTGATCACCTTCATGCTCACCGGTGGCACCGACGTAGACACGATTCCGTCCGATGTCTGGGGAAGGCTCGTTCGCCGTTGCACGGAGAGGGACCCTTGGGAGCGGGCCGACCTCGAGGAGGTTGAGAAGGAGCTGAAGAGACTGCCCATCTAGTCAGCGCTGCGGGCGTGCTGCCTCCAGTAGAGGAGTTCAGATGGCGGGCATGAGCCGGTCAGAACAGATGGCGCGGGTGCGGGGGCGTGACACGAAGCCCGAGGTCCGCCTCCGGAAGGCGCTTTGGGCGGAGGGACTCCGATATCGGATCGGCACGAGGGTGGAGGGGGTTCGGCCTGACCTCGCGTTCATCGGGCCTCGGGTGTGCGTGTTCGTGGACGGGTGCTTCTGGCATGGATGCCCGCATCATTATGTGCGGCCGCGTACAAGGGAGGCGTTTTGGGCGGGGAAGCTGCGGGCCAACAACGAGCGAGATCGCGAGCAGACCAGACGCCTGGAGTCCAGGGGCTGGAGGGTGGTGCGCATCTGGGAGCATGAGGTCGAGCAAGACCTCGAGGGTGTGGTCGCACTCGTTCGGGCGCAGCTTGACGGCCAAGCTACAGTCGTCAGACAGTGGCGGGTGGTGCAGGTCATACCGCTTGACGACGGGTCACGGCACGAGCGTCGGCTGATGGAGCTGTTGAGGTCGCCGGCTGAAGGCTTCGCGTATGACGGGCCACGCAACTCGCGGACGAGGATGCTGCCCTTGGAGCTCACATGATTGCGAAGCACAGGTCGGGTCGCCACCCGTCATTTCAAGTCATCAGACCCAGGCTCCGGTGGGCCGATCCTGGCCGGAACCGGGGTTGGTATCCTTGGAACGTCGTGGTTCATCCGCCGAGGTAGGCGATCGCCTCATTGACCCTCTTCTGGTTGAAGGGCTGGTGGGCTTGGGCGCCAGACAGATGAGTCAAGAATCCGCGTGAGCCAAAACGTACCCGTGGGTTTGACGTTCACCGCACGGAACACCTCTGGGACCAGGGCGAGCACTTCCCCACCGCCACGCGCAACGGAGGCCAGCACCATCGCGCATCCGTGCGACTTTGTCCCGGCGGCGAGGTAGCGGAGGTTGCTGTGTGCTGGGAACGATCTTGAGTGGCGGATCAGGACCAAGAAGGCGTCCTCAACGCTGCCTGCCGCCGCGGTGAGGACGTCGTCTTGCTCGACGTGAAAGCGCTCCTGCAACTCGGACAGGATCGCTCGCGCCCTGCTCGTGTACTTCGGCTCAAACCCGGGTTCAGCCAGCAGCACAAGGAGTCGGTCGGGCTCTACATCTCGCAATGCCTGGAACGTTCGGGCTTCCTCGAAGCCGAGCGACAATGCGTAGGGGAATGGTTGGCTTTCGTCCGTGCGAATGACCGTCCCTGGGATGGCCACTCGCCGCCGACGCCCGTAGCCGAACGAGCTGTCCCCGCCGACTACCTCATCGGGGTACTCGCCCTCCATGTAGCCAATCGTGAGTTCTCGACACCGTGCGCCCCCGATGAGTAGCGAGACAAGGTGCAGGGCTACGTGCATTGGAGCGGACGAAAGTTCTACGAATAGGGACAGCGTCCGTGGAGCGATGTGAGTCTGGATGAACCGACTCGTTTCGACGAACACGGAATCCACGTCCTCCGCGGCCATCCACTCTGATGAGATGATTGCGTCCTCGGGCACACCCTGGCTGCGCAGTTCGGCCAGTGTGGCGGCGCAGTTCTCTTCGCTGCGCTCCGGAGCGTCTCGGGTCTTGAGGCGAATTACTAGGTAGGACGTACACTTGAGGCCGGCAGCGCGCACGGCGGCAACACCCCTTCGATCCCAGGAAACGACGAGCAAGCCGACCTGCGCGGTCAGTTTCGTCTGCCCAGTCGATGGCGAGCTGGAGACGGTCAGAAAGTATCCACTAGACATCGTCTCTACCTAGCGGAAGCTCCAATTCGGTGCTGGTCTCGGCAGTCGACTCTTGCGCGTCACCAGCCCGATCGACGCGATCGAGAAGATGTCGAAGGGCCGCTTCATCTAGTACGCCTCGCGTCATCGCATCGAGTTCGTCCTCGAGGATCACCCGAGCGTGGTGACGGTCAGGAAGGCGCCAGCTAAAGCCGAACTTCGCGGCCAAGCTGCGGTGGACTCTGAAGAGCACCTCATCACCCTCGTGTTCCAGATCGCGGAGGATGCCGCCTTCATCGCCGTCTCGAAGCACGCCCAGCACTCGCTGCCCGACGCCTGTTTCGCCCTCTGAGAGCCTGCACCGGAAGAACCCTCGACCCGGGACACGCAGGTTGGACCAGTTCCGAGTCGGGCCTTGAAGTACAGCTGTGATCTGACCCAGGTACTCTGCCAGGTTCCCTACCTCAGCAGGAGAATCCACTGCTTCGTGTGTAAGGGAGGTCAGTTTGCGTTCCCCCGCCTCCGCAATGCCTCTGGCTTGGGCGGCCACTGGTACCGTCCGGCCGGAAACAAGCGCCTCCAGGCTCCCACCATCCTGTTGGGCAATTGCCTCAAGTTGCCGAAGCGCGTCACGGATGCAGGAGTCTGAAAGGTGCAGCAGCATGTGATGGCCAGCGAAAGGCACGGTGCGAATCTTGGATTCCCGGCAGATGGACAGATACGCCTCACCGACGCGTTTTTCAAGGTCCTGTCGGGATGGCGGCTTGCCCGTGCGCAGCCAATGCTGCTGGTGGTCCAACAGATACGACTCAAGCAGCTGGTTGGGCGCATCGGGGTGCCTCGCTCGAGCGGAGGCGATGACGCGCTTCGGCCCGCTTCCCACCTTGCGCACGAGAACCTCTGCGAGCACCTCATTGGGACTCGGTCGTCCCAGCCAGTCTTGCAGCCGGACCGAGCAAGGGCCCCCTGTGGCCTGCGATGCCCTCGCCGACACGACGCCATCGAGAAAGTCGGCAAAATCCGTGGGCGACTGACGGTCTCGGATGATGAGTTCTCGGTCAGAGTCCTGAAGTGTGAAGCCCTGTATGTCGGTACCTCGAACCGTCTTTGGGGTGCTTACAAAGGCAACCTTGTAGTACAGCGGGTGCCGGGCAGTTCGGATGGCAGTGTTCAATTGGAGTTGCTGGAATTCGGACAGCGCCTCAGCCTCATCGATACAGTAGAACACCGACCATCGGGGGGCTTCCACGCCCAGCGCCGAGAGTAGTAGCTCGGCGCCTTGTGCAGCCATCTCCCCCACCGCGATAGTGGGGAATCGCTCAAGCCTCTCTGGAAGACCTTCGGGATGGAGGAGAACGGCGGACTTCAATTCGTCCAGGAGTCGCCCGAGTGCACGGTAGCCTCCCCGATACGTCGGAGTGTCGCCTTCCAGCATGAAGTTCGTGAGGCGCGGCTGAGCATCCAGGAGACGCCCCACGGCGTCTTCTGCAGAGTCCATTTCGAACGCGGGGAGTTCGCCTTCTACCTCGAGCTCCGCCAGTGCCCGGCAGAGAATCTGGAGTAGGGTGGCATCGAGGTAGAGGGCGAAGACCAAACGACGGACCTCGCCGGTCTGAATCGCTGCATTGTCGAGCCGCCGCCACAGCGAAGCCGACGCTTTCGTGTAGAGACCGATGAAGCCGGACTCAGGAAAGCCCTGTTCTAGGCAGGCCTTCAGGCTCTCGTTCTGAAGTCGTTCCCGCCAGCTCAAGGACTGGAGGAGGGTCGTCTTTCCCGAGCCCCGAGAGCCGATCACGATGGTTGAGGTCTTTCTCTCCAGCTGCTGGCGAAGTGGCCCAGGGAGATAGTACAGGCGGCTGCCGCCATACTCCCAACGCTTGTGACTGAAGAGCTGCGCAGCCGTCAGGGAATCAGGCATCTGAGTTTCCAATACTTTGGTTCTTGTTCGTGTGGAAACGGCTCAATCGACGCGAGGCCTGCCCAGAAGAGTTCAACCAGCGTCGCCTCTAGCTCATCGTCGGTGAGCTGTATGTCGGCTTTCGCGAGCCTTCGCTTCAGCACGAGGAACCGTTCAAACGGGCCGGCGGCCTCACGGAGAAGCTCAAGCGTTCGACGCGCGGTGGCGGGGTCGGAGAAGGCGTCTGCTCGGTCCGCGGCAAACGGGACCACCTGAAATCGAGTCCGCTCCACCGCTCCGCCGGTCGTCAGTCGATGTTCATGCACGATGCACCCGAGAGGGAAGAGGTCATCTGAGAACGCGATCTCAATGACGTTGAACCCTTTCTTCATCTCGGGCGCGGAGATGCAGACCAGCGGCCCCTGATTTGGCCTTCCGGTGCGAATGATTTCTACGGGATCATCATGAATGTGCCCATGACAGTAGAGCACCGGGTGCCTTCGAGCCGACAGAACCGTCCGAGCGTGGCCTCCGTTCACCAACTCCGTGTAGACGTCGAACCTGGGCGCGGCTTGTGGTAGGAGCGGATGGTGCGCCAGGACAACATGCACCTTTGGGGCGGTGTCAATCCGCTCGGCAAGTTCGCTCAGGTGGCGCTCTAGGATGGCCGGGCTGTCCATCTGCTCGCCGAAGACAGAGCTTTCGCCCCCGGCAGCTCTCACCGCGTCTTGAATCTCCGGAGGGTACATTCGGTGCTCGCCGCATCCCACGCACGAGTTCACGGAGTGGAGGCCGACCTGGGCCTTGACGCCGTCAGCCGAGTCAAGATGCGTCGAGCGGACCTCCCTTGGCGCCATGACCGCGGGGAGTGACGACCATGCAGCTTCGAGGGGGGCGAACTTGCTGAGCAGCGCAGCTTCGTCCTTCGGGTCCGCGTTGCATAGCTTTCGATTGACGTCGTGGTTGCCGGGCACGACGTGGAAGCGCTCCTGGTCTTCGGTGGACAGTCTGAGGAGATCAATCACATAGGAAACCGCTTCCTCGTACTTCGCAAGGTCGCCGCGGCTCGTCAGGTCACCGCTCAGGAGGATGCCGGAAATCGAACCTTCAGTGAGTAGGCGAGAGATCTTTCTCGCGACGCGCTCGTGCTCTGGTGGGGCAACGGCATCCGCGAGCATTCCCGGGAACTGGGGATCCTTGCGGTCTCCAAACTGCCCGGAGGTGAATTCGTCCAGGTGAAGGTCACCAAGGTGCAGGATACGAATCGCGGTTCCTGACAAATCCACCTCTCCCGATCGCGGCCACCGATGAGTGCGACAACCTAGAGTTCGAGTGAGGATAGCGTGGAGTCCGTCCTCCGTACACGATCTCGGCTCGGCTTCGGCGCACTCAGCTCGTCGGCACCGCCGCGAGCCCCATCGAGTGCTTGGATGTCGGCAACCCTGCGCGTCCAAGGGCTAGCCCACCGCCCACCGCACCAACTCCAGCAACCCCGCACCGCCGCTCACCCCGACCACCGCCAACCCGGCGGTGATCTTCCACTGGCGCGCCTCGAGCTCATCCAACCGAACCACCACCCGGTCCAGCGCCCGCACCACCGCATCCGAACGCTGATCCGAGCTCTCCTCGTGCGAGTCGATCTGCGCCTCCAGCCGGGTCAGCCGCTCGCCGACCTCGAGCCGCCAAAGCGGCACCGAAGGATGCCGATGCACCTGGGCCTCGCGGTCAGCCATGCCGCACCTCCGAGGGAAGTGCGGCCACCAGTCCGCCTCGCTCCGGGGCGTACCGCACTCGTCGAGCCTGGTCGCCCGCCGCTCGCAGGGCGACGTGCACGTGGTTGCCGCGCCCGGGCGCGTACCAGATGAGCTCGTGGAAAGGCAGGCGCAGCCGCAGCACCGCCGCCGCCACCTCTTCGGGAGAGGCGCCACGCACGAAGAAGTCCACCGCCTCCCCGGTCACGTGCAGGCTCGTGGGCTCTCGGCCGAGCGCTGAGTTCACCACTGGCGACCGGTAGCCGCTGGTCACGACCACCGGCTTGGCGAGGGCCCGCTGGAGCGGGTCGAGCACCGTCGTGACGAGCCGAGCCAGGTTCTGCCGCGCTTCGGGAGGCGCGTCGTTCGATAGACCGCGCTGCCGGGCGGCCGCGCTGTGCATCAGCTGCTCCCAGCTCCAGCCGGGAGGGAGGGGATGGTCGTCAGCGGCGAGCACGGCCACCAGCCCGAGGGAGGCGGCGCCGGCGAGGACGAGGGGGAAGAACCGGGTCATGCGGACTCCTTCTTGGCTTGGGGGAGACGGGAGGCGGGGATGGGCCGATGCCACCAGGCCTCGGCGACGGACTCGAGATCGCGAGGTGGCGCCTCGCTTGTTCGGGACAGGGTGAGGAAGCGCTCCCAGCCGGCATCGGTCGGCGGTAGAACCTCCCCGTCGAGCGCGGCCTGGCCGCGGGCGACGCGCAGGGCACCCTCGAACACCGTGGGCACGGCGGGCTTGCTGTAGGCCTGGGCGAGGGTCTGCTGCACGGACAGCCCGACCACCGCCCACACCGCGTCGACCCATGCGTCCGGTGCGAGGTGCCAGTTCCAGTCGGCGAGCCGGGCCCAGCGCAGCCGGCGCACGTCCTCGAGGAGCTTCTCGCGCTCGCCGCGGTCGAAGTGCACGGGGCGAGGTGGCTTCGACGCGGCCGGGTCGGCGGTGTAGGCGTCGAGCAGCGCGTAGGCGTCCCCGGACTGCCAGCCGATGTCGAAGTGGCTCTGGAAGCCGACCCGCGAGGACATCTTGCGCCCGATGAGGATGTCCCCGGATTGCACTGCGGGGCGGATGGCCAGCGTGCTGCCGGGCACCAGCGGCACTGCGTCCCGGGTCACCCCGACCGGCAGCTCGCGTACGTGCTTGGCGAGCTTCGCCCACGGCCACAGGCTCTCGTCCGAGCGAAGCAGGTCTCGGAGGCGCTCCTCGGCATCCAGGCGGTGGCGCTTGGCCACCTCCGGGTCCTTCGCGAGCTCGGCACGGCGGAAGCGGCTGTTCACCCCCCGCAGTGCCTGGCCGATCTCCCCGAGCCGCTTCGCGCGCATCTCCGCGGCCCGCTTGGCCTTCACCGCCTCGAGGCGCCTTTTCGTCTCCTGGGGGTCGCGGGAGATCATCAGCAGGACCTCCTCGGGTCCCATCTCCATCTGCGCGCCAGGGTTGTTGGTCTCGCGGTCCTGGCCGCGGATGAGCTCGGTCATCCACCCGCGCTTGCCGGTGATCAGCGAGTACCGCAGCCCATCCTGACTGCGCTTCGAGAAGTAGTAGTAGATGTGGATGGCGCCGAGCCGGTTGCCCTGGCGTACGCCGCGACCGTTGCGCTGCTGAAGCGTCGCGGGCTCCCACGGCAGGTCCAGATGGTGGATGGCGCAGGTGCGGGTCTGCAGATCGATGCCCTCGTAGGCGACGCCATTGGCGATCACGACGTCGAAGGCGGGCTCGTTCCCCTCGGCGGGGGTGCCGTTGAACTGCTCGGCGATGCGCTGGCGGGCGGAGGCGGCCTTCGCGGTCTCGGCGTTGAGCACGGCGATGCGCTTGGCCGGCACGCCGCGGCCGACCAGCACCTGCTTGACCCATTGGTGCCCGGCGACGTTGTCGAGGAAGACGATGTGCCCGCAGGCGGTGTTGCCAGCGATGCGGTCGGCGAGCGCGTCGAATTTCGGCGAGCGCGGGTCGGGCACCTTCTTCGCGGTCTTGTGCGTGTAGCCCTCGTCGAGGCAGGGGTGGACCGCGACCAGCGCCATGCGGGCGAGGTAGCCGAGGATCTTGCCCCGCTCGCCGGTGTCCGGTGAGTCGAGGGCGGCCTCGATTTCCGCGATGTAGCGGGCGTACTTCGCGTCCTGGTCGCGGTTCATGTCGACCTGGACCATCTCCACGACGGGCTTCGGCAGCTTGAGTCCGACGTCCTCGGCGGTCTTGAACTCGCCGTAGCGGAAGAGGGTGTCCCGGAGCTCGTGGAGGTTGCGGAAGCCGGTGACGGCCGAGCGGGTGACCACGTTCATCGTCGAGTCGACGACCTCGCGCATCTCGAGCCGGCAGTACCGGTCGATGAACTGCTCGGGGTCGGCGATGCCGAGCCGCGTCCACGCGGTCGGGTCGACGTACTGGAGCAGGCTGTAGAACTCGAGCGGGGAGTTCTTCGCGGGCGTCGCGGAGAGCAGGACCACGCCGCGGCCGTTCTGGCGCTCGCGCACGGTGGTGCAGCGGAAGTCCAGCTGCCAGGCGCGCTTGGCACCGGAGCCGGCGTTGCCCATGAATCGCGGCACGCCGCCCTCGCGGGGCTCCGGCAGGTACAGGTTCTTGAAGTTCTGGGCCTCGTCCACGACGAGCAGGTCGATGCCGAGCTCGTCCCAGGCGACACCGGGGTCGTACTCCCAGGACGCGGGCAGCTCGAGCTGCTCGGCGACGAAGGCCGACACGCCCTCCTTCATGATCGCCTGCTGGCGCTCGGAGAGCTTCCCGCCGGACTTGGCGGCGTTGCGCTGGCGGAGCGCGACCTCGCGGCGGATCGCGAGCACGCCGTTCGCGTAGCGCTCGACGACCTTGGCGTTGACCTGGGTGCGCCCGAGGGCCGTGTAGGTGAGCAGCACCAGGTCGACCTCGCCGGCCTGGAGCCTGGTCCACTTCGCGGCGCGCTCGGCGGGCGTGTCGGTCGTGCTGGAGGGCTGGCCCTTGCGGGGACCCGCCTGGATGGTGGTGGCCTTCGAGCCGATGACCTCGACGCGGAAGTCTGGCAACACGCGCTTCACGTCCGCGTACCACTTCCACACGATGCTGTTCGGCACGACGATGACCGGGCGTCGGGCCCAGCCTGCCTGTCGGGCCGCGGCGACCGTGGCCAGCGCTGTGTAGGTCTTGCCGACGCCCACATCGAAGGCGAGCAGGCCGCCGCGGTGGTGGAGCAGACGGCGGGCGGCCGCAGCCTGGTGTGCATGCAGCCGGATCGCCGAGTCCTTCCAGCGGGCTACCGCCAGCGGCGCGTCCGAGAAGGCGGGAGCGACGTAGCCCCGGAAGGTGCGGTTGTAGAGGGTCTCGAGCTCGGTCTGGACCTCCGGGTCCGCGTTGACCCATGCCCGGAAGTCCCGCGCCCACTCGGCGGCGACCTTCAGGCGCACGTCGTCGAGCTGTTCGTCCTTGCGCTTGCGGGGGCGGAACAGGGTGCGGTCGTGGTTGAGCCAGCCCACGACGTTGCGGACGAGCTCGGGCGCACGGTCGCCGAGGTCCTCGTAGGCCACGCCGGCGACGTCCACCAGCCCGTTGCGGCGCTCCAGCGTGTAGGCCTTGTGCCCGTAGCGGTGGACGCGCTGGCGGTAATGGTCGAGCCAGCGGCTCACGAGCCCGATTGGCAGCCAGCCGTCGCGAGGCGAGAGCTCGCCGATCTCCTCGAAGGGCAGGGGACCGATGGCCTCGGTGAGGCGGGCGACGTTGCGGGCTGCCCGGGCGTCGCCGCGGTCGGCGACCACCTTGGCTCGGTCCAGCTTCGGCCAGAGCTCGCCGGACAGGTAGTCCTCGGGCGGGACGAGCGCGCCCTCGTCCTCGGCCCAGTCGTGCTGGTCGAGCAGCGTCTTGAGCAGGGCGCCGGTCTTTCCCTTGCCGCCGAGACGCTGGTGCTCGGCGACGAGGCTCGCCGGGGTGACTGCGTTTCCGGCGGCGTACAGGTCTCGCGCGAGTCCCTCGATGTCGTTGGGATCCCGTGCCTCCGGCAGCGTGGGTGCCAGCCGGAGCGCGGCGATGAGCTTCCCGGACCGTGTGAAGGCCGAGAGCATCCGTGCGGCCCCCGTGTCCCCGCGCTTGGCCAAGGCCTGGAGGTCCACATGTCCATGCGGGTTGCCGTGTGTCGCGTGCCAGCGGGTCAGGTCGGCGTGCAGCTCAGGCCAGGCAGTCGCCGCGCGCTGGTCCTCCGCGGCGAGCTCGGCGAGGTAGCGGTCGACGCGCAGTCCGAGAGCCTGGGCGCTGGCGAGCTCGGACGGCAGATCCCGGGGCGCGTTGGCGGCGGGGTTGTCGGTGGGCACCGAGCGGGCGACCCCGCGGCGTGTCTGGGCGGAGGCCACGGGTGGCGGCACGTCCAGCGCGAAGCGGGCGGCGTCCAGGAGCAGCTTGCCCTTGAGTGAGACGCCCTGGACCTTCATGGAGGGATGCGGGTGTCCTCGATGCACGACCTCCTGGCCCGTAGGCAGGAGGCTCATGCCCCAGCCGCCGAACTCCTGCGACAGGGCGGCCTTGAGCGCCTGGTCGTCGAGGCCGGTCTGGCGGCGATGGGCCCAGCGTGCTTCGGCGCCCGTGGTGTGGTGGCTGGCGCGGCGAACGGCCGCGCGAACCAGGCCCTCGGGCAGGTCGATTCGGCCGACGCTGACGCGTGCCTTGGCCTTGTACGCGGGTTCGGCGACGGTCTCGAGCGAACACGCCGAGCACATCGGGCGTTCGACAAGCGGCGGCAGCCCCGTGAACTCGCCCTCGACCTCGTAGCGCCAGCGGGCCGGCTTGGTGAGGTCGTCGTCCTCGCTGTCGCTGCCGATCTCGGTACCGAGGATGTGCTCGGGAAAGTCCTTGAAGAAGCGACCGTCGACGATGAACGCGTCCGCCTCTGGCACCGACTGCAGCGTGCCGCCGCGAGCCCGGAACACGACCAGGTCGGTGACGATGCGGGCACCCGGGAACAGGTCCGAGGGAAGCCGGTACGCCGCGGCAAGGTGGTGCTCGAGCAGGAGCTGTTCGCGCAGGGACTTCGCGCGCTGGGTGCGGGAGGTCAGGAACCCGGACGGCACGATGAACACGCCGAGTCCGTCCTTGTGGAGGAACTGTAGCGCCCGTCGAAGGAAGTACACGTACGCGCGCTTGTTCCGGTAGGTGCGGTCGGGGTCCTCGGTCATGGAGGCGCCGCGGCTGCCATAGGGCGGGTTCGCGAACACCAGCCCGTAGGTTCCCCGGGATGCCCCGAGGCGGGTCGCGACGAAGCGCTCGAAGGGCATCGCGTGCGTGTGGACCTGGCCCCTAGCGCCGTAGAGCAGCCGGGTCATGATTGCCGACAGCTCGCTGTACTCGACGGCGTCCCAGCGCATCTGCTTCCAGGGCTGGCTCGCGCCGAGGAAGCGGCCGATGCCACAGCTCGGCTCCAGCGCCCGGACCATCCCGTCGGAGCCTCGCAGGCCGTCGAGAAGCGGCTCCAGCATGGCGGCGACGGCCTGCACGACCTTCGTCGGCGTGTAGAACTCGTGGATGAGCCCGCGGGCCTCGGGAACGGGGAAGTCCGCAGGCAGCTTGCCGCCCAGGGCCGTGAGTGAGAGCCCGCCCCAACCCGAGTACCGAGCCAGGATCTGCCGCTCGGCGGGAGACACCGAGCCGGCGTCGGCACGGCGCTTGGCGGCGACCTCCATTGCGGCGAGGTTGGCCTGGGTGCGCTTCGCCGGCGTCCACAGGTCGGCTTCGACGAGCGCGTGAGCCTCGGAAGAGACCTGCTGTCCCCCCTGGGCCTGCCGCTGGCGTTCCTGGATGCGGGGCAGGGCGTCGGCGAGCACCTGGAGCAGCTGCGGTCGATAGCGCTCCAGCCAGCCGTCGACGTACTGGGCGCTGAGCTCGGGCGGGCGGTTGGCTCGCATATGGCCCCCGATGACGTCCAGGAGGACTTCGGGCTTGGCTTGGGTCCGGCTCACGCCCCCTCCACCGCGGCGGCCACGGCCTGCTGGAACAGGGACAGCAGCTGCGCATCTGCCTGCGCGTTCGGGGTGTTGCCGCTCGGCGAGGACGTGGACGGCGACTGGCTAGAAGCCTGGGCCTTTGGCCTGCGGCTCTTCCGCTTCTTCGGCGCCGGCGCGCTCGACTCTGCGAGGCGCTGCTCGACGTGGGCGACGCCCTCGTACAGCCGCTTGGCCTTGCCGGACGACAGGGTCGCGGCGACCTCACCGACCTTGCCGATCAGCTCGCGGGCGACGTGGTGGTGGCCCTCGCCGACGCGGGAGGTTGCCTCGGACAGCAGGCGGCGAGCCCAGGTGTAGGCACTCTCTCCGCGCTCTCGCGGCATGGGCTCGTACGTGATCTCGGTCCCGCCACTGGAGGGCGTCGAGCGCTTCGACGGTCGCGAGCTCGTGCTCTCCCTCTCCCTCTCGAGGCGAGCGGCGAGACGGTCTTGTGCCGGGGCCGGTGTGCCGATGGGATGGCTTGCGGCGTAGGTCGCGTCGTGGGCCGCCCGGCGATGGCTGTCCCGGAAGCTGCACGCCGTGCCGAGCATCGCCCGCGCACCCTGGATGCCCGCCTCGATGGCCGCAGAGAGAGAGGCGTAGCCCTCGCCGGACTCGTCGGCCTGGGTCGAGAACCACTTCGCCTCGCGCTCGAAGGCCCAGCTCCAGCCCATGCCTGGCTTCGAGGTGATGGTGAGCTTCCCGTAGGTCGACAGCTTGCGCCACAGCTCGACCACCGGCGCGCCGTCTCCCCACAGCAGGACTCCGGTCCACTGGCCACGCAGGGTCACCGGTCCCGCCTCCGGGCTGCCCATCAGGGCCTTGAAGCGCTCGAAGGTGGCGACCTCCGCGCCGGTGTCGACGGGTGCGTTCGGTGCCTCGAGGTCAGGGCCCGAGCAGGTCCACACATGGCTCGTGGCGCTCTTGCCGGTGGTGCGGTGGACGAGCATGCCCTCGCCGGTGTCGGCACGGAGGACCATCGCGACTTCGCCGCCCTTCACCCGTCCCCAGGCGGTGAGCTGCGCGGGGTGGTCGCTGGTGCGGTTCGCGATGGAGAGGCGGATGCGGCGTGGCTTGGGGCTGGGCATCAGGACTCCTTGGCGAGGAAGAGGGGGACGAGGACGGCGGTGGCGGCCAGCGCGAGGCCACCGGCGACCCAGGCGCCCCACGAGGAGGACTCGGGGCTCGACGCCGGGACGGGGAGGGTGGAGCCCGGCAGGGGCGCAGCACCCCGGTCGTGCAGGGCAATGCGCGCCTCGAGCTCGCGACGCTCGGTTTCTGCGCGCGTAAGCAGAGCACTCGCGTGGGTGTAGGAGACGATGGCCCACGCGATGGCGACCACCCCAACGGCGATGCCGGCGACCACGAGCAGCGGCGGCCCCGCGATGTCGACCGTGATGTCCTCGTCGTCTGCCACGATGCCGGCGGCGAGGGCCTGGTGCTCGGCGAGCAGGTTGAGCAGCCGGGACTGGTGTCCTGCCTGCTCCGCCGCTGGGAGCAGGGCGATGAGCGGGGGCAGCTGCTGGAGCACGGCGCGGGTCTTGCGATGCACCTCCATCCAGCGCTCGACGCGGGCCTCGAAGCGCTCCGGTTCCTCCTCGATGGACTCCGTGTAGCGGCCGAGTCCGCTCCGCAGGGCGGACTTCCAGGACTCCGGCCAGCTCGCGCGAATCGCGCTCCACGACGCGCTCATGCGAGCCGCCCGCAGCGGCAGGTGCCCTGGCAGCCGACGGTCGGCTCCGGCTCCTGGTGGTCGCGATGGAGCTTCAGGGCGGGCAGGCCGCCGCCCTTCTGCACGTACTGCTGGACGGCAGACACGAGCAGCGGCGTGAGTAGCAGGGGCAGGGCGCCGTACTCGCCCTCGTCGGGCACCTCGGTCACGACCCAGACGCCTGGACGGAGCGGTAGGGCCGCAGCGCGGTAGCCGTGCTTGGCCTGGAAGCGCACGTGGTCGGAGAGCTCGAGCGTGGGGCCCCACTCGGAGCGAGGCTCGGCGAGCACGAGGTCGGTGGGCTGCTTGCGGCGAGCGCGCCGCAGTCGGCGGAGGGACTCGTGGTGACGGCGGCGACCGGGCGCAGGACGGCCGGGCCGCCGCGGAGGGCGGAAGGACATGGGGCTCCTTTGCGGGTGAGGGGAGTCAGGCCGCCCAGCGGCGGCGGATGGCGGGGTCGATGGCCCCGTTCATGCCGAGCCGGGCGCTCGGGTCGTCGCGGAACCAGCGACCGCCGAGGCGGTAGCGGACGATGCAGTGGTAGAGGGCGGGGCCGAGGTCGCGGGTGGTGATCAGCACCTCGGCGCGGACGCGAGTGGGACGCAGCTGTCGTGCGAGCTCGAAGCCGGCATCACCGGGGCGCAGGGCCTTCCAGCCATGGGCCAGGATCTCTCCGGCCCGGGCGGCGGCCAGCCCGTCGCAGTCCTCGTGCCCCTGCTGGTACAGCGAGAGCACGTCGCACCAGACCTCGCCGCGCTCCCGCTGGTAGACGACCTTGGCGTCGTAGAGCAGCGGTAGGTCCGCGGTCGAGCGGTGGATGTTGGCGTTCTCGCGGGCGAGCCAGTTGAGCAGGCGCACGCTGGCGAGCTCGGAGAACGCGAGGCGGACGGTGACGTCCATCGAGGACTCCTTCACAGAGCGAGGTGGAAGGTGGCGCGGACCAACAGCGACGGAGAGCCCGCCGACACGACGACCGACTGGGCGGCGCCGACGGGCACGCCGGCGGAGGGCTGCTGGTCGAGGGGCGTGAGCGAGAGCACGCGACCGTAGGCGTCGAGCAGGCCGAGCACTGGTGGTGTGGGCGGGGCCGGGAGGCTTGGCAGGGTGAGGTCGCTTCTGGTCGAGCGTCGCCCCGGGGCCGGCGCGCCGAGATCGACGCGCACGGACCGAGCGAAGGACGGCACGCCTACGGCGTAAGTCGACTTGCCGGGACCCAGAACGAGCGTCTGCATGTTGGCCGTGGGCGTCTCGCCGTCGCTCACCAGCACCGAGACCGTGTTGGCCTCCGGGCTGCGATTGACGGCCAGGGCCCGTAACGATCGCGCGTAGACGCAGATCCGCGCGCTCCTGGCGACGGAGACGGTTGCCTCGGCTCCGGTGCCGCTTCCCGCCGACCAGCGCAGCTGCAGGTCGAAGGGGGCGGTGCCGAGGGCCTCGACGACGCGCCACTTGCCGCAGCGGTCCTCCCCGGCGAGCACGCGCTTGGGGGCGGGTGCGGTGCCGAGGGGGACGCCGGGCAGGGACAGCGTCTCCGCGCTGACCGAGAGCGAGCAGCTCATCGCCTACGCCCTCTGTCAGCAGTGGATGGGCTTGAGGCCGAGCAGGGTGACCGCGAAGTCGCCGCCGCTCGGGAGCTCCCCGTTCACGGTGATGTCGAGGCCCGCCTTGAGCGACTGACCCTTGAGCATGCCGCGCACGAAGCTGTTGCTGCTGAACACGGACACGTCGATGCCGTCGGCGTTCGCCCACACGACACGGTCCCCCATGAAGATGGAGGTCACCTTGGCGCCAGCGACCGAGCCGACGAAGGTGATGTCTTCCGCCTTGAAGTCGTGCTGGAGGCGCAGCTTGACTGAGGCGGTGCCCTGGTCGGCCAGCGTGTCGCGACCGGCGAGCGCGGTCTTGCCCCACGCCTCGTGGTTCGTCGGGGGCGGCTCGAGCACCGGCGGGCGACGACGGGCCTGGCGCCGACCCTGGCGGGCCTGACGGCGCGCCTGGCGACGGGCCTTTCGCTGGCCTCGGGGAAGGCGTCGGCGGCCGAACTCGTCGACCTCCTCGTCCTCGTAGCCGAACTCGTCGTCGTACTCGTCGAGCTCGTCGTCGTAGCCGAACTCGTCATCGACGCTGTACTCGCCGGCGAAGTCGTCGTCGTACTCGTCGTCGTAGCCGGGGTCGCCGGCGAAGGAGGGCGTTCCGGCGAAACCGGCGCCGTCGCGGGTCAGGGTGTCCTCGTCGACGACGAGCTCGTGGGTGTCCGCATCGCGGAAGATCAGGGCGAGACCGAGGGGAATGAGCTTGCTCATGGACTCCTAGGGAAGGGTGGCCAGGCGACCTGGCGCGTGGTGAAGACGGGGCTCAGTCGCGGCGCGGACGCCGGCGACCGGGGGAGGGACGGGGACCGCGGGCGCTCGGCGTGAGCTTCACCTCGCGGGTGTGCAGCGCCGGGTCGAGGTCGAGCTCCGGTAGGGCGTAGGGCGGCTGCGGGTGCCCCTGGACCGCGGGCGTCAGCGTCTGAGCGTCGCGCTTGGCGCGCCAGGTCTCGCCGGCCTTGCGGCTCCAGCTGCCGATCTGCGACAGGAGCACGCCGGACGAGGTCGCGACCACGTCCTTGGCGTAGCCCTTGTCGAACAGCGCCATGCCGAGGCCCGCGAGCGTGCCTCCCGCGCCGATGACGGTGCGGACGGCGGCGAGCTTGCCCTGGTGCTGGGGCTTGAGGAAGCCCTCGGCGAAGTCCGAGACCGCGAGGGTGGTTGCGGTCTCGGCGGTGGAGAGCGCGAGGCGGCCGGCGCAAGCAGCGTTGTCCTTGGCCTTGGCTGCGGTGGCCTTGGCCCGGTCCAGCGAGCGCAGGCCTTGCTCGAAGAGCTGCTTCTGCTGCTTGGTGAGCTTGTGGGCGCTGTCGGGTGCGAGCAGCGCCTCGAAGGGGGATTTGGACGGCATCGTCGTGGACCTCCTGGGAAGGGGCGGCGCGGTGAGCGACGCCGGGGTGGCAGGTGGTCTGAAGATGCGCCGTCAGGGGCGGTGGCTCAATCGAGGTTCGGTGTACCTCGGTCGACAGGACATGGGGGTGTCGTGGAACGTGAGGGGCCACCCGCCGAGTTGGCTGTCTCGGTGTACCCCCCGGCGATCTACTGGGAGGTGCACTCGACCGAAAGCGCGAAGTTCCCAGCTGCGCCGTTCTTGCCATCTACGATCACTTGAAAGGTCCGTCCGGTGGTTCCGCCTATGACGGTCACCTCTTGGATGTCGGTGCCGACTTGGTCATAGGCGTCACAAGTGATCTGGGAACTGGACGTGCATCGGTCCGTCGTCGTGAGGACCCTGAGGGCCAGGTCGGCGCATGGGTGCTCCAGGGTCACGGATGCGGTCGTGTTGGCAGGGACCCAGAGTTCGTAGACTCGCTCAGGAGCCTCAAATGTGTCCGTCCAGGTATCACTGCCTCGACAAAACATGCTGTCATAGTCGTTGCCGTCGAACGAAGTCGAACCCCCGATGGTGGTCGCCAGCGCCAATGTGCCGCAGGCTAGTTGGCCGGTCAGGCAGGTCGAGCCCCCCCAGCCGGGGTTCGGGGTTGGGTTCGCGGGGGCGCACTGCTGAGGAGTGCCGCTCGACCACGCTGCGGCCGGAGCGCCACCGTCGCACGGGGACGTGGTGGGAGGCTCGCATCCCTCGATGCCGGGCACTTCGTATGCGCCGTCACCGTCACAGTCCGGGTACCAAGTGACCCAGGCATCCTCGCCGACGTCCCCGTCGCAGTCCGCATCGTAGCCGTCACACACGTCTGGAGTGGAATTCCCCGGAAAGCACGCCGCGCCACAGGTGCTCGGAGCATCGTCACAGTCGAGTCCTCCGCTTGCTGTGCTGGCATGTTGGTCCGCATCGGCGTCGACACCATCGAGGCCATCACAGTTCTGGTCCGTGGCGTCGCCGACTGTGTCGGTAGCGGACGGGTTGATGCCGGGCACGCTGTCGTTGCAGTCGTCGCCTCCGCTTGCCTCGCTGGCGTGAGAGTCCCGGTCGAGGTCCGTGCCGTCGATTCCGTCGCAGTTCTGATCGATGGCGTCGCCGACGATGTCTGTTGCAGCCGGATTGAGTGCTGGGAGGGAATCGTCGCAGTCTCCCTGGTTCTCCGTGTAGCCGTCGTTGTCGTCGTCAGTGTCTGGGGAGCCTACAATCCCCGTGTCGGTGTCGGTGTCGGTGTCGGTGTCCGAATCGGTGTCGGTGTCCGAATCGGTGTCGGTGTCCGAATCGGTGTCGGTGTCCGAATCGGTGTCGGTGTCCGTATCCGTGTCACCTTCCGCGGAGCAGGCGGAGGCACCCTCGCAGTCGGGGTCGTCGCAATCGAACAGCCCGTCCGCATCGTTGTCGGCGTCGTCTGTGCACTCTCCAGGCTCATCGCCCTCGAGTTCACTTGGTCCACATCCGATGGCGAGCAGGAACAGCAGGGGTACGCAACGCATCATCTCTGGCTCCGGCGATGGCAGGGGATCAGTCTACCAGCCAACCTCAAGCTTTCGCAGCTGTACCCCCACGCGTGCCGAAGGACCCTCGGCGCTGTACCCGGGAGCGGTGTACCCCTTGCTCGAGTCTCGGGTACACCTCGACAGAATGCGGTTCGACGGCGATCGGATGGAGTGTGGCTCCGCGGGGTACGCCCAGCGGGGGCGTACGGAGCGCGTGGGAGGATCCGGCGAGTCCTCTCCACCGCTATCCAGCGGCCCGTATCCAGCGAGAACGCCCTCGGCAGCGTCATCCTGGGGTCCAGCGGATAGCGGGATAGGAGCGCCTGCTCTGTTGCGCACCTGAGGCGTGCGTGACACCCCACCTCATGCCGGCTTGAAGGAACAGGTCTGCCTGAGTGGAGGTCGGGTAGTCCTATCTTCCTATCCATCTCCGCCGTTGAGCTCGTTCGGAGGGGCGTCTTCGATGGATAGGAGCGAATGGAGAGGGGCAAGGTGCTCCTCTCCACTGCTATCCGAGCGTCCACGGCTCGCGCGTCGATGACCTCGATGAACACAGCATCATCGGCTCATTGTGGTTCGGCTGTGCCCCCCGGGCGACAATGGAGGTGCGACGACTAAAGGGGAGGTTTGCACCCAGACGACCGTTTCCGCTTCGAGGGACTCGACAAGCTGCAGGAGGACTTCCTCCAGCTCGACCTCGCCGAGGTCGACTACATACGCATCTACGAGCGGGACGACAGCAAGAGCGACTCGGCCTGCGAGCGCTTCAACTTCCATCCCAGCCAGCTGCACCTCGACGAGGAAGAGGCGGCGGAGATGGACCTGTCCATCGAGGACTACGCGGACGCGTTCTTCCCGAGCTTCGTCGCTTCGGTCCAGGAGCACGCCCGCGGCGGCAAGGCGAAAATGCGGGTTCGGGCCTGCTGCCCGAAGGGCGTGGGTAGCGTGTGGACGCGCACCGTCACCTGCATCGACACGCTCGCCGACAGAGCCATCGTCATGCCGCCGCCGGTCGAGCCCGAGCCAGACCGCGACGAGCCGGAGGTCGGCGCGCTCACGGTGCCGCCGCCGGACCGCTCCGAGGAGGCCGAGGGCTTCTACTGGGTCGAGCTCGCGTACCGGAAGCTGATCGACCGGCAGCTCACCGCGACCGGCCGGCTCACCCAGCTGTACGACAACATCATCGTCCGGCTGGACAAGCGGCTCGACAAGTCCGAGGACCAGAACGAGAAGGTGATCACGGCGCTGCTCGACTACCGCGCCCTGGAAGCGGAGCGGGCCTTCGAGCACGCGGCGACCGAGGGCCGTGACGAGCTCGCTGCCCAGGTCGCGCACTCCGCGCTGGAGCAGATCGGCGGCGCCGCGCGCATGTACATGGCGGCGCAGACGGGGACGTCGCCCGAGCTCTTGGACCTGGTCGAGCTGGTCGGCCAGCACCCGAAGCTCGTCGAGACGTTGAAGCAGCCGGCGGTGCGAGAGCTGCTCCGCGACCCCGAGACCGTCGAGATGATCTCGGTGCTCATCGAGCACACGGCCCAGGCCAGGGCGGCCGAGGCCGCGCAGCCCGCCGAGCCGACTTCCTCCGAAGGCCCGTCCGCCGACGGACCGACCGACACCTCCGAGCCACCGGCCGGAGGCCCTCTCTAGGCGACCCGCCTCATCGGGCCACCGTGAGGGCGGCCCTCCACCCGAACTGCGTCGCATCCGCGGCGCGGAAAGGAGACTCGTATGTCCAAGTCTCAGCGCCCTGGTGCGCTCACTCCCAGCCAGCAGGCCTCCGTCTTCTACGGCGATGCCTTCGATGTCCACGACGAGCAGGCCCGCGACCTGTCCGCCGGCGAGTGGTTCGAGAGCCACGCCTCGGACCAGCGCTTCGTGCTCGCTCACCTGCTGTTCCTGATGATCTTCGTCCTCGAGGGCATCCGACGGGTGCTCCTCGACCTGCGCGACCGTGCCGATGACGTCGTCACGCTGCTCGAGGTCGGGGAGGCCGCGAGCGAGCCCGAGGTGGACGAGCTGCCCGAGGAGGCCGTGGTCCCGCTGCCCGTCGAGCCCACGCCGGATGCCGACAACCGCGAGCCCGAGGGCGAGGACGACGGAGGTGCGGCATGAGCCTGCGCTTCGAGCTCGCCGTCGAGCGACTGACCGCGAACCCGCTGTTCTTCACGATGCTGAAGGTGCCGCTCGGCAAGGTGCTGGAGCCCTGGCTCGAGGGAGGACCGACCCTCCAGGGCAAGGTGACCAGCTACCGACTCGTGCTCGAGGACGGGGAGGTGATGGCGCTCGACTTCGGGCCGCTCAGCCGCGTGCAGCTGGAGGTGGACGACGGCGAGGTGCTGGTGACGGTGCCGCGTGTGTTGGGGCCTTCGCTGCGGGCTGCGCTCGGGGCGGCGGAGCTGGTGCGCGGCACCGTGCGGTCGGTGACCTATGCGCCGCGGTGGCGGGCGGGCTCGACTGCTCTCCTGCCAACCAGTGGGTTGGGCGTGGCAGTCCGACTGACGCTGCTTGGGGCAGGTGGCGCATCATGAGACTGGGCCTTGAAGTCCTTGGCTCGCGGTGGGCGGGCGCAGGGTTTGGTCACCTGGGAGTACTTCTGCCCAGTCCATGCCTCGACGGCGGGGGACGCTCGTCATCGTGCGGGCGGGGGAGTGGTTTCGGGGCTGACCTTGGCTTGGGGGCCCGTGCCGCCGCGATCGCCTCGCCGAGGCCGTCAGCTTTCCAGCGGTAGGTTCGACGAGACCGCCCAGAACCGACAACTGCGACGAGGTCCGGGCGGCGTTCATGGGCCTTCGATGCAACTTCGTCGAGCACGCCCCGGTCGACCCCGAGCACAGCTGCGGCCTCGAGCGTGGTCATCCACGACTTGGTGGGGCCGTGCAGCGCCTGGAGCACGTCTCCCCACACGACGAACTCCTGCTCCCCCAGTCTGCGGACGAGCGAATGGTCATCCAAGAAGCATCGGATTGATTCTGCGTCCACGCCCAGCAGAAGGCTGACTTCCGAAGTGGTCACTGGGGCAGCGACTCCAAGTAGGAGTCGGGCCTCAAGCGTCGTCGTGGGAAGGTCCATTGCGTCTCCTTCGAATCAGAACGCGGTGGTCTTTGGGAACCGGATCTGCGGGGCTACACGACGGGTCTTCGACATCGCACCATCAGCTACGGCCGCCGCCAGGTCTCCTGCAATCACTCGTCCGCTTCCTCGTCGTGAGCGTCCCGGATGGTGGATGAGGCCACGTTCCTGGAGCCATTGCGTGCCCTCCGTGTCGCCCATGTTGAGCTCCCTCAGAGCCTCAGTCACCGTCAGCACGTTGGCGGGTCCGAGTATCCTCGTGCGACGGGCGAGAAGCCGATTCAGTGTCCGGACCTCGGCGGTGAGAGCGGCTAGCTGCTCGACCAGCGAGAGCAGTGCAGTGACCAAAGGGCCTCCTCGGCGGGTACAGCATGATGTCCGTCGCGGTGTTGATCCTTTCTGCCGGCGACGGAGAGGGCCCGAGCTACTGCCGTTGGCGCTCGATGTCGATGACGATGGGACAGTGGTCCAGATTGTGGTGCTCGAAGAACTCCGTACGGTACTCGGCACGCACAACCCGCACAGCTCCCCGGATGAGGGCGTGGTCGATGTTCGAGCCCTCTTTGCTCCCGCGATTGAGGTAGCTGGGACCGCCTTCCGGGGTGACGAGGCTCCATCCCTCCAACCGTTGCCGGTCTCGCGGCTGGTTTCTGGAGGGGTCGATGTTGAGATCCCCGATGGCGACGTCGCCGTCCAGACGCTCACGCAACGCCGCCCAGTACCGAGTCCAGTCCTTGCCCTTGTAGTAGGGGGCGCGGAGTCCCGTAATCACTAGGCCGTTCCACTCCACGGATAAGAAGCCGGCGAGGGCGCAGGTATCGGGAACCGGGAGCAGCGCCGGGCGCGGGAACGGGCGCGAGCCGGATAGCGCAATCACCTGGTTGTTGAAGTAGCCTCGCCGGTACTCAATCTGCGGGCTGCACAGCGTGTGCCGCCAACGAGCCTCGAGAGCGCTCCGGTACTCCCTGGTGTCGACGTACTCGGTCAGGAAGAAGAGGTCGCAGCCTAGGTTGGCGATGTCGTCGAGTAGCCGCTCCGCTACGGCTCGACGTCTGACCTGGTGCCCCACGTTGAGGGCACCGATGCGATGGACGTTGACTTCCAGGAACTCTCCCAGCGCCCTATCGCCGATGCGGGTGCATACGGGTCTGGGTGCTTTCGTTGAGCGCGAGCCATGGCTCGCCGCGGATCATGCGGATCTGGATGTCATATCCGTCGCCGTCGTCACGCTCTCGGACGCTACCCTGCGCGGCGAGCTCGGACATCGGGAGTCGGAAGCTGCCGACGGCACGAACATTCCCGGATGCGTCGCGGTAGCTGAGCTCAAGGTCGAGGACCTCGTCTCGTACACGAGTCGCGAAGTACCGGTCGGGCGCACCTCCCTTCGCGTTGATGGTCCAACGTCGCATCTGGCACTCCTTCACGCTTGGAAGGGCAACTCTACCGTCGGGTGCCGGTCGGCGTACTCGCGAATGCCCTCGTTGCGAAGCAAGCACGCGGGACAGGAACGACAGCCCGCATGGGGAATGCCCTCGTAGCAGGTGATGGTCCGGTCGAGCAGGTACTCGAGCACTCCGTGCTCCGCCGCCAACTCGAGTGTGTCCACCTTGGTCATCGCCACCACAGGTGTGCGAATCTCAAACTCCGAGTCCCCGAAGTCCATGCGCAGAATCTGCTGCATCAGGTCCATGTACGCTCGCGAGCAGTCCCGGTACCCAGAGTTCGCGCTCTCGATTTCGATCACGCCCATGTAGATGCAGTGCGCGCCGAGGTGGTTGGCGTGGATGCCCGCGACACGAGCCATGAGGCCGTTTCGGCCCTGCACGAGTGTGTTCGGTGGAGAGCCGAGGGCGTGCTGGATGGCGATGCTCGAGTCCGTCAACGCGTTGACCGTGACCTCCGCCAGGCAGGTGATCGGAACGACCGTGTGGTCGACTCCCCACTTCTCGCAAATCTCCTGCGCTCGTTGGAGCTCGACGCTGTGCCGCTGCCCGTACCTGAACGACATGGAGAGGACGTGTTCGGCTCCGAACTCTCGGATGGCCACAGCGAGGCAGATCGAGGAGTCCATGCCTCCCGAGTGAACGACGACTGCGTGCTTCGGGGTCATGACAGCTTCCACGATGGAGCTACTGTGCCGGTGAGGGCGAGACACCGCGCTGAGCGCCCCAGCGGAGGAAGCCCTCCGGGTCGCCCTGCACCGCGGCGAGCAACTCCGCGGGGATGACCCCTGCACGGAGCTTCACCACGACCGGATCCTGCCCGAGCACCTCGGCTGCCCGCTCGAGCGTGTCCACGCTCAGCGGCTTGGCGCCGCTCTCCACTCGAGAGAGGTACGAGTTTCCGATCGCGAGGCGGTCGGCCATCTCGCTCTGGCTGATATTGCGAGCCAGGCGCTGGGCCTTCAGCCAGGTGCCGAAGTCCTCGGCTTCCTTGGTGGGCGAGGTCTGCAGGGCCAAGCGGCCCTGGGCGTCGTCAGCGTCTTCCGCCGACCAGCTCAGGGCGGCAAAGGCCGAGTGATTGTGGATGGACTCAAAGTTCTCGGCGGCCACGTGGACCTCGTGTACGCCCTCGAGCTTGCGAACCGCGGTCACCACATCGCGGACAAGGTCCTCGACGAACTTTGGGTTCTCGTAGGCCTTCTCGGTGACCCACTTTTCGTCCTCTCGCTTGAGCAGCGCATAGAGCGGCGAGGAGCCGCAGGCTTCGACCGCCTCGACCACGTCCTCGATCCACACGAGCTGGCGTGACCGGAGCTTCACCTGGATCAGGCTTCGCTGGTTGTGGGCACCGTACTCGCTGATGGACTTCGAGCACGGGCAGAGGCTCTTTACCGGAACGGTGACCCGGAGTTCGAAGTCCTCCACAGGCCCCCGTCGGGAAGCCTTGAAGCCGCAGTGGTACTCCATCAGCGAGCGTGCCCGGCTCACGGGAGCCTCCTTCTCGATGAAGTAGGGGAACGTCATCTCGATGAACGCGTCGTCGGCCTCCAGCTCGCGCTGGACCTGGGCGAGAATCCCGCCGATGTTCCGGATGGTGAGTTCGCCGCGCACCTGATTGAGGATCTGGACGAAGCGACTCATGTGCGTGCCCTTCTGATCCGCCGGGAGGCCCACGCACATCTCGATCTGGGCCACCGTGCCCTGCATCTGGTTCTGCTTGTCCATGACCTGGATGGGGTAGGACAGGCCGCGGATGCCGACGCGCTCGATGGCGATTCCGCGCTCGTCTGACTCGCTCGCGTGGTCGGGAAGGTCAGCGAAGAGGTTCAGGGACTCGGACATCATGGGATCCCGATGAGCTTGTGGGTCTGAAGGGACAGGCGCCATTTGGGATTGGCCAGGCAGTAGCGGGTGGCGGCTTCGATGTTGGCCGCGGTCCGTCCTTTGGCGTCCATGGGCTGCAGGAAGAAGTGCTCGAAATCGAGGTGCTCGAAGTCAGTGGGGCTAAGCTCGGGCTGAGGGTAGACGAGCTTCAGTTCGTGGCCCTCGGTCTGGACGATCTCGGAGCGAGGCTTCGGGCTCACGCAAATCCAGTCCACGCCGGCAGGAACCTTACCGGTCCCGTTGGTCTCCAGGCCGACTTCGATTCCGGCGGCGTGGCAGGCGTCGACGAGTTTCTTGTCCAGTTGGAGCGTGGGTTCACCGCCCGTGAACACCACGTAGGGGACGCCCCCGCTGCACTCCTCGTCCCAGCAGCGACGAAGGTGATGTGCGAGTTCCGCGGCATCGCGGAACTTCCCGCCGCCCGGGCCGTTCGTGCCCACGAAATCCGTGTCACAGAAGCGACAGGCTGCGGTGCTGCGATCCTCCTCGCGACCGCTCCACAAGTTGCAGCCCGCGAAGCGGCAGAAGACCGCGGCTCGGCCCGCGTGGCCACCCTCACCTTGGAGCGTCAGGTAGACCTCTTTGACCGCGTACGCCATCGGCTATGCCACCGAGACGTAGCGAGTTGGGTCTGCCATACCGACTTCCTCGAAGCCATCGCGTCGGAGAATGCACGCATCGCACGTCCCACAAGCCACCCCGTCGGACGACGGCGCGTAACAGGAGTGGGTGAGCTGGTAGGGGACACGGAGCTCGCGGCCGATGGCGATGATCTCGGCCTTGGTCTTGTCGATCAGGGGTGCATGCACGCGGATGTGCTGCCCCTCGACGCCGGGCTTGATGGCGAGGTTGGCCATGGCCTCGAAGGCATGGATGTACTCGGGGCGGCAGTCGGGGTAGCCGGCGTAGTCGAGCGCGTTGACGCCGATGAAGAGGTCGGAGGCCTCGTAGACCTCCGCCACGCCAAGCGCGTACGACAGGAAAACCGTGTTTCGGGCGGGCACGTAGGTGACCGGAATCTGGCTCGTCATCTGTTCGAGCGTGCGCGACTTCGGCACGTCGATGTTGTCCGTGAGGGCGGAGCCGCCGATTTGCCGGAACATGCCCACGTCGAAGATGAGGTGCTCGACGACGTTGTAGTGCTGGGCGATCGCCATGGCGGCTTCGAGCTCGACCCGGTGGCGCTGGTCGTAGTTGTACGACACGACGACCGGCTCAAAACCCTGGTCAATGGCCATCGCCAGGCAGGTGGCGGAATCGAGTCCACCGCTGAGCAGGATCACCGCACGCTTCCCCATGTCGACCTCCGAAGTGGCTTGGGGTATACCGGCGTTGCCCGGTCGAGTCAACGGCCATTTTCCCTGTCAGGTCAACGGAGAGAACATGGTCACCGTCACCCGCCGCCTCGAGTGGGACGCCATGCACCGCATCCCGCTGCACGAGAGCAAGTGCAGGGCCTTTCACGGTCATCGCTACGTGGCCGAGATCACCTGTGTGGCGCCTCAGCTGGACGAGCTCGGCCGCGTGGTGGACTTCGGGGTCATCAAGTCGCTGGTGGGGACCTGGATCGACGACCACTGGGACCACACTGCCATTCTGATGAGTGGCGACCCGGAGGCGACGCCGATCGCCGAGGCCAACGAGCGACTGGGGAGGCCGGTCTACTGGATGAAGGCTCACCCCACCGCGGAGAACATCGTCAGCGAGCTCGCGGGGGTCGCGCAGCGTCTGCTTGACCCCACGGGGGTGACAGTCGTTCGGATTCGACTGTGGGAGACGCCCAACGGGTCGTCCGAATGGACCCTTGGGTGAGTGCTCGGCGCCGGTCTCCATGAAGAGATGCTGCGGGTCGCTGGTTGTGCTTGGTAGCATCGCGGTCTGGAGACCCGATGACCTCGAACCTTGAACTCGTTGAAGCGCTTCGCGTTTGCTGCGCTGGTGCACTGCCATCACTCGTGCGATCCGTCGAGGACGTGCATGACCTTGCGGTTTGGGGCATGGCACATCCTGACCCGGAGGTAGCTCGCGATGCTGCGAGCTTGGCGGGATGGTTCGCCTCCGTGTCTCGGGTTGAAGCGGCGCTTCGCGAACTCGTGGCGGAGACCCTGGACTCGCAGGTGTTGGTGGCCGCCAACGTCTCACTCGGCGAGTTTTCGGACCTCGACACGGTCGAACTTGCTGCGGCGATTGAAGACCGGGTCGACGTTGCCGCGCGTGCTGTGTGGACCACCCTCGCCTGGCACGATGAGTACGTGGACGACGCAGTGGCCATCGTGAGTGAATGGGGTGCCGTGGAGGAGTTGGCGAAGCTCGCCTGGGACTGCGGCGAGCGGGCGGAGCGCGCTGCCCCTTTGCTCGCGCGCAGGCAGGAACCGGAGGCTCTGGAGGCGCTTGAGTGCGTCCTCGACGGGGGAGACTACGCGGCTCTCTACGCACTGCGAGATGGACTCGCGCTGCGCGAAGACCCGCGTTCGATCGGGATCCTGCTCACTACCTGGGACTCAATGGTTCGGGGGGACGAGTGTGGAGCTGACTGCGCGGAAGAGGCCACTGCGCTCGTGTTGTCCCTCGGTTCGACAGCCGAGGGGCGCGATGAACTGGTCCGAGCCGCGGAAGTTTCGTCGACTGCTGTACTGGCTAGGAGTTTTCTTGCCGCGCTCGAGGGGACACCAGACACACTCGCGGAGTTTCGCTCAGAACTCGAAGGCGAGGATCCCGATCTCTATCCGGGCGCTGCGCTCCTCGAAGGCCGTGAACTGTACTGCTCACAGCTCTCGGGGCCGGACCTGCTTGAGCAGCGGCAGCCGGCGTGGTGGAGCCTTGGGAAGCGGGCCGAAGGCGACATCTCCCCCATCCCGTCGGTCCAGATCACAAAGGCCGCCTGGCGATGGCTTGAACCCGTCCAGGAGGACCAGGAAGTCAGCGAATGGGTTGACGCGCCAGAGATCGCGACCCTCGGAGAGTTTGCCGTGCGATGGGTCGGCGCCCTACAGGACCGTGCCATCGAGAAGTTCGTGATCGAGGGCCGTGAGCAGATCGACTACATCGAGCCCATCCGCGACGCGTGGCGCGAGCTCGACTTTCCGAAGGGGGTGTTTGAGGCCTCGCCTGGTCAAGTGGACCCGGCATGGGCCCGGGCGCTCTGGCGAGCCAGCCGCATCCTTCCGGGCGATCCAGAGTGGTGGCTCGCCTGGCTGGTCTGGACCCTCTCCGAACCACACAGCGCCGTAGATTCTCGCTTGGGCGACTGACTGCTTCTCCACCGCAGGACAGTCAGGTGTTCGCCTGATCCCGCACCCACCGTTGATACTGGCGAGTCAGGTGGTTCGCGAGGAGGTTTACGTCCTGGCTGGTGTTCTGCACGTCATCCCAGCGTCGCTTCACATCTCCACCGAAGTCCCAGTAGCCCTCGTTCCAGCGACAGTGAGGCTTGATCCCGGCCAAGTGGGTGGTGAAGTCCTCTTCGGTCGGCCAGCGGTCCCGGAACCCATCGGAGATGGCGTCCATCAGGAAGCCGAGGGTGACCACACCGGCGCCGTGAAGCAGACGGGACTGGCGCGGCTTCAGATCCCAAAGCTCCGGCCACGTGCGACGGACAGCCGACCAGTACCCAAACAGGACTTGCTGCATCACCGTCTGGGCCTGGTCCGTTTCAAGCAGGCGGATGCGGTACAGGACGCCGTCCGACAGGCTGTTCTCGAGGAAGCGCAGGATCGAGTTGTCCTTGATCTTGGCGCCCGGGTTCGTGGCCGTGGAGATGGCCTGGTACAGCGGGGAGTCTTCCCGATGGTTGAGGACCTCGAGGATCGAAGCGGGCAACTTCCGCTTGTCGAGGTGGCTCGGCATCCGGGCGTCGACGCCCGGGAGAAGCTCGTAGATGAGGTTCTTCGGTAGCGGCTTGGTCGAGTTCACCAGCATGAACTGCTCTCGGGCTTCCGAGTCCGACTCGGCGACGAAGCCGATCGCGAACATCGGGAAAGTCTCGACCCTGGCCTCGCGAATCGCGGCGATCCGCTGCTGCCCATCCACGATCCAGCCCACCTTGTCCTCGGGGTCGACCGGGACCTTCAGGACGCCATGGGTACTTGCGCCATCCGCAGAGCTACCGGTGGGTTCGAAGCGCACTCGGGAATCGAAGGCTAGCACCAGGGCGTTCGGCACCATGGGCTCCTCACTCTCCACGTACGCTCGGATCTCCGCGATGTGCTTGCGCACCTCGGGCCGCTGGTAGCCGAGCAAGCGTCCGTCCTCGTCTCGGGACACTCGGGAGACCGAGGCGAAGGTGGGAATCGACTTCGCGTCTACGCCGAAGGCGTAGATGGTCTTGCCGGGGCTCTGGCTCAACGCCAGGGCGGGGATGTCCAAGACAGTCATGTGGAGCTTTCCTCGAGTGCGGAACGGTGTGCGTGTAGCACTTGTTGGGTGTGCCAGAGGTTGTGGAAGCCTCGGCGGCGGTTCCTGTTGGCGCCGCGGAAGACGATGACGTCGATGCCGAGGTCGCGGCAGACCGCACACGGGCAGTTCTCCCAGGGACGGTCGGTGAGGGTCCGGCGGATGCGGTCCCACCTGGACGCTCCGCCGTACAACTCCTCGTAGGCCTGGAGATGCCCAAGGGCCTCGTCGACGCTGGTCGTGCCCTCACCTACGCCCTTCACGGCGTCCTGGCACGCGCGTTCTTTCCTGAACGCCTCCTGCTGGTTGACGGCGCCGCTGCGGATGGCTCGAAGCAACTTCGAATACTTGTCGGCCTGCGGGATGCGGACGGCGGTGTAGTGGCCGAGGGGGTCGGAGGAGTAGTAGTTGTTGCGGGCATCCTTGAAGGCCTGGCGCATCGGAGAGGCGCTGTCCAGGCTCACCACACCAGCTCGCGTGTACGCCTGGAAGTTCTCCAAGCGGGTGATGCCGAACAAGTGGAGGCGCAGTCGACCTTGGGTGACGCCCCGGACTGCCTCCAGTACCTCCAGGATCTGGTCGGTCTTCAACGGGACCAGACCCCCGAGAGCCACGTAGTCGTAGCCCATGGCGATCAGCTGCTCGACCGCGCGCGAATAGGAGCGCGGCGACCAGCCCTGGGCAATTCCAACCGGCTGGAAGTCATAGTTGCCGGCTCGGACCTTCCGCAGAAACTCGGCGGCGAGCGTGAGCGTCAGGTCGAATCGCTGCTGGAACTCGGGAGGAACGGCGTTGCCGAGCAGCCCTGGTTCATCGAGCTCTGGACTATAGGCGCCAATCATGTGGTCGACGGACACGCCGTGCGTGAACTGGCCTGCTTCGTAGAAGTCGATCACCTCGTCCACCGAGTAGGGTGGCTCCGGTAGATCTCGGTAGTTGAAGGCACCGCAGTCGCCGAGCAAAGGCCAGTCTGCGGGCTCGAACTCGGGTTGCGTCGGGAAGCGCAGGAACCGACGCGCGCCGTTCCTCATGAAGCGTAGGCGTTGGGCCTGGGTGTAGCGGCCTTGGACGCCGTCCATGTCGAGCAGGAACTTGCTGACCAGGAGGCCGTCGTACGGACGCTCCGGCGCCATGAGCTCGTGCGCATACACGTCGTCCCGCTGCGGGATGCGGTCCCGGGGCGAGGTTTCGGTCTCGAAGTCGAAGCGAGGGTCGACGAGGTCGAGTGCGTCAGCGTAGAAAAACCGCATCAGGACCGGTGAAGCGCCAGCGTGTACTCGCGCATGAGGTGGTTGGTGAGAAGCCGGACGCTCTTAGGCGTGTTCTCGATTTCCTTCCAGTGAAGATCGCCCAGACCCTCCCAATGCCCCGAAGTCCACCGGCAGAGGGGTGCAACTCGGGCGACTTCGACGAGGGCGTGCTCGTAGAGACCCTCAGAGGATGGGTTTGCGCGGCCCATCACCTGGTCCATCAGTCCACCCAGGGCCTTGATGCCAGCGCCGTGCATCAGCCGGCTGCGCGTGGGCTTTAGCCCCCATGCTTCGGGGAAGGTGTCCCGGACAGCGGACCAATAGGCGATGAGCAGCGCAGTGACGGCCTCCGTGTCCGTTTCCCCCGTCGCCATGTTTCGGAATGGAAAGAGGCAGCCGCCAGGCTTGGTGAGCCGTTCCTTGATCATGTCCACCACGGCGGTGTCGTTGACGACAGCGTCCTTGCTGTTCCGCGCGGAAGGCCGAGCGATGAGGCCCTTGAACGGGCTCTCGGGGTGGCGGTTCAGCAGGTCGCAGATGGCCGACGGCAGTTTCCTCACCGACAAGCGCCGGGGCAGGTCCGTGTCCACATTCGGGAGCAGTTCGGTAATCAGCCGACGGGGCAGGGGACGCGTGTTGTTCACGCGAAGGAACTGGTCTCGCTGCGTCGCGAGGTCTCCTCCCATGAAGGCGACCACAGGGATGGGGAGGTCGGATGACTTCGTGCGCGAGAGGGCGATTGCGCGCTGCTGTCCATCCACGATCCACCCGGGCGGGCTGCTGGTGTCCGGAACGGAAATGTCGATCACGCCGCTGATCGCCAGCCCGTCGTCCGTCATCGGGCCTCGGGACTTCCGGAACGAGAGCCCCCATTCGAACGCGAGGATGATGGCGTTCGGAAATAGGACCTGGCCGGAGTCGACGTAGTCCTGAATGTCCTGGATGTGCTGACGAACCTCGTCGCGCTGGTAGCCGATGAGCTCGCCATCGTCGTCGCGACTCACCCGCGAGATGGACGCCACCTTCAGCAGCTCGTGCGGTGCGAGAGCGAAGACGTACACCGGGTGCTCATCGTGCTGCTTGAACTGCAGCGCGCGTCGCGAGATCTCGATGGGCTTCATTCCTGGTCCCCTTGAATACGTCGGAACAGCCGGCCGAACTTCTTCTGCTCGTACGCAAAGCCGGCGTCGCGAAACTGCCGAAGAGCCGCGCTCGCGGACGTCGGTGGCGTTTCGCTCGCCAGGGCCTCTCGCACCCAGTTCTCCACCTGCCACTCATGCTGCCGGAGCCGCTTCGGGTAGGTGGTCGCGGGTGCTTCCTCCAAGACGTCGGCCATGACCTGTCGGCAGCGGCCCGGCGTGAGGTCCGCCGGCGTCGCGGCCTGCTCCATCACGCGAGCTAGAGCCCGAACGGTCAGCTGTCCGGTTGGACCGCCAAGCACGCTTCGCATCCTTCCCTCGAGTGGGACGGCGGACGTGCCGAGGGCATCGATGGCTTCGGTGTCGGTGGTGAACACCGAAAGTGCTCTGGCTCCCAACTGCGCTTGCAGGACCTGCAGATCCGGCAAGACGACGCGGAGGTACTCGCCAGGGAGGGCGACGACGATTCGGTCGTCGTCTTCTGCCAATCCGCGGAGTGCATCGCGTCCGCCGATCATCTTCCACCAGGCGAGCCGTCCCGAGTGACCGCCGGGCCCGTCCCCCCCGGGGACGGTGTCCGAGTGTCCCGGGTTGAAGGTCGCGGCATAGGCGGGCACGGCATCCGTGAACTCCCGCAGCCCTACACCCGCGCTTGCGACCCAAGCGCGGACCGGCAGATGCGTGTCGTGAACCATCTGGCGCGCGACGGACCAGTATCCGCCCTTGTACAGGCGGCTGATCTTCACGCGGTCGTCCGCCGCGTTGAGTTCATCGAGCCAGGAGAGCGCGGCGATGTGTGGCAGCAAGTGCTTGTGCTGACGAACCCGTAGTTGCTTCTTGGGTACGAGCGTCTTGGACGCCGTGCACGCGAGCACGCAATGGACCACTGATTCCCCCCGGGGCCTGCTTGTACAACGGGTCGAGCTCGCACGCAAGAAAGTGCAGCACATCATGCTCATGTGGGTCTGCAGTTATGTGTTCACGCGTCTCCGTAAATCGCTGAGCCCGCAATCCGCAGTGGTCCGCAGTTGAAAGGCCGCCGGAGGTCTATGTAGAACTCCCCCCAGGGTTGAGGGGACGAGATGGCTGTGCTCGCGCGCCGACATCGCTTCTGGTGGGTTCCGTTCCGCCGGCTGAGCAGGTGTTCTATTGGCACCTAAGTTCGTGATTGGCCGGAAGGGCGGGTGGGGTCCTGGGAGATTGCTGTCACGGGATGGTCCGAACATCACCGTCGAACACTTCGTGAAGCCCGCCTCCTCTGGTCAGGTCAGGAAGGTCGTCCGGAGAGTGTCTGACGCCGTCCAGTGGACGCCAACGGTTCGCACTCGCCTGTACTTCGAGGACAAAGCCGGCCGTTGGCACGTTGGCTTGTTCCGCTGGGTGGACGACTTCACTGGCGACTACGTGTTGCAGGTTCCTGGCCAGGAGTTCATCCAGGTGGATCCACGCCGCATTCACGTACGGTGGAGGGGGGCCAGGGCAAATCCGCGTACAAACCTTGGTAACCACTTCTTGGAGTCGCCCCTCTACCACAATGCCCGCCGGCGTCTGGTTCGTGCTTTGGGCGAGCAGAGGGCACGGGCTGGCGGCATGACCGGGCTGTTGTCCGCCTCTGTCGAGTTGTACCCCCACCAAGTCGAAGTGGTCCGCCGTGTGCTGCAGGACCCCGTGCTTCGCTACCTCCTCGCCGATGAGGTTGGTCTGGGCAAGACCATCGAGGCCGGGGCCATCATTCGCCAATACCACTTGGACCGGAGCCGAACGATCAGTCGCTCACACACCATCGCCATCGTCGTCCCTCCAGCGCTAACGCACCAATGGCGACACGAGTTGGCGACCCGCTTTCAACTCGACCCGCGCGTGACTCCTGGTCTACGACTCCTGGATTTCGAGGATGTCGAGAACGGAGAGCTGCCTGATAGCGTAGGTCTTTTGGTAGTCGATGAGGCCCACCATGTCGCTCGGCCGAAACCTCGTGCTGGGAGCGCTTCGGCCCTGATCCAGGAGGCGGCGCTCAGCGCGCCGTCGTTGCTGCTCCTCTCCGCCACCCCGGCCCTGCACAACGAGGCCGCATTCCTGACCATGCTGCACATGCTGGATCCCACGATGTACGACGTCTCGGATGTAGAAGGGTTCCAGGAGCGACTTCGATCTCGCACCGAACTCGCAGAGGCGTTCTCGGACTTCCACGAGGGGGCTGACCCCGATGAGCTGGAGGAGGTCTCGGCGCTGTTTCGGGAGATGTTTCCGGCAGATACCCGTCTCGCGAACCTGCTCGACCAGGTAGACGACGCCGTCGAGGGGGCTATCGACGTGAACGAGGCTGCTCGCGGGGCCGTGCGGGCCGCGCGAGTCCACATTGGAGAGACGTACCGGCTCCATCGACGTGTCTTGCGGAATCGGCGCGGCGGTGCGAGCGTGGAGTACCCCGTACGCGGCCGAAGTGGCCTGACCGTCGTCAGGTATGTTTCTTCGGCGGAAATTGAACTCGACTCCATCCTCGAAAACTGGCGGCTCGACGCGCTCGTCAGGTGTGCCTCTGGGGACCGCCGCGTGTACGCGGACGCCTACCTGCGGTTGCTGCAGGCGCGGCTTGAGGGTGACAGCGCGCTCGCCGAGGCGGCCTCCGAGGTCTCTGGGGGCCTTCCGTCGATGGCTCACCTGTCGGCGGAACTGAGGGAACAGGCCCTGGAACTCTCGGCCTCTCGGGACCGCGTTCTCGCGTTTCTCGACTGGCTGCGTGAACGCGAACACGGACCCTGCCGAATCGTTGTGTTCGCTGACGAGACGCCTGGTCTTGCCGAGGACTTTCATGGGAAGACCGGCTTTAGTCTGTTCAGACTCCACGGTCGGATGAGTCGTGTCGCCATTCGGGATGTCATCCAGTCCTTCGAGGCCACGGAACGCTCGGTCCTTCTGTGCGACGAGGCGGGGGAGGAGGGCGTAAACCTCCAGTTTGCCGATCATCTCGTCCACTGGAACTTGCCCGCCTCACCCAATCGCATCGAGCAGCGGATGGGCCGACTTGACCGCCACAACGATCGCGACCGGCCCGCGGTGCCCGTGACGGCGTTTCTGCCGAGTGACGCGGATGCATCTCTGCCGGGCGCCTGGCTGGAGTGGCTCGACGGTGCCCTCTGCGTGTTCGACCGGTCTGCCTCGTCGCTGCAGTTCTTCCTCGATGGATTGATGCCGGATGTCTGCAACCAGTTCTTCGATGACGGTCCGGACGGCGTACGAGTGCGTCTGAAGGGGGATAGGCAGAGCATCGACCTCGAACGGCGGACAATCGCCCGTCACCAGAATCTGGACGCGATCGAGGCCTCGATGTCCCCCGCTCAACAGATTCTGGACAGGGTTCGCGAGGCGGAAGTGGAATGGCGACAACTTCAGGAGGACGTCGAGGAGTGGGTGGTGCGGACCCTGCAGGCAAGGAGGGAGACTGATGGCCGACGCGCTGGGTCTCCCGTGAGATACCAGTTTCCTCGGGAGAGCCATGTTCCGAAAACTGACCTGGGCACCTACTTTTCGGGTTGCCTGTCCGTAGAGGATGAGCATCTGCGGACCACTCCCGTGACGGCGTGGATGACCTTCGACCGCGGCTGTGCGGTCGCCTCCGGGACGACGATTGCCAGGCCTGGATCCGACTTCCTGGAGAGTCTGACGGCCTACCTCGACTGGGATGATCGGGGCACGGCCTACGCGATGCTTCGCTTCCGGCCCGGCGTCGAGAAGTTGGAGCCCCCCCCCGTCGTATTCCGATTTGACTTCGTCGTGAGCGGACAAGCACGCACGGCTGCCGACGTGGTGGAGTACCGGCTGGCGAGAAAGGCGGTGGAGCGCCGCATGGACGAGCTGTTCCCGCCGCTCGTGCATACGGTGTGGATTGATCAGGGGGGACGTGTCGTCGCGGACGAACGCCTGCTCGCCGTTTTGAGAGAGGAGTTTAGGAAGCGGCGAAGAGTCGATACCGTGGGGTGGGACTTCGACCTCGGTAACCTCTGGAGCGTAGACGACCGAGAGCCCCGGGCGGCTGTACCTCGAAGGCACCAGAAACTGGTGAAGCCAGAGCGACGTCGACGTGTGAAGGAGATGGCTGCTGCGTGGGGCGCCCGAGGTCCGGTCTCCGAATACTTTCTTTCCGATGACTGGGACGAGCTTTGTCTCGCCGTGCGCAACCAGGCGCAGGAGGCTCTCCGCGAACAACTTCGGCTCGCCGAGCGGTGCGAGACGTTGGCAGGACGTGCGCAGGAGAGGGCGCGGACCAACCAGCAGCAACTCGAGATGCGTGCCGAGTTGGACGGCGCCGACCACATCCAGGCCGAAATCCGCACTCAAGCCGCGCTGTATGCTGCCTTGGTGGAGGGCGTTCGTAACCCCTCTGTTCGTCTCGATGCCGTCGGCGTCTTCTTCTTGACGGGGACGCCGCTGCCATGAGTCCACTGGGATACGACGACGTTCGGGCTGTACTCCGTGGCGATACGGATGCCATCCTGCCTCCGATTGATGGGCGGCCGCCGACCGCCAGCGAGCGCCTTATCCACGCAATCGAGTCACTCGGCTCTGCCGAGGAGAGCGTCGGGCCATTCGATTTGGCGCAGCTCGTGCGGCAGGTCCTCCTCAAGGAAGGGCATGAGCGAGGCGTGGACCTCTCGCTCACGGTGCCACTCGGGCCTCCGTGGCCGACTCCGGAGCAATGGCGTGCGGCGTCCTGCGTACCCGTCCACAGCACGGCCTGGTGTGAGGTGCGAGCGAAGCCCTGGGCGCCTGACTGGCTGTCGGACGCCCCATTCCTCGACGCCGTCAGGGAAGTTCCTCGCCGAAACGAGAGCAGGAGTGTGCCCTCCGACCCCGCGTTGTCAGAACTGTTCGGGGAGCAGTACAGCCACTATCAGGGCGAGGGCCAGCGAGCGGTTGTGCACGCGGCCTTCTTCTGCGCCCCTGGCTCGACGCTTCTCGGAATGCTCCCCACGGGGACCGGGAAGAGTCTCGTGTTCCAACTCGCGAGCGCCGTCCACACCGAGCACGGGGGGACCGTCGTCGTGGTGGTGCCCACCACGTCGCTTGCCGTCGACCAGGAGCGCGCGCTGCGGGAGGTCACTCGGTCAATGCCTGGCACATGGCCGGACGACTTTGCATACTTCCACGATCTGGAGCCGGAGAGGCGATCCGATCTTAGACGTCGCATCCGGTCCGGGACCCAGCGTGTGGTCTTTACGTCGCCGGAAAGCCTCGTGAACAGTCTACGGCCCGCCCTGTACGACGCTGCTGGCGCCGGTTTGCTCCCGTACTTCGTGGTGGACGAGGCTCACGTCGCGGCAGGATGGGGCACTGAGTTTCGCCCCCAGTTCCAGGCAATGGCGGGCCTCCGCGCTGGACTTCTTGAGGCATGCCCGGCAGAGCAGAGGCTTCGAACACTTCTTCTCACGGCAACGTTGGGCAGCGATGGCTTCGACCTCTTGCGCGACCTGTTTCGCGGCGCGGGTCGGTTTGACGTGATCTCGGGTCTACACCTGCGTCCAGAACCGACGTATTGGTTCCACCACTCACCCGATGACTCGCACCGGAGCCGGGTTGTCGAGGCTTGCCGTCACCTCCCACGGCCTTTCGTACTCTACACTTCGCTGAAGAACCCCGGTCACTCCTCGGGGAGCCTGTCGGCGCGGGAGTGGTATGGCATTCTCGGCGATGCCGGCATCCGTCGCGTCCGGGTCGTGGACGGCGACACCTCTCGGTCGGACCGCGAAGCCGTCATCGAAGCCTGGCGGTCTGGCGAGGTGGACGGCGTAATCGCGACGAGTTCATTCGGACTCGGCGTTGATTTGGCGAATGTTCGCGCTGTACTCCACGCCTGTGTTCCTGAGACCGTCGATCGCTACTACCAAGAGGTTGGAAGGGGGGGCAGAGATGGGAAGGCGTCGGCGTCCCTGGTCGTGTGGAGGGATTCAGACGTTTCCGTCGCCGAGGGACTCAACCGGCAGAAAGTCATCGGCGCCAAGAAGGGGGCGAAGCACTGGCACCAGCTGTGGACGGAACGCAGGAGCGTGGGTGAGGGCGCATGGGCTCTCAATCTTTCGACCGTAATGCCCTGGCTGCAGGAGGACAGTCCGGAAAACCGACAGTGGAACGTGCGCACGCTGACCCTGCTGGCTCGCGCCCGCATGATCCGCCTAGTCGACCGTCCGCCGGACCGCGAGGACCCCGTGGATGACGACGATCAGCGAGTTCCGATACTCGTTGTCCAGACCGTGGCGGCCCCGTCCGACTTGGCTGACCCGGGGTTCTGGGCGCGCCCTGGCGGCGGGATTATACGCGCTAGGGAGCGGATCCACGCTGCCACCAAGCAGAGCCTGGCGTGGATGATGGAGCTGCTCAACGGCAATGCTGAAGTCGGCTCGGTGCTCCAGGCGGCCTTCGAACTGCCGGGCCAGCCACCGCCAGTGCACGTGTGTGCTGGGTGTCCGCGATGCCGCAGCCAGGGCCACCCGGCCAGACAGTACACGCTGCCCGAACCCCATCCATTGCGAGACCCCTGGCCGCGGTTGGACGACGCGCGCTTCGACGGTGGTCCCTCGTTGGTGTTCTACCAGCCTGGCAGCAGGCTCGAATCTAGGCGCCTGCGTTCAGTGATTCAGGACCTTGTGACTCTGGGGTTCGCGGATCTCACGCTACCGGCGGACCTCTGGATGGACAGGGAGTTGCGTGGACTGTGGCGTCGTGCCCCAGCTCGTTTCGTGGTCCGGCGCACACACGTAGACCAGGACACGGTCGCTCTCCCGCGGGTGACCGTTTGGCCCAACGAGGTCGACCGTGACCTTCGGCAGCTCCTGCTTCCCGCGGTCGACCCTCATTTGGTGTTTCTTCCGGAGGACACGCCGGATCCAGCGAATCCACGTCGCCTACTGCGGGAGGTTCGTCAGCATCAAACGCTCATCGCCTTGAAGGAGTCGCTCTGATGACCATGCTTAACTCCGCGAGTGACGGCCACCCTGTGGTGTGGCGCTCCATGGTCTGGACGCTTGCGTCGGCTGCAGACGGGACGATGCCCAGCAGTCAGCTTGAGGCATTGATGGCGCCCCGGACGGTTCAGCTTCGGGAAGAAGGCAAGTTCTTCCGCACGTCCCTGCTGAGGGCGTCAGAACTCGGTGTTCTCGAGGAACAGGGTGCCAGTGTGGGGCTCTCTTCTGGGTACGCGTCCCTACAGCCAGGTGACGTTCGGGCCTTCAGGATCCGCATGCGTCGAGCGGTGCTCGAACCGCAGAATGCCGAGCCGCTGTTTGGTGAGGGAGACCAGGGTGGGGTTTCCGCCGATCTCGTGCGTGCCCTCGCATGGTTCCTCGCGGTGGATGGGCTGCCTGGTGTCGGGCACAACGCTGTGGACAGGAGGTTGGGCGAAACCATGTTGGACGGCCAGCTTCACACGCCGCAGGGACAGGTCCGGTGGAATGCCTTCCGGGAGTGGGCGACCCTCCTCGGGTTCGTGTGGGAAGCCGGAAGTGGTCGTGTGAAGGCGGTGGTGGCCGACCCCACGGTCGCCATTCACGATGAACTCGCGGACATCTTCGGCGATCAGACCGTAGTGAGCCAGGCGGAGTTTCGGGACTCCTTGGCGCGACGGCTCTCGGTCCTCGATGGTGGACGCTACCGCATCCAGATGGAAGCGTCGATGAAAGCCGATGCAGTGGAACGCCAGCACGTACGTCAGTTTTCCGCCTCAACCGCGAGAGCGCTCCGCCGCCTACGCGCGATCGGGGCTCTGCGATGGGACCGTCGCTCGGACATAGATCTCGCATTCTTTGGAGCTCCAGGAGCTTCAGGGTCCGAGAGTGCATCCCACTTCATCCGTGGTGAGGCTCTCGATGCGTGAGTTGCAGCGCTATTGGCCCGAGCGCGTCCAGGGCACATCGATCATCAACGCGGATGCGGACGTGATCCAGGAGCCTTCTGTGGTCCTGGCTACGCATCAGGAGGTGACTCTTCTCAAGCAGTCCGTCGACCTGGTGGCGGGTGACGGAGCCCAGGGCGTGGAGGTCTCAGAGGAGGAGTTCCTGGACTACTTCCTCCAAGACTGTGACAACGCCAACATGCTCGCACCCATCACGGGTAGGTCGGGGTGTGGAAAGTCACACTTCATCGTCTGGCTCGAGGCTCGGCTTCTTCGGCGTGACGATGCGGACCGAAGGCACATCATACGGATCCCCAAGGGCGCCAGCTTTCGGTCGGTGATTCGGCGCATCTTGGCCGATCTGCGCGGTGACGCGTACACGGAGCTTCATGAGCGGGTCAAACGTGCGGGGAACTCGCTGACGACCAAGGCGGCGCGAGAATGGGTCGTTGCCGGTGTCAACATCGCCCTCGACAATATCCACGCGGACCTGACGGGAGCGCTCGAGCGCTACGCGGAGGTTCAGCGTACAGACGAAGTGAAAGCGCGGATTAGGGATCTTCAACAGCGACTCCGGCATGCGACGGGCCTGCAGGCATTGTTGTCCGACAATCTGTTCAAGCGAGATCACTTCTTCGCCGAAGGCCAGGCGATTGATCGCATCGCGGTGCGTATCGTGCACGGCAAGAAGCGCTCGGCGGATCCGATTGAGTTCCAAGTAGCGGCAGAGGATTTCGTCCTTCCTGAGGAGCTCGAGCGGCTGGTCAGCACGTCCGCCGGTGCGCCTGCGCAGGCGTATTATCAGTGGCTGATGGGCGAGACCCAGCGGAATCGCGACAAGCGCGCTCTTGCGGCCCAGGTGATGAATCAAGCACTCGACCTTGCCATTCCCCGGGTATTGCAGCTCGGCGACAACGAGCTCAATGAAGTCCTAAGGGCGATTCGAGAGCAGCTCGAGGAAGAGGGACGTGAGTTGGTGTTCCTCGCCGAGGATTTCTCTGTGCTGGCGGGTATCCAGGGGGCCCTGCTCGACGCCATGACCGTACCGCGTGGCGGCGCCGGCAGACCTTTGTGCGTGATGCGCACGGCCTTGGCGGTGACCGACGGCTACATCAGTGAGCGGGACACCATTGCCACCCGGGCTCGATTTCAGTTTCGCATGCCCGAAAGGGTGGTCGACCAAGAGACGATTGTCGATTTCGTTGCGGAGTACTTGAACGCGGAGCGGCATGGGACAGTTGACCTGAACGCATGGTACCGCGAGCAGGCGGATGGACCATCGTCTCCCCTGCTGCCACCACTCGAGATAGTCGACTTGGATCGCGAGTACCTGGATGCCTTCGGCTATTCGACCCGGGGGATCCCGCTCTTCCCGCTCAGCCGAACGGCGATTCGAGAAATTCTGAGGGTGAAGCTGCGGACCGAGGGGGGCGGGCTCGTCTTTCACCCGCGCACCATCGTGAACCATGTGCTCATCGAGGTGTTCAAGAACCACGCGCGAAGCTTTGCGCATGGTCAGTTTCCGCCGGCTGCGTTCGAGTTGTACAAGGAAAGGCCACTCGACTCGATGGCGCCCTTGCTGACCTCCCAAGTAATGCGGCTGGCGCCTACTCACTCCGATGGTCAGCGCTGGCTCGTCCTTCTCCGGTTCTGGGGAGGGGCACCTATCGACATGACCGAGGCCCGTTCCCTGAATGCTCGGGTGTACGAAGCCTTCGGGCTCCCGGTGCTCCCGGGTACAGCGGTCAACCAGGTCGGACCGGGAACCTCAGCGGCAGAGGGGTCGGGCAGGCGTTCTGCCGAAGTTTTGATGCCGATATCAGGGCCTTCAGTGGATGCGCCAACCCCCGGAACTGGCTCAAGTCCAGGGGCGGGTCTGAGCCCGGGACCGAGTCCGAGTCCGAGTCCTGGGGCGGGTCACAGCCCGGGGCCGAGTCCGAGTCCTGGGGCGGGTCAGAGCCCGAGGCCGAGTCCGGGAGCGGCACCGCGTCCGGGCGCCGGTTCGACGCCCACCCCGGGAGCGGGGCCAGGGCAGGGGGGCACCCCCGCTGAACCCATTCAGCAGTGGGACAGGGTTCTCACGGAGTGGCGGAATGGGGCGATGTTGCCGACGGAACAAGCGAATTTACTTCGGACTTGGGTCCTCGGTCTCGTGCTGCGCCACGTGGATTGGGAGGCTGAGGGACTGCGGCAGCCGGTCGCCAGCCTGGGCGCGCAGAAGAAGGTGTGGCTTGGCGAGGCAGCTGCGGGAGGAATCGCCGAAGGGGCCTGCCATATCCGCGTAGGGGGGTTGGAGGTGGACACGGACGCCGACCGTCATGGCCTTCACCTCGCCCTGCAGGGGCTGGTTCGGTTCGAGTTGGGTGGATGGCGGTTCGATTTCGAGAACGCGGATGTCTTGTACGAGCACCTCATGGCTCGCCTAGCGACCTGGCATGCGCAGTTCGTCGAATGGTATCGGGCTAGCTGCCCCGACCTAGTTGTCGCAGAGGTCAAATTGCTTTCTGCTCTAGCGGTCATCGAGCGCGGTTCCATGATGACCCTTGAGGACGTTGGCGATCTGTTCGAACGTCACCGTTCGAACGCGGGGGGGCCTGTCGCGTGGCGCGACCTGCATCACGCTCTCGACTTCGAGCGCGCCAGTCGCATCGATCTACTGCTCGGATTGGTGGGGATTTTTCAGGGAGGGCATGTGGATGCGCGGCAGAACCAGCAACTGCTCGCTCTGGACGGGTGGCGCATCCTTTGTGCCATGGAGGGCCTGGAACCGTCAGTGTGTCCGGAGATTTCCGGGCTCTCCAAGAACAAGACGTACCAGAGAAACACCGAAGAGGCAGCCAGGGAGGTGGCCAAGCGTTGGACTCATGCGCTGGCCGCGCAGCGATCCTGGCTCCGCATGCAATCGGAGCGAGTGCTGACGTCCATTCCGGCGGATGCTGGCTCCCTGCACGTGAAGCTTCAGAATGTGCTCGAGATCGCTCGTGAGCGAGGACTCGGACTCGAGCCTCAGAGGCAACTCAAACGAGCCCTAGAGGCCGTTGAAGGTGACGACCTGGCGGAAGCGAGAGGCCGCCTTGCGGCAGTTTCGGGCCGACCGGCGGAGATACCCCCATACGAACTCGCCCGGGCTTCGACCCCAGCTGTGGTGAAGCTCGTGGCGCTTCTAGACGCGGCATCCTCTCTCATGGATGCTGTGGAGCCCCTTTTGGACGTCGCATCCCACGTCGGTGGAAGCGCTGCTGAGGCGTACCGGCGGGAGGTCGACGGCCTGCTCGGTGCTTTCGTCGAGTGGACGGCCCCTGAGTTGGGGGCCAGATGAACATCGTCGAGCGAGCCGAAAGAATCGAGCGGCTCAACAGGCACAGGACCGATCAGGAAGTGCTGTCCACCCGGTTGGGTGCCGTTCAGGGACATTGGAACACAGTCGCCGAAGACTTGGGCGAACTGCAACGCCAGCTGGATGGGCTAGCGTTGCTGGCTCGCGAGGGCGTGTTGGTACGTGAGCTCCCGCTTTCGCTGGCGGACGCTCAAGGCCGTTGCAGGATTCTTCGCGAGCAGGTGGCTCACGATAGCGAACTGACGCTTGAGGGTCGTGCATTCAAGGCTGTGGCGGATGCCGTGAGGCAGGCACACACTGATCTCGAGGCATACGCCACTTCGGAGTGGGCGGACTTTGTTCGGCAATCCGCGCCGCCAATGCGCGCGGCGGAGGTCGAGGCGGATCGCGATCACGTCGATCCGGTCCGAAGGAAGTGCGCGCGCGAGCTTCACGGGGCTCTTCTAGCCTACGAGGGGCTTGCCGCCCGCGTGCCCTCCTCCGAAGTTCGCTTCCGGGAATTCGAGACCGCGCGTGCTTCCGTCGACCCACCGCTCCAGGCCTTCCGGAGTGCGTCCGACTTGCCCGCCGATGTCGAGGCGTTCTTCCAGAAGGCGAACAGTACAAGTGGGGCCTTGCTTTCCGATCTCACGCCAAAGGTCAGCAAATGGCTTGTGGACAACGGTCGCGAGGACCTCTTCCGAATCCGAGCGACCAATGACTGAGTCAATCGATGTCGATCTGGCTGTGCTGACCGGCTTCCTCGACCTCGTCGAGCACCACGAGCGCCAACTCCTCTCTTGGGGCGTCATCGAGGGTGCGCACAGCCGGGACGAGTTGGAGGGCCTGGCCTCTGAGCACCTCGTCAGGTGCGGTCTGGAGGAGGACATTGACCCAGAGGACCTCGTCCACGAACTCGTTCATCGGAGGATGCTCTACGAGCCTGCGGAAGGGAGGTTGCGTTCGCGTGCGGCAGAGTCCGTTCGGCTATTCGCCTCGTTGCGGCGTATGTTCCCAAAGCATCGGACAACGCCAGGGGCTTGGAGGGCGGCGCCGCCTCTGGTCGCCGACTTCCGATTTGCCTCACAGCCGCGTCGGTACCCCGAACGGCGAATTCCTTCCGAACGCGTGCTTTCCGACCTCGAACTCGATGACGATGTGCGGCGGATCCTCGCGGAGTTGCTGGCACGCGGACCAGGGTACAGGTTCGCCGGTTTCCAGGTTGATGCGATCCGACAGATCCTCTCCGATCTTTCGTCGGGGCGTGACCGAGGTGACGTCATCTGCGCCGGGACCGGTAGTGGAAAGACGCTCGCGTTCTACCTCCCCGTCCTGGCCCACATCGGTGCGACCATCACAGCCGAGCGATTCGCTCGGGCCATTGCGGTTTATCCAAGAAATGAGCTCCTCAAGGATCAGTTCTCGGAGACCTGGGCCGAGGCCCGCCGATTGGACACACTATTGAGGGAGCGCGGGTCGCGCCCGCTCGTGATCGGCGCCTATTTTGGGCAGACCCCGGAAGCTGTGGGGAGCCTGTCGGGCAAGCAGTCATGGCGGCGTTCGAGAGACGGCTGGGTGTGTCCATACTTCCGTTGTCCTACTGAGGGGTGTACCGGTGACATGTGCTGGTCGTCCGATGACGCCAAAGCAAACCGACATCGGTTGGTTTGTTCGCGCTGTGACACGGAGACCCCAGAGGGGCTGCTTGTTCTGACACGAGAGCAGATGCGAGCAACTCCGCCTGACGTGTTGTTCGCCACCACGGAAATCCTCAATCGTTCGATGAGCGACGACCGCGCCGGTCGAGTCTTTGGAATGTTCGGGGCCCCAGCTCCAGACGTTCTTCTATTGGACGAGGTCCATACCTACGCTGGCATACACGGGGCACAGGTGGCCTATCTGTTGCGTCGCTGGCGTCACGCGCTTGGTGCGCCGGTCACCTTCGTTGGTCTGTCGGCCACGTTGCGTCAGGCACCGCGGTTCTTCGCCCAGTTGACCGGGGTGGACGAGAGCGCGGTGACGCTTCTTCAGGCATCGGAACAGGACATGGTGGAGGAGGGGAGCGAGTACCAGCTTGTATTGCGGGGAGAGCCAGCGTCGGGAGTCAGTCTTGCCTCAACCACGCTGCAGACGGCCATGCTGCTACGCCGTATTCTGGAGCCCAGCCAGAATCCGTTCTGCCCGGAATTGTTCGGCTCCAAGGTCTTCCTGTTCACGGACGACCTCGACGTGACGAACCGTCTGTTCTTCGACCTCCAGGATGCCGAGGGGCGCAACCACTTTGGGCGGCCGGATCCAGCTGCGACCGGGCCGCTGGCAGCTCTCCGTGCGAAAGGCGATGACCCCCGGGAACGGCACGAGCGGGGGCGCAACGGTCAGTGGTGGGGCCTATGCGAGGAGATCGGCCATGACTTGGGACCTTCCGGGCGCTTGGATGTCGGTCGCACGTCATCGCAAGACGCCGGTGTCGGGCCTGACTCCGACGTCATCGTCGCCACCGCCTCACTAGAAGTCGGCTACAACGACCCCGAGGTCGGCGCTGTACTTCAGCACAAGGCTCCGCGAGACGCGGCGCAGTTCCTTCAGCGCAAGGGGCGCGCTGGGCGACGGCGCTCCATGCGACCTTGGACCGTGGTGGTGCTATCTGATCATGGCCGCGACCGCGCGGCCTACGAGCAATACGAGAGCCTGTTCGATCCGGCCCTGGAAGAGCGGACGCTGCCGCTCGCGAACCGGCATGTTCTAAGGATCCAGGCGGGGTACACCTTCCTCGACTGGGTTGCGCGTCGTTCAGAAATCAGCCTTCCAGGCTCGGTATGGCGGGATCTCGCGGGACCTCCGACCGTCCACCAATCCGGTCACGTTGCGGCAGGCAAGGAGAGGCAGCGCGAGGAGTTGGCCCTTCTGGAGCGCCTCCTCGCAGATTCAGTCCTCCGTGACGAACTCGCCGCCTACGTCGGCGCGGCTCTGGGGCTCGAGCCGGATGAGGTCGTGCCTCTCCTTTGGCTGCCGCCGAGGTCACTTCTCCTCGCCATGATCCCGACCGTTCGCCGACGTCTCGATACCGCGTGGAGGCGGCTTGCTGACGGGGGTGAAGAACCGGGTGGGGACTACCAAATTCGATACAACCCTGCGCCGGATTTCGTTCCCGCCAGCCTATTTGGAGAGCTCCAACTCCCAGAGGTGACCATTGAGACCCCAGCCGCCATTCGCGGCGAGGACCCTGAACACTTCACCATGCCATTGCGGCAGGCGTTGTCGACCTTTGCGCCAGGTTCGGTCAGCTTCAGGTTCACCATCAAACACGCCTACGCCTGGCATTGGATAGCACCTCCAGACCCAAGCTTGTCGACGTCACAAGACTTGGATCTAGAACCCATCCTGATGGGGCACACGGAGTTGGGCTCCTTCGCTTGGTCCGACGAGAGGGGTGACGAGTACCAAGTTCGCTGCATCCGTCCATGGGGACTGCGAGTCACGAAGGTGCCTCGCCAGCAGATTCATCAGTCCTCGAACAGCTCTTTGGTCTGGCACACCGAAGTCCTTCCGCGTTCTCTCCCGGACGCACATTCACCTCCGCGAGGAACAGAGTGGGCGGGCCTTGTCCGCGATGTCCGGTTTCACACGCACGCAGAGAATCGGAGTGTCGAGATTCGCCGTTTCTCCACGGCAGCAGAAGCTGATCTGCTCGGTATGGACGGAACGCGGAGGACCCCGACGGTCAACTTCACCGATAGTCGGGGTAGCCCTTTGGCGCTCGGGTTCACTGGTGCGGTCGACGCTGTTTGCATCAGCGTGGACGTTGGAGCCCTGTCGAAGCTAGCCACCGATTGGACAGCCTCGCCGGCGGCCGCTTCCCTGCGTCGCAGGTTGTACCTTCAACGCGTACAGGAGAGCCAGGCGCTTGGACCCTGCGGCTCCTTTGTGCGCACGCACCTCTCCCAAGTGTACTTCGCAGCCCTGACGGAGCGCGCCAAGATTGATGCCACGGGACTCGCGGATGCCCAGAACGGTCTGCGAGGCGGGAACGTCGGCAGTGCTCTTTGGCGAGTCGCCCAGGAGCTCTTTGCCTCCGATACCGCGAGCACGGCGGATGCTCGTCGCGCACTGGTCGACTTGGCGGACTTGTTGCGGCAGCCGCGAGTGCAGGATGGGTTGGCGGTGGCGGCCGAGGTTCTCTGGTCCACTCCGGACCCGATTGACACTCGGCACTTCGTGGAAGACGTGTTGATCGCCACGCTGGGTAGCGCATTCCTAGAGGCTGGTCTGAGGCTTTGTCCTGAGTTCGCGGCCGGGGATTTGATCCTGGATCTCGATGCTGGACCCACTCGTCGCGGCGAGCTCGAAGGAGTCGCCGAAGTCTGGCTCACCGAGGGTACGCTCGGTGGCGGCGGCGTCGTGGAGGAGTTGGCCCGCCGCTTCGCGAACGACCCTCGCCGATTTTTCGCTCTGGCCGCGAGGGCTCTGTCCCCTGGCGAGGATGAACTCACGGATGGAGAGCTTCGGCGGATTCTCGAGCTCGCAGGTACGGACACTGTCCTCGCAGACGGCTTGAAGGGAGTACGGGCCGCATCGAATCACAATTCGACGAGAACGGCTCTGGGAGTTGTCCGGGACCGGCTGGCTGATGCAGACATCTCGACGTCCCATGCCGTCATGTCGGCGCTGAATCGCCGGCTGCTCAGGCCCGGGAGTTCAGCGAACACGGACGCGTTGTGTCGTGATTTGCTCTCCGAATGGCAGAGTCTGGAGGAGCGCTGGGGCGTAGAGGTGGACGTTCGCACCTGGTCCCATCTCTGTCGGCTGGATGGGCGCGTCGATGTCGCGTTGCCAGGAGCCGTACCGGCAGATGGCCTCCCTCTTTGGCGGGCAGACGTCGTTCAGAGTCTTCTCTGGCCAACGGGCGGTGTGGTCAGGGGGCGGCCGCTGATGTCTTGGAACCCCTACGCCGAGCTCCCGGCGGCGGAACCACTCCTCCTTCGTCCGTGGTTCGACGCCGCCCACCCGGCGATTAAAGCCGGGGCACTGGAGGCCGTGACACGGGTGCGGCTGCGATTGGCAGAGACTGGTATCGCTCGGGTGACGGCGCCGGTTCGCGAGGGTGATGGGCTAGGCAAGATCATTCGAGAGGTCTGCACGACGCCGGTGGATTGCGGCTTCTTGCAGGTCTGGCCGGTGCTCTCCGGTCTGACCCGTGCGGGTGCTGAGCTGGTGGCCGAGTTCGAGCTCCAGGAGGTGGCGCTGTGATTCAACAGTTCTCCCTTTCCTCGGGCGCCGAACGTCGCCGCGCGATGCACATGCTGCAATCCTTGCTGGTGGCTGAACTCCTCGGCACACCAGACGCACTCTTCCTTGCGCTGACAAGTTGGGAGGAGGCGGTGGTGGTCGATAACACCCATGGGGGCTTCTCCACGCTCTGTCCCGACTGGCCGAGAGGTCCGGTCAGGTTGTCGGCCATCGTGCTGCAGTTTCTACGTCGGGGTCGGGAGGTTCACATCCTCGGACCTGTTGCCGACGCGCCGTTCGTCGACCGGCTCCGGCGGGAGGTGGAGCGACTCGGGCTCGATGGCCTTCACTGCCGAGACGTCACCTCGACCGAGAGCGCCATTTGTTCTGCCAGGTTCTCCCTGGACGGAGATGTGGAGTCGCTGCTTTCTGGTGCTGCTGACGGACGGGTGCGTTTTCAAGCGGATCCCAGCTTGGCGGATGTGAGATGTCGCAACCTCCGGGAGGCCGAATGAGCACGGTGCTTGGCGCGGTGTTCTTCGGTCCGGGCAACCATGCGGCGGGCCATCCGAAGTTGGGCGCGTCGGATTGGCGTGCGGCTTGCGACCATGTTGGCAGTCACACTGTGGTCCTGCCTCGGGTACACGACAGCGGCGATGTCAGCTGGTATGTGCTCGCGCCTGACGATGTGCACTTCGATGAGGCTCGTGAGACGGTCACCGCTTTCCTGGGGCACAGCTACTCAGAGTTTCGGGGAGAGGCCGCCGAGCCCGATTCGGCTGATCCCATCGACATCGCCGTGGATGAAGCTGCTGGCGGTAGGTGGTTCAGGGTCGCTGTCAGGCAGCAGGACATCGACTCCTCCATTCGGGCCGTGTCCCTGTTGAAAGGATTGCTCGCGGCTCAGCCGCGAAGGGGACAGGCTCTGCCTCGTCCCATCGGTCGGATGCTTCGCGACATCGAGATGGCTCTTGGAGTGGGACGGTTCGACGAGGCCACGCGTCTCGTGAATCAAGTCGAGGAGCGGGGCGTCCTCGGGCGCCGAAACCTGACCTTTCTCCGGGTCCGAGTCGCAAGTGAGCGTCAGCGGTTCGACCAAGTGTTCGAATTACCCGATCTCGTGGAGGTGGTCGCTGGCCGTCGGCCGTCGGCCGTCACAGAGTCCCTGTTGGTGGCGGTGTACCAGCACTTTTTGGCTGGGTTCGAAAAGCGCGATTCGCCGTCGGAACAACTCGCGTTCTTCCGAGCTCATGTGTACCCCCAGTACGGAGAGTTCTTCGGGACCCGGAGTGGCACGCAGCACCCCGAGGCATTGAAGGCCTTCGCGCTGGGACTCATCGCGGAACGGGCCGAAGGGGTGATGCTGGATGAGGTACACGCGCTTCTTGAGAGTCGAGACCGTGCGTGGGTCGAGCGGGTCAGGCAGAGCGCGGCTGCACCCGAGCCAACTGCGGAATGGGTCGGCCCCGTTCAGCAGGCAGAGGCCTTGGTGCGAGACCGTAGGTACGATCGGGCGCTGGCCCTGGTCGAGAGTCTGCCCCCAAGCACAGAGGTCTTTCGAGTCGTCCTCGAGTGCGCGCCAGAGGTGAACACGCAAGCCGCTGCTGACACCTGCTTTCGCGTCCGCGAGGCGCTGTCGGACAGCGAGTTCGCTGAAGTTGTGGCGGGGTGGCGCACCCGTGTCGCTTGGGAACACCTGGTCGAGCAGTTTGGCGAGTCTGGGGGGCCTCGTGACTGGGCGTCCTGGTTCGAGGGCATCACCGACGGCAATGCATCCGTAGGCATCGCGGTCGAAGAAGGGGAGAGATGGGCGCTGGGAGAGGGTGACGTCTCTGAGTTGCTCCTGCGCGCGTGGGTGGACCGAGCAGAGGAGGTGAATCGCGTCCTGCCCCAGTTGGTCGCCTGCATCACGACAACGTACAAGGAAGGGGGCCTGTCGGGTGCGCGGCTTCGAGGCCTCTGCGACCAGATTGCGGAGATCATTGCAGCGGACGACCTCTCGCTTATCAGCGACTTGGATGCGGTGCTGAAGCTCACCGATGTGAGATTGGACGCAGGGCTCGTAGAGGCGGACTACGCGAAGCAAGTCAGTCTGTTGCTTCGAATCTGGAAGACCTTCGAGGCACCGAAATACTTTGAGTGGGCTCTGGAGGCCGTCGAGCTGTTGGCCTACTACCCGAGCCCTCGGCCTGCCGAACGTCGCGCGCTGTTTCAGACCGTGGTCGGTAGTGCCGTTCGCTTCGCCCGCCACCTCGACCGAGCGACGCGCCGGGTTCTGGTGCAACTTTGCGGAGAGCTCGGCGTAGCTGACCAGCGAACTCGCCTCGAAGAGGCTTGGAGAGAGGTCACAGAGGCTACGGAAGAGTCCGTTGACCTTGGTGACCGGTACATCGTCATTTACACCCTCACCGAGAGGGCGGGACGGAGCGCCAGAGAGGTTCTTCGTGGACTCTATCCTGGAGTGCGAGTGGAGCTGTCGCACGACAAGGTTGGGAGTCCCCGACTCAAGGAGTTCGCTAGGAACGCAGACCTGTTCGTGATGTGCACTTGGAGTGCAAAGCACGCTGCGACGGAGTTCATCGCTCACGAGCGGGGCCACAAGCCCATTGGGTACCCACAAGGCAAGGGGATGAGCTCGATCCTCCGCGTTGTGACCGACTGGGCTTCGGCACAGTGATGGAATTCCACCCTGAGGAGCCTTTCGACCACAATCTCGGACAGCGAGTGGTGTGGGAAAGACTGAAGGAAGCATTGGCAGGCCTCGAGGGCCACGCCTACTATCGTTTCCCTGTCTTTCAGGATGGGGCCTTCTATCGGTATGAAGTCGACGTTTTGCTGGTACTGCGTGACTACGGCGTCATCGCGCTCGAGGTGAAGGGCTGCAAGATCGAGAACATCTCGTCGATCGCTGGCAGCGCGTGGACCATGAGGGATTGGTACCAGGACACGGAAGCCCCAGGCGCCCAGGTGGACGAACAAGCTTTTGCCCTGCGTGACCTACTCGCGAATCGGTCGGAACTGTCCGCCGTTCGGGTGCACTCTCGCGTCGTGGTGCCTCTCGTGGCTCGCGTTGACTGGGTGAGGAAGGGGTTCGAACTGCCTTCGACGCGGAACGTCTGGACTGTGGAGGACCTGGAGAACCACGCTCTCCGAGGCTGGTTGAATACACTTCCGGGCCGAGGACGTTTTGGCGATGACGTCTGGGGAACCCTCTGTGGTTTGTTCCAAAGTTCAGCGCCGGCGTCACCTGGGAATGGCGGCCTAAGAGTCATTGAGTACGATGGACAGCCGCTCGACCCCGGCTGGATTCGCGAACTCATTCCCGAACTCTGTGACGACCAGGTGTCCTGGGCCTACATCGTTGCCAATGGGGCGCTGGAGCGCACTCGGGGTGCAGAGTTCCCGTCTCCTCTCCAAATGGTGGCACCCAACGACGCGCCCCGTACCCAACCAGTTCTTGTGTTTCACAAAGTGCTCCGCCACTGGGTTCGTGAGCGCACGCTGCGGAGATATGAGGAACGCACGCTTCTGTTGCGCGTCATGCGCGACATCGCAGAGGGCGACGTGACCTGGCGGCGAGTGCTGGAACACGACGTTCTCGCATGGCGAGACGTACTGGTTCGTCTGGATGAGGAGGGCGTGGACCTTGGGGACGGCGTTCCGGAGAAGTTCGCTGGGCGCCTGGTGCGCGCGTCGCTAGGACCGTTCCTGCGAGAGTTGCAGCAGGGCTATCGCAAGGCCGTAAGGGCCACCGGTGCCGGAGGCAGCTTCGAGCACGTGGCGCGCCAGTTTGTCGCGAACGAGTTTCGACCGCCGCAGGTCGTGGTCCTGGAAGGTTTCACTCGCCTCACAGCGTTGCAGCATTTCTTTGCCCAGCGATGCGTCGAACTAGGTGCATCCGTCGTGGTCGTCCGGCCGTATCGCTCTGATCAAGCAAGAGGATTCCAGGCGGTGCGTGACGTCTGGAAGGGGGTTCACGACGGCGCGGACGTGGTCAGCGTATCGACTCTTCTTCCAAGGCGGACCCAACTCCGGTGGCTGCAGGCGTCGTTGTTTTCCGATTCCATTGTTCCGCGCCGCCCGTCCCGGGACGGCTCGGTAGTCGTCGAGCCTGCATCCCATCCAAACCAGGAGGTGGCGTCCTGTGTGACTCGGGTCTTGGACGCAATCGAGGGTGGGGTCGAAGCGTCGGAGATTGTGGTCGCCACTCGCGACTTGGACACCTACTTGCCTCTTCTCCTCGAAGAGGCCGAACTCCAGGGATGCGTGGAGTACTTCCACCTTCCTGCGAGAATCCTCTTGCTGACGCCAGTCGGTCGCTTCGCGCTTGGCCTGTATTCCGTCTGGGAGGGGGGGCTCAATCTTCATGCAAGCGAGCTCGAGTCCTTCTTGGCATCCGGTCTTCTGGGCGTGGCGGCTCAGGAGACTGTGGCGACGTTTCGTCGGGCCAAGGTTCAAGTGTTCGAGTCCTGCCGACGACGGGACGAGTGGACGCAGGCGTTTGCGACGCTCCGCCGACAAGCGACATCGCTTCCCGCCAACTCCCGCCTCCCGGCTGCAGGGGTGCCGGTCGAAGCAATCGATCTGTGGGAGGCCGTCGTGGCGCGAATCGACACGATGTGCCGGCACCTGGCAGACGGGGGGGACCGCTCGCTGGCCGCCCATGTTCACGTCCTACTGGACCAGCTTGCGCGGTTGGACACAGCCAAGATTCGAGAGGCCGAACGCGCGGTGCTCGCCCAGATTGGGGACGCCTTGAGGGAGGTAGGCCACGACCCCGCAATTCGACTCTCTAGTTCCGAATTTGGCGAGGTCCTGGTCGGGTTGGCGCAGGCGAGGGAGGCCGAGGAGCCGGACGTCGGGCCGAACAGAGTCTCTGTGGTGGGCTTCGAGAGCGTCGACGGGGTGAGCAAGCGTTTCGTACTTGCGTTGGGGCTAGATGACTCTCGGGTACCCCGTTCACCTTCGGATTCTTGGCCTCTGGAGGCCGACGATCTGGCCGAACATGTTTCGCAGGAGCGCTACCAATTCCTCGCCTTGGTCCGGAGTGCGTCCGAACGCCTCGTGCTTTCCTGGTCGCTCACCGATGGCCGCGAACAACAGCAACCCTCTATGTACCTAGACGATGTGACCGAGTTGCTCGGATGGGACAGCACGCCAGCCTTCCATCGCCTTGCCGCCGGGGCGACACCGGAGCTGTCCCCGATGGAGGTTCTCTCTCAGCGAGCGGTCTATGATTTGGAGGAGATCGCCGCCTTCCGGCTGTGTCCACATCGATACCGGATGGAACTCCTGGACCGGACCGCCGGGCAGGTGGCCTCTTCGTTTCAGCTGGCGCAGGTAGTTGCGGGGCGATGGCTCGAGGCGATGCTGGACTGGATTGTCGACCGTGGGGAAACGTGTCCGTGCGGTGATCAGGATGCACTCGAGTCGTGGCTCTTGCGGGCAATGCAGGTCACCGAGGACGATGTTTGGTACGAGTTTCCGGCTCTGCGCGCATTTGATCGGCAGAGCGTCGAGCAAGCCCTGCGTGGGACGGTGAGCTTTCTTGCCCAGAACATGAGCGACGACCGTAACTTCATGGTCTCCATCGAAAGGGAGTCGGTGAAGCTGGTCGCGGCAATCCAGGTGGCCGGTCGTGCTGTGCAGGTCGAGGCCGACCTCCCGTTCGCCTTTGTTCGGGGCATTCACCGGTTCCCACTTCACTACCCCCACATCGGTCAGCGATGGTTGCGCTTCGGCAAACGCCCGGCAGACGACCAGGACCTCGTGGAGGTCGATGGAGTTCTAGTCCTGCCGTCCCAATATGATGCGGTCGCATGGTGGTGGGAGGGCATCAAGGCACTGCACTACGAGCACGTGAACGCGCCCTGGGCCGATCTCACGGACCTACGCCGTGATCTCAAGGCGAGCATCGCGGATATTGAGCGCGGGCGTTTTCCAAAGCACGTCGGAGCGCATTGCACATGGTGTCCCGTGTACGACACATGCCTCGGGGTGAGGTCATGACACCGGTCGAGGCGCCCACTGCAACGCGTGGTGGCTTCGAGGTCACGCTGCAGCAAAGGGACGTGGTCGACCACG
>SBGP01000006.1 GCA_006226595.1 Deltaproteobacteria bacterium
GCGAGGCGCCTCGCGATCTGGCCGGTGAAGAAGGCCCTGAAGACGGTGTTCCTCGTGATCGGTGCGTGGAACATGTGGAAGGTCGGCAATGACGTGCTCGCACGGGCCGAAGCCCTGCCGGAGACCGTGGCCTGAGAGGACGAACCGCGGCCACCGACGGGTTGAGGACCGCATCCCGAGGAGGGGGGGCTCTGACCCCTGAGCGGGGTCAGACCCCCGGGTGGGGTCAGACCCCTGTAGATGCCCGAAGATGGCGGTTCCGCTGGCGGCGCCCGCAACGGGAGACGACCGATGAGGGCCCCGGTTTTCCACAGAAAACCGGCGTTTCGAACGGGGTCTGGCTCGGAAGTTGCATTGGCTCGTCCGCTGACGGCACTCACCCGCCCACACGGTCGTGATGAAATGACCCCGGACCGATGGCGGACGGTCAAAGCCAAGCTAGACTCCGGCTCATGCACCGCTACGCCCCCCTGGTTCTCCTCGCCCTGCTCGCCTGCAAGCCCAAGGGTGACCCGCTCGCCGACGACCCGATCGAACCCTACGACCCGATCGACGAGATCGACGTGTTCATCGGTTCGGACACCATCGGCGTGAACTTCGGCGCCGTGTCCCCTGCCGCGAAGCGACCGTTCTCGCTCATCGCCGCAGGCCCCGACACCCGCGGCCCGTGGGGCTCCCCGCCGTTCTCGTACAGCGGCTACTTCTACCTCGACGACCGCATCGCCGCGTTCTCGCACACCCACAGCCAGGGCATGGGCGTCGTCGATTTCGGGGCCGTCGGACTCATGCCGAAGGATGGTTGGGACCCCGCCTGGACCACCGATCCGGGCCGCGAATCGCACTTCTCGCACGACGACGAGTGGGCCACCCCTGGAACTTACGGTGTAAGGCTACCGGACGACGGGGTGACGGTCGACATCGCGGCACACGAGCGCAGCGCCATGCACCGCTACGTGTTCGACGCCGGTACCGAGCCCGTGGTCGTCCTCGACCTTGGCCACGAGATCGGGGATGTCGACATCGCCGAAGCCAACGCCACGGTCAGCGGCGCCGAGCTCACCGGCTACCAGCTCGTCGACGGCAGCTACAGCGGTCGCTTCGGCGGCCACAAGACCTGGTTCGCTATGGAGTTCGATCCGGCCCCTGCCTCGGTTGGCGGCTGGACCGACCCGGACGCGCCCCAGTCCGACCTGGCCTCGGTCGAGGGCACGGACGCCGGCCTGTACCTGACCTTCCCGGCGGGCACCGAGGAGGTCAAGGTCAAGGTCGCGCTGTCCTACGTGGACCTCGACGGCGCCCGGGCGAACCTCGCCGCCGAGCAGACCACCTGGGACATGGACGAGGCGCTCGAGGCTTCGAAGCAGGCCTGGCGCGACGCCATCGGCAACGTCCGGGTGCGCGGAGGCACCGACGACGAGCGGGTGATCTTCCACTCGGCCCTGTACCGCGCCTACCACATGCCGATGATCCACTCGGACGTCGACGGTCGCTACCGCGGTCTCGATGACGCGATTCACACCGCGGACTTCACGTACTACAGCACCTTCTCGCTGTGGGACACCTTCCGCACCCAGCACCCATGGCTGATCCTTGCGCGTCCTGAGACCCAGCAGGACATGGTTCGCAGCCTGATCCGCATGGCCGAGGACGGCGGCTCCTTGCCACGCTGGCCGATGACCCACGGCTACACCGGCGGCATGGTCGGAACCCCGGCGGACCAGGTGTTCGCCGAGACCTGGCTCAAGGGCCTGCAGACCGACTGGGACGCGGACGCCGCCTGGGACATCGCCGTGCGGCAGTCGACCCAGCCCATGCCGAACGCCGGACGCGCGGGCATCGAGGGCTACAAGGAGCGCGGCTACGTCGTGTTCGAGGAGGCCGGCGGTCCCGCCGCCCGCACCCTCGAGTTCGCGTGGTCCGACCACGCCATGGGGCTGTGGGGCGATGCGATGGGCAAGTCCGACGCCGCGCAGTTCCACGACATGAAGCAGGGCTGGAAGCATCTGTGGCACGAGGAGAGCGCGTTTCTCGTCGGCCGCTACGAGGACGGCTCCTACGAGGTCCCCGAGAACGTGAACGCCTGGTCCGACTCCTACGTGGAGGGCGCGGCCTGGCACTACGTGTGGGGCGCTCCGCAGGACGTCGACGGCATGATCGAGCTCCAGCACGGGGGGGATGCCAACGCCTGGCTCGCACGCATGCGCCAGTTCTGGGAGGACACGGACACCCACGACGAGGAGCTTCTGCCCGACCCCTACTACTGGCACGGCAACGAGCCGGACCTGCACTACGCCTTCCTGCCCGCGCTCGCCGGCGACCTGACGCTGTCCTCCGAGGCGAGCCGCTACGTGATGGAGACTCGCTACACCACGCTGCCCAGCGGCATCGACGGCAACGACGACAGCGGCACCCTCTCGGCCTGGTATCTGTTCGCCGCCAGCGGCTTCTACCCGATCGCCGGGACCACGACCTACGCGGTGGGCTCGCCCTTGTTCAACCGCGTCGAGATCGACCGCCCCAACGGCGAGACCTGGGTGATGAGGGCCCCGAACCTCGACGCATCCACGGTCGTCGGCGCGGTCACCCTCGGTGAGGAGGAAGAACCGCAGGGCGGCAGCTTCGACCACACCGACTGGGACGCCGCCGGCGGCGAGCTCGTGCTCACCATGGGCCCCGAGGGCTAGCGGTCGAGCAGCTTGCGGAGCAGCACCACGTGCCCGCACAGTGCACCCGCCACGCACACCGGCACGATCAGGTACAGCGGCACGAACATCGCCAGGAGTAGCGGTGGTTCCTGTCCCCACGAGAAATCGAAGGGCGAGGAGAGCACGGCGACCCGCGCGACGTTGACCAGCAGCCCGAGTCCGAGTGCGGAGAACAGCCATGCCACGGCCCGACGCTCGGCGAATGGCGCGAGCAGCAGAGCCGCCACGCCCGTGATCACGTCGAGATTGCTGCCCTCCCAGGTCATCGTCATGGGGATGGTCCCCTGCTCACCCCATGCGTGCAGCACGAGCTCCAGCGGCAGCCGAAAGGCCTGGAACGCGACCAGCCACGTCGCGGGCAACCGCGCGAGCCAGCCCCCCACCGGCGACAGGGCCACCCCGAGACCCACGAGGTTGCTGATGCCCAGAAAGGGCATCGCGAGTCGGTAATCGGCGGCCAGCGCACCGCTCGCCACGAACGCGCCCAGCAGACCATTCCAGAGGAGCAGGCCTCCGAGGACGGCGAGGCTCCGCCGGCGAGCCACCTCCCGTCCGTCGACGAGCGAGGCTCGGTAGACCCCCCACACCAGCGCGCTCGCAACCATCGTCACGACGACGAGGAACGCTACCAACGAGCCTGCACTCGGCCACACCATCGTCATCGACCCTCCGCGCACTATGTTAAAGTAAAGCATGCGATCATACAAACAATTCTGTGGCGTCGCAAAGGCCCTCGACGTGGTCGGCGAGCGGTGGACGCTGCTCCTCGTGCGCGAGCTGATGCTCGGTCCCCGGCGCTACACCGACCTCCTGCAGGCCTTGCCCGGTCTGACCACCAACCTCCTCGCCGCCCGGCTCAAACACCTCGACGACGCCGGCATCATCGAGCGACGCACCCTCGCGCCTCCCGCCGCGACCCAGGTCTACGCGCTCACCGAGATGGGCCGCGAGCTGGAGTCCGTCGTGCTCGCCCTCGGCGCCTTCGGCGCGCGCTACCTCACCGAACCGGGCGACGACACCACCAACCTGCGCTGGGCCATGGTCTCGATGCGCCGACGCTGGCACGGCGAGGGCCCCGGCACCCTCGTCTTCCGCTCCCCCGAGCGCGCGTTCACTGTGGTGCTCGGCGACTCCCTCACGGTGGAAGACGGTGAGGCCCGCGATCCGGACGTTCGCGTCGAGGCCGAGGAGCATGTGCTGCTCGCGGGGGTCGCGCGTGGCCACGACCTCCCCTTCACGGGCGACGCGACCATCTACGACCGCTGGCGTCAGGGCCTGTTCAGCTGACCTGATCCCACTGGGGACGAGCCCACTGCAGCGCGCCGGGCTTGCCGCTCACCGGGGCCGCGAAGCGTCCGGGCTGCACCGCAACCTCGGCACCGGCCTGCCACTCGCGCCCACCGGATCGACAGCTGGCCTCGACCTGGACGCGATCACCCGGCACATCGACCACCGCCGTCCACGGGCCGACCACCGGTCCGCCGGCGCCGACCTCGGCCTGCGCGCCCTGCGCACGCACGACCACCCGAACATCGCGCATCGCGCGACCGTGACCGAGCCACACGCGGATGCGTAGCTTGCCGTCGAGTCCGCGCGCCGCCACCTCGGACACGATGAGGGGAAGCGACAGCAGACGCTGACGCCGCGTCCACGCCCATCCGGCACTGGCGAGCCCGACGAGGCTCAGCACGCCGAGGGCGACGTCACCGGCAAGCGGCGCGGCAGGAAGCCCGAGCAGCGGAAGCAGCGCCACGACCAGCGCGCCGCCGGCAAGGGCGCCGGGAGAAGTCCGCAGCAATCGGTCGTCGAGATCCACGGCGGCTCCATACCCCGTTAGACGCCACCCGATGACCCCCGCCATCGTGCTCGACACCGAGACCACCGGATTCCCGAACAACGGGGCCGGCTTTCGTGGGCGCATCATCGAGGTCGGCGCGGTGGTGATCACCGAGGACGGGCGGGTGGTGTCGCCGATCTCGTTCTTCGTGCGCCAACCCCGGCACCACCTCGACAGCTGGCAGGCGCGACAGTCGATGCGCGTGCACGGCATCCGCCCGGAGACCGTGCTCTCCCTCGGCCTGGAGCCCACGGAGGCCGCTCCCCGCTTCGCGCGCTGGGTCGAGCGTGTGCAGGAACGCCATGGTGTGCGCGAGGTGCGTGCCTACAACCAGGGCTTCGACTTCTGGTTCCTCGAGCGCTCCCCCTGGGACCTGTTCCAGCGCACGGGACTGGCGCGGGGCGAGGACGTGCAGCTCACCGTGCGGCGGGCGCTGGGTCGCAAGTCCGGTCCGAAGCTCGACCACGCCGTGCGCGCGGCGGTCGAACGCGGTGCCAGCCTGGGTTGGGAGGGTCGGGCCCACCGCGCTCAGGAAGATGCGCGGATCGCCGCGGCACTCGCCGTGTTCTTTGGCGAATCGGGTTGAGAGACGGACCTCGACGCCCTCAGCATGGGGATCGATGGATGTTTACATCGTAAGCGTCCAGCCTTGCCGCCGGGCGCCCCCTTCCCAAATGTCAGAGGTTCGTGTACACTTCGTCTTGTCCCCCTTTCTCTCTTTCTTTTTTCTGATCTGGAGGACGCTATGGGCCGCTTTGCCCTGCTTCCCTTCTGTCTGTTCGCACTCGCCTGTGCTCCTGAAGACGGCACGATGCCCGACGACGGCATCGAGCCCGACGTCGAGGCCCCAGTCGACGACGCTCCCGTGGACGACACGGATCCGAACGACACCGGCGACGAGCCCCCGGCCGACCCGCTGAACCTGTCGTTCGAGAGCCCCGCCGTCGGCGACGGCAACACGGCTCCGCCGGCCGCCTGGTCCACCGACGAGGTTGGCGATGCCCGCGCCTTCGTGTTCGGCGACGCCGAGGGCGCCGTCGACGGCGCGCAGTACCTGGCCATCGACATCGATGGCCGCGGCCGCAGCTGGGTGACGAGCCCGGAGCTGGCCACGCTCGTCGAGGGCCAGCAGGCCGTCGTCAGCTTCAGCCTGCGCTCGGACTGCCCGACCGCCATCCTCACCCTGTTCGCAGGCGACGAGGCGGACGGCATGGCGATGCTCCCGATGCCGTCGACGTGGACGACCCTGTCGTTCATGCTCGTGCCGGACGCGGATCAGGCCGGCCAGCCCTTCTCGCTCGAGATCGTCAACGAGGCCTCGTCCCCGTGCAGCCTCGAGATCGACCGGGTCCGCGTGCAGTGAGGTAGCCTGGGCTCGTGCTCTGGCTCTCCCTCGCATTGGCGCATCCTCCGCTCGTCCGGGTGGAGGATCCCCACCATCCCGATGCCATCGCCCGCTCGGCGACGGGCTCCGTGCTGCTCGAGCCCCCCGACGCCGGCCCCTGGCAGGACGAGGAACCCGCCGTCGTCGACGCCTGGGTGGCCGAAGAGGCCGTGTCGGTGCTCAACCTCGAGGACTGGCACGCGCGCGGCGCCCGCGGTGAGGGCGTGAAGATCGCGGTGTTCGACCTGCAGTGGTTCGGCGCCGCCGACCCCGACGAGCTCGGCGCATTCACCACCCACGACTGCTGGACCGACCCGAGCTGCAACACGCCCATCGAGGTCTTCGAGCCCCGCTTCCCGTGGGAAGAGGGCTCCCACGGCTACGCCTGCGCCGAGGTCGTCCACGACATCGCCCCGGACGCCGAGCTCCACCTGGTGCGCGTCAACGGGCCGACGACCTTCGAGAATGCCATCGCGTGGGCGATCGCCGAGGACATCGACATCGTGAGCATCTCGATGTCCTTCTTCAACAACTCGTACTACGACGGCTCCGGCAACGTGGCTCGGTTGATCGAGGAAGCCCACGCGAACGGCGTGCTCGTCGTCGCCTCGGCCGGGAACTACGCCGCCCGGCACTGGGAAGGCGCCTGGCGAGACGAGGACGGCGACAACCGCCATGACTTCGACGGTGACAACAGCCTCGCCATCGACCTCGCACCAGGCTCGCCGCGCAGCATCTTCGTCGCGTGGAACCAGTACATCTCGTGCGGCAAGACCGACCTCGACGCGGTGGTCATCGCACCCGACGGCACCATCGCCGCCCGCGCCGAGCGCAGCCAGACCCAGGCTGCGGAGCAGTGCTCTCCCATCGAGCGCATCCGCTTCGAGCCCGTCGTCGAGGGGGTGCACCGGCTCGAGGTCCGCCATACCCGAGGCGCCTCCTCGGACCTGCGCGTGAGCGTGCTCTCGCTCTCGGGAGACCTGGCCGACCCGGTCACCGGCGGCGCGATTCCCGATCCTGGCGCGAGTCCCTACGCCCTCACCGTCGGTGCGGTGCGCGCGACCGACGACTACCTGTGGGCCGAGCCCGAGCCCTTCTCGTCGACCGGCCCCACCTACGGCGGCTATGCGAAGCCCGACCTGGCCGGCCCCGACGGCTTGTCCACGTCGACCTACGGCGCTCGCGGGTTCTACGGCACCTCCGCGTCGACCCCGGCCGTTGCCGCGACCATCGCCGTCGTGCTCTCCGAGGACCCGTCGCTCGACGCCCTGGCCGCCGCCGAGAGGGTCAAGGCCTGGGCGTGGAACCCGGACGCGGACTTCCGGGACCCACGCTGGGGCTTCGGCAAGGTGCGGCTGCCCACGGAGCCCCAGGACATGCCCTGTGGCCGCCGTCCGCTGGTCGCGTGGATGCTCCTTCCGCTCGTGTGGATGCTTCGCCGCCGCGATCCAGCAAAGCATCCGTGAGTCCTTCGATTTCGCGGATCCACGTAAGACCTGGACCGACCTGCATGCTCCGGGTTTCCTGACACGGGTTCCCGCGCGGTAGGCTCGTGGCGATGTCCTTCTTCTCCAAGCTTCTCCAGCGACTGGCGCCCGACGAGCCCGAGCCTCCCGACGAGGACGAGCGCGAGCTCTTTGCCCTGCGCATCCAGGCGATTCTCGCCGCCGCCGGCCATCCCGGAGAACTGGACCTCGAGAACTTCTCCCTGCGCTTCGAAGACGGCGCCGTGGCCTACCTCGGCAACCGCTTCGGCGCGTTCACCGCCAGCGAGGACGAGCGCGAGCGCGAGGCGATGCTCGTCGACATCGCCGAGGGCATCATCGACATCCAGTCACGACCGCAACCGCCCGAGACCTGGGAGGAGGCCGCGCCGCGGCTTCTGGTCCGCCTGCGCCCCAAGACCTTCTCGACGGTGACTCGCCTGCGCTTCATGCTCGATGGCTTCGAGGGCCCCTTCCCGGAAGGTCCGACGATTCCCGTGTCTCAGGACCTCGTGCTCGAGCTGGTTCTCGACATGCCGCGGGCCATCATGAGCCTCGGTCGCGAGCAGCTCGACGACTGGGGCGTGAGCGCCGACGAGGCCTTTTCCCAGGCCGTGGACAACCTGCGGGACAGCGAGCCTTCGCCCTTCGTCGAGGTGACCACGGGCGTGTACGCCGCCCAGGTCGGCGACTGCTACGACTCGGGCCGCCTCGTGCTCCTCGATCAGATCCGCGAGCTACCGCTCGTCGGTGACCCCGTCGTGCTGCCCGCCAACCGTGACACGCTGGTGATCACCGGCGAGGACGACCCGGCGGGCCTGTCGATCCTGCTCGACGTGGCCGTGCAGGCCTCTCAGCAGCCGCGTCTCGACACGCTCCAGCCAGTGGTCCTGCGACCCGAGGGCTACGAAGACTGGTGGCCGCATCCTTCACACCGCCTGGCCGCGGCCTGGGGCGAACTCGCCGTGCGCAACCGCGGCAGCGCCTACGCCGAGATCAAGGACCTGCTCGAGGCCACGTGGCAGCGCGGCGGTGTGGACCGCTTCATGGCGAGCTTCGGCGCCGTCCAGCTCGACGAGACCGCACGTCCCCTGAGCTACAGCATGTGGGCTCCCGTCGACGGCATGCTGCCCGAGGCCGACCTCGTGAACATCATCAGCCCCGACGAGCAGCACCTGGCGCTGTTCGTGCCGTGGACGACGCTGATGGACGTCGCTGGCGACCAGCTCGAGCGCGAGGTCGACGTGTGGCCTCCGGTCTACCGCTTCCGCGGCGGTCCCGATCCCCAGACCTTCGAAGTGCTCGCGGCCCACGCTCGCGAGGTCAAGGCGATGAGCGAGATGGCCGGGTGACCCGATGGTTTCCACTGGCGCTGCTCACCGCCTGCAGCGCTTACGGCGACGGCCTGGTCAAGCTCGAGTTCGACGGCGAGCTGTGGGACGCGCCAGTGCCGAGCCAACACATGCTCGCCGACGGCCTGGTGCAGCTCCAGGGCATCGACAATCCCGATGACGTGGGCTTTGTCGACGATCTGGTCGAGCTGATCGACGGCGATCTCGATGGATTCGGCACCACCTCGACCCTGTTCCTGCCGCTGCATCGGCCCGTGGACCCGGGCACCCTGCCCGACCTGGCCGGCTCGCTCGCCGACGACGACGCGAGTGTCCAGCTGGTCCACATCGACAGCGGGGTGCGCGTTCCCATCGACGTGCGCTTCGTCGAGGCCGCGGATCCCTACGGACCCGACGGCCCACACCTCGCCGTACTCCCGCTCCAGGGCATTCCCCTCGAGCCCGACTCGGTGTACGCGCTGCTCGTCACCACGGACGTGCACTACGCCAACGGCGAGCAGCCCGAGCCCTCGGCGGTCGTGCACGACCTCGCTCGCGGGAGGACCGACCTCGCTCCAGAGCTCGCCCAGGTCTATTCCGACGCGCTCGATGCCCTCCCCGACGAGCTGCGCAGCCATCTCGCGGGAGCCAGCGTGTTCCGCACCCAGGACCCGGTGGCCGAGCTGCACGCCGTCACCGCGGCGATGGCCATCCCTTCCGTGGTCACCACCCCGACGCTCACCGACGTCTTCGACGAGTACTGCGTGTACCGCGGCACCCTGTCGGTCGAGAACTTCCAGGACGGGGAGCTGCCCTACCAATCCGAGGGCGGCCGCTGGCGTTTCGACGCCGGTGCACCGGTGTCGCAAGGGACCCACGAGGCCTACGTGGACATCACCGTGCCGCGGGGCGCGATGCCGACCGGCGGCTGGCCGCTGGCTGTGCTCGTGCGCACGGGAGCTGGCGGAGCGCGGGCCCTGGTCGACCGCGGGGTACGCGACGCCGAGGGCGCCGTGGCGATTGCCGGGTCCGGACCCGCGCTGACCTTCGCACGCGCCGGCTTTGCGGGCCTGTCGATGGATGGGCCCCACACGGGACTGCGCAACACCGGCGGCGACGAGCAGTTCCTGATGTTCAACATCGGCAACCCGCCGGCGATGCGCGACAACGTGCGCCAGACGGCCGCCGAGCTCGCCGCGCTACCCGGACTGCTCGACACGTGGAGCCTCGACACGTCGGACTGTCCGGACGCCTCGCCCTCCGCGAGCTTCGACCTCGATCACCTCGCGCTGGCCGGCCACTCCATGGGTGCGACGGTCTCGCCGCTGGTGCTTGCCGCCTCCGAGGAGTACGACGCCGTGATCCTCTCGGGGGCCGGCGGCAGCTGGATCGAGAACGTCGTGCACAAGCAGAAGCCGCTGCAGACCGCTCCGATCGCCGAGAACCTGCTCGGCTACCGCGAGGGCGAGCTCACCGAGTTCGACCCGGCGCTGATGCTTCTCCAGTGGGCCGGGGAGAGCGCGGACCCGCCCGCCATGGCCTCCGCGATTCGCCCCGACCTTCACGTGCTCATGGTCCAGGGCATCGTCGACCACTACATCATGCCGCCCATCGCGAACAGCACCTCGCTGTCCCTGGGACTCGACCTGGTCGGCCCCTCCGCGGACGCCGCACACCCCGAGCTCGTCGACTACCGCCCCCTGGAGTCGCTCCTCGCCTATGGCGACGGCGCACAGGCGGACCTTCCGTACACCGGCTCCGGGGCGACGCGCGTGGTCTTCCAGCAGCCCGAAGACGGCGTCGAGGACGGGCACGAGGTCTGGTTCCAGACCGAGGCCGCCAAGCACCTGACGCGCTGCTTCCTGTCGACCTGGCTGAGCGACGGAACGCCGACGATTCCGCAGCCCGGCGGGGAACAAGACCCCTGCTAGCGTCCCTGCTTACAATGTAAGCGAGGTCCGTCGTGAGCAGACCCGAGCTGCGAGGCCCCAGCGAGCCGACTGCCGGGTTACCTGCGCGAGCCACACGGAGTACCGCCATGGACCTCGCGACGGAAGTCGACCGCCGCCGCACCTTTGCCATCATCTCCCACCCGGATGCCGGCAAGACCACGCTCACCGAGAAGCTGCTGCTCTACGGTGGCGCGCTGCATCAGGCCGGCGCCGTGAAGGCGCGCAAGGCCGCTCGGCACGCGGTGTCCGACTGGATGGAGATGGAGAAGGAGAAGGGCATCTCCATCACCAGCTCGGTCCTGCAGTTCGACTACCAGGGCAAGCGGATGAACCTGCTCGACACCCCGGGTCACGCCGACTTCTCCGAGGACACCTACCGCACGCTGGCCGCGGTCGACTCTGCCGTCATGCTCGTCGACGTCGCCAAGGGCGTCGAGGCCCGGACCCTGACGCTGTTCAAGGTCTGCCGCATGCGCAAGATGCCGGTGGTCACCTTCGTGAACAAGATGGACCGCCCTGGCCTCGACCCGCTCGAGCTGCTCGACAGCGTGTCCCAGGCGCTCGACATCCGCACCGTGCCCATGAACTGGCCCATCGGGAACGGCAAGGACTTCAAGGGCGTCGTCGACCTGCTCGACCGCAAGGTCACGCTCTACGAGCGCGTCGAGGGTGGCACCGACATGGCTCCCGAGCGGGTGCTCGACATGGACGACCCCGAGATCGCCCAGATCGTCGGCGAGTCCGAGTGGCAGGACGTCCTCGAGGAGATCGAGCTCGTCGAAGAGGCCGGCGACGACTGGTCCATCGACGACTACCTCGCCGGCGAGGTCACCCCGTTCCTGTTCGGTTCGGCGATGACCAACTTCGGTGTGCGTCCGCTTCTCGACACCATCGAGCGCTTCTCCCCCGCCCCGCTGCCGCGTCCCACGACCCAGGGCGACCGCGACCCGCGCGACGAGGCCTTCTCGGGCTTCATCTTCAAGATCCAGGCGAACATGAACCCTCGCCACCGCGACCGCATCGCGTTCCTGCGCGTCGTCAGCGGCATGTTCGAGCGGAACATGGAGGTCAACCTCGCCCGCACGGGCAAGACCCTCAAGCTCGCCAAGCCCCACAGCTTCATGGCCTCGGAGCGCTCGATCGTCGAAGAAGGCGCCCCCGGCGACATCATCGGCCTGTACGACCCCGGCGAGTTCCGCATCGGCGACACCCTCGCGGTGGGCGACATCCTCGAGTTCCAGGGCATCCCCCGCTTCGCGCCGGAGCACTTCGCACGCGTGCGACTCAAGGACCCGACCAAGCGCAAGCACCTGCAGAACGGCCTGCAGCAGCTGTCGCAGGAAGGCGCGATCCAGCTGTTCGTCGATCCGCTCCTCGGGCCCGCCGACCCCTACCTCGGGGCCGTCGGTATGCTGCAGTTCGAGGTGCTCAAGGAGCGCTTGATGCTCGAGTACCGCACCAAGGCCGAGCTCGAGCCCGCGCCGTTCCAGGTCGCGCGCTGGCTGCGCGGGCCCCCGGAGGCCATCGAGTGGGTGCGCAAGAAGCGTGACTACAAGGTGGTGGCGGACCGCGACGGCCGCCCGGTGGTGCTCGCCTCGAGCCCCTGGCTGCTCGATTATGCGCTGCGCGAAGTGAAGGATCTCGAGCTGCTCGAGGTCTCGCCGCTCACCGCGGAGTGAGCCCGATCTTCGGCCGGATGTAACCGCCCGATATCGAATCAAGTCCTCCAAGGCCCTATTGTCTCTACATCGGCATCGGTGATGCGCCTCATGTTCCTGGCGCGCCCGAGCCCGACTGACTGTTGCCTGGAGACCCCATGATTCGCCGCCTGCCCCTGATCCTCGCCCTCACCACCGTCGCCGCTCCCGCGCTGGCCATCCCCAGCTGCCCGACCGACGAGCACCGCGCCGAGCTGTCGAGCTTCGAGAAGCGCCTGCTCGGTGCCGACGATGTCGACGACGCCCGTCACATGGCTCTGTCCAAGGTGGACAAGAGCCGCAAGGCCATCGACCGCGCCGCGTACCTGGTGCCCGGAGATCGCGAGCTGATCGCGCACCAGGAGGCGCTGGATGCCTTTGCCGGCGACATCGAGCACGCCCAGACCAAGGAGGAGGTCGCCAAGGGCTTCTCGGACCTGCGCGCCAAGCACGCGGGGAGCTCCTGCTACTACAGCACCGGCGAGATCATCGCGACCGTTCTCGGCTTCGTGCTCGGCATCTTGCCGGGCATCATCCTGCTGATCCTGCTCTGCTAGATCCGCCGCACCGGCCCGTCTACGCGAAGAGCAGGGCGAGGCCGACCAGTGTCGACACGAGGTTCGCGGTGAGCGAGGCGACGAACGCCGGCCATCGCGAGCCTTCCTCCGACCGCATCCACGCCGCGTACCAAGCGGACTCGGCGAGCACGACACCCGTCTCGGCGCACGCGACCCACGCGAGGTAGGGCGAGAACTGCGGCACGACGAACCACAGCAGCGGATGGGTGAGGACTTGCGCCCCTACCGCCACCGCGACCGCCCGCCCGCCACCGAGCGCGCCTCGCAGGATCAGCGCCGCGATCGGCACCTCGATGAGCACGGTGAGCACGAAGGCGTGCGACCACTCACTCACGCGCGCCCACCAGGAATGCGGCCACCGCGAGCTCGAGCCACCCATGGAACAGCACCAGGCCGAGGTAGCCGGAGCGCGCCCCCGTCGGGTCCGCCCATCCCCACGCGAGAAGGGCCAGGGTGCCGAGTACCGTGACCGCGATCAGCGAGGGCCCCAACGCGCGCAGCCAGCCGTCGATCGGGCTTCCGTGACGACTCACGGGGATGGCCACGAGCCAGAGCGCGTAGTGCACCGCCTGCATGAACGCGAAGCTGGCGACCGCGCGCACGCCCCAGGGGCCGGGCAGATCCGGCGCGAGCCCCGCGACCAGCGAGCCCAGGGTGAGCCCGGCCGCACCACCGGACGCGCGGGCAACGATCCACGCGTCGAAGCCGCCACCGAACAGCACCCCGTTGACCAACGCAATGGCGACGACCACCCACCAACGACCTCCCCCGCGCGTCCACGCGAACCACAGGGCAACCGCGACGAAGTTGTGGGCGTGACCGACGAGCAGTGCCGCCTCGGGGGGCCAGGCCAGGCACGCGACGCCGAGCACGCCCAACGCCCCGAGCAGGGCATGGCTGCGCGTCCACGCCAGCGAACCTCCCACCGCGACCAGTCCCAGGACCAGCTCGACGCGTGGCAGGGCGGGACCCCCGAGCATGGCGGACACCCGAACGGCCGTCATCGCGAGCAACATCGCGGCGATGCCCGTCCCCAGTCGCGAGGGCAGCGGACGCACCGGCTCGAACACGAGGTAGCGCAGGTCCGCGGCAACGTGGGGCACCCCGAAGAGGATGGGGGCGAGGAGCATGAGCCACACCGGCCCGAGAGCCGCCAACACCCCGCACATCCCCACCAACCCGAGCGCGACGAGCTCGGGCCTGCCCGCGGTCGGCAGCGCGCGCGACGCCTCCATCAGCGACGCCGGCGCACGATCCCGGCGAGTCCGATGACCCACCAGCCCGCCCCGAGACCCAGGACGTCACAGCGACTGCGGCGCTTGGTCTGCGTGAGGCCATCCGGCAGCGGCTCGGGTTCCTTCGGGTCCGCGGGCGCGACCGGCGTACTGCCCGCCTTGCACATCACCTCGTCCCACACGGACGCCCCCGCCGTCTGGCACACCTTCTCGTAGCCCTGCTGTTCGAGCGCCTCGCAGGCCTCGCGGCCCCCGTGCCACCCCTCACAGGAGGTGCACTCGCGCCCGTCCCTGGCGTGATTCGCGACCGTGCAGGTCTCGACGTAGTCCGGACCCGGCGGAATATCGGCCAGCGCGAGCGTCGCGAGCAGAAGCAGCATGGAACCTCCCCGAGGCAGTCTACTCCCGTAGGATGATGGGCACGGAGGTCCCGTGCACGTCCTGCTCCTCGCCACCCTGGCTCTCGCCGACATCGCGCCCCCGCCCGGAACGCGAACCCCGACCTGCGACGCGTCCGCATGCCCGGAGGGCACCCCCGAGACCGCCTGGTGCACGACCAAGCTGGGCCAGCTGCCCGAGTGCCCGGAGACCGCGGGCTGGGAGCGCGGCTGTATGAAGAAGGCGGGGCTTTACGCCGAGCACCTGATGTGCAAGCCGACGGAAGCGAAGGCCCCAGTAGCCGAGACGACGCCAGCCGCCTCCCCCGAGGAGGGCTGGAGCAGCCCGTGCAGTACCTCCCCGGGACAGGCCTCCCTGGCGCTCGCCATCGCAGGGCTCCTGCTCGTCCGCCGGCGCAGGCGCGTGTAGACTCCCCCGATGCGACCACGACACCTCCTGCTCTTCGCGCTGTGGGCGTGCGGCACCGAGCGCACACCCGACCCGGCCGACTCTGGCACCGACACGGACACCGTCGAGGTGCCCTCGGACGAGTCCAACCGCGACGGCGAGTGTGGGTTCAACCGCGAGTGTCCCGCCGACCAGCGGTGCGAGTGCACCGACGGCCTGTGCGCCTGCTCGGACGGCGCGCGAGGTACCGGCGTGAACGGCGTCGACAGCTGTGTCGACGGCAACGACTGCGCGAGCTCGCTGTGCGTGGAAGGCGCCGACGACTTCTACTGCTCCGACGAGTGCGTCGACAACGACGACTGCGAGGCAGCCCTTCCCGTGTGCCTCGACGTGGCCTTCGTCGGACGCATCTGCACGCGGGAATCTCCCGCGCGATAGCCCTGTTGGTCCGCACCGTTTCGGCCGCACAACGCATCGCGCCACGCCTCGGTCCGCTCTGGAGTGGCGCCCGACACTAGAACATGTTCTACTTCGCATCCGATAGAACATGTTCTACCCGTCTGGAGACCCGATGAGCGAGCCGGTCCACTACGAGGTCGAGGGTGCCGTCGCCTGGGTGACGCTGCATCGCCCCGAGTACCGAAACGCCCAGAACGTCGCGATGCTGCGCGCGCTCGACGAAGCCTACATGCGCGCCATGGGGGACGACGCCGTCAAGGTGATCGTGCTCCGCGGCGAGGGCAAGCACTTCAGCGCGGGCCACGACATCGGCACGCCGGGCCGCGACATCGACAAGGCCTTCGACCGACTCGCGACCGGATGGTACCCCCACGCCAACAAGCCCGGCGCGGAGGCCGCCTACGTCCGCGAAGCCGACGCGTACCTCGGGCTGTGCCGCAAGTGGCGCGAGCTGCCGAAGCCCACCATCGCCATGGTCCACGGCGCGTGCATCGCCGGGGGCCTGATGCTCGCATGGTCCTGTGACCTCATCGTCGCGAGCGACGACGCGTTCTTTGCCGATCCGGTGGTTCGCATGGGCATCCCCGGGGTCGAATTCTTCGCGCATGCCCACGCCCTCGGCCCACGCAAGGCGAAGGAATTCCTGTTCCTGGGTGGCCGCATGTCCGCCGCCGATGCCGCCGCGGCCGGCATGATCAACCGGGTCGTCCCTCGTGACGAGCTCGAAGCGGCGGTACGGGACTGGGCGTCGCGCATCGCCGAGATGCCCCGCTTCGGCCTGGCTCTCACCAAGCAGGCGATCAACTTCGCCGAGGACCGCATGGGCCTGAGAGACACGATGGACGCCGTGTACGGCATGCATCACCTCGCCCACGCGCACAACACCCTCGCGAGCGAGGACTACATCGGCGGACAGGACGTGTCCTCGATGAAAAAGTCCTTGGAAGACAAGTGACTTACACTGTAAGTCGACTTCTCGTCACCCCCCACGACTTACATCGTAAGTCCCGCGTCTTGGAGTCCCGTTGGACCTGACGTATACCGAGTCCGAACAAGCCTTTCGGGAAGAATGCCGCGCCTGGCTCGAGGCGCATGTGCCCCGCACGCCGCTCGCCTCGCACAACACGCGCGAGGGCTTCGCGCAGCACGTCGCCTGGGAGCACGAGCTGTTCGACGCAGGCTGGGCCGTGGTCTCCTGGCCCAAGCGCTTCGGCGGTCGAGAAGCCACCCTGATCGAGTGGTTGATCTTCGAGGAGGAGTACTACCGAGCCGGTGCGCCCGCGCGCGTCACGCAGAACGGCATCTTCCTGCTCGGACCCACGCTGTTCGAGTGCGGAAGCGAGGAGCAGCTCGAGCGCATCCTCCGGCCGATGGCACGCGCCGACTTCCTGTGGGCGCAGGCTTGGAGCGAGCCGAACTCGGGCAGTGACCTCGCCAGCGTACGAAGCACGGCTCGCCGCGTGGAAGGAGGCTGGCGCCTCTCCGGCAACAAGACCTGGTGCAGCCGTGGCTCGTTCAGCGACGGCATCTATGGCCTGTTCCGCACCGACCCGGACAGCCAGCGGCACCGCGGACTCACCTACTTCATGATCCACCTCGACCAGCCAGGCATCACCCTTCGCGGTGTCGACGACCTGGACGGCGAGGAGGCCTTCGCCGAGGTGTTCCTCGATGACGTGTTCGTGCCCGATGCCGACGTCATCGGCGAGGTGAACCAGGGCTGGCGCGTCGCCATGGCGACGACCTCGTCCGAGCGCGGACTGTCCCTTCGCTCGCCGGGCCGTTTCCAGGCCACCGCCGACCGCCTGCTTACATTGTATGCCGAGCGGGGTCGTCCCGAGCGACTTCGGGACCGCGTGCTGCAGTCGTGGATGGATGCCGAGGCGTACAGCCTGTACACCTACCAGACGGTCACGCGCATGCGCGAGGGCGGACACATCGGCGCCGACTCCTCCCTGAACAAGATCTTCTGGTCCGAGATGGACATCGCCACCCACGAGACCGCGATGGCGCTGCTCGGGGAGTCCGCGTGGCTCGCACCGGACGCGCCGGATGCCACCGAGGGCTGGCTCCACGACTTCCTGTTCTCCCTCGCCGGCCCCATCTACGCCGGCACCAACGAGATCCAGCGCAACATCGTCGCGCAGCGGGTCCTCGAGCTGCCGAGGTAGCCATGCGTGCCGCGTTCACCGAAGATCAACTGACCCTCGCGGAGGCCGTGCGCACCGCCCTCCAGGCAGAGTGCAACGCCGAGGCCCTGCGCCGCGCGTGGACCGAGACCCACGACTTCTGGCCTCTGCTCGCCGAGCAGGGCGTGCTCGCCCTCAGCGCACCCGAGTCCCTCGGCGGCATGGGCATGGGCGCACTCGACTGGGTCAATGTCGCGGTCGAGGCCGGCAAGGTCGCACTGCCCGCGCCGCTCGGCGAGCACCTGGCCATCGTCGAGCTGCTCGCCGAGGCAGGACACGGCGAGCTGGTGGAGGCGATGACCACCGGAGAGGCCCGTGTCAGCGCTGCCTTCGCGGGCGATGCTGAAAAAACTTACGCCGTAAACCACGGTCGCGGCGAAGCGGTCGTCGTGTTGGGCCCCGCGCAGGCGACCCTCGTTCGGCAGCCCGTCTACACGACCCAGGCGACGGCCGATCAGAGCCTCCAGCTCGCCAGCGTCGACGGCGATGGCGAGTCCCTCGATGGCGATGCCGCACGTGCCTTCGACCGGGCGGTGCTCGCCAACGCCGCTCAGCTGCTGGGGGTGGCCGAGACCATCCTCGACCTCGCCGTGGAGTACGCCAAGGCCCGACGTCAGTTCGGCAAGCCCATCGGCAGCTTCCAGGCGGTCCAGCACCACCTCGTCGACGCCCTGCTCAAGCGCCGCTTTGCCGCGCCGGTCGTCCATCGCGCGGCACACAGCCTCGACACCGATGACCCGCGGCGCTCGGTCCATGTCTCGATGGCCAAGATCTACGCCGCCGAGGCCGCCGAGCTCGCCTGCCGCAAGTCCCTCCAGGTGCACGGGGCCATCGGCTACACCTTCGAATACGACCTTCACCTGTACATGAAGCGCGCGTGGGCCCTCAGCGCTGCCTGGGGCTCAGTTGCCTGGCATCGCGACCGGGTTGCCGCCACCGTCCTTGGAGACTCCCATGGCTGAAGCTTACATCGTAAACGCCAAGCGCCTTCCCACCGGGCGACGCAAGGGCGGCTTCTCGCACGAACACCCAGCGGATCTAGGGGCGCACGTGATCCGCTCCGTGCTCGGCGATGTCGATCCCGGCGCTGTCGATGACGTTGTGTTCGGCTGCCTCGACGCCGTGGGTCCGCAGGCCGGCGACATCGCGCGCACCTGCTGGCTCGCGGCGGGCCTACCCGACCACGTGCCGGGAACCACCGTCGACCGCCAGTGCGGTAGCTCTCAGCAGGCCGTCCACTTCGCGGCGCAGGGGGTGCTATCTGGAACGCAGGACCTGGTGGTCGCGGGCGGCGTGCAGAACATGACGCAGATCCCGATCAGCTACGCCATGCTCGCGGCCAAGCCGCTCGGCTTCTCGGATCCGTTCAGCGGCAGCAAGGGCTGGGTCGAGCGCTACGGCGACACGCCGGTGTCGCAGTTCAACAGCGCCGAGATGATTGCCGAGAAGTGGAACTGCTCGCGCGAGGACCTCGAGAAGTGGGCGCTGCGCAGCCATCAGCGGGCCGCGCATGCGCGCGACGAGGGCTACTTCGACCGCGAGATCGTGCCCTACGCGGGAGTCACCGCCGACGAAGGCATTCGCCCGGGCACGACCCTCGAGGCGATGAGCCAGCTCAAGACCGTCCTCGACGGTGGGCGTCACAGCGCCGCGGCCTGCTCGCAGATCAGCGACGGCGCGGCCGCCCTGCTCATCGCCTCCGAACAAGCGGTGAAGGACCACGGCCTCACCCCCCGCGCGCGAATCCACCACCTGTCCGTGCGTGGCGCCGACCCGATCTGGATGCTCACCGCCCCCATCCCGGCCACCGCATACGCCCTGAAGAAGGCCGGCATGACGATGGACGACATCGATCTCGTCGAGATCAACGAGGCCTTCGCGTCGGTCGTGCTCGCGTGGCTGAAGGAGACGGGCACCGATCCGGACAAGGTCAACGTCAACGGCGGTGCCATCGCCCTGGGACACCCGCTGGGTGCCACCGGCGCGCGGCTGATGACCACGATGCTCCACGAGCTCGAGCGCACCGGCAAGCGCTTCGGTCTTCAGACCATGTGCGAGGGCGGCGGCCAGGCCAACGTGACCATCATCGAGCGGCTCTGATCACTCGAAGTACAGGGTCTCCGCGAGGGTGCCGCCGGCTCGGCCACGCTCGTGGATGGCCTCGAACATGGCGCGGTTCTCGTCGGTGATCGGCTTCATCGCGACGGGCTCGCGCTCGACCCCGTCGGGCGTGTAGTACACGGCGGGCGGATGCGAGCACTGCCCGTGGTCACCCAGGTAGTAGAGGGCAGTCACCTGGGCGGCGGCATCGCGGTAGACCCGCACCTTGGACATCGGACCGAGGCACGGCGCGGTGTCGTAGATCTTCTGCAGCGCCGGCGTGAGCGGGTTGGCCGGGTCGTCGGGTCGAACGGCCTCCCGGTCGGCGGAGATGCGCTTCACGTCGGCGGGGGCACGCGGCCTGGGCTCCTCCGCCTGGGGCGGTCCCCCGCAAGCGAGCATCAGCAACAGCCACATCCCGTCCTCCACGTCGTCGCACCCGGAAATTGTACCGGGGTGTAAGCGCCGTGTCGGCCGGCCGTTGGTCGGGCGTACACAGGAGGACATCCCATGCAGCTCTCCCCTGCCCTGCTCGCCCTCGTCGCCGGCGCCGCCGTCTCGACCACCGGAACCCTCGGCGCCGGCGCCGCACTCGTCGCGCACCGCGCAACCGTCGCCGTCGAGGCGCCCGCCGCGCCGCCCGCGCTCATCGCCACCCCCGCCGCACCCGCGGTGGAGAAGGCCGTCGCCCCGACCGTGAGCATCGACCTTCCCGAGGAGCTGCCGGAGGCGTTCGCCAACGACCCGTGCCCGGCGTGCGGACGCGGCTAGTCGAGCGCAATACGGGAAGGCATGCCCTCCGCTCCCTGGCTCGGCGCCTCCCTGATGCCCGCCGACGACCTGCGACTCGGCCTGCTCCCCGCACTGGCCGAGGGCTGGGTCGATGCGCTGGAGTGGACCGTCGACTTCGGCTTTCAGCCGGTTCCCGAGTGGGCCACGGGGCTACTGGACGCCTACAGCTCCGCCGGACGCCTGGTCGGTCACGGCGTGGAACTGTCGCTTCACACCCTCGGGCAAGCCCCGGACGAGCAGGACTGGTGGCGGCAGTTCGACGCCTGCATCGACCACTGGCCGCTGCGTTGGCTCACCGTGCACTATGGGTGGATGAGTGCCGGCGACTGGCGCAAGGGCGCTCCGCTGCCGCCTCCTCCTGGCGTGCATGCCTCCGCCCTCGAGCGGCTCGAGCGGCTCGCGGCGCGGGTCGACATTCCCGTGGGGCTCGAGAACCTGGCCCTGCTGCTCCACCCGGATGACGCAGCCCGGCAAGCGGACGAGCTGGAGGCGCTGCTTGCGCCCATCGACGGCGTGCTGCTCCTCGACCTGCACAACCTGTGGTGCCAGGCGGTGAACCTCGGCGTCGACGCGCTGAGGCTCCTGGAGCGCTATCCGCTCGACCGGGTCGTCGAGTGCCACGTGGCCGGCGGCCACTGGGATGCGACCCATCCGAGCTTTCGCCGCGACACCCACGATGATGCCGTTCCAGACGAGGTCTTCGCACTGGTCCACGAGGCGCGCGCCCGCTGCCCACGGCTGCAGATGGTCACGCTCGAGCGCATGCCGGGGACGCTCGCGGAGCCCGCATCGTTCACCCGGGACCTGAGGCGACTGCGCGAAGTCCTCGCCGAGGAGCCGCCGGCCCGAGCCAGCGCTCCGCCGCGACGAGTCTCGGCTGGGAGCGGCGAAGATCCTGCCACGGCGAGCCTTCAGAGCGCCTTGCTCGCGGCGCTTCACGGCGACACCCCGCTGGACGAGGTGCTCCGCGACCTCCGCGAGCGCTTCCCCGCCCATGCCGCGTGGCTCGCGTTCGACCCCCGAGCCGCCGATGTCGCGAGGCAGCTCGTGCGTACCTGGTCCAGGCCCGCATGACCTGGGCGCTCGCGCTGCTGGCCTGGGTGGGGCTCGCGGTCGGCGAGCGTCGGTGGGCGACGACGCATCCCCAGACCCCACGGATGATCGGGGCCGGAGGCAACCTCCGTGTCGAAGTGCCGCTCGCCGATCGTCTAGGACCCGTCGCCATCACCGCACCGGCGCTTGCGAGCGTCGCCTGGGTACTCTTCCTCGGTGCTCCCGGGTCCTGGCTCGCCGTGGTCCTTTGGCCCGTCCTGTCGCTGTTCGTGGCCCTGGCGCTGTACGCATTCAGCCGACGGAGCGTGGAGCTGCGCATCGACGCGGAAACGCGAAGGCTGACCGGCGAGGGACTGGACCTTCCCCTGGGCGAGGTGTGCGGCATTCGCGCCGAGCAGGACAGCCTGGTCATCGAGCACACGACGGGCACCGAGCGGGTGCGCTGTCCCGGCGTCGACCCCGCCGATCTGCCGCCGTGCGCGCGGGAGCTGTGGTCGACTGCACGCAAGCACGGTGCGGATCCACAGGCGCGCCGCCTCCGCGACGAGGCCCGCCGGGCCATGCACGAAGCCGGTATCTCGACATCCGAGCAGTGAAACGCACGAAATGACGTGAAATCGATCTTCCGCGTCGTTTTCGTTATCTTTGCTACAAACCTGGTGGATGAAGGACCCGCGAGGCTCGCATCGAGCGTGGCCCGGGTCGAACCCACTCTCCCTCACCCTTGTTGGAGGCACCATGGCCGACCCGGTTGTTCTATCCGGAGAGTTCCAGACGCCCGAGGACGCACGACATGCCCTCGAGGCTCTCAACGATATGCACCTGCCCACGCGGGACCTGCACGTCCGCGCGGTGACGCCCCAGGGCGTGACCCCACTCGCGATCGAGCACCGCGTGCGCCCCTTCGCGGGCGGCGCCGCGGGTATCGCGATCGGCGCCGTCGCCGGGCTGCTCGCCGCGACCTTCGCGGCCCTGGGCACGCCCTACGGCATGTTCGAGGCGAGTACCTTCACCGCGCTGTTCGGCGGCACCGTCGTCGGCGCTGGCGCCGGCCTCATCGGCGGCCTGCTCGGCGGACTCGGCTACGCCGAGCACGTCGCCGCGCTCGAGGAGCATCCGCACGCGGACTTCCTCATCGGCGCGCGCGTGCCCCGTGCGCTCGTCCCCCGCGTGCGCACAGCACTGTGGGCCGCCGGCGCACAGAACGTGCACCAGCGCGCCAGCCATCACACCGCCACGGCCTAGCTGGGCTCGTCGAGATGCGCGGCATCGCTGTCGCCCATCTCGACCCCACCCGACGGGAAGTACTCGTTCCATCGGTCGGTCACGGTCTTCGCGGTGTCCGGGTCGCAGAACAGCTCGCCCGGGTACTCGTTCTTGAAGCGCGAGTCGATGAGCACGGTGCCTTCGTAGGCCACGTGGTGACGCACCACCTTGGAGCCTGCCGCGTGGATGTTCGCGGCGGGCTCGAAGCGCGTGAACGTGGTCCACAGGAAGCGCGCGTTGGTCGAGGCGGCTTGCTTCGCATCGTCGACGAGCACCACCAGCGGCCAGTCCCCGAACTGCCCGACGACCCGCTCGGCGTACTCCCGGTCCTCTTCCCACGACGGCCCGCTCACGACGAGACAGCCGGGGCAAAACACCTCGATCTGGTCGATGCCACCCGGTGCATCACCGCGCCACTCGGTGGGCAGCTCGCGCCAGGGCTTGCCGGTGCCGAGCATGATGCCCTTGCTGCCCTTGTTCACCTCGGGACCCGCGTAGTCGAGCGTGTCCATGGAGAGGTTGGACAGCACGTACAGGTCCGTCTCGGGGCGGAATCGCGCGAGCAGGTGCGTGAGCACCGCCTTCGGGTCCTTGAGGTCGAGCGGCTCGTCGACCACCCACAGGAACTTGGTGAGCGCCAGCTGCCCCTCGCCGAGCACGCGGAACGCCGCTGACACAGCCTCGCGCTCGTAGCGCTCCTCGACGACCGCACCCGCGAGTGCGTGGTAGCCGGTCTCGCCGTAGGACCACAGGTCCTTCACGTTCGGCATGACGATGGGGAAGATCGGGGAGAGAAGCTCCTGCAGGTAGTCACCGATGTAGAGGTCCTCCTGGCGCGGCTTGCCGACGACCGTGGCCGGCCACACCGCGTCCTTGCGCTGACACACCGCCTGCACATGGAACACGGGGTAGTCGTGCATCAGGCTGTAGTAGCCGTAGTGGTCCCCAAAGGGCCCTTCAGCCTGCTTCTCGTTGGGCTTCACGTGGCCGACGAAGGCGAACTCGGCGGTCGCCACGAGGGGATGCGGATGCCCGACCGGGTTCTTGGCCAGCGGCAGGCGCTCGCCGAGGAGCAGGCTCGCGAGCAGGAGCTCGGGCACGTTCTCGGGGAGCGGCGCAATGGCCGACAGGGTGAGCGCCGGCGGACCACCGACGAACAGGGTCACCGGCAGGTCCTCACCGCGCTGGATGGCCTGGTGGTGGTGGAAGCCGCCGCCCTTGCCGATCTGCCAGTGCATGCCCGTCGTCGTCTTGGAGTGGCGCTGGATCCGGTACATGCCGAGGTTCGGCGCGCCGTGACCGCTCGGCGGCTCGGTGTACACGAGCGGCAGGGTCACGAAGTGGCCGCCGTCCTCGGGCCACGACTTGATCATCGGGATGCGCTCGAGGTCCGGCGGCGTCTCGACGACCTGGGTGACCGGACCCGAGCCGACCGAGCGGTTGCCGAGCTTGAACGCCTGCATGAAGAAGTCGCGCTCGGCCCACAGCTTGCCGAGGGTGGGCGGCATGATCTCGTCGATGAGCCGTACCGCGTCCTCGACGAAGGCCTTCGGACGGCTGCCCATCGCGAGGTCGACGCGACGCTTGGTGCCGTAGAGGTTGGTCACCACCGGAATGTCATGGCCCTTCACGTTCGTGAACAGCAGTGCGGGGCCATTCGCGGCGATGACCCGCCGGTGGATCTCGGCGAGCTCCAGGGTCGGGTCGACCGGCGCGGAGATCTCGACGATGTCCTGCTCCTTGCGGAGCATCTGGATCAGGGTGGGGATGTCGCGGACGAGCATGCAGGCCTCGGCGGAAGGTGGCTCCGTAACGCGCCTCGGCCGCGTAGGAAGCGCCTGCAATCGGGGTGTCGCGCATGCGCGCCTGCAACGCCACCTCTCGCCCGGGACCCGCGGCGGGACGCTCCGATGCGCGGCCCGCGATTTTCTACGTAAGGTCGAGCGACGCTGACGACATGGGCAGTCGAACCCACGCTCGCGAGGCTCCCATGCGCACCCTGCCCGCCCTCCTGCTCCTCTCGCTCACCGCCTGCGGCACGGCCTGGGAGGGCCGAGAGCCGGGAGAGTGCACGGACGGCGCCGACAACGACGGGGACGGCGCGTTCGACTGCGATGACACGGACTGCGCTGGCTCCCCGGACTGTGGCGACGAGGCGGATACCGACACGGATACCGATGCGGACGCCGATACCGATGCGGACGCCGATACCGATGCGGACGCCGATACCGATGCGGACGCCGATACCGACGCGGACGCCGATACCGATGCGGACGCCGATACCGACGCGGACGCCGATACCGACGCGGACGCCGACACCGACACGTCAGCCGCCTGTGCCGACGGCCTCGACTGCAGCAGCGGCCAGTGCCAGGGGCGCTTTCTGGACATCGCCGCCCTCGACGGCGTGCTGCTCGGCGACCCGAGCACCTTCGACACCGCGCTCATGCGGTCGCAGCAGCCCGACCTCACCTGGGCGCCGTCGACCATCTACAACTGGAACGACTTCCTCGTCGCCACCCACAGCATGCATCACTGCGGCATCGGCAACCTGCACCTGTGGCTCGGCAATCCCTCAGCGAGCGACGAGACGCGAGCCCGCCAAGCCCTCATCAACCTGGCCGCCTTCCTCGCCCAGAGCATGAAGGAGACCATCAAGTACGACGCCTGCGACGAGAACAACTGGGACAACACCAACGGCTACGCGATGACCAATGCGTGCGGTCAGCTCGGTCAGGACTACGCCGCCTACGACTGCGAGTACGCGTGCCCCGAGGACGCCTCGCTCTCGATCAGCGCGAGGACGCATGCCAAGTGGTACGGCGCCCCAGGTCCGCTGTTCTGCGCGACGGACGACGAGCTGATCGACGCCGGCCTCAGCACCGACGGAAGCACCGGCTATTGGGACTACAGCCACGACTGCTGGCCCTACCCGGCTACGGAGCCCGGCTTCGAGCCCGACGAGAGCCTGCCCGTGTACCTGCGACCGGACTGCGAGGTCTACAAGGGCCAGAAGGCGGGACGCTACGTGTGGGACGGATCGGGCGGCTCCGTGGAGGGCTGCGGCTGGTGGGGACGTGGCGTCATCCAGACCACCGGCCGCTGCAACTTCGGGCTGCTCAACCACCACCTGGGCCGCACGCACCTCGATCCTGGGAGCTACCCGCGCACGGGTGACGTGCTCTACCCGGACATCGACTTCTGCCAGGACCCGGAGGTCATCTGCGCCGACCCCGATCATCCCGAGCTGAAGTGGATTGCCGGGCTGTTCTACTGGATGAGCTCGGTGCAGACCTACGACGAGCGCGGCTGGTCGTACCAGGCGGAGCTCGAGGCCTTCGCCGAGACCGACCTCTCCGGCACCGCCTTCATCGACTCGGTCTCGGGCATCGTGAACCGCGGCTGCCACGATGCGCCGTGCAGCACCGGTGCGGTCGATGGCGTGGACGAGCGCCGCGCCAACTTCCAGGCCGCGCTGACGGCGATGGGCCTGCGGTAGGAGTCCGGCGCCAAAACCAAAACGACCCCCGAGTCCGGAGACTCGGGGGTCGATGGTGACATTCGAGTTGACGATGGAGACGTCGCCTTCGCAGGTTCACGCTCCACCCTGGGTGTCTCTGCCGAAGCAGTGACCGTCCCTCACGGCGTTGGACGGACTCTCGAGGAAGTCACCGCAAGCGGTGATGTCCCGGTTCCGTAGCAGCTCGTGTGCCTTTGCTACATCCTCCACGTCCTTTGCGCATTGCTGCGTTGGACCTCGAGGCCTTCCGAAACCGGGGACGCGCGAAATGTGAATTACTGCGCATCCTCCCTCCAAGCCTTATCCTCACCCTCAGGGAACCCCGTGGTGGCCGGGACACCGAAATGTCCGCCTGCCGTGGGATTCATCCGCGTAAACGCCCTGCCTTCGACGTGACTGACTGGGGCCCCTTTCCCGCCAGAGGTCCCAACCTCCAGCTCGTGCCAGGTCTGCCGACCCGACCGGTACCGCCCGCGTGGTTTCGCACCACCTCGACGGCTTGAGCCTCCCGCCGTTCGTGGGCTTGTTGCATCCCACTGCCGAACAGGGTTCGCTGTGTTTTCGCGATGGTGGAACCCGCCGGCCCGAAGGCCTCCTGGCACCCACACACGCGTCCGCGACAGCGCGTTCACACCCTTCGAAGCTTTCCCCTCGCTGG
>SBGP01000100.1 GCA_006226595.1 Deltaproteobacteria bacterium
GTGTCCGCGTCCGCATCGGTGTCCGCGTCCGCATCGGTGTCCGCGTCCGCATCGGTGTCCGCGTCCGCATCGGTGTCCGCGTCCGCATCGGTGTCGGCGTCGGCGTCGGTGTCCGCATCCCCATCGGCGTCCGCGTCAGTGTCGGACTCGACACCCGAGTCCTCGACGACCTCGTCCGTTGCCGGGCATCCCGCCAACAAGAGAGCCAGCCACGCTCTGTGCATACAACCTCCACCCGAAGGCTACCTCGGACGCGTGCCCTCGGGGGTTGTCGCTCGAGCCATGGTGACTACCCTGCCCCCGACCATCTCGAACGGCCCCGCCCCGTGACACATCCGCGCTGGCGCCGGGCGCAGGAGGACACCATGGCACGCAAGTTCAAGGCCGAGGTCTCCGAGCTCCTCGACCTCATGATCCACTCCCTGTACTCCGACCGCGAGATCTTCCTTCGGGAGCTGATCTCGAACGGCGCGGACGCGCTGGACAAGGCCCGCTTCCTCGGGCTGACCCGCGAGGACCTCGCCCCCGTGGAGGGTGAGCCCGGCGTCCGCGTGACCGTCGATGCCGAGGCCAAGACCATCGTCGTCGAGGACGACGGCATCGGCCTCACCGAAGCCGAGGCGGTGAAGAACCTCGGCACGATCGCCCACTCCGGCTCGAAGCAGTTCCTCGCCGCGCTCCAGGAGGGCGACGCAAGCGCTCCCGAGCTCATCGGCCAGTTCGGCGTCGGCTTCTACTCCGCGTTCATGGTCGCCGACGAGGTCGTCGTCGAGTCGAAGAGCGCACTCCCCGACGAGCCCGCCATCGTGTGGAAGTCCGCCGGCAAGGGCACGTTCGACATCGGCCCTGGCGACAAGGCCACCCGCGGCACCCGCATCACCCTGCACCTCCGCGAGGACTGCGAGGAGTTCGCCGACACCTGGCGCCTGCAGGGCATCGTCAAGAAGTACAGCGACTTCCTGCCCTGGCCGGTGCTCGTCGATGGCGAGCAGGCGAACACCGCCAAGGCCATCTGGCAGGAGACGCCGACGACCGTCACGGACGAGGAGGCCAACGCCTTCTACAAGACGCTGTCGAACGACTGGCAGGACCCGGCCCACCGCATCCACGTAAAGGTCGACAGCCCGCTGCAGTACGCGGCCATGCTGTTCATCCCCTCCGAGCGCCCATACGACCTGTTCATGCAGCACGTCGACCGCGGGCCGCGCCTCTACGCACGCCGCGTCCTGATCATGGAGCACGCTGGCGAGCTGCTGCCCGACTGGCTGCGCTTCATCCGCGGTGTGGTCGACAGCGAGGACGTCCAGCTCAACGTGTCCCGCGAGATGCTGCAGAAGACCCCGGTCGTCCGCAAGATCCGCGAGGCGCTGATCAAGCGCATCCTCAAGGAGTTCAAGAGCATCACCCGCCGCGAGGCCGAAGAGGGCGAGGAGCACCCGTACGCGAAGCTGTGGCACAACTTCGGCGTGCTCCTCAAGGAAGGCGCGTACCACGAGCACGGCGAGACCCGCGACAAGCTGGTGGAGCTGCTGCGCTTCAACGCCGTGTCCCACGACGACGAGCGCGGGCTGCTCTCGCTCGCCGAGTACAAGGAGGCGATGCCGGAGGACCAGGACACGATCTGGTACCTGACGGCCGAGTCCCGCGACAGCGCGCTCGCCTCTCCGCACCTCGAGGCCTTCCGCAAGAAGGGCTGGGACGTGCTCGTGCTCACCCACCCGGTCGACGAGTGGCTCGTCCAGGCGGTGACCGAGTTCGACGGCGTGAAGCTGCAGTCCGTGTCCCGTGGCGAGCTCGAGCTCGACGACGAGGTCGCGGCGGATGCCGCGGATCTCACGGGTCTCGGCCCGTGGCTCCAGGGTCTTTTCGACGACAGCGTTGCCGAGGTCCGCGCCTCGGGCCGCCTCACCGACTCCGCGTGCGTGCTCGTCGACAGCGAACACGGGATCAGCGGCAACATGGAGCGCATCCTCCGCGAGGCGCAGCAGGACGCGCCCAAGGCGCAGCGCGTGCTCGAGCTCAACCCCGGCCACCCGCTGGTGAAGAACCTCGCGCAGCTGCACGCCGACGGCAAGACCGATGCCGCCGAGCCCATCGCGCGACTGCTGCTCGACGACGCCATGCTCCTCGAGGGCACCGTCAAGGATCCGGCTGCCATCGGTCGCCGCCTCCAGGCCCTGCTCCAGTCCGCGAGCGAGGCTGCGCTTCGCTGACCGCCTAGTCTCCGGGGTCGGCCCACGGTGAGCCGCCGTCCTCGGAGCCGCCCCGTGGACCGGCCGGCTCGGGAAGCTCACCCGGGTCGGTCCACACGGCCTCCACGGCCTCGGGATCTGCGGGCGCGGCGTCGACCTCGGGTTCGGGTTCGGCGCCGGCTTCGTCCAGGCTTCGGCACACCATGAGCGCCGCGGAGCAGCGGAGGGTGACCTCCTCGCCGTCGGCCAGCGCGATCTGCCCGAGCACGAGCTCCTTGTCGTCGAGGATGGCGCGGACCTCGTACTCCCCCGGCTCGACCTCTCCCGGTCGGAGCGACAGCTCCCCCGCGACGAGACGAATGGCCTCGACCGCGACGTCGCCCTCCACCAGCACCCGCGTTCTCGGCACCACCGGCGCGGGCGCAGGGCGCGGCGCGGGCTCTGGCTCGACCACCACCGCCACGGGTGCCGGCGTGGCTGGCCGCGGTCTGGGCCTTCGGCGCCGCTCTCCCGGCCACAGCACGACGGCAAGCACGACGGCGAGCACGATGGCGACCGCGACCCACACGTCATGCCGACGCTGAAGCGGAACCGGGGGCAGGGTGAGGTCCGGCCGCAGCGACGGGATGTGCTCGCTGATTCTGCGCACGGATGCGAGCAGCTCGGCATCCCACTTCGTCTCCCCGAGATCCGTGGGCGCATCCGCGAGGAGGACCTTCATCATCTCGCCGACGGAGTCGAAGCGGTCCTCGGGCTGGACCTGCATGCTGCCCTCGAGGGCGCGAATCACCCTCCCCGGCAGGTCGGGCGCAACCTCGGCGGCGGGCGGGTAGTCCCCGGCGGTCACGCGCTTGAAGATGTCGAGTACGTCCTGACCCGCGAAGGCCTGCACACCGCAGTACACCTCATAAAGGATCGCACCGAGCGCGAAGATGTCCGCGCGATGGTCCACGTCCTTGGCGCTGCGGACCTGCTCGGGAGCCATGTAGGAGGGCGTCCCCAGAGCCACGCCCGACCGGGTGGACCGAATGCCACCCGTGGCGATCTTGGCGAGGCCGAAGTCCGCGATCTTCGGCTGGAAGTGGCCTCCGTTCGTATCGATGAGGACGTTCGCCGGCTTGAGGTCGCGGTGGATCAGCCCGGCATCGTGCGCTGCGCGCATACCGCTGAGCAGCCCGTGCGCGATGACGTCGGCCTGCCCGATAGTGAGCCGGTTGTACGCGAGCAGCTGATGCAGCGTCGGCCCGCGGACGAGGTCCATCACGAGCCCGTAGGCTCCTTCGCTCTCGACGATATCCGTGACGGTGACGATGTTCGGGTGCCGCAGCTGCGCCTGGACGCGCCCTTCGCGCAACAGCCGCTGTTTGATCGACGGTGAGGTCATCGACAAGAGTTTGAGCGCGTGGACGGTCTTCAGCTCGTTGTGCCGCACCCGGTAGACCACGGCCATGCCGCCTTCGCCGAGGAATCCCTCCACGGTGTAGCGGTCGATGACGGTGCCTGGAGCGAGTTCCATTCCGCCCATCCTATCCAAGACGACGCCAAGTCCTTGCAAGTGGCTGGTGTAAGGTGTCCGGGTTCCAGGAGGAATCGATGCGAACACTGACGTGGGTCGCGCTCGCGACCATGCTTGCCATGCCCGCATTCGCCGAAGACCCCCCGGCTGAGAAGGCTGCGGACAAGGCGACCGAAGCCGCCGCTGAGGCGCCGGCCATCCTCGACGCCATCGGCCTGCCCGGCGCTGCCGAGCGCGCACGCAAGGCCGGCATCCCCGAGGAGCAGGTCAAGGAAGCGCTCGACACGGCCAAGGGCAAGGGCGTGAAGCCGGCCGAGAGCAAGGAGATCCTGGACACGGCCGGTGAGGCCGCCGAAGCACACGGCCCCACGGACAACTTCGGTGCCTTCGTGCAGGCTCAGCTCGCCGAGGGCAAGCGCGGCCAGGACCTCGCCGCCGCGATTCGCGCCGAGCACGAGGCCCACGGCAAGGGCAAGCCCGACCACGCCGGCGGCCCGCCGGAAGGCAAGGGCAAGCCCGACGACGCCGGTCATGGCGGCGAAGCCAAGGGTGACCACGGCAAGCCCGACGACGCCGGTGGCGGCAAGCCCGACAACGCCGGTGGTGGCGGCAAGCCCGCGACGACCGGCGGCGGTGGAAAGCCCGCGGCCACGCACGGCGGCGGTGGCGGCAAGCCGGCGACGACCGGCGGTGGCGGGAGTGCCGGCAAGGGCAAGCCCAGCGGTGCAGGACACTAAGGAGGACGCATGCGAAACCTGATCCCGATTGCTCTCGTCTCGATGCTCCTCGCGTGCGGTGGCGGTGACCCCGCTCCTGCCGATGCGCCCGAGCCTGCCGCGGCGGCGGCCGACGCCTCCGATGCCGGCACGCGGGCGGCGACCATCGCCAAGGAAGTCCGGGCCGCTCCCGGAGACGTCGACGCGATCCTGAAGAAGCACGGCCTGAACACCGAGGAGTTCGAAGCCTTGCTCTACGAAGTCGCGGCGAGCTCCGAGCTCTCCGCGAAGTACCTGGCCGCGCTCGACTCCTGATCGCTCGTCGCGCATAGCGGCGCGAACAAGGCGATTTTGACGACACACGCGCAAGGGGGGGCCACGGCCTTCCCGACCCGCATGGACCCCGGCGCCCGGAAGGGTGCCCGGGGTCGTTTCGCGTCCAGGCCCACGCACGCGCCCGTCGCGCCTCATCGCACGGCTTTTCCTCGGCCTTCAATCGTGGTACTTGTGGTGGGTCCGTCGATGAAGGCGGGCAAGTATGGGGCGAGGCCCCGAGACCGGCGCGAGCCGTGAGGCAGAGAGACAATGTCGACCAAGCTCTTCGTTCGTGGGCTTCCCTGGGCCACGGACGGACAAGGCCTGCGAGAGGCCTTCGAGCAGTTCGGAAACGTGACGGACTCTGTAGTCGTCACCGATCGAGAGACAGGGAGGTCCCGAGGCTTCGGCTTCGTGACCTTTGACGATGACCAGGAAGCCAAGGAAGCGCTCCGCCAGATGGATGGCGCGAACCTCGGCGGCCGAACCATTCAGGTGAAGGAAGCCGAAGATCGGCCCCGTCGTCCGGGTGGCGGCGGCGGCGGCGGTGGCGGCGGACGCGACCGCCGTGATGGCGGCGGCGGCGGTGGATACCGCAGCGGTGGTCCTGGTGGTGGTTCGCGCGGTCCTCGTCCTGGCGGCCCGGGTGGCGGCGGCGGCGGCGGATACCGAAGCGGTGGTCCCGG
>SBGP01000107.1 GCA_006226595.1 Deltaproteobacteria bacterium
GCGAGGCGCCTCGCGATCTCCCAGGCGCCACCGAGCTCCTCGTCGGCCAGCGCGCGCAGCTGGTCCTCGTCCAGAGCCAGTCCCTGGTGACTCGCGGCCTTGCGCAGCGCGCGGCGACGCACCTGGTTCTGGGCGTACACGTCGAGCAGTGGCACGGGCAGCAGCTCGCAGGCCGCGGCAGCGACCGCATAGCGCTTGATGCCGGCGTGGTGGGGATGGGCGTCGAGGATGGGAGCGTTCATGAGCACCTCCACCTGCAATCTCCTCACCCCGCATGGCTGCGAGGTCGGCGCGAGATGAAACCCGTGTGAAACGCCCTTCGGGGCACGCCGCACTTCGCATCGAACGCGCGACATCGCCGGTTCCTGGGCTGGCCGAGCCTCGCGCGGACCTTTAGATGGCGCCGATGACTCCCTCGCACGACGATCTCGCACTCGCCGCGACCTGGCTCGAAGCCGTGGTCGAGGACCGCTCCTTGCTCGACGGCATGGACACCGAAACCCGCATCCGCCTGCTCAAGGCCGCGGGACTCATGGCGCGCCCGGACAAGGAGGCCAAGCGCAAGCTCAACCGCGCTGGCCGCAAGCGCATCCTCGACGAGAAGCGCGACGAGGACCAGGAGCTGCTCGCCCTCGCGCAGATCCGCAAGATGCGGGACAACCCCATCTTCCAGACCCCGCGCCGCCAGGGCGTGACCACGCCGCAGCCGCCGCTCGGCGAGGTCCACGAGGCCAAGCTCTGCTACGTGTGCCGCGAGCGCTACACCCAGGTGCACTTCTTCTACGACCAGATGTGCCTCGAGTGTGGCGACTTCAACTACGGCAAGCGCTTCCAGACCGCGGACCTGACCGGTCGCACCGCGCTGATCACGGGTGCTCGCGTGAAGATCGGCTACCAGGCCGCGATCATGCTGCTTCGCGCCGGTGCTCGGGTCATCGCCACCACGCGCTTCCCCGTCGACGCGGCCTCTCGCTACGCCCGCGAGGACGACTTCGAGGAGTGGAAGGACCGCCTCGAGATCCATGGCCTCGACTTCCGCCACACGCCGAGCGTCGAGGACTTCTGCGCCCAGCTGTACCGCGACCACGAGCGTCTCGACTTCATCGTCAACAACGCCTGCCAGACCGTGCGCCGCCCGCCGGGCTTCTACAAGCACATGATGGAGCTCGAGCAGTCCACCCGCGCCGAGATCGAGGCCGGTGTCAGCGACCTCGTGCACTCGACCCGCAACGACGCACCGCTGTCGAGCGCCGAGATGACCCAGGTCGCGCTCATCGACGAGGACCACGACGACAACGAGGAGCTGTTCCCCGCCGGCCGCTTCGACGCGGATCTGCAGCAGGTCGACCTTCGCGAGGTCAACTCCTGGCGCCTGCGCCTGCACGAGGTGACCACCGTCGAGCTGCTCGAGGTCCAGCTGGTCAACGCCGTCGCCCCCTACCTGCTCAACGCGCGGCTCCGCGGGCTCATGAACCGCGTGCCCACCCGCGACAAGCACATCGTCAACGTGAGCGCGATGGAGGGCCAGTTCTACCGGACCTTCAAGGGCGACCGGCACCCGCACACGAACATGGCCAAGGCCGCGCTGAACATGATGACCCGCACCTCCGCGCAGGACTACGTGCAGGACGGCATCCACATGAACAGCTCGGACACGGGCTGGGTGAGCGACGAGGACCCGGTCCACCACGCCGAGCGCAAGCAGCAGGAACACAAGTTCCACCCGCCGCTGGACATCGTGGACGGCGCCGCCCGCATCCTCGACCCGATCTTCGACGGCCTCAACACCGGCAAGCACCAGTGGGGCCTGTTCTTCAAGGACTACAAGCCCACGGACTGGTAGGGCTCACCGCGGGCGCTCGCCCTTCGCGCACTTCGCGGCTGCCTCGGCGATGCGCTTGGCACGCGTGCCCGCGGTCTTCGCGAGCTTGATCCACGCCAGGGTGTTGCGGCGCGCGCTCCACGGAAAGCCGTCGAACTGGGCTCTGGAGCCGGGATGCGCGGCAAAGGCGGCGTCGAGGTCCTCGGGAACGATTCCGGCCTCGACCTCGTCCATGAAGCTCCACGAGCCGTCGGCTTTGGCCCGCTCGATCGCGGCGCGGCCCGCGGGGGCCATCAGGCCCTGCGCCTCGAGCTCGGCGGCGTGGGCCTTGTTGATCGCGGACCAGATGCTTCCCGCCTTGCGTGGGGAGAAACGCAGCTTGGTGCGCTCCTCGTCCACGGCGACCCGCTGGCTGTCGATCCACCCGAAGCACAGTCCCTCCTGCACGAGGTCGGTCCACGGCAGGTGCAGGTCGGGGCGCGCCCCCTTCTTGTAGGTGACGAGCCAGATCGCCTCGCCGCTCTCGTGGTGGGCCTCGAGCCAGGCCCGCAGCGCGGCCCGGGTGGTGAACTCGACGTGGGGGTGGTCAGCCATGGGCGCCCCTAGCCGAAGGACAGGTGGGTGGCCGTACCGTCGGAGATCTCCCGGGCCACGCCGAGCACTCCTGCGCTCACCGCGGCGTCCAGGGCCTGGTAGCCCTCGGCTTCAGCGATGGCGGCGCACTGGTCGCGGATCTCCGCGGCGCACGGGCGCTGAGCGGGGTCGTGGTGCAGGGCCCGGTCGACCAGCTCGCGCAGCGCGTCGGGCACGGCAACCTCGGCGAGGGCTTCAGCCCCGCCACCGAGCCTGGGAATGGCCCCGGTGAGGATGCGCACCGCGGTCACCCCCACCGCGTACACGTCCGACGCCACCGCCGCGTCCGTGGAGCCGTCCCACAGCTCGGGAGCCATGTACGCGGGCGTGCCCACGAAGCCGCCGGTGGCCGTCATCGTCATCGCGGGCTGCTCGGAGAGGGCGGCCTTGGCGATGCCGAAGTCGAGAAGCTTCAGCCCGGGAGCCTCGGCGGTGAGCATGATGTTCGCCGGCTTCACATCCCGGTGGACCACGCCGGCGGCGTGGGCGGTGGAGAGCGCGTCGCACAGCACCTCGAGCGCGCGCACGGCGACCCCCGTGTCGAGCTGCTCCACGCGGGTCAGCCAGGTCGAGAGCGTGTAGCCCTCCACCCGCTCCTGGACCTGGAACAGCGTGCCGTCCGCGGTCACGTCGACGTGGATCATGCGCACGATGGCGGGGTGGGTGACGCTGGCCGCTGTCTCCACCTCGCGGAGGAAGCGGGCCACCGCCGCCGGGGACACCGCCCCCATGCCTCGCATGAGCTTCACCGCGACCTGCGACCCGCTCCGGAGGTCGGTCGCGGCGTGGACCACACCCATGCCTCCGGCGCCGAGCTCCTTGCCGAGCTCGAAGCGTCCGGCGAGCACGCGGCCCTCTCCCCCGACCTCGGATGCGAACTCTCCGTGCTGAGCGAGCCGCTTGAGCGCCTTGGCGAGCTCCTTGCTGCGATCCTGCACCCGTGCCCGGAGCTGCTCGTTGAGGCGCTCGACTTCCTCGGCGCGGCCCACCAGGGCGGCCACCTGCTCGTTGACCCGTTCCTGCAGGTGGCTGTTGAGCTCGGCGAGCTCGGCGCGCTGCCGAGCGATGGTCTCGCGGAAGTAGAAGGCCTGGCGGCGTCCGGCGTACAGGAACCACGCGATGCAGATGGCGGGCACGGCGACGGAGGGACCGGTCGGACGCACGACCATGCGCAGGGCTTCGTCGGGCTGGAAGGTCTGGAGCGCCGCGAAGAATGCGAGGGTCGACACGCCGAACACGACCATGGCCTGGACGGGCCGCATCGCGACCACCACGACGTTGACCAGCGCGTAGCCCACGTAGGGGGCGACCGTGCCGGAGTTCATCTGGTCGACGCCAGCGACTGCGGCCGCGTGCAGCTGGTAGACGAGTGCACCGAGCGGGCCGACCCAGGACACGGGCTGCTTCGGCAGGTAGGTCAGCGCCAGGGGCAGCAGGGCGCCGAGTGCGGTCAGCGCGTGCACGACGAGCAGGGCATGGGCCCACGCCGTGTAGTCGGGGCCGAGCTCCCAGTACCCGGGCGAGTCCGGGTGGAGCAGGAACAGGTGCCCCAGGTTGAGCAGGATCATCGCGGGGAGGATGACCTTGAGCCGGCGCACGTTGAGCGCGGCTTCTTCGTCGAGGAACTGAAGTTGCTGCGCCTCGTCGAGCTCGACCTCGCGAAGGCTGCGCAGCCGCTCGCGCAGGGCCTCGATCACGTCTCGTCCACCACCTCGTCCTGAGCCCCGAGCACGAGCTGCACGAGCCCGGTGCCATCGGCGAAGACGAGGTCGCTGCGGATGCCGCCCGTGCGGAGCTTGCGGCGCAGGCGCGACAGCATCATGTCCCAGCGCCGGCGCAGCACGTCGCGATCGGCGCCGCCCCAGAGCTCGAGGGCCAGCGTGTGCCAGTCCACCGGCTGGCCGATGATCACCAGCTCGCTGATCAGCCGCGCCGGCCGCCCGCTGACGACGAGCACCGTGCCCTGGCTGAGGTTGTGCACGTGCACCGTGTCGTAGTGGGCGACGACGCGCAGACGTGCGCGCTGGCCGCCATCTTCGGTCGGGCGCACGGCGCCGTGCTCGACGAAGCTCGCCGAGAAGCGGGCGCCCTCGACCTCCCAGGTCGCGCCGTCGGTGACGAGCACGGGACCTTCGGGGTGTGCGCGCATCCACCCGTCGCCGGTGGGCCAGACCTGGCACGTGCCCGGACGCCAGCCGGGCTGAATCGCCGGCTGGTCGCCGCCCGTGAGCGAGACGACGCCGGCGATGATGCGCGCCCCGAGTCCCGGAGCGCGGAGAGCGAGCAGCTCGGTGGGCGGCAGGACCTCGACGACCTCGATGGCGACCCCGGGCGCGAGCTCGATGGTCTGGCCCTCGGCGAGGACCACGTCGCGCAGCACCTCGCCATCGACGCGGAACTTGCCGCGCAGCGACAGCAGCTTGAGCTCGCGACCGCGGTTGCTCACCATCGCGTGGGCTTCGGAGACCCGCCCATCGTTGAGGTGCAGGGCCGCGGACCACAGGCGTCCGATGATGTCGCCGTGGAACAGGGTGTGTTCGGTGCCGTCCACGGTCTTGAGCACGACCATGCCGGCCCCGTCGTCGCGTGCCGACTGTGGGTGCATGGCGCCGAGATATGACCGCGCGCTGTGCCCCGCCACCACGGACTTCTCACCCCACGAGGTCAGCTTCCGGCGATCGGCCGGGGCAGGGGCGGCAGCCCGATCGACGCCCGCGCGCGGTCGCAGCTCTCGTTCGGCTCGCCGTTGTCCCAGGATGCCGCGAGCGCACGGCACGGACCGGGGCGGTTCGCGTAGATGCCGCAGGTACTCGACTCGCCTGGCGTGCCGATGTGCGCGGCACAGGCGCCCTCGCGTCGGACGAGCTGGACGTGGTCCGGGATCCACGAGCGGGTCAGTACGCCGGGTACGCCGAACTCGGCGACTTCCCGAGCAGGGAAGCGAACCGTGAACGCGGCGCAGCACGCGCCGCAGGTCCGACAGGGGTGCAGGAAGCCTCCCGTGGGCCACCGCCGGCAGCCCGTCCCCGGATCCTACTCCAGCCAGTCCCGAAGGTCCTCGCGGAGGAACAGGGCGATGATGAGGGCCGGCAGCGGCGCACAGCAGGGGTTGAGCACGAGGTGCAGCGCGCACACGGCCAGACCGCCGATCCATGCCGTCGCGTGGCGCGTCGACAGGGCCCACGCGGCGCCAGCGGTCGCCATGGCGATGGCGACGCCCATCAGCGTCGGAAGCACCCCACTCGCCACCGGCACCCACATGGACTGCCCGGAGACCTGCGCGGCCAGGCTCATCGCCCATCCGTAGTAGGCGCCGAACCCGGCTCCGGCGACCACGTCGAAGCAGGCCTGCGCGATCAGCGCGTACTGGGCGAACAGCACGCTGGCCGGTCGTTCCTCGGTCAGGGGCACCTCCGCGCCTAGCCTAGCTGGTGCGAGTCGCATGCCCCCCATGGGCTCCCGAGATACGCGAGGCCGGTCAGAGAGGAGACCCATGCTGACCGAACGCACTCACAAGGCCGGCGAGCTTCGCGCGTCGCACGCAGGAACCACCGTCACCCTCCAGGGCTGGGCCGCTCGCGTCCGAGACCGGGGCGGCGTCACCTTCCTCGTGCTGCGAGATCGCTACGGCACCGTGCAGGTCACCGTGGACGAGCGCTGCGCCGACGAGGTCCGCGAGGCCGCCAAGGGCGTGCGTCAGGAGTACTGCATCCAGGTCATCGGCGAGGTGGTCGAGCGCTACAAGCCGAACACCGAGATGGCGACCGGCGCGGTCGAGGTGATCCCGACGGCGCTGGAGATCCTCTCGAGCACGCGGCCGCTGCCGTTCACGCTCGACGAGCACATGGACGCGCACGAAGAGACCCGCCTCCGCCACCGCTTCCTCGATCTGCGCCGCCCCGCGCTGCAGAACAACATCATCCTCCGCCACAAGGCCGCCATTGCAGCGCGCAAGGCCCTCGATGCGCTCGACTTCCTCGAGATCGAGACGCCGATGCTGACGAAGGCCACGCCCGAGGGCGCCCGCGACTACCTCGTGCCGAGCCGCGTGCATCCCGGTCACTGGTACGCACTTCCGCAGTCGCCGCAGATCTTCAAGCAGATCCTGATGGTGGCGGGCATGGACCGCTACTTCCAGATCGTGCGCTGCTTCCGCGACGAGGACCTGCGCGCCGACCGCCAGCCCGAGTTCACGCAGATCGACATCGAGATGTCCTTCTGCACCCAGGACATGGTGCTCCGCGCGGCCGAAGAGGTCGTGCGGGCGATGTGGGGCGTCGCGGGTCACGACGTCGGTGAGATCCCGAAGCTCACCTACGCCGAGGCCATGGCCCGCTTCGGTGTCGATGCGCCGGACATGCGCTTCGGCATGGAGCTCGTCGACCTCACCAAGACCCTGTCGACCAGCACCTTCCCGCCGATCCAGCACGCGCTGGAGGAGGGCGGCATCGTGAAGGGCTTCGTGCTCGAGGGCGGCGCCGAGGGCAACTCCCGCAAGGTGCTCGATGCTTGGACCGAGTTCGTGCGCGGCTACGGCCTCGGCGGCCTGCTCTGGGGCAAGGTCGGGGCGGACGGCAGCGTCAGCGGTCCATTCGGCAAGGTCACCGCCGAGATCCCCAACGCGGCTGAGGCCATGGGCGCGAAGCCCGGCGACCTCGTGCTCGTCGGTGCCGGTGCCGAGAACCCGGTCAACGCCGGTATCGGTCGCCTGCGCGTGCACGTCGCCAAGGAGAAGGACCTGATCCCGGCGGGCGTGTTCAAGTTCTGCTGGGTCGTCGACTTCCCGCTGTTCGAGCAGACGGACGAGGGCGCGTGGACGCCGATGCACCACCCCTTCACCTCGCCCAAGCCCGAGCACCTCGGCCACCTCGAGGACGGCAACCTCGGCGCCATCCTGTCCGATGCGTACGACATGGTGTGCAACGGCAGCGAGCTCGGCGGCGGCAGCATCCGTATCCACCGCGAGGACGTGCAGCAGCAGATCTTCGCGGCGCTCGGCATCAACGAGCAGGAGCAGCGCGAGAAGTTCGGCTTCCTCCTCGACGCGCTCGCCCACGGCGCGCCTCCGCACGGCGGCCTCGCCTTCGGTCTCGACCGCTGCGTGATGCTGCTCGCCGAGGCCACCAGCCTCCGCGACGTCATCGCCTTCCCGAAGACGGCACGCGCACAGGACCTGATGTGTGGCGCGCCCAGTCGCGTTCACAACGAGGAGCTCGACGAGCTCCACGTGAAGAACCTGGATCGATGAGCGGCTACTCCACTCGGCTCGACGACGCGGTCGCGCTCACGCTCGACGCGTTTCGGCCAGTGGTGCGCAAGCAGACCCACATCCCGTACATCACGCACCTGTTCGGGGTGATGGCGCTGGTCGGTGAGTACGGCGGCGACGAGGACCAGCTCATCGCCGCGGTGCTCCACGACTTCCTCGAAGACATCGAGGAGAGCACCGAGGTCGGCCTCCGCGCTCGCTTCGGAGAACGCGTCGCGCGGATCGTCGTGCAATGCACCGACACCGAGGTCCTCCCGAAGCCTCCCTGGCGGCGCCGAAAGGAGCGTCACCTCGCCAAGGTGCTCGGGCTTCCCGACGACACCCGCCTGGTGATGTGCGCGGACAAGCTCCACAACTGCCAGACGCTGGTCCGCGACGTCCGCCTGCACGGGCAGGGGGTCTTCGACCGCTTCAACGGCGGTCGCGACGGCACGCTCTGGTACTACCGCGAGATGCATACCGCGCTGGGCATGGGCTGGCGTCACCCGATCCTCGACGAGTTCGGTCGCTGGGTCGACGCGCTCGAAGAGGTCGCGGGCGTGCTCCGCTAGCGCCTTCGTCTCGACGAGGGCGCCGAGTCAGCTCTCGTGGACGTCGTCGGTGACGGCCGACGCGACCTTGGGTACGGGTCCCCGCGGTGTCGACTCCCACACGATGACGCCGATGTCCGAGTCCTCGTTGAGGGGATCTTCCGAGTCCTCGCGGACCTCGGGCTCCGCGACGTTCGCGAGGATGGACTCGAAGCCGAGGGACGCGAGTAGCTGCGTGTTGCCGAGATCGGTGATCTGACGGGCGTTCTGCTCTCCCTCGAACTCGAGGAAGGCGTCTCCGCAGCGTCCGCAGAACAGCGCGTCGGCGCTCCAGCCACGTCCGCAGCAGTTCAGGTCGTTGCCCGCGAAGCGGTCCGGACCCACGTTCGCCCACCCCGAGCTCTCGACCTCACGCTCCTGGCCGCAGTTGGGGCAGAACCCGTGGTCGAAGACCCGCAGGTCGCTCGAGGCACAGACGGGGCACTGCCACGTGAGGGTTCGGTGGGCCATCGCTCGCTCCATGGACCGACCATAGTCGCCGCGGGCTTCGATTTTCTTGGGGAATCCCTCGATCCCGGCCTAGTCGGACTCGGCGGGGCCGCCCACGGTGATCGCGAATGGCTCGCTGCCGTCCGACGACAGGGTGATGCGCGTGGGCATCGTGAACGGGATGCCGCTCAGTGGCCGCCGCGCTGGGCATGGGCTGGCGACACCCCATCCTCGAGGAGTTCCAGGACGCGGTGGCCGAGCTCGAAGCGCTGGCAGCCGTGCTCCGCGAGCGACTGCAGGGTCGGACGAATCGAGGACTGTCGGTGATTTCCGCGCGGATCCACCGCCCCGGGGTATGGCTTGCTACGCGGCCGTGGCGAGTTCCTCTCGCATCTCCCGCGCCCTCCCCCAAGGCCATGTGAGCCGATTCCGCATTCGTTATCTGACCGTCGAGTTCGACGAGTTCGACATCCACCTCAAGACCCTGCGCGACCGAAACCAGTTCGACGACCGCGCCCAGGACGCCGAAGCTCTCGGGGTCTCCGCCGCCAGCTGGCCCCTGTTCGGGGTGGTGTGGAACGCCAGCCGGGTGCTCGCCGAGCGCATGTCCACCGCCGAGGTCGAGGGGCTGCGCATCCTCGAGATCGGCTGCGGCATCGCCCTGCCGAGCCACGTGCTGAACGAGCGCGGAGCCGACATCACCGCCAGCGACTACAACCCTCGCGCGGGCGAGTTCCTCGAGCACAATGCCGAGCTCAACGCGTCCCCGGAGATTCCCTTCTTCCGCGCCGACTGGGAGGCGCTCCATCCGGACCTCGGCCGCTTCGACCTGCTGATCGGAAGCGACATCCTCTACGAGCGCGACCACGCCGAGCACCTCGCCGACTTCATCGGTCGGCATGCGGAGCCACACGCCAGGGTGATCATCGTCGATCCGGGCCGAGGGGGCACCGCGAGGTTCACCCATCGCATGGCGGACCTCGGGTTCATCCGCAGCCACGAGGTGGTCGACCTCGGGGATCAGATGGGCAAGGTGTTCACCTTCGAGCGCTGAGGGCGCTCAGCCGCACTCCGCCGGGCCGCCGACGGTGATCGACCGCGGCTCGCCGTCGTCGAGACTCAGCGTCACCGTGGTCGCCAGCGTGAACGGGATGCCGGAGAACACGGCCTGCCACACGCGGGCGACGGCCTCGGCTTCGCAGCCCCCGAGCTCGAACTGGAAGTCCGAGAGCGGCGGGTCGCCGAGGAGGGTGCCGCCGCCGATCATCTCGACCTCGGCACCGAGCTCCTCCTGCAGCCGCTCGGCGAGCAGGTCTTCGACGTAGCCGCGGTCCATGGGTGACAGGCCCGGGGCGATGGTGCAGGAGAGCTCCATGTCGCTACATCGGCGGCGGCGGTGGACCGTCCCCACCCGGAGGCGGCGGCGGACCGGCGGCGAGTGCAGCGGCGACCTCGGGGACCTCGCTCGCGGGCTTCCACCCATCGAAGCCCTGGGCCCACAGGTGGTGCTTGCCGCCCGGGTTGGCCTTGATCAGCGCGACGATCTCGCCGAGCGGCTTCTCTCCGGAGCCCGCGTCACCGTGGTAGTGGAACACCGGCTCGGCGGCGGCCGGCGGCGGGACCTTGGTCGCGATCTCGGGGACCTCGTTCCACGGCTTCCAGCCCGACCATCCCGCCTGCCAGATCAGGTGCTGACCGTCGCGATTCGCGGCGACCTTCGCGGCGATGGCGTCGGCGGAGAGCTGCTCCTGGGCGCCGTGGCTCGAGTAGTGGAAGGTCGCGGCACCCGGGAGCGGCGGGGGAACGGCCGCGCCGCCGCCCTGCATGCCGGTGTGGGGGTTGAAGTGGCCGCTCTGCTGGGCCATGCCGGCCATCTGGTTGCCCATCATGTTGCCCATGCCGAAGCCGACGCCCATGCCGATGCCCGCGCCTCCGAGCCCCGGGTTGGCCGCGGCGGTGCCGATGGCCTCGGCGGCCTGCAGCTTGGCGTAGGCATCGAGGTTGCCGAGCACGCCCATCTTCGTGCGCTGGTCGAGCGCCTTCTCGACCTCGGCGGGCAGCGAGATGTTCTCGATGGTGAAGTCGGTGATGGTGATGCCGTAGGCTTCCTGCACCGCCGGATTCATGCGGTCGCGCAGGGCATCGCCGAGGTCCATGTAGTTGGCGGCGAGGTCGAGGACTGGGATGCGCGCCTGCCCCACGGTGTCGGCGAGGGCGGAGACGAGCTTGCGCTTGAGCTGCCCGGTGATCTCGTCCTTGGTGAACAAGCCGTCCGCGCCGACGATCTGGCGGATGAACTCGGCCGGGTCGGTGATGCGGAAGCTGTACACGCCGAAGGCACGGATGCGCACGGGGCCGAACTCGGCATCGCGCAGCATGAACGGGTTCGCGGTGCCCCAGCGGTTCTCGGTGAACTGCGTGGTGTCGACGAAGAGGATGTCGCCCTTGTAGGGGTAGTTGAGCCCGTACTTGATCGACTCGAAGAAGCTCGTGATCGGCGTGTTGCGAGTGTCGAGCGTGTAGGTGCCCGGACCGAACACGTCGGAGAGCGCGCCCTCGCTCACGAAGACGGCGGCCTGGCCCTCACGCACGACCAGCTTGGACTGGTCGGTGATCGCCTTGTCGAAGACGGGGAAGCGGTAGACGATCGCGCCGGCGGTGCCGTCGGTCCACTCGATCACGTCGAGGAACTGCGCCTTGGCGTGTGTGGTCAGCGTGTCCCAGATTCCCATCCCGTTGCCTCCAGCGGCGGTGCCGCGCTCGTGGCCCTGACCACCCCGGACTCGGGGCCGTCGCGGCACGCAGCATCGCAGATGGCACGCGCCAGGACCAGAGATGTCCTATCCACGAAGGGGCGGTCGAAAAGGGCGATCGCGGTGAATCCCTGCGGGTCGGCGCGTTTCGGGCTTGCGGGAGGGGAGGGACTCCGCGCTACCCTGTGCGTCCTACCGGAGTTCCCATGCGCGTTCGCCTGCTCCTCCCCGCCCTCGCTCTCCTGGGCTGCAAGCCCGAAGAAACCGCGGAGGTCCAGCCGATCTCCACGGTGATGGAGTTCGACGAGGCCGTGGGACTCGAGATTGCCCCCGCCACCGGCAACGTGCCGCTGACCACGGTGGCCCGCGTCACCAACGCGCTCGGCGCCAGCGTGCTCGGCGGTCCCGAAGAGGTCGTGATCAACGGCACCACCGAGTCGGTGTCCGTCGACGGCCTCGGCTACGGCGAGATCACCGTCGATGCAGCCGGCTCGGTCGAGGTGCTCGGCGGAGACGAGCCCGTGACCCTGCACGCGCTGGACAGCACCTGGCCTGGCTTCGGCGCGCAAGGCGGCGAGCTTCCCCTGGGAGAGGCGGTGTTCGCGCAGACCGTGTCCGAGGGCGTGGCGGTCGCGAGTGCGAGCGAGGTGTGGTGGGTCGGTCCCGGACTGCCCGCGCACCGCGTGCTCGCGTTCCCGGCCGGCAAGGTGATCTCGGGCATTCGCTCCGGGCACGCGGACAGCGACGGTCGCCTCGACCTCCTGGTGTGGGGCGGCGACACGGCCATCGTGCTGCGCGGTCGTCCGGGGGGCGGCCTCGCCTGGGCCACGGGCTTCCAGGCCGAGGGCAACGCGGTGGTCGGCGGCGCCTTCGGCGACGTGAACCAGGACGATGCGCAGGACATCGTGCTCGCATGGGCCGTGGCGGGTGGGTCGTCGAGCCTCGAGGTCCTCGAGGGCGATGGCGCCGGCAACTACGTCGGCGTGCCCGTGTCGCTCGCCGACCAGGCCAGCGACGTGGCCATCGGTGACAACGACGGCGACGGTCGCGAGGAGATCACCGCGATCTCCGGCGTCGACTGGGAGCGCTTCGGGTGGAGCGACTCGGATCAGGCCTACGAGATCGTCGGGCCGAGCAACCTCCAGGGCCTGAACTTCCCAGCGGGTACGCGCGTGTGGTCCGGCCGCGACTACAACGGCGATGGCGCCGACGAGCTGGTGATGATCGGCGCGCTGCAGAACGGGCAGGATCGCGAGGTGCTCGTCTACGATCTCGTCGGGCAGGCCAACGTGACCTTCCTCTCCCTGTCGCCCTTTGGCGCCGAGATCGCGCTCGGTGACGCCACCGGGGATGGGCAGGGCGAAGTGTTCATGCTCGAGGAGTCGGGCGAGCTCAAGCACGTGGTCTGGCACCAGAACAATGGCTCGCGCCTGAACACCGCGGACGTCGGGGAGCGCGGACCGCTGGCGATCTCGAATGGCACGTCCCACGCGGATCTCGCGGACGTGCTGATCGCCGGGGACACGTGGACCTGGTGGCACGGCACGCTGTACACGGGAGAGGACGGGGAGTCCTGGTGGACCGACGGCGAGCCCGAGGTCACCGCCTTCGCTGCAAACGCAGACGGCTTTGCGCGCATCGAGGCCGACGGCAACGCCTCGACCGTCGAGTTCGTGACCGTCGGCCGAAGCGGCGGCGCCACCGCCGCGCAGGTCTACCAGGTGACGCCGGGCACGCCGCCGACCGTCGCGCCTCTCGGTGCCGCGATCCAGCTCGCGAACCCAGCGCGCAACGTCATGGACGTCGCGGCTTGCAGTGGCGTGATCTACGCGCTGCTCGATGGAGAGCTGTACCGGGCCGCGGTGGGCGGCAACGTCACCTCGACGGCGGCGACCGGCACCGCGGTGGCCTGCGGCATGGGTCCGAGCGGTGCCACGGCGGCCACGCTGGCCGGCGACACGATCACGCTGTGGAACGACACGCTGACCAGCGTGGGCACGCAGACGTCGACCGGCGCCGAGAACCTCGCACTCGGCGTCGGGAGCGAGGACCTGCAGGTGTGCACCAGCACGGGCTGTGGCGTCGTGTACTGGCCGGACGGCAACGGCGGCGGCGAGTGGGCGATCAGCACCAACTCGGGGATCACCGTTGGCGCGACCGAGCTGCACGGTGGCGGCGAGCTCGCGGTCGAGGACGTCGACGGCGACGGCCACCTCGATCTCCTCGCGTCCTGGGAGAACGGTCGCCTCGGCGTGTACCGATCCACGGGAGAGGGCTTCTCGACGGGCGAGTTCTTCCACATGGCGCGCCAGCTCGCAGGCCCGCCGATCGCCTTCGACGCGACGGGAGAGGGCGACGTAGACCTCGCTGTCTTCGACGATGGAGGCGCCCTTTACATCACCCCGACGCCCGGAACGCCGCCTGCGGTTAACAGCGGCGCGAGGTAGCGCACCGTTCTCGTCGACCAAGCTGCCCATGCGCGCCCGTCCCAGGCGCGCTATGGGGGTTGACCCCGGCGCATCCGTTCGCCTATAAGTCCCGAACCCCACGGAACGTCAGCTTCCGGAGACACACTGTCATGACGCGGTTCTCGTCCCTTCTCCTGCTCCTCGCCGCCGGCTGCACGCCGAACAACGCGGTGCTCGAGAGCGGGTCTTACCTGGCCTTCTTCCCCACCGACGGATCCCCCGTGCTCCGCGAGGGCAAGATCAAAATCGACGAAGAGGGCGAGGTCGGTCTCCTCAACTGCTCCGGTGAGCTCGCCGAGCTCGGTGGTGTGAACCAGGCGAACTGTGACGCGCTCGGACTCGACGGCACGTTCCAGAAGCCCGATGAGCCGTGGACGGACGACGACTCGTTCACCGCGCTCTTCGACGATCTCGAGCCGTGGCGTGGCGAGGGTCTGCTCACCAACGAGGGCGACCTCCAGGTGACCTTCCACCACAACCTCTCCGGTGGTGCGGACTTCCGCTTCGTGTTCGTGATCGACCCGGACTTCCAGCCCCAGCGCTGCGTCCAGGGCGAGGGCGGCGGCTCCCAGTGGGAGAACATCGACGGCAACTGGCTCGAGAACTGGTCGACCGGTGCGGACGGTGCGACCCGCTACTACCTCAACGCCGGCGCGGTTCAGGTCAACCCCGACCCGTCCAGCTGGTCGCCTGACTCCTACGACGAGGACGAGTGGTTCCTCCCCGACGAGTGGTTCGCCGGCACCGCGGCTGGCCAGTACGGCCCGAGCCGTCTCGGCATCCGTCGCGCGCTCTACGAGTGGCCGTGGGCGTCCGCTGCTCGCTACCAGGGCTGGGAGAACATCCCCGGCGGCGCGGGCAACAAGTACATCCAGGACGTGAACAACATCGTGACCCTCGACGTCGACTGTGCCGACGCCCAGGCCGTCGCCGATGGCATCGAGACCAACCTCCAGGGCATGACCGCGAACATGAGCGGTCCGGCCAACATGACGCTCGGCCCCGTGGTCGAGTGCAACGAGTGGCGTGAGCGCGACTCGAGCCCGGCGGGCCTCGATGGCTGGCGCGGCATCCACTACAACTGGGTCGATATCGACAACCCGGATGTCGAGGTCGGTGACTCGGTCAGCGGTACCTTCCACCTCGCGCTGCAGGGCGACAGCTCGCAGACCTTCATCTACATCCAGGGTGACTTCACCGTGGACAAGATCAAGCGCGAGAAGTGGGGCAACCCGGACCTCAACACCGAGCTGATCGAAGAGAATAACGTCGAGCTCTGTGGTGGTTCGGCCAGCTCGGCGCGCATCCGCGAGGAGCGTGCCTGGCGTGCTCTCGACCTCGAGGTCGATGCGGAGCGCGGCCTCTAGGGTCACGTTCTTCGAACCAGCAAAGCCGCGGTCTTCCGCGGCTTTTCTGTTTGTGGCGGCGAAGAGGTCGCCTGCCCGTCAGGCGGTGAGCACGAGCACGCTCTGCAGCGCGTCCTCGGTCATCGCCGTGCCGGTGAAGTCCGCCATCTCGTGGAGCACGGTGAATCCGGCCCGAGCGAGGAGCGCGTGGAGCTCTTCGTGCGTCCACATGCGCAGGTCGAGCTGCACCGCGTGTTCGGCGCCGTCCGGAGACTCGTAGGTGTAGCGCACGTGGTGCACGGCGGTGAGCTCGTCGTACCAGGACTGCTCCCACGAGACGAGCTTCTCGCCCGTGTCGGGACGGACGAAGGTGCGCGGCTCGTAGCGCTCGTTCGGATCGCGGGCGTAGAGCGCGGGATCCGGGAGGTAGCAGTCGAGGGCGAACACGCCACGGGGCCCGAGGTGGCGGCGGACGACCGCGAGCAGGCGCAGCAGGTCGGCGTCGCCGGTACAGTGGTGGATCGCGTTGAATGGCAGGAGGATGGTCGGGAAGCGCCGCTCGAGATCGAGCTCGCGAAAGTCCGCGCAGTGCAGCTCGCAGCTCCCGCCCAGGTCCGGCTCGGCGTCGAGTCGCCGCTGAAGCGCGTCGAGCATCGGCTGGGAGAGGTCGACGCCCACGACGTCGTGGCCATCCGCGAGCAGGGGAAGCGCGATGCGTCCGGAGCCAACCCCGAGCTCGAGGACGGGTCCGCCGAGTCGCTGAAGCAGCGAGCGGTACCACTCGATGTCCTGGACGTGGCCCGCATACTCGAGGTCGTAGAGGACCGGATCGCGGTAGGGGTCGGCGCTCATGGGGCTCCAGTAGCGGGTCGAGACCGCAGGGGCGCACAGGCCCCTTGCCTGCGTTATACCGGGCGGCCCATGAACGCCCTCGCTATCGACGGAAACTCCCTCAGCCTCGCCGACGTCGCGCATGTCGCGGCGGGAGGCCGTGCCGTGCTTGCCGAGAGCGCGCGTCCGGCCATGGAAGCCTCTTGTGACTGGGTCGAGCGCGCTGCGCGAGGCGAGTTGCTCGAAGCGGGCGAGCCCATGGCCGTGTACGGCGTCAACACGGGCTACGGCTCGTTGGCACGCGTGCGCATTCCCCCCGCGGACGCGGCGCGGCTGTCGTGGAACCTGATCCGCAGTCATGCTGCGGGTGTGGGCGAGCCGTGCGCCATCCCCGTCGTGCGCGCGATGATGCTGCTCCGCGCCAACGCGCTCGCCAAGGGCGCCAGCGGCTGCCGGCCGCTGCTCGTCGAGACCTTGCTCGCGATGCTCGATGCTGGCGTGCACCCGGTGGTTCCGAGCCAGGGCAGCTGCGGCAGCTCGGGCGATCTCGCGCCCCTCGCACACCTCGCGCTGGTCGTGTTCCGTGCCCCCGAGGGCGAGCCCGAGGCCAGCGGCCTCGCCGAGTACCAGGGCAAGGTGATGACCGGCGCCGAGGCCATGGCCCTCGCGGGCATCGAGCGGCTGGTGCCTGGGCCCAAGGACGGCCTGGCCATGTGCAATGGCGCGCAGCTGACCACCGCGTTCGCAGCGCTCGCGGCCTGGGAGTCGGCTCAGCTCGTGCACGACGCCGAGATCGTCGCGGCGATGTCCTGGGAAGCGCTGCGCGGCGTCACCCGCGCCCTTCACCCCGCGGTCCACGCCCTGCGTCCTTATCGGGGGGCGGTCGACTGCGCGGCCGACCTGCGCGCGCTGCTCGCGGGCAGTACGCTCGTCGACAGCGTGCCCGGCAAGGTCCAGGACGCGTACTCGGTGCGCTGTACACCGCAGATCCTCGGCGCGGTGCGCGATGGCGTGCGCTTTGCCGCCGAGCAGATCGGGGTCGAGCTCAACAGCGCCACCGACAACCCGCTCATCCTCCTCGACGCGGACGACGCGAACAAGGCGTTCTCGGCGGGCCTGTTCCACGGGGAGCCCGTGGGTATGGCGGCGGATCACCTCAAGCTCGCCCTCACCGAGCTCGCGGCGCTGGCCGAGCGTCGCATCTACCGCCTCACCACGGGGCACCTCTCGGGGCGTCTGCCGCCGGCGCTGGTCCACGGCGACCGCCCGAACATGGGCCTGATGGTCCCGCAGACCACTGCGGCGGCACTGGTCGCCGAGTGCCGCTCGCTGTGCTTCCCGAGCACTGCCGACTCGCTTCCGACCTGCGAAGACCAGGAAGATCACGTCGCGATGTCGACGACCTCGGCTCGCGGCGCGGCCGAGATCGCCGTCAACGCACGCTCGGTGCTCGCCATCGAGCTGCTCGCATCGGCCAACGCGCTCTGGTACCGCCTCGACGAGCCTGGTTCAAAGCTCGGCGTCGGTCCGGCCTCGGCGCTTGCCGCAGTCGAGTCCGTGCTCGGTGGGCGGGGAGGCGAGGCGCCAGCCGACGACATCGCGAAGCTCGAGGTCGCCCTGCGCAGCGGGGTGTTCCGCGAAGCGGTGCGCCAGGCCGTGGGCGAGCTGACGGAGGTGCTCGGTGCCTAGTGTGCAGCTCGACGGACAGAGCCTGACTCCCGAGATGGTCGCGCGCGTCGCCGGGGGTGCGCCGGTCGTCGTCGACGAGGCCACGCGTGAGCGCATGCAGCGATCGGCCGTGTGGTTCGCGGAGCACGGCAGCCCCGACGTGCTCGGCTCCAAGTGGAGCTGGCTCGTGGGCAAGGCTGCTCCACAGGATCGGGGCGAGCAGGCTCGTTGCTTCGTGCTCGGCCACTGCGCCGGCGTGGGTGAGCCGCTGTCGATCCCGCTCGCACGCGCGCTGATGGTCGTGCGCGCCAACGTGCTCGCCACCGGCCTGACCGGCGCGCGGCCCGAGATCCTCGATGGCCTCGTCACCCTGCTCAACCACGGCATCACCCCGGTGATCCCGGGCAAGGGCGCGGTGGGTGCCGCGGGCTCCGCGCAGCTCGCGCACATGGCGCGCGTCCTGTGTGGCTGGGGAGGCGAGGCGTGGCGCGATGGGGTGCGCATGCCGGCGTCCCAGGCGCTCGACGGCATCGAGGCCCTCGTGCCGACGCCGAAGGAAGCACTGTCGCTGGTCAACGGCGCGTCGCTGACCACCGCCATGGCCGCCCTCGCGACCCACCGCATGCGACGACTGCTGCACGCGGCCGAGGCCGCCGCGTCGCTGACCTTCGAGGTCGTGCGCGCCGATCTGGGCTGCCTCGATCCGAGCGCGCTGTCCGCGCTGGGCCATGCCGGTCCCCAGGCCGTCGCGGACCGCCTTCGCGACCACCTCCACGGAAGCGAGCTCGTCGGGCACGACCGCCGACCGGACCCGTTCTCGATTCGCTGCGTGCCGCAGGTGCTCGGCGCCGCGTGGTCAGCGCTGGGCCACGCCGAGGCCGTCGTCTCCACCGAGCTCAACGCCGCGGTGGACAACCCGGTGGTCGTCCCCGGGCAGCCCATCGCCGAGACCGGCAACTTCCACGGGGCCGCGGTTGCCGCGGTCCTCGAGCAGCTCAAGGTCGCGGCCGTGCAGGTCGCCTCGATCGCCGAGCGCCGCGTGTTTCGGCTCACCTACGGCCAGCTCTCGGGCCTGCCGAGCTTCCTCGCGCCCGACACCGGCCTGCACAGCGGGCTGATGCTCGCCCAGTACACCGCCGCCAGCCTCGTGAGCGAGTGCAAGGTGCTGTCGCATCCCGGTGCGGTCGACAGCCTGCCCACCGTGCAGCACCGCGAAGATCACGTGTCCATGGGCCCGGTCGCTGGACGCTCCGCACTGCGCATCCTCGACGCGGCGATGGACGTGGTCGCCATCGAGCTGTTGTGTGCCGCGCAGGGGCTCGACTTCCATCTCCAGGGCCGCGCTGTGGACGAGGACGGCCAGCTCGTCGCCGTCGCCCCCCGCCAGCCTGGCGCCGGCACCCGTCGGGTGTACGCCGCCGTGCGCGAGTTCGTCAGCTTTGCCGAGCACGACCGCGTGCTCCACCCCGATCTCGAAGCCATGGGGCGCGCCGTGCGCGCCGGGCGCTTCGACGAGGTCTCCCCATGACCGAGTTGCCCTCCAACACCCTCCAGCTGCTCGATAGCCGGCTTCAGTCCATCGGCTTCCTGCGCCTCGCCCGCACCTCGGACGACGCCGTGAAGGGTGACTGCATCTTCGACATCGCCGAGCCCGGCGATGACGCGCGCTCCGAGACCCGGTGGCTCCACAAGCGGCGCTACCAGCGCATGAGCGAGCACCGCTTCGCGGTCGAGGACGACGGGCGCATCAAGATCACGGGCCCCGAGTTCCGCGTGTTCCTCGCCGTGGACGAGGAGTCCGGAGACCTCGTGACCGAGCCCCCGGCGCCGCGCGTGTTCGCCCGCTGGGCGTGATCAGCTCGCTTCGGGCAGCGGCCACTCGGCGCTGATGCCGTAGTGCTGCTTCCAGGCCGCGAGCATCCGCTCGAAGGGCACGTCGGCGAAGCTTCCGTGGTCGTCGACGTACTCCATGAACCGCGCCTCGCCGTCGAACTCCTGGAAGATGGCGTCGTGCACCCCGTCGAACTCGAGGGGGGCCACGCCCAGTCGCTCGCAGAGCGCGGCGTTGAACGCCGGCGTCGCGCCGATCCACCGGTCGTCGAGGTACAGCTCGGCGTAGCCGTGGAACACGAGCAGGTCGCTGCCGAGCGCCTTCTCGAGTCGTGCGGTGCCCACGTGGTTGCGCACGTTGGCGTAGTGCAGGCGGCTTGGAATGCCGAGCACGCGCGCGCCGGCCGCGAGGAGCAGGGCCTTGTCGATGCAGTGGGCCCCGTCCTCGAAGTCCCGCGCCAGGGTGCCGCTCGCCGTGAACGCTTCGGGCGCGAAGCGCACGTTCCAGGGGCTGTAGCGCACGCGCTCGCGCACGTCGTAATACAGGCGAATCGCCGACTCTCGCGCCGAGTCGCCGCGCAGGGACTCGGCCCATGCCACCACCTCGGGGTGGTCGCTGTCGACGTAGCGGTTCGGGGCGAGGAATCGATTCATGCTTCCGCCTAACACGCGATGAGCAGCGGATCCGGCGGGATCAGAGTGTCTTCGCGTGTGCGACGAGCTGATCGAGGGCGGTGCCCCAGCCCTCGAAGAAGCCCATGGCCTGGTGCTGCTCGCAGGCCTCGGCGTTCGCGTGGAAGGCCGTGGCCCGGTACAGCGTGCCGCCGTCCTTCGGCTCGATCACGACCTCGGCGGTCATGAACCCGGCGCCATTGGGGCGGTAGTTCGGACCGAGCGCGTCCGTGAACACGAGGCGCGTGCCGGGCTCGATCGCGAGGAAGCAGCCCGCGTTCGGCACGTCCTCGCCCTCGGGGCCCGCCATGCGCGTGAAGAACTCGCCGCCGGGCCGCAGGTCGATGCGGCATTCGCTGACGCGCCAGGGCTTGGGGCAGAACCACACCATCAGGTGCTCGGGCTCGGTCCACGCCTTCCACACGAGGTGGGGCGGCACGTCGACGAAGCGCTCGAGTACGAGATCGAGCTTGGGATCGGGAGTCATTCGGATTCCTTCATGGCGAGGAGGTGCGCGTCGAGCTGATCGAGCCGCGTCTCCCACAGGCTGCGCTGATCCTCGAGCCACTGTTCGGCTCGCTGCAGGGGCGCGGGGGTGAGGCGCTAGGCGGATGCGGTGCGGGGTCGCGCTACCCACACGGCACTGACGACGGCGATGCTACCTGCGGCCGCGAGCACCGGCATCGACGCTCCAGCGATCCCGAGTCCCGCGACGATCCCCGCGAGGCGCACCCACTCCAGCGGGCGCGCCCACGCTCGTCCTTCGAGCAGACCCCCCGCGGCGAGGAGCGAGGTCCACGCCACCAGGGCGAGGCCCAGCTGCACCTCGAGGCCCACGCTCTCGCCGAGGAACAGCATCGTCGTCACGGTCGCAATCGGCAGGACGAAATGCAGCGATGTATACACGAGCGTCGGCACGTCGGTGCCGGGGTCGTACTTCACCTGGGTGTCGCGGGCGATCTCGGGGATGTCGGCCGTGCCCCCGCCGATCTGGTACTCCGGCGGCGAGACCCACACCCAGGCCGCCTCGCGCCAGGTGGGAGCCTGTCGCGACATGCGAGCGAGCTTGGCGAACAGCTGCGTCTGCGCGAGGAAGGGATTGAAGCTCTTCAGCTCGCTGACCGTGCCGTAGACCGGCTCTTCTTCCTCGGCGGCGAAGGTGCCGAAGATCCGGTCCCACAAGCACAGGATCCCGCCGTAGTTCCGGTCGATGTACTTCGGGTTGCGGGCGTGGTGTACCCGGTGGTTCGACGGCGTGACCATGAACCACTCGAGGGGGCCGAGGCGGCCAATCACGCGGGTGTGCACCCAGAACTGGTAGAGCGTGTTCACGCTGCGGCAGACCACGAGTACGAAGGGCGACACGCCGAGCAGCGCGAGCGGCAGGTACAGCGGCCAGCTGGTGAACGTGTCGGTCCACGACTGACGTAGGGCCACCGAGAGGTTGTACTCCTCGGACTGGTGGTGCACGACGTGGGTCGCCCAGATCAGGTGGATGCGGTGCGAGGCCCAGTGCCACAGGAAGTAGATGAAGTCGACCGCGAGCAGGGCGAAGGCCCAGGTCGCCCAGTGGCTCTCGTCGAGGGTCGCCACCCGGAAGTGGTCGTAGAGCCCGATGTACGCCACCAGGCTCGCGGCGCTGATGAACACACCGGTCACTTCATCGCCGATTCCCGCGGACAAATTCGCGATCGCGTCTCCGACGCGGTACGCATCTCTCGGCCCGAAGAGGCGTGTCCACACGACCTCCACGAAGATGGAGATCAGGAAGAAGGGGATGGCGAGCGCGATGAGATCGACGTCTTCCATAGCGATCATCGTAGCGTGCACCGCGTTGTCGGCCTGCGTGAAGGCCACGCCGCCGGACATGCTGCCCGCCGAGGTGGTCCAGGTGCCCACCGAGGACGGCTGGACCCTGTCGCTGCGCCACTACCCGGGTGAGGGACCGCCGGTCATGCTCGTGCACGGCATGGGCGCGAACCACTACAACTGGGACTACGCCGAGGAGATCTCGCTCGCACATACCCTCGGCGAGCAGGGCTGGGACGTGTGGGTGCCCGAGCTGCGCGGAGATCCGGGCAGTGAAGCACCGACCCGACGCATGGCGCGAAACTTCACCTTCGACGACCACGCACGCTTCGACCTTCCCGCGCACACCGATGCGGTGCTCGCGCACGCCGGCGCGGACCAGCTGTACTGGGTGGGCCACAGCATGGGCGGCATCCTGCTGTACACCGCAGCGCGGGACTACCCCGAGAAGGTCGCCGGCGGGGTCGCGGTGTGCTCGCCGTTCACGCTGCAGTACCCGAACCGCCTGCACAAGCTCGCGCGTGGCTTCGGCTGGGCGGTGAAGGGCAGGGGACTGCTGCGGCAGAAGGGCCTCGTGAAAGCACTCGGCGGTGGGCGGGCGATTCCGGTGTGGAACGTGATCGCGAACCGCGACAACATCGAGTGGTCGCTCGGCAAGGGCCTCGCTCAGCGGGCGCTGATCGACATGCCGCGGCCGATGGCGCACCAGGCCATCCAGTGGTCGAAGGCCGGCGAGATCCAGGACCTCGACGGCGTGTCGTGGATGCCCGACGAGAGCGACATCCCGCTGCTCGTCTTCGGCGCGTCCGTCGACAAGATCGTGCCGTGGCGCAACGTCGAACCGGCGTGCGAGGCCTTCGAGGACTGCACCTGGCACCTGCTCGGGACCGAGGGTGGGTTCGAGGCGGACTACGGGCACATCGACCCCGTGCTCACGCCGCAGGGGCGCGACGAGCTGTTCCCCATCGTCGTCGACTGGCTCGACGCGCGACGCGCCCAGGATCAGGCGTCCACCGACGTGGCGGCGCCGCCCGCCGAGATGGACGGCGCCACGCTCGAGTAGCGGCTAGCCTCGTCCGCCGCGCCAGCCTCGTCCACGAGTGCTGTGACCCCGGCCACCTCCGCAACCGCCGCTCGGGGCGGCAAGGATGCGGTCGATCTCGGACTGCGGAAGGTGTGTGGCGGCGTAGTCCATGCCTCGGGCCCGAAGCTGTCCGACATACGCGCGCAGGTGGTTCTCCGAGCCGCAGCGAAGCAGGGCGTACACCGCCGCGAGCGCCGGGTCGTCCGCGCGGGACCGCGCCTGGTCCAGGTCGGAGATGTCGAGGTCTTCGACCGTGGCCGCCACGGTGAGCGCGTCGACCTCACTCGCGGCCCCTCGGTCCACGAGCTCGTCGTACAGGGACTGAAGCGCGCTGTCGTGAAACTCGCCGCGACCCAGCCCTCGGACCGGGTCCTCCCAGCCCTTGAGGAGCAGCTGTTCGCCCACGCGGTCCATGTGACGCTGCTCGGACTCCGCGATGCGCGCGAAGGACGGGAGGCCCCAGAGGTCGTAGAGGTCGAGGTAGAGGTCGCGGGCGAGCTTCTCCTCCTCACGGAGGTGGGTGAGGTCGCCGTGCATGCGGTCGTCGGCCCAGGCGATGCCGCTGGGAATCAGACCCAGCGCGAGGGCGCCCTTGGCAAAGGTGCGTCGGTTCATGGAACCTCCTTCCGCCAAGAGGGTGCGCACCGCGACAATGCCGTCCAGAGCGCGCTTCCCGGTGACACACATCGGCGAGATGATGGCTCGGGGCACGGTGCGAGGGGTCTCTGAGGTCCGCCTGTTGCGGCGTGTGGCACCGATGGCGGGCGCAGCAGCTACACTGCGACCATGCTGCTCGCGCTCCTCGCATCCCAGGCTCTCGCCGGCACCGTGTGTGGCGGCGTCGATCCCGAAGGCAACGCGTGCGACTACGCCACGCTCGACGCGGCAGTCGCGGCGGCGGTCGCGGGCACGGATCGGGACTTCCTCGTGTATGGCGGCGACTACACCGTGTATGCGAAGCTCGATGACGCGATCGCGGGCCAGGTCACGTTCACGGGCGTGGGCACCGCCACCGCCGACCGACCGCGGATCACCGCGGGCACGCTGTGGGTTGCCTGCGGCACCGACTGCGCCGTGCTCGTCGAGAACTTCGAGTTCGCGAATGGCGAGTCCGCGGCGGCGACCTGGCTTCAGACCGGCGATCTCACCGTGCGCGACAGCCAGTTCCGCGTGGGTGAAGGCATCACCGCGGGGTCCTCCGCGACGGCCCTCGTGTCGGCAGGCACGCTGACGCTCGAGAATACGCGCATCCGATGGGTCCATACGGGGTCCGGCGCGCCGATCATCGTCAGCTCCGGGGCGGGGCTGGTGCTCGACCACGTGTGGGCGAGCCAGGTCTCGGGCGTGTCGTCGGGCCTCGTCGCCAGCAACGGCGGCACGATCGAGGTCTACGACTCGTACTTCTCCGAGGGCAACTCCAGCGAGGGGGCGGGCTTCCTCACCATCCTCGCCGCCGGCTCGCTGTACGTTCAGGACTCGGTGTTCAGCGGTGGAAAGAGCACCTACATGGGCGGCGCGATCTGGTCTGGGGGTGGGTCGAACCTCGAGGTCGTGCGCAGCGGCTTCTACAGCAACTCCGCCCCCGACGGCGGCTGCATCAAGGCCACGTCGGGGACGACCTCTGTCGCCGACAGCAGCTTCCTGTTCTGCGAGTCCGCGGCTGGCGGCGGTGGCATCGCGGTGGTCCAGGACCAGCTCACCGTGGACACCTCGTACTTCCACAGCGGGGCGGGCTCCGACCTCGGCAGCTCGGGTGGGGCGATCTCGTCACTGCAGACGCCCACGGTGATCACCGGGAGTCACTTCGACACCAACGTCGCCGACTACGGCGGAGCTGTCGCTCATCAGGGCGTGAGCGCGGGCGAGGAGCTGTGGCTCAGCGACTCGGTGTTCACCACGAACAGCGCGGGGGACGGGGGCGCGGTCGCGGTGCTCGGCGGCCCGGGTGCGTGGCTGTCGACGAACCACTTCGCCGACAACGCGGCGACCGACCGCGGTGGTGCCGTGTGGGTCCAGGCCGTCGATGACGGGGCTCGCTTCGACTCCGAGCGCAACCGCTACTGCAGCAACGACGGTGCTCGCGGCGCCGCCCTCGGCGTCGGGGGCGTGGCCATCGACCTCTCGGCCATCCTGTGGTCGAGCACCAACGACGTGATGGTGTTCAACAACGGGCTCAGCGGCGAGGGCGGGGGCATCTACGCCGGAGACGGCACCTACACCGTCCATCACCTCACCGGCGTGTCGAACTACGCGGGCTCGGGCGGCCACATCTCGGCGGCCGGTGGCTCCGGCGAGGTCCGCGACGCCCTGCTCATGAATGCGCAGGGCGACGGCATCGTGAAGGCCAACGGCCCGGGCGCGGCGATCGACGTGGGGTACACGGCCTTCTTCTCGAATACCTCCTCCGACATCAGCGGTGGCGGGGTGAGTTCCTCGAACCTGATCTCGCTGGGCAGCTCGCCGCTGAGCCTCGGGATCGGGTCCGACAGCTGCTGGACGTACAGCTTCGAGCCCACGCTCATGCCCGCGGCACTCGTGGGCGCGGGTGACCCGACGCTGGATGGCGGACCCGCGGACATCGGTGCCCAGGACGGGCCGCTGGCGGTGTCGGGTGACGACTACGTGCTGCCCGTCGAGGATGCCGATCAGGACGGCGTGATCGCCGACTTCGACTGCGACGACAACGATGCCACGCGCTACCCGGGGGCCCCGGAAGTGTGCGCCCTCGCCGGCGAGGCCGCGGTCGACGAGGACTGCGACGGATACGCCGACGATGCTGATCCGGACGGCGCCTTCGGCATGGTGTGGCGCAACGTGGACGCGGATGGCGATGGCTACGGCAGTCCCGGCTACGGCTGCCCGGTGCTCGTCGAGCCCCTGCCCGGAGACTGCGACGACAGCCGACCCGACGTGAACCCCGATGCGCAGGAGGTCTGCGACGACGGGATCGACAACGACTGCGACGGGGCGCTCGACGCGGCCGATTCGGACGCCGGCACGACCTACTACGTGGATGGCGATGGGGACGGCTACGGCGCCATCGGCTCCGAGTTCATCGACTGCGGCATCTCCGCGCCCACGGTCGGCGGGGACTGCGCCGACGGAGACAGCGAGGTCCACCCGAATGCGGACGAGGTCTGTGACGGCATCGACAACGACTGCGACGGGGCGGTCGACGCGGACGACCTGAGCATCACCGATGCATCGGCATTCTTTCCCGATGACGACGGCGACGGCTACGGTGCCGGTGTGGGCGTGCTCGCCTGCGAGTCGCCCGGTGTGGGCTACGTCACCCTCTCCGGAGACTGCGAGCCCTTGCTCGCCGCCATCAACCCCGGTGCGGACGAGGAGTGCGACAGCATCGACAACGACTGCGACGGGCGGCTCGACGACGCCGACAATGACGTGGTGGGCGCCCCGTCGTGGTACGCGGACGGCGATGGAGACGGCTACGGCGACCCCAACGACGCACTCGCCCTGTGCAGCCGGCCCATCGGGCGGGTGGCCGACGCCACGGACTGCGCCGACGACGACCGGAGCGTCCACCCGGGCGCCGAGGAGGTCTGCGACCGCATCGACAACGACTGCGACCGACTCGTCGACGACGAGGACGACGTGCCGAATGACGGCAGCCTGTGGTTCGCCGACGCGGACGGGGATGGCGAGGGTTCGGGTGCAGCGACCCGGGCTTGCGTGGCGCCGGACGGCTGGGTCGCCGGGGACGGGGACTGCGACGATGCGGACCCCGAGGTGCTTCCTGGCGCGCCTGAGTACTGCGACGGCATCGACAACGACTGTGACGGCCTGCTCGACGGCGCCGACCCGGACCAGGTCGAGCGCACGTTCTACGAGGACCACGACACCGACGGCTTCGGTAACCCCGACGTGAGTCAGGTCGGGTGCGCGCCGCCCGAGGGCTACGTGCTCGACGCGACGGACTGCGACGACACCTCGGCCGAGGCGTTCCCCGGAGGCATCGAGGTGTGCGACGAGCTCGACAACGACTGCGACCAGCTCGTCGACGACGAAGACGACGTGCTCGACCCGCCGACCTGGTTCAAGGACGGCGACGGTGACGGTTGGGGTGTGGAGGACGTGACCTGGCAGGGCTGCGCGCCGCCGGCGGACTACGTGGACCAGGCTGGGGACTGCAACGACGACGAGCCTGGCGAGAACCCGGGTCTCGTCGAGATCCCCGGCAACGGTCTCGACGACGACTGCGTCGACGGCGATGCGCTCATCGACGCGGACGGTGATGGTTTCTCGGTCGAGGAGGACTGCAACGACGCGGACGCCAGCGTGCATCCGAACGCCACCGAGGTCCCCAACAACGGCGTGGACGACGACTGTCGCGGCGGGGACAGCCAGAGCTGGGTGGGGGGCTCGTGCAGCGCGGTGCCCGGGCCGGCGAGCCTGTGGTGGCTACCGGCGCTGCTGTGGACTCGCCGTCGGCGCGACGCCGCCTAGTTCGCGGCGCACTGCTTCCAGGTGTTCGTCTTGTCCTGGACAGTGATGCAGGTCGTGCCGCTCGGACACTCGCAGGTCTCGGCGCACAGGATCTCGCAGGTCTCGACGACCACGAAGCCGACGAAGGTCTGGCAGGTGTAGCCGGCCCCACATCCGGTGCCGCCCGAGCAGGGGGTGCCGATCTCCGAGGCGTCGTCGGTGATCGGCGTGCACACGTCGGTGTCAGCGTCCGCGTCGGTGTCGGCATCCGCGTCGGTGTCGGCATCCGCGTCGGTGTCGGCATCCGCGTCGGTGTCGGCATCCGTGTCGGTGTCGGCATCCGCGTCGGTGTCGGTGTCGGTGTCGGCGCTGTCGGTGACGTCAGTCTCGTCGGTCTCGCCGGCACACGCGGCGAGGCACAGGGCGAGCAGCAAGGCACGGACGGTCATGGACACCCCCGACGGAGGATAGCCGCCGAGGGTGGCGATGCGGCGGGAATCAGCTCGCGCGAAGGGCGGCGATGGCCGCGGCGCGGTCCTCGGCCTTGTACACGCCCGAGCCCGCCACCAGCACGTCGGCGCCCGCGGCCGTGAAGCGGTGCGCGTTGTTCGGCTTTACGCCGCCGTCCACCTCGATCAGCGTGGACAGGCCTCGGCGCGTGATCGACTCCTTGATGCGCTCGATCTTCGGGAACACGCCCTCGATGAGGCTCTGGCCGCCGAAGCCCGGGTTGACGCTCATCACGAGGACGAGGTCGAGCTCGTCGAGGACGTAGTCGAGCACGCTCTCGGGCGTGTGCGGGTTGAGCGAGACGCCTGCCATCGCGCCCAGGCCCTTGATGACCTGGATGGTGCGGTGCAGGTGGGTGCACGCCTCGGCATGGACGGTGAGCACGTCGGCGCCGGCGTTTCGGAAGTCGGCCAGGTACTTGTCCGGCTCGACGATCATCAGGTGCACGTCGACCACGGCCTCACCCGCGGCCTTCTTCACCGCCTGGGTGACGACCGGGCCGATGGTGATGTTCGGCACGAAGCGGCCGTCCATGACGTCGACGTGGACCCACTCGGCGCCCTTGGCGACGACGTCGGCGACTTCGTCGTGGAGGTGGCCGAAGTCGGCAGAGAGGATGGAGGGGGCGACGATGGCCATGCTTACTCCTCGACGAGGGGGTCTCCCGCCGCGAGGCGGAAGCCGTTGACGTAGTCCCGGGCGGACATGGGCTTCTTGCCCGGCGCCTGGAGATGGCGGATCTCGAGCGAACCCTCGCCGCAGCCCACGACGAGCGGCTCGGTCGAGAGGATGCGTCCCGGTGGACCCTGTAGAACGGCGGGTCGCGCGACCTTGATCTTCAGCGGGCCCTTGGCGGTGGGTACGAAGCCACCCGGCCACGGCGAGAGTCCGCGAATCTGGCGGTCGAGCTCGGCGGCGGTGCGCGTGAGGTCGAGCTGACCGGCCGCCTTGTCGATCTTGCCGACGAAGGTGACCACGCCGTTCTGCGGGGTGGGCTCGAGCTGGCCGAGCTGCGCGAGGGTCTCGACCGCGGCCTCGGCGCCGAGCGCCATGAGCTTGTCGTGCAGGGTGCCGGCCGTCTCGTCCTCAGCGAGGGTGATGCGCTTCTCGACGAAGAGGTCGCCCGCGTCCAGCTCGTCGACCATGCGCTGCGTGCACACGCCGGTCTCGGCATCTCCGGCGAGGATAGCGGCCTGGATCGGGGCGGCGCCCCGCCAGCGAGGAAGCAGCGAGGCGTGCACGTTGATGCAGCCGTGACGCGGGGCGTCGAGCAGCTCCGGGGTGAGGATGCGACCGTAGGCCACGACCACGGCGGCGTCGGCGTTCAGCGACTTCACCCGCGCGGGAAAGCTGCCACTGCGGATCGCGCGGGGCTGGCTGGTGGGAAGGCCGAGGGCTCGGGCGCGCTCGATGACCGGCGGGGAGGTCAGCTTCTTGCCGCGTCCCGCGGGGCGGTCGGGCTGGCTGACGACGAGCACGACCTCGTGGCCAGCCTCGACGATGGCGTCCAGGGTGGGGACGGCGAAGTCGGGGGTTCCCATGAAGATGACGCGCATGCAGCTCCCGTGGCAGGAGCGCGGAGGTAACGCGGTGCAGGGGCCCGGTTTTTGCTTTTCGGCTTTCGGTTGTGCTGCAAACCGGTGTCAGCGGGCCTCCGACCCCGGACCAGGGTCTGACCCGGGACCAGGGTCTGACCCTTGACGGGGGTCTGACCCCTGAGAGAGGTCTGACCCCTCAGGGGGGTCTGACCCCTCAGGGGGGTCTGACCCCATGTGAGGGTCGGAGCAGTGCCGATCCGCACGGATCGGGCGTCCGGAATCGGCGAGACTTTGCGCTTCGTGGCCTCGTTCTTGCAGGCCGCGAAGGGCGCTACTTCGCGTAGGCGGGCGCCTGGAGCTTCTTCTGCTTGCGAATCCACCGGCCGCGCTTGAACGAGCTCACGCGGTCGAGCAGCACGGTGCCCTGCAGGTGGTCGAACTCGTGCTGGCAGATCACGGCCTCGTACTCCTCGAAGTCCTGCTCGCGCTTCTCGCCGGTGAGGGGGTCCTGCCACTCGACGGTGATGTACTTATGGCGCTTCACCCACACCTCGAGGTCGGGCACCGAGAGGCACGTCTCCTGCCAGTCGATGGTCTCCTTGCTCTTCTTGGTGATCACGGGGTTCACCATGCGGAACAGCCGGCTGCCGCGCTCCTCGCCCGAGGAGCTGTCGATCACGACCACACGGCGGCCATCCTCGACCTGCGGCGCCGCGAGACCCACGCCGGGCGCGGCGTACATGGTCTCGGCCATGTCGCGGGTCAGGCGGTCGAGATCCTCGCCGAACTCGTCGGCTTCGACCTCGCGCGCGCGAGCGGCGAGCACGGGATGCGGGGCGGTGATGATCGGAAGAACGGCCATGAATGCTCCAGGAAGCCGTTCTTAACCTGCTGTGCCCTCTCGGTCGACGTCCCCGCCCGTCACTCCCGCGGCAACGCGAATCGCTCGAAAGCGAAGGTCCCCCCGGGAACCACGCTGGCGATGAACCCGAGCACCGCCTTGGGCACGGACAGCGGTGCGGACCACATCGCGCTCGCGAGGGCCGGCAGGTAGAGCACGACCAGGATGCCGTGCATCCACCCGATCCAGCCCTGTCCTCCGTCGAGGTGGATGCCCGCCAGCTTTCGCAGCGGCATGGCGATGCACACCATCAAGATCAGCGACGCCCCCTCGAGCCAGGCGATGGTCCGGAACCAGGCCAGCGCGCGGTGGGCGCTCGGCGCACCACTCGTCGCGGGCGACAGCGCGAACCCGCAGGCCGCTCCGACCAGCGTGGGAGCGGCGATGAGCGCGACGGCTTCGGGGTTGTTGCGCGTGACCATGAGCCCGATGGCGGCGCCCAGGGCCCCGAGTGCCGCGGCGGCTCCCGGACGTCGCGACCACCCGCCTTCCGCGGAGGCCACAGCGCCCGAGACCGCCGCTGCGCCCGCGACGAAGCTGCGGAAGATCCACGCATCGCCGAGTCCGTAGCCCAGCGTCTTCATCAGCCCGTAGCCGCCGATGCACAGCAGCACGAAGCCAGGCACGACGCGCTGCGCCACCGCCTTCTGCCGCTCATCGGCCTGTGGAAGACGCACGGCGTCGAACAGGCCCGCGGCAAACAGGGCGAAACCCAGGTACTTCGCGATGCGCCAGGCGAGAATGGCCACAGGTCCTCCGGTCGGGGCGCGCCGTATCGAGCCGCGCCGCCCGCGCCCCTGGGGTGCAACCCTGGGCGCCGCAGCGAATCGCGGCGACGGCGAAAGCCGGACTGACAGCATGACGCGCGTGGCGTGGCCTACGCTGGGACCATGGAACCGCTCACCCTGCTCGCCCTCGCCGCGCCCATCGTGCTCCTCGGGGCACTCGTGGACCAGGGTTGGCGCCGCTATCAGGCGCGTCGCGCCGAGGAACTCGCGGCGCTCATCGGCGAGGACGACGGCGACATCGTGGTTCGCGTCGGCCGCAAGCCTCATCGTATCCGCGGACGACACGCTCCCGGCGAGCGGCGGGACGACCCCTGGTATTGCTTCGGCGCCGCTTCCCTGCGCCCGCCGATTCCGGCGGATCTACGTATCGAGCTCGTCGACGGCGAGGTCTCGGCCACCGCGCTCCACCGCGACCCCCGCGACGTACGCCAGCTCGCGGTGTGGACCCTCGACGAGGCCGGTGCCCGGCGGCTGATCGCCGACGCGGACCGCGTGCTTCGCCTGCGCCAGCTGCTCGACGGGTCCGTGTTCACCGGAAGCGTCGTCGACGGCGAGGCGGCCGCCTTCCACCGCGAGCCCAACGAGGACGACGCCATGGTGCAGGTCCTCGTGCGCAGCAACGCCGCGGACATCGTGCGCCTGCTGCACGAGGTGTGGTGAGCGCTACTCCAGCCGGGGGTCGCGCGGGGCCTCGGCGCCGTCGTTGATCGCGCGGCCGTCGGCGATCACCCACTCGGCGAAGTCCTCGCCGCCCTCTCCCGCGGCGAACGGGCAGAACAGGACCTCGTCGTCGGGGGTGCGCACGGTGACGCCGCGATTGGCCGCGTAGTGGCCCACCGATCCGCGAAGGGGCACGCTTCCGGTGATCGCGCCGTCGTCCCAGCGCACCACCTCGTCCGCGGTGATCGCGCAGCCTGCGCTCGCGTCGCCCGCTTCGCTGTGATCGTGGAACACGGACCACCGCGGCGTTCCGAGGATGCGGCTCACCTCGGAGGCGGTCGGATCCGGCGTCAGCACGCCGTACACGCTCCACGCGATTCCGAGCATGCCCAGGGTGAACATGCCGAACAACAGCCCGACGAAGGCGGCGGGCCCGATTCCCGGCGAGCGCTCACGCACGGCTCTCCTCCCCGGACAATGTACGCGGTAGGCTGGAGCCATGCCTTCTCCGACGCGACGCGAACTGCTCCTCGGTGCGGGGGCCCTGGCCCTCGGCCTCGGCCCCGTTGCCCATGCCGAGCCATGGACCAACCAGGCCGGCAACGTGACCTTCGATCCTCGCCAGCGCCTGGCGCCGAGCACGGTGGACGAGGTCGCGGCGGCAGTGAAGGCCGCGAAGAAGGTGAAGGCGGTAGGCGGCGGGCACAGCTTTCACCGCGGCACCGAGACCGAGGGCACGCTGATCTCCGTCGAGAACCTCCGCGCCCAGCGCGCGCTGGACGGCGACGCGGTGTGGCTGGAGGCGGGGCTCACGCTGCGCGAGGCCTCTGAGTTGCTCGCGGCCCAGGGCCGCGCCTTGCCGAGCCTGCCGAGTGGCGGCGACCAGACCCTCGGTGGGGCCGTGTCCACCGCCACCCACGGCGGCAATCCCACCTGCGGCTCACTCTCCGACGGCGACAGCCTGCTGGCGCTCGAGCTCGTCGATGCGGCTGGGGCCGTGCGCACCCTCGAGGTCGAGGACGACACCCTCGCCGCGGCCCGTGTCGGACTCGGTGCGCTCGGCGTGATCACCGCGGTCAAGCTGCGCACGGTGCCGACAACCGCGCTGCGCCTCAAGCGCGGGCTGGTCTCGGAGTGGGACGGCCTGAACCCCGAGCGCATCGCTCAGCACGACCACTACTCCCTGTTCTGGTTGCCGCTGTCCGAGCGCTTCGTCGCCGTCACCCGCGACGAGACCACTGCCGAAGCGCACCACGGGAACGTGCTCAGGAAGGACTGGCGGGCCTGCGGTCTCGAGCCTCGCGCCCTCGGCAAGCTGCTGCGCAAGGCCGCCGGCGATGCCGAGGCCTCCGAGCGAGCCCTCGCACGCATGGCCGGCGCCGTCGAGTCCTTCGAAGCGGTGGGCCCGGACCATGAGATCCAGCTGACCACCGGGTCGCTGTCCGCCATCGAGGCCGCCTGGGCACTGCCCCGTGAGAGCGCCGAAGACGGGTTGCGCGCGATCCGCGAGCTCACCGAAGCCTGGGCCCGCGACGGGCGCTTCTTCCTCAACCTGCCCGTCGAGATGCGCTGGGTCCGGGGTGATCGCGGGACGCTGATCTCGCCGACTCAGGGTCGCGACAGCGTGGTCTTCGGCCTCGCGAGCCACCCGGACTTCGTGCGCTGGCCGGACTTCTTCGCGGCGGTCGGCAAGTCTCTCGGCGCGCTCGGCGCGCGGGCTCACTGGGGCAAGCACGGCGCCAGCCCTCGGAACCACCCCGAGTGGGAGCGCTTCGCCGCGGTCCGCGAGGCCATGGACCCCGGCGGAAAGTTCCTCAACCCGTGGCTCGAGGGCCTGCTCGGGTGAGCGACCCGAACCTCGACTGGTGGGACGAGCGCGCCCGCCTGCACCTGGACACCCCCGTGTATCGGCGCCACCTCGCGGCGCTCGACGCGGGTGGCGTCAGCCTTCACGAGGTCGAGCGCGCGGCCTTGGGCGACGTGCGGGGCCAGCGACTGCTCCACCTCCAGTGCCACATCGGAACCGACACCCTGTCCTGGGCGCGGCTCGGAGCCCGGGTGACCGGGGTGGACTTCTCGTCGCCTGCGCTCGCGGTGGCCGCGCAGCTCGCCGAGCGCTTCCATCTCGACGCGGACTGGGTCGAGGGCCGCGTCGACGACCCTGAGCTCGACATCGCGGAGGGCGCCTACGACTGGGTGTTCACCTCGTACGGGACCATCACCTGGCTCGAGGACCTGCGGCCGTGGGCGGCGAATATCGCCCGCGCGCTCGCCTCCGGCGGTCGCTTCTTCTTCGCTGACGGCCACCCCATGGCACTCTGCCTCGACGATCAGCGCGGCGGGCTGCGGGTCGCCTACCCGTACTTCCGCGGTGAGCGTCCGCTCGTGTTCGACGCGCCGGGCTCGTATGCGGACGCGGACCTGCCCACCCGCCACAACCGCACCGAGGAGTGGGCGCATCCGGTCGGCGAGATCGTCGAGGCCCTGCTCGGCGCCGGGCTCGTGCTCGAGTCCCTCGGCGAGCACCGCGCTTGCCCATGGGCCATCACGCCGGACTGTGTGCACGGCGACGACGGCCTCTACCGCCTGCCGCGACCCGAGCTGGTTCCGCTGTTGCTGTCGATCACCGCCCGAAAGCCGTGATCAGGCGACGTAGACGGTCTTTGCGTTCACGAAGGCACGGATGCCCTCGGCGGAGAGCTCGCGCCCGTAGCCGCTGATGCCGATGCCGCCGAACGGCAGCCGCGGGTCGGACTTCACGAAGCTGTTCACGAAGCAGCAGCCGGCGTCGAGCTCCTCGGTGGCGATGCGCTCCCCACGAGCGAGGTCCTCGGTGAACACGGCGGCGCCGAGGCCGAAGGGGGTGTCGTTCGCGAGGCGCAGCGCGTCGGCCTCGTCCCTGGCCCGGAACAGGCTCGCAGCGGGGCCGAAGACCTCCTCGCGGGCGCCGGGCGCGTCCTCGGGCACATCGGAGAGCACGGTGGCCGGGTACCACGCGCCGGGTCGGTCGGGGATCTCGCCGCCGAGTACGCAGCGGGCGCCGGCGTCCACGGTGGCCTCGACCTGACGGTGCAGTGCGTCGCGCAGGTCGGCGCGCGCCTGCGGTCCGATGTCCGTGCCCTCGGCGCGCGGGTCACCGAGCGTTCGGCGCCTCATCGCGGCGACGAAGGCCTCGAGGAACGCGTCGTACACCTCGTCCACGGCAATCATGCGCTTGGCGGCGATGCAGCTCTGGCCGGAGTTGAGCAGCCGCCCCGCGGCACAAGCCTCGGCGGCGGCCTCGATGTCCGCGTCCTCGAGGATGACGTAGGGGTCGCTGCCTCCGAGCTCGAGCACGGTTGGGAGCAAGCGCTTGCCAGCTTCGGCGGCGATCGAGCGTCCGGCCCGCTCGCTGCCGGTCAGCGTGGCGGCGACCACCCCGGGATGGTCGAGGATGTGCGGCACTTCGTCGTGATGCACGAGCAGCGACCGGAACAGCTCGGGAGGCAGGCCGGCGTCGTGGAGGATGGCCTCGATATCGAGGGCACAGCCGGGCACGTTGCTCGCGTGCTTGAGGATGCCCGCGTTGCCGGCCATCAGCGCGGGGGCCGCGAAGCGGAACACCTGCCACAGCGGGTAGTTCCAGGGCATCACCGCGAGGACCACGCCCAGCGGCCGGTAGGCGACCCGCGACCGGCGCGCATCCGTGTCGATCGGCCTCCCGGACAGGTACGCCGCCGCCTCCTCCGCGTAGTGCTCGCAGACCCACGCGCACTTCTCGGCCTCGGCCCGACCCTGGGCGAGCGGCTTGCCCATCTCGACCGCCATGCGCTCGGCCAGTGCGTCCTTGCGCTCGCGGAGCAGGCCGGCCGCGTTGCGCAGCACCTCGGCGCGCGCCGAGAAAGACACGCGCTTCCAGCTCGACTGCGCGCGGGTCGCGTCGTCGAGGGCGGCGTCGACCTCGGCGCGACTGTGCCCGGCGTGCTCGTCGACCTGCTCGCCGGTGGCGGGATCGATCACGGGAAAGCTGGTCATGGGCAACTCCGGGTCAGACGGAGTGGGTATCACCTGTCGAGCGGGTGCCGGATCGTGTCCACCGGCTCGGGTGCCCGGACCGGGCCGGCTCTGACCCCGAGCACGTTGGGGACCGCCCACTGCTCGAGGTTGTCGTCCTTCTCGTAGAACCCGGTCTCGTAGGAGCCGATCCACACCCGCGTCTGGCGCGCCTCGCGCACGACCAGCGTGGCCTCGGGGCCACCCTCGGCGTACTGCAGGTTCACGAGGCCGAGGTCGAGGGCCACGAGGTGATCGACGAAGTCGCGGGTCCGGTAGGGCGAGCGCGCGTGGATGAACAGGATGCGGCCCTGGTCGTCCTCGCCGATCACCGCGTGCGACCACATCTTTGGCTGGTCGGACCACACGTTCTCGCCGGCGCACGACAGCATGCGAATGCCCTGGACCCAGGTCGTGTACTTCGGCCGCAGCGCGTCGAGGTCATCGCAGCCGAGATCGACGATCTGCGCGTCGTGCAGCGCTTCTTCGCGGGGGCCGAACGCGAGCAGCACCTTGTCGCCGGTGAGCTCGCCGTTGTTCGTGTGCGCCCCGTCCACCATGAGTGCCGTGTTCGTGCGGTGGTCGGTCTGGAACATGCCGGCGTTGATCGCTGCGACCAGGTCCTCGTCGATCGCCCACTGCTCGACGCTTCGCGGAGCGCCATCGCGCGAGGCCATGCGCAGCACGAGCTCGGCCCGGCGCGGATCGATACGCACCACGGTCGCCTGGCTCGCGCCGTGCTCGGAGGCGGGAAGCTGGAACTGCCCGAGCTCGACGCCGTGGGCGATGCCCTCCCAGCCGGCAAGAGGCTTCTCGCCGCTGTTCGGGTTGGCCACCGGATTCGCGAAGCTCGGCGAGGCGATCGGCAGTGGCGAGGTCTCGGGCTCGGGCTCGACCACCGGTGCCGGTGCTGGCGCGGGGGCGGGGGAGCTGCAGGCGAACAGCAGGAGGAGCAGGTGCATGGGAACGTGGACGCTTCGGGGAGGGGAGGGTTCCGCGTATCGGACTCGCCGCGCTTCGGGAAGCAGGGTATCAGCGGCCGATGCGACACCTTATCCTTCTGCTTGCCCTTGCGGCCTGTGCTGGCGGCGACGACCTCACCGAGGACTCGGCCGTCGAGACCGACACCGACACCGATACCGATGCCGACGCGGATACCGACACCGACGCGGACACTGATGCGGACGCGGACACCGACGCCGACGCGGACACCGATGCCGATGCGGACACCGATGCGGACGCGGACACCGATGCGGACGCGGACACCGATGCCGACGCGGACACCGATGCGGACGCGGACACCGATGCGGATGCGGACACCGACGCGGACACCGACACCGACACCGATCCGGTTCGCGTCACGGTGTGGCCCGGCGACTACTGCCTCAGCGAGCCGACCCTGCGTCCGGGCGCGTACAGCGGCACCCTCGCCAGCAACCTCAACGACTTCAGCGCGGTCTGCGGCAGCGCACAGGCGGAGGGGCGTGAGGGCTCGGTGATCGTCGACGTGCCCGCCGGCCAGACCCTGACCGTCGACTACCGCTCTGTGGGCGCCGATGCCGTGCTGTACTTCCTCGAGACCTGCCCGGTCATGAGCAGCTGCCTCGATCTCGCCGACAACACCGGCGATGGCGGCGTCGAGACCCTGTCTTGGCAGAACACCGGTGGCACCACGGTGTCCGTGCACGTGTTCCTCGACAACTGGAGCTCGCTCAGCGGTGGCGCCTTCGAGCTCGACATCGACGTGCAGTAGGTCGCGCATCTCGGGATACGCTGTCTCGGGAGGCTCGATGCACGTTCGCCCAACCGCCGATGGACGCAGCCTCGTGCTGTGGGATGGCGCCTGAGGCTTCTGACGGCGATTCGCCGCCTGGGTCAGGCACACCGACAGCGCGCAGCGATTCACGCTGGCCCCCTACCAGGAGGCCTCGGACCCGTGCGTCACCGACGCGCTGCGTGCCGAGGCCGAGAAGGCGCTGCATGTGATCGAGCCCGATGGGCGCGTGATCCGCGGGGGGCGCGCGGTGCTCCGGGTGTTCGGCGGACTCGGGTGGTGGCCGATCACCACGCCGCTGTCGTGGCCGCCGATGATCTGGTTCGTCGAGCTCGGCTACCGGGTCGTCGCCAACAACCGGATCCTGTTCTCGAAGTTCTTCTTCCGCACGGATCACGACAAGGACTAGCGCCAGGTCGGCGGAATCAGGGAAGGCGCTCCATGCGCATCACTCGCAGCGGGTAGGTGCCGGGGCACTCCTCGCCGCCAGAAGCGAGGATCAGGCGTCCGCGCGAGCCCATGCGCGCGTCCTCGTGCACCTTCCACCCGAGGCGGCGCATGCGCGTGACGCTCCACCGCGCGGCATCGTCCTCGCCCACGCCCGGGAGCCCGACGATCGCAGTGCAGCGGTCGCAGGCACCGTGGATGCGCGACAGGGTGGCCTCGAGCTGGTCCTGGTTCATGCGGCCGGCGAGGCCCTCCATGAGCACCAGGGTGTGCTCGCCCCGGCGCGGATCGACGCTCCACGACGCCGCGGGAAGCGCCCGACGCACCACCTTGGACCATGCCTCGGTGTACGGCGAGGCCTCGAGGAGCGCATTCTTCACGCCGAGCACACTCGGTTCCTCGACCTCGCGCACGCTCGTGAACACGCCCTCGAGCCGCGGCAGCAGGCGGTACCAGCGCGCGTCGAAGCCGGGGCCCACGTTCCACAGCGACAGCTTGTGCCCCTGCTCGCGCGCGAGCTGAGCGGTGTCGAACAGCATGCGATCGACGAGCTGGGTGCGGGCGCGGATCGTGGTGAACGCGGCTTGCGCGGCGCCGTAGGGATGCAGGTCCGGCTGCTGCTTGATCATCCACGCCGCCACCGGGTCGATCGCGGCGCGCACGCGTCCACCACGGGCCTCACCAAGGGCCGAGAGCGTCAGGCGGGTGATGAGTGGCAGACGGGTGTCCATGGACCCCATGAGTGGAGAAGCGACAGTCTACGTGAGTCGACACGTCGCGTGTGCTCACTGCTTGACGACGGCGCTCAGCACATGGCCAAATGCGCTCGGAGGCCGCACCATGCGCATTTGCGTACCCCTGCTTCTCTTCGCCCTGACGGGCTGCACCGCCGTGAAGTCGTCGGTGCACCTGGTCCAGGCCGAGCAGGACGTCACCCGTGCCGAGCAACGCAACGCCGATGACGAAGCCGTGTACGAGTACACGATGGCGCTGCGCTACCTCGAGAAGGCGCGCGAAGAGAACGGCTACGCCGACTACAAGGACTCCTCCGAGCTCTCCAAGTCGGCCTCCGAGTGGGCCGACAAGGCGGTGAAGGTCGTCGAGATGGGCGGTCCCGAGTACCGGCCCAAGCCGCCCGCGGCCGAAGAAGAGTCCGAGGACGCCGACATGCCGGACGGCTCCGACGAGCCGCTCGCGCCGGCCCCCGCTCCCGAGGCTGGCGACGACCTGCCCGAAGACGACCTGTTCGAGGACGAGTAAGTGAAGCCCCGTCTGTTCCTTGCCCTCGTGCTCGCAGCGTGCGTCGACCCGCGCGCCGTCCAGCAGACCCTCGACGAGACCGAGGAGACCATCAAGCAGGCCAACGCGGTGCACGCGCGCATCTGCGCGCCCGAGCACATTGCGAATGCCGAGTCCGGCGTGGACTTCGTGCGACTCGAGTACCGCCAGGGCAGCATCCAGCGCGCCAACGATCACGTGCAGTTCGCGCACTCCGAGGCGAAGCTCGCCCTCGAGATCGCGACGCCCTGTGGCACGGCCGATCGCGACCAGGACACGATCGTCGACCTGTTCGACGACTGCCCGGACGAGCCCGAGGACTTCGACGGTGTCGAAGACGAGGACGGCTGCCGCGACATCGATCCGAACGGCGACGAAGATGCCGACGGCATCGTCAACAAGGACGATGCGTGCATGTTCGAGCCCGAGGACCTCGACGGCCACGATGACCTCGACGGCTGCCCCGAAGAGTCCGCCGACACCGATGGCGACGGCCTGATCGACGCCCTCGACGCTTGTCCCGACGAGCCCGAGGACTTCGACCAGTTCCGCGACTCCGACGGCTGCCCCGACCCGGACAACGACGCGGACACCGTGCTCGACATCCAGGACTCCTGCATCGACGTTCCCGAGGATCTCGATGGCTGGGAGGACACCGACGGCTGCCCCGAAGAGGACAACGACCTCGACGGCATCGTCGACCTCGATGATGCCTGCCCGGACATCGCCGGCGACGCTCAGTACAACGGCTGCCCGCCGACCGACCGCGACGGCGACCTGATCGAAGACCTCCAGGACAAGTGCCCGGACGAGCCCGGCATCCCCGAGAAGCAGGGTTGTCCCGAGACCGACCGCGACAAGGACGGCTTCGTCGACGACGTCGACAAGTGCCCGGACGAGCCCGAGAACTTCAACGAGTACCTCGACGAAGACGGCTGCCCGGACACCAAGCCCGCGCGCGTGAAGGTCACCCGCACGATGGTCGAGATCAGCGAGACCATCCTCTTCGACACGGGCAAGGCCACGATCAAGCCCGAGTCCTTCCCGATCCTCGACGACGTGAAGCAGGTGCTGGTCGACCGGCCGACGATGGAGCTCCGCATCGAGGGCCACACCGACAGCCAGGGCAGCGACGTCTTCAACATGAAGCTGTCCCGCGAGCGTGCGGCCAGTGTGCGCGAGTACCTGGTCAACGCCGGCATCGAGGGCAGTCGCCTCGAGTCCAAGGGCTACGGCGAGACCAGCCCGATCGACACGAACCGGACTGCCGAGGGACGGCAGAAGAACCGTCGCGTCGAGTTCCACATCACGATGCAGTAGCCATGAGGCTGTCGAGCATCGCGGTCATCCTGGGGCTCGCGCTCGGCTGCGCGTCCCCCTCGGTGGAGATCTGTCGGGAGGCCGCCCGTTGCGCGGACGAAGACCCCGCGGACTGCGTGGACGAGGCCCGCAACGGCGTCGAGGATGCCGAAGACGTGGGCTGTGGGGCCGAGCACCGGGCGCTCACCCGCTGCATCGAGCGACACAGCAGCTGCGAGGACGGCGTGTACACCTCGGACGCGTCGGCGTGCAGCGAAGAAGCCCAGGACGAGATCGCCTGCTTCATCGACGCGGCGTTCTGACCGCGAGGGCCGGGCCGCGGGTCGCCGCTACTTCGCTTGCTTCTTGCCCTTGCCCTTGGCGGAGGGCTCGATCTTGTCGAGGGCGTTGCCGTTGATGCAGTAGCGGAGCCCGGTCGGAGCGGGGCCGTCGCTGAACACGTGGCCGAGGTGGCCGCCGCAGCGGGCGCATGCGACCTCGGTGCGCTTCATGCCGTAGGCGAAGTCGTCGTGCAGGTCGACGCGGTCCTCGGCGATGGGGGCCCAGTAGCTGGGCCATCCGGTACCGCTGTCGAACTTGGTCTCCGACGAGAACAGCTCGAGGTCGCAGCCCGCACAGGTGTAGACCCCGGGCTTCTTGTCGTCCCAGAAGTCGCCCGTGAACGCGCGCTCGGTGCCGGCCTTGCGGAGGATGCGGAACTCCTCTTCGGTGAGCACCGCTCGCCACTCTTCGTCGGTCTTCACCACCCGGTCGTTGCGCGAGGGCTCGGCGGCCTGGCCGCCCTGGGACGCAAAGCTCGCGCCGAGTCCAGCGAGAAGCAGCGAGCCCGCGGTGAGGGCAGCGAGAGTGAGCTTGGTCATGGTGCCTCCTGGGGTTGTGCTCGTGGATACGCCGGGGTCTACGAAGTGGTTACCGCGTGAAGCGCTCGCCGCGTCGTCCCGAAGTGTCGCCGCGGGCCCCGACCCGCGACTCACAGGCGCGTGACACGCGATCGGTCGGCTTGCTCGCCGGTTATGAGGAAGGGGGAGCGGCCCGTGCCCGGGTGAGATATCAGGCGCGCCCAATCCCCGTGGAGGAAGTATGTCCAAGGCTCTCGAGACGCTGAACGCCATTCGCTCTGCCACCGGGGCTGCCCAGACTACCGGCCTCACGGATGACGTGATCGAGCGCTTCCTCGCCGAGGACCCCGCCCTCGGCCAGGCGATCGAGGCGGCCGCCGTGGCCTTCGAGCACGTGCGCACCGAGTTCCCCGAGCTGCTCGGCGACGAGGTCGATGCCATCGAGCTCGCCCAGTCCGGCTACGTGAACTTCTACAGCGCCGGCGCTGTGAACCCCTACGTCGCGCTTGCCGCCAAGGGCGCGTGGGTCGTGACCCTGCACGGCGCGGTTGTCCACGACAACGGTGGCTACGGCATGCTCGGCTTCGGTCACAACCCCGACTTCGTGATCGAGGCGATGAGCAAGCCCCAGGTGATGGCGAACATCATGACCGCCAGCGCCGCCCAGCTCGCGCTCAGCCGCGCGCTTCGCAAGGAGCTCGGCCACGCCCGCACCGATGCACCGTTCCCGAAGGTGCTGTGCATGAACTCGGGCTCGGAGGCGATGACCGTCGCCGCCCGCATCGCCGACATCCACTCGAAGAACAACGCCAAGGGCCGCAAGACGACCTTCCTCGGCATCGAGCGCGCCTTCCACGGCCGCACCGACCGCCCGGCGCAGCTCTCCGACTCGTCGCTGCCCGTGTACCGCAAGTACTGCAAGAGCTTCGCCGACCGCGACAACCTGTGGACCGTGCCCGCCAACGACGTCGCCGCGCTCGAGGCCGCCTTCCAGCGCGCCGCCGACGAGAACGTGTACATCGAGGTCATGTTCATGGAGCCCGTCCAGGGCGAGGGCAGCCCGGGCATGGCGATGACCCGTGAGTTCTACGACGCCGCGCGTCGCCTCACCCTCGCGCACGACACGCTGTTCGTCGTCGACAGCATCCAGGCGGGCCTGCGCGCGACCGGTTGCCTGTCGATCGTCGACTACCCGGGCTTCGAGGACTGCGTGCCGCCGGACATGGAGTCCTGGTCCAAGGCTCTCAACGGCGGCCAGTACCCGCTGTCCGTGCTCGGCCTGTCCGACCGCGCCGTCGCCATCTACCAGCGCGGTGTGTACGGCAACACCATGACCACGAACCCCCGCGCCCTCGACGTCGCGGTGTCCGTGCTCGATGCCGTGGACGACAGCCTGCGCCAGAACATCCGCCGTCAGGGCAAGGCCTTCATCGCCGACCTCGAGGGTCTGGCCACGGAGTTCCCCGGCCTGATCACCGAGGTCCAGGGCACCGGCCTGCTGTTCTGCGCCGAGCTCGACCCGGCTCAGGCCACGGTCATCGGACCCGGCTCGGCCGAGGAGCGCATGCGCCTCCGCGGTGTCGGTGTCATTCACGGCGGTCGCAACGCACTGCGCTTCACCCCGCACTTCCGCATCACCGATGCCGAGCGGGCCCTGGTCATCGACACGCTCCGCGAGGTCCTCGCCGAGATCCAGGGCGAGGTCCGCAAGGCGGGCTAGCTCGCGGGGTGGGGGAGCGCGGCTCGCGAGGCCGCGCCCTCGCCCTGGTGTCGCGGTAGCGGAGGTCACTGGGTCACCTGCGGTAGGTTCGACCCGTGGACGCTGTGATTCGACTTGGACAGAGCCCGTACGCCGTAGTGGAGCCCATTGCGACGGGTGGGTTCGCGCGCGTGTGGCGGGGGGTGCACCTGCCTACGGGTCGCGGCGTGGCCGTCAAGGTGGTGGCGGGCAGCGAGGAGCGGCGACGGCACTCGAGCGCGATGCTGCGCCGTGAGCTGCGGCTGTTGTCGCGTCTCGATCATCCCCACGTGGTCCGGGTCCACGACTTGCTCGACGCGGACGCGGCGGTCGAAGCCGCGACGCACGGGGCCATCCGCGAGGGAAGCCCGGCGCTGATCATGGACTGGTGTGCGGGTGGCAGCCTCGAGGCGGTGGAGGAGGTGCTCGAGTGGGGCACGCTCCGCGGCATGGTGGCCCAGCTGCTCGCGGCCCTCGCGCACGCGCACGCCCGGGGAGTCCTGCACCTCGACGTGAAGCCTCCGAACCTGTTCGTCACCAGTCGGGTGGGCTGGACCGTGGCGCTGGGCGACTTCGGCGTGGCCGCGCTGCACGCCGCGGAGGGTGAGGACGGGCGCATGCGCGGTGGGACCGAGGGCTTCATGGCCCCGGAGCAGGCCCGTCGACGTCCGTGGGAGCTGCAGCCGCACACCGACGTGTACGCAGTGGGACGGACCCTGGAGTGGCTGCTCGACCGCCACCGACCCATGGTTCCGGCCGGCACCGAGGAGCTGGTGGCGGCGCTCACGGCGTTCGACCCGGCCCATCGCATCCCCACCGCCGCGCGGGCGCTCGGGGCGCTGCGGGCGCTCGGCGCGCCGGAGATCTCGTGGACCGGCGAAGAGGCGGCGACGGCGAGTCACACGGTGGACGTGGATGCGCTGCTGGGGGCGCTTCCCGAGCCGCGCCAAGCCATGTCGACGCCGGTGCCGACCACGCTTGCGGTGCCGCCTCACTGGCTGACGGAGATGGGCGACATGTTCGGCGGCCCGGTGGTCGGCTCCCTCGAGCTTCGCCTCGCGCAACCGCCGATGTTCGCGCGAACCTCACTCCAGGCTCGGCTGTGGGATGCGGTCTCGGACCTGCGTGAGCGCGGGACCGAGGCGAGACTGTGGCTTCGCGGGCCCTTCGGTGTGGGGCGCAGTCGCCTGGCTCGCGAGTTGCTCGCTCATTGCGAAGAGACCGGCGCCGCGCGGACCCTCGCGATCCAGCTCTCGTCGGAGCGCGCCGTCGAAGATGCGGTGCGCGAGGCGGTGGTGAGCTGGCTGGGTGCGATGGCGTCTTCACGAGACGAACGGCTCCTCCGCGCCGAGCAGGTCGCCGAACAGCTGGACCTCGAACGCTCACTACCGGCACTGCTCGACCTCGTGAGCGAACGGGTTCACGGCTCCGCTGCCGTGGACTGTCTGGTCGAGCTGCTCGCCGACCGCGACACCGAGCGCTGGGTGGTGCTCGTCGACGACGCCGACGCGCATCCCCGCGCCAGCGGCCTGCTGGCGACCCTCGCGGAGCAGCCGGGCGCGCTGGTGATCGCCACGGCGGGGGCGCCGGCGCCCGCCCGGTGGAGCGAGGTCGTGGTGCCACCCCTGACCGCGGAGGAGTATCGGGTGCTGGCCGCGCGACTGCTTCCTGGTGGCGGCAGGGTGCACCAACAGCTCGTCGCCGAGGGGCGAGGTCTGCCGCTGGAGCTGGTCGAGCGCCTGCGACTGTGGCTCAGCGAGGGCGCGCTGCGTCGCGTGGACACGGGCTGGGACGTGGTGCTGGGCGACGGACCGATCGGCGAGCTCTGGGAGGCGAGGCTGGCCGCCGCGGCGCGCGATGCCAGCGAGGAGAGACTGCTCGCCGCCGCCGCGCTGCTCGGCACGCGCTTCCGCACCGACGAGCTTGCAACGCTGGATGCCGAAGCGCACCGATACGTCGATCACCTCGCATCGATCGGGCTGATCGCGTACGGCGAGGACCAGCGCTGGGCGTGGGAGCACGAGGTTCTCCGGCGACGGGTCGCCGATCGCGCCGAGCGGGCCGTCGCCGAAGACCTGGCCAGTGGGCTCGAATCGCAGGGGATCTCGCTGCAGCGGCGAGCCCTGCTGTGGGAGCGGGCCGGGAATGTGGAGCGGGCGCGGGCGCTGTGGATCGAGGTGGTCGAGCAGGCGCGAGGTCGCGACGACGACGACGGTGGGCTCGATGCCCTGGGCGAGGTCGAGCGTCTCGGCGAGCAGCTGTCGCCGGCGGACCCCAGGCATCTCCATGCGCTGGTTCTGCGCGGGCTGATCCACGAGGGGCTTGGGGAGCACGAGCTCGGCGCCGCCCACGGGCAGCGCATCCGCGAGCTGGGGGAGGCACATGGCTGGCCGTCCGCGGGGGCCTACGCCTCCTGGCTCGATGCCCGCCGGCAGATGTTCCAAGGGGCCCGCGCGCAGGCAAGGGACGCGTTTCGCGTGCTCGATGCGTACGTGGGCGACCTCGGCGACGATCTGCTCACTGCCCGCGTCGCCTTCGACCTGGGACGAACGCTCGCGTTCACCGGAGACCCGCACGCGGCGATTCCCGTGCTCGAGCGGGCGCTGCAGGGCTACGTCGCACTGGCGTACATCAACGGCATCAACGTCGCGGCGCCGTACCTCGGCTACGCGATGGCGGAGTCTGGCGACGTGGACGGGGCGATGGCGTTGCTCGCCCGGACGGCGAGCTGGGCAGCGCTCCCGGATGCCCACGAGGCTCGGGCCCTTCGCGAGCTGCTCCTCGCGAACCTGCACAGTCAGCGGGGCGAGCACGAGCTCGAGGAGCAGGCCCTGTTGCGGGAGCGCGAGGCTCAGCCCTTCCGTCGGCGCTGGCTGTCGCGCATCAACCTCGCGCTGTGCCGGCTCGCGATCGAGGTCACCCCTGGAGGCATCGTCGAGGCCCAGGCAGCCATTGCCGAGCTCGAAGCCAAGGACGCGGGACAGCATGCTCGGGTGGGGCATGCGTTGCTGCTGCAGTTTCTCGCGGTTCCGGACCGCCGCGAGGCCTTCCGACGCCACCTCGATGCCGCCGAGGCCCTCCATCACGACGCATTTACGTCACGTGAGCTGGTGCGGGGCCTCGGACGCGCGGTGGACGCCGTCGACGAGCAGGGGTGGACGGACGTCCGCGAGCGGGTGACCTCGTTGCGCGACACCATTGCCGGGAGGGGGCGCTGAAGGGACCCAAGCCGCCGAAGGACTACACCGACGTCGTGCAGACGCCCCAGAGCGTCACCGCGCACGTGATCGCCGTCGTGCACTCCCCCTGGAAGGAGCGGCACGGCACCCCGCGCCAGCCGCTGCGCTCGCTGGGCATGGAGTCGGGCATCGTCGATGGCACGATCGAGCTCGTGAAGGGCCTGCCCATCGAGTTCCTTCAGGATCTCGAGGGCTTCTCCCACATCTGGTTGCTGCCGTGGTTCCACCTCAACGGGCACCGCAAGCGACCGCTCGTGCAGCCGCCTCGCGGCGGTCCCAAGCGCGGCGTGCTCTCCACGCGCGCGCCTCACCGGCCGAACCCGCTCGGACTCTCGGTGGTCGAGCTGCTGCGCATCGAGGGCCGGGTGATCCACGTGCGTGGGCTCGATCTCATCGATGGCACGCCGATCCTCGACATCAAACCGTACATCCGCGACTACGACGCGTGGCCCGAGGCGAGCCGCGGCTGGCTCGAGGACATGCCGAACCCGTAGTTCTCCGGCGGATCCGCGTGTCGTGCGGCCTCGACGGAGTCGAGGGGCGAGGCCGGTTCTCGGCGCGTATACTGCGGCACCCCCCCTCAGCGAGGCCACCCTGCGAAGCTGGCTGCCCATCGTGCTGCTCGCGTGCAGCCCCGACTTCGAGCCCATCGCCACCGACGAGGTGACGAGTGACGACGCGGACAGCGGCTCCTCCTTCGACGGACGCCGCATCGCGCCGGGCATGCTGGCATTCTACGAGTCGGAAGGCTGCCCGGACGGCTGGTCGCCCTATGACCCCGCCTCGGGACGCGCGCTGGTCGCCGCCCACGACGGCTCTGGCGTTGGGACCACCGTCGGAGCACCGCTCGACGACCACGTGCCGGACGAACACACCCACACCGTGACTGGCTCGGCGACCGTGGGCTCGACGGGACTCGCGGGGGTGCAGGGCTGCTGCACCTCCACGCCAGGCGCGCACGGCAGCTACGCGGTGAGCGGCGACGGCGACGCGCGGGACAACCGGATGCCCACGCTGGCCCTGCAGGTCTGCGCCCGGGATGGGGACACGTCGTGGTCCCCCGGCGCGGACGACCCGTTCCCGAGCGGCACCGCGGCCTTCTTCGTGCGGCCCGCGTGCCCGGAAGGCTGGGCCCCGATCGAGGCCGCCAAGGGACGACTGGTCGCGGGACTCACCATGTTCGGCGACCCGCTGCAGACCGTGGGCGCCCCGCTTGCCGATGGCGAGGATCGAAAGCACGGGCACGCCGTGAGTGGCAGTGTCGAGGTTCCGGTGGCCAGCATCGCCGGTTCTTCCGGCGGCACGGTGTACGCCGCGGCGGGTAGCCATCCGATGAGTGGCACCACCGACGAAGCGTCGAGCGGCCTGCCCTTCGTGCAGGCGCTATTCTGCGGGAAGGAGTGAGCATGCGCATCGCCGTGGCCGCAGCCATCGCCTTCTTCGTCGCGCTCGCCTCGGCGGATACCGGCGAGGTCGAGGAGATCCCGTCGGGCACCGTCGTGTACGTGCAGGCGTCGACCTGTCCGGACGGATGGGAAGAGGCCTTCGACCTCCGCGGGCGCATCGTCGTCGGGACCACCGCCATCAACGCGCCGGGCGACACCTACGGCGACCCTCTCGAAGCGGGCGAGGACCGTGCCCACGGGCATGCGGTGACCGGGACCGCGAGCGTGCCCTCGCTGTCGGTGGCGCTCGCCTCGGGGTGCTGCAACGACAGCGTGGGCGGAAACGGGAGCTTCGCGGTGACCGGTACCGCCGAGCCCGTGTCCTCGGGCCTGCCGACCGTGTCTCTCCGAGCGTGCCGCTTCCCGTGAGTCGCATCCTCCTCGTGGACGATGACGCCACCGGGCGTCGCGTGGCCGTGCACAACCTGCGTCGGGCCGGGCTCGAGGTGGACGATGCCGAGGACGGGGCGGCGGCGCTCGCGGCCTTCGATCCCGGTGTGCACGCGGTGGTCGTCACCGACCTCAAGATGCCCGGGGTCGACGGCATGACCCTGCTCGCCACCGTGCACGCCAGGGCGCCGGGCGTGCCGGTGATCGTGATCACGGCCTTTGGCGACGTCGAGAAGGCGGTGGAGGCGATGCGCGCCGGCGCGTGGGACTTCATCGAGAAGCCGTTCGCGCGTGAGAAGCTCGAGCTCGCCGTGCGCCGCGCGCTCGAGGCATCGAGCTTGCGGCGCGAGAACGCGCGCCTGCGGCAGGGTGTCGAGCGTCCCATCGTCGCCGAGAGCCAGGTGATGACCGATGTGCTGCGTCTGGTCGATCGCGCCGCGCCCCGGCCGCTGCCCGTGCTGATCACCGGCGAGTCTGGGGTCGGCAAGGAGCTCATCGCCCGGCGGCTGCACGCTCGCTCCGGTCGCTCGGGCGCCTTCGTCGCGGTGAACTGCGCGGCCCTGCCCGCGGAGCTGCTCGAGAGCGAGCTGTTCGGCCACACCCGCGGAGCGTTCACCGGTGCGAGCAAGCCCCGCGAGGGGCGCTTTCGCCGCGCCGATCGGGGCACCCTGTTCCTCGACGAGATCGGTGAGCTTCCTGCGGCCTTGCAGTCCAAGCTGCTGCGCGTGCTCGAGGAGGGCGCAGTCGACGTGGTCGGCGCCGACGAGCCCGTGTCCGTCGACGTGCGCGTGGTCGCCGCCACCAACCAGGACGTAGACGCGCAGATCGCCGAGGGCAGCCTTCGCGAGGACCTGTTCTTCCGACTGGCCGCGGTGCGGGTGGAGGTGCCTCCGCTCCGGGCGCGAAAGGCGGACATCCAGCCGCTGGCCGAGCGTTTCCTTGCCGAGTCCGGCGTGGACCTGCCCATCGGACCCGAGCTCGCCGACGAGCTCCGCCGTCGCCCATGGCCCGGCAACGTGCGCGAGTTGCGCAACGCGGTCGAGCGGCTGGTGATGCTCTCCGACGGCGAACTCTCAGTCGCCGACCTGCCGAGCGCGCGGGCCCTGCGCACCGGTGGCGAGTCCTGGCTCGAGGCCATTCCCGAAGAGCTCTCCCTGGTCGACGTCGAAGCCCAGGTCATCGCGCATGCGCTCGCCCGCCACGAAGGCAACGTCAGCGCCGCCGCGCGTGCGCTTCGCGTGCCACGGCACATCCTCGTCTACCGCATCCAGAAGTACGGGCTCGGATGAGGCGACTGGCGCCGTTGTTCACCACCCGAGGCGCGATGCTCGTGTGGCTGCCCGTGGTCCTGGTCACCGCGCTGCACTACGGCGCACCGCATCACGCTGCGTGGATGCACTCGGTGGCCCGCCGTGGCTTCTACGTGCCCATCCTGCTCGCCGCCGCGCTCGCCGGCATTCCCGGCGGTCTGACCGCCGCGCTCACCGCGATCGTGCTCTACCTGCCTCACGCGCTGGGCTACGGCGTGCACCACGTCGATCCCGGCGGCTCTTCCGAGAAGTGGCTCGAGATGGGCTTCTACCTCGTGCTCGGTGGGCTCGCGGGTGCGGTGGCCGAGCGGGCTCAGCGCGACCGGGAGCGCCAGGCCGAGCTCGTTGCCGAGCTCTCGTCGACGCTGGAGCAGGTCCAGGCGAAGGATGCGCAGCTCGAGCGCGCTTCGCGGCTCGAGGCGCTCGGACAGCTGTCCGCCGGGCTCGCCCACGAGATCAAGAACCCGCTGCACGCCATGCGCGGCACCGCGGAGATCGTGCTCGACGTGGTCCCCGAGGACGCCGAGGAACGACCGCTCGCCGAGGCATTGATCACCGAGATCGACCGGCTGTCGACCGTGCTCCAGCGCTTCCTCGACTACGCGCGCAGCGCCGATGCCGAGCGCTCTCCCCTCGATGTCGCGGAGGTCACCGCGCACGTGGCCGACCTGCTCCGCGCCCAGGCGGGCAAGCAAGGGACCGCCGTGGTCCTCGAGGGTGCGTCCGCCGAAGTGGTCGCCAACCGCGATCAGCTCGTGCAGGTGGCGCTCGCCATCGCGATCAACGGACTCCAGGCTCTGGAGCAGGGGGGCCGACTCACGCTACGCAGCGAGCCTGGGGCGCTGGTCGTCGAGAATGACGGGCCGCTCATCGAAGAGGCGCTGCTGGAGCGGATCTTCGATCCCTTCGTCTCCACGCGCGACACCGGGACCGGCCTCGGGCTGTCCACCGCCTGGCGCATCGTCGACGACCACGGCGGCCGCATCGAGGTCGAGAACCTCGACGACGGCGTGCGCTTCGCGATTCGCCTGCCCACCGACTGACTACTCGACGAACAGCTCCGCCGCGCTCGCGCAGATGGTGGGCTGGGCGGCGTCGGTGAGTGGGAGCGACCCGCTGATCTCGTAGGTCCCGAGGCCGACCGCGTCGTTGCAGGTGTCGCCGCCGAGGTGCAGGGTCGTCGCCGAGCCCAGGCTCTCACCCGGGTCCAGGGTGTAGGTCGTGACCTCGCCGGTGTTCGCGCACACACCGGCGACGCAGCTGCCGTAGTAGTCGTAGCCGGCGCCGAGTCCTTCGAAGCGCACGAGTCCGTCCGGGCAGGGCTCCGTGACCGTGAACGTGATCGGCGCGTCGGTGATGTTCTGGAGCACGCCAGTGAGCGCCACCTGGCCGTCCGGAGAGGCCGTCTGGCTGAAGCCGCCGTCGACCTCGACCGTGAGGGTGGCGTCGCAGCCGGCGAAGCCCGAGTCCACCTCGGGGACTGGGACGATGGCGCAGTCGGCCTGGACCCAGATCGGACTCCACACGCCGCATACGCGGTGGCAGCCGGTCATCGACACCAGGGTGAGCAGCAGGAAGGGCATCGGTCGCATGAAGTTCTCCTCGCCGCCCGGCATGCACTCAGCGTGCCACGGCGCAAACCCCGATGGACAGCGGGCTCTGTTCCGCGTCCTCCACGCGCGCGGGGCAATGCACGACATCCACGTCGCGGGGTACCATCGCGGGCCTGGAGGCTCGTTGCAGTTCCTCGTTCCCCTGTTCTGGTTCGCCGTCGCCGCGGGCATCTACGTCTACAACCAGGGCGAACAGGGCCACATCGTGATGTTCGGCATGGAGTACCTGGTCGGCCCCGACCCGGACGCGCGCGGCATGGCGACGGTGGCGCTCGCCGTGTTCATCGGCGCCATCACCGGTGCGGGACCGCTGGTCTCGCTGTTCCAGAAGCCCGAGCCCGAGGACGAGGACTAGCGCCTAGCCGGGCAGGATCTCGGGGAGGCGCGAGAAGGCCCGCCCGCGGTGGCTGATGGCGTTCTTCTCGGCCATCGACAGCTCGGCCATCGTGCGGCCGCCGCCCTCGTCCGGTACGAACAGCGGGTCGTAGCCGAAGCCTTCGTGCCCGCGGGGCTCGGTGACGATGCGCCCCTCGCAGCGCCCGTCGACCGTGCGCTTGCCGTCGGGCCCGACGTACGCGAGCACGCAGCGGAAGCGGGCGGAGCGCTCGGCCACGCCGTCGAGCTTCGCCAGCAGCAGGGCATTGTTCGCTTCGGCCGTGGCCTCGGGGGAGAAGCGCTTCGAGTGCACGCCGGGCTTGCCCCCCAGGGCGTCGACCTCGATGCCGCTGTCGTCGGCGATGCACGCGAGGCCCGTCTTCGCGAACACATACTCGGCCTTCTCGAGCGCGTTGTGCTCGAAGGTGTCGCCAGTCTCGGGGGCGTCGCCGAGCTCGGGATGGTCGAGCAGCGTGGTGAGTTCGATGCCCGTGCCGTCGAGGATCGCGCGGACCTCTTCGGCCTTGTGGGCGTTGGCGGTGGCGAAGAGCAGCTTCATGTCGCGCTGCTAACCCGCTCACGCCTGTGCGAGCATGGGCCCGTCGTCGGGAGAGTGCGTGCGGTATTGGTCGTTTCCGACCGGGGTCGAGCTGCTGCTGGTGCTGGCGGTGCTCGCCGTGGTGCGGGTCGCCATGCGCGGTACCCGCCTGCCCGTGCCACCTAGCCTGGTCGCGGGGGGGGCCGTCCTCGCCCTCGGTCTCTCCGGACTGGTGCCCTACGACCCCCACAGCATGGAGATCCTCGTCTACCACGGCCTCGCGCTGACCTTCCTGTCGTTCGGCATGCAGCGTCCCGAGCGTCGGGGCGGCAGCCCGGAGGTGTGGTCGATGAGCTTCGCGATGGCGCTCACCAACCTCGGTCAGGGCGCGCTGGGGCTGATCTTCGTGCTCGCGTGGAGCGCGTTCGCCGATCCGCTTCACCCGGGCTTTGGTTGGCTGCTGCCGCTCGGATTCGCGCAGGGGCCGGGCCAGGCGATGTCGGTGGGCGACGCGATGTCGCACAAGGGGCTCGTGCACGGCGGCCAGGCGGGGCTGGCCTTCGCGGTGGTGGGCTACGTCTGGGCGGTCGTGGTGAGCATCCCGCTCATCGCCCTCGCGCGCGCCCGGGGCTGGGTCCGCCCACGCACGCACGCCGCGAAGGCGTCGGCGCACGCGGTGGGCACGGCAGACCTCGGCATGCACGTGGCGGTCGTCGGCCTGCTCTACGGCGGCACCTACCTCGCGTTGCAGGGGCTCGATGCCGTCGCTCCCGAGGGGCAGCGTCCGATGGTGTGGGGCTTCCACTACCTGGTGGCCCTGGGCTTTGGCCTGTCCATCGGCCGTACCAGCGCGGGCACACGGCTCGGACTCGGCAACGACGACCTCTCGGGCATCGCCGCACTGTGCGTCGAGGTGACGACGGTCGCCGCGTTGGCCGCGCTTCGCGTGGACGTGCTCGGAGCGCTGTGGGTGCCGATCGCGGTGCTCACGACCCTCGGCGGCCTGGCGACCCTGCTGTTCACGCTGTGGCAGGCGCGGCGGGCCTACCGCGGTGAGCGCTTCGAGCACGCGCTCGTGTTCTTCGGCGCCCTCACCGGCACGCTGCCCACTGGCCTCGCGCTGCTCACCGTCCTCGACCCGGAGCTTCGCGGTCGTGCCGGTCAGAACCAGGTCTTCGCATCGGCCACCGCGATTCCGCTCGGCATGCCGCTGCTGCTCGTGTTCTTCCCCATCCCCCTCGACGGCTGGCCCGACACCTACCCGAGGACGACACTGATCGCGCTGGCCGTGCTGCTCGCGTATGCCTCGGCGCTGTTCGCGGCGTGGTGGCGGTGGGGGGCGCTGTCGAATGCGCCGACCTGGGAAGATGCGCCTGACTGGGAAGCATCTGGCGAGGGGGTCGAATGAGCACCGGGGATCGCGCGTTGTGCGTGCAGGGAGGTTCGATGCGTGGAGTGCTGGTCGTGATGCTCGCCCTGTCCGTGGGCTGTGCGCCGCGATCGGTGCGCCGCGGGGATGGCTTTGCCCTGGCCGAGGACTGGGACCGGGCTGCGGAGGCGTATCGGGAAGCGATGGTGCGCCGTCCGACGAGCACGCGCATTGCCGGCAAGCTCGCGATGGCGGAGCGCGGGCAGCAGGCCAAGCGCGTCGAACAGGCCGATGCCGCGCGGGTAAGCGCCGAGGTGGCGCTTCGCGAGGGCCGCTACAGCGACGCCTTCGTCCAGCTGGCCGAAGCGGTGAAGCTCGACCCGGCCAGCCCCTCCATCGCCGAGCTCCAGGTCCGCGCGGCGACCGAGGTTCGCACCCTCGCCGAGGAGCGAGCGCGGAGCGAGGGATGGCGGGCGGCGTATCCGATGGCGGTGTTGTCGCTGCGCTTCGCCCCCGGTGATGCCCAGTCCGCGGCGCTCGTGACCCGGGCGCGCAGTGGCCTGTTCCAGACGGTGGACGAGCTGGTGGGCGAGGGTGCCTTCGAGGAGGCGGGCAAGCTGGCGGCACTGGTCGGTGCCTGGGAGCCCGAGCTCGCCGGCGAGGCGCGGGGTCGCGTGGACGAGGCCCACAGCGCCGCGCTCGTCCGAGAGGCCGCGAAGCTCGAGAAGGCGGGGGATGCCCGGGCGTGGCTGACCTATGCACGCGCTGCGAGCCTGCATGCCTCGGAGGCGGCGGTGTCGGGCCGGGAGCGCCTCGGCCGCGCCACGGTCGAGGACCAGCGCGTGAGCCTGCGCATCGCGCCCGCCAACGAGGCTCTCGCCAGCGATCTCGTGACCCTCGTGCAGCGCGGTCTCGCGGAGCAGGGCCTGGCGCAGGTCGATCGGGGCGGCGATCTCGTGCTCTCCGGCGTGAAGGCGCGCTGGAACTGCACGGAAAAGGTCTCGCCGCGCACCGAGTCGCAGCAGTATGTCGCCGAGAGCCGGTGGATCGAGAACCCGGAGCGCCTCGCCGCCAGCCGCAAGGCCTACGAGGTCCGCGCCGAGGTGTCGCCGCTCGAGGCCGAAGTCGGTCAGCGGTGGAGCAAGGTCGAGAGCGCCCGCTACCAGGCGGAACAGCTACGCGAGGCGTGGCGTATCCAGGAGGACTCGGCCCTCCGCCTCGAGGAGACCGCGAGCCAGAGCCAGGGCTGGCTCGACGAGGCCGAGACCGCACTCCGCGAGGCGCAGCGCGAGTCCCAGGACGCCGCCTCCCGCGGGGAGGACACGAGCCCGTACGAGGCGCTGGTCGACGAGTGGCGGACCGAGGTCCGCAAGCGCGAGCAGGTGCTCGACACCGCGAAGGATGCCGCGGACGACGCGCGCCGGGCAGCTCGCGAGGCCGACGAGCAGGCGGGTCGCGCGGAGGGTGAGCTCACCGACGCACACGCCGCCTACGAGGAGGTCGAGCGCAAGCTCGCCGACGCTCGCGCCGAGGTCGATCGCGCCGATGCGGTGGTCGCGGGACTCGCGTCGGAGATCGAGGAGCCGGTGTACGGCACCTTCGCCTACGAGAGCTTCGAGGTCGTGCGCACCTGTGTCGTCAGCGCGGATGCCAGTCTTGGCGTCTCGGGGGCCCAGGCACCTCGCAGCTTCGAGGTGAAGCGCAGTGTGAAGGACCGGCACCACGAGGCGTACCCCGCCTACGGCGTGGCCGAGAACCCGCTCAAGCTCTCGGCGACGGACGCCGAGCTCGTCGAGGATGCGCTCGCCTCCGTCGCGGCCACGGTCGTCGGCCTCGTGCGCTCCGAGCGCGACGCCCTGTACCAGAAGCGCGCGGCTTCCCGGGACCCGGCGGTGCAGGCGTCGATGTTGCTGCTTGCTCCGCGCCTCGGCGACAAGGCCTGGCTCGAGGCGGAGTGGGGCCTGAAGCCCGATCAGCTGCTCGCGCGCTGATGGTTTAGAACACCTTGCACTGCGCGCTGCTCACCCAGGTGATCTGGTTGGCGGCGTAGTCCCCGGTGCCCACGAGGTTGCCCGAGGTGAAGCGGACGGTGGAGGCGCCGGCATTGTCCTCGACGTTGTAGGTCACGTTGAAGTTCGTGCCTTCCTCGTCCTCGAGGGCCTGCGGGCAGTTGCTCGCGGCGCCGTCGAAGGTCGCCGAGAGCCGCAGCTGCGTGTCGCACGGCTGGGTGCAGCCCGCGGTGGTCCCGGTGATGTCCCACACCATGATGCACTCGCTACCGCCGATGTCGGTCCACGAGGTGTTCGGGATGAGCAGCCAGTACTCGGTGCCGACGACCGAGCCGCCGGAGATGTCGTACTCGCCCGCGAAGTAGCCGGTGGCACCGGTGTAGGGCACGCCGTTGAAGTCCTCGCAGTCGCTGGCGAGCAGCCCCTGAAGCACCTCGGGGCGACCGACGTTCGGATCGGTGTCGGTGTCCGCGTCGGTATCGGCGCCTGTGTCGGTGTCGGCGTCTGCGTCGGTGTCCGCATCCGCGTCGGTGTCGGCGTCTGCGTCGGTGTCGGCGTCTGCGTCGGTATCGGCGTCTGCGTCCGTGTCGGTGTCGGTGTCCGTCTCGGTCTCGTCGGTCGCCGGCTCGTCGTTGGCGGGACAGCCCGCGAGGAACAGCATCAGCAGTGCAGCACGCATCGATTCTCCCGGGCTCTCGCCCCCATCGGAGGCCGCATGTAGCGCGGCGGGTCCGACGGGGGCCAGCGATTCACCGCTCGCTTCGTCGACGACGGACCAGCCAGGGCATGAGGAACACCGCGAACGAGCCGTACACCCGACCCGCGTAGTTACAGCCGACCGGATCGGTGCACTCGAACGAGATGTCCGGCGCGTCGCACGACAGGGTGGGCACCTCGCCGAGGGCGTCGATGCCGCACAGCGGCAGGTCTCCGACCGGCGGGTTCTCCGCGGGCCACAGCTGGGCCTTGCGCACGTGCACGCCGACACAGCGTTCGTCGCCGTCGGCACACGCCTCGCAGGTCCCGCCGATCGCTTCGAGCAGGTCGCAGACCTCGCCGCTTCCGGGCTCGGACTCCTGAACCAGCGGGTCCAGCGCGAAGGTGTCGACGCTTCCGTCCACCGTGCCGCGCGCCTCCAGATCGCTGCTCGTCGACCACGCGATGACGATGCGTGCGTTCTCGGCAGCGATCTCGCCGAGGCCCGGATCCTCGACGACCACACGCTCCTCCTCGTACACGAGGGCCGAGCCCTGCCAGGTGCCCGTGGTCTGGAGCAGTACGCAGGGGCCGCCGTCGGACTCCGCGATCAGGCGAAGCTCGGAATGCTCGGCGTCCACCGGCACGATCTCGGCGAACACCGGCGGCGGGTCGAGGATGTCCTTCACGTCCATCGGGCGCGTCTCCCAGTCGTGGACCTCCCACACGCCGTCGATGGTCTGCGGGTCGAAGGTCGTCGCCGCACCCCAGTCTCGGACCTCGAAGTCGACGACGTCACGCAGTGGAAGGTCGATGCCCGCGAAGCCGACCACCTGCCAGCGGCCGTACGCGGCGTCGAGCGGGACCATGAAGTCCACGAAGTTGCCGCCACGGTCGGTGTACGCCGGTGCCTCGAGCAGCTCGCCATTCGGTCCGGCGAGGATCGGCGTGGCCTGGTACGGATCGACGTCGCACCACGGGTCCTGGGCGAAGTTGCACGGTTCGCCGCCGTCGGTGCGCTCGATGTGCACGGACAGGTCGAGCAGGTCGCCGCGCTCGTCGACCAGGCTGCCTTGCTGCAAGCGCAGCCAGTGATCGGGCGCTTCCTCGGGTTTCGCGCACCCCGCCGACATCGCGGCGAGGAGGGCGCACAGTCCCATCCCACGCATCATGCTTCCTCCATCCATGTGGAGCATGACCGCTCGAACCGCCGATGCCTAGCGTCTGTCAGCGTGGGTAAGCGCCGGGAAGTTCAGCGCGGTCTCGAAACCCGCGAACCGTCTCACTCAGCGGTTCCGGGGGGTGCGGGGTCACGCCTGACGACCGCGACACATCCACCTCTGGCATCCGTCAGTAGAACGTGTTCTACTTCCGCCACTAGAACACGTTCTACTTTGGGGAAGCGATGGGACTCTGCGACGGACGCGTCGTCCTCATCACGGGTGCGGGACGCGGCATCGGCCGCGCGCACGCGTTGGCCTTCGGCGCGGCTGGCGCGAAGGTCGTGGTCAACGACCTCGGCGCCTCGGGCAGCGGGGAGGGCAGCGATCAGCGCCCCGCCGAAGAGGTGGTGGACGCCATCCGCGCCGCCGGTGGCGAGGCCGTGGCCTCGTTCCACGACATCGCCGACTTCGACGATGCGGGGCGTGCCGTGAAGCTCGCCATCGACACCTTCGGCGGACTCGACGTGGTGGTGAACAACGCCGGCATCCTCCGCGACCGGATGTTCGTGAGCTCCAGCGTCGACGAGTGGGACGCGGTCATGCACGTGCACCTGCGTGGCCACTACTGCGTGACCCGCCACGCCTGCGCCTTCTGGCGCGCCGAGAGCAAGGCCGGGCGTACGCCGGATGCGCGCATCATCAACACCTCCAGTGGTGCGGGGCTGCTCGGCTCGGTGGGCCAGAGCGCGTATGCCGCCGCCAAGGGAGGCATCGCCTCGCTCACGCTGGTGCAGGCTGCCGAGCTCGGTCGCTACGGCATCACCGCCAACGCCATCGCGCCCGCCGCCCGCACGCGCATGACCGAGGGCCCCTTCGCCGAGATGATGAAGAAGCCCGACGATGGCTTCGACGCGTGGGCCCCCGAGAACGTGAGCCCGCTCGTCGTGTGGCTCGGTTCCTCCGCTTCCTCGAGCGTCTCCGGCCAGATCTTCGAGATCCAGGGCGGCAAGCTCAACGTCCAGTCCGGCTATCGGCCGGGCGCCTCCGTCGACAAGGGAGCGCGCTTCACGCCCGAAGAGCTCTCCGACGTGGTCGCCCAGCTGCTCGCCGACGCCCCCGACAACCTCCGCCCCTACGGAGCCTGACCGCCATGCACACCAAGCTCGCCAAGGAGATGGGCCTCGAGGCCCCGATCTTCGCGTTCACCCGCTCCAAGGAAGTCGTGCTCGAGGTGTCCCGAAAGGGCGGCCTCGGCGTACTCGGCGCCGTCGCAATGACCCCCGAGGAACTCGACGAGGCCTGCACCTGGCTCGACGAACGCCTCGACGGCAAGCCCTACGGCGTCGATACGGTCATGCCGATGGCCTACGAGGGCAAGGGCGAGGAGTGGACCGAAGAGAAGCTCCGCGCGCTGATCTCGCCGGCGCATCACCAGTTCGTCGCGCACCTGCTCGAGAAGTACGGCGTGGGCGAGCTTCCCGCCGACTACGAGCGCAAGGGCGAGGATCTGCTCGGGTGGAGCGACGAGCGGGGTCGCGCGCACGTCGAGGTCGCCCTGCGGCACCCGATCGCGCTCATCGCCAACGCGCTGGGCACCCCGCCGGCGGACTGCATCGAGCTGGCGAAGGAGCACGGCGTGAAGATCGCGGCGCTGTGCGGCAAGAAGAAGCAGGCGCTCCGCCACAAGGAGGCCGGGCTCGACATCATCATCGCCCAGGGCACCGAGGCGGGCGGCCACACCGGCGAGGTGGCGGGCATGGTGCTCACCCCCGAGATCGTCGATGCGGTCGGCGACACGCCCGTGCTCACCGCGGGCGGCATCGGCTCGGGTCGTCAGATGGCCGCGGCCCTCGCGCTCGGCGCTCAAGGCGTGTGGACCGGCTCGATCTGGCTCACGACCCGCGAGCACCTCGACTACCACGCGCCGATCGTCGTCGAGAAGCTGCTCGAGGCCCAGAGCACCGACACCGTGCGCTCCCGTGCGATCTCGGGCAAGCCCGCGCGCCAGCTGAAGACCGCGTGGACCGAGGCCTGGGAGAGCAAGGAGAGCCCCGGTTACCTGCCGATTCCGCTGATGTGGATGGTCCAGGCCGAGGCGGTCGAGCGCATCTACCACCACAGCAACAAGCCGCTCGCGGGCTCGCCGGTCGGCCAGATCGTCGGCTCGATGAACGAGATCAAGCCCACCGCCGAGGTGATGGACGCGCTGATCACCGAGTGTCAGGCGACGCTCGAGCGCCTGTGTCGCCTCGGGGGGCTCGCATGAGCGAGGGCTGGGACTACGTCATCGTCGGCGCGGGCTCGGCGGGCGCGGTCATCGCCGCTCGCCTGTCCGAGGACCCGAGCTGCCGGGTGCTGCTGCTCGAGGGTGGTGGGTCCGATCGCACCTCGATCTGCACGGTTCCCGGCATGGTGTCGATCATCCACACCGTGCCGCAGGTGAAGAAGAAGTTCGACTGGGGCTACAAGACCAAGCCGAATGCGCGCACACTCGACCGCAAGATCCCCTACGTGCGCGGCAAGGTGCTCGGCGGAAGCTCCGCGATCAACGGCATGGTCTTCGTCCGCGGCAACCGCGCGAACTTCGACAGCTGGGAGGCCGACGGCTGTCCGGGCTGGGGCTACGGCGACGTGCTCCCGTACTTCAAGCGCTTCGAGGACTTCGAGGGCGGCCAGGACGACTGGCGAGGGCAGGGGGGGCCGATCAAGATCAGCCGCCCGACCGGCATCTCGCCCGTGTCCGAGGCGTTCATGCCGGCGGTCGCCGAGACCTGCGGCACCGAGATCCTCGACGACTACAACGCGGGCTCGCAGGAAGGCGTGTCGCTGTTCCAGCTGACCTCGCGGGACGGCGTGCGCTACTCGACCGCCGAGGGCTATCTGCACCCCAACCTGTCGCGGCCGAACCTCGACATCGTGATGGGCGCGCTCGTCGACAAGGTGATCGTCGAGAACGGGCGCGCCACCGGCGTGAAGTACGCGGTGAACGGCGAGGACAAGGTCGCCCACGCGTCCTCCGAGGTCGTGCTCTCGGCCGGAGCCGTGGGTTCGCCGGCCATCCTGCTGCGCTCGGGCATCGGCCCGGCCGCGGATCTCGCCGCTCTCGGGCTCGACGTGGCCGCGGACCTGCCGGTTGGCCAGAACCTGCACGACCACCTGTTCTTCCCGCTCACCTTCATCACGCCGCGGGGCGGTCACAAGGGCACGCCGCTGCACTTCTTCGCGGGGATGATCCGCGAGAAGCTGTTCGGCGGCACCTGGTTCGGCCGCAGTGTGTTCGAGGTCGTGGCTTTCCTGAAGACCAACCCGGGCGAGGCCATCCCGAACCTGCAGCTGCACAGCCTGCCGTGGGCCTATCCGCACCCGAACCAGGACAACACCGAGGTTCGCCCGGACGTGGACAAGCGGGCGGCGTTCACGGTGCAGCCGACGCTCATCTACCCGAAGAGCCGTGGTGAGCTGAAGCTCTTGTCCCTCGACCCCGCGGACAAGCTGCACATCGACCCGCACTACCTCGAGCACCCGGACGACGCGAAGACACTGCTCGACGGCATCGCGATGACGCGCGCGATCATGGCCCACCCGGCCATCGCTGGCGAGGTCGCCTCCGAGCTCGAGCCGGGCATCGACGGCGAGGCGCTCAAGAAGGAGCTGCCGAACCGCGTGGCGACCGTGTACCACCCGGTGGGCACCTGCCGCATGGGCAGCGATGAGCGCGCGGTGGTCGACCCTCAGCTGCGCGTGCGTGGCATCGAGGGCCTGCGCGTGGCGGATGCGTCGATCATGCCCTCGGTGACCGGCGGCAACACGAACGCCCCGTGCATCATGATCGGCGAGAAGGCGGCGGACCTGATTCGCGGCCGGTGACGCGTCCCGCGAACTTTCTCGCAACCTTCTCCGTGGTGCATCGTGTGTACCGATGATGCGCCCTCCCACGCCCCCCGAGTCCGAGCTTCTCCGCCGCGCCGTCGCCGGTGAGCGGGAGGCACGTGCGGCCTTGCTCGAGGCGCACGGTCCGGTGGTGTGGGGGCTGTGCCGGCGGCTCTGCGCGGAACCCGAGGACGCCTACCAGGAGATCTGGGAGAAGCTGTTCCGCCGCCTGGGGCAGTTCGACCCTCAGGGTTCGGCGACGCTGCGCACCTGGGTGGCTCGGGTGGCCCACCATCACCTCATCGACCGCGAACGCACACGGCGTCGGCGGGGAGAGGTGGCGCCGGTCGAAGAGCTGCCTCCCGTCGAGTCCGGAGAGTGTCGGGTGGGCTTTCGCCTCGAGCTGGTGCGGGTCGAAGAGGCGCTGACCCGCCTCGTGCCCGAGCAGCAGCGCGTCGTCCTCGCCCACTGCGTTCACGGGGTGCCGATGAAGGACATCGCCGCCGACGAGGGCGTGGCCCTCGGCACGGTGAAGGCGCGGCTGCACCGTGCGCGCGCCGAGCTGTTTCGCCTGGTACGGAGGTCGCCATGAGTGCGGATCTCGAGGTGTTGTCGGCCTACCTGGCCGGGGAGCTGTCCACGGAGGCAACGGCGGAGCTCGAGGCGCGGCTGGCGGCCGAGCCGCTGCTCGCCGAGGAGCTGAGTGCCATGCAGCAGCTGAACGACCACCTGGCGGATCTGGACGAGATGCCGCCTCCGCCCGAGCTGAACGAGGCGGTGCTCGCGGCCGCAGCGACGACGGCTGCGACCTCGGCGACGGTGGGCCTCGGCACGTGGCTCCTCGGAGGACTCGTGCTCGCCGGACTGGGGGCCGCGGCCTACCTCGCTCGCCCTGCGGTCGCGCCGATGCCGGCCCCCGAGTCGAGCGCCGTGCAGGCACCACCCGTGGCGCCGCCTGTCTCGAGAGTTCGCGAGGTCCTGGCCCGCGGCATCACCCTTCCCGCCGACGGCAGCTGCGAGTCGCTGGAGGCCTACGTGCCTCCCGCCATGGAGGGACGCCTCGACGCGGGGAGCACCGCGTGCATCGAGGCGGTGCGCCTCGGAGACGATGCCGAGCTGGCGGGCATGGCGAGCATGCTGCTGCTCCAGGACGCGTGGGTCCGCGAGGACAAGGACACGTGGCGGGCGCTGGCCGTGGACCACGTGAGCGCGATCGATCCCCTGGACGCGAACCTGTGGACCAAGCTCGCGCTCGATGCCCATCGGCAGGGCGACCACAGCTTCGCCGTTGCGACGGCCGTCGACGGACTCGAGGTCGCGGACACATGGCCCGACGAGGTGCGCGACCACCACACCACGACGCTCCACGTCGTGCGGGTCAACGCGCTGATCGCGCTCGATGCCGCGCCTGATGAGCTGCTGCCCGCGATCGAGGGCTGGCACGGGCACGTGGCGGCCACGGGCGGCGACACGAGTCGGGTCGACGTGCTGTGTGCGGCCCACGGGGCCGACTGCGCGCCGTGAGCGCTACACTGCGGCCATGTCGAACCGGGACACCATGCTCGCTGTCGTCGTCGCAGGGCTCCTCGCCGCCGTGCTGTGGCTCCTGGTGCGCACCGAGCAGCTTGCCGCCGAGGTGGCCGCGCTGAGGGCCGATCGGGTCGTGGCGCCCGTCGCAGCGGCGCCCGTCGTGCGCGCCGCCGGGGGCGATGCGGGTCCGGCGGGCGCCAGGGTCGAGGCCGAGGCCAGCGCCGAGGGCGTGGCCGAGCTGGACGCGCGGGATCTCGAGGCCCTCGTGCACCGCACCGTCGCCCAGCAGACGCAGGAGCGCGAGGCGGAGCAGGCGGCGAAGTGGGTCGAGGCGGGCACACGGTGGACGGAGACCTTCGTCGGCGACCTGGTCGAGGAGGGCCTCGTGGCCGCAGAGCAGGAAGAGGCGGTGATCACCGTGCTCGTCAACGAGATGCACGACGGCATGGCGATGAAGTCACGCTTCGAGAGCGAGCCCGCCGAGGCCTGGGCCGAGTGGCAGGAGCTGGTCGCCGCCAACGATGCGCGGCTGACCGAGCTGATTGGCGAAGAGGCGACCCAGTCGCTCCGCGAGCGGACCGGGAGGAAGTAGGCGGTGGAACGCTGGCTCCGCTTCACGCCTGCTCTCGCGGTCGGCTTCGCGCTCACCCTGTTCGCACCGTCTCCCTGGGAGGGCACCGGTACGGTGCGGCTGCACGGCGAGCACGCGGTGGTCGAGGTTGCGGTCGATCTCGACGCGGGTGGACGCGTGCCTCTGGAAGGAGGCGAGATCGTCGTCGGCGACCGGCTCGAAGTGCGCGCGGGTCCCGAGGTGCGCGAGGTGCGCCTGGTCCATCGCCACGGCGACACCGTGGTCCCCGTGTCGCAGCGCTCCGAGACCGAGATCCACGCCGCGGTGGCGCGTCCCCGGAACGCCACGCTGCTGTTGTTCCTGCTCGGTCTGGTGGCGACGCTGTGGGTCGGCGAGGCCATGCCGCTGTGGGCCACGGCCATGCTCGTGCCGGTGCTCCTCGTCGCCGGCGGCGCGGCGAGCCCGACCCAGGCGCTGCAGCCGTTCTTTCACCCGGTGATTGCCCTGTTCCTCGCGGGCTTCGCCCTCGCGGATGCGGTCGCGCGGGTCGGACTCGACCATCGCCTCGCCCTGTCCGTGGTTGCGCGCGCCCGCACGCCCAGGACGCTGTTCGGGTCGATGCTCGTCCTCTCCGCGTTCCTGTCGATGTTCATGAGCAACACGGCGGCGGCGGCACTCCTCGTTCCGCTGGCCGTCTCGATCTGCGCGCCACTCGGTGAGGATGCGGCGGGCTTTCGACGGGCGCTCGTCCTCGGCATCGCGTACGCGGCGACCTTGGGTGGCGTTGGCAGCGCGCTCGGCACACCGGCGAACCCCATGGCTATGGCCTTCTTGCGCGATGCGGGGCAGGAGATCGGCTTCCTGGGCTGGTTTGCGTACGGCCTGCCGATGGTCGTGCTCTTCCTGCCGGTCGTCGGCGGTTGGGTGTGGTGGCAGCTCGGTGGGCACGTGTCCGAGTCCGCCTTCGCCGCGGGACGGGCCCTCGCGAGGGGTGAGCGCGAGGGGCTGCCGCCATTCACGCCGGCGGAGCGGCGTGTGCTGGGGGTGCTCGGCCTCGTGGTGCTCGGCTGGCTCACCGATCCCGTCCACGGCATTCATGCCGGTGTCATCGGGCTCGGCGGTGTGGTGTTGCTGGCTGGGCTCGACGAGATGGACACCCACCGACTCAAGCGCCTCGACTGGTCGGCCCTGCTCACCTTCGGTGGTGGCCTGTCCCTGGGCAGCGCGCTGGCCGCCAATGGCATCACCGACTGGATGGCGACACGCCTCGAGCTTCTCGCGGGTCTTCCGGGCATCGTAGGGGTGGGGGCGGTCGGACTGTGCGCGCTGGCGCTGACGGCGGTGGCCTCGAACACGGCATCGGCGGCCATCCTGATCCCCGTGGCGATTCCGCTCGCCGCCGTGCTCGACGTCGAGCCGACACTGCTCGTGCTCGTCGTGGCCGTCGCGAGCTCGATCGACTTCGCGCTGGTCATCGGCACGCCGCCGACGATGGTCGCCTACAGCACCGGCGAGTTCACCGCGTCCGAGATCTTCAAGCTCGGCGTTCTGCTCGATCTGCTGGGGCTCGCCGTGCTGATGACCGTGGTGGTCGGCCTGTGGGTGGTGCTCGGGCTCGTGTAAAACCGCGCTTCGGCGTGGTAGATCCACGTCAATGGACCCCAAGCATGCACTCGACGAGGCGCGGCGCCTGATCCGATCCGAAGGGGACGCCCGGGCCGAAGACATCGAGCGGCTGCTCGGACAGGCCGAGTCGGAGCCGGCGCTGTGGCGTGAGGTGCACGCGACCCGCGGTCAGTGGCACATGGAGTCTGCCCGCTACGACGAGGCGCTCACGGTCGCCGAGAAGCTCCACGGCAGCCAGATCGAGTCCGCGCGAGCGGTGGGTCACAACCTCGCTGGTGCCGTCCATCTGCAGCGTGGCGACTACGCGCTCGCCTTCGCGGAGTTCGAGGCAGCCCTCGCGCTCTACGGCGAGCGAGATGCCCAGGCGGTGGCGCGGATCGAGAACAACCTGGGGCTTCTGTGCTTGCGCATCCGCCAGCTGGAGGGCGCGGTGGCGCACTTCGGTCGCGCGGTGGCGTTCTTTGAGTCGGCCTCCGACGCGCTGTTCGCGGCACGGGTCCGCGCCAACCTGGGGATTGCCCTCGTCGACCTCGGTCAGCGCGTCGAGGCGCGGCAGACCCTCGAGCACGCCCTGGTGGCGCTCGCTTCCGACCCGTCCTGGGAGGCCAACGTCCAGGGCAGTCTGGCCGACCTGTGCGTCGACGAGGCCCGCTACGCCGAGGCCGAGGCCTGGTTGCGCAAGGCGCTCGTCACCCGGCGGCGCATCGGTCAGCGTCGCCAGCTGGCCGGCGGACACCTGCTCCTCGCGAAGACACTGCTCGCGCAGGATCGGGACGAGGAAGCCTGGAGCCACCTGGCGACCGGTCTGGCGATGGCCGAGGAGCTCGGGCTGCGCGAGAGCATCGCCGATGGCATGGAACTCAAGGCCCAGGCGCTGGCGAGGCGAGGCGAGTATCGCGAGGCCTACGAGCTGCACGTCGAGGTGGCGAGCCTCCGTGACGACCTGAGGCGAGACGAGCTCCAGCGACGCGTACTCGACGCCGAGAACCGCACGATCCTCGCCGAGGCCCGCAAGGACGCCGAGCGACGCCGTCTAGAGGCCGAGGAGCTGCGTGTCGCCAAGGAGAACGCGGAGGCTTCGCTGCGCGCGCGCTCCGAGTTTCTCGCCACCACGTCGCACGAGCTCAGGGGCCCGCTCACGGCGGTGCTCGGTGCCTGTGAGCTGCTCTCGTACCAGGTCCACGATCCGCGAGGTCGGGACCTGGTCGGGCTCGCGCTGTCTTCCGCGCGGCTGCTCCAGGACGTCGTCGGCGAGGTCCTGGAGCTGTCGCGACTGGACGCGGGGGACTTCGAGCTCGTCGACGGCGTGATCGAGGTGCGCGCGCTGGTCGAGGACACCGCGGCCATGGCGAGCTCGGGAGGCGAGGTCCCCGTGCAGGTGCACGTTGACGAGGGGGTGCCGCATGCGGTGGCCGGCGATCCGTCACGCCTCAAGCAGGTGTTGCTGAACCTCGTCGGGAACGCGGTGAAGTACAGCGAACGCGGCGCGGTCGCGGTCCGCGTGACGTGTGCCGACGACGAGCTGCGCATCTCGGTGCGCGACCATGGACCCGGTATTCCCGAGTCCTTCGTGCCCCTGTTGTTCGAGCCCTTCGCGCGAGCCCAGACCGCCTTCGTGCGCGCTCGGAGCGGCACCGGACTGGGCTTGTCCATTGCGTCCCGGCTGTCGCGCGCCATGGGAGGCGACGTCGCGCTCGAGTCCACGGGCCCCGAGGGGTCGACCTTCGCCCTGTGGCTGCCGGCACGCGAGGTGCGCAACGAGGCGCCAGACGAGGCTCCCATCGAGGAAGCCGTGGGCCTGACGGTGCTCCTCGTCGAGGACGACGCCGTTGTGGGTCAGGTGCTGTGCTCGATGATCGGGGTGCTCGGACACCGCGCCAGTCACGTGGCCTCCGCGGAGAAGGCCCATGCCACGCTCCTCGAGGACACGCCGGACGTCGTGATCTCCGACCACCGACTTCCAGGCGAGTCTGGCCTCGACCTCGCGGCGAAGTGGGCCGACAAGCTGCGCTTCATCGTGCTCTCCGGCGAGGTCAGCGCGGAGCTCAGCGACCAGGCGGCGGCGGTCGGCGTCGAGGCGGTGCTGTCGAAGCCCGTCGGCCTCGCGGCGCTCGGCGCGGCGCTCAACGGTTGAGGTAGCCCATGGCTTCGAGGTCTTCGAGCTGGGAGGCGTCCAGATCGACGCGGGGCGCGGCTTCAGCGCGGGTCCAGCGCTCGGCATGGGCCTCGATCTGCTTCCTCATGGCCTGAACCCGATCGGGCTGGGAGTCGGCGAGGTTGTTGGCTTCGACCGGGTCGGCGCTCAGCTCGTAGAGCTCGTCGGGCACGGCTCCGTCGAGGTCGACGATGAGCTTGTAGCCTTCGACGACGAGGGCGCGCTTCTCGGCATCGCGGCTCACCGCGATGGGAATCGCGCGGGTCGGGTCCAGCTCGCCGCGAACGTCGACGCCGGGTAGCGACGGGTCCGGCGTGCCACCGGCGGCCGCGACCAGCGTCGGGAACACGTCGACCAGACTCACGGGCTCGTCGACGTGGCCACGCCGCGGATCGCGAGGGTCGCGCACGATCATCGGCACCCGCGTCAGCTCGTCGTACAGCTTGCTCCGGTGGCCGTACTCGCCGTGGTCCCCGAACTCCTCGCCGTGGTCCGTGGTGACGAGCACGACCGCTTGTTTCGCGCGCGGAAGCTCATCGAAGAGTTGGCGTAGCAGCGCATCTTCGTGGCGGAGCTCGCTGTCGTAGGTCGCGATGGCCTCTTCGACGAACGCGTCGGTGAGCGTGCCCTCGCCGAGGGCGTGCTGAAGCATGCCGTCCTCGATGGGCTGCCGACGCCACGGTGCGCCGGGGTACCACGCGTCGAACTCGTCCCGCCGCACATAGGGGGCATGGGGGTCGAAGACGTGTAGCCAGAGAAAGAACGGGGCACCGTCTTGCAGGTCGGGGGTCCATTGGTCGAGGACCTGGCGCACCGCGGGGCTGTCGTTGAAGCCGACGCAGGTGTAGCGGTCGAAGCCGCGCGCGAAGCCGAAGCGCGCGTCGAGGTGGCCGTTCGCGGTGAGACCCCAGGTGCGGTAGCCCATGGCCTGCAGCGTCTCGGGCAGGCTCGGGAGTGCCGGATCGAGGGCCTCCTGGCTGGAGATCTTCCAGTCCCGCGCGGTGCCTTCGGTGAGTCCGTGGGCCTCCGGCCACGAGCCCGTGATGATCGAGGCGACGGAGGGCAGCGTCCACGACGACGTCGACCAGGCTTGATCGAACTGCCTGCCCTCGTCGGCAAGCTCCGCGAGGAACGGCGTGGTCTTCCGCGGGTAGCCGTAGGGGGAGAAGTGGTCGGCGCGGGCGGTGTCGATGGTGATCAGCACCAGATCCGGCAGGCTCCCGGGGGCGGCGAGGGGCAGGCCCTCGGGGCGAGCCTCGTCAGGAACCACGAAGGAAGCGGCTTCGCGCTCGACCGGCCGCAGCTGCCACCACAGCGAGCCCACGACGGCGAAGATCACGGTGGACGAGAACAGGGGAATGGCGATGCGCGGGTTCACCAGGGTCTGCTAGCACGAAACGATGGCGTTCAGTGGGACTCGAACCACCCGAGGATGCGGTCAGGCGCGATGTCGAGCCACCGGTGGGTGCGAAACGGCTGGACCTCGCGCTCGGTGTCGACGCCGAGCTCATCGAGGCGGCGGTGGTAGCGCTTGGACGTGTGCGGCGGGACGATGGCATCGAGCCCACCGTGCAGGAACAGTGTCGGCGGGTGGTCCTCGGGTAGCGTGTCGGGGAGCACGCACGCGGCGCCCGCGCAGGTCGCCCAGCTCGCGGAGTGAATGGCAAGGGCCCGGAAGCGTCCAGGAAACTGCTCGGCGAGGCGGCTGGTTGCGTAGCCTCCGCTGGAGATGCCGCCCGCGTACAGCGCATCGGCATTCAGTGGTCCGAAGTCGCCATCCTCCACGGCGGTGAGCATGCCGGAGAACAGCTCCGCGTCGGGTGAGTTCTCCCAGTTGCCGGCGTGGGGCGGGACGTTCGTATTCCACGCGGTGATTCCGTCACCCGGCGCCTCGGGTGTGATCACCGCGAAGCCGTTCGCGAGCAGGGCCTCCACCGTGCGCGTCTGGTGGTAGCCGCCGATGGCGGCGCGCTGGTGCGCCTGCCACATGCCCTCCCCCGAGAACAGCGCGCCCTGGAGCAGGAACACCGCGGGAAAGCCCTCGTCGGGCGGCTCGCCGACGGGCACCTGGAAGTGCACCTCCCGGTCCCGATCCCCGGCGAGGAAGGTGGTGGTCTCGTGGCTGCAGGTGAGGATGCGGCCAGGCTGATCGCACGGCGGCGACTCGTGCACGTTCGCGGCGCATGCGGCGAGCAGCAGCGGCAGCGCCCTCACCACGGCAGGCCGGGGAACAGCCGCGGGACGCGGGCGCAGTGAGTGGCGTAGTCCGGGCGTCGCGCGTGCATGCGGCGGTCGATGAGCGGCACGCTGATGAACCAGAACAGCGCGGTGATCGCGAGAGCCCCGGACAGCGTCCACCATGCCCCCACTGCCGCGCCGAAACAGGCGATGCCCCACCAGAAGCCGAGCTCGCCGAGGTAGTTCGGGTGGCGCGACCACGCCCACAGGCCCGTGTCGAGGATGGCCTCGCGTGGCGGGTTGTCGCGGCGGAACGCGAGCAGCTGCTCGTCAGCGAGGGTCTCGATGCCGAGGAACCCGAGGGAGACGACAACGCCGAGGGCATCCCAGATCCCGAGGGGTGCGGGTGTCTCACCGGCGGCGATCACCGGCGTCATGCCGAGGAACACGAGCACGGTCGGCATGAGCATCAGCCCGAACAGCGAGGTGAGCCAGTAGCCGACGACCCCGAAGCGCCGGTACGCCACGTAGCGCCAGTCCTCGTGATGCAGGCCCGGCCAGCCGCGCCAGAAGTTCCACGTGAGCCGCGCGCCCCACAGCGCCAGGCAGGCGGCGGCGAGCAGCACCCGCGGGGAAGGGGACTCCGCGTAGACGGCCAGGGCGATCGGCAGGGGGATCACGGACCAGTAGGGGTCGTAGACACTGGTGTTGTTCACCGCCACCGCGCTGACCCACACGATCAGCGTCGCAGCGACGTCTGCCGCGAGCAGGCGCTGCCACGCCGGGGCCTCGGGGAGCGCTCCCGCGGTGAGCACCGCGGCGACACCCGCGAGCACATAGATCGCGCACAGGATCGCGGTGCTGCTTTTCTTCGAGTCGATGCCACGGCCGATCATGCAGTGAGACTAGCCTTACAAGCCGCCCTTCGAGAGGGCTCCCTGCGAAATCCACACGGGTGTGGTGAAAGAAGTGCACCTTCTGTCGGGTATCCGACAGAAGGGGTTCCCTGGGTGAGGCATTCTCATCTCACCAAGAGTTGCTGCGTGGGGGAACCCACCAACGGCGGTCGCCCGTGTTTTGGCGGGCGACCGCCGATATTGACTCCGCGGGTCCACGGAAGCCCCCGATGGGTTTCTGCGCGAAGACAGTCCCCGGCGAGACACCTCGCCGGGGACTTTCGCGTCCGACCGCCGGATGATGCGACGCCGGGCTGGTCCCGGGCGCCGCGAGGATCCGCTAGGCGTAGAAGCCGCGGCCTTCCTCGGCCATCTCGCGCAGCAGCGGCGGCGGCGAGAAGCGGTCGCCATACGCCGCCGCCAGCTCGTCGGCGCGCTTCACGAACGCGGCCGCCCCGATGCGGTCGATGTAGGACAGGGGCCCGCCGGTGTACGGCGCGAAGCCCCAGCCGAGGATGGCGCCGACATCGGCGTCTTCGACGGCCCGCACCACGCCCGCATCCATGCAGCGAGCCGCCTCGACGCACTGGGCGTACAGGAAGCGCTCGATGAGGTCCTGGGCCGTCGGCTGCTCGGCCTTCGGCGGGAAGTGCTCCGCGAGCCCACTCCACAGGGCCTTTCCGGCCTCGCCGTAGTCGTAGAACCCGCGCTTGCTGCGCTTGCCGGCGCGGTCCTGCTGCGCGACGAGCACCTCGAGCACGTCCTGCGAGGGATTGTGCGGGGCGGCGTCACCGAGGTCCTTCTTGGTCTGCACGCCGACCTGGTACATCAGCGCCAGGCCGACCTCGTCCGCGAGCGCGAGCGGGGGCATGGGCATACCGGACATCTTGCCGGCGTTCTCGATGAGCGCCGGGGCGATGCCCTCCGAGAGCATGGCGCTGCCCTCGGTGATGTAGGTGCCGAACACCCGGCTGGTGTAGAAGCCGCGGCTGTCGTTGACGACGATCGGCGTCTTGCCGAGGGCCTGCACGGCGTCGAGGGCCCAGGCCAGGGTGCGGTCGCTGGTCTGCTCGGCGACGATGACCTCCACCAGCGGCATCTTCTCGACAGGTGAGAAGAAGTGCAGGCCGATGAAGTTCGCCGGGCGGCTGCTGGCCTTGGCGAGGCCGGTGATCGGCAGGGTCGAGGTGTTGGAGCCGATGAGCGCGTCATCGCCGAGCACCTTGTCGGCAGCCCTGGTCACGGCGGCCTTCACGTCCCGGTCCTCGAACACCGCCTCGATCACGAGGTCGCAGTCCGCGAGGGCCGCGTAGTCGGTGGTCGGGGTGATGCGGGCGAGGGTCGCCGCCTTCTTCTCTTCCGTGCCCCGCTTGCGGGCGATGGCCTTGTCGAGGCGCTCGGTGGCGTAGGCGACCGCGTTCGCGGCCTTCTCCTCGCTCACGTCGATGACCACCACGTCGATGCCCTTCTTGGCCGCGACGAAGGCGATGCCGGAGCCCATGAGGCCTCCGCCGAGCACGCCGAGCTTCTTCGGGGCCTTCTTCTCGATGCCCTCGGGCCGCCGCACGAGCTTGTTCGCGTCCTGCAGCGACAGGAACATCGTGCGGATCATCGCGCCGGCGACCGGGTCGAGGAGCAGCTTGAGGAAGTAGCGCTTCTCGACGAGCAGCCCGGCGTCCAGGGTGGTCCGCAGGCCCTCGAACAGGCAGGACGCGATGGCCTGGCCCGCCGGGTAGTTCTTGTAGGTCTTCGCGTTGAGCATCGCGGTGGCGACCATGAAGGTGTTGAGCACCTTCGGGTCATCGCTGCCGCCGCCCGGCACCTTGAAGCCCTTCACGTCCCAGGGCTGCACGGCGGTCGGGTTCTCGGCGACCCACTTCTTGGCGGCCGCGACGGTCTCGCCCATGGGGACGACGGCGTGGATCATGCCCAGCTGCAGGGCCTTGGCGGGGTCGACCTGCTTGCCTTCCATGAGCAGGGGCATGGCCGCCTGGACGCCGATGAGGCGCGGCAGACGCTGGGTGCCGCCAGCGCCGGGAAGCAGGCCGAGCTGAGCCTCGGGCATGCCGAGCTGGATGCGGGGATCGTCGCCGACCACGCGGTGGTGGCACGCCAGGGCGAGCTCGAAGCCGCCGCCGAGGGCCGCACCCTCGATGGCCGCCGCGACGGGCTTGCCGCAGGTCTCGAGGCGACGGAGCAGCACGGAGAGCGCGCCGACCGTCTCGTTGAGGGCCTCCGCGTTCTTCTCGCCGAAGGCCATGGCCTTGAGAGCGTCGAGGTCGGCGCCCGCGAGGAACACCTTCTTCGCGGAGGCGATGACGATGCCCGTGCACGACTCGTCGGCGGCAGCCTTCTCCATCGCGTCGGAGAAGGCGTCCATCGAGGCCTGGTTCCACACGTTCGCGGAGCGGTCGGGCATGTCGAGGGTGAGGGTGACGATCCCGTTGTCGTCCTTGTCGTAGTGCAGCATCTCAGGCCTCCACGCGCTCGATGACGGTTGCGGTGCCCATGCCGGCGCCGACGCAGAGCGCCGCCACGCCAGTGGACTTTCCGGTGCGCTCGAGCTCGTCGAGCAGGGTGCCGAGGATCATGGCGCCGGTCGCGCCGAGGGGGTGGCCCATGGCGATCGCGCCGCCGTTCACGTTGACGATGTCGTGGTCGAGGCCAAGGTCCTCGGCGAAGCGCATGACGACGGCCGCGAAGGCCTCGTTGATCTCCCAGAGGTCGATGTCGCCGACCCCCATGCCCGCCTTCTTCAGGGCCCGTCGGGCGGCGTCGGCCGGTCCGGTGAGCATGATCGTCGGCTCGGAGCCGATGCTGGCGAAGCCCTTGATACGGGCGCGCGGCTTGAGGCCGAAGCGCTCTCCGAGCTCCTTGGAACCGAGCAGGATCGCGGCGGCGCCGTCGACGATGCCCGAGGAGTTGCCGGCGTGGTGCACGTGCTCGATGCGCTCGACCTGCGGGTAGCGCTGCATGGCGATGGCATCGAAGCCGTACTGCTCGCCGAGCTGGGTGAAGCTGGCCTTGAGCTTGCCGAGGCTCTCAGCGGTGGTGCCGGGACGCATGTGCTCGTCGTGGTCGAGCACGGTGATGCCGTTCATGTCCTTCACCGGCACGATGGACTTCGCGAAGCGACCTTCCTTCCACGCGAGGGCGGCGCGGTCCTGGGAGCGCGCGGAGAGCTCGTCGAGCTCGCGGCGGGAGTAGCCGTACAGCGTGGCGATGAGGTCGGCGCTGATGCCCTGGGGCACGAACATCGTCTCGCTGGCGACCGCGGGGTCGGTGGCCCACGGGCCCCGGCTGGCGCCCATGGGTACCCGGCTCATCGACTCGAGACCGCCGCCGACGACCGCCTCGGACTGACCACTCATCACGCGGGCCGCGGCGTAGTTCGTCGCCACCAGGCCCGAGGCACAGAAGCGGTTGATCTGCATGCCGGGCACGCTCTGGTCGTAGCCGGCGTACAGCGCGGCGACGCGGGCGATGTTGCCGCCCTGCTCCTTGACCGGCTCGACGCAGCCGAGGATGACGTCCTCGATGACGGCGCTGTCGAGCTCGTTGCGGTCGACCACCGCGGTGAGCACCGTCTTGGCGAGGTCGATCGGCGCGATGGTGTGGAGCGAGCCACTGGCGCGCCCCTTCCCGCGCGGCGTGCGCACGGCGTCGTAGATGAAGCAGTCGGCCAAGGGGCCCTCCACGGACTGGAACTAGAACGTGTTCTAGATCGGATTGCAGAAGCGCAGTAGAACATGTTTCACTTTGCCCTGCCAGGCCGTCGCGAGGACCCTCGTCCGCGGCCGCCCACAACCCGGTGGACTGCCCGCATGACCCCCCTCAAACCTCTCGAAGGCATCAAGGTCCTCGACCTCTCTCGCTACCTGCCCGGGCCGCTGCTCACGCGGATCCTCGCGGACTATGGTGCCGAGGTCCTCAAGGTCGAAGACCCGCGCGGGGAGGGCATGCGCCACCTGCCGCCGCACACTGCCGGGATGGGGGCGGCGTTCGGCGCGGTGAACGCCGGCAAGGGCTCGCTCGCGCTGAACCTCAAGGACGACGCGCACAGGGCGCTGTTCCTCGAGCTCGTGGACGCGGCCGACGTGCTGGTCGAGAGCATGCGACCCGGCGTGCTGGCGAGGCTGGGGCTCGCGCCGGACGCGCTCATGGCGCGCAATCCACGGCTCGTGATCGCGTCGCTCACCGGCTACGGCCAGACGGGCCCGATGGCCAAGTCCGCAGGGCACGACCTCAACTACCTCGCGCACGCCGGGCTGTTGTCGCTGTTCGGCCCCACGGACGGGCCTCCGCTCGTGCCGGGCGTGCAGATCGGCGACGTCGGTGGCGGCTCGCTACCCGGAGCGATGGCGGTGCTCGCGGCCCTGCTCGAGCGCGAGAAGACGGGGGAGGGGAGGCACCTCGACATCAGCCTCACCCGTGGCGCGCTCGCCTTCGCGGCCGTCGCGTTCCCCACGGCGATCGGCTCGGTGGGCACTCCGATGGAGGAACCCCGCGGTGGCGGCATGCTCACCGGCGGCGCCCCCTGCTACCGCTGCTATCAGGCCAGGGACGGGCGCTACCTCGCCGTCGGCGCCCTGGAGCCGCACTTCTTCGGCGCGCTGTGTGCGGGCCTTGGCCATCCCGAGCTCGCTGCTGCCGCGTACGCCCGCGGCGAGCAGGCCCGTGCCGCCATCCACACGCTCCAGGCCGCTTTCGCGACGCGCACCGCCGCCGAGTGGCTGGCGCACTTCGAGGGACAGGACGTGTGCCTGACCCTGGTGCGCACGCCGGAAGAAGCCCTTGCCGATCCCGACTTTGCGCCGGTGTACGCCGATGCGGGCGGCTTTCACGTGATCTCCAGCGACCGGGGCGATGCGATGCCCCTGCGCACCTCACCCCCCAGCGCGCTCGGCGCCGACGGCCACGATGCCGCGCGGTCCTGGGGCGCGAGCGACGCCGCCATTGCCGCGGCCCTCGGAGAGAAGTCATGACCACCGCCGCCGCGCCCGCCATCGAAGCCATGGGCCATCGCTGTGTACCGCTGACCTCCGAGCAGATCCGCGCGCAGCCCGTGTGCTTCGTGTACGAGAAGGAGCTGCCGTGCACGCCCGAGCAGCTGTTCGAGGTCTTCGAGGATCCGACGAGCTGGCCGAAGTGGGCGCCCGGGATCGGCAAGGTGATCTGGACCTCGCCGAAGCCCTACGGCGTCGGCACGACCCGCACCGTCGTGTTCTGGGGCGGTACCGAGGTCTACGAGGAGTTCGTCGCGTGGGACGCGCCACGGGAGATGGCGTTTACGTTCAACGGCACCTCCGAGGAGATCTGGAACAGCTTCGGCGAGCACTACCGGGTCGAGGAGACGCCGGGCGGCTGCAAGCTGACCTGGACCGTGGGCTACGACCCGACCGGCGGCTTCGGGCGCGTGCACCGCTTCATCAAGCCGATCATGCGCTTCAATCTCGGCTTCTACATGGTTCTGCTCCGACGGTACGTTCGCAAGCACGTCCGCTGATACGCTGGTCGGCATGGATCGTGCGTCCCAGGTTCGCCAAGCGCTGCTCTCGCTGACACTGCTCCTCGCCCTTGGCCTGCTCGCGATGGTTCAGGCAGACACCGACGACCTGCCGTTTGGGCCCGCATTCACTCGCTTCCACCAGGTCTCGCCCATCGAGGGGTCGAGGGTCCTCGTCATCCTCGACAACGTGCGCGCCGATCGCCTGGCGCTGTGCGGCGCGGATCGGCCGACCTCCTCGGTGCTCGAGTCGCTCGTGGCGAAGGGGGCTCGCCATCGCTGCGATGCGATTGCACCGGGAAGCTGGACACTGCCCTCCCACGCCAGCTTCTTCACGGGCCTCCCTGTTCACGAACACGGCGCCCACGCGATGGTGGGAGGCACGCGCATGGCCGACACCGCGCAGATCGCGCGTCCGCTGTCGGATGACGTGACGACCCTCGCCGAGCGCATGCGCACCGCCGGGTTCCAGACCGTGCTCGTCACTGCCAACCCGGTGTTGTCGGAAGAGGCCGGACTGCTCCGTGGCTTCGACCGCGTGGAGCGGGCAACGCACTTCGGCGACTTCCGCGGAGAGGCTGCCGTGCGCGCGGTGCGACGGTCCCTGCGCGGAGGCCTCGAGCCCAACAAACCCCTGTTCCTCGTCGTGAACCTGGTCGACGCACACTGGCCGTGGCCCGAGATCCCGGCTGACGTCGGCTGGGTGCCGCCGCGGCCGGGCTTCGAGTTCACTCCGTGGGCGCAGGACTCCGAGTGGGCGCGCTGGCACCGCGGCGAGCTCGACGGGTCGGAGCGCGAGCGCTTCCTCGCGAAGGTCCGCGACCTGTACGACTACGGGATCGCGGTTGCGGACCGAACCCTCGGTGACGTCCTGCGCGTGACCGAGGACCATGGGTGGCTCGACGAGCGCGCTGTCGTCGTCGTGACCTCGGATCATGGCGAGATGCTCGGCGAACACGACCGGATCGATCACGGGCACCTGCTGTGGCAGGGCAACCAGGAGGTCCCGTTCGTGGCCTGGGGGCCTGGGGTGCCCGAGCTGCCGGAGCGGCTCTCCGCGCTCGCGGCGCACGCGTTGCTACTCGGTGAGGCCATGCCCGAGGCGCCCCACGTCGCCATCGCCCTTCCTCACGTTCAGCGGTCCAAGTGGGCTGGGGGCGCGGCGTACACCGAGACGACGGCTGCGATGTGGGACGGCTCGGACAAGCTCCTGTGGATCGATGGCGAGTCGACGCGCTTCGATCTGATGGCCGATCCGAAGGAGACCTCTCCCATGCCGGCGGATGAGCACCCGCTGTACGACGAGCTTCAGCGTCTTGGTGAGACGGCTCGGGAGAGTGGGCGTGGCGAAGTGGATGGGGATCTGGGCGAGGCGCTCAAGGCGATCGGCTACGCCGCGGACGACTAGCGGGTACTTGCTGACCGGTCCTGTCAGCAGCCCGAGCTAGACCCGCCGCATGGGAGGGCGAATGGAGCCGTTCAAGGAGCGCATCAACGCGGAGGCCGTGCAGGCCCTCGCCACCGAGATCGTGGGAAGCACGCCCAGCTTCGACGCCGAGTCCTTCGTCGCCGAGGCGGTTCCGGTGCTGGACGACCTCGAGCTCAAGGCGCGCGTCGTGCACGTCGCGGCCGCGCTTCGTCGGCACCTGCCCGCGGACTTCGAGCAGGCGCTCGAGGTACTCCTTCGGGGCCTCGCACCGCCGAACGCCACCGACCAGCGCGTCACCGAGGCGTTTCGCTACTGGCCGGTGCTCCAGGTCGTCGAGGACTACGGCGTGGCCACGCCAGAGGCGTCGCTCACGGCGCTGCGCGAGATGACGCGCCGCTTCTCGGCGGAGTTCGCGGTGCGGCCGTTTCTCACCGCCCACCCCGAGCTCGCCTGGGCTGCCGTCGAGGCCTGGGCCGACGACCCCGATCTACACGTGCGTCGCCTGGCTTCCGAGGGCACTCGCCCGCGACTGCCCTGGGGAGGCGTGCTCAGGGACAGCGTGGCCGATCCGTCGCGCGGGCTGGCGCTGATCTCCCGGCTGGTGGACGACGATGAGCTGTACGTCCGGCGGAGCGTCGCGAACCACCTCAACGACGTGGCCAAGGACCACCCGGCTCGCGCCGTGGCGACCGCCGCGGACTGGCTCGCCCGGTCGACCGAGGACCGGCAGTGGGCGGCCCGCCACGGTCTTCGCACGCTGTTCCGGAAGGGGGACACCGCGACCCTCGCGCTGTTCGGCTTCGGACCGGCGCCCGTCGAGGTCGTCGACGCCCGGATCACCGAGCAGGTGCCGTACCCCGGCGAAGCCGTGCTCGAGCTCTCCCTGCGCCACACCGCGGGCGACGCGCGCAGCCTGCGGGTGGAGTGGGTCGTCGAGGCCCCCCGATGGCGCAAGGTCTTTCGCGGCCCGGAGCGCGAGCTCGCGGCGGGCGAGGTGTGGTCGATTCGCAAGCGCTTCGCGATGAAGCCGGTGAGTGTGCGTCGTCAGGCGCCCGGGGCGCATCGCGTGGGGGTGCTCGTCAACGGAGAAGTCCTGACGGAACTCGGTTTTGAGCTCCTTGGTGGCGACCCGCTTCCGTGACGAAATAAGACGACAGAAAATGCACGATAAAAGTGTCGCATGAACGGGAGGTGGATACCGGAAGAGCAAGGAGGTCCCATGAAGGGTTTTCAGGCTCCCACGGTCATCTTCTCTCCCGGAGAGGTCCTCGCTCCGGAGCGCCTCACCGCCATGGCCCGTCAGGCTCGGCAGGGCTGTCCCGCGCACCGCGCCGCTTTCGAAGAGGCGCTTGGCCTGGTCCTCGCCGCCCTGGACGACCCCGAGTACGCAGGAGAGCGCATCATCGCCCGCGGTGGTCCGCGACCCATCCTCCGACGCGTTCCCGCCAGCCCCGGAGAGGTCTCCGGGCTCTACGTCACGCCACTTCGCGGCAATCGCCCGCCGACCGACGAGTCGGGCTAGGGCGAGCCACGGGTCTCAGCGAGTCTCGGACTTCGGAAGCCGGCGCACGCGCGGGTCGTTCTCGAGGTCGTCGAGGCTGTTGAACCGCGGCATCTCGGGGCTGGCGATGGTCACTCCGCCGTCGACCTCGAGGATCGTGCCCGTGATGTAGCTCGCCGCCGGCGACGCCAGGAACAGCGCGGCGTCGGCGATGTCCTTCTCGACGCCCCAGCGCTTGAGCGGGATCGCACGGCGGATCATCTCGACGATCTGCGCGTTCGGGCTGGCGACGTTGCTCATGCCCCAGCTGCCCTCGATGGGACCGGGGCTGATGCCGTTGACGCGCACGCCCTCGGGGCCCCACTCCTGGGCGCACACCCGGATCAGCTGGTTCACGCCGGCCTTCGCGGCGCACACGTGGGCCTGGAAGTGCAGCGCCTGGACCGCCTCGGGCGCGGTGATCGCGAGCATCGAGCTCGGTCGGTTCGCGCGGGAGAAGCCGGCCTTGAAGGTGTTGAACGTGCCGGTGAGGTCGATGTCGACGACCGTGCGGAAGCCCTTGGCGCTCATGCCGGTGACCGGCGCATAGAAGTTGCCCGCCTGGCCGGCGACGACGAGGTCGAGCTCGCCGAGCGTATCCGCCGTCTTCGCGACCGCGGACTCGACCTGCTCGTAGTCGCGGGCGTCGCATGCGATGCCGATGGCCTCCGAGCCCGTGGCCTCGCGGATCCCCGCGGCCGCTTCCTCGCAGCGCTCCGGGTTGCGGGACAGCACCGCGACCCTCGCACCATGTGCGGCGTAGGCGGTGGCGATCGCGAGGTTCATGCCGCGGGTGCCGCCCATGACGAACGCGACCTTGCCGGCGAGCAGGTCGCTCGCGAACACGCCGCTCACTTGGCCGCCACGGCGCCGAGGCGCTCGCCCGGCGTGAAGCGGATCGGCATCGACTTGATGCCGCGCACGAAGCTGGAGCTCACCCGCTCGGGCGCCCCCACGAGCTCCCAGTCCGGAATCCGCTTGAGCAGCTGCTCCAGCGCGACCTTGACCTCGAGACGCGCCAGGAAGGCGCCGATGCAGAAGTGCGTGCCGAAGCCGAAGGACAGCACCTTGGTGCTCTTGAGGTCCCGGTGGATGTCGAAGGTGTAGGGCTCCTCGAACTTGGTCGGGTCGAAGTTCGCCGCGGGGTAGACCATCATGATCTCCTCGCCCTTCTTGATCTCGTGACCCATCAACACCGTGTCCTTGGTCGCGGTGCGGGACATGCGGATGAACGGCGTCACCCAGCGGATGGCCTCCTCGGCGGCATTCTCGATGAGCGAGGGGTCCGCGAGCAGTGCCTCACGAAGCTCCGGGCGCTCGGCGAGGACCTGAACGGCGCCGCTGACCACGTTTCGGGTCGTCTCGGAGCCGCCGATCATCATCATGGTGTGCTCGAAGAGCACGTCGTCCTCGGTCATCTCGCCCTTGTCCATGGCCTGGACCCAGATCGAGAGGAGGTCGTCCTGCGGGTTCTCGCGACGCTCGTCGGCCAGCATCATGTGGATGAAGCCGAAGTTGATGAACGCCTCGTTCACCTCTTCCGTGACGTGGTCGGGGCCGTTGCCGCCGAGCATGAACACGTCCATCGCGCGGTGTACCTCTTCGCGGTACTCGGGCGGGATGCCGGTCATCTCGGTGATGATCTGGATGGGCAGCTTGGCCGCGAGCGCATCCACGAACTCGCACTCGCCCTGCTCGATGACGTCGTCGATGAGCTTGTCCACCGCATCGCGGATGTGGTCCTCGAGCTTGGCCACGGCGGGGCGGGTGAACAGGTGCTTGATCAGCCCGCGGCGCGTGCGGTGCTTCTTGCCGTCGAGGTTGATGAAGCTCGGGTCGTTCGGCAGCTTCGGGACGTTGCCTTCCTCGGAGTGGAAGGTCTCGGGATCCTTGGCGACCGCGACCAGGGCGTCGTAGCTCGCGGCTACCCACATGTCGGAGTTGGGATCGTAGTAGACGCCCTTCTCGCACAACCAGTCCATCAGCGGACGGGTGTCGCCGTCGAAGGTCTTGGGGTCGAGGAGGTCGAGGTGGCTGAAGTCGGGCATGTCGGGGTCCCCCGTGGCCCTTGAATAGAACACGTTTCAGTTTCCGTTGACAATCGTCAGCGTAAATTGGATGCTCAGCCTCACGGAACACTCCGCTGAGGCCGATCGCGACGGCCTCCACGCAAGGGCACCTCATGACCGCACCGCTTCCGCCGGGACCTCGGGGGGATCTCCTGTTGGGCAGCACGCTCGACTTCAAGGAGCATCCGCTGCACTACATCAAGTACCTGCACGACGCGTATGGGGACGTGGTCCGCTTTCGCGTCGGTCCGTCGTACTGGTACCTGATCGCGCACCCGGATCACATCTGGGACGCGATGACCCGTCGCGCCGACGTCTTCCTCAAGCCCCAGGTCGCGAAGCGTCTGTGGGACAAGTTCCTCGGGGATGGCCTGCTGACCACCGAGGGCGACGCGTGGAAGCGCCTGCACAAGCTGGTGATGCCGGCCTTCCACCGCAAGCGCATCGCCGCCTACTCCGAGGTGATGACCGCGTTCTCCCACCGCATGGTCGACGCGTGGGCGGCGGGCGAGCGCCGGGACTTCGACGAGGACATGGTCCAGCTGACCCTCGAGATCGTCGCCAAGACGCTCTTCGACGCGGACGTGCAGGAGGGTGCCGAGGTCGTCGGCGAGGCGATGCACGTGATCCAGCGCGAGATGATCGAGCACATCCACATGCCGGTGCCCGTGCCGCGGTGGTGGCCCAGCGCGCGAAACAAGCGAAAGCTCAAGGCGATCGCCGACATGGAGGGCGTGGTCCGCGAGGTGATCGACGCGCGACGCGCCAGCCTCGAGGATCACGGCGACCTGCTGTCGATGCTGCTGCTCGCCAAGGACGAGAACGGGGAGGGGCTCAACGACCGCGAGGTGCGCGACCAGGCGATGACCATCTTCTTCGCGGGCCACGAGACCACGGCGCACGCGATGACGTGGATGTGGTACCTGCTCGCCCGGCATCCGAAGGTCACGGAGCGGCTCGTGGCGGACATCGACCGGGTCACCGGTGGCGAGCCGATGACCCTGGCGCACCTCAAGGAGCTGCCCTACCTCGAGCAGTGCGTGAAGGAGTCGATGCGCATCCTGCCGAGCGTGTGGGTGTTCATGAAGGAGCCGACCGAGGACGTCGAAGTGGGCGGCTTCCTGATCCCCAAGGGCTCGCAGGTGATGATCTCGCCGTACGTCACCCAGCACGACGCGCGCTGGTTCCCGTCTCCGGAGACCTTCGACCCGGACCGCTTCGAGAAGGAGCGGGCCAAGTCGATCCCGGCGGGCGCGTACATCCCGTTCTCGGGGGGGCAGCGGATCTGCCTCGGCAAGTCCTTCGCGATGATGGAGGCGCAGCTCGTGATCGGCTCGCTGCTCCAGCGGGTCGTGCCCTCCGTGCCCGTGGACTACAAGCTGTCGATGAAGGCGGAGCTGTCGAACCACCCGGACGGCGGGATGCCCGTGGACATCGTGTTCCGAGACGCGCCGCACGAGGCGGTCGCGAAGTAGCCCGAGGTGCGCCCGCCCCGCATGCCAGCGGAACGGGCGCGTTTCGGACCCATCCATTCAAGAAGCGTGTGGGCAGCGCAGGACGCGCGCGCGGGAGCTGTCGAGCCCGGCACGAGGGCCTGGCGGTCACAAGGGGACGCATCCCGGACGTGCGGTCACCACAGGGGCCGGTCCGGGCGCACGCCGAAGCAGTGGTACACCCCGCCCGGAGGCAGGCTCCAGGGCACCAGCTCGAACTCGGTATCGGCGAAGAGCGAGTCGTAGAACCGGTGGTAAAGCCACGGGAGCGCGGTCAACTGGGAGAACGCCGCATCCGGCGCGTAGCGGGACATCCATCCGAGCACGGCCTCGCGCGTGACGAGCGGCAGGTTCGGGGTGGGCAGACCAGACAGGATCACGTCCGGGCGGTCCGAGAGGGCGCGGAACTCGTGGAGGTCGAGCACATCGCCGTGGAGCACGCGAGCGCGCGGCACCCGTGCCTGGGCGAGTGCCGCGAAGTCCTCGTCCCGCTCGACGGCGAACAGCACGCTGTCCGGGTGCATGCGGCGGGCGACCACCTCGGTCACCGCGCCCGTGCCCGCGCCCAGCTCGAGGAGCACCTGTGGGCGGCTGTCGTCGACAAAGCGGCACATCGCCTCGGCCAGGGCCGTGCTGGACGGCGCGAGCGAGGCGATGGACGGTCCCTGAGCGAGGAACTTCCGGAGGAAGAGCATGGAGGGCACGGTTGGGATCGCGCTCATGCCGCACCCCACGCGAGCTCGTCGTCACCGAACCCGTGGTGGGCGAGCAGGCTCTGCGCGCCGGGCCCGAGGAAGCGGTACAGCGTGTCCCGCTCCGCTTCGAGCAGGTCGAGGACACACAGCACCTCGAGGCCGCCCGCCGGGTCGGCGCCAACCGCCATCGCCCGCCCGCCGAGTCGCGCATAGTGCTGAAGCAGCACCGGAAGACCGCGCTGTTCACGCTCCAGGCGAGTCACGGTCTCGGCGAGGGTGCGAAGGTCGGCGACTTGCCGCGTTCGTAGCTCCTGCCGCTCGTCCGCGGGCAGGAACGGCTGGCGAGGCCTGGCGAGCGCCGAGAAGCCCGAGCGTCGACCCGGTGCGAGGACCCACTGGGCCACAAGTCTGCGGGATGCGGGATGGTAGGTGTCGGCGACGCGGACGGAGGCCAGCATCCTGCGGTACCACGGGTGGCGGCCCAGCCACGTGCCGATGCCTTGCCACACCAGCCGCTCGGCGGCGAACTCTCCGCGGTACTCCGGGACCACGAAGCGTCGCCCGAGCTCGACGGCGGGGCCGATGGCATCGGTGAGGCACTCGTCGAGGTGAAAGCGCGTCTCGAGGTGCGGGCGGATGCCCGTGCGAAGAGGCAGCACGCGGATGGCGCCGGCGATGCGCTCGCGCGTGTGGTCCCAGAGCACGAGGTGGGTCGCCCGGACGTCGTGAACGTCGAGATCCCGCGAGCGTCCTGTCCCAGAGCCGTCCACGCGGTTGCACAGTTCGCGGAGTCGGCCGAGCTCGTGGAGCAAGGCCTCGATCGCGAGGCCGGACGCGGCGAAGACGCTCAAGTCGCGACCGATGGCCACGCGCGGGTTGCCGGGGAGCGCGTGCAGCTCGGTGAGCAGGCGCTTGCTGGGCTGGGGGAGCTCGAGTGGGACGGCCATCGGTTCACCTCACGTCTCCCATGTCACCTCCCGGGGTGTCGGCCTCGTCGGGGGCCTGCCACACCTGCGGGGGGCCTCGGTGACGGCTTCACCCGCGCTTCGCCCAACCCCTGGTGCAATCGCCACGCGGGCGGGTCGGTCCGCGATCAGCCGCGCTAGCGCGGTGCCTTCGCCACCGACTCGTTCGTCACCGAGTCAGGCTTGCGCGAGGAAGCGCGTCACGGCTCGGCCCACGCGCTCGATCTCCGGTCCCGCGCTCGCCACCTCGGGCTGACCGACGAGTGGCGTGATGCACGCGCTGACCGGCGCGCCGTGCGCGGTCAGGCGCCTCCCCAGCGCGAGGCTCTGGGCGGACGGGATGTGCGGGTCGTGGCGGCCGTGCAGGAGCGTGATCGGGCAGCCCATGCGTGGGTGGCTCGCGGGGGTGAGGGCGGCCATGCGCGAACCGAGCACGGCCGTCACTGTGAGTGCGGCCTCGCGCCGCTGGCTGCCTCCGACCACGGCGCGCACCTGGCGAGCGACCGCGGGGGTGGCGGCGCGCAGGGCAAAGGGCAGCTCGGGATGGCTGCGGCGCAGCCCGGCGTCGCGCGCGGCGAGCTCGAGCAGGCGCCGCCCCTCGTCACCGAGCTTCCACGCGTCGGGCAGGACGTGCGCGTAGAGCAGCAGACGCAGGTAGGGGGCGGCTCCACGACCCTGAAGCACGGCGTCGAGGACCTCGCCGGGGGCCCCGTAGCAGCCGAGGCCGAGCACCGCCCTCACGCGTGCGCAGGTCTCCGGGTCTTCCATCGCGCACAGCGCGAGGCTTCCACTGATCGACTGGCCGATGAGCGCGATGGCGCCGTGGTCGGCGAGGAGCGGATCGTCGGCGACGGCCCGGATCACCTGCCCGATGCGGGCCGGCAGGCCGGTGGAGAGGTGCAGCGCCGAGACCGCGGGCAGGCGGGGCGACACGACCCGAAAGCCGAGCTCGGCGAGCGCCGCACAGATGTGCACCTGGGTCGGATCCCGGTGTTCGAGCACCGACACGCCGTGCAGCACGAGGACCGTGCCCCGCGTGCCCTCCCACACGTCCGCGTCGATGCCGCCGTCCACGGGCAGCGTCACCGAGCGGTCCCATCGGCGCGCCAGGGGAGCCGACGTGCACATTCCCGCCAGCGCGCGCACGAGCGGGCGCACGGTAGGGGTCGGGTGTTCGAGCTCGAAGGCAACGCTCAGCGAAGGCTCCTTAGGTGGCGTGCCGGTCCTAGCCCTCCACGGCAACCGAACGGTGAAGCCACTTCGACGGTTGAGGCGGTGTTTGTGACGGGAAGGTCGGTGTCCGGGCTACAGCTCGATCCAGAACGCCGCGCCGCCTTCTGGGGCGCCATCCACGCCGACGCGCCCGCCCATGGCCTGGGCGAGGTTGCGGACGATCGACAGGCCGAGGCCCGTGCCGCCGACGTCGCGGCTGCGACCCTTGTCCACACGGTAGAAGCGCTCGAACACCCGCTCGCGGTGTTCCTCGGGGATGCCGGGACCGTTGTCACGCACGTAGATACGGGTCTGGCCCTTGCGGGTCTTTGCGGCGAGCACGACCTCGCCGCCGCCGTACTTGATCGCGTTGCCGACGAGGTTCTCGAGGATGGACTCGAGGGCCCGCGCGTCCGCGAAGACGGTGCCTTCGGTCGGCTCGACGTGCACCGCCGCGCCACGCTTCGCGGCGTCCGGTGCGGTGACCTCGACGATGTTCGCAAACAGCTCGGCGAGATCGAGCTCTTCGAGGTCCAGTGGCAGCTCGCCACTCTCGATGCGGCTGATCTGCAGCAGGTCCATGACCAACGCCGAGAGGCGCTGGGCCTGGCGATCGATGGCCTCGGTAAAGCGCTGCCGGCCGATCGGGTCGTCGAGGGCGCCGTCGAGCAGCGTCTCGGCGTTGGCCCGGATCACCGCGATGGGTGTGCCGAGCTCGTGGGACACGTTGCCCACGAAGTCGCGCCGCACCCGCTCGAGGCGGCGCAGCTCGGTGACGTCGCGCATCACGAGCACGAGGCCGTTGGTCTTCGGCAGCTCGGCGCTCGCGACCTCGACCGTGCGCCAGTCGAGCCTCAGCTCGGCCTCAGCGGTTCCGAGCTCGCGGAGGTCGTCGACGTGGGCGGCGAGCACCGGTGGCACGCGCTTGGCGAAGCGCTTGCCTCGCGGCACCTTCTTCCAGTCGAGCAGCTGGACCGCCGCCGCGTTGGCGAGATCGACGCGTCCCTCGGCGTTGAGCGCGATGACCCCGTCCTGGATCCCGTCGACCACCGCGCGCACGAGGTCGCGCTGTTCGGCGAGCGCGCGGACCGCGCGGGACAGCTCGCCCTCGAGCTCCCGGCTCGGCGCGGGCAGGGGCGTGCCGCGGATGTCCGGGTCACTGCGCTCCGCCTCGTCTTCCTCTTCCTCCTCGTCGTCGGCGACCTCGGCATCGGCCTCGAGCGCCAGGGTCTTCGCCTCGTCGAGCAGGCCCTCGAACTGCGAGTTCACCACGCGAGCGGCGAGCCAACTGCCGATGATCGCCAGGGCGAGCGCCATCGCGCCGGCCGTGGCGAGGGTGGCCCTCGTCTGTGCGACGGCGGCGTCGACGGCGGTCGTCGGCATGGCGACCCGGACCACACCTCGACCGTCGGCATAGTCCCGGGGCACCGCGACGTAGAGGAGATCCGCGTCGAGGGTGGTCGAGTAGCGCATCGACTTGCCGCGACCCTTCGCGAGGGCGGCGACGACCTCGGGGCGCGCGCTGTGGTCGTCCATCGCACCGAGCTCACTGCCGTCGAACTCGGAGTCTCCGACGACCCGGCCGTCGGGTCCGATGAAGGAGTAGCGGGCGTCCGCGGCCTTGCCGAGTTGATCTGCCAGGCGGTCGAGCTCTGCGCCCTCGGCGCCGCGGGCGGCAGCCTCGGCCATGGCTGCTCGCGACAGCAGGTCCTGCTCGATCTGCTCGAGCAGGCTCGCCGACAGCGCGCGCTCCAGGATCACGCTCGTCGGCAGGCCGATGAGCAGGATCAGGGTGATGACCACCCTGAAGATGCGCCAGGCCGTGGGTGTCACCGGCTGACGACGCCCTCGGCGGCGACGAAGCGGTAGCCGACGCCACGGACCGTCTGGATGTAGTTGCCACCGTCACCGAGCTTCTCGCGCAGGCGACGCACGTGGGTGTCGATGGTCCGCGAGGTGACGGCCAGTCCACCCCACACGTCCTGAAGCAGCTTGTCTCGCGTCCACACGCGACCCTCGCCACTCGCGAGCGAGAACAGGATCTTGAACTCGAGCGGGGTCAGCTCGACCTCCTCGCCGTCGAACCACACCCGGTGGGCGGCGCCGGAGATGCGAAGACGGCCGGACTGCAGGTCGGAGTCGGATCCCTCTGGAGCCGGGCGGTGCTTGAGGATGTTGCGCACGCGCAGCAGCAGCTCGCGGACCGAGAACGGCTTCATCACGTAGTCGTCGGCGCCGATCTCGAAGGCGACCACGCGGTCGATCTCGTCCGTGCGCGCAGAGAGCACGATCACCGGCACGTCCTTGGTCCGCTCGTCCGCCTTGAGCTGCTTGCACACCTCGGTGCCCGGGAAGTCCGGGAGCATCAGGTCGAGGAGGATCAGGTCCGGCACCGGCTCGAGCCGCGCGTAGTCGAGGCCCATCTGGGCGGTAAGCGCGGAACGGGTGCGCAGCCCCGCACGCTCGAGGTTGTACGCGAGCGTGTTCACGAGGTCGTGCTCGTCATCGACGATCAGGACGAGTTCCGACATGCCTTCCTCCGCGGCTTCGAGGGGGACTTACATGGCCCCCGGTATCGCCTCGGTGGTGTGAATGTGACGAATGGGAGGAGGAATTGGTCGTATCGACACCGCGACAGTGACCACTTCCCCGCTCCGAAGGCCCGAAAACCCGCACTTTTCGGGGTCCATAGAAACCTGGCGATCCAAGTGTGTCGGGCCAAGCCTGGTTTTGGCGGTGTGCGCGAAGCTGCGCGGTCCGTTCGCGAAGCCTCCTTCTGGCTGTCACTTTGACGGGCGAAATCGGCGACGTGAACGGGCTGTTTTCATCGAGCCCGCCGGAGACAAGCCATGCGCACCCTCGGAATCGTCCTTCTTTCCTCGCTCTTCGTCGCCTGCAACGGCGAGGAGACCACCGATGACAACAACACCGACAGCGGCGACACCACGGTGGAGTGTGCCGACGGCGTGTGCGTCCTCAGCGGCACCATCACCGAGGACCTGACCCTCACCGCCGACAACGCCTGGCTGCTCCGCGGTGGCGTGTTCATCGGTGACGACGAGAACGAGACCGTGCTCACCATCGAGCCGGGCACCACCGTGTACGGCGAGTCCAGCACCGACGGCATGCTCGTCGTCCGCCGCCACAGCAAGCTCATGGCCGAGGGCACGGCCACCGCGCCGATCGTCTTCACCTCCTCCAAGGCCGAGGGCTCCCGCGCTCGCGGCGACTGGGGCGGGCTGATCCTCAACGGCAACGCGCCCATCAACGCGTGTGTCGAGGATACCGACGGCTGCCAGGCCTACGGTGAGGGCGGCACCGGCTGGTACGGCGGCGACGACGCCAACGACAGCAGCGGCGTGCTCAAGTACGTCCGCGTCGAGTTCGCCGGCACCCTCGTCAGCCCCGACAACGAGCTCAACGGCATTGCCTTCCAGGGCGTCGGTGCCGGCACCGAGGTCGACTACGTCCAGGTCCACATGAACGCGGACGACGGCATCGAGTTCTTCGGTGGCACCGCGCAAGTCAAGCACGTGCTCATCACCGGTGTCGGTGACGACAGCATGGACTGGACGGACGGCTGGACCGGCAAGGCGCAGTTCGTCGTCCTGCAGCAGTACGACGACAGCTCCGACAACGGCATCGAGGCGGACAACAACGGCGACAACAACGACGCCACCCCCCGCTCCATGCCGACCATCAGCAACGTGACCATCATCGGCAGCCCCAACAGCGCGGCCTCCGACTCGGGCATGCTGCTCCGCGAGGGCACTGCCGCGCACCTGTCGAACATCCTCGTCACCGGCATGAACGACTCCTGCCTCGACGTGGACCACACCGCGACCTTCGAGCAGATCTCCGGCGGCGCGCTGACCATCGAGAACACCCTCCTCGACTGCGTGACCACCTTCGTGATGGACGACGAGAGCACCGCGGACCCGACGGCCCTCGACACCTGGTTCGCGGGCCAGACCGGCAACGTGGTGGGCGCCGCGGACCTCGAGGATCCCTTCAACCTCGCCGCTCCGAACTTCGCTCCGAAGTCCACCAGTGCCGCCCTCGGTGCCGGTGCGACCCCGAGCGACGCCTTCTTCGACTCCGTGGACTTCATCGGTGCTGTCGGCGCCGACGACTGGACCACGGGCTGGACCACCGCCGCTGCCAACTGAGGTCGCCATGACTGCGCTTCGCCCCGCGAAGCGAGCTGCCCGGATGGGTCTTCGGACCCACGCCGGGCTTGGCCGTTTCCTGGCCCTGCTCGCTGTTCTCGCCATTCCTGCCGCCCACGCCGAGGATGCCTCGGAGTACGCCGCTCGCCTTGCCGAGCTGCGGGCGGACGTGGCGTCCCTCAACGAGGCCATCGAGATGGAGAAGGAGGACCAGCGTGGTCAGCTCCGTGGTCTCGATGCCCAGAAGGCGGAGCTGCAGGCGCAGATCCGGCGTGAGGAGCTTCGTGTCCGTCAGCTCCAGGAGGCCGTGGCCGAGCGGGAGACCCTGCTCGCCGACGACTCCGAGAGCGCGGACGAGCTCGTCCCCGTGATCACCGCGACGCTTACCGCGCTCAAGACCTCGGTGAACGAGGGCCTGCCGTACCGCGTGTCGGAGCGGCTCGCGGCCATCGAGGAGCTCGAGACCAAGCTCGCCGACGGCTCCCTGCGGCCGCAGCGTGCGGCGGCGCGGACCTGGCAGTTCGTTGAGGACGAGCTGCGACTGACCCGCGAGAACACCCTCGACCGGCAGATCATCGAGATCGACGGCGAGGATGCGCTCGTCGAGGTCGCGCGGGTGGGCATGGTCGCCATGTACTTCCGCACCGATGACGGCCGCGTCGGTCGCGCCGTCGGCAGCGCCGGCAACTGGTCCTTCGAGACCTACGCCAAGGGCGCCACCAGCGAGCGGGTCGAAGGCGTCTTCGATGCGCTCACCAAGCAGATTCGCGCCGGGTGGTTCGAGCTGCCCGTGGAGGCACTGTGATTCGCGCTCTCCTGCTCTCCATCGCGCTCCTTGCGAGCTCCGGGGCCTCGGCCCAGGAGCCTGGCCCGCTCGAGGCGGCCTACCAGAAGGAGTTTGCGTTCCTCGCTGCCGAGAAGAAGGCGCTCACCGCCCGTCTCGCCGAGCTCCAGTCCGGTCGCGCCGCCAAGATCGCCGCGTCCGAGGCCGAGCTCACCAAGCTCGAGTCGAGCTATATCGCCATCGGCCTCCGCGGTGACCGCCTCGACGAGAAGCTCGACGAGCTCGACCGCGAGGCGGACGGCGCTGCCGAGGCCAGCGAGGCCCTGGGCGGCACGCTGATGGCAGCCCGCACGACCCTCGAGCGCGAGGGCTTCGCCCTCGGCGAGGAGACGGCGACCTTCTCCGAGCAGGTCGCCCAGCTCGACATGGCACTGGACGAGGGCCTCGTGCGTCTCGAAGAGGGCCGCACGGTGCGTACCGTCGACGGCGCGTTCTTCCTGCAGGACGGGAGCAAGGTCGACGGTCAGCTCGGCTACGTCGGCAACATCGGTGTGTACGGTGTGTCCGACAAGGCGGCTGGCGCGCTCGTGCCCGCCGGTGACGGCCACCTCCGCCTGTGGAAGGAGCCCGCCGCGGACGCCGCTCGCGCGGTGGTCGCCGGCAACGTGCCCGAGACCCTGCCGATCTACGTGTTCGAGAGCCTCGAAAAGCGCGTCGACGACCCGGTCGAGAAGACCTTCGGCACCTGGCTCAAGAACGGCGGCATCGTCGGCTACGTGATCATGGGCCTGCTCGTCGCGGGCATCGGCCTGGTCATCCTCCGCGCCCTGTCGCTGCTGCGGCTCGGCATGGGCAGCGAGCGGCTGCTTGCCGCGGTGGCCGCCAAGGTGGAGGAGGGCGACCTGCTCGGCGCCCGCAAGCTCGCCGAGGCGAGCAGCTCCGCGGTCGGTTCCGCGCTCGCTCGCGTCGTGCCCCACGTCGGAGCGGGTCGCGAGCACGTCGACAACATCGTCACCGAGGCCATCCTCGCGGAGCAGCCCCGCATCGAGCGCTTCGGCACGCCGATCCTCGTGATCGCCGCGGTCGCGCCGCTCCTCGGCCTGCTCGGCACCGTCACCGGCATGATCGGCACCTTCGACGTCATCACCCAGTTCGGTACCGGCGACCCGAAGATGCTCTCAGGCGGCATCTCCGAGGCGCTGGTCACCACGCAGATGGGCCTGATCGTCGCGATTCCGATGCTGCTGCTCGGCAACCTGCTCGGCGCGCGGGCCACGGCCCTGCTCGACCAGGTCGAGCGCGGTGCGATGCACGTCGTCAACGTGGCCGAGGACCACCGCACCGGTCCGGAGCCCATCCCGGCGGCGGCGAAGTGATGGACCAGGTCGCCGAGCTGTGGCGCCAGGGCGGCTTCGTCATGCCCTGGCTCGTCGGAGGACTGCTCGTCCTCTGGTACGGCCTGGGGTGGCGTCTGCTCACGCTGCGCCGGGGCGACCGCCGTGGGCTGCGTACCCTCGTCGAGGAGGCCCGCGCGGGTCGCCTCAGCGGTGGGGGCGTGCTGCCCGAGGCGACGCGTCGCGCCGTGCAGGTCGCGGGCGAGCCGCACAAGCACCTCGCCCAGGAGCTCGAGTACGCGCTGGCCTCGCTGCGTGACGAGCTCGGCGGCTACCGACCGATGGTCGCCATCGTCGTCATCCTCGCCCCGCTCGCCGGCCTGCTCGGCACCGTGACCGGCATGATCGAGACCTTCGACAGCCTCGCCGAGATGGCTCTGTTCACGCAGGGCGGTGGTGTGGCGGGAGGCATCTCCGAAGCGCTGGTGAGCACCCAGATGGGGCTCGCCGTCGCGATTCCTGGGGTCATCTTCGGCCGTCTGCTCGACCGCCGTCAGGACCTCCTCGAAGACGAACTGGACCAGCTCGTGGAGCTGGTCGCATCCGAAGGGGAGGCCGCATGAGCCGCTCCCGCCGTCGTTCCGGACCTTCCGAACTCGACATCTCGCCGCTCATCGACGTGGTGTTCATCCTCCTCATCTTCTTCATGGTCAGCACGACCTTCGTGAAGGACATGCAGGTGGAGCTCGACCGCCCGAGCGCCAGCAGTGGCACCCGCGCGAGCACCAAGGCGATGCGGATCTACATCGACCGCAACAGCCAGTTCTTCGTCGGCGAGTCCCCGGTGCGTCCGTGGATGCTGCAGAGCCGCGTGCGCGACCACCTCCGCAACAACGCGGAGGCCAGCGTGCTCATCGTCACCGACCAGGGCGTGCCTGCCCAGAAGCTCATCGACGCGGTGGACGCGTGCCGGCTCGCCGGCGCGAAGGACGTCGGCGTGATCACCGAGCGCGAGGAGCAGGGCTGATGAACCCGCACCTTCGTCGGCTCGGCGCGACCGCGATCATGCTCCTCGGCACCGGTGGGGTGTTCGGTGGCGTGATCGCGATGAACGCCGCGGCGGAGATGGCGAACGACCGGGATCACAGCGCGGTGACCAGCTTCAACGTGCAGACCCGGCCCAAGCCGCCGCCGACCCAGAAGCCGCGCCCGAAGCGTAGCAAGCCGAAGCCGCAGAAGGCCGCGGCGGCGCCACTGCCGAACCTCGGGGTGGCGATGAGCGGGGTGGACTTCGGTCTGCCCGGTCTCGACGGCGCGCTCGGCGAGATGACCGACGCGCTGCTCGGCGACGTCAAGGACGTGGTGATGACCGAGGACAGCGTGGACTCGGTGCCGACGCTGACGACCCGCACCCGTGCGCCGTACCCGAGCCGCGCCCGCGCCAAGGGCATCGAGGGCTTCGTCACGGTGTCGATGCTCGTCGGCGCCGATGGCAACGTCTCGGATGTGAAGGTGCTCGAGGCCGAGCCCGCCGGCGTGTTCGACGAGGCGGCACTGATGACCGTGAAGGCCTGGCAGTTCACGCCGGCCACCTACGAGGGACGCCCGGTGAGCATCCGGGTGACCCAGACCATTCGCTTCGAGCTGTCGTGATGCGCGCCGCCTTCCTGCTCCTGTGCCTCGCTGCGAGCCCGGTGCTCGCCGCGCCCAAGGCTTCCTCGTCCGCCGAGGAGGTCGAGGTCGATCACGTCGGTCTCGCCGCCCTGCTCATTCGCGATGGGCACTGGGACCGCGCGGCCGCCGCCCTCGCCGAGGCCGATCCGGCCAGCGAGAGCATCGACCTCACCCGCTACCACACGCTGTCCGGCATGATCGCGCTGCACGACCAGCGCTTCGACGCCGCGGTCACCAGCTTCGAGGCGGCTGTCGCCAAGGCCACCGAGCTCGGCACCGCCGAGCCGATGCTGTTCCTGCAGCTCGCCCAGGCGCGGCTCGGTGCCGAGGACTTCGACGGCGCGCTCGCCGCGGTCGACCTCGCCGGTGCCCTCGAGGACACGGTGCCCGCCGTGTGGCTGCTGCGCTCGCGTGCCCACTGGGGCGCGGGCCGCAAGGACGAGGGCTACGCCGCGCTGCTCGAGGGCATTCGCCGCTTCCCCGAGCGCGGTGACCTGGTCCAGCACCAGGTGCTGCTGCTCGTCGAGCTCGACCTGTTCCGCGAGGCCGTCGAGGTCGGTCGCACGTACCTCGCCGGCGACGACGTGGGCGCCGATGCCTACGTGCTGCTCGCCGAGGCCCTGCGCCAGGCAGGCGAGCACCGCGAGGCCATCGAGCTGCTCGAGGCCGCGCGACTTCGCTTCCCCGCGAACCAGGACGTGCTCGTCCAGCTCGCCGGCACCTGGCTCGCCCACGGCGTGCCCTCCGCCGCCGGCGTCGTCCTCCAGGAGGCCACCGAGCTCGACGCGCGCTTCGCGCTCGAGGCGGCCGAGTGCTTCCGTCAGTCCGGCGAGATCGACCGGGCCCTGTACATGAACGGTCTCGTCGTCGACGCCGAGGCCAAGGTCCGTCAGCGACTCGGGCTGCTCATCGAGGACGAGCGCTTCGAGCAGGCGCTGGCCCTCGAGGCACGCCTCGCCCGGCACGGCCTCACCGACGACAGCGGCGTGGCCTATGCGCTCGCCTATGCCCGGTTCATGACCGGGGACTACTCGGGAGCTGAGAAGTGGCTCACGCGCATCACCGACACCAAGATCTTCGAGGCAGCGACGCAGCTGCGCACGGTCATGGCCAGCTGCGAGGAGGAGCCGTGGACGTGTCGCTGAGCCGCTTCCGCCGCGCGCTGCTCGCCGCCGCGCTCGCCCTGCCCGTCGTCGCCTCCGCGGGCTCGGTCGAGGGCATCGTGTTCGAGTCGGGCACGGGCCTGCCGCTCGCTGACGTGACGCTGACCGTGGGCGGCCAGACGCTGACCACCGACGCCGACGGCGGGTTCGCGGTGGAGCTCGAGCACGGCGTGTACGACGTGGTCGTCGGCAACAACACCTTCGCGCAGGTGGTCGTCGGCAAGGACGGCGTGACCGAGGTCCTCGTCACCCTCGCCGCGGACGGCCTGGCTACCGCGCAGATCGAGGCCCCGGATGCCTCCACCCTCGAGGGTGTCGAGCTCCAGGACGCGCCGCGCGGCACGGTCAGCGGCGTGCTCGTCGACGACGAAGAGGGCAAGCCGATCGCGGGTGCGCGCATCTTCGTGAAGGGCTTCGACGCGGACGCGCGCAGCGCCGCCGACGGCAGCTTCACGGTCGAGGTTCCCGCCGGCAGCTGGGAGCTGTCGATCATTCGCTCCGGCTACGCCACCCGCTCGGTCGTCGTCGAAGCGGTGGCCGGGGAGGTCCGCGATCTCGAGCTCGAGATGGTGCCCACGGGCGTGCAGCTCGCCGACTTCACCGTCACCGCGCCCGCCATCGAGGGCAACACCGCATCGCTGCTCGCCGAGCGTCAGGACTCGAGCCAGGTCGCGGACGTGATCGGCGCCGAGCAGATGTCGAAGACCGGCGACTCCAACGCCGCGTCCGCGCTGCGTCGCGTGGCGGGCCTGACGCTGATCGACGGCAAGTACGTGATCGTGCGCGGCCTCGACGAGCGCTACAGCGCCGCCCTGGTCAACGGGGCGACCCTTCCCTCCCCGGACCCCGAGCGTCGCATCCTGCCGCTCGACCTGTTCCCGGCGAGCATGCTCGACAGCATCGTCGTGCAGAAGACCTTCTCGCCGGACATGCCGGGCGACTTCGGCGGCGGCGTCGTGCGCATCCGCACCCGCACGGCCCCGCGCACGCCGTTCTACAGCGTGAAGCTCACGGGCGGCATCCGGACGGACACGACCTTCCGCCAGAACCTCGACTACGCGCCGGGCAAGACCGACTGGATCGGCATCGACGGCGGGCACCGCGCGCTGCCCGACATCGTCCGCGAGGCGAGCAACAACTCGGCCCTCGAGGAAGGCGACCTGTTCAGCGACCGGGGCTACACCCCGGACAAGCTCGAAGAGTTCGGCGAGTCCATGGCCAACGTGTGGACCCCCGAGGAGCGCACCATTCCGCTCGACATGGGCATGTCGATGCAGGGCGGCGGCTCGGTCGGAACGGACGTCGCGCGCTTCGGTCTGCTCGCGGGCTTCGTGTACGACAACAGCTGGACCTCGATCGACCGCACCGAGAGCTACGCCACGGTCGGTGGCGGCGGCGAGGTCTCCGAGCGCAACCGCTACGTGTTCCACGGCGCCGAGAACGCGGTGCGGCTGGGCGGCATGTTCACCGCGTCCGCCGAGATCGGCGAAGGTCACGAGCTGCAGCTCACGACGCTGGTCAACCGCATCAGCGAGGACGAGGCGCGCACCTACACCGGCTACAACGGCGATGTCGGCGGCGACACCACCTCGGGCCGCCTGCGGTGGGTCGAGCGCCAGCTGCTGAGCGAGCAGGTGCTCGGTCGCCACGAGTTCGACGCCCTCGAGGTCGACTGGCGCTACAGCTTCTCGACCGCCTCGCGCCTCGAGCCCGACCGCCGCACCTACCGGCTCGACAACGAGCCCGGCACCGACGTGTGGCGCATGTCCGACCGTCCCGACGGCAACCAGCGCTTCTTCAGCGACCTGCAGGACCGCGTGCACGACGTGGGCCTCGACGTGACCTTCCCGTTCGAGCTCGGCGAGCGCGCGCTGTCGTTCAAGGTCGGGGCGAGCGCGATGGCCAAGGACCGCCTCGTGGACAGCCGGCGGTTCAAGTACATGCACAAGGGCCCGAACTCGCGGGACCAGGACATCCTCGCGCAGACGCCCGAGGAGATCTTCCAGCCCGAGAACATCGGCACCGACGGGTTCCAGTTCGAGGAAATCACGCGGCCGACCGACAACTACTCGGGTTCGCACGTGATCCTCGCGAGCTACGCCATGGCCGACGTCGAGGTCACGGGCTCGACCCGCGTCTCCGGCGGTGCGCGCATCGAGCACTCGAGCCAGAAGGTGAGCACCTTCGCGCTGTTCGATGCCTCGGGAAGCGCCATCGAGGCGGAGCTCGTGAAGACGGACGTCCTTCCGGCCCTCACCGTCACCCAGGGCCTGGGTGTCGAGGGCATGCAGCTTCGCGCTGGCTATGGCCGCACCCTGAACCGGCCCATGCTTCGCGAGCTGTCACCGTCGGCATTCAGTGACGTCGCCGGTGGGCGCGTGCGTCGCGGCAACCCCGACCTCGAGCGGGCGACCATCGACAACTACGACCTGCGGTGGGAGTACTACCCGAGCCAGGGCGAGAGCGTGTCGGTGGCCCTGTTCTACAAGCGGTTCACCGATCCGCTCGAGTGGGTGTCCATTCCTGGCGCCGAGCCGCTGCTGCAGCCGTTCAACGCGCTGGGCGCGAACAACTATGGCGTCGAGATCGACGGTCGCAAGGACCTCGGGTTCTTCGGCGATGCCTTCGAGGACTTCTTCGTCGCGGGCAACGTGGCGCTGATCAACTCGCGGGTGCGCATCGATGGCGACAACCCGCTGATCATCGTCACCAACGACGAGCGCCCGCTGGCTTCGCAGTCGCCGTACATGATCAACCTGTCGGCCGGCTGGGACGATCTCGACGGCCGTGGCTCGCTGATCGTGGCGTTCAACAACATCGGCTCGCGCATCGTCGAGGTCGGCTCCGGCGGTCTGCCGGACGCGCTCGAGGCGATCGAGCCGCAGCTCGATCTCATCGGTCGGGTCGGACTGCCCGCTGGCTTCTCGCTCTCCGCGAAGGGCCGGGTGCCGCTGCGCTCCCGGACGATGACCGTCGGCAACTTCGTGACCATCGACGACCTGCAGGGTGTCGAGGCGAGCCTGTCGATCGGCTGGAAGGCGCAGGCCGCGGAGTAGGCGCTACTCCCAGGTCCACAGCTCGGCGGTCGCGAGGTTCTTCACGTACGGGATCTGGCCGCCCTCCATGGACAGCAGCGCGGTGGTGCGCTTGTCGTGGGCCACGCGCCGCGGCAGTCCACTCTCCGGCTCGAGCACGAACACGTACTGCTCGTCGATGTTCACGTCCTCGACGGTCGGGCGCTGTTCGTCGGGGAGGTCGGCGAAGCCGGCCTGGAGCATGTCCCGGATCTGGTCGAGCTCGGCGCCCTCCGCCTCGAGCGAGACGAGGACCGCACCGCAGGTCGGCTCCGTGTCCTCCTGCATGCACGGAACCCAGCCGAGGAACGTGACGACGCGTCCGGACTCGTCGGGCTGGGTGGAGGCCTGAAACGGCAGGAGCAACTCACCGAGCGCCCACGGTGCGAGGCCCGCCTCGGCGGCCGCACTCAGCATGGTGGGGTCGAGCATCGCCTCCATCGCGTCGGTCATGGGCTGCCGCGCGAGCTCCGGGGCCGTGTCGATCAGCGCCTGGACGTCGGTGCGCGCGGCATCGAGCTCGTCCTTCGGGACGAGCACGTCCTGGACCTCGCCGTCCCGAGCGACGACGACGGTGGGGGTCACCCGCAGCAAGCGACCGAGCGCCTCGCCGAGCGGTCCCACGATCTCTTCTGGGCCTTCCATCGTCACGTCGACCCGGCTCGGGCCCCACCGGACGACGAAGTCGTCTTCGTCGGCGCGGACCTCGAAGGACTGCTCGCTCTCGATGGTGGTGCGGTTCGCCATGAGTCCTGGCACGCTGGTCTGCTCGATCAGCGTCTGGGCGATGCGCGCGACCTGGCCGTCCTCGTAGGTGAAGTGCGCCGCGAAGTCCGGGCCTGCCTGGGGCACGGTCGCCGCGCCCTGCGACGGGGCGTCCTCGGTGGGCTGCTCGACCTCTTCCCGCACGGGCTCGGGCTCGGGGGCGGGCGTCGTCGGCGTGGGCTTCGGACAGCCCGCGAGCAGCGCGAGGAGGGGGAGCAGGCGCATGAGCACTCCGGAGGGGGGTTGCGGCCGTGCACGCCGCGACATCGGAAACGGGCGGAAAGGTAACCCGCGGCGGTCGACGTCGGTTAGCCTCTCGCCGATGACCCCCGATCACCTCCGACCCGCCGTCGAGGCGCTTCGCCTCGGTTCCCTGCTGCACGACCCGGCGACGCTGCTGCGCACCCTCGAGGACGAGGCGACGCGCCGCCCGCTGGACATGCGCATTCGCGAGCTGCTGCTCGACGTTCGGCACCAGGTGGCCGCCGAGCGCGGTGTGCCCCGAGTGCTGGCCGAGGTCCGTCGCGAGCGGCTGGTCCGCTGGGATGCGTGGAGTGCGGAGTGGGACGGGGTGCACACGCGCACCGGCGAGCCCTGCCGAGTGCGTGCGCTGACCGCGGCGTCGGCCAAGGACCCGACCCTGGGGCGTCAGCTGCTTCGCGAGGGCCGCGCCCTCGGCCGGCTCATGGGACTGACGGTGTCCACGGATGACGCGTGGCCCGCGGTGGCCGTGGCACTGCCGGGGCCGTCGCTGTCGGATGCCTCCGAGCCCGATGGACGAGAGCCTGCCGCACGCCTGCTCGGCATGCTCGGAGCGGCGCTCGATGCGCTCTACCGCTGGGAACGCAGTGTTGGACTCGCCGAGGTGGGTGCCCGCGACCTGAGGCTGGACGGCGACCGCCTGTCCGTCGTGTGCCTCACCCCGCCGACCGGCCGGGTGCGGCCGGGTCAGGTGCTCCAGCGCGTGGCCGAGGTGCTGCAGGACTGGTGGGACCGCGAGGAGGGGCCGGGTCGCGAGCTCATCTCCGGCATGGCCGCGTTCCCGCCGAACTCCGCCGAGGAAGCGCTCGGTGCCTGGCGCCGTGAAGCGGCCCAGATCCTCGCCGGTGAGCGTCACGACCTCACGCGTCGCCAGGCCGAGGTGTTCACGCACAATCGGGCCCACCGGCTGGCCGAGCTGCTCACGCGTCTCGCCGAGGCCGTGCCCCCGCCGGTTGGCAAGGGTGCGGTGGGTGTCGACCTCGAGGGGCAGACGACGATGGTGGAGGGGCGTCGCGACGGCACGCTGTGGTGGGGCACTCCCGCCGCCATGGAGCCTGTGGTCGGTGAGACGCTCGATGCGCGACTCGGTCGTCGGCTCATCCGCGCCCGTGCCGCGGCGCCGCCGAACCCACGCCTCGATGCCCAGGTCGGCGGCGAGGCGGGCTACGCCGATGTGGCTGGCCGCTGGCTCACGGCGGCCCTCCAGCTGCGCACGCTGCGCTTGCTGCTCGACGTGCGGGACTGACGTGCGCTCCGTGGGCGTCGGGCTCACCCTGACCGCGCTCCTCGCGGCGGGTCTCGCGTGCGTCGGCGAGAGCCCGTCGCTGCCGGACCCATCGCCGCCCGCCGCCGGGGCCGCTGCGGCCCAGCCCGAGGTCGCCGAGGCTCTTCCGGCGCTTCGCGAGCTGGACGGGCACGCCTGTGGCCCGCACGCCGGCAACCTCACCGCGCTCCTCGCGGGGCCCGGCATCGAGCAGATCACCCGGAAGGCCGGCGCGGCTGGCGACCTCGCGACCCTGCTCGCGTCGAGCAGCCTCGCGCCGTCCGGGATCGTGCCGGCGGCCAAGGGCCAGGACACGGGAGGCCTCGCCGCGAGAGGGCGTCAGGAGCAGTGGGCCTGCCAGTACAGCCCGGGACGACTGTTCGACGACGACCCGGCGACCGCGTGGTGCGAAGGCATGGAGGGTGATGGGCTGGGGGAGTCGGTCGTCGTGCCCGTCGATGCGTCCGGACGTGTGGAGATCTGGGCGGGATACGGCAAGTCCGATGCACTGCACGCGGCCAACGCCGCGCCCCGCAAGCTTCGCGTGACCCTGCTCCAGGCAGCTCACAAAAACATGGCCGACGGCGGGGAGGCCTCTGCGGAGTTCTTCGAGAGGGTGGCGGTGCTCGGTGCTCACGAGGTCACGCTCGAGGACCGCAACGGCTGGCAGGACCTGCCGCTCCCCAAGGTGGAGCGAACGCTCGACCCGCAGCTCACGCTCGTCGGGCTCACCGTGCTCGAGAGCCGCGGCGGCGCGAAGTACGAGGACCTGTGCATCAGCGGTGTGCGCGCCGCGAACTGAGGTCAGCTGCGCGCGGCGAGCTCGCTCTTGGGGCGGTGACCCGCGGCCGGACCCAGGCGGCGGCGCAAGGCCTCCTTGTCGCTCCACTCCACGCGGATCAGTAGGCGCTGAGCCAGGGTGCGCGCGGCATGACGCGCGCCGTTCGCCGCGTCGATGCGACCGTGGGCCTCGAGCTTCACCGAGGCCTGCCACAGTGCGCTCGCGGTCTCGGCGGGATCGAGCCAGGCCTCACCCGCCTGGCGGAGCACGCGCCACGTGGCGAACTCGAGCTCTTCGGTCGGCAGCTCGATCGCGGCGAGCAGGCGGACCACCGCGGCCTGTCGTGCCACGGGGCCGGTGTGGCCGACCACGCGGGCCAGCACCCGCTCGGCGACGGGCTGGGACTCGAGCTGGATCAGGGCCCGCGCCTCCGCGAGGGTGAGCAGGCCCTCGGCATCCGGGGAGAGCTCGTCGAGTCGCGCCGCACGCGTCTCGCGCACGGTGCGGAGGGCTGCGAGGCTGCGGCCGTGGAGGCGGTGCCAGTCGGCGCGCACCGAGTGGTACACGGCGTCGATCCACGGGTCCACCGCGGTCTCCGGTGGGTCCTCGGTGAAGAACGCATCCGCGCGCTCGGCGGCACCCACCTGGGTGTCGATCCACGCCAGGCAGAGCTGGGCCCACAGCGTGCCGACCGGCGACTCCACCGCCGCTTCGCGGGCGGCCAGGCGCTCCAGCTCCTTTCGCTGGGCGAGCAGCAGGCCCCCTCGGCGACCGCCGGTGAGGGTGTCGAAGAGGAACCACCCGTCCGAGGCCGAGGTTCCGACCCGCCACGGCAGGATGTTGGTCAGCGCCACGAGTGCGTTGAAGTGCAGCACTCGATCGATGAGCCAGTGGCTGGGCAGCAGGAACAGCACCACGGCAAGCACCGCCTGGGCGATGAGGCCGCCCGCGTGGAACAAGCCGCGCTTTGGTGTCACCGGGCCCGCGGGAATCGCGGTGCACGCGCCGCCAGCGAGGACCATGGGGCTCACGTGGACGACGACGCCGCCTGCGAGACGGGTCTTGAACCACGGCCGTCCAAAGCCGATGCCGAACGAGGTCACCCGATAGCCGCCCGGCTTGGCCATCAGCGCGTGTCCGAGCTCGTGCACGAGCACCACGGCGGGCGCGTAGGCAACGAGGGCGACGAGCTCGGCAAGCAGGTTGGTCAGCGAGGGCCTCCACAGACAACGTAGCTGGTGCCGACGCAACTCGCGTCAGCCTTTGTCTGGAAGAACCCCGGGGATGACCGACGGTTCCCTATTCGATCACTCCGGCGGCCTCGGGCGCCTCGTTCTTGGCGAGCTTGCCGTCGTTCCAGGTCTGTTCGCGCATCACCGCACCCTCTTCGTTCCAGAAGGTCCAGTCGCCGTTGCGGCGTCCCTCGACGTACAGGCCTTCGGAGGCCATGGTTCCGTCGTCGAACCAGGTCGACCACTTGCCGACCTTCACGCCCGCCGAGAAGGCACCGCGCTGGGCCGTCTCACCGTTCTCGTGTCGCCACTCCCACTCGCCGACGGGCGCTCCCTCGGCGAAGGACCCGACCACCTTGCGGCTGCCGTCCTCGTAGTGGAACACCCACTTGCCGGTCGCGAGGTTCTTCTCGTATTCGCCGGTGATGATCAGCTGACCGCCGAGCGTGTAGCGCTCGTAGGGGCCTTCCATCTTCTTCGAGCGCGTGCACCACTGCTCCCAGTAGTCGCGCTGAAGGCCGGCACCGGGAAGGGCACCGAAGCCGCAGTACACGACCTCGGGCGGGTTCTTGATCACCGGCGGCTTGCCTCCCATGAAGCCGCCGCCGCCACCGCCACCGCCGCACGCGGTGAGGGTGAACAGGCCGGCCGTGAACAGTGCCAGACGCCGCATTCTTCGCTCCCTGGTGATGCCGAGAGTGGCAGGATACCCCCTCGGGCAGTTTTCGCGGAACCTGGGAGGGCGAGCATGGGGCACCTGGATGGCAAGGTGGTGCTGATCACCGGCGCTGGAGGCGGCATTGGGCGGGCTCACGCCCTCGCTTGCGCGCGAGAGGGCGCGATGATCGTCGTCAATGATCTCGGGGGCACGCGCGACGGGACTGGCGCGAGTCGCATGGCCGACGAGGTCGTCGCCGAGATCGAGGCGTTCGGGGGACGCGCGATTCCGAACTACGACTCGGTCACCGATCTCGAGGGCTGCGAGCGGATGGTCGCCGGCGCCATCGAAGCCTTCGGGCGACTGGACGTGGTGGTGAACAACGCCGGCATCCTCCGCGACAAGACCTTCAAGAAGATGACGGACGCAGAGTGGGGACCGGTGATCGACGTGCACCTGCACGGCACCCGCAACGTCACCAAGGCCGCGCTTCCGGCGCTGATGGCCCAGGGCGGTGCGATCATCAACACCACGAGCCTCTCGGGCATGCTCGGCAACTTCGGCCAGTCCAACTACGGTGCCGCCAAGGCCGGCATCTACGGCTTCTCCAGGGTGCTCTCCCTCGAGCTCCGCCGAGCCGGCATCACCGTGAACTGCGTCGCGCCGGTCGCGAAGACCCGGATGACCGAAGACATCGACATGGTCGAGGACGAGTGGGGTCCGGAGCACATCAGCCCCATCGTCGTGTTCCTCGCCTCCGACCTCGGCAAGGACGTGACCGGCCGCGTGTTCGGCGTCCAGGGCCAGCGCATCCACGTGTACGAAGTCCACACCAACGACGGGGTGGAGAAGCCGGGCAGCGAGCCGTGGACCGCGGACGAGATCGCCGCGCAGTTCGACGCCATCACCGCCTTCGAGACCGCCGCACCGGTCGCTGCCGGCGGCGACGACACGGTGAGCGCGGTGTTCGCGCACTTCCCGGCCGGGTTCAAGGCCGCGGCGGCCAGCGGGTGGACCGCCAACATCCAGTGGAAGGTCAAGGGTGGCACCGACCAGACCGTGACCGTGAAGGACGGCGTGTGCACCGTTGCGCCGGGCCTGGTTGGCTCGGCCACGTGTACCGTCGAGGTCGCTCGCGACGTGCTCGTCGGCATGTTCACCGGCGAGGTCGATCCGCAGAAGGCGTTCATGACGGGCAAGGCCAAGGCCGACAACATGGGCGACCTGATGCGCTTTGCCACGGCCTTCGACTTCAAGGCCATCGAGAAGGCGTTCACCGGCGGCTCGGCGACCCCCGCGGCCGCTGAGCCCGCACCCGAGGCGGCCGCGGAGGAGCCGACCGGCTGGCCGCTGGGCAAGCGCTACGACGGTGGCTTCTGGCAGGTGAAGGCCGACGAGTTCGCGGCCTACGCCGACGCCACCGAGGATGCGAACTCGCGCTACCGCGGCGCCGATGCCGTGGCTCCGCCGATGTACCACGTCCGCCCGTTCATCGGCCTGATGATGAAGCTCGCCACCGATCCCGAGCTCGACATCGACCTGCTCCGCCTCGTGCACGGCGAGCACGACATGACCTTCCACCGCCTGCTGCGACACGGGGACGTGCTCCAGCTTCGCGGAACGCTCGAGGCCGTGGAGGAGAAGTCCTCGGGCAAGGTCGTGTCCTTCGGTCTGTACGGCTTCGTCGACGGCGAGGTCGCGCTCGAGGGGCGCACCTCGTACTTCATCCGCGGCAAGAAGAAGTCGACGGACGGCCCGAAGAAGCCCAAGGCTCCGCCGCCGGAGATGCCGGCGCCGGACTGGTCCGTCGACCAGCCGGTGGCGAAGGATCAGGCCGATCGCTACGCGGTCGCCTCGGGGGACGACAACCCCATCCACGTCGACGAAGAGACGGCCAGGCGCGCGGGACTGCCCGGTGTGATCCTCCACGGACTGTGCACGATGGCCTTCGCGCAGCGCGACCTCATCGACCGACTCGCCGGCGGAGACCCGGCGCGGCTCAAGCGCCTCGCGGTCCGCTGGGCCTCCCCGGTGTTCCCGGGCGAGACGCTCACCCTGCACGGATGGGGCTCGACGGGTGAGGTGACCTTCGCGACGGTCAACGCCGCCGGCAAGCCGGTGGTCGTCAACGGGCGCGCTACCGTCGCGGAGGCCTAGATGGCCCAGCACATCGACCTCGTCGCCATCCTCATCGCGATCTACGGCGTGTTCCAGCTGGGCATCGCCTGCCTCGTTGGCCTGATCTACGGGGGCATGGGCTCGGGCGTCGCGCTCGTCGGCGCGCTCGAGGGCGAGATCGGCGCGCTCATCGGGGGCGGGGTGTTCATCGTGTTCGCGGTGTTCATCGGCCTGCTGCTGCTCATCCAGCCGATCCTCGCGTTCTTCGCGGCGAGTGGGCTGCGCCGCCGCACCCAGATGGGCCGCATCCTCGCGTTCATCGTCGCCGCGCTCGCGGTGATGAACATGCCCATCGGCACCATCGTCGGCATCTTCACGTTCGTCGTGCTCATCGACAAGGAAGCGGCTGCCGAGTTCTCGAACGAAGGCCGCGCGGAGTACTTCACATGAGCTGGCGAAAGGCCACGTTCAAGGGCAAGGACGTGTGGGCCGAGGTCGATGCGCTCGGGGCTCCCGTGGTCCAGGGTGGGCGGACGCCGATCCGCTACTCGAACAAGTCTGGCGCCCGGATCTACCGCGGTGGAGCCAGCGCCGTCCGAGTGGACGTGCGCTCACCCGTCGAGGCGCTTCCCGCTGGAGTCTCCGCCGACGCGGCGCCCGCGGCGCCCGCCAAGGGCAAGTCCAAGCGAGGCAGCGGCTTCGGCAAAGCGGGTACCCGCACCCGGGCCCAGGCGGCCCTCGCCGAGGCGGCGGCCATCTCGCTCATCGACTCGCTCCCGAGCGGCACGGTGATCGCGTTCACCGACGGCGCGTGCAAGGGCAACCCCGGCCCCGCCGGAAGCGGCGCGGTGGTGCGCTTTCCCGACGGTCGCGTCGCCGAGGCGTGCAAGTCACTGGGCACCGCCACCAACAATGTCGGCGAGCTCACCGCGATCTGGCTGGCGCTGCACCTGCTCGAGGAGTCCGGCATCGCGCGCACTACGCCCGTCGCGCTGCTCACCGACTCGCAGTACTGCAACGGTGTGCTCGTGCTCGGCTGGAAGGCCAAGGCGAACAAGGAGATCATCGACACGGTGAGGGCCAAGCTCGCTCAGTGGCCGAACCTCCGCGTCCACTGGATCGCCGGGCACGTGGGCATCGAGGGCAACGAGCTCGCCGATACCCTCGCCAATGCGGCGGTGGGTGGGGTCACGGACGTGCGGTGGTCGACCGGCGAGTGAGCCTGGACGGCGGTCTCAGCGCGAAGGCGTGAGGATGCACTGCTTCTCGAGGCAGCCGTCGAGCAGGTCCTGCACGTTCATGCGCGGATCGGCGGCGAGATAGGCCCAGCCGTCGACGTCGGTGAGCAGACCTTCGGGGCCGAGCTCGGCGACCGCGGCGTCGTCGTCCGGGCCCGCGGCGTCCCACGGCGCCACGTAGGCGAGGTCCGGCGCGCCGACGAGGGCGAGCTGCTCGGCGCTGGGGAACTGCTCGGGCTGGGCGAGGATCGAGACCTTGCCCTTGCCGACGAACCACTGCGTGTTGAGCACCGCGCCGATGGCGGTGTCACCGGTGAGTGCGACGACCACGGCGTTGCCACGAAGCGGCAGGAGCAGCGGGGCCTCCTCTGGACCGCAGTCCTCGGAGGGCCACATCGGCCAGCGCTGCACGGCGACCCACTCGGAGCCGCGCCGCCGCACGAGGCACTCGCCCTCCGGGCGCCGGGTGCTCGCCTTGGTGATGGTCGGCAGGCCGCGCACCTTGTCGGTCCACGCCATCACCTCGCGGGTGTCGTCGGCACGCTGGTGCAGCGGTGCGCTGATCGTGCGCTCGGCTGCGAGGGCTCCGAGGCCGCCCAGGAGCAACAGTGCGCTCACGCCGCCGAGCATCGAACGGCGGTCGTTCAGGTGCCCACCCACGGGGAGAATCGACGCGGCCCCGGCGATGGCGAGGGCGAGGAGGGCGGCACCGGTGGACTCGATCATCAGACGCTCGATGGCGCGAGCGTTGGTCCACGTGAGCGCGCGGGTCTCGGCGGTCGCCGCGGTCGCCTGCACCGCGATGGTCCCGGCCATGTCGGCGAGCGCGAGGCCCGCCAGCCCCACGGCACCGATGCCGGCGAGCACGGTGAGTCCGCGAGCCGCGGCGAGGCGAGGGGCATCGACCCTCGCGCGGGAGGTGTGGGCCGCGGCGGCGGCGATGGCCGGGGCAACGCCGAGGGTCAGCAGCGCGAGCAGGTAGGGGCTCGGGCCGAGGTAGTCGACGAACGCGCCACCGCGGAGGAGGGGCAGGGCGAAGGGGGCCGCCGCGGCCGAGGCGCCGAGCAGCAGCGTGATGGCGGCATGTGCGCCCGTCCACTCGCGCTTCGGGCCGCCCGTCGCCAGCGAGGTGAGGGCGCCGACCCAGGCGATGAGCGTGAGCACGGGCACGGCGAGACCGTACGCGGCGATGCGCGGGTAGCGCGCCAGCGCCGCCGCCTGGGCCATCGCGGCGTTCGGGTTCTCGGCATCGGAGGCGAGGGTCGCGAGCGCTTCCTGCGCGCTGTTTGCGCTGCCGAGCCAGCCGATCGCGAGCATCACCATCGGTCCGGCCAGCCACGCGCCCAGGGGCACCCGCTTGCCGGCGATGGTCAGCGCGCCCAGCGACAGCGCGAGGAGCACGGCCGCGACGGTGACGGCGTACAGCGCGGGCATCGAGGGCCCGCCGTCGGCGGCGATGCGGGAGAGCTCGATCACGACGAGAACAGCGCCTCTTGCGAGAGGGTGCGCACGGTCTCCCACCGCGTGCGGACGAAGTCCGGCCACGGCTCGCGGCTCTTCGCCCACGCCGTGAGCCAGGCGCGGGTCTTCGGGTCGCTCGGGTAGCCGCTGCCGAGGTCGCCGTGCGTGTCCTTCGCGGCCTGGAGGGCGGCGTCACGCGTGGTCTTCGCGAAGATCGAGGCCGCGCCGACCACCGGGTAGGTGTGGTCCGCCTTCGGCTCCATCACCCAGGTCGGCGTGAAGTCGAGCTCCGCTTGCAGGCGGGCGATGACCCGCGGAATGCCGGCCGGCGGACCCAGCGCGTCGATGCGCACCTCGTCCGGGCGGAAGGTGCGCACGAGGTGCACGATCGCCTCTTCCTCGAGCGTGTTGAGGTTGCCGCCGTCGATCTGGGCGGGCGTAATCGCGACCATGGCGTGTTCGCCGAGCGGCGTCAGCGCGGCCCGCACCTTGTCGCGCTTCTTCGCGGTCAGGCGCTTGCTGTCGTCGGCGCCCGCGTCGCGCAGCTCTTTTTCGTCGCGTTCCGTGCAGAACGCTGCGACCACCAGGGGTCCGAGAACGCAGCCGCGACCGGCCTCATCGATTCCGAGAATGCGCATGGCGGCGCGGGTAACCCGATCCGGCGCTCCGTGGGGAGCGGGTTCAACGCGCCAGTAGCCTGCGAGCCTCGGTAACCGCCTCGGAAACCTGTGTATCGGGGTCGTCAGCGAGCTGTCGGAGGGCATTGTCCGCAAAGCTGCGCTGGTCGAGGCGCGTGGCGGCCCGAGCGAGGGACAGCAGTGCGGCGCGGCGCACCGTGGGGCTCTCGTCCGAGACCAGCCGCGACAGCTGGGCCAGTGCACTCGGACCGGCAATCGGAGCCATCGCCGCGGCGGCTGCAGCGCGAACCTGGGGCTCGGGGTCGCGGAGCAGGCGGGTGACGTTGGCGATCTTTGGCGCCATGCCGAGTCCGCTCACGGCGAGGGCTGCGGCGGCCCGATCGAGAGCGTCTGCGGAGCGGGTGAGCTTGTCGACGACCTGGCGTCCCTCGCCCGTGGCGTCGAGCGCGGCGAGCACGCGACCGCGATCCTCGGCGGCCACGCGACCCAGCAGGCGACCGAGCGGCATGGCTTCGCTCGGCAGCGGCGAGGGCAGGGGAGACGGCTGGGCGGGCTCCCAGTCGGCCACCGCGGCGTGCGCGCGCGCCGGGGGCTGTGGGGCCGAGGGTCGCGGCGAGGACGGCCGATCCGAGCCGGCGTCCGGCGGTGACGGCATCGGCGGCAGATCAGGCATCGGCGGAAGGTCGGGCACCGGGCCAAGGCCCGCCAGGGACGACAGCGAGCCGAGGTCACCCCCTCCGAGCGCCTTCGGCGGCGGGGGAAGCTCGAAGTTGTCGAGCTCTACCGGCACGAGAGGCTCTTCTTCGGGAGACTCGTCCTCCAGCGGTGGTGCGGTCCACCAGTCCTGGGGACGACGCTTCTCGCGATCTCCCCGCAGGCGCTCGATCGCGAGCTCGGCGGCATGGGCCGCGCGGTGGTCGGGATCGGCGAGGATGCGAGTCAAGCGCGGCACGAGGGCGGGGCCGCCGGCATGTCCGAGGAAGCGCACCGCTCCTGCCCGGATCTTCGCGTTGCCGGAGGTGATCAGTCGCTGGATCCGGCTGGTGGAGGTCTTGTCCACCCCTCGGGTGAGCAGGTCGAGGGCGCGCAGGGCGATGTCCGGGTGGCGTGCAGCGAGGGCCTCGCGAAGGACCTTGGTGCCGTCGGCCCTGGCGGCGATCGCGATGTTCAGCGCGTAGTTGCGAATCTCCTCGTCGTCGTCGTCGAGGTAGACGAGCAGCATCTCCTGCTGATGCATGGGCTCGAGGTGCGCCGCAGCCTTGAGTGCCATGCGCCGTTCGTCCGGCGTCCCGCCACGCGCGGCGCGGATCCGACGCTTGACGAGGCCGACCCGAAGGTTCAGCTCGCGGGGATCCGCGGTGCCATCTGCCACCTGCTGGTAGAACTCGTCACTGGCTTCCATCTACGACAAGCCTACCCGAGTACGTCCAGAGGCGTCGGGCTCTACGCAAAATCCACACAGGTGTGTGGTTTGACGCACCGTCGTTCCACCAGCTTGCACATTGCGGTGCGAGGTGGGATCGAGGGTTGCAGCGTGTCTTTGAGGGAGCTTTGGCGAGCGTGTGGACGTACCGCCCTTTGCCGCCTTAAAGGGGCGTCTTCCGTTCGCCATCCGTCGACCTCCGGAGCTGCCGGAGAACCCGGGAAAGAGCATGTCCGTCCACCAGATCAAGCGAGGGCTCGACATTCCCATCGCGGGTGCCGCCAGCGGCGCCCCGGTCGAGCTTCCCGCGCCCGCCACCGTGGCCTACGCGCCCACCGAGTTCCGCGGCATCACGCCGAAGCTCGCCAAGCGCGAGGGCGAGGCCGTGAAGGCCGGTGAGCCCCTCTTCTTCCACAAGCACGCTCCGGAGCTCGTCTTCCTGTCGCCCGCCTCGGGCACGGTGAAGGAGATCCGCCGCGGCCGCCGTCGCGTGATCACCGACATCATCGTCGAGGTCAGCGGCAACGAAGCGGTGAGCTTCAAGAAGTACTCCCAGGCCGATCTCGAGGGCATGAGCGACGCGGATGCGCGCTCGTTGCTGCTCTCCGGGGGCATGTGGGGCGCGCTTCGCACCCGTCCGCTCGATCGCATCCCCGCGGTGGACGCCAAGCCGCAGTCGATCCTGATCAGCGCGACCGAGACCGGCCCGCTTCAGCCCGGCGCGGACGTCCTGCTCACCGATGCGGACGCCCCGGCCCTCGCGGCTGCGGTGGCCCTGCTCGGCAAGCTCGGCACCGTGAACCTCGCGGTTCCCGCCGGCAAGAGCCACCCCGCATGGAGCGGCGTCAAGGCCAAGCTCCACGAGTTCGCGGGCCCGCACCCGGCGGGCGACGCGGGCGTGCAGGTCAACCTCATCGACCCGCCCCGCGGCAAGAGCGAGGTCTGGTACCTCTCCGCCTGGGACGCCGTGCTCATCGGTCGCCTCGCCCTCGAGGGCCGCTTCCCGGCCGAGCGCGTGTACGCGGCGGTCGGCGTCGGCGTGGCCAAGCCGCGCTTCGTGAAGACCCTGCTCGGCGCGCCCGCCAAGCACATCGTCGGCGACACCGCCCAGGGCGACGTTCGCTGGATCCGCGGCTCGGTGCTCACGGGCACCAAGATCGGCGCCGACGACCATGCAAGCTTCTACTCTCGCGGCATCCACGTCCTCCCCGAGGGCGTCGAGCGCGAGGTGCTCGGTTGGGCCACGCCGCAGCTCGGCAAGTGGTCCGCGCACTCCGCGTACCTCAAGGGCATGTTCGGCGGCGGCGGCAGCTACGACCTGCGTCCCGGCCTGTACGGCGGCCACCGCGCCATCGTGCCGATCGGCCAGTACAAGAAGGTCATCGCCACCCCGGACATCGAGCCGGAGTTCCTGTTCCGCAGCATCATCGCCGGCGATCTCGAAGAGAGCATCACTCTCGGTCTGCTCGACCTGACCATGGAGGAGGCAGCGTTGTGCTCGTACGTCTGCCCCTCGAAGATCGACTTCGACATCCTGCTCCGCGAGGGGCTGGACTTCTACGAGCGGGAGGCCTGAGATGAAGGCGTTCCTGGTCAATTTCTTCGACGGACTCCGCCCCAACTTCGAGAAGGGCGGCAAGTACGAGAAGTTCTGGTGGGCGCTCGAGGGCGTCGAGACCGTCGCACTGACTCCTGGGGAGCGGACGCACAAGGGTGCGCACATCCGCGACCACATGGACATGAAGCGACTGATGATCTTCGTGCTCTTCGCCCTGACTCCGGCGATCCTGACGGGCATGTGGAACATCGGCTTCCAGGCCTACACCGCGGAGAACCTCACCGCGTCCGGCCTCGACTGCTTCCTGCGCGGCGCGTACCACATGCTCCCGATCATCATCATGTCGTACACGGCGGGTGGTCTGGCGGAGCTCGTGTTCTGCCACGTGCGCGGCCACGAGGTGAACGAGGGCTTCCTCGTCACCGCGATGCTCTTCCCGCTCACGCTTCCCCCGACCATCCCGCTGTGGATGGTGGCCGTCGGCGTGATCTTCGGCGTGGTCATCGGCAAGGAGGTGTTCGGCGGTGTCGGCATGAACATCCTCAACCCGGCGCTCACCGCCCGCGCGTTCCTGTTCTTCACCTACCCGGGCGCGATGTCCGGAGCGAAGGTGTGGGACGTCGCCGGTAGCGCGAACCTGCTGACCCACAGCGGCACCCCGATCGACAGCTACACCGGCGCCACCGCGCTGAACGTGGCGAGCGGCACCCCGGGTGCGGCGTCGGCGGTCTCCGCGCTCACCGAGGCTGGCTTCACCCTCGAGAAGATGGCCCTCGGCGCCATCCCGGGCTCGATGGGCGAGACCAGCGTGGTGGCCATCGCCGCAGGCGCCCTGTTCCTCATCGCCACGGGCATCGCGTCCTGGCGGACCATGGTCGGCTGCGTGCTCGGCCTCGTCGGCGTGACCAGCCTCTTCGCCTACGGCGTGTGGGAGCCCGGTGCCAACACCATGCTCTCGCTGCCCCCGGCCTACCACCTCGTGATGGGCGGCTTCGCCTTCGGCACGGTGTTCATGGCGACCGACCCGGTCTCCTCCTGCACCACCGAGACCGGCCGCTTCATCTACGGCGTGCTCATCGGCGTCCTCTGCGGGCTCGTCCGGGTCGTGAACCCGGCGTACCCGGAGGGCATGATGCTCGCCATCCTGTTCATGAACGTGTTCGCGCCCCTCATCGACTACTACATCGTGAAGGGCACCACCCGCCGCCGCGTCGCGCGTCTGGCCGCGGCCTAGGGGAGCTGAAGATGGCGTTCTCTACTGGATACACCCTCGGCTTCGCGACGGCGGTCTGCGTCGGTTGCTCGCTGCTCGTCGGCGGGGCCGCGCTGTCCCTCAAGGAGCAGCAGGATCTCAACGTCGAGCGCGACCTCAAGGGCAGCGTCCTCGAGGCTCTCGACATTCGCCCCGAGTCCGGCGAGGCCACCGGCGAGTGGATCGACCAGGCCTATGGCGAGCGCGTCGAGGTCAAGGTCATCAACGCCGCTGGCGCGGTGCAGGCCGACAAGACCCTCGCGGATGTCGAAGCGGCGCAGCTCGCGGTCAAGGGCAGCACCGCCGAGCCCGACCTGTTCGCGGTGTACGCGCGCAAGGACGGCGGCAACGTCGGCGCCTACGCGCTGCCCCTCGACGGCGTCGGCCTGTGGGGCCCGCTCTCGGGCTACCTCGCGCTCAAGCCCGATGCGGCGACCGTGCTCGGTGCGACCTTCTTCGCGCCCAAGGAGACCCCCGGTCTCGGCGCGGAGATCACCCAGCCCAAGTTCAAGGAGCAGTGGGCCGGCAAGAAGGTGGTCGATGGCGGCCAGCCCCGCACGATTCGCGTCGTGAAGGGTGAAGCCAAGATCGTCTGCCCCGGCGCCACCGACTACTGCGTGGACGGCGTCTCTGGCGCGACCATCACTGGCGACGGCGTCGACAAGATGGTGGCCGAGGCCCTCGAGCAGTACGAGCCCTACCTCAAGTCCCTCCGCGGAGGAAAGTGATGAGCTCTCCCGCTACCGAGATGGCGCCCGAGAAGGCGCCGCTCTTCCCCTTCGACAAGAAGACGCGGCGGATCGTCACCGACCCGCTCTCCGACAACAACCCGGTCACGGTGCAGGTGCTCGGCATCTGCTCCGCGCTGGCGGTCACCGTGCGCGTCGACAAGGCGCTCGTCATGGCCGCGGCGGTGATCGCGGTCGTGTCGCTGTCGAACGTGGTCATCTCGCTGCTCCGCAACAAGATTCCGCCGAGCATCCGCATCATCGTGCAGCTCTCGGTCATCGCGTCGCTGGTCATCGTCGTGGACCAGTTCCTCAAGGCCTACATGTACGGCCTGTCCAAGGAACTGTCCGTGTTCATCGGCCTGATCATCACGAACTGCATCCTGATGGGTCGCGCCGAGGCCTTCGCCATGGCCAACCCGCCGTGGCAGTCGCTGCTCGACGGTCTCGGCAACGGCCTGGGTTACGGCGCGGTGCTCGTCGCCATCGCCATCGGTCGTGAGCTGCTGGGCTCGGGCTCGCTGCTCGGCTTCCAGCTCGTGCCCGAGGCGGCCTACGCGGCTGGCTACGTGAACATGGGCCTCATGGTCCTTCCGCCGGGAGCGTTCATCCTCCTCGGCCTGCTCATCTGGGCCCAGCGTAGCTGGACCGGCTACACCGAGGAGGCGTGATGATCGATCCCATCGCTCTGGCGTCGCTCGCCGTCAAGTCGATCTTCGTCGAGAACATCCTTCTCGCCTACTTCCTGGGCATGTGCTCCTTCCTGGCTTGTTCCAAGAAGGTCGAGACGGCCACCGGCCTCGGCGTCGCCGTCGTCTTCGTGCTCGCGGTCACCGCCCCCCTGAACTGGGCGCTCAACGAGTTCCTGCTCAAGGACACCGGCCTGCTCGGCGTCGACCTGCAGTTCCTCTCGTTCATCGTGTTCATCGCCACCATCGCCGCCACCGTGCAGCTGGTGGAGATGGTCCTCGACCGGTTCAGCCCCGCGCTCTACAACGCGCTCGGCATCTTCCTCCCGCTCATCGCGGTGAACTGCTCGATCCTCGGAACGAGCCTGTTCATGCAGGAGCGCGAGTACGGCTTCGTCGAGACCTGCGTGTTCGGCGCGTCCTCGGGCGTGGGCTGGGCGCTGGCGATCATCTCGATGGCCGCGATTCGCTACAAGCTTCGCTACTCCAACGTGCCCGAGGGTCTGCGCGGACTCGGCATCACCATGCTCGTCACCGGGCTGATGTCGGTCGCCTTCATGGCCTTCGCCGGCATCAAGCTCTAGGAGTCGGACGATGAACCTCATGGCTCTCGGCGCTGCGATTGCCGTCTTCACCGGAGTGATCCTCGGCCTCGTCGTGGTCCTCATGGTGGCGCGCAAGCAGCTCGTCAACGATGGTG
>SBGP01000040.1 GCA_006226595.1 Deltaproteobacteria bacterium
GGACGCTGCGCCCCCGCCGCCGCCGAAGCCTGCTCCCCAACCGGACCCGGCCCCGATGGCCGCGAGTGCCCCCGCGCCCGTCGCCACCCCCGCCGAGGAGCCCCTGGGGCTCGCCGAGGCCGAACCGGTCGCACAGACCACGACGGCGACGACCGAACGCACGACCCGAAGCTACGACGCACTCGACGACGTGGTCGCCGAGGCCGACGAGGCCGAGGAGATCCGCGAAGAGGCGCCGGCAGCCCCCGCCATCGGCGGCAGCTTCGACATGGAGGACGTCGCCGAGGTCGAGCTCATGTCCAAGGCGGGCCGCCGCGACGTGACGGCCAAGGCGAAGTCGGCGAAGGAGGCCGGTGGCCGCCTCCGCAAGACTCCCGCTGCCGAGTCCGCGGCGGCCGACATGCCCTCCGCCGAGGGCGAGAGCGTGAGCCTCGGCAGCCTGCGCAGCCAGGCCATGCCCCGCGACCTGCCCTCCGCCCCCGCCAACGCGAGCGGTGAGTACACCATCGCGCAGGACGCCGCCGACGCCTACATCGCCGCCGGTCAGCCGGTCGAGGCCGCCAACACGCTGCGAACCTACGTCCGCAGCCCGGCCGAGGAAGGCATGGCCCACGCGGCCCGGGCATCCGAGCTCTACTACCGCGCTGGCTCGGTCGCCGAGGCTTCCTCGGTCGCACGGACGGGCCTAGGCCTGTCGACGGCGAACAGCCCCTGGCGCTCCCTGCTCTTCGTCCGGCTCGGCGATGCACGCGCCGCCCTCGGGGATGTGCAGGGCGCCGAGGCCGCCTACCGAAGCGCCATCGAGCTCAACCAGGGCCGCTGATCGACCTGGGCGAGGGCCCAGGTCGCGTCTCGCCCGAGGGCTGTCACGCCCCAACCAAGGGCCTGACCCCGCTCGAGGGTCTGACCCCGCCCGAGGGTCTGACCCCGCCCGAGGGTCTGACCCCGCTCGAAGGTCTGACCCCAGTCAGGGGTCTGACCCCGCTCGAAGGTCTGACCCCAGTCGAGGGTCTGACCCCAGTCAGGGGTCTGACCCCCGATGAGGTCGATCACAGCGTCCTCTCAGCGATCGCCCTGCTGAAACAGGCCCCAAAACGGGTGCTGCTGGCCCGAATCTTGCCGCAACCGCCCGGATCGCCCTCAACTCGCCCACCGTGCATGTTGACGACGAACCGGGCCTTTCGAACAAACAATCAGCCTTGACTGTTTAGTCACCACACAGTAAACCATCACCACTGACGGTTTTGGAGAGCCCGTGCAAGCCCGTGCCCAAGCCACCCGCGAACACCTGCTGCAGCACACGGTCGAGGCCCTGGGCGCCTGCGGGTACGCGGGCACCAGCACCGCCGAGGTCTGTCGCCGAGCCTCGGTGAGCCGCGGCACGCTGCAGTACCACTTCCCCACGCGCATCGACCTGCTCGTCGGCGCACTGGACCACGTGCTCACCACCGCGGTCGCCGAGTTCGTCGACGAAGCCAAGCGCGATGGCCTCGAGCCCGACGCCCTCGTCGGACGCATGTGGAAGCACTGGCAGGGTCCGGCCCTCACCGCCTGGCTCGAGCTCGCCGTCGCCGCGCGCACCGAGCCCGAGCTGCGTGAACCGATGCGCGAGGTCATGGCCCACTTCGATGTCCGCATCCACGCCGCGGTCGCCGACATCTTCGGCCCCGACCTGTTTCCAGGCGAGCTGCAGCGAACCGGCACCCTGCTGCTCTTCGCCATCCTCAACGGCCTGTCCGTCGGCCGCTCCTACGAGCCGCCACAGCAGTCCGACGCCATCCTCGCCCTCGCACAGCACCTCACCAGCGCACTTCTCGCGGAGCAGTCATGACCGAAGCCCAGATGATGGCCACCGGCTACGTGTTCTTCGTCCTCCTCATCGCCGGCGAGGCGGTGGTCAGCGTCGTGCGCAAGGACAACCGCTACCGCCTCGGCGAGGCCGCCGTGAACGTCGGTCACGGCATGGTCTTCCAGGTGTGGGACAGCTTCACCAAGGCGCTCGTCCTGCTCCCCTTCCTCGCGCTCGCCCCGTACGCGCCGGTCCAGCTGCCCGTCGATGCCGTGTGGGGCTGGGTCATCGGGCTGCTCGCGTACGACTTCTGCTCGTACTGGGCGCACCGCCACCACCACGAGATCGCCCTGCTGTGGGGCATCCACTCGGCCCACCACGCGGCCGAGGACTTCAACTTCGCCGCCGCCCTGCGCCAGGCGCTGTTCCAGAACCTGTTCAAGTGGGCGTGGAAGCTGCCGCTCGCACTGTTCATGCCCTTCGAGATGCTCGTGGGCCTGGTGGTCTTCGACTACCTCTACCAGTTCGTGCAGCACACCCAGTACGTGCCGAAGCTCGGTCCCATCGAGTGGGTGATGAACACGCCCAGCCACCACCGCGTGCACCACGGCCGCAACGAGAAGTACCTCGACAAGAACTACGGCGGCATCCTCATCATCTGGGACCGCCTGTTCGGCACCTTCCAGGTCGAGGAAGAAGAGGCGGACTTCGGCATCACCCGCCCCCTGCACAGCCTGAACCCGGTGTGGGCCAACGTCGCCGTGTGGGCCGAGCTCGCCGAGGCCACTCAGCGCGCGAAGGGCTGGGACAAGCTGTGGGTGTGGCTGAAGGGACCGGCCGATACGGCCCGCCTCGCCCCCGGCATGCCACCGGCCCGGCCTTCCGCGCCCATCGAGAACGACAGCCTCGCGCCGGGTGTAGCGCTGTACACCATCGCCAACCTCGGCGTGGCCACCGCCGCCCTCGGCTGGCTGATGTTCGAGGGCGAGGGCTGGCCTCTGATCGCCCGAATCGCACTCGGCGGCTGGGTCGTACTCACCACGCTGTGCCTCGGGGCACGCATCGAGCGCAAGCCCTGGGTCGGCGTGGTCGACGGTGTGCGCGCCGGCACGGGGGCCCTGGCCTTCGCGTGGTTCGTGCATCCCGCGGTAGGTCTGGTTCCCCTGGCGCTGCTCGCCTACGTCGAGCTTGCGGGCCGTCGTGCGCCCGCTCCCGCGGTGGCGTGAGCGACGTCCCTACTGGGTGACGTCGTAGATCTCCAGATCGATGGAGTACACCCGGTAGGTGCGCGTGGAGTAGCCCGCGGAAGAGGTGAGACGCAGCCCGCAGGTTCCACCCCAGCCCGCGCCACACAGGTCGATCAACGCCCCGCCGCCCTTGCAACGGACAAGTTTCGTCGACGAGCCCGGAGAGCGTTTCGGCGGAGCGCACCCCACCAAACCACCGTCACGCGAGGATGCGGCGCCCCCAGTACCACGCACCCTGACCGGCCCCCCGCGCGGCAATCAGCACGACCATGCAGCACCAGATGCCCAGCAGGCCCGCATCTGCCGACCACACCCACGCGAGTGCCGCCAACGTCACACTCGTCGCGAGCACCATCTGCCACGCGAGCGTCCCAAACGCCTTCGCACCGATGAAGATCCCGTCGAACACGAAGACCACGGCGTTCAGCGGCTGCATCAGCGCGACAATGGGGAGCACCGAGGCGAGAGCCGCCGCCACCTCGGGCGAGAGGTCGAACAGCCGAGGCCACAGCGGCCAGCCCGCGAGCAGGAGCGCGGTGAGCCCCACGCCGACGCGCAGTCCCCACACGAGCAGCCGGTCCCCGACCCGCCGTGCCTCGACGACCCTCCCCGCACCGAGGTGATCGGCGATCAGCGACTGCCCGGCGAGCGCGAACGCATCGACGATGAGCGCGAACATGAGCCACAGCTGCATCGCCACCTGGTGCGCGGCGATGGGCACCTTGCCGAAGCGCGTGGCGAGGGACGTCGTCACCGTCATCGTGAACACGAGCGCGACGGTGCGCACCGAGAGCACCGAGCCCACGCCGAGCAACGCGCGCACGTCCGCCACGGTGGGCATGGCCAGGGGCACGGGGCCCCGGAACAGCAGCCCCACGAAGCCAAGGCCTCCGAGCCACTGCGCCATGGTCGTCGCCGCAGCCGCCCCCTCGATGCCCCATCCGAGCCCGAAGATCAGCAGCGGGTCGAGCACCAGGTTCACGAAGTTCAGCCCGAGGGTGAGCCACAGCGGTGTCCGGGTGTCGCCGTAGCCGCGGAAGGCGCCATTGCCGATGGTGAGCAGGAGCACCGCCGGCGCCGCCCAAGCCCGAATCCGCAGGTAGGCCAGCGTGGGCTCGACGAGCTCGGGACCGGCGCCCATCGCCGCGACGATGGCCTCGTCGAAGGCGAGCAAGCCCACGACCCCGAGCGCGCCGAACGCGACCGCGAGGGCCAGACCGGCACTGACGATGCGCCCCGCCTCCTCCCGCTTGTCCTGGCCCAGGGCGCCCGCGACGAGCGGGGTGGTGCCGTAGGCGAGGAAGTTGAACACGAGGAACGCGAGCGAGAACACGCCCGCGTTGACCCCGAGGGCACCCAGGGACTCGGTGCCGAGCCGACCGACGAAGGCCGTGTCGACGGCGCTGACGAGCGGATCGGCAGCGAGCGAGCCGAGAGCCGGCAGCGCGAAGGCGAGGATGGCCTTGTCGTCCGGGTGCCTACCCACGCCGCTCGCTCATCACACGAGCTCGATGTCCACGAGCAGGTCGGTCGCAATCGCCTCGAGCGAGGCCGCGAGGCCATCCACCGCCTCTTCGGCGAGCGCGATCTCGGCGATGCACCGGAAGAGCACGCCGCCCTCCATCGCCGCTTCCTCGGTCTCGGTCTGCAGGTCGATGATGTTCGCACCGGCCTTCACGAGGGCCGTGGTGATCTGCTGCACGATGCCGGGCTGGTCGTTGCCGGTGAGGCTCAGCGACCACACGTCCTCGGCCTCGACGGGCGTGTACTCGCCCTCTTCGACGAGCACGGTGAGGCCCGCCACGGCGCGCAGCGCCGCCACCAGCGCCTCGCCACGGTCCGGCGGCACCGCCACGAGCAGGATGCCCGCAAAGCGGCCCGCGAGCGCAGCCATGCGGCTCTCTTCCCAGTTGCCACCGTGCGCCTGGACGATGGCGGCGAGACGGTCGACGATGCCGGGCCGATCGGCCCCGGTGAAGGTCACGACGAACAGCTGCATGGGGTCTCCACAGGCGGCCGACATAGCGCGACCAACGTGCGGCGCCACCCCGACTGCCGCTGACCCACGCCGGGCCGGACGCCCCGAACCTCACCGTCGCGTATCCTGCAGCTGTGGAGGACAGCGATGGCTGTGCGCATGGAACTGGTCAGCGCGATGCCTGGGGCGGCCGCCGTTCCGTCGATCAAGGCCCTCAGGCAAGCCACGGGCCTCGACCTGAGCGACAGCAAGCACCGGATCACCCGCGCACTCGCCGGCGAGT
>SBGP01000070.1 GCA_006226595.1 Deltaproteobacteria bacterium
CGCCGCGATGGGGATGCCAGCGGTGTTGTACGCAAAGGCAAAGAACAGGTTCTGGCGGATGTTCGCCATGGTCATGCGCGAGAGCTTGCGGGCCCTCACGATCCCAAGCAGGTCCCCCTTCACGAGGGTCACGCCCGCGCTCTCCATGGCGACGTCGGTGCCAGTCCCCATAGCGATGCCCACCGCGGCACGCGCCAGGGCCGGCGCGTCGTTGATGCCGTCACCGGCCATAGCGACCGTGCGCCCCTCGGCCGTGAGCGAGGCCACCTTGGCGGCCTTCTCCTCCGGCAGGACCCCGGCGATGACCTCGTCGATGCCGAGCTTGCTCGCCACCGCCTTCGCTGTCGTCTCGGAGTCTCCCGTGAGCATCACGATGTGTAGCCCCTCGCCGTGGAGGGCGCGGATGGCCTCGGGCGTCGACTCCTTGATGGGATCGGACACGCCGATCAGTCCCGCGAGTGCGGCGTCCACCGCCACGTACATCACCGTCTGTCCTTCCGAACGCAGGGCCTCCGAGCGCTCGTCGAGCGACGTTGGATCCAGCCCGAGGCTCTCCATCATCGCGCGGTTGCCGAGAGCCACGGCCCGACCGTCGACCTGCCCCCGCACGCCCTTTCCGGTGACCGACTCGAAGTCGCTGGCCTCGAGTCGCGAGACGCCGCGCTCCTCGGCACCGACCACGATGGCCTCGGCCAGCGGGTGTTCGCTTCCACGCTCCAGCGCCGCCGCCAGCGAGAGCAGGGTGGCCTCTTCCGTTCCCGAAGCCTCGACGGCTGTCAGCGCGGGCCGACCACGGGTCAGGGTGCCGGTCTTGTCCACGACCAAGGTGTCCACGCGACCGAGGACCTCGATGGCCTCGGCATCCTTGAAGAGCACGCCCAGTCCAGCGGCCTTGCCCGTCGCCACCATGATCGACATCGGGGTGGCCAGGCCCAGCGCACACGGACATGCGATGATCAGCACGGCCACGGCATTGATGAGCGCGTAGGCCATCGGCGGCTCCGGACCGAACACCGCCCACACCACGAAAGTGATCGCTGCGGTGAGGATGACCGCCGGCACGAAGACGCCCGCGACGCGGTCGGCGAGGTTCTGAATCGGCGCGCGGCTGCGCTGAGCATCCGCGACCATGGTGACAATCCGCGAGAGCAGCGTCTCGGAGCCGACCCTATCGGCGCGGATCACGAGCCCGCCGGTGCCGTTGACCGTCGAGCCGATGACCTCGTCTCCGGCCGCCTTGCTCACGGGCACGGGCTCGCCCGTGACCATGGACTCGTCGACGTGGCTGTTGCCCTCCAGCACGACGCCATCGACCGGGATCTTCTCGCCCGGGCGCACGCGAAGCCGGTCCCCCACCCCCACCTCGTCGAGGGCGACGTCCACCTCGATGCCATCCTCTTCGATGCGTCTCGCCTTCTTCGCGGACAGCTCGAGGAGCTTCGAGATGGCCTGGCTCGTCTGGCTCCGGGCCCGGAGCTCGAGCACCTGGCCGAGTAGGATCAGCGCCACGATCACGGCCGCGGCCTCGAAGTAGACGGCGACCTCGCCGTGATGTCGGAAGGAATCCGGGAACAGCCCAGGAGCGACGGTCGCGAGCACGCTGTAGCCATACGCGACCGACACGCCGAGCCCGATGAGCGTCCACATGTTCGGGCTCCTGTTCTTCGCCGACTGCACGGCGCGCACGAAGAAGGGCCAGGCCGACCACAGCACCACGGGCGTGGCGAGCGCGAGCTCCACCCAGGCACGCGCGTCGCCGAAGACGGCGCTCATGGGCTTTCCGGGCAGCATGTCGCCCATGGCGATGACGAACACCGGGAGCGCAAAGGCCGTGGCGACCCAGAAGCGCCGCGTCATGTCCCGCTGCTCGCTGTCGTCCTCCGGCGCGTCGGGATCGAAGGTCTTGGGTTCGAGGGCCATGCCGCAGATGGGGCAGCTGCCGGGGCCGATCTGCTCGATCTCCGGGTGCATGGGACAGGTGTAGACGGTGCCCGCAGGCGGCTCGGGCTCGGACTCGGAGGGCGAGAGGTACTTGGCCGGGTCCTCCACGAACTTGTGCTTGCAATGGCCACTGCAGAACACGTACTCGTGGCCCTCGTGCTCGTGGCGGTGCGGCGTGTCCGGCTTCGGGGTCATGCCACAGACGGGATCGACGGCGGGCTCGGTGCTCATGGGCGCTCCTCGGCGTGCTCGGACCTGAAGCAAACCTCGTGCCGGACCGTCCGATGCCCTCGTAGCGGGACTCCTCGCCTGGTGCGCCGCCGCGAACTCGCAGTCCTGCGAAGGCGTGGAGTCACCCGAGACCGAGGCGTTCCATGTGCCGATACAGCGTGGCGAGGTGGATGCCCAGTCGCTCGGCGGCCAGGTTCTTGTCCCCGTCGCAGTGGGCCAGCACCCGCTCGATGTGGCGACGCTCGAAGCCCGCCAGCGCAGCCTTGAGGTCCATCACGTCCGGCGGCGGCTCGGTCGAACTCAGCGCAGACGGCAGGTCCGCGACCTCGATCCACTCACCTCCACCCAGCAGCACGGCCCGCTCGAGCACATTGGAGAGCTCCCGGACATTGCCTGGCCAACGGTAGGCCTGCAGCCGGCGCAGCGCCTCGTGGCTCAGCTGGGGCGGGTTTCGTCGCTGGGTGACGGCGTGACGCGCGAGCAGGCGGCGGGCGAGGGCCGGGATGCCCTCGGGGCGCTCGCGGAGCGGCGGGATGCGGATCTTGAGGATCTCGACGCGAAAGAACAGGTCCTCGCGAAAGCGACCGGCCTCGACCTCGGCGCGGAGCGGCTTGTTGGTCGCGGCGACCAGACGGAAGTCGACCGGGACGGGCCGGTCGGCCCCGAGCGGCAGCACCTCGCGGTTCTCGAGCACACGAAGCAGCTTGACCTGGACCTCGAGGGGCATCTCGGAGATCTCGTCGAGGAACACCGTGCCCCCCCGAGCCGCGCGGAAGACCCCATCGCGCCCACGTGCCGCGCCCGTGAAGGCACCCTTCTCGTGGCCGAACAGCGTGGCATCGACCAGATCGCGGGGCTGGGCCGCGAGGTTCACGGCGATGAAGTCCTTGTCGGCCCAGGGCGACTGATCGTGCAGCGCCCGAGCCACGAGCTCCTTGCCCGTGCCGCTCTCCCCCTCGACCAGCACCGAGCTCCGCGAACCCGCCGCCTTTCGCACGAGCTCCATCACCTGCTTCATGCCCGCGGACTCCGCGACGATGCCGTCGGTGTCGAAGCGCTGGTGTACCTCGCGCCGGAGCCGCGCCACCCGCTGCTCGAGCTCGCGCACCTCGAGCAGCCGGTCCACCTTGCGGGTGAGCTCGTCGAGGGAGAGGGGCTTGAGCAGGTAGTCCTGCGCACCGTGCCGCAGCGCCTCGATCGCCGACTCGAGCGATGCGAAGGCGGTGATGACGAGCACCAACGTCTGGGGGTGCTCAGCCGTGACCCGTCGAAGCAGAGCCTCTCCACCCATCCCGGGCATCTTCAGGTCGGTGATCACCACAGCGAAGTCATGAGCGGCGAGGCGCTCCAGCGCTTCTTCGCCACTGGCGACGCCCTCGACCTCGTGACCCGTCCGGTCCAGGAAGCGCACCAGGTTGCCGCGAAGCACGGCCTCGTCGTCGACGACGAGGATTCGGTCACTCATCGGATGCCTCCTCGCAGCGGCAGTCGGGCACGGTCACTGCGAACCGGGTGCCGTCCGTCGAGCTCTCAAGCTCGAGGCGTCCACCCAGCTCCTGCACGATGCGCTCGCTCACGAACAGCCCCAGGCCGGTGCCCTCGCCCGGTGGCTTGGTGGTGTAGAAGGGATCGAAGGCCTGACGAGCCACTTCCTCGGGGATGCCCGGCCCGTCGTCTGTGACCTCGAGCCGTACGCTGCCGTGAGGTGCAGCGGCCAAGCGAAAGACGACGCGACCACGACCACCGAGGGCGTCGAGGGCGTTGATGCCGAGGTTCACCAGGACCTGCATCAGCCGATCGCGACTCGAACACAGCGCCTCTCCCTCGGCCGCCTCCACCACCACCTCGACCCCGCGACCTCGCGGATCGTGGCGAAGCAGACGGGCAACGTCGTGCAGGAGCACGGCGGGATCGAAGGTCGCGGCTTCTTCGACCGGACGACGGCCGAAGGCCACCAGCTCGCGCAGGAGCTTGGACATGCGCCGCACCTGGTCGCGGAGCACCGGCAGCGAGGCCCGAGCCTCTTCGGGGTCCCACATGCGCTCGAGCATCTCGAGCTCCGAGGACATGCTCGCCAAGGGATTGCCGATCTCGTGGGCCATACCGGCCGCGAGCGTACCGAGCGCGGCCATCTTCTCCTGGTGCATGAGCTGGGCCTGCATGCGCTTGAGCTCCGACACGTCCCGCGAGATCTCGACCACCGCCTCTCCATCCGGCAGCGGGTACGTGTCGACCGAGACCACCTCGGTGCGGCCCTCGTGCTCGTAGACGCGCTCCTCGTGCTCGGGCTTTCCGCTCGTAAGCACACGCTGCGCGGGGCAGGACTCACCCGCATCCGTCCGCTGATGGACCGCCTTGCAGCCGCACCCGACGATGTCCTCGCCATAGGCTGCCATCGCGGCCTGGTTCGCGCGCACGATGGTGAGGTCGGCGCCCACGACGATGATGCGCTCCTGCATCGTGTTGAGCAGCAGATCCGAGAACTCGCGCGCAGCCGACAACTGCTGGGTGCGCTCCGCCACGCGCGCATCGAGCTCGCCGTAAGAGGCTGCGAGGGCCGCGCTCATGCGGTTGAACTCGCGTGCGAGCTCGGCCACCTCGTCCTGGCCACGCTCGGGAATCGCGGTGCCATATTGCCCAGCGGCGACCTCGCGAACCGCCCGTACTACGTCCTGGACCGGTCCAATCAGCCGACGCACGAGCCACACCGCGAGCCCGGCCGCAACCAGGGCCAGCAAGCCGGCGATGCCGAAAACCCGCGCCGTCACCCGCCGAAGCGGTGCGGCCGCCACCTCTCGGGGGACCTCGATCCACACGCCCCAGGGCAGGTCCCCGGCCGGCGCGTAGGCCGCGAAGGCCTCGCCGTCGGCGCCCATGGTCATGCCCGACCAGGCCTCCCCCACGGCGGCGACTTCGGAAGCGCGTCCGGCGAGCAGTTCGCCCCGACCCACGTGGGGTTCGTGTTCTTCGAAGGCATGGCAGACCACGGTGCCCGAGCGGTCGACGATGTAGGCCGTGCCGCCCATCACGCTGTTCGCCCGCTCCGACAACATGTCCTG
>SBGP01000041.1 GCA_006226595.1 Deltaproteobacteria bacterium
GCGCTGGCCGCGACCGCGGTGCTCGCGCTGTCCGCGTGGGCGGCGTGGACCTTCGCGCCGAGCCCGACCCCGCCAACCCCGCCGCCTCCGGCACCGAGCGTGACCCCGCCAGCCCCGGTGCCCGAGGCTCCCGCGACCCCGGAGGACGCGCAGGACACCGTCCTGTCACCCAAGGCGGAGGTACGCCTGTGCCACGCGCTGCACCAGGAATACCGCGAGCAGCCAGGCAACGAGGCGCTCTACCGGGAGACCCGGGCCTGCTACGAGGCCTTCTTCGCCAAGTACCCGACCGGTGAGCTCGATCACTCCACCCGCTACGCGTGGGGCGAGTTCCTGTACACCGCCGGCCACTTCGAGGAGGCCTTCGACGCCTACGGTGCGTGCGTCGCCGCGGACCCGGACGGCAAGCACGCCCAGTTCTGCGCCATGTCGCGCATCTATGCGGCGACGCGGGTCAACGACACCGAGCCCGGCTTCGGCGAGTGGGAGACCAAGCTCGTCGCCGCCGCCGACGAGCTCGTCGCGAAGTGGCCCGACGACCGCGCAGCCCCGAGTGCGCGGTACTCAGCGGCCTACGCCTACTACGAGCACGGCGCGTACGACGACGCGGCCCCCCGCCTGCACGAGGTCATCGCCCGGGACCCAAGCCCCGAGCAACGGGGCCGCGCCGCGAACCTGCTCCTCGACATCGAGATCCGCGACGAGGACTGGGCCGGACTGATCGCGCTGTGCGACGCGTTCCTCGCCACCGAGGGCGTGTTCGAGGCGGACTTCCTGATCGAGACCGAGGCCATCCGCGACAAGGCCGCGCGCCAGCTGCCCTAGCGCGATGCCCAGCGGAGCGGTGACGCGTCAGCCCGCCTCCGGTAGCGTGTCGCATGGACCTGGACGGCGATCTCGACACCCTCGAAGCCCGCGTGCACAGCCGCGAGATGGCCTTCGTGTCCTCGGGCTTCGGCCTGTTCGGGCTCGCGTTCCTCGGCATGGGCATCGGGATGGGGGTGTTCGTCTTCGCCGGGCAGGGCCTCGAGGCGATGGTGCTGCCCGGCGTGTTCAGCCTCGTCGGCAGCGTGTTCGCCATCGCGGGCGGCGCGGGCTTGTCCACGAGCCTGCGCGCCATCGAGGTGAAGGTCGAGCTGCACGAGCTCGTCGTCGACGTGCGCTATGGCGGCGTGCGCATCCAGCACTTCACCGCGCCGCTCTCGGACCTCGAGACGGTCGAGCGGGACGAGCGGGAGATCCGCCTGCGCGGCCCTGGACAGGACCACCGGCTGTCGCTGCGAGACGTGTCCGCCGAGGACGCCGACGCCCTGTTCGAGTTGTTCTCCACGTTGGTCGCCCAGCGCGATGCGGCCGAGCGCCAGCCGCCGGCGGAGCTGGTCGCGATGATCCAGCGAAGCCAGACGACCTAGGCCCCCGCTCGCCCTCTTCCTCGCCTCGCCGGAGGATGCGGTAGTTCGTCGAGCGCGCGACCCCGAGGCGCCGTGCGGCCGAAGGTGCACTTCGTGATCCGCTCCGATCTGGGCGCGCTGGCCTGAGGGGGGGGGTGACCGCCCTAGTCCTCGCGCCGCCGCCGGATGCCCAGCATCAGCGGCAGCGCCAGCCAGCCGGCCCCCGGGCCCTGGCTGGCACATCCGCACCCACCGGTCGGGGCGATGGGCGAGCGCGGGTCGTCGACAACCTCCGGATCGGGGTCCGGCTCCTCCTCGAACGGGCCATCGTCGACGCCATCGGGGACCAGGGACCCGAGCAAGCGCGCGGCGACCTCGTCCCGCACGGTCTCGGAGCCGATGGTCTCGAAGGGAAAGCCGAACAGGGCGACCTTGCTGCCGAGCGCGCCCGCGGTGGAGCCGTCGGCGTAGGTAGCGATGACGTCGCGCGAGGTGGCGAGCACGTCCGGGTACTCGACCGGGTAGATGCCGCCGACATCTTCGCCGAAGTCGAGGGCGCCAACGCCGTCGAGCAGGCCCGCCGGGTTGACCCGCGTCGTGCCCGCATCGTCCGACGCCATGGTCGCGCCGAGCACCTCGCTCGCGAAGGCCTGGTCCGCGGCGTTGCCACGGTTGTCGAGGTCCCACAGCACCTCGGCGCCGCTCACCCACAGGGCCCCGCCGCCGTCCCAGAAGCTGCGCAGCTTGCCGTGCTGGGCCGCGGTGAATGTCTCGTCGACCGTGGACTCTTCGCCCGTCGCCCACACGACGAGCGCGTAGCCATCGAGGTCGAGGTCGTCGAAGGCCTCGTCCGACACGAGGTCGAAGGGATAGTCCGCGCGGCCGATGGCGCGGCCGTGAATCGCACCCGCATCACCGCGGTTCATGCGGCTCAGGTCCATGCCCTGAACGGTGCCGACCGGGCCCACGTCGCGGGTGACGAGTGTGCCGTTGTCGAGGCGGTCGAAGGCATCGACGACGAGTACCGGGGCCTGGCCCTGGCTCGAGCGGCGCGCGCCGACCACCGTCGACGGGAAGGACAGGCCGCCGTCGTTGCTCGCGACGACGCGCACGAACACGGTCTGGCCCTGCGGCGTGTCGAGCACGTGGCTCGTGCCCGTCACGTCGACGCCGTTGTCCCAGCTGCGGCCGTCGGTCGAGGTGAACACGCGGTAGCCCGTCGCCGCATCGCCGAAGGGGTCGCCGGACACACCGGCCTGCCAGCTCGCCTCGAGCTTGCCGTCCGCGTTGTGCACCACGGCGAGGTGGGTCGGCGGCTCGGGCAGGAAGGTTGGCGTGAGCCCGTCCCGCTCGGCGAAGTAGCGCGCAATCGCCCGATACATCGCCCGCGACGCGTCCCGGCGGTAGGTCGGCGACTTGAGCGCGACCACGTCGACGTCGCTGTCGTGGAACGCGAGCTCGATCAGCGCCGCCGGCATCTCGGGGTTGTGGTTCGGCGAGACCTCGGAGAACTGCGCGTAGCGGTGGCCGCGGTTCGTCCACCCCGAGTCCCACAGCGCCCGCGATGCGTCGACGATCTCCTCGGTGAGCAGGTCGCCGAGCTCCTCGGAGCCCGTGGTCGCCGCGCCGTCCCAGGTGTACACGCTCGTGCCGACACCGCCGCCAGCGTTGCTGTGCCAAGACAGATACAGCGCGTCCTCGCCAGCCGGGTGCTCCCACGCCGCCCACCGCGAGCGAGCGCTGGGATCCGAGCCGCCGTCGTCCGCGGTGCCGTCGTTGTAGGGGTCGTACACCGAAGTCGGCGCGCCGTTGTACTGGGTGTGCTGGATGGCGCCGCCTTCCCACCGGGGACGTCCGGTGGTGCCGCCCTGGCGGGTGACCTGACCCATGCCGCCACCGATGCGCACCGCGTCCGCGGAGAGCCACTTGCCGGCCTCGGCGCTGTCGCCGATGAGCTCGACCTTGAAGCTGTCGACGCCTTCCTCGAGCCACAGGGTCTCGACGTACTGCCACGTGGACCCGTGCACGCTCTGGTCGAAGGTGCGGTCGATGACACCGCCGGGGTGCGTGATGCGGTAGTGCGCGTCGGTTGCGTGCTCGGCATGCGCGTCCCAGGAGACGTACACCGCGTACCAGTCGCCGACAGGCACCTCGGGAATCCACGTCGCCACCGCGCCGCCATCCGCCGGGAAGCGGCGGGTGGTGCCCGCATCGAACGGGTTCACGCCATACGCGAAGGTCGCAGCGTCCGCGAAGCCGTCATTGCTGTCCGGTCCGCCGGTGAACCCGCTGCCCGACTCGGAGTAGCCCTCGCCATCGTTGTCGGCGATGGCCTGGTTGGGGTTCAGGTCCCGCTCCTTGACCGTGTACACCATCGCGCCGGCGTTCTCGAGGTACGCGGTGAGGAACTGGTTCGCGCCCTCCGGGTTGTGGAAGTCCTCGACGGTGTCGTACAGGTTGCCGCGCTGGGTCGAGAAGCGTCCGAGGGTGCTGTAGTAGATCCACCCGTGGCATTGCGACAGGTACACGGCCTTGCCCGCGAGCTCGCCCTCGCCCGTCGCGTTCACGTTGTTCGGCAGTGAGCGCACGGCACGCTCGCCCGGCTTCATCGGAACCGGTGGGACCTCGGGCACGAGCTCGGAGGCCGAGAAGCGCGCACCGGTGGTCGGGTCCACGGCGACGACGTCGACCGAGACGGTCCCGAGCGGCGCCATGCCCGCGGCATCCTCGAGGAGCGCGTCGTAGGCGTCCGGCGACAGCGTGCTGCCCGGTGCGAGGTCGACCTCGAGAGCGAAGTGACCCGGTTCGTCGGCGAGAGCGGGCAGAGCGAGCGCGAGAAGAACAGAGAGGCGCATCCAGACTCCAGAATAGAACACCCGTGTGCGTATACCGGTGCTCGGAACCTGGCGAATCCTTTTTATGACGGATCCGTCATATTAGTGCGAAGCCCGCCTTGGACCGAGCACGCCCACGAGGCCCTCGGTTGCGACGATGTGCGCACCACCTTATCTGCGGCGCGGATCTGATTGTTCCACCCCGGAGGACGCCATCCGACTCGCGACAAATATTGTCTCCCAGCGCAGACCAACCCCACCGCCGCCGCCCCTTGCCATCCGCGAGGCCCGCCTCACCGACATGAAGCGTGTGGCGCAGATCATCCGCTCGTCAGCCGACTGGTACGAGCCCTTCGTCGAGCCCGAGGACATGTCCGAGCACGACGTGGACGAGGCGTGGGGGCGCGAGAACTTCGAGAAGCGCGACTTCTTCGTGGGAGAGCTCGAGGACACCCTGGTGGCCACGGTGACCCTGCAGGACGCGGGCGACTACAACTACCTCGGCTACGTGTACCTCCACGCGGACCACACCGGAAAGGGCCTCGGCAAGCGCCTGCTGCACTTTGCGCGGGCGGAGTCCCGACGCCGCAGCAAGCAGGGCATGGTGCTCATCGCACACCCCGAGGCGACCTGGGCGACCCGTGCCTACGAGCGCTACGGCTTCGAGTGCATCGCCACCGCGCGGGAGGACGTGCTCGCCTGGAACGACGGCTGGCTGGAGCCCTACTACGAAGAGGGCTTCCACCTGTACCGGTACACGCACGCATGAAGCCGGTCGTCGCGTTCTTTCATCCGGATCAGCTGCGGTTCAAGCCCGTCTACGAGTGGGCCTTCGGCGAGCGCATCGACCACCCCGAGACGACGGCACGCGCCGAGAACATCGTCGCCGCCCTCGATGCGGACGCGCTGTTCTCACTGCAGGAGCCCGAGCCCGTGACGCCGCTTCAGCTCCAGAGCGTGCATGCGCTCCCGCTGCTCACGCTGTACCACACGGCCGCGCTGATGCCCGAGGGCGAGGCGTTCTACCCGACCGTGTTCCCGAAGCTGTCTCAGGGACGCGGGGACCCGACCCAGCTCACCCACGCCGGGCACTTCTGCTTCGACGCCGGCACGCCGCTGAATCGCGAGACGGCGAGCGCCGCCGGGTGGAGCGCCGCGTGCGCGCTGAGTGCCGCCGAGGCCCTGACACTCGGACAGGCCGACCTCGTGTACGCCCTGTCCCGGCCCCCCGGACACCACGCCACCGAGGACCTGTTCGGCGGCTACTGCTACTACAACAACGCCGCCCTCGCCGCGAAGTCGCTGCGGTCGCGCGGCCTGCGAGTGGCCATCGTCGACATCGACTTCCACCACGGCAACGGCACCCAGTCGATCTTCTACGACGACGACCAGGTGCTCGTCGTGAACCTGCACGGGGATCCCGCCGACTGCTTCCCCTACTTCGCGGGCTTCGCCACCGAGGTCGGACGCGGCGCGGGACAGGGCTTCACGATGAACCTGCCGCTGCCGCGCGGAACCGACGGCCAGGAGTACCTGCGGGTGCTGCGCCGCCACGTGCTGCCCGCCCTCACCCACTTCGCGCCGGACGCGCTGGTCGTCTCCGCCGGACTCGATGCCTACCACCTCGATCCGGTCGGCGACTTCACCCTGCGCACCGAGGACTTCCACCGGGTGGGCGCCGCGCTCGGCAGCCTCGGGCTTCCGACGATCGCGGTCCAGGAGGGCGGCTACTACACGCCGGACCTCGGTGCGAACGCCACGGCCCTGCTCCGCGGGCTGCGCGAGGGACTCGGTCGCTGAGCCCCGTTCGTCCGGTACTTCACGACGCATTGCCTGCGACCGGGGCCCGCACTAGAAGCGCGCGATGAACCTGCGCACCTCACTGCATCGCCGCCGTCGCCTCGCGTACGGCGCCTTCCAACGCACCGTGAACTGGGAGTTCTGGCCGACCTGGGTGATGGTCACCCCGCTCGCGCCGCTCATGTTCCGGTATGGCGTGAAGGCCGGCGATCTCGCAGCGTTCACGGCGTCGAACCCGGTGATCCCCACCGGGGGCATGGTCGGCGAGTCCAAGTGGGACATCCTCGAGGCCCTGCGCGCCGTCTCGCCGGCCCACGTACCCGCCGCCATCCTGCTGCGCGCCGACGAGCCCGCCGACGAGCGCGTCACCCGCGCCCTCGCGTTCTTCGCCGACACGCCCGGCCCGGTCGTGCTCAAGCCGGACCGAGGGCAGCGTGCCTCCGGCGTGGTCATCGCCCGCCGTGAGGCGGTGGTCGCGCGCTACGCCCGCGAGGTCGCCGTCGACACCATCGTGCAGGCCTACGCGCCCGGCGAGGAGTTCGGCGTGTTCTACGTGCGCTACCCCGGCGCCGAGCGAGGTGAGGTGTGGTCCATCGGCCACAAGCAGCCGATCTACGTGACGGGCGACGGGCGACGGAGCCTCGGCGACCTGATCCTCGACGACGACCGGGCCGTGTGCCTGGCCCACGTGCACTTCGAGCGGCTACAGACCCGCCTCGAAGAGGTACCTGCGGAGGGCGATCGCGTACAGCTGCTCGAGGTGGGCACCCATGCCCGCGGCAGTGTGTTCGTCGACGCGGGTCACCTGAAGACCGCCGAGCTCGAGGCCGCCATCGACCGGATCTCGCGCGGCTACGACGGGTTCTACTTCGGGCGCTACGACGTGCGCGCCGCTCCTGAGGACCTCGCCCGAGGCGCGTTCCAGATCATCGAGCTCAACGGCGTCGGCTCCGAGCAGGCCCACGTGTTCGACCCGCAGTACGGCCCGTTCGACTACTGGCGGACCATGCGCAAGCACTGGAAGGCGGCCTACGCCATCGGCGCGGAGAACGCGCGGCAGGGTGCCGAGACCACGCCGCTGCTCGCTCTGTGGCAGACGCTCAAGGACTACAGGGCCAGCGACGCCCCGCACCACCCGGGCGAGTCCTTCGCGGACGAGACCTGAGCGAGCTGCGTGCACGGCGCCCTCAGCCGGGGGCGTCCTCGAACAGCCCGACCCGCAGCCCGTACGTGGTGTGCATCAGGCGCGTGAACGCGAGCGTCCCCATGTACGCGAGCCACGCCGCCGCGACCCGGTCCACGCCCGCGCTCATCAACAGGCCGTGGCTGGTCACCGAGCCGATGTAGAAGATAGGCGCGAGCACGAAGCGATGGAACTGCAGCCGCGCCGTGTCGCCAGCCAGCGACCCGTGCGTGTCGCGCTGCTGCTCCCATCCCGCGCGGCTCGCGAGCCAGTGCAGTGTCGCGAACAGCGCGATGTCGAACAGCGCGTCGGTCAGCGCGGTGCCAACGGCAATCGCCCACGGACTGCTCACCCACCCGCGGGACAAGTGGAGGACGCCGGTAGTCAGCGCCATCGACGCGACCCCGGCGAGCACGATGTTCACGTTGATGTGGACCACACGTCGCTGGCGGTAGGCCCGCCACGCTCGGTGGACCAGGCTCAAGCCCTGCCCTGGAGCTGGTCGGCGATGTGCTCGCCCACGTAGCCCGCGAGCACGTCCGGCTTCGTGTCGCGCAGGTCGACCCACACGAGGGCATCGATGGAGTCACCGAAGTCCTCGTCCACGTTGAAGCCGATGAACCTTCCGCCGAGGCGCGCGTACTTCTTGAGGAGGATCGGCACGGAGAGGCCGTCCTCGGCGCGGGCGAAGCGGTCGAGGCTCGGCATGTCGTCCGCGGGCGTGACCAGCGGCAGTCGCGGCGGGTTGCTCGCGACGACGGAATCGGCGAGCTCGTCGTCGTACACGTGCTCGCGCAGCGTGCTCAGGATCAGGCTGCGCGTGCGCTCGGAGTACTGGGTGCTGATGCTCACCGACCCGAAGAGCACGTGGGAGCCCGGACGCTTGGCGAGTGCCGCGCCGATGCCCCGCCACAACAGGACCAGGGTCTTGAGCTGGCGGTGGTAGGTCGGGTGGATGAACGAGCGCCCGACCTCGGCGGCGGAGCGCATGCGCTCGACCATGCGCTCGTCGAAGTCGAACAGCGACGAGGAGTACAGGGCGTCGAGGCCGCCGGCGTCGAACAGGTCGCTGCACCAGCCGAGGCGGTAGCCGCCGATGATCGCACCAGCCGCGTCGTCGACGAGCAGCAGCTGCATGTAGTGGTCGTCGTAGCGGTCGAGGTCGATCTCGGTGGTCGCCCCCATGCCCGCCGCGCGGAAGGCCTCGGTGCGCAGGCGCCCGACCTCCTGCATCACCGCCGGGCACTCGGGGCCGTGGGCAGCGAGGACCCGGTATCGACCGGCTTCGGCGAGCACTTCGCAGCGCGCGAGCTCGCGGTGGATGGCGTCGCTCACGGGCGGCATCTTCGGAGTGTCCACAGCGATCTGCATTGCTTGCCTCGGCTCGGGCCGCCGAATAGCACGGCGCTCTCATTTGCCAAGCCCTAAAGGGTACGCCGTGATCACCGACATTCCGCACGCCCTCCGCCTGGCCCAGGAGCTCGCTCAGAGCTTCGTCGATGACGCCGAGGCCCGCCCGGCGCGGCCCCGCGTCGAGCCCGAAGTGTTTCGCGCCCATCGCAGCCTCGAGCTGCCCGCCGAGCCCCGGCCGCTCGACGAGGTGATGGCCGACCTTCGCTTCCTGCTCGAGAACACCCCGAACACCGCGGGTCCGCGCTTCTTCAACCAGCTGTTCGCGGGCCGAGACCCGGCAGCGGTGCTCGGCGAGGTGATCGCCGCGGTCACCAACAACTCGATGTACACGTACAAGGCTGGCGGCGTGCACGTGCTCCTCGAGCACCAGATGATCCTGCGCTTTGGCGAGCGGATCGGGTGGACCGCGCCTTGCGACGGCATCTTCACGCCGGGCGGCTCGATCTCGAACCTCACGGCGATGCTCGTCGCCCGCAACGACCTCTTCCCCGAGACCTCCACCGAGGGCAGCTTCGGCCGACCGCTGCGCGTGTACACCTCGGACCAGAGCCACTACAGCGTCGAGCGCGCGGCCATGGTCATCGGCATCGGCCGCCGTCACGTGGTCAAGGTGCCTACCGACGACGAGGGCCGCATGCAGCCCGAAGCGCTGCAGGCCGCCATCCGCGCCGACCGCGAGGCCGGACTCGAGCCGTTCTTCGTCAACGCGACCTCGGGTACCACGGTCACCGGTTCCTTCGACCCGCTGCGTGCCCTGGCCGCGATCTGCCAGGCCGAGGGCGTGTGGTTCCACGTCGACGCCGCGGTCGGCGCCCCGCTCCTGTTCTCGGAGACGCACCGCCACAAGCTCGACGGCATCGACCTCGCCGACTCGGTGACCTGGGATGCGCACAAGCTGATGGGCGTGCCCCTCACCTGCTCGGTCGCCCTGCTGCGCGAGCCCGGCAAGCTCACCCGCCGGATCAGCGGTGAGGACAGCGCCGACTACCTGTTCTACAGCGACACCGACCGCCTCAACCCGGGCCGGCGCTCGCTACAGTGCGGCCGTCGCAACGACGCGCTCAAGCTGTGGACCGCGTGGCAGCTCCACGGCGAGGTCGGCTTCCGCGATCGGGTCGAGACCGTGCTCGGGCTCAACCATTACGCCGCCGAGATCGTGCGCGCGCACCCGCGCATGCGCCTCGTCCGCGAGCCCACGCTGGTCACGGTGTGCTTCGACGTCCACGACGCGGACCCCGCCGCGATCTGCGAGGCCCTGTACGAGCGCGGCGAAGCGCTGGTCGGTACGGCCCAGGTCGACGGGCGCACCGTCATCCGCCTCGCGGTCCTCGACCCGGAGATCACCCGGGCGGACATCGACGTGTTCTTTGCCCACGTGCTCGAGCACGCCTGATCAGCCGGCGTCGCCCTGCATGCGCGACAGCGCCATGGCCTTGCGCTCCATCGCGAGCGCACGCATGTCGCTGACCACGTCGAACTCGTCGACGATCTCCTTGCCGAGGATCTCCTCCATCACGTCCTCGAGGGTGACGACGCCCGCGAAGCCGCCGAACTCGTCGACGACGACGAACAAGTGGCGGCTGTGGGCGAGGAGCAGCTCGAGTAGCCGGTCCACGGGCTCGCGCTCACCGACGAAGTCCACCGGTCGCACGAGCGAGGCGATGGTCCGCTCCGGCTCGGCGGCGAGCACGTCCCGGCGGTAGACCACCCCGACGATGTCGTCCACGTCCTCGTCGTGCACGGGAATGCGCGCGTGCACCATGAGGCGCTCGTCCTCCCAGGCCGCGGCTGCGGTCATGTCCGCCTGAAGCGAGAACACCACCGTGCGCGGCGTCATGATCTGCCGAGTGCGGCGCTCCGAGAGCGAGAGGATGTTCTGGATGACCGCCGCTTCGTCGGCATCGATGGTGCCAGCCCGCGTCCCGAGGCGCGCGAGCGACACGATCTCCTCGGTGGACACGGTGTCACCGCTCGACGAGCCGATCAGGCGGGTGATGGTGCCCACCAACCAGATGAGCGGCTTGAACACGAGCACGAGCACGGCCAGCGGACGCGCGATGATGCCTGCGAGCAGGCGGTTGTGCACCACGCCCACCGTCTTCGGGATGATCTCGGAAAACAGGAGGATGGCCAGGGTGAACGCCGCCGAGAACGCGACCAGGTTGCCCTCGCCGAGGGCCTGACTCGCGAGGGCACCGGCCACCGCCGCACCCGCGGTGTTCGCAATGGTGTTCAGTGAGAGGATGGCGGCGATGGGCTCGTCGATGCGCTCACGGAGCTGCTCGAGCACCTTGCCCGAGCTGCGTCCCTGCTTCGACAGCGACTCCACGTGCGACGCGGGCACGGCGTAGAGCACCGCCTCGAACAGCGAGCAGGTGGCCGAGATGACGATCACCGCGATGACGACGGCGATGAGCGAACCCATGAAAGCTCCGGGGGCTGGTCCCCACCCCTACCGCGTGGGGGAGCGACGCGCGAAGGCAGGCCTCGCGCGCGGGATCGCGGCCGGCCGGGCGCGCGTCCGTCCAACGCCGCCATCCGCCCGCCCCCACACCGAACCCGGAACCGTCGGGTAGACGACACGTCGCCGACGCCCTACGTTCTTCGTAGTTGTGTTTGCCCGTTCGTCAGGCCCCCCTCCTCGGAGCCGACCATGCCGTCGCATCAGTCCCCGTCTCAGTCCACCGAGCAGACCCGTGCGCCTCGGCGCGACGCTCCCACGACCGACGCCCCCGAAGGCGCGATGGCCGTACAGGAAGCGCCCGGAGGCGGAAACGCCGCCGCTGCCGACGCGATCAACCAGGCGAACCGCGAGGGTCGCGGCGCGCTCAACGGCGACCCCACCGTCGGCGCCGATCTCGGCTTTCGCGAGGCCGACGTAGGCGACGTGCAGGGGCTCGAGTACACCGGCCCGGCCGAGGCACGCGACGTCGCGTGGGCGGTCGAGATCCACCACGACGAGTCCAACAAGCTGCCCTTCGACGGCACGCCCGACGCGTCGCAGCTGTACACGCTGGTCGAAGAGAACGCGAACGAGTCGGTGCCGGGTACCCAGACCGTCGTCTCCGTCGAGGGCGACACCCAGCAGCCCTACCTGACCCAGAACCTGGTCGACGAGCCGCTGTACATCAACGGCGCCCCGTCCTCCGCCGACATCGAGCAGGGCTACGTCGGGGACTGCTACTTCCTCGCCGTGGTCGGCCAGCTCGCGAACCAGGACCCGTCGCGCATCAGCTCCGACCTCAACGCCGGCGGCGGCAACGCCAGCTTCACGTTCAAGGCCTACGACCCCGCCGGTCCCGCGTGGAACGACGAGGCCGTGTCCGCCTCCACCGAGCTCGCGTTCTCCGTCGAAGACGACGGCGCGCTCGACGAGCTCCACGGCGTCGGCATCCGCGCGAATCCCCTCCCCGCACACTCCGAGTGGTGGGTGGACTACGATGCGAGCACCTCGTCGATGACGGTGATGCGCGACGACGAGCACGAGGCGGCGACCTGGGTCGCGTACCTCGAGAAGCTGTACATGAAGTTCGTCGAGACCCACGGTCAGTACGGCGACATCCAGGATGCGAACAGCAACTCGAACGCCATCGTCGACAGCAACGGCGACCAGAACTCGGGCTACGAGATCGCGGACGGCGGCTTCGAGCACCAGGTCTACCAGGTGTTCTACGGCTCGGATGTGGTCAGCGACCGCAGCATCGACATGAACTTCGACGCGACCGACATGTCGAACACCGTGGTCCAGAACAAGAACATCATCCGCCGTCTGCTGCAGCTCGACGGCCAGGGCGTGGGCAACGACCGCGCCGCGATGATGACGGCATGGGCCGACTCCGACGTGCACTTCGACCGGCTCAAGACGCAGATCGACCTGATCACCGGAGATGCCGACAGCGAGCGCTATCGCTCGCTCCGCCGCATCCTCGTGCGCCTCTCGGGACGCATCGGTCGCTGGTCCGCCGAGGCCGACGACGCGAAGAAGGACGCGCTGGCGGACAAGATCACCGGATCTGCCGAGTCCCTCGCGAAGCCCGGCAACTGGCCGCTGCTCCACGATCCGGGCAGCGACAAGAAGTGGCACGACCTGCTCGAGCTCGCCTCCGACGTCCAGCACGCGGGCACCGACTCGTCGAACGGCGTGCGCAACGTGTACAGCGGGCACGCCTACTCGGTCATGGGTGCGACGTTCAAGGACTCTGCCGGCGCGGTGATGGCGCTCGATCCGCGCAACCTCGACGCGGACCTGCCGAACATCGACCCCCAGGCCTCCAAGGTCGAGCTGCGCAACCCGCACCACACGAACGAGCCGGACATGGAAGGCAACGGACCGCTCGACGGCAACGACGACGGGCGCTTCGACATGACCCTCGACCAGTTCTTCCGCAACCTCTCGGGCATCGATATTGCGATCGTCCGTACCTGATCTCCGGCCCTTCGCCGCCGTGCTCGGCCTCGGTTTCGCACTCGCGTGCGGAGCCGGCCCGACCGACAACCCCGCAGAACCCGCCCCAAGCGCGGAGAACGAGATGCGCACCGAGTCCCTCGCGGTCTCCGACGCCGAGGGCCTCGCCACCCTCGCGTCGCGCTACGACGACCTGGCGATGGACGGCCTGCCGGTGAAGCTCGTCGTCGACCTCGGCCCCGGCCCGTACGAAGGCAAGGCGGTGGTGCTCGACGACTTCGACCGACTCGGCGAGGTCCACGTCGAGCTCCGCGGCAAGGCCGGCGCGCCCGCGGTGTTCAAGAACTGCCCGTTCACGGTGAGCGCGGGCAGCCTGTCCGTGTCGCACGTGGTGTTCGCGGACAGCAGCCGAAGCAGCGCCATGCTCGACGTGGAGACCAAGGAGGGTGTGACCCTCGACCACGTGGCCTTCGTCGGCAACACCATCACTGACAAGCCCGGTCAGGTGCTCGCCCGCCTCACTGCGGGCTACGGTCAGGCCGGCCAGAGCGCGGCGCTGACCGACGTGTGGTTCGTGAGCAACAAGGCCAAGGTACGCGCCGGCCTGGTGTCGATCGGCAGCGATCGCAAGGGCGGCAGCTTCGCGAGCGCCACGCTCACCCGCGCGGCCTTCGTCGACAATCGCACCGAGACCGCAGTGCGCGTCGGCACGACCCAGCGCCTCGATGCGGCCGGCCTGTGGTTGTCGCAGCCCGCCGACCGCGGCGAAGACGCCGGCCCCTGGGCCCGCATCGGCCAGGAGGTCGCCGCGAAGCTCGACGTGCGCGGCGACATCGACCGCTGGTCGGCGCTGCTCCAGGTGCACCCGCGCTACGAGGGCGGCACGCCGATCGAGGTCTCCGCCGAGAAGCTCCACGTGCGCGAGGGCGGCGAGGCCCCCAAGTGGCTGAACGTCACCGCGGGACCGGCCTCGGGCGCCGTGGGGCCCGACGTCGAGGCCGCCGCAGCCGCCGCTCGCCGCGCGGACAGCGTGCCCTGAGCGCGCCTACAGCTCGGTCACGAACAGGTTCGACACGCACATCTCGTCGAGTGTGCCCTCGCCCCAGTTGATCGGCGCATCGCCATCGTTGGCGAACACGCACTCCACACCGAGCTGATCGCCGGGGGCGAAGCGAGCCGGTTCAGCCAGCTGGTAGTTGAACTGCCAGTCGAAGTCGTACTTCTCGAGCACGAGGATGTCCTCGCGGGTACCGTCGGCGTGCTCGATCCACGTGGAGCCGCCCACGCCGCGCGTGTGCATGTGCATCATCGTCGAGTGGATGTCGAAGCCCGCCTCGAGGTCGAGGCCGCCGGTCATCAGCTGCCAGAAGTCCCGCGGATCGTCGACCTTGTCGATGTCGGTGCCGCCCGGCGGGATCTCCATGTTTCCGAGTGGCCAGGTCGCGTCGAGCCACGGCGCGAAGGCTCCCTTGCGCGCGACGGACTCCTCGGTCATGAAGTCGATGGTCGTCAGGTCGGTGCCGTCGGTCTGGTCGAAGTAGTGCAGCTGGAGCACGATCATCGACCCGGCCGGTACCTCGATGCCGCTGCCCTCCGGAAACACGAAGGCACCGCCGCCCGGCACCCACTGCGCGAGCTGCTGGATGGGGGCACGCAGATCCTCTTCGGTCTCGGAGCTGCCCGGACCGCCGAAGCACGCGTAGCCGGGCCCCGCCGAGCCCGCGTCCCAGCCGCGGATCTGGTCGAAGGCCCCCTGCCCGGCCAGGTTGTCGGGACGCACGAGGAACGCGGCGATGTGGTGCACCAGGGCGTCGTTTCCGGGGTGTGGCTCGAAGCCGGTGACGAACAGGTCGGTGGCCTCGGGCCAGTCGAGCACGAAGCAGCGGTAGTCGTCCGGGTCCCCCACCGGCTCGTACGCCTCGGGCATCGACAGCGTGAGATCGGTGCGCGGCAGGCTGGTGGCAGTGGCCGGAAGCGCCTCGCCCGGATCGTCAGGGTCTCCCTCCGGCATGTCCGCGGCGACCCAGTCGACCACCGTGGCGATCTGCTCGTCGGTCAGCGAGTGGTCGTTGCTGTACGCACGCACGTCCTCGGCGAACCACGGCGGCATCAGGCCACTCTCGGCCGCAGCCGCGACGATGGGCCCCATGCCGGCGGCCTGCTCGTAGGTATCGAGCGCGAAGGGCGCCACCGCACCCTCGGTGTGGCAGCTCCCGCAGCGCGCCTCGACGATGGGGGCCACGTCCTGGTGCCAGGTCGGTTGGCCACCGCAGGCGACGAGCAGCAGACACGGGGCGAGAGGGCTTCGCATGGAGACTCCGTCGGCGTGCGAGCGCGCACGCAACCACAAGCCTACCGCGCCCCGCGTACTGCACCCAGCCCGGGCCTCGATTTCAACCGCGCTTCGCCGACAACCGCGCGGCGCCTGACCGGACTATTCCGCAGGCTCGGGCGACTCGGCCGCCAGGAAGCCGGTGAGCGCGTCGACGTAGGACTTCCAGGCCTCGGCGGGCGCCGCCAGCGCCGAAGGGGGCACCGCAGTGCTGGTCTGACACAACGTGGGCATCCGCGGCACCGTTCTTGACCCGAGGGTCGCGGATCGGTGGCACCTGTCCACGATCGACGACCCCTCGCCGACGTCGATTTGCAGTGTTCCGTCGCTCCACGCGCACGGGTGGCGGCTCGAGCGACGGAGCACTGCTCGGCACGGCGCGTGCAAACCCTCCAGACACCCGCACGGCGCGGGCACCTGGAGGTCCCCGATGACAGTGTTTGCGAATGCCACCGCCCACCCGATCCAGCTCGTCGCGTATCGGCCCCACGGCACCATCCTCCGCGGCCCTTGGCCGACGCTCGCGCCCGGCGAGCGCACCGACCTCGCCTCGGCGGCCTTCCCAGAGGACGCGGTGATCGCCGCCTACCCAGCGAACGCCCGCGTGCCCTTCCGCCTCGGCGCGACGCACTCCTTCGCGTTCACCGCGGGTTCGGGCTTCGCGCCGGGTCACCTCGGTGCCGGCCGTCCGCGCCGCATCGACTACGCACCGGCTCTCGCCACCACCACCCTCGGAGAGAGCGGGGTGTGCACGCTGATCGACGCCGCATCGGGCGCGTGCTTCGTGCCTCGAGACGAGGTGTCGACCGAGGAGCCGCGCGCCGCCCGCTAGGGAGAGGTGCGTCCAAAGCTCGGCAGCGGCGCACTTCCCGGTCGCTTGTCGCCCTTGCCGCGCCCGATGGCGACCCACTCGCTGCCCACGGCTCGCCACAGGACCTCGGGTGGCGCCTCGCGTCGCAGGTTCTCGGGCTCGCCGAGGGCTTCGGCGATCTGGATCCACCCGGGGAGCGCCGCCTTGCCGCCCGTCTCGTTCTCACCCAGCGAGCGCACGCCGTCGGTGCCGACCCACACGGCCACGGTGTGCTCGGCGGTGAAGCCGACGAACCACGCGTCGACGTTGTCGTTGGTGGTCCCGGTCTTGCCGGCGCGGTCGCGCCCTGGAGCCTTGGCCTTGCGCGCCGTGCCCTGCTCGACCACCGCGCGCAGCATGTCGCTGATCTCGTAGGCGACGCCCCGGTCGAGCACGCGACGTCCCGGGGCTCCGGGCAGCGTCACCGGCGGGTCGAGAGCCACGGTCTCACCGGCGGCGGCGAGCTCGCGTCCGTGCACGTCCACCACGCGGTCGACATACACGGGACCGAGGGGCACCCCGCCCCGAGCGAGGCTCGCGTACCCCAGCGCCTGGTCGAGCGGCGTGACCTCGCTGCTCCCGAGCGCGATGGTGGGGTCGGTGCGGAGCGGCGTGCGCACGCCGAGTCCCCTGGCGAGGCTCGCGACCTCGGTGGGTCCGACCTCGAGCACGAGGCGCACGGCCACGGTGTTCAGGCTGCGTGCCAGGGCCGAGCGCATCGGCAGCGGACCGGAGAAGCTGCCGCCGTAGTTCTTCGGCGTCCAGCGCTTGCCACCGCCGGCGGGCAGCGAGATGGGCGCGTCCATGACGAGGTCGGTCTGTCGGTAGCCCTCGCGCAAGGCCGCGGCGTACACATAGGGCTTGAAGCTGCTGCCCGGCTGACGCGTCGCCTGAGCACCGCGAATGAAGCCCTCGAGGCGCGTCTCGTCGCCGCCGGTGATGGCGCGCACCCGACCCGTGGCGGTCTCGATGACCACCGCGGCGGCCTGCGCCCAGGGCCCCTCTTCGCCGTCGAGCGGCCCCTGGCGCGCGAGGTGCGCCTCGACCGCCTCCTGCATGCTGACCTCAGCCACCGCCTGCAGCCGCCGGTCGAGAGCCGTGTGCACCTCGAGCCCCAGCTCGAACGGCTTCTCCGCACCAAAAAGGCGGCGAACCTCGCGGCGGACCAGGGTCAGATAGGCCGCGGACTCCTTGTCGTTGGACGGCCGGGACGGGAGCTTCACCGGGTCGTCGAGGTAGGTCGCCGCCTCCTCGTCCGTGAGCACCTCGTCGCGGACCATGCTCCGCAGCACCAGACGCCGCCGCTCCCGAGCGAGCTCGCCGTTCGCGCGCGGCGAGTACCTCGATGGCGCCGGCACGAGTCCCGCGAGAAGCGCCGCCTGGCCCGGGTCGAGCTCGGCCGCCGTCACGCCGAAGTAGTCGCGCGCCGCCGCCTCGACCCCGTAGTTGCCCGATCCCAGGGGCACATAGTTCAGGTACAGCTCGAGCACGCCGTCCTTGCCGATCTCGGACTCGAGCCGGTACGCGAGCACCGCCTCCTTCAGCTTGCGCGTGTAGCTGCGCTCACTGCCGACCAGCAGGTTCTTCACCAGCTGCTGGGTGAGCGTGGACGCGCCCTGGACCTTGTTGCCCGCCTTCGCGTTGACGACAACCGCGCGCACGATGCCCGAGGGGTCGACGCCCTTGTGCTCGAAGAAGCGCCGGTCCTCGGCGGACACGAAGGCGCGCCACACGTGCTCGGGCAGGTCCTCGATGTCGACCCATACGCGCCGCTCGACGAAGAACTCGTCCACGACCTCGCCATCGACATCGAGCACGCGGACGTTCGTGGGAGGGCGCCACTCGCGATAGTGCGACAGGTCCGAAGGCAGCTCGGCGAGGATGTGCTGGTCGAACCACCAGTAGCCCGCGCCACCGGCGAGCACCGCGGCCCACGCGACCGCCGCTCCGGCCTGGAGCAGGCGGCGCAACCACGGGCGACGAGGACGATCGTTCATCGCCCGCACACTACCTCGAACTGCTAGGCTCCGCGCATGCGCATCCCCCTGCTCGCCGCACTGCTCGCCGGTTGCGGCCCCGCCCCGAGCGAAGAGCTTCCCGCGTCGGCCGAGGCCGCGGTGGTCGAGCGCGCCGTGCTCCACGTTGCCGACGTGCACCTGCTGCTCCCCAACGTGCCCGAGGGTCGCTGGGGGCAGGAGCGGGCGGGACTCGTGTCCGCGTTGATCGAGCTGGGCCTCGCCGACATCGAGGGCGTGGTGCCGCGCATCGCCGGCCTCGCGCCCTCCCCCGGCCTGCGCCAGGTGGTCACGGCGGACGCCGAGCGCTGGGAAGCCTCGGTGAGCGTGTCGCTCGACCCGTGGGAGGTCGGGCTCACCGTGTGCGAGCAGGACGGACCGTGCGAGCTGCACCGGTCGGAGGCCGGATCGCCGACGGAGCCCAGCCCCGCGGTCGCCGAGGTGCTCGACCAGACCGCGGCCCAGCTGTTGCGGCGTCCAGACCCGGAGGCGCGCGAGACGTGGGCGGCCCCGGTGAGCGACGACCCCTACGCGACCCTGCTCGCAGGCCGAGGAGCCGCCGCGTTCTATGGCCTCGGGCCCGTGGTGAAGCAGACGGCGGTGGGCGACGCGAAGCGCGACCCGATCACGCGCGCCGTGCGCGTCGATCCGGGCATGGCCGTCGCCTCGTGGCTGCTCGCGCGACGCGAGTACGACCGCGACCTCCCGTTCGCCGCGCGCGGCCTGGTCGTGCGCGGGTTCCTGTCGCGGCCGAGCCCGGTGTTCTCGGCGGACGAAGGCGCGTGCTTCGCGCTCGAGGACAAGGCATCCTCGGCGCGACGCGTGTGGGACGGACTCAGCGCACGGGCCCCCAGCGACCTGCGCTTCCTGGCTCCGACGGCCTCCGCGCGACTCGCCGCCGGCGCCCTCGACGAGACGGCCTCGCTGCTCGCCGACTGGCCCGATGCGGTGCTTCGCCACCCCGCCATCGCCGAGCTGCGTGTCGCCCTGGCCGAGGCCCGCGGCGAGCTCGACGGCTACGACGACCTGCTCGCCATCTGGCAGGCCGCCGACCCCACCGACCCGGAACCCGTGCGACGCCGCGTCCAGATCCGCGTGCGTGCCGAGGCCTACGACGAGGCGCTGCCGTTGACCGACGAGCTCGCCCGCCGCGGCGCCGAGGCCGAGTCCCGAGACCTCGCAACCGCCCTGCTCGCGGCCCTCGGGCGCTGGTCCGAGGCCGCAGCCAGCGCCGAGACCGCGGGCAAGTCGACCCTCGCGGCTCGACTGCGGGCCCGCGGCGCCCTCGAGAAGGATGCGACCACCTTGCCCCCCGAGCTCGCCGAGGACCGGACCGAAGCGGGTCTGGTTGCCCGAGGCTGGGTCGCCCTCGCCCAGGGCGATGGCAAGTCCGCGCTCACCGCAGCCGACCGCGCGCTGGCCGTGCGCGGCACCTCGGTGCCGGCCCTGCGCCTGCGCGCCGAGGCCGCCGAGCTCGCGCAAAGCCCCACAGCGGACAAGGCGGTGGAGGCGCTCGATCGCGCCTGGCCACAGGGCAGCTACTCCTCGCCGAGGACCGCCGCCGGGTCGAGCGGCTCCGCGCCGCAGCCGCACGCGCCGTAGCAGGCCGCCCCGCTGTCGACCACGAGGACCGTCGGCCCCCGAACCTCGCGCTCATCGGCACACACACGCGCGCCGGCGAGCAGCGCCACGGCCACCGGCCCCGGCGTCTCGCCAGAGGCGAGCACCTCGGTGCGTGCAATCCCGGGAGCGGCTGCGAGCACGGGCTTGCACCGCGCAACCAGCGAGCCGAGGTGGGTCGCGTGCCACGACGAGGCCTCGAGCACCGCCCGCTCTTGCGCACCGACCTGTGCGGTGAGCGCGGCGATCCGCTCCCGGTCCCGTTCGTCGAGGAGCGGCGCCGCCGAGGGAGCCGCGGCCGCGCGCTCGACCGTCGACAGCTCGACGCGGGCGAGCTGGACCGCATCACGCCAGGGCCCGCCGAACAGCGCGCTCCGACCCGCGAGCTCTGCCGCCGGCGAGTCGCAGGCCACGCGGGTCCCGGGCTTTCCCGAGAGCTCGACCCAGCGGTTGTGCACGCGTCCCACCGCCTCGCCGAGGGCCTCGGCATCGATCAGTCGGCCCTCGAGGCGCTCCACGGCCAGACGCACTTCACCCGCCGTCGGCGCGAGGTCCGCGACCGGAGAAGCGAGTGCGAGCGCGGTCCACCACAGCATGTCCCCACGCTACCCCGGCAAGCCCGCCGCGGATAGGGTGGGCAGCGTGGAGCCCCCGTCCGCATGCGCCTGACCTTCAAGCTCGCCCTTGCCCTGTTTCTCGGTGTGTTCGCCGTCCACGCGACGTTTGCCGCGAGCCGTATCCAGCGCGAGACCGAGCTGTTCGAGCGCGACGTGCTCGGGGAACAGCAGGTGATCGGGCTCGTGCTCGTGCAGGCCCTGCGCGGCGTGTGGGACGAAGACGGCGAGGCCGCCGCGCGCACCTTCCTCGACCAGGCCGACCGCCACAACGGACACCAGGCCTTTCGATGGCTGGGCGAGCCGCCGAGCGCACTCGATGCGAACGGCATCGCCATCCGAGTCGACCGCGACGCCGAGCCGATGCGCGTGACGACGTGGATGCGCGTCGATGCGGCGCACGCCGACCGCGGCGTACTCGAGATCACCGACCCGCTCGTCGAGGCCGAGGCCTACCTCGCCGGCAGCGTGCAGCGAGCCGTGGCCACCTCCGCGCTCACCGCCCTCGTCGCCGCGCTCATCGCGCTCGCCGCCGGCACCCTGCTCGTCGGGGGTCCGACACGACGAATCATCGAGCGCGCGCACCGCATCGGAGAGGGCGACTTCACGGGTCAGATCTCGGTGCACTCCCGCGACGAGCTCGGCGCCATCGATACCGAGCTGCACGCGGTCGCCGGGGCCCTCGCCGAGGCGCGAGACCGGGTCGAGGCCGAGAGCCACGCGCGCAGCCAGACGGTGGAGCAGCTGCGCCACGCCGACCGACTCGCTACCGTCGGTCGCCTCGCCGCCGGCGTCGCCCACGAGCTCGGCACCCCACTGAACGTGGTCGCCGCCCGGGCCACGATGATCGCGGACGGCGAGGTCTCCGGCGACGAGGTCCCCCGCAACGCGACGATCATCGCCACCCAGGCCCAGCGCATGTCGCGCATCATCCGCGGACTGCTCCAGTTCGCACGCACGTCGACGCCAACGACCGAGGCGACGGATCTCGGTCCGCTGTGCGCCGAGGTCACCGAGTTCCTCGCCCCGATGGCGAAGAAGTCAGGGGTGCGCATCACGCGCACCGGCGACGACAGCCGCATCGCGGTGGTCGACCGCGACCAGGTGCTCCAGGCCGTGCTCAACATCGCGATGAACGGCATCCAGGCGATGCCCGACGGCGGCGATCTCACCGTGGACCTCGGCGCCCGCCACGCGACCTCCCCTGAGGGTGTGGAGGGCGAGGTGGCGTTCATCGCCGTGCGCGACACCGGCCCCGGCATCGCCCCAGAGCACCGCGCGCACCTCTTCGACCCCTTCTTCACGACCAAGGACGTGTCACAGGGCACCGGCCTCGGCCTGTCGGTGAGCTGGGGGCTGATTCGCGACCACGGCGGGTGGATCGATGTCGAGAGCGAGCCCGGTGTGGGAAGCTGCCTGACCATCCTCGTGCCGCTGGAGGCCTCGTGAGGGGACGCATCCTGCTCGTCGACGACGACGAAGCCATGCGCGAGCTACTCGTCGAGAGCCTCGAGCGACGCGGCTACGCGGTGAGTGCCTTCGACGACGGCCAGGCCGCGCTCGACGCCGTCGACGCCGAGACCGAGGCCGTGCTCACCGACCTGCGCATGCCGGGCATCAGCGGCATTGCGCTCACCGAGGCGATGGCGGGCCGCCACCCGGACGTGCCGGTGCTCGTCATGTCCGGCTTCGGCACCGTCGATGCCGCGATTGCCGCCATCCGTGGCGGCGCGTGGGACTTCCTGGTCAAGCCCGTCGAGATCGACACGCTGGCCGTCGCTCTCGACCGCGCCGTGGCGCACCGCCGGTTGAAGGCCGAGCTCGCGACCCTGCGACGACCGGCGCGCACCGACGGGCTGATCGGCGAGAGCGACGCGATGAGGGCGCTGGAGAAGCTGATCACGCGGGTCGCCCCGTCGGGCGCGAGTGTGCTCGTCCACGGCGAGAGCGGCACCGGCAAGGAGCGGGTCGCGCAGCTGCTCCACGCGCGCAGCGACCGCAGCGCCGGACCCTTCGTCGCTCTCAACTGCGCCGCCGTTCCCGAGGCCCTGCTCGAGAGCGAGCTCTTCGGTCACGTGCGCGGCGCGTTCACCGACGCCCGCCAGGGACGTACGGGACTGCTCGTCTCGGCGAGCGGGGGCACGCTACTGCTCGACGAGATCGGCGAGATGCCGCTCACGCTGCAGGCCAAGCTCCTCCGCGTGCTGCAGGAGCGCAAGGTACGCCCGGTCGGGGCCAACGAGGAGGTGCCCTTCGACGTGCGCCTCGTCGCCGCCACGCACCAGGACCTGGAGGCGCGGGTTGCCGACGGCAGCTTCCGCGAGGACCTGCTGTACCGCATCGACGTGGTCCGCCTCGAGGTCCCCGCCCTGCGCGAGCGCGGCAGCGACGTGCTGCTCCTCGCCCAGTTCTTCCTCGACCAGCACGCCCGCAAGACGCGCCGACGGCTGGCCATCGGTCCTGAGGCCGCGCGGTGCCTGCTCGCGTACGCGTGGCCCGGGAACGTGCGCGAGCTCCAGAACGCGATGGAGCGCGCGACCGCGCTGGCCGAGGGCGAGCACATCACCCTCGCGGACCTGCCGGCCCGGCTCCGGCCGGTGCGCGGAGACGCCTTCGTCGTGCCCACCGACAGCGCCGAGGCGCTACCGACCATGGACGAGGTGGAGCGCCGCTACATCGTGCGCGTGCTCGCAGCCGTCGGCGGACAGAAGAGCCTCGCGGCCAAGGTGCTCGGCTTCGACCGGAGCACCCTGTACCGCAAGCTCGACAAGTACGGTCTGGAGTAGGTCAGCTCGCCCGCGGAAGACGCTGGAGCGCGGACTGGAGCTGGGGCACCGTGAACGGCTTGTCGAGCACCGCCAGCGCCCCCATGTCGAGGGCCGACTGGTGGGTCGCGCGGTCACCGAAGGCGGTGATCAGCAGCACCGGAAGCTCGGAGCCTCGCTCGCGCAGGAGCGAGAGCACCTGGAGTCCGGTCGCGCCCGGCATGCGGATGTCGCTGATCAGCAGGTCCGGGAGCTCGCAGACTCCCTGGACCAGCACCTGGTACAGGTGCCGCTGGAGGGCCATGCCGTCGGGGACCTCCTCGACGACGTAGCCCTCTCGGGTCAGCACCCAGGCCAGGAGCGACCGCATCTCTTCGTCGTCCTCGGCGAGGAGCACGCGCAGACGGCGGTCAGCCGTGGCCGTGGGCATGATCACTCCGCCGTGCCGGCGACCAGCGCGTCGGACTCGCTGCGAGCCAGGATGCGGAACTCGGCGCGACGGTTCTGGGACCAGGCGAAGTCACCGGTGCCGGGGACGACCGGACGCTCCTCGCCGTAGGTGATGACGGTCACGCGAGTCGGCGCGAGGCCCTGCGCGATCATGTACTTGCGGACGGCGTTCGCGCGGCGGTCACCGAGAGCGAGGTTGTAGTCGCTGGTACCGCGCTCGTCGGCGTGGCCCTGGATCTCGACCTGCAGGCTCGGGTGCTTCTGCATGATCGCCACGTTGGTGGCGAGGGCCTGCTGGCCGGTCGCATCGAGCTTGGAGGAGTCCGTCTCGAAGTGAACGCGTGCGAACTGGGCCTTCATCGCGAGCACCGCCTCGGCGGTGGAGGGCACCGCGGTCTGCTGGACCTCGACGTGCGGGTGCGCGTTCTCGGCGGCGAGCTCGTCGGGCGGGCCCTGCTTCTTGCAGCCCGTGAGCAGCAGGGTGGTGATCAGGATGGGGCGGGCGATCTTGAGGCTCATCATCGTGACGTCTCCTGGCCGGAGGTCGCTCGTCGGCGCGGACCATCCGCGCGTTCCGAGTGACTTCCCGCTCGTCGCGGGGTGAGTCGGCCACTCGCCAGGGGATGAAGCAACCGGTGTGCCAGGTTCGCCAGACGCAGCCCATCAGCCGTGGACCCGCCTTGCATGGGCACTCAGCGGCACCGTTCCGACCTTGGCGGCCCGACGCGACACGGTCCGGCGTCGCAGGCTGCGACACCGCGAACGTCAGGACGGAGGCGACTCGGCCTCGATCCGCTCACCGGGCTATTCGGCGACCCGTGTGGCATTTTGCGACGCCACCACGACGCGATGCAGGGTGCGACGCGCAGCGCGACAGACCACCTACTGCGGCCACCACTCGGGCAGCAGCGTGGCGTGGATCTTCAGGTAGATCTCGGGATCTCGCGGCGCGGGAGACGCGAGCCAGGCGGTCATCGCTCCGACGGCGGCCTCGGCAATCCACCGGGAGGCCAGCTCGCGAAACAGCTCCCGCGGAACGTCGAGGCCCGCCGGTCCCAGCGTGTGGGTATCGATGAGCTGGCGCACGGACGTCGCGAAGTGCTCGCCGAGCATGGTGCCGAGGGGGCTTCGGGGCAGAGCGAGCTCGCGCTGGTAGATCACCGCGTGGTCCTCGAGATGCGCGAGGACCGCCAGGGCCACGTCACGGCTCGCGGCGCTCAGGTCGCCGTCGGCGGGCAGCTCGAGGTGAGTCTCCCGCAGCGTGTCCAGCTCTCGCTGAAGCACCGAGGACAACCACTCGGATGGCGACGGAAGGTGCTGGTAGAGCGTGGTGCGGTGCACGCCCGCCTCACGCGCCAGCTGTGCCATGCTGATGTCGCTAGCTGCATGGTCCTGCGCCAGCCGAAGGATGGCGGCGGTGAGCGCAGCGCGTGTGCGTACCTGGCGAGCGTCGAGGGATACCGTGTTCATGCGGCCAAGGATACCGGAAACCCGCGCCCGGAGCAGCAAAGCTATTGCACACATAGCTCCAGGACGGACACGGCGAGGCCCGTGGGCTGGGACGTCAACGTCACAGCGGTGAGCGCCGGATCGTCCGACGGTGAGAGTCGAGCGCTCCAGTCCACGGCATAGGTGCGGTGCTGGCTGTTGGGCACCGACAGGGTCAGGGTCTCGCTTCCGTGGATGGGACTGGTGAGCAGACCCGCGGGCACGCCGGAGCCGTCGGCGTGGGCGGCGGCGTAGATCGTCGCCTCGGTGAACGACAGGCCCTCGACGCTGAAGCGCACGCGGAGGTAGTCGCGCGAGCTGTCGAACACGATGCCCGGGCCCCAGTTCGCGAGGGCGTGGGGCTCGCCGGACAGCGAGCAGAACTGGTCACCCACGGAGTAGCTGCAGGCGTTGTCCCACTCGGCGATGGTCGCGTAGCCACTGGAACCGCCCCACTCCAAGCGCCACAGCGCATGGCCCGGACCGTTCGCGCACGGCGTCGTCGGGCCGACATCGGTGTCGGCGTCCGCATCCGTGTCGGCGTCCGCATCCGTGTCGGCGTCCGCATCCGTGTCGGCGTCCGCATCCGTGTCGGCGTCCGCATCCGT
>SBGP01000018.1 GCA_006226595.1 Deltaproteobacteria bacterium
CCCGAGCCCGAGCCCGAGCCCGAGCCCGAGCCCGAGCCCGAGCCCGAGCCCGAGCCCGCGGCTCCCAACGCCGACTTCAACGCGTCGATGAGCTTCGGCGACGGCCACAGCACCAACGGCAAGGTCGTGCGCGTGGAGCGCGGTGAGGACTGGTACGCCGAGAACGGCTGGACCGACACGGAGATGAAGCTCACCGTCACCCTCGAGGGCAACGGCACCGAGATCGAGTCGAAGTGGGAGGACATCGCGTCCATCGACATCGCGTACGGCAGCGGCCGCTCCGACATCGACTGCACCTACGACAGCGCCTTCCTGCCGTGGATGTACATGTGCGTTCTCCGGACCACGACCACGGTGAAGACCAGCGACGGCAAGAGCTGGAAGGCCGTCGGCCGCCACAAGTGGCGCTTCACCTTCGAGGACGGCACCACCGAGGAGTTCTTCCTCTACAAGCTGCCCGCACGTGAGCAGGACGACCGGACCCCCGAGCCCGGCGTCGAGATGCCCGAGAACGCGGAGCTCTACGCGACGCTGCAGACCCAGGTGCTTCAGGACGCGAAGAGCGTCCTCAAGACCATCAAGATCACGAAGTGATCTCCTGGAGCCGCTCCCCGAGGGCGGCTCCCAGTGCCTCGAGCTGATCGATCACCCGCTGCGGGAAGTCCTGGTCCGCGGGCAGGTTCATCAGCTCGAGCACGCCGTGGATACGGCGACCGGAGACCACGGGCACGGCCACGAGGTCTTCGGTCCGGTATCCCGTAAGGGCGTCGACCTCGCCACAGTGGCGCCGGTCGCGCGACGCCTGACGCAGCACCACGCTCTGGCGCTGGTCGACGACGTACCCGGCGATGCCGGTGTCTCGGGGCAGGCGCACACCATCGAGCTTGTGCGACTCGGGCCCGACCACCGCCGTGAAGCGGAGCATGCCGCGGTCGAGGAGCAGCACCGCACCGCTCTCCGCGGGCGTGAGCTCCTGTGCGAGCTGAAGAGCGCACTGACAGGCGTCGTGCGCGGAGGTCGCCCCCTCGAGCGCGTCCAGCTGTAGCTCGTCGTCCACCGAGTCGATGGGCTCGACGATCAGGGGCTCGAGCTCGTCTTCTTCGAGCTGCGGCACGACGATGAAGCTGCTGCCGGTGGCAATGTCCCGCGCGATCACCGTGCCGTTGGGAAGGCGCTCGCACGCCAGACGCTCGAGCGCATCCGCGTCTCCGAGCGAGGCCACCGCCTCCCCTAGAGCCGCAATCCAGTTCACAGCGCTCACCTCGGCGGAGCCGGAGCCGCGCGCCGAGACGGTGAAGGTGGGCATGTTCATCCTCTCGCGGCGAATGGTACCCCAGCGGCCGCGTTTGCGGCCCACGAGACGCCGCCTCCGGTTATGGTCGCCGCCATGTCGGAACACGCCAACGCCGAGAGCACCTCGCGGGACGCGCTCGCGCGGGGCCGTCGCTGGACAGCATGGGCCATCGCCCTCGGCGTGTTGTTGTACGTCGCGTACGCGCTGCTGCGCGGCTGGGAGGAGACCGGCGCGGCGCTCGCGACCTTTCGCTGGTCACTGGCGTTGCCGGTCCTCGGACTGACGCTCGTCAACTACGGCCTGCGCTACCTGAAGTGGGCCTACCTGCTCCGTCGCGTCGACGTGGAGCTCGACCACCGGCGCAACCTGTGGATCTTCGCCACTGGCCTCGCCATGGTGATCAGCCCCGCCAAGGCGGGCGAGCTGGTCAAGCCGTACCTCGTGCGCGTGGCTACCGGCGCTCCCATGGTCCGAACCATCCCTGCGCTGGTCACCGAGCGCGCCACGGATGGCGTTGCCGTCGCGCTTCTCGCCGCTTGGGGCGTGTCGACCTACTACGCAGAAGGCGCGAACGCGGTGCTGGTGACCCTCGTCGTCAGTGTCGCCGGCATCGCCGCCCTCGCCTCCGAGACCCTGACCACCCTCGGGGTCCGGGTGCTCGCGGCCCTCCCCGTCGTCGGACGCGTCGCCGAGCCCATCGGCAACATGCTCGCCGCGATGCGGACCTGCCTGGCCCCGGGTCCCCTGTTGTTCACGATCGCACTGTCGCTCGTCGCTTGGTGGGCCGAATGCGTAGGTTACTGGCTCGTATTCGCCGGCCTCGGCGCAGACGCGAGCCTGGACGCCTCGACCTTCCTCTACGCCTTCGCCACGCTCGGCGGCGGCCCCTCCCCGGGAGGGCTCGGCCTCGCCGACGCCTTCCTCATCGAGGGCGCGCCGCGGCTCGTGCCCGACCTGCCCGTCGCGCAGGCCGTCGCCGCGGCCCTGCTCATCCGCATCGCCACCCTGTGGTTCGGCGTCATCCTCGGCGCCGTCGCGCTGCTCCGCATCGAGCACGTGGTCAGCGAGACCGCACCGGAAGCCTGAGCGTCTCGTCGCTCGCCGAGCTGGCGCTGCTCCACCGATGCGCCCTCGCCGCCTTCTCCGCCGCCGGGATGTAGGCCTGGGGACAGCTCCGCACGGAGACCTTGGTGGGCACGCCGTCCGAGCCGACCGTGACGCGCACGAGGCAGGTCGCCTCGCCGTGCACCTCGAGGAGCGAAGCATCCACGCGGAGGCTCTGCCGCTCGACCACGCGACGCACGCCGCCGATCGTGCCGACGCGCCCGCTGCCGCCTCCCCCGTAGCCCTGGCCGCTGCCGCGCATGCCGAGCCCACCGAGTCCTTCGGCCGTGCCGCCGCCTCCACGTCCAACCGAGCCGAAGCCGACCGTGCCGCCGGAGTCCACCCCTGCCACGGAGAGACCCGAGATCCCTCCGAAGGCGGAGTCCAGGCTTCCCCCAACGAGCAGATCCTCAGACGCCCACAGGTCCGAGACCGAGCTGTCACTGGTGGTGCCGAGGAGGGCGACGAGCAGTCCCGACTCCCTGATGAGGGTCGACTCGATCGCCCGCCGCTCCCTCGCGACCACCGCCGGGTCGCGTGGCGGCTCGAGATCCACGGTCTCGCCCCAGCTCGCGAGACTGCCCTCGTCGAGATCGCCGATCTCGACCTCGACCACCGAGAGCTCCTCGATCGCAGGTGCCTCGAGCATGGGTACCTCGAGCAGGAACATCTCGGGCGGCGCGAACAGCCACCGGAAGGCGAGCAGCAGCAGAGCCAACAGCCGGGTGACCAGCCACCACGCCGCCCACGCCCCGGCCACCAGGTGCACGACCGCAAACAGCAGATACGTCGACGCGAGCGCCCGACGATGCCTGCCCGCGTCTCGACTGTGGCCGATGGCCTGGAACACGGAGCCTCCGCCGCCATCCTAGCGGAGACCACGACGGCGGCGACAAGCGGCAGTGCCGACGCTACGTAGAGGCCCTAGCCCACGGAGTCTCCATGACCCTCGCCGCTGTCGTTCAGCTCTCGTGCACCTCTGACGAGGAGGCCAACCTCGCGATGGCGGAGGCCTTGATCCGCCGCGCGGCGTCCCATGGCGCCCAGCTGATCGCCACCCCGGAGAATACGAACTTCCTCGGCCCCCACCAGGAGAAGGTGCGGCGCGCGGAGCCGCTCGACGGTCCCACGGGCCAGCGCCTCGCGAAGCTCGCCAGAGAGCTCGGCGTTCACCTCCTCATCGGCTCCCTGAACGAGAAGAGCGACGATCCGGAGCGCTGCTACAACACCAGCGCGCTCTTCGGCCCGGGGGGCGAGCTGCTCGGGCGCTACCGCAAGATCCACCTGTTCGACGTGGATGTGTCGGCGGACGTGCGCTTCCTCGAATCGAACACCGTGGTTCCGGGCGAAGAGGTCGTCGTCGTGAACACGGCCGTCGGCGCCATCGGCCTGTCGATCTGTTACGACCTTCGCTTTCCGCGACTGTACCAGGCTCTCGTCGACAAGGGTGCCGAGATCCTCACCATTCCCAGTGCATTCACACTCACCACCGGAAAGGACCACTGGGAGCCTCTCATCCGCGCGCGGGCGATCGAGAACCAGGCCTGGGTACTCGCGCCTGGACAGCATGGGGAGCACGACGACAAGGGTCTCCGGCACTCGTGGGGTCACAGCATGATTGTGGATCCATGGGGACATATTGTTGGAATGGCAAGTGACGGCCCAGGACTCGCGCTCGCCGAGATCGACCTCGAGAAGGTGGCTGTGACCCGCCGCGGAATGCCGGTTCGGCAACATCGACGGGTGACCTGATCCTGTTCGAGAACCGAACAAAACGGGTGTGATGTTCGGATCTCGGACACCCTGTTCTGTTCGATCCTCGTACACAAACCCCAAAAACATGGGGGATTTTGCCGAAGGCACAAGAATTCGGGCATGGCACGGGGTTCGCAGAGAAGGGGGCTACAGCCACCCAGGAGCCTCTCATGACCCGCTTCCTCACCCTCGCCGCCTTCGCTCTCACCGCCTGCGCACCGAACGGTGAGCTGGTACAGGGTCCGGACGAGATGGGTCCCGACCTGGTCCTGCGTCAGGGCGATGGCAACCTCACGGGTCTGTACACGGGCGAGCAAGGCAGCGTGTGGTTCCAGAGCCGCTTCCTCACCGACGACGTGCTCGACATGACGGTCGAGCTCAACGGCCTCACGCTGACCCAGGTCCTCGACCTCGACAACGGCGTGGCCGAGTACGACGGGTTCACCTCGCACGACGGCACGGAGACGATGATGTCGCTCGATGACCGTGCGCTTCTCAAGGCGTTCACCGCGCGCCTCGACGGCGTCGTTGGCGAGGAGCTGTCCGACGAGCTGGTGCAGGTGCGCCGCTACGCCAGCCACTGGGTCGAGGTCCCCGCCGGCATGGACATGCGCTACCAGGCGCTGACCAACATCGAGCACAGCATGAGCGCCTGCGCCTACGTCAACGACTGGGCGCGCGGCACCCACGACGGCTGGTTCGAGGACAACTGGGATGACGACACCACCCTCGACGGCATCTACCTCTCCATGCACGGCGCGTGCGCGGGCAGTGGCGGCCTCGACGAGCAGGCCACCCTGTGGTGGGTCAACGGCGCATGGAGCTGTCTCGGCAGCGAGCCCGACCACTCCACCAGCGTCGAGTACGCGTACGGCGACTGCTTCGGCCGCTGCGGAGGCGGCTGCGGCTCCGACACCGTGTTCACCTGGAGCTGCGTGGACCACGACGTGTGCAACCGCTTCGGCCACAGCTGGTCCGCATCCATCCCCCCCGGGCACTGCTCGGACGAGTTCGCCGCGGCGGGTATCGAGCTCGCCACGGAGCCGAACTGCCTGTAGCCTCGGGTAGCATACCGGTATGAACCGACCGCTCCTCGCCGTCCTGGCCATCCTCGTGCTCCTCGTGGGCGCCTGGATGGCCTTTGGCATTTCATCCCAGCCCTCGGCGTCCGTCACGGGAGCGGCGACCGAGGCGCCGGCGGCTGCCCGGCCTTCGTCTGGCACGCCCGACGAACCGGAGGACACGGAAGAGCCATCCCAGGAGGCGATGGACGGCCCCGGCGACCCGACGGGCAAGATGGGCGCGCGCCCGGAGATCCCGGAGATCACCGAGGAGCAAGCGCTGTCGCAGAAGGAAGGCGCACTCGAGAGCTACCGCATGGTGATCGACGTGCTCGAGCAGGAGCTCGCGGACGCCCGTGCCGCGGGCGACGACGCGACGGTGGAGCGTCTGACGGTCCGCCTGGAGCGCATGCGCGAGACCGAAGCGGAGCGCGAGGAAGAGCTCGCCGAGGCGGCGCCATGATGTGGCTGCTGTGGCTGCTCGCGTGCGGGCCCACCGGTCCGAGCGAGGAACACCAGGCCGAGCAGGCGCTCCGCAGCTTCCTGATCGCGGCGCTGGCCGGAGACTGCGAGGCAGTGATGAAGGCCCAGCCGGGGCTCGACACGCTGGCCAAGTGCCACGAATACGTCGAGGCGACGCAGGAGCGCGGGCTGGCCATCGTCGAGGTCACCCGGGTCACGCCGAACGGTCGGAAGCCGGATCAGCTCATGGTCTACACCCTTGTCAACGATCGCGGCGAGCAACGCGAGCTCATCTGGGGCCTCACCCACACCGCCGACGGCTGGATCGTGGCCCAATGACCCGCATGCTGGCGGTGCTGCTCCTCGCCGCCTGCCAGGACGCCGTACCGCCGGCGCTCTCGCCCCATGCCAGCGCGATGATTCAGGGCACCGTCGACACCGACCATCCCGAGGTCGTCGCGCTGATCGCGCGCACCGCCGCATGCGATGCCGAGCCCATCGTCTTCTGTTCGGGCATCGCCGTTGCGCCGCGGGTGGTGGTCACGGCGGCACACTGCGTGGAGGGCATTCGCGCCACACGCGGTGTCGAGGTGGCCACCGGTGCCGACCTGACCGACCCGACGGCGCGCATCGTCGTCCTCGAACAGCGCGCACACCCGAGCTTCGACCGCAGCACCGCCGCCAACGATCTGGGCGTCTTGCTGCTCGCCGAAGAGCTGTCGACGACCTTCTCCGGATCTCTCGGCGACGTCGACACCCTCACCGCCGGCCAGACGCTGACCGCCGTCGGCTACGGCGTGACCGACGGGGACGCAGAAACGGGTGCAGGCCAGCGCCTGCAAGGGGCGATGCAGCTCGACACCGTCGACGCCAACGGCTTCAACGCCCTGCCGGGACCCGGACTCGCGTGCGCCGGCGATAGCGGCGGCCCCGTATTCGACGCCGAAGGCGCCTTGCTCGGACTGGTCTCGCAGGGCGACGCGAACTGCAACGACTTCGCCCGCATGACGCGCGTCAGCGCTGGCTGGGCGGACTTCGTGAATCCCTACATCGACGCGACGGTCTCGCCCCCCGACGGGTGGCCCTCCACCGCCCCTGCACTCGACGCGCTGTGCGACGAGCCGTGCACGGTCGACGAGGAGTGTCCGGCTGCCATGGTCTGCGGCGGCGCGGGCCCCGGCTCACCCGGTGTGTGCGCGCACCCGACCCAGACGGCGTCCTCCTTCGGCGAGCTGTGCACCGTAGACACGGAGTGTGCGGGAGACTGCGTCCGCGTCTACGCGGACGAGTGCCGATGCGCGACATCCTGTGGCGAGGACAGCGGCCTGCCCGACAGCGGAGACTCCGGAGACAGCGGGGACTCCGGGGACAGCGGCGACCCCGACACGGCCGACGACCTGCCCAGTGACCGCAGCTGCGGCTGCCAGAGTACACCCGGCTCGCTCGCGTGGCTGTTCCTGCCGCTCGTGGCCGTCGCTACTCGATCCCGTAGTACTTGATCTTCGCGTACAGGGTGGTCCGCCCGATGCCGAGGGCTTTGGCGACCTGCGAGCGATTTCCCCCGAAGGTGATCAACGCGTTCTCGATCGCGCGACGCTCGAGGACCTCGAGAGGAATCACCGCCTCGGTCTGACCACCGCCTGGGCCCTCGACGCGAGGAGCGGGTGCCACCGGTGTGTACTCGGGGTGGCTCTCGAAGATGGGCAGCTCGACGATCTCTTCGACATCCGGCGGCAAGAGGCTCACCGTGCCGGTCATCAGGTTCGCGAGCTCGCGGATGTTGCCCGGCCACGCGTAGCCACGCAGCTGGGCAAGGACCGTCGGCGCGATGCGCACCGGCTGACGTCCGAGCACGTCGCAGGCTCGCCGCGCGTACCGGTCGATGAGCCGTGGCACATCCAGCGGACGCTTGCGTAGCGGCGGCAGGTGCAGGTGCACGACGTTGAGCCGGTAGTACAGGTCCGAGCGGAAGCGCCCCTCGGCGACCTCCTTCTCGAGGTCCCGATTCGTCGTCGCGAGGATGCGCGCGTGCACCGGAATCGGCACGACGCTGCCCACGCGCTCGACGCGTCGCTCCTGCAAGACGCGCAGGAGCTTGGCCTGGAGCTGCGCCGACATCTCGCCGATCTCGTCGAGGAGGAGCGTGCCCTTGCCCGCCAGCTCGAAGCGGCCTTCGCGGCCCTGGTCTCGGGCACCGGTGTACGCGCCCGCCACGTGGCCAAACAACTCGGCCTCGAGCAGCTCCGACGGAATCGCCGCCACGTTCACCGCGACGAAGGGCTGACTCGCGCGCGGCGAAGCACGATGGATGGCCTGGGCGAGCAGCTCCTTGCCCGTGCCAGTCTCGCCGGTGATCAGCACCGTGGCCTCGGTCGTCGCCACTCGACGGGCGGTCGAGATCACATCGCGGGTACGCGGGTCCTCGGCGACGAGGTCCTCGAAGGCGTAGCGTGCGTGGTGTCCCCGCGCTGACGGCGGCGCGTCCGCGACCTCGAGGAGCATGGCCGTGCCCCCGTCCCAGCTGCGCAGCTCGACCTTGACCGGCCCGTTCGCGAGCTGCACCGGCGGGCGCTCGGTGACCGGGACCGTGGACTTGAGAAACGCGCGCAGGGCCTCGCCACCGTCAAGATCGACCAGGCTGTGGCCGAGCACGCCCATCGCATCGACACCGAGGAGCTGCGCTCCAAACGCGTTGACACCGGCCACGCGAAGCGCTGGATCGAGCAGGAGCAGACCGCCGGAGAGCAGCTCGGACACGTGCAGCAGCTGTCCTTCGGCCAGATCGGCGCGGTCGCCCTCTTTCTTCGCCGTCATGGCGAGTCCGGAGAGGATGCCGAACATGCCGAGGCGGATCACCTGGCTCTCGCGCAGGTAGGCGTGAGAGGTGGTGCGGGCGACGACCAGCACGCCGGCGCCACCGGGCATGCGCACCGGCGCCGCAATCAGGCGGCCATAGCCCTCGCGCCCCGGCTTCTCGGGGTGTGCGAACAGCTGTGCGCGGCCGGTGTTGAGCACCTCGGTCGCGCACTCGTCGATCCACGCGCGGTAGCCCTCGTCCGAGGCACCGAACCGTCCAACCACCTCAAGCCGACTGCGCTGCTGGATGAGCAACGCGAGGTCGCCCGGCACGAGACTCAGCGCGGTGCGCGGAATCTCCATGCGCAGCTGGTAGATGTCGCGGGCCAGCGCCACACGTCGTGCGGCGCGGAACAGATCGACTTCGAGTTCGTCCGTGGCGGATGTCACAACTGACAGGGTACCAAAACCGGCGGGTCAGCGCCCCACCAGCGACGCAAACACCTCGACACCGCGGGCCACCACATCAGGCGAGGCCGAGGTGAAGCACATGCGGACGTGGGTCGGATAGTCGCCGAACGAGCTGCCGGGAGCCATGAACAGCCCGCGATCCACGCACTTTTCGAGGAATCCGGCGACTCCCTGCTCGTCCAGGTGTTCTGCCACATCCACAAACAGGAAGGTACTGCCCTCGGGCTCGGGCACACCCAATCGAGCAGCCGCCATTCGACCGAGCTCCGCGTAGCGCGCGTGCGCGTTCGCCACCCAGGCGTCACCAGGACCGTCGAGCACCCTGGCTGCCGCGAGCTGCGAGGCGGTCGGCGTACTGTAGAAGGTGTGCGTCGAGACCTTCGCGAGCGCGGGCATCACCGCCTCGGGGCCGACCACGTAGCCGCACCGATTGCCGCTCATCCCGAAGCCCTTCGAGAAGCTGTACGCCGAGAAGGTCCGCTCGGGCGCCAGGGCGCGAACGTAGGTGTGCTCGCCCACGTACTGGTAGTCCTCGTACACCTCGTCGGAGATCAGCCACAGACCGTGCTCGCGCGCCCACTCGACCAGGGCCGAGATCCACGACTGCGGGATGACGCGGCCCGTCGGGTTGTTCGGCGTGTTGAGGTAGAGCGCCACCGTGCGCTCCGTGCGAGCGGCCTCCACCGCCTCCACCGCGCTCTCCGGCCCATCCACGGTGCCGATGAACGGCACCGGTACCGGGGTGCCGTGGAAGCTGCGCACGATGCCCGCGATGAGCGGCCAGAAGGGCGCGAGGATGAGCACCTCGTCGCCGGGCGCGACGATGGCCCCGCCCACGGCTCCCAGCGCGCCAGTCGCCCCTGCGGAGACGAGGACATTGCCGCGCTCCGTGCTCACGCCCGTGCGGAGACGCGTGCGCTCGACGATGGCGTCGACCAGCGTCGGCAGGCCGGTGACGGGCGCATAGCGATGCATGCCCGGGTGTTCGGCGACCGTCAGGTCCTCCATGCGGCAGCCCTCCGCGGGCTCCATCCACGTGTCGCCAATGTGCAGCGGGTACACCTCACCCTGGTGGTTGGCGAGGCGGTGGGCAAGCGCGGTGTACACCGAGCCCTTCACGGCTGCGACGGACGGGGCGACGTGAGGATGACCAGGCATGCGACCTCCGGTCGAACGCCCTAACCCCCCGTCGAGCCTCCGGACATGAACAGGTAGATCACGTACGACAGCGCCATCAGGCCGCCCTCGGTACGCGAGAGCACCCGGTCGCGGAGCACCATCGGCACCATGACCACGCCGACCAGGCAGGCCACACCGAGGTCCTTGTAGGCGCTCGGGTCGTGGATGACGATCGGCGAGATGATCGAGGTCAGCCCCAGCACCATGGCGATGTTGAGGATGTTCGACCCGATGGAGTTTCCGATGGCGAGGTCGACCTCGCCGCGCTGGGCGCTGACTACGGCGGTGGCCATCTCGGGCGCAGAGGTCCCGAGGGCGAGCACGGTGATGCCCACGAAGCGCTCGGAGAGCCCGAAGTGCAGCGCGAGGACCTCGGCGTTCGTCACGAACAGGTGGGCGCCGACCGCCAGGACGAACAGTCCGCCGACGAGGAAGCCCACGTGCATCCACGGGCTCGTGTCCTCTTCCTTCTCGACCTCTTCGACCTCGACGATGCCCCGCTGACGCTGGACATCGATGAGCAGCCACAGGTTGTAGAGCACGCCGCCGAGGACCAGCAGGCCGCCGTCGATCCGCGACAGCGTGCCGTCCCAGGCCAGTCCGAGCACACCGACCTGCAGGCCCATGTACACGGGAATCTCGCGGCGAATCAGCCGGCGATCGACCGTGAGCGGGCGCACGAGCGCCGCCAGTCCGAGGACCAGCGCGATGTTCGCCACGTTCGAGCCGTTCACGTTCGCGAGCGCCATGTCCGAGGACGCGTTGAGTGCCGCGTTCACCGACACGAACAGCTCGGGCGTCGAGGTTCCGAAGGCGACGATCGTCAGTCCCACCACCAGCGCCGGTACCCGGAGGGCGAGCGCGAGCTGCCCACCGCCGCGGACGAGCAGGTCGGCGCCGAACACCAGGCCCAGCAGCCCGATGAGCAGTAGGACGAGGACGACGATCAAGGGCTCAGATCGCGTGCGTGGTGGGTGGCGGAACGGAGCATCGTCGGTGCATCACTCGTCACGGACCGGGAGGCAAGCGAGCACCTGCTGGTAGACCGATTCACGGGGCTCTTCGGGGTCGGCGACGAATACCCTTCGCTCCATGCCGGTGCCGGGAGCCGGAAGCACGGCGATGGTGGTTCCGCGCGCGGGGCAGATGCCCAGGCAGCTGGACTTCGCACAGAGCACGGGCCCCTTGAGCCCGTCTGCCTTGAGGCGCGCCTTGAGCCAGTCCCGCAGCTCCGACCCCACCGCTTCGCCGCAGGAATTCTTCTCGGCTCCGGGGGGCCTGTCGTGCGCGCAGACGAGCACACAGCCAGCCTGCCACTTCGGGTTCACTTCGCGCATGCTTCCCTCGCGTCTCCGCAGAGGTATCTTGTTCGGCCGCCGGAGGACCGATGAACCCAGCAACTGCTCTCACTCCCCTCGCCCACGACCTGTGGTGGTGCTGGGATGACGACATGCCCTCGATCTGGCGCCAGATCGACCCGTGGCGTTGGGACCGCAACCGCAACAACCCGATCGCCCTGATCGCGGACACCCCCGAGTCCCGCTGGGCCGAGCTCGCCGAGGACGAAGCCTTCGTCGAGGCCGTAGACGCCGCCGTCGCGCGATGGAAGGCGTACCGCGCCGAGGGGCTCGACGAGAGCCAGCCCCGGGTCGCCTACCTGTCGATGGAGTACGGACTGCACGAGTCGGTGCGCATCTACTCGGGTGGACTCGGCGTGCTCGCCGGCGACCACCTGAAGTCCGCGAGCGACCTGCGCACCAACCTCGTGGCCGTGGGCCTGCTGTACCGCAGCGGCTACTTCCGCCAGGTCATGGACGACGGCGAGCAGCTCGCCGCCTATCCGCAGGCCGAATGGGAGCGCATGCCCATCGAGCTGTGCCGCTCCGAGGACGGCCGACCCGTAATCATCGGCGTGCCCATCGCCGACGAGCTCGTGCACGCGGCCGTGTGGAAGCTTCAGGTCGGCCGCGTGAGCCTGTACCTGCTCGACACCGACCTGCCGGGCGCGCCACACCACCACTCCGAGCTCACCGCCCAGCTCTACGGCGGCGACGGATGGATGCGTATTCGCCAGGAGGTGCTGCTCGGCATCGGCGGTATGCGCGCGCTCACCGCTCTCGGCGAGGCGATCGACGTCATCCACATGAACGAGGGCCACTGCGCCTTCGCGGTGCTCGAGCGCTCGCTCGGTCGCGGCGAAGACCTCGCGTCGGCCGTCGAGGCCACCCGCGACGAGCTCGTGTTCACCACGCACACGCCCGTGCCTGCCGGCCACGACCGCTTCGGCGCCGACATGGTCGCCAAGGCCCTCTCCGGGTGGTGCCGCGAGACCGGTACGCCCGCGAGTGCGGTCGTCGAGCTCGGCCGCATCCGGCCCAACGACCCCTACGAGACGCTGTGCATGACCGTCGTCGCGCTCAAGGGCGCCCACAAGACGAACGGCGTCGCCGAGCTCCACGGTCACACCAGCCGCGCCATGTGGCACGCGCTGTGGCCGGATCGCCCGGTCGACGACGTGCCCATCGGCCACATCACCAACGGCGTTCATCCCGTGTTCTGGACGGCCGTGCCCACGCGAAAGCTGTTCGATCGGCACATCCCCGGCTGGCGCGAGCGCCCCTGGGATCACGAGCTGTGGCAGCAGGTCATGGCGATTCCCGATGACGAGATCTGGGCGCTGCGTCGCCAGCTGCGCAGCACCCTGCTCGCCGAGGTGATTCGTCGCGGCGGTCCGCGCATGGACCCCGACGCCTTGACCATCGGCTTCGCGCGCCGCTTCGCGCCATACAAGCGCGGCGACCTGTTGCTCTCGGATCCAGACCGTCTCGCGGACTTCCTCGAGAACACCCCCGCCCAGGTCGTGTTCTCCGGCAAGGCCCACCCGCGCGACGAGCGCGGCAAGCAGATCGTCAGTCGGGTGGCACGCTTCGCGGCCCAGCGACGCTTCCGCGACCGCATCGCCTTCGTCGAGGACTACGACATCGCGGTGGGACGCCTGCTCACCAGTGGCGCGGACGTGTGGCTCAACAACCCGCGCCGTCCCCAGGAAGCCAGTGGGACCAGCGGCCAGAAGGTGACGCTGAACGGCGGCATCAACCTCTCCGTGCTCGACGGATGGTGGCCCGAGGGCTTCGACGGGACCAACGGCTGGGCCATCGGCGACGACCGCATGCGGCCGGATGAGCCGGGCAGCGACGCGCAAGACGCCGAGGCGCTGTACCAGCTGCTTGGCGGCGAGGTCGCCGGCGAGTGGACGGAACGCGGCGCGGACGGCCTGCCCACCGCGTGGATTCACCGCGCAAAGCGCAGCATCGTCACCTGCGCGCCGCTGTTCACCTCGCACCGCATGGTCCGCGACTACACTGTCGGCCTGTACCGGAGGTAGGCGGACTGCTGTGGGCACTGCTCGCGCTGGCGATGGCTCAGGACCCGGCACCCCCGGGCCCCGGGCCATCCCTGCAGCCGCCCACGCTGCTCCTCCGTCCGGCGATCCCCGAGGTCGAGGGACGCGGCGAGGCCGTGTCCGTCGAGCTGCTGCTGCTCGTCGACGAACGCGGCCAGGTCCAGCAGGTCACCCCGGTGTCGGGCCCCGAGCCATGGCTCGCCCAGGCGGTCGGCCTCGCACCGGGCCTGGTGTTCTCACCCGCACGTGAAGACGGGCGCGCCGTCGCGGTGGACGTGCCGTTCACGTGGACGTTCCCGCCGCCGGTCGCGCCGCTCGACCTACGCATCGCGGTGCGCTCGGCGGGTCCTGGCACCCCGCTCGCGGGCATCGAGGTCGCGGTGGGCGAACACCGCGCCTACACCGATGGACGCGGCACCATCGAGCTGCGCGGCCTGCCTCTCGGCGAGCACGAGGTAACCGTAGTCGACACGGGCTGGACCAGTGCGCCCGTGAAGGTCACCCTCGACGGCGAGAGCCTCGTCGAGCTCGATCTGTACGCGTCAACCGTGCGCAGCGGCGAGGCCGTAGCCGTGTATCGCAAGGCCACGCCCTCCCCGACGGTTCGACGCCTTCCCCGCGAAGTCCTCGCCGAAGAGCCCGGCGCGATGGGCGACCCGGTGCGTGCGCTCCAGAACCAGCCCGGGCTCGTGCGCACCCCGCTCGACACCGGCTGGCTGCTCGTGCGCGGCGGCGGCACCGACGACACCCGGGTGTTCGTCGATGGCGTGGGCGTGCCCCTGCTGTTCCACCTTGGGGGGCTCACGTCCATCGTGCACCCCGAGATGGTCGACGACGTCGCGTTCTACCCGAGCTTCGCACCCGCCGAGCGCGGTGCGAGCCTGTCCGGCGGCGCCGAGATCCACACGCGCGCGCCGGAGCCTGGCACGCGCGCGGCGGCAGGCGTGAACCTCGCCTTCGCGCACGCCTACGCCGCCACCGCGGGCGAAGACCGCGGCATCTCCGTCGCTGCCCGCCGCAGCTACCTCGATGGGGTGCTCGCCCTCGTGCTCGACGACGAGGCGGCCGACATCGCGCCGCAGTTCTGGGACGTCGCAGTCCGCGCGCACCAGGACCGCACCGAGGCCTTCGCGCTCGCCATCTTCGACAGCGCCGTCACCCCCGGCGAAGACCCGGACGAGCCCATCGTGCTCTCCCAGACCGCGGCCCAGGCCCAGGTCCGCACCGAGGTCGACGTCGGCGCCGCCACCGCGAGCCTCCAGCCCTGGATCGCGACCGAGCGGCGACGTCTGGAGACCGACATCCGCGACGAGCGACTCGACACCGTGCTCGGCGGGGCACGTGTACACGTCGGTCGCGAGGGAGAGGACATCGGCTGGGCGGCGGGGGCCGAGGCAGAGCTCCGCGACTACCAGCTCACCCGGAACTTCGGCTATCGGCGAGCTCGGGTCGGGATGGTCGACCCCTTCGCGCGCGGCCACCTCCGCACCGGTGAGGTCGACACCGAGCTGCACCTGCGCCTCGAGACCCAGTTCGTACAGGACCAGCGCCCCCGTTCGGGCCTCTCCCCCCGCCTGCGCAGTACCTGGCGAGCGAGCGACGAACTCTCCGTGTCGGCCGAGGTCGCACGCACCGTGCAGCCCGCCAACCTGCTCGCCACTGTCGCGTTCCCCGAGGGGCGCTACTTCGACCTTGAGCAGTCGTGGATCGGCGTGCTCTCCGCCACCTGGGCCACGCCCACCACCGCGATGACCGGGTCGGTGTGGACCCGGCGGTTCACGCTGATCGGCTACGAGCTCGACGGCACCCTCGGCCCCCTCGACGGTCGTGCCGACGGCATCGAGCTCTCAGCGACCCACCACCTCGCTCACCTCGACGTGCGCGGCATCCTCCAGCTCGCCCGCTCCCAGCGGAGGGAAGACCCGGGCGATGCGTGGCTGCCTGATCTCTACGACCAACCTGTCCGCCTGCACCTGCAGGGCCAGTGGCACCTGCCGAGGCGCTGGACCCTCGGCGCCCGGGCGCGCTACGCGAGCGGCTTCTACAACCTCCGCGGGCTCGACGAGGCCTTCGACCTGCTCACCCAAGCGCAGATCCCGATTCCCGACGGCCGCCTCGCTCCGTACGCCTCGCTGGACCTGCGCGTAGCGAAGCGCTGGGACTGGCGCACGGTGCAGCTCACCAGCTACCTCGACCTGCTCAATGCGAGCGGTCGCCGCATCCCCGAGCCCGCGATCAACGGCATCGACGATGCGGTGGTCGTGTACACCTACGGCCTGCCCTTCCTGCCGCTGTTCGGCGTCGAGGGCACGTGGTGGAAGCCTGCCTACCCGCGCCAGGCACGCGAGCGCGCGACCTCGGCCCGGTAGTCGGACAGACGCACCGTCTCGGTGTCCGCATCCCAGTCGAGCAGCCGGGCCATGCGCGCAGCCACCACCGGCGCCGCCTGCAGCCCCTGATCGTGGTCGCGGTAGTACAGCTGGGTCCGCCGCACCAGGACGTCGGTCACGGTCGCCGCGAGCTCCTCACGCACCGCCCAGTCGACCTGGGCGAGGATCTCGGGACGACCGGGCACGAGGCGCTCGCTGAGGGCCTTGTCCGCGGCCGCCATGCGGGCGATGTCGACGCCGCGCATGCCGTAGGTGTTCGCCAGGTACTGGGCGGTGTCTTCGCCGATGGTTCCCCCACCGGCCTCGAGCACCTGGGCGCCGACCTTGGCGTGGTCGTCGTCCTCGGGCCAGCCGACGGCACCGGGAAGCGGCTCGGTACCCGTGTCGGAGGCCTTGAGCATGTCCGGCAGCGCATCCGAGAGACGGAGCAACTTCACCGCGGTCTCGACGACCTCGGCCGCCATCAAGCGGTAGGTGGTGAGCTTGCCGCCGGCGATGGTGATCAGGCCGTCCTGACCGACGACGATCTGGTGCTCGCGGGAGACCGAGGACTCGTCCACGTCCCCCGTCTTGCCGATCGGCGCCATCAGCGGACGCAGGCCCGCCCAGGTCGCGATGACGTCCTCGCCGACCAGCGGATGGTTCGGGAAGTACGCCGCACAGGCGTCGATGAGGTACGCGACGTCGTCGCCGTCCGCCGCAACGTCGGAGGGGTCCCCCTCGTAGTCGGTGTCCGTGGTGCCGATGTAGGTCCGGTCGCCCCACGGAATCGCGAACAGCACGCGGCCGTCGTTCGGGTGGAAGCAGACCACCGCGTTCTCGACGGGCAGCTTGTCGTGCTCGACGACGATGTGCACGCCCTTGGTCGGGCGCAGAAGCCCACCGCTCGCGAGCGGCTTCGACATCGCCACGGTGCGGTCGGTCCACGGGCCGGTGGCGTTGATCACCACGCTGGCGCGGACCTCCTTGAGCTCGCCGGTGTGCACGTCCTCGACAACGGCGCCCTCGACGCGGCCCTCGGAGGTCTTCACGAAGCTCTTCACGCGGCACCAGGTCGCGACCGCCGCCCCGGCCTTCGCGGCGTCGAGCGCGGTCTCGAGGGTGAGGCGCGCGTCGTCGGTGCTGCAGTCGTAGTACAGCGGGGCGCCAGCGAGCTTCTCGCGCTTCACCGCAGGCTCGACCTTGGCGACCTCGGAGGGCGAGAGCTTCTTGTGGAGCTTGGGGCTGCGGAACAGCGAGAGCCCGTCGTACAGCCACATGCCCGCGTTCACCAGCCACAGCTTGCGACGGGAGCCCTCGTACACCGGAAACAGGAAGCCCAGCGGGTTCACGAGGTGCGGGGCGATGTCCATGAGGATGCGGCGCTCGCTGACGGCCTCGAACACAAGGGAGAACTCGTAGTGCTCGAGGTAGCGCAGCCCACCGTGGACGAGCTTGGACGAGCGCGAGCTGGTACCTGAGGCGAGGTCGTTCATCTCGACGAGGGCCACGGACAAGCCACGGCGCGCGGCATCGCGGGCGATACCACAGCCGGTGACGCCGCCTCCGACGACGAGAACATCGAACTCACCGTCGAGGCGAGCGAGCATCTCACTGCGAGTGGGCATGGAATGTCTCCTCAGCGCTTGGGAAGGCGGCGCTTGGGCCAGGGAACCTCGTCCCCTGCACGGATCTGGGCAAAGTGGGCGCGGCCGATCGCGGCATCGCCATGGTCGACACAGTGCTCGTAGGCACGCGCCTCGCACTCGAGGCGGGCCTCCTCGCGGAGGCCGTGGGCCTCGTGTACCGCGAGCTTGAACGCCGCCACGGCGGTGGGGCTGCGGCGAGCGACGAGGGCCGCCAGGCCGTGGGCCCGCTCGAGACCGTCATCGACGGTCGCAGCACGCTCCTCGACGAGGCCGATGCGAGCCGCTTCGTCGGCGTCGATGCGTTCTCCGGTCATCCCGAGGCGCAGGGTGTGGGCCATGCCGATGTGCGCGAGCAGCTCGGAGGTGCCACCAGCGCCGGGCAGGATGCCGAGGCCGGTCTCGGGCAGCGCGAAGGCCGCGCCGTCACAGCCAATGCGGTAGTCCGCGGTGAGCAGGAACTCGGTGCCCCAGCCGAGGGCCACGCCGTCGACGACACACACGTGGAAGCACGGGGCCTTGCGGAGCATGGTGAGAACCCGGCGCTGCCAGCGCACGTGCTCCTTGACCCGGTCGTCGTCCCAGCCAATGCGCTCGGTGACGTTGGCGCCGGCGATGAAGATCGGCGTGCCGCGCGACGACTTACGGCGGGAGAACGAGATCATCGTCCGGGGCGCGTCGGGCTCGCACAGCCGGGTGACCAGGCGCTCGAACTCGTGCAGCTGCGCGCTGCCCATCTCGTTCGTCTTGCCGTGATCGAGCTCGAGGGTGAGCGTGCGCCCATCCGAGGAGAGCCCGAGCTTGAGGTGTTCGAAGTCACCGATCTCCATGCCGCCTCCAGAGAAGGAGTGCTGTAATCGGCGGCCCCGGCCCGGGCTCGCGAGAATGGCGTGACGGCTTAGTCGAGCCTCGCGAGCAGGGCATCGGCGCGCGCGGACCACGGTCGAGACGGAGCCAGGTCTTCCCGCGCCCTCTCGGCCAGCTCCCGGTCGCCGCGCCGGTCGGCGAGCATCAGCCGGGCCCGGCCTCGGCGGATCCACGAGCTCTCGCCGAGCTCCACGGCACGCGCGAGGTCGTCGGTGTCGCCCGGCCGGAGCTCGGCCCGCGCGAGCAGGAGATCGGCGGCGAGCAGCGGGAGCTCGCGCACGTTCGCGAAGCCGATGCCTTCGTCGAGCAGCGTGGAGGGGGCGGCGATCCCGGCGGCGACCAGCGCCCGCACCCGGCTCGCTTCCGCACGCCAGGCCATCGAGCGCCGCCCCGCGGCGCGATGCTCGTCGACCGCGGCCTCGGCGAGGGCAATGGCTGGCTCGGGCTCGTCGGTGAGCAGGTAGATCTCCACGCGCTCACCCCGCGCCGCGCCCCGTCCGGACTCGGCACCGGGCACTCCCTCGAGCCTCGCCAGCGCCTCGTCGAGTGCGGCCACCGCCTGCTCGAAGTCGCCGTCGAGCCGCGCGATCTGCGCCACCCGGAACCAGTGCGCCGAGCCCATCGGCCCGTCCACGAGTGGAGGCAGCCAACGCCGTGCCTCGTCCACCTTTCCGAGGGCGAGCAGGTGACCACACAACGAGTCACGCGCAATGGGCGCCACCGGCCCCACCATGCCTTGTCGCGCCCAGCGCACGGCCTCCTCGACCCGACCGAGCTCGCCGAGCACCGCCGACAGCTTCACCGCCGCCACCGCCTGCGCCTCTCCCGCCGACAAGGTCAGGGCCGAGCGCAGCGCGCGCGCCGCCGCCGCCGGGTGGTCCTCGCGCCGCCAGGTCTCCCCGGCGAGGTCCCAGATGCGCCGCGCGAGCTCCCCTTCCCCACCGGCCTGCGCCTGCTGCGCGGCCCGGGTGTAGAGCATCGCCGCAGGCTCCCAGCGCCGCTCGTCGACATGGCGCTGTGCCTGCTCGAGCAACGGCTCGATCTCCCTCATGCGCGCCCTCCCGGCCCCGATGCGACTACATTGCCTACTGTGTCGCACACCCCCCGCCAGCTCAAGCCCGCTCCCCGCATGCCGGCGGCCAATGCCGCGGAGGGCGCGGCGCCTTGAGTGAGTACCCGCCCGCGTCGATGCGCGTCGTCGTGCTGCTCGTCGTGCTCCCCGTGCTCGCGGGCGCACTGGTTGCTGGGTTCGCGGACGGCTGGATGCTCACGCGCTGGGTGCTCGTCCTCGAGCCCCTGCTGTGGTTGATCGCCTGCGCCATGGGCTTGCACCTGCTCGCGAGCGGCCGCACGGCCTACGGCACCGCCGTGCTCGTCGGCTGGCTGCTGTTTGCCGCAACCCTGCGCTTTCCGGTGTCTCCGCGCCGTCCGGATGCCGAGGTCCAGCTGGCCCTGTCGCAGTGCACCGACGTCTCGTCGCGCATGCGCGACGACCTGAAGGTGATCTCGGCGGACTGGAGCCCCGATCTGGCCGGCACGCTGGCGCCGCTGGATGCCGATCTGCTCGTGATCAGCGGCATCCCCGAGCCCGAGGTCGGCCGTCTCGCTGTGCTGCTCGAGCGCACTGCACCTCCGCACCCGAGCGGTACCGCGCTGTTCGTGCGAGGCGACGTGCAGAGCTGCGCCGGCGCGACCACGGTGCCACTGCCCGGCGGGTTCACGGCACTCGCGCGGGTCGGCGACCAGCCCGTTCCGGTGATCGCGCTCGACCATGCCCAGGCGCGAGAGCTGGAGGGACTGGCGGCAGGAGCACGCGACCTCGCCAGCCCCTACACGGTGGTCCTGGGGAGCACGCTCACCCACGGCACGTTCCGCCGCGCGGAGTCCTGGCTTCATGGCGTGCGCCTCGCCTCCGCGCCGCACAAGGCCACGTGGCCCGCCCAGCTCGGCACCCTGCCATTCCTGCCGCTGTACCACGCGGATCGGCTGTGGGTCGGTCCTGGCTGGCGCGTCGCCCGTATCGAGACCGCGCGGGTGCCGGGTGCCGAGCGCCTCGCGCTGGTCGCCACCCTCACGCCCAAGGACGTAGCTCAGTAGCGAGCTACGAGCAGCTGCCCTTCCACTTCTTCGACGCGACGTCGAAGGTAAAGCTGCAGGCGCTCCCGGTGACGTCGAAGTCCGTGTTGCGGATCTTGCTCTTGCCGGTGGGCGTGACGTGCGCGCGGTAGCTGCCCTCGGGGACCTTGAGCTTGCACTCGCCGGTACCCGAGGCCCACTCGGCCTTGAAGCCGAGCGCCTGGGTGAGGATGACCTCGGCACCGGCCGGGTCGATCGCGAGCGTGAGGTCGACCGAGGCCTCCTTGGAGCCCTCCTTCTCGACCACGCAGCCCTTGTCCTCGGCGGGAGCGGGCGTCGGAGCCTCGGTGGGCTCCGGATCCGGCTTGGGCGCGGGCTTGGGCGTGCTTCCGCCACCGCCCATCGCGAAGTAGGCGCCGATGCCGCCAATCGCGACAAGGCCGAGAAGACCGAGAAGACCACCCGCGAGACCCGCGACGATGAGGCCCATCTTGGAGCCACCGCCCTCCTCTTCGGCGGGAGGCAGGCTCGCGCCAATCGGCGCCGGAGGGGCCGGCGTCACCGGAGACCGACCACTCGGCGGTGGCGGCGGGGGTGGCGCGGACTGGGACGGCTCCTGGCCGAAGGCAGCCGCGATGGGCGCCGACGGCGCGGGCGCGGCATTGGGCAGTCCGCCGGCACCCACGGTGAACGCGCTGGACTCGTCCTCGTCGACCACGTGCCCGGTCAGCGGGTCGCCGCTCTCGACATCGGGCAGCTCGGCCTTGGCCTCGGCCACGAGGGTACGACAGAAGCGACGCAGGCCCATGTCGCCCGCGCCAGCCGCGAGGTTCTCGAACTGGTCGATGAGGTCGGCCGCTCGCGGACGATCCGAGGGGTCGTACTCGAGCATCTTCGCGACCAGTCCGCGCACGCTCTGGGCCCACTGCGGGTCGCCGTCGAGCGGCAGCTCCTTGACCTTCTCGTCGACCTTGGCCTTGAACTTGTTCGGGCGCGGCGGGATGCGACCAAAGGGCTTGAGCGTGAGGAGCTCGACGATGGTCACGCCGAGGCTGAACACGTCTGCCGCCGGTGTGTCGTCCTCGCCCAGCATGCGCTCGGGCGCCATGTAGCCCTGCGAACCAAAGGCGAGGGCCATGGTCTTGGCCTCGCGCTCGGCGAAGTTGGCGCGGGCGGTGCCGAAGTCGAGGACCTTCACGCCGCCGTTGACGGTCGCGAAGATGTTCGACGGCTTGATGTCGCGGTGGATGACGCGGAGCGGCTCACCGCCCTGGAGCGGACGACCGTTGTAGGCCGCGTCGAGGGCCGAACAGGTCGCGAGCATGATCTCGAAGAGCGCATTGCGCGGGAACGCCTCTTCGCGCTTCTTGAGGAAGCTCATCATCCACTTGAGGTCGACGCCCTCGAGGTACTCCATGACCAGCGCGCACTTGTTGTCGATCGAGGTCAGATCCTCGACCTTCACGATGTGCTGGTGACGGATCAGGCCGAGCAGGCGCGCTTCGTCGCGCGTACGCTTGACGACCTCGTCGTGGCTGGACCACTTCGCATGGAGCAGCTTCACGGCGACGATGCGCGAGAAGCCGTCAGCAGACAGCTGTTCGGCCAGGTACACCTTGCCGAAGCCGCCCTCTGCAATCTCCTTGATGAAGCGGAACCGCCGCCGGGCGGAGCTCATATGGCCAACCTCTCGTAGAACGGCTGGGACTATAGCAGGGCGCGGGACTTACCCACACACCCCGCCCTTGTCGGAGCGCGCCAGTTCGCCGACGACGTGCATGAGCGCGAAGTAGCGGACCAGCTCCTTCTCGACCCAGGGGTACTCCTCGAGCACGTCGTCGAGGTCGACGCCGGTGAAGCCGGGATCGAAGGGTCCTTCCTCGTTGATCGCCTGGAGCTCGGCGTTCGCGAGCACCGCGGCCACACCGACCGCAGGCGCGTTCTCGGGCCGGTTCTCGCGGAGCTCGAGGGTCGAGTACACCTGGTCGGTGAGGCTGGTCTCGAACCAGTCCTGGGTGAAGAACGCGGTCGCGGTGGAGCCGTCGATCACGCGTCGACGGCCCGTTCCGTCCTGCTCGACAACGAGCGGAAGCGCTGCGAAGCGCGGCGGCAGGCGGCCTCCCGTGCACATCGCGTTGGACACCTCGTCCGCGGACTCCTGGATGACGGCGCGGATGCGGGCCTCGCTCTTGTCGAGACGCGCAGCCTCACCGACGGCCGCGTCGACGAGCCGACCCAGGCCCATCTTGCCGAAGTTTTCCCGACGCTTGTGCGGCATCAGGATGAAGCTCACGGCGCGAATGTCGTCCTTGAGCTCGACGACCTCGTCGGGCGGGTCGATGCGCTCGTACCAGAGCATGGCCCCGTTCGCGATGAACGAGACCAGGAGGAGCGAGACCATGAAGATGGGACGCCAGGGCACGGATCAGCCTCCCTTGCCCTTGGCACGTACCTCATCCGAGCCCGGAATGCCGAGCTTGACGCAGTAGCCGTCGCCGCGGGTGAAGCGCGCGTAGTCCTTGAACTCGGGCATCGAGCTGTAGTTCAGCCCGTAGTAGCAGGCGGCGAGCATGTGCTCGGCGACCACGGTGTAGGCGTAGTGCTGCGTGCCCGGTGCGATGGTCGACCCGCAGAAGCCCTTGCGCTTCTCGCTCTCGTTGTCTTCGCACAGCAGGTTCTCGCCGTAGAACTTGTGGTGCTCGGACTGGTCCTTCTTCTTGGACCAGGTCTGGTACGCCGGCAGCAGGTTGAAGCTCTTCGGTACGCCGAACTGGCTGTCGTCGTAGCCACCATGGTGGCTGGCGATCGCGATCTGCACGGCGGCGCCGGACTTCTTGATGGTCGGGTCGCGATACGCCTCGCCAATGGCGAAGATCGCCGCGGCGGTCGACTTGCCGAGGTCGGTGCGCGAGTCGTACTTGCAGCCCCTCGACTTCGGGATGCGGCACTTCTTCTCGTCGTACTTCGAGACCGCGTCGCTGGTGTCGACGTACGCGGCGTTCTTGAACACGCCCTTGGGGGGCGTGTACGCGGTGGGCGACCACTTGAAGTCGGCGGGCGCGTTGCGGAACGTGCACTCGGCGACCTTGAAGTCGAGGCCCGCCGCGGTGAACCGAGGTCCGGACTCGGGCATCCACTGCCAGTAGCCCTTGGCGCACGCGCCCGACTGTTCCTCGGCGCGGTAGCGCGACTCGAGGTACGGCACGGCGGCGATGGCGTCGGGCAGCCCCTCGCGACGCAGCGCCTTGAGCACGAAGGCGTAGTCGTCGCGCACGTCGTCGAGGCGCCGGAACACGGACCACGAGCGAAGGTGCATCTCGACGGAACGGGCCGTGTAGTCGTAGAAGCGCCGGTCCCAGTTCTCGGACTTGGGGAAGCGTCGGCCCGAGACCGCCTCGTTGTCCTCCATCACGAAGGCCGAGAAGGCCTGCTCGAGCCCGGAGTAGAGCACCGGGTTGATCTCTTCCTCGGGGTCGAAGCGTGCAAACTCGTAGAACGGCTCGCCCTCTTCCTTCGGGCCGAGCTCCTCGACGTCGCGCTGGTTGATGAACACGCCAGCGAGGATGCCGCCGGCGCAAGCCATCGTGGTGATGGTGAGGCAGCCGACGCCTGCGAAGACCTTGGAGTTCCCAGTGCCGACGCGACGCACGCGCCGGGCGTCGATGGCGGCCGGGGGCGCGTTGATGGCCGCAGCACTCGGGTGACGCGCGTGGGTCTCGGCGCCCGAGCCGACGCCGCGGATGGCCTCGGTCTGCTGGACCTCGCCGCCGCCGTCGGGCAAGGCGACCTCGGACGCGAGCTGCCCCTGCTGCCACACGCCGAGTCGCTCGATGCGCTTGAACTGGAAGGTCGCACCGCGGCCGACCGGGCCGAGATGGATCGCGCAGCCCTCTGAGAGGTACTCCGGCCCCGGCATGGGGTCGATGTCCTTCCAGCGCACGTGGGGGTGCGGCGCCATGCGCACCTGGTTGCTGCCGACGGGGGCGATCGTCGCCTCGCCCTCGGCGTAAGCGGAGATCACGGCGTGCCGGGCATCGAGCCCGCGGTAGCCGTTGAACTTGAAGCCACCGGGTCCCGGGTTCGACCCGAGACGCACAACGGGGCCACGGAGCGTCTGCTCCCCCATCGAGGCCATGGGTCCGTCGAGTACCTCGAGGACTACGTCCCAACGCTCCTGTGCCATCAGGCCTTGACCTCCAGGACCGAGACGTCGGGCGCGGCCTCGGCGAGAACCTGCGACGGTCCCAGCGCCTTGCCGTCCGCGTGCAGGGTGAACGCGCCGCCTCCGAGCTCGAGCCAGCCGACGAGGTGCGCGAGCAGCGAGCCCGCGGGCGTCGCCAGTCCGACCGGCGCCTGGAAGCGCACGTTTCCGGGCGCCTCGACGGTCACGAGGCGCGTGTGGTTCGGTTCGAACACGAGGTCGACGACCCGGCTGGTATCGATCACCGCGGCCGCCGCGCTTCCCTGGAGGCGCTCGCCCCCCTGTTCGATGCAGTACCACCCGGCAATGCGGCCGCTCAGGTCCGTCGGCACGGAGAGCAGCGCGGTCCAGCGCGCCGCGACGTCGGCGACGGTCCGGCCCTCGACGTGGAGATCGCGATCGACCTCGCCGATGCGCACGGTCACCTCGGGCCCGGTCGCCATGTCCTCGGCGGCGGCGACGGCCGGGGGCGCGGTGGCCTGGGTCTCGTCGACGGGCGCGGGCGTGGGCGCAGCCACCGGTGCGG
>SBGP01000003.1 GCA_006226595.1 Deltaproteobacteria bacterium
CGACCCGCGGGTCGCGGATCTCGCTGATGATCGAGGAGTACGCCGCCCCCATGAGTGCAAAGCCGTGGAGGTCCTCGGCCGATGCGGTCAACGTGGCGCCGACGTCGAGGATCAGCGCGAAGGGGTCGTCATGCGGCCCGTGCCGCGACTCGGTTGGGTACACGCTGGCGAGCGCGGCGCGTCGAATGCCGGGAAGGCGCTCGAAGGTGCGCGCCGAGGCGAGGATCAGCCCTCCCGTGTGCCCCGAGGACACCAGCGCGTTCGCGTGGCCGTCGCGCACGAGGCGAGCCGCTACGGCGACCGAACAGTCCGGCATCTCGTCGAGGGCCTCGCGCGGATCCTGGTCCATGCGCACGTGCCCGCTCGCATGGACGAGCTGGAGCTTGGCCGGGTCGTAGCGCAGATCGCCGAGGACCTCGTGCATGGCCGGCACGTCGCCAACCAGCATCACGACGATGTCCGAGTCCTCGACGGACAGCGCCGCCGCACCCTGCACCGTGGCGAGCACTCCGGCGTCGCCTCCCATCGCATCCAGCGCTACCGTGATCACGCAGTCTCCCCGTCGGGAGGGTAACCCGAGTCGCCGCGGTCAGGGTCGGTCACTGCCCTGCCCCTCGGGCCGCGTTACTGCGGGGCCCTGTGGAGGTGCCGGTGAGCGAGCCCAAGTCCCAGAACATTCGGTGGCACGGCGCGAACATCACCCGCGAGGAGCGCGAGCAGCTCCTCGGACAGCGGGGCTGCGTGGTGTGGTTCACCGGCTACTCGGGCTCTGGAAAGTCCACGGTCAGCCGCCGGGTCGAGCAGCTGCTCCTCGAGCGCGGCGTGACCGCCTACGGCCTCGACGGCGACAACCTTCGCTTCGGGCTGAACAAGGACCTCGGTTTCTCGGCCGAGGACCGCAAGGAGAACATCCGCCGCGTGGGCTGCGTCGCCCAGCTGTTCATGGACTCCGGCTGTGTCGCCCTCACCGCGTTCATCTCGCCCTACCGCAGCGATCGCCAGGCCGCCCGCGAGCTCGTCGGCGAGGGTCGCTTCGTCGAGGTCTTCGTCGACACACCCCTCGAGGTGTGCGAGGCCCGCGACCCGAAGGGCCTGTACAAGAAGGCGCGCGCCGGTGAGATCGGCCAGTTCACCGGCATCTCGGCACCCTACGAGCCGCCGGAGAGCCCGGAAATCCAGCTGAAGACGGACGGCCGCAGCGTGGACGAGTGCGCCGCCGAGGTCGTCGCGTGGCTCGCGGAGCAGGGCTTCCTGAGCGCCTAGAGCCCCCCTGAAGTCATGTCCGGACCTAGCTCGCCTCGCTGGCGATGGACTCTCCGACCATCAGACCCATCGCCATGGTCGTGATCTGCGGATTCACGCCGAGGCTGGTCGGGAACACGCTGGCGTCGGCGACCCGCAGGTTCGACCAGCCCCAGACGCGGCCCTCGGGATCGATGACCGACTTCGCGGGGTCCGCGCCCATGCGACACGTGCCCATCGGGTGGCTCGCGTACATGAACAGGTGAGACGCCGGCACGTCGTGGGGCAGCGCCGACGCGATGTCCCCGGGCTCCCGGAGTACCGGTGCCCCGACGCGTCCCGGATAGACCTCCTGCGCGCCCGCCGCGAAGTACACCTCGGCACAGAGGCGCAGGCCCTCGATGAGGCGCTTCTTGTCGCCATCTCCGAAGTGGTAGTAGAGGTCCGGCCCCGCCGGAGTCATGCGCACGCGCCCCTCGCTGTCCTCGTCGTGAACGAGCGCGCCAGCACTCGCGAGGTGCTTGAGATCCTTCATGATGTGCAGGGTCTCGGCCCCGACCCCGGTCGGCAGGGTCATGAAGTACTGGTCCGGGGTCACCGTGTAGGTCTGGAGCAGGAAGCCGTCTTGCCACCGGTCGACGTAGTAGCCCTGGGTCACACCCGTCCACGGGCGGATTTCCTGCTCGAAGCGCGCCAGGACCGGGGCCGTGGGGTGCACCACGAGGTGCTGGCCGCAGTGGGTGCTGTCGGCGAGCCCATTCGTGAGCAGGAAGATCGGCGAGCCGATGGGACCCCCACTGAGCACGAAGTGCGCAGCCTCGACCCGGAACGTGCCCGCAGGCTTCTGCGTCACCGGGTCCATCGTGGTGCCGGTCACCGCGACGACCCGTTCCCCCGAGGTCTCGACGCCCGTCGCGCGACAGTCCGCGTAGATGCCCAGGTTGTCCGTCGCGAGCGCCTCGACGAGCAGGGTGCGGTCGGTGGAGGCCTTGCCACCGGACGGGCAGCCGTACTGGCAGATGCCGCAGCCGACGCAGCCGGGTGCGGAGCGCGCGAGGAACGCGCCATCGAGGCCCATCGCCTCGACCCCGTCCCGGAAGATCAGGTTGTTGTTCCGCTGCACAGCCACCGGGTTGACGGTGACGCCCAGCGAAGTCCACAGGCGGTCGAACCAGGCCTCGCACCGTTCGTCGGTGAGCTGCTCGCACCCGAACTCGTCACGCCACTGGGCGAGGACTTCAGGGGGCGTGCGGAAGCAGATGGCCGAGTTGATGAGGGTCGACCCGCCAACCCCGCGACCGCCGGGCAGGAGCATGACCACGTTGCCGCGAACCGAGCGTGCGCCGCGGCCCTGGTAAAGCTGCGTGAGCGCGTGCGACGACTCGGGCTTGAAGTCCGAGGGCACGAAGTGGCGCCCCTCCTCGACGAGGACCACGCGCAGGCCCGCCTCCGCGAGCGCCAGCGCTGCCGCCGAACCGCCCGCACCCGCGCCGATCACGCAGGCATCGGCCTCGAGCACCAGCTCGGGTCCGTAGTCGTCGAAGCCGTGCTTTCCGGGACGAGCCTTCACGCACCACCTCCGCAGAGTCGAGCGTAGCCCATGGCTCGCTGCACCTCGGGGTGCTTGAAGTACGCCATCGCGAAGATCACCCGCACGGAGTCGGCAGCGAGGCGACGCGGGAGCACGCTCGGGTCCATCCATGCCTCGAGGACCTCGTGCCGCTCGGCGAGGTCGAGTGCCGTGAACCGCCGCCCGCGGGAGGCATAGGTTCCCCACTCCAGGCCCCGCAGCACATAGCGAAACGCCGGACGCCGCACGTCGTCGAGCCACTCGGCCACCAGGCGGTCGACCTCGGCGGGTACCCCGGCCTCGATGCCGCTGATTCCCATGGGCTCGCGGGGGAACAACACCTCGGTGATGGCGCGAACGGTACTCATTTCTTCGGGAGACAGCGCGGCGCGCCCGGGCGCAGGGGGCTTGAGCACCGCGGCCCCACCACCAGCGGCACTGGCCACGGCCGCACCCAGCGACATCTGCAGCAGTCTCCGACGCGTGATCAGCGCGAGCATAGGTCCCCTTTCGACGCCGTCCCCCGACGGCATACACAAAAATACCCATGAGTCGGTTTGCCTGCAATCACATTTTCGACTCGCCAGTCGAATTCGCGAATTCACCGCTCGGAGCCCCGCTGCGATAGGGTCTCCGGCCATGAGCGAGCTGTCCGATCGCCTGTCCCTGCTCGCGGAGCCCGTCCGCGTGCGCCTGCTCGCGCTCCTCGAGCGCGAAGAGCTCGGCGTAGGCGAGATCGTCCGCGTGCTGCAGCTGCCGCAGAGCACCGTGTCGCGACACCTGAAGGCCCTCAAGGTCGCGAACTGGATCGAGCGCCGCGCCGAGGGCACGGCCGGCCTGTTCCGCATGACCGCGCCCCCTTCCGGCGCCGAGCGACTGTGGGACCTGGTCCGCGACGACTTTCGCGCCACGGCCCAGGCAGCCGAAGACGCCTCCCGTCTCGACGCCATCCTCGCGGCCCGAGAAGAGGACCCGAGCACCTTCTTCGGTCGCATGCACGCCCGCTGGGATGCGCTCCGCACCGAGCTGTTCGGCGACGAGTTCACCACCCCGGCCCTGCTGTCGCTGGTGGCCCCGCGCCTCGCGGTCGCCGACCTCGGCTGCGGCACCGGACGGGCGCTCGCCGAGCTCGCCCCCGTGTGCAAGCGCGTCATTGGCGTCGACCGCGAGCAGGCCATGCTCGATGCGGCAGCCATGCGCGTCGGCAATGCTGGCAACGTCGAGCTGATGCTCGGCGGGCTCGAGGCCCTGCCGATTCGCGAACAGGCCCTCGACGCGGCCCTGTGCATGCTCGTGCTCCACCACGTCGTGGAGCTCGACACCGCTCTCGCCGAGGTCCGGCGGGTCCTGCGCCCCGGTGGACGCGCGGTGGTCGTCGACATGTGCGCCCACGACCGCGAGGACTACCGGCGGACCATGGGACACCAGCACCTTGGCTTCTCGCCCGCGGACCTCCGCGGACACGCCGAAGCCGCCGGCCTGATCCTGTCGAGCTATCGCGTGCTGCCGCCGGCCGCCGAGGCCCTCGGCCCACCGCTGTTCGTCGCGGTCCTCACGCGGCCCTAGCCCCCACCCTGCCGTGGCGTGGGGACGAGCCTACAGGCGCTCCAGCTTGCGGAGCTTCTCCTCGAGGATCGGGAACTCCCACGACTCGACCGTGCCGTCCTCGAGCACGTCCTCGATGTCGGTGGAGATGTCGACCCAGTCCATGAATCCGACGTCGAGGTCTCCCCGCTCGTAGCGGTCCTCGGCGGCCTCGAAGCGCGCGAGGTAGGCCTGCTTCTGGTCTTCGGTCATGTCCGAGCGGCGCACGCCGATCCGGAAGTCCTCGAAGTCGGAACGGATGCCGAAGCCGACAAAGGCGTTCCACCCGAGGCTGCAGCCACAGCACACCGAGACGATGACGACGACGGCGACGACCGCCACCACGCCGACACCGCCTGCGAGCCACGCGAAGCATCCGCTTCCGCGCTCGGACTTCGACTCCCACACCTCGTCGGACACAGCTCCTCCGCGGCGGAGCCT
>SBGP01000034.1 GCA_006226595.1 Deltaproteobacteria bacterium
CCGACCCTTCGGGCCCCCTCCTCGACTTTCGAAGAATCGCTTCACGACCGGCCGAATGCGTAAAACGGCCCTCAGGCCGCTCGGTCCGACTTTTTCAGCAGTCTGCTAGGGCACGTCGAGCCAGCGCACCTGCTCGGCCCGATACACCCACAGGTCGTCGCCGACGCCGAGCTCCCACGCGACCTCGCCGTCCTCGGTGACCTCGGCAATCCGCGCGTCGTTGCCGGCGTCGCGCTGGCCCCCCGCACACACGAGCACGCTGCCGTTGGGCAGCAGGTCCGCATCGCCGAGGTTGCCGGCGGAGAAGCCGACGTCGAAGGACCACACCTCGGTGGCGGTCATCGCCTGCTCATCGAGGGCGTAGCGCACGGCCCGGCTGTTGCCCTCGCGATCGTTGCCGTTGTCGAACATGAGCAGCGTGCCGTCGCGCAGCGTTCGCGCCGCGTGCTGCGAGGTGAACCACTGCCCGCCTTCGAGCGCGAAGTCCCCCTCCGCGCCGAGGGTCCACTCGACCTCCCCGCTGGTCGCGTCCACGGCGATCACCCAGTTCTGGTGTCGCAGACTGACGATGTACGCGTCCCGGTCCATGTCGTAGACGAGGCTGTTCGCGTGGGTCCAGTCGGCGCTGCCCGTGTTCGGATCGAGGCGCTGAGAGGTCGCGGTCGGAAAGCGCTGCGGGTCGAGGTGCTCGAACGCGCTCCACCGCCACACCTCGTTCGCATCCTGGTCGGTGACCGCGATGACGTCGCCGAGCACGGGCACCGTGGCGTCGAACTGGTCGACGTACAGGGTCTGGGTCTCGCGGGCCAGGTACGCGAGGTGGTCGATGTCGAGCAGCGTTCCGTCGTGATGCATGCCCGACGGCGGGCTGTACTCGGACAGCATCTCGCCTCCCGGCGTGATCACCCGCACCCCATCGGGCACGAGCACGCGCAGGTTCCCGTCGTGGAGCCACTGCGCCGCGCGGTCGGCGCCGCGCTCGCCGCGGAGCTCGTCGGGGTCGTACACCCAGACCACGAAGCCCTCCCGATCGACGCCGATCAAGTAGGGCGAGTCGTTCGCGGACCGCGCCTCGGCCGGCCCGACCACGGTGATCAATCCGTCCGCCTGCCCCCCGCTGGCCCAGATCGCGTCTGGCGTGCCCTCGGGCAGGGCGCCCGTCGTGAAGTACTGGATCTCGGCGCGCCGCTCGTCGCCATCGGGGTAGCGGACCACCGGCTGCAGTGCGTAGGTCGTCTCGGCGCGCATGCCGATCACGTCGATCCCGTGCACGTCGCGGGGCGGTGCGGGGATCGTGCGCATGGGATCGACGTCGTCGCTCCACAGCTCGATACGCACCTCAGCGGGCTCGTCGAGCTCGACCCTCGCGAGGGCGGCAAGCGGGCTGGTGTCGCTCGCGTCGAGCTGCCAGTCGAGGTCGAGGAGGGGCTCACCGGTCTCTTCGTCGACGGGGGTACACGCGGCGAGCAGCACGAGCAGGAGGGTCTGGCGCATCGAAACTCCGAGGCAGGGAGCTGCGCTATGCAGCGCCCGTGCCAGGAGAACGCGCCGCCGCGAAGTCTGTTGTCTGGTCGATCGAGCGGATCGGACCGCAGCACGGACCGAGACAGCCGTGCCGGATGTGCACGGCTCGATGCGGCCACCGCAGCTCTTCACGCCCAAACGAGAACATGTTCTCGCTCCGGGTGGCGACCCAAAGTAGAACATGTTCTACTTGGCCTCCGACGGAGCGTGCATGCACTTCGCCTTGTCCGACGAACAGGCCCAACTCGCCGAGATCGCCCGCGACTTTCTGGGGAACCTGCCCGATGGTCGCGCGGTCGCTGACGGCCACGACCCGTGCGACCCGACCCTGTGGTCGCGCATCACCGAAGAGCAGGGCTGGCAGGCGATGGCCATCCCCGAAGAGCTCGGCGGCTTCGGCTTCGGCTGGGTCGAGCTCGCTGTCGCCTTCGAGGCGCTCGGCGGTCGCCTGACGCCGGCTCCGATGCTCGGCGTGGGCATGGCCACCGCGGCACTGCTCGAGTCGTCCGCATCGGCCGACCGCGATGCCGCCCTCGAGTCCATCGCCGGCGGCGAGGTCATCGGGATGGCCTGGCACGCAGAGGCCGCGGACGTCGCTCTCGCCGAGCGCGCGGTGTTCGCGACCTCCGGAGGGCTCGTGCTCGCGCCCATCGCGGCCCGCGAGGCCCTGCCCACCCTCGACGCCACGCGCCCCCTGTTCCGCGTCGAGCCCGACCTCAGCGGCGCCATCGCGCTCGATGCCGACGTCGAGCGGGTGCGGAGGCGGTGCGAGGTGCTGCTCGCGTGGGAGGCCGTGGGCGTGGCCCAGGCCGCCCTCGATCAGGCCGTCGAGTACGCGAAGATCCGCCACCAGTACGGCAAGGCCATCGGCAGCTTCCAGGCCCTCCAGCACATGGCGGCGGACGTGTTCGTCGCCGTGGAGTCGGCGCGCTCGGCCGCCTGGTACGCGGCGTGGGCCGTGGACAGCGACGCCGCGGACGCCCGACTGGCGGCCCACACGGCGCGCGCCCTCGCCGGGGACGCGGCCTTCCGCGCGACGGCGGACAACATCCAGATCCACGGTGGCATCGGCTTCACGTGGGAGCACGACGCGCACCTGTACTTCAAGCGCGCCCGCGGCAGCCTGGACCTGCTCGGCGCACCGCGCGACCACCGCCACGCCGTGGCCGACGCACTGCTGGGGGCCCTGTGAACCTCGGGTTTTCCGCCGAAGACGAGGCGTTTCGCGACGAGGTCCGCACCTGGCTGCACGAGCACCTGGTCGGCGACTTCGCCAAGCTCAAGGGACGCGGTGGCCTCGGCGACATGGACGCGTTCGTCGAAGAGCGCATCGCGTGGGAGAAGGAGCTCGCCACGGGCGGGTGGACCTGCCTCGGCTGGCCGACCGAACACGGCGGCCGCGGCGCCTCGCTGTTCGAAGAGGTGATCTTCGCCGAGGAGTACGCCCGCGCCCGCGCGCCGGGACGCGCCGGGCACATCGGCGAGGGACTGCTCGGCCCCACGGTCATCCACTTCGGCACGCCCGAGCAACAGGCGCGCTTCCTGCCACCCATCGTCGCCGGCGAGGAGATGTGGTGCCAGGGCTACTCCGAGCCGGGTGCGGGCAGTGACCTCGCCAGCCTCAAGACCCGCGCCGAGCGCGACGGGGACGAGTGGGTGATCACCGGCCAGAAGATCTGGACCAGCCTCGCCGAGGACAGCGACTGGTGCTTCGTGCTCGCGCGCACGAACCCCGAAGAGCCGCGCCACAAGGGCATCTCCTGCCTGCTGGTGCCCATGGACCAGCCCGGCATCGAGGTGGTTCCGATCCGCCAGATCACCGGCAACGCCGAGTTCGCCGAGGTGTTCTTCGACGGGGCGCGCGCGAAGGCCGAGCACATGGTCGGTCCCGAGAACGGCGGCTGGAAGGTCGCGATGGGCACGCTCGCCTTCGAGCGCGGCGCCTCCACGCTCGGGCAACAGCTCTCGTTCAAGGCCGAGCTGGAGCGCGTCATCGAGGTCGCCAAGCAGGTCGGCACCGACCGCATCCCCGCGGTGCGCGAGCGCATCGCCGAGATGTGGATGCGACTCGAGGTCATGCGCCTCAACGCCCTGCGCACGCTGTCCGCCCATGACCGTGGCGAGCTGCCTCGCGAGGCGTACATCACCAAGCTGTACTGGGCGACGTGGCACCGCGACCTCGGCGAGCTCGCGATGGACGTGCTCGGCACGTCGGCGGCGGTCGCCGACCCGGCCTTCGCCGACCTCCACCGACTGTTCCTCTGGTCCCGCAGCGACACGATCTACGCGGGCACCAACCAGATCCAGAAGAACCTCATCGCCCAGCGGGCACTGGGGCTACCGCGATGAGTCACGCTCTCCTCACCGACAAGGTGGTGCTCGTCACCGCCGCCGCTGGCACCGGCATCGGCTTCGCCACCGCCCGTCGCTGCGCCGAAGAAGGCGCGGTCGTGTGCATCAGCGACTTCCACGAGCGCCGACTCGGCGAGGCCGCGGACACGCTCGCGGAGCTCACCGGTGCCCGGCCGCTCACCGCGGTGTGCGACGTCACGAAGCAGGACCAGGTCGAGGCGATGTTCGCGACCGTGCTCGACGCCCACGGGCGCCTCGACGTGCTCGTGAACAACGCCGGCCTCGGCGGCACCGCGCGCCTCACCGAGATGACCGACGAGCAATGGCACCGCGTGCTCGACGTCACGCTCACCGGCACCATGCGCTGCATGCGCGAGGGGCTTCGCCACATGGAGGCCCAGGGCAGCGGCGTGATCGTGAACAACGCCAGCGTGCTCGGCTGGCGCGCCCAGGAGGGGCAGGCCCACTACGCCGCCGCCAAGGCCGGCGTAATGGCGCTCACCCGCTGCGCCGCCGTCGAGGTCGGCCGACAGGAGATCCGCGTGAACGCGGTCGCTCCGAGCCTGGCGATGCACCCCTTCCTACACAAGGTGACGAGCAAGGAGCTGCTCGCCGAGCTCGAGGCGAAGGAGGCCTTCGGGCGCGCGGCGACCGTCGACGAGATCGCCAACGTCATCGTGTTTCTGGCCAGCGACCTCTCGTCGTACATGACGGGAGAGGTCGTCAGCGTGAGCAGCCAGCGCGCCTAGGCGCCCGCGTGGTCCCCGTCGTGTCCGGCGGTGGACAGGCCGAACAGGGTGTACAGCGGGCAGGAGCCGATGGCGCCGGTCGCGAGCGGCACGATGCCGACGAGCCCGACGAGCCCCCAGCCGGGCACCGGGCCCACGGCGAGCAGGCCCAGCATGCCGAGGCCGATGACGACGCGCGCTCCGCGCTCGATGGTGTGGACGTTGTTCGGGAACATGAGGACCTCCAGGTCACGCCCTTGCCTTCGCAAGGGACGTGCCACGCGCCGCAACCTGCGATCACACCGATAGATACGCCTTCGTGAGCGAGGACACGCCCGAACGGCGCCGCCGGACACTGTGTGATATCGCCCCACCACACCCTGCAATCGCGTCACATCGCACAGGCCGGTCGAGGCCCGGTCCGCCTGTGCCACACGTCGCGTGCAACGAAGCCGTGAGACCGTCCACGCCGACGTTTCCCCGAAAAGTGAAACATGTTCTACTTCCGGAAACATGGAGCCCACGATGGTCGCCCCCAAGTCCCTCGGTGCCGAGGGAACGCCCTTCGAGATGGACATCGAGCGCGGAAAGATCGGCGAGTTCGCCCGCGCCGTGCACGCCGAGCACCCGGACCACTGGCAAGGTGACCACCCGGTCGTTCCCGCCACCTTCCTCACGACGCAGTTCTTCTGGGAAGAGCGGGTCGCTGGCGCCAACCCGTGGGCGCTGGTCGAGATGAGCCAGGAGCGCGGCATGCACGCCGAGCAGGAGTACATCTTCCACGGACCGCCGCCCCGGGCCGGCGAGCGCCTGTTCGCGCGCTCCCGCATCGCCGAGATCTGGGAGAAGCCTTCGCGTTCGGCGGGCACGCTCACCTTCGTGAAGATGATCACCGAGTTCCGCGACGCAGAGGGCACGCTCCGCGCCGAGGCCATCCTCACCGGCGTCGAGACCGGCAAGCCCCCGGAGGCCCCATGAACACCCCCGAGCCGCGGACCTTCGGGCCGATCACCCGCACCGACTTCGTGCGCTACCAGGGCGCGTCGGGCGACATGAACCCGGTGCACCACGACGAGCTCTTCGCGAAGAACGCCGGCTTTCCCGCCCCACTCGGCGTCGGCATGTTCCCCGCCGGGGTGATGGCCAGCTGGGCCACGGACTGGCTCGGCCCCGAGAACCTGCGCCGCGTGCGCATCCGCTGGAAGTCGCCCGTGTTCCCGGACTACGTGCTCACCGTGTCCGGGCAGGTCGTGCGCGAGTACGAGGAGGACGGTGTGGCCATGCTCGACCTCGAGCTCGCCGTGACCACCCAGGAAGACCGGGTGTCCGTGCAGGGCTGGATGAGCTTCGTGCGTCCGGAGGGCCTGTGAGTCGCGTCGTGCTCGTGACGGGCGGGACCCGCGGCATTGGCGCCGCGATCGCCGATGCCTTCGCCGCTCAGGGCGACACCGTGGCCGTGTGCGGCCGCCGACCGCCCGAGACCGAGAGCCACGCCTTCTTCGCCGCGGACCTGCGCGAGCCCGAGGCGTGCGAAGCGCTCGTGATGGCGGTGGTCGAGCGCTTCGGGCGACTCGACGTGCTCGTGAACAACGCGGGAGGTTCGCCCCCCGCCGATGCCGCGACCATGTCGCCGCGGTTCTCCGACAAGATCATCAAGCTCAACCTGATGGCGCCGCTGTGGCTGTCTCAGCAGGCGAACGCGGTGATGCAGGGCCAGGAAGCGGGCGGCGTCATCGTCAACATCGCCAGTGTCTCGGGCGTGCGGGCCTCTCCGGGCACCGCCGCCTACGGCGCCGCGAAGGCCGGGCTCCTGTCGCTGACGAAGAGCCTCGCGGTCGAGTGGGCGCCCAAGGTCCGGGTCGTCGCCGTCACGCCGGGGCTGGTCGCCACCGAGTGGGCCGTCGAGCACTACCCGAACTTCGACGCCATCGCCGCGACCGTGCCCCTCGGACGCTTCGGGAGCCCCGAGGACGTCGCGAAGGCCACGGTGTTCCTGGCCTCCGACGGCGCCGCCTACGCGAGCGGTACGAACCTGGTACTCGACGGCGGTGGTGAGTGGCCCGCCTTCCTGCGGGTGCAGGGCTAGAACACCACGCCGGCCGCGAGGTGCAGGCGATCGATGTAGGGCGCACCCGTGGGTGCGAACGGCAGGGGGAGCGAGAACAGCAGGTGCCCGCCCACTCCCTTGGCCCCGCGGATGCGGAGATCGAAGAGCATCGCGGCCGCCGGCCGCAGCCCCGTGGCTCCGTACACGACCGTTTCGGCCACCGACGGCAGGGTCTTCGCCTCGCGGAACGTGAACAGCTCGGTGCCCAGCCCGAGCGAGAATGCGCCGGAGACGGCCGTATCGCCCGTGTTCACGCCCACCAGGCCCATCGGCGTGAAGTGCAGGTTGTGCTTGGGGTCGAGGCCCTCGCGCACCCAGTCCGGCGCCCCCGCATACACATCGGTCTCGGCGGTCAGCCGCCCACCGAGCTCGACGCGCGACGTGGGCTCCACGGTCCACTGCCCGGCCACACCCGCCCGCATGCCCAGCGTGAGGTCGACTTCGCGGTGCTGGGGCATCGCCAGGGCCAGGCCGGTGAGCAGCGCGATCATCGGCCCTCCAGCACGAAGCGCAGGCCGCGTTCCGCCGCCGGCCGAAACACGTCGAAGTGCACACGCCCTCGGATCAGCTCCCAGTCGAGCACCAGACTCGGGTACGCCCGTCCGTCCAGCGTCTCGCCCATCGCCTGGGTGAGGCCGGCCATCGCGTGCGCCTCCAGCGAGCCCGCCGCGAGGTAGGCCCGAGCCGGGACATCCGCTTCGGCTTCGGCGAGCTCGGCTTCGAGCGCGAACAGCACGCCCTCGGAGCGCGTCAACGACGGACTCAGCGCGACGGCATTGCCAAAGGTATCGGTCGCGGTGAGCAGCCCATACACGGCGGCCGCGCCGCCGAAGGAGTGACCGAGCACCGTACGTTGCTCGGGTACGGCGGCGGTGTCGTACTCGGCGTCCACCCAGGGCACGAGCTCATCGGCGAGGAAGGCGTAGAACGCGTCGACCTCGCCATCGGGAGGCGGGGTCAGGTCACGCGTCCGCTGGTTCGGGCGCTCGCCGTAGCCCACGCCGACAACGAGCGGCGGCGCGAAGCCCTCGGTCTCGAGGTCGCTGACGATGCGCGCCGCGTCCTCGCTCCAGTCGTCGCCGTCGAAGAGGTACACGACGTGGCTGTCCGCCGTCAGGCCGTCAGGCTCGAACACGGTGAGCGTGAAGGTCTCGTCCACCGCTTCGGCGGCGAAGGACTCGGTCGTGAAGGTTCCCGCGGGCGGGGCGGCGCAGCCGACGAGAGCGAGCAGGACAAAGCAGGGGCGGTGAAACATCGCGATCTCCTGCCGCCAGTACGCGCGACGCGCCCATTCATTTCGACGGGCGTGTCGGGAGCCTGCGCTACCCCCCAGCCGCCGCCCGCCATATGGGGCCCCCCCCGGAGGCTCCCGTGACCGATCTCACCGCCGCGCTCGCCGCGCGCAGCAGCCAGCGCTGCGAACTCTGCGAAGCCACGACCGACCTCGCCGCCTTTGGCGTCGACGACGGCGACACCGCGGAGCTCAGCGTGTGGACCTGTTCCACCTGCCGCGACGAGCTCGCCCGGGAGCCGCTGGACGGTGCTCACTGGCGCTGCCTGAGCGGTGCCATCTGGAGCGAGGTGCCCGTCGTCCAGGTCTTGGCCTATCGACTGCTCAAGCAGCTCGACGAGGGGTGGGCGCGCGATCTGCTCGACTCCGCGTACCTCGACGAGGCAGCGCTCGCCTGGGCCCAGGCCGGACTCGAGTCGGATGACCGGGTGGTGGTGGTCGACAGCAACGGGACCGAGCTGCGCGACGGCGACTCGGTCACGCTGATCAAGGACCTCGACGTGAAGGGCGCGAACTTCACCGCCAAGCGCGGCACGCTCGTGAAGAACATTCGCCTCGGCGACGACCCGGGCCTGGTCGAGGGGCGCGTGAACCGCACCGCGATCTACCTGAAGACCGAGTTCCTCAAGAAGGCCTGATCTCGGGACGCGCCTCGGCTCCGGGCCTCGCCGGCTCGTGGCCCAGCGTTCGTCGTTCACTCGTGGCACGCTGGCGCGATGGACACCCCCACCGAGCTCGGCCCCTACCGCCTGCTGGAGCAGATCGGCGCCGGTGGCATGGGTGTGGTGTGGAAGGCGCAGCACCGCGACACCGGTGAGCTCGCTGCGGTGAAGACGGTGCGCGTCGCCTCGGCAGCTCTGATCGAGACCATCCGTCGCGAGGTCCACGCGCTATCGCAGCTGGCGCATCCCGGAATCGTGCGCGTGCGGGAGTCGGGCGTGCGGCTGGACGAGCCGTGGTACGCGATGGACTGGGTCGACGGAAGCCAGCCGTTCGCCGAAGGCGCGTCGACGTCCGAGAAGATCCAGGCCGACCTCACGTGGAGCCCCGACGAACCGCTGGTCGACACGGCGCCCACCTCCGGCACCGCGGCAGCGCTCGACGTCGCGCTTACCCGCATCTGGCGTCTGTGCGGGCCTCTCGCCTACCTCCACGGCGAGGGAGCGGTCCATCGCGACCTGAAGCCCGGCAACGTGCTGCTCCGCGACGGCTGGCCCGTGATCGTCGACTTCGGGCTGGTCGAGCGCTTCGGTGGCGGGACCCGCGAAGCACTGGACCTGGGTGGGGGTCGCGCGTTCACCCCGCGCTACGCCGCGCCCGAGCAGCTCCGCGGGGAGCGGGTCGATGCGCGCGCCGACCTGTACGCACTCGGCGTGATGCTGTTCGAGCTGGTCGCCGGCGAGCTGCCCTTCGACGGCTCCTCCAGCGAGATCGTCGACCAGCACCTGCACGCGGCCCCTCCCCTGCTCTCCTCACGCGTGGCCGGCGTGCCTGATCCCCTCGACGCCCTCGTGCTCGGCCTACTCGCGAAGAACCCGCGACGCCGGCTCGGTCACGCGGACGACGTCGCCGCCGAGCTCGCAAGTCTGGGCGCCGACACGTATCCCTGGGCCGACGCGCCGCAATCCAAGGCCTACCTGTATCGACCAGCCCTGGCCGGCCGCGAGTCCGCCCTGCGGACACTCGCCCAAGCCCCCCGCGCGGCGCTGGTCGGCGAGGGCGGCGTGGGCAAGACCCGCCTCGCAGTCGAGGCGGCGCAGCGGGCCGAGGCGCGCGGCGCGCTGGTCGTCTCCGGCGTCGGCCGCCCCGGAGGCAGCGCCCCTTTCGCACTGTGGCGACGCCCGCTCGACCGGCTTGCCGAGGTCTGCCGCGAGCGGGGCGAAGCATTCACGGACGAGGTACTCGCCGAGCGCGGCGCGGTGCTCGCCGACCTTCGACCGTCGATCGCGAGCCTCCGAGCGTGGCCCCCAGCGCCCCCCCTGCGCGGAACGGCGGCACGCGACCGCCGCGTCGATGCCGTGGCACGGACCTGGGACGCCTTCGCCGCGCGCGTTCCCGCCCTGCTCGTCCTCGACGACGTACAGTGGGCAGACGCCATGTCGATCGACGCCGCGGCCCGCCTGAGCGGGGGGCTGCTCGCCACCTGGCGGTCCGAGGAAGCTTCGGTGGCGCTCGAGCCACTAGCCGACGCCTGCGAGACCATCTCCCTGGGGCCACTCACCCCCGATGAGGTGCGAGCGGTGGTGGCGGACATGCTCGGGGTAGCCGAGGCGCCAGAGCCCTTCGCGACCTGGCTCGCCGACCGCTGCGACGGCATGCCGTTCTTCGTCGCGGAGTACCTCGATCTCGCGCTCCACGAGGGTCTGTTGTCGCGGGATGGCCGCGGTCGATGGCTGCTCGGCGGGACCTGGGACAGCCAGCTGTCCGAGCTGGCCCTCGAGCAACTTCCCATTCCCCGCGGTCTCGCCGAGCTCGCGCGTCGGCGCACGGACGGCCTGTCTGGCGATGCCCGCAGCCTGCTGTTGGCCGCGGCGGTGCTCGCCGCACCCGTGCCGCTCGACGCCCTTGGCGAGCTGGTTCGCCTCGACGGCGAAGACCTGCTCGACGCCTGGGCACCCCTCGAGCGGCGCAGACTCCTCGCTCCCGAGGGGGACGGCGAGGTCGGCTTCGTGCACGACCGCCTCCGTGAGGCGCTGTGGCAGGAGGTTCCACCAGCCACCCGCGCGTATCTGCACCGCCGGGCCGCCGCCTTGCTCGAGGCCCGCAGCGAGGACGTGCTCGCCGATGGAGGTCGTATCGGCCGGCATCGCGAGCACGCCGGACAACCGGAGCTCGCCCGGACCCACTACGCCGCCGCCGGACAGCACGCGGCCGATCGCGATGCCTTCGCGGAAGCCGCCGAGCTGCTCGAGCAGGCCATCGCCCTCTACCCGGCGGACGACGAGGCCCTGGTGAACCTGCGCTATCGGCTGGGCACGGTGTACATCAGCCTCGGTCGCCCCAAGGACGCGGTGACCGTGGGCGAGCAGGCCCAGGCGGCGGCGACGGCCCGAGGGGATGCCCACGCCCGCATGCTCGCGCGCATGGCCCTCGGCCAGGGTCTGCGCATGCTCGGCCGAGGCGATGACGCGGACGCCGCTCTCGAGGCAGCCCTCGAAGACGCGGACCACGCGAGCCCTGTGGAACGCGCTCGGCTGCTGCACCTGCTGGCGCTGACGCGCTTCGATCGCGGACGCTTCGACGAAGCGCTCGCCCGCACCCACATCGCGCTCGATGCAGCACGCGAAGCCGACGAGCCCTTCCTCATCGCGGCCATCGTCGGCAACCAGGGCACCTTCGCCATGCACACCGGCGACTACGACCTCGCGATCCCCGCGCTGACCGAGGCCGTCGCCGTGTTCCGGGAGCTCAACGCCCCCCGCGAAGCTGGCATCTTCCTCGGAAACCTCGGCACCGTGTACTCCATGCGGGGCGAGCTGGAGCTCGCGCTGTCGCACTTCGAGGAGGCCGTCGCCGTGGCCGAGCGGGTCGGTGATGCCCGCCACGCAGCCATCCACGGCGGCAACATCGCCCTCACCCACTACGAGTCCGGAGACCTCGACGCTGCCGATACCGGGTTCGCGCGCGCCGTCGCGGCGCTGGAAGAGCAAGGCGATCCGTACCACCTCGGCCTGTACCTCACGAGCTGGGCCCTCGTCGCACTCGATCAGGGCGACCTCGACACCGCCCGTACGCGCCTGCAGGCGTCCGAGCGGACCCAGGCGACGCTCGATGCACCCCACGCCGCCGCTCAGCGACACATCATCGCCAGTGCCGTCGCGCGAGCCGGTGGCGAGGCGTTGGACGAGCACGAGCAGCGAGTCCGCGAGGCCGCAGCCTTCTTCGATGACTCCGGGGAGGGCCCCGGCGCATCGCTCGCGTGGTCGGAGCTGGGCCTGCTCCGCCTCGCCCGCGGCGCTGCGGCCGATGATGCGCTGCGCCGGGCGACCGCGGCTGCCGAAGCCGCAAAGGTGCGCCTCGATGGGCACTCCTATGTCGCCAAGTGGTTGCGAGCGCTCCAGGGGCAGATGGCGACGCGGTAGCCTCTCGAGCCTCGGAGGGACATGGCCACGAATGCGCCGCAACGGTCGGGACCCAAGTCGATGCTCGACCTCGACGACGTCCGCGGCCTCACCGAGGCCGAGGCAGCCGCCCGCCTCGCCGCCGAGGGCGCGAACGAGCTCCCCGACGAGCGACGGCGCGGCATCCTGCACATCGTCCTCGAGGTCGCCCGCGAGCCGATGTTCCTCATGCTCGTCGGCGCCGGCACGCTGTACCTGTTCATGGGCGAGCCCGCCGATGCCGCGATGCTGCTCGGCTTCGTGCTCGTCGTCATGGGCATCACCATCGTCCAGGAGCGACGCACCGAGCGCGCCCTCGACGCCCTGCGCGACCTGTCGAGCCCCAGGGCCCTCGTCGTTCGCGACGGGCAGACCCGACGCATCGCGGGCCGAGACGTGGTTCGCGGGGACTGGGTCGTCGTGTCCGAAGGCGACCGGGTTCCCGCCGACGGCCTCCTTCGCCAGGGACTGCACCTGTCCGTGGACGAGTCCCTGCTCACCGGCGAGTCCGTACCGGTACGCAAGACCCCCTCCCACAGCGCGACCACCCTCGACGCGCCAGGCGGGGATGACCTGCCCTCCCTGCTCTCCGGCACGTTGGTCACCGCAGGACAGGGACTCTTCGAAGTCGTCGCCACGGGGCCCTCCTCCCAGCTCGGACGCATCGGTCGCGCTCTCTCCGAGCTCTCCTCAGGGCCCACACCCCTGCAGAAGGAGACCGGGCGCCTGGTCCGTACCTTCGCGATCATCGGCCTGAGCGCGTGCGCGGCGGTGGTCGTCGTGTACGGACTCACCCGCGGCGGCACGGCGGAGGTGTGGAAGGAGGGGCTGCTCGCCGGCATCGCGATGGCGATGGCAACCCTGCCCGAGGAGTTCCCGGTCGTCCTCACGGTGTTCCTGTCGCTCGGCGCCTGGCGCATCTCACGTCGCGGCGTGCTCACGCGACGCATGCCCGCCATCGAGACCCTGGGCTCGGCGACCGTGCTCTGCGTCGACAAGACCGGCACCCTCACCGAGAACCGCATGAGCCTGCGCGCGCTGCAGTCACACGGAGATGCCGTCGATCTGACCGAGGTCGACGCCCTGCCCGAAGACGTCCACGAAGCGCTGGAGTGGGCGATCCTCGCCAGTCGCCCGGACCCGTTCGACCCGATGGAGCGCGCACTTCGCGATGCCGGAGACGCGCGCCTGGCGAACACCGAGCACCTGCACGCGAGCTGGTCGCTCGAGCGCGAGTATCCGCTGACGCCCGAGCTTCTCGCGGTGAGTCACGTGTGGGCCACGGACGAGGGTCGCGTGGTGGCAAGCAAGGGTGCGCCCGAGGCCATCGCCGGTCTGTGCCACCTCGACGGCGAGGCGCGGGACCGGTTCGACACCCAGGTGTCGGCACTCGCCTCCCGCGGACTTCGCGTGCTCGGCGTCGCCCGCGGCCGGGTGGACCAGGAGCCCCCCGAGGACGTGCGCCAGCTCGCCTTCGAGCTCGTCGGTCTCGTCGGCTTCGAGGACCCGCTGCGCGCCGATGTCCCCGCCGCCGTCGCCGACTGCCACACCGCTGGGGTGCGCGTGGTCATGATCACCGGGGACTACGCCGCCACCGCGCAGAGCATCGCCGCTCAGGCCGGACTCGCCGGGGCGGATCGCGTGATCACCGGTCCGGAGCTGGACGCGCTCGATGACACGGACCTCGCCGAGCGCATCGCGGATGCCGCCGTGTTCGCACGGGTCGTGCCCGCCCAGAAGCTTCGCCTGGTCCAGGCCCTCAAGGCGCGCGGCGAGGTGGTGGCGATGACCGGGGACGGCGTCAACGACGCGCCAGCCCTGAAGGCCGCGCACATCGGCATCGCCATGGGCGGACGCGGAACCGACGTCGCGCGCGAGGCCGCGTCGCTGGTGCTGCTCGAGGACGACTTCTCGGACATCGTCGCTGCCGTGCGCCTCGGGCGGCGCATCTACGACAACCTGCGCAAGGCCGTCGCCTTCATCGTCGCCGTGCACGTACCGATCATCGGCCTGTCGATGATCCCGGTGTTCGCGGGCGACTGGCCGCTGCTGCTCCTGCCGATTCACGTGGTGTTCCTCGAGCTCGTGATCGACCCGTCGTGCACGCTGATCTTCGAGGCCGAGGAGGCCGACGAGGACGTGATGCGCCGCCCACCCCGCTCCCCGGGCGAGTCCCTGTTCAGCCCGCAGGTCGTGTGGATCTCGGTGCTCCAGGGTCTCAGCACGCTGGCCGCCAGCGTGGGCGTGTTCGTGCTCGCGCGCAGCACCCACGACCCGGATGCCGCCCGCGCGCTGACCTTCGTCACCCTCATCGTCGCCGCGCTGACCATCATCTCGGTGAACCGCTCGTGGACCCACTCGGCCCTGGTCACCCTGCGGACACCGAACACCGCGTTTCGCTGGGTCGTGAGCGGCACCCTGGTCATGCTCGCCGTGGTCCTCGGCGTCCCGCCGGTCCGCGAGCGCTTCCACTTTGCGGTGCCGCATGCCGACGACCTCGGTCTGGCACTGATCGCCGGGTTTGCTTGCCTGTTGTGGTTCGAGGTCGTGAAGTGGCGCTGGCGAACCCAGGACCAGGCCGGCAGGTAGGTCCACAACCGGGTGAACGCAGGCGTTCGGTGAAGCCCGACTCGGCGAGCTCCACAGCCGCTGCGACCACCAGCGGGCCTCCCCCGATGAGCCGCCGCAAGACCCACGAACAGCCCGCTCGCGGCCTCAGGTCTGGGTGGTCACCGGCTCGGAGGCGACGATCTCGACCAGCGCGGCGCTCGCGATGAGCAGGCTCCCGAGACCCTCCGGCCAGCCAAAAGGCTCGTCGAGCAGCAGCGCCGCACTCGCGATGCCCGACACGATCTCGGCGGTGAGCAGGTAGCTCATCGTTGTCGGACGCAGGCGACTCGCGCTCCACAGTGTCGCGACCACCGACGGAGCCAGGTACAGCGTGCCCAGCGCGAATACGGTCGCGAGGGCACCGTCCACCGGGGTCGAGGGCGACGGCACCACGAAGGTGAGCGCCAGACCGAGCACCCCGCCAGCGGTACAGGTCGCCATGGCCAGGGATACGGTGTGTCCGCGGGGTGCTGCCGCGAGCAGGGCCGACCCGAGGGACCAGCCCATGCCGGCGCCCAGTGCCAGGGTGTCGCCCATCCGCCAGCCGTCCAGCGACAGCTCGCCGCGAAACACCGCGACCAGCCCGAGTGCGGCGAGGACTACGGGCAGTGCGTCGAGTGGCTTCAGACGGCGAGCGAAGCCCAGCCACTCCAGGCCCAGCGCCCAGACTGGCGCGAGGTAGAACAGCAGCACGGCCCGCACGACGGTCGTGTCGGTCAGTGCGGTGGAGTACAGCACCAGGGCCGCGCCACACGCCGCCGCTCCAAGCAGGGCGCGCCGCGTGGGCCAGGCGCCGCCGCGAAGCAGGCGCCAGAGCACGAGCGCCGGCAGCCCACCGAGGAGCAGGGCCGACGCTGCGATGCCACCGCCGAGCCCGGCGAGCTCGAGGGCGCGGATGGGCAGCCACCACAGCCCCGTGAGGAGGGCCGCGGCAAGGCCGACGCCGATGGCTCGCGGGTCTTGTCGCATGGAGGCTGCTATCCGGGCGAGCCCGGCCAGGCGCCGAAAGTGGCCATCACGGGCCGGCCGTCGTCTCGCGCATAGCCGAAAGCGTCGCTGGCACGCCGTCTCCGGCAGCGGGACACGCTCCGTGGCGCCATTCCCACCAACACGATCGCATCGCATGCGTTTGGGGCCTCCACCGGGAAGCGGCCGATGCAAACGTCAACAGCGCTTGAAGACCGGAAGACCGTACGGGTTCCGCGTGATGGAGGTGAGGTGGCCGTGGTAGCTTGGCCGCCACTTTTCCGGAGGCTCGATGGTCCGTCGCCTGCTCGTTGCGGGAGCTGTGCTCGCCGCGCTGCCCGCCCTCGCCAAGCCCGCTCCGAAGGCGATGCTCAACCAGCTCGCCGCCTACTTCCAGGGCACGGACGTCCACCTGCAGCCGCCGGTCGGCGAGCCCAGCCCCAAGGCGGGCAGCTTCATCACCCGCTACCAGACGCCGGAGGGCAGCGAGCCGGACCCGAAGAAGTACGGAACCCACGAGGTCTCCGTCGGCGAGTGCACCGGACACCTCGTGTTCAAGGAGGTCACCGCGGCGGAGCATCGCGAGTCGCTGCTCAAGGTCGAGTCCGGCGTGGCCGCGAAGATCGGCATTCCCGGCACAGGGTTCTCGATCGGTGGCGAGGCCGGGCGCTCGACGCTGGCGGGCATCGAGTGGGATCTGACCCACAAGATGATCCTCGACAGTGGTGAAGCCGAGATGATCAAGTGCTGTTTGGAGGAGGGACAGTGCACCGACGAGTTCATCAGTGAGTGGTGGAAGGGCACGGGCACGCTGTACCAGGCGCGCACCGACAAGGTCGGTGTGAAGGCGCTGCTCAAGTCGCTCGGCAAGGCCAACGGTCAGATCGGACTGTCCTCGAACTCGAACTTCTCCCAGGCCACCAGCTGGGACGAGCCGATGTACTTCGCGTACCGGACGACCAAGCTCGAGCTCCCGACCTGCGAGGACTACCTCGAGAAGCACCCGCCGGGAGATGATTGGGTGTCGTTCACCGGCGTCTCGAAGTTCCTGGACAACGAGCAGCAAGCGGAAGACGACGCGTGGGACCACGTGGTCGACCAGCTGGTCGAGTCGCTCGGGGCCCGGTACGACGAGGGATCGGACTCGGCGAAGGTCATCGCCGGCGACATCCTCGGGATCTTCGAGCAGTTCTCGTGCCGCGACACCGTCAAAGACGCGCGCCCGCAGGTCCAGGTCCGCACCCGGATCAAGACCGAGAAGACCCGCTTCGATGCCAAGGTCGACGAGCTCGCTGGAAAGGAGGAGTAATCATGTGGATGCTCGCTCTGCTGCTCGCCCCTCTCGCCACTGCCCAGGACTGGTCCGAGGAATCGTGCCCGACGACCGCCAGCGCGCAGTTCAAGTACGTGCGCGGCGAAGCCACCGGCAAGACCGAGGCCGAGGCACTCAGTGCGGCGCTCGATGCCGCTCTGGAGAGGGCCAAGCCCGACGTGTGCGAGGGGTCCGTGGAGTCGCCGCGCTGTGCCGCGCGCATGGCCCACGTGGTCCAGTACGGCGGCGACACCGACAAGCAAGGCGGGCAGTACCAGGCGTGCCGCTCGGTGGCGATCGACTGGGACAAGCTCAACCCCCTCGACGAGGTGGTCGAGACGTGGCTGAAAGACCTCGACACGCTGGCCGCCAGCGCCAAGGAGACCGTGGGGGACAGCACCACCCTGTACATCGACGGGCCGTCCGGCCCCGGCGACTGCACGCTCGGTGGCTGGTCGACCCACCTCGAGCGTCGCGTGGCCGCCGGACTGGGGCTGGTCTCGGATGCGCCGAAGGACTCCGCGGGCGTGCTGCGACTGCGCATCACCGAGTCGGGCTCCGAGGCGGTGCTCGCCGCGGATGTGCGGCGCCCGGACTGGGACGGCGACACGTTCAAGGCGCTGGAGCCGGTGACGTGGCCGTCCGCGCTGTTCGTGGCGGGACACGAGGACATCTGTGGCAACAAGACCGACGCCATCGCTGACGGGGGACGGTCCTCCCATGGGCTGGCGGCTCGCGCAGCGCTCGACCACGACTGCGGGGCGTGTGGCGCCGACAAGCTCGGCAACCTGCCGCGCCACATTCGCGAGGCCGTGTTCGGACCGGGCAAGGCCTATCGCCATGTGGCCGAGCATCGACAGGCTGGAATCCCAAAGCGCCTGGGGGCCACCAACGGCCCGGCGTGTCCAGCGCCAGAACGTGTAAAGCAGACATGTCGATGGTGCCGGGGCGAACCGGGCTACGACTCGGCATTCCAGATCAGGCTCACCGGAGACACTCGCGCAGAGCCACGCTGTGAGAGCGGGCGAGCGGTCTACTCTCTCTGTGACAAGGCCTGCGAGGACGGCAACCTGTGCTGGGTCCCCATCGAGCAGGCCCAGGACGGGTGCTGGAACGACCTGACCCACGCTCCAAATGGGAAAGGTCAGATCGGCGGTGGCATCGTGAAGTGTTCGGGAAGCATGGAAGTCTTCTACAACGCCTATGACTGGCACTGTGCGGAATAGGTCACCGTGCTCCCCCTCCTCATCGCCCTGGCTTCGCCGAGCTTCGCCGCCGAAGAAGCAGACGCCTCCACCCTCTACGTGCAGGCCTCGACCCTCAACGTCCGCGAGGAGCCGGACGGGGCTATCGTCGGCAAGCTGCGCATCAACACCGCGGTGACCGTCATCACCGAGCAGGGCGACTACCTGGTGATCGAGGGTCCCGACGGGGTGAAGGGTGTCGTGCCCTTCGCCTACCTGTCCATCGAGCCGCTCACGCTGGCCGAGGCCCTGTCTCAGGCCGAAGCCGCCACCGACCCCGCCGCGAAGAAGAGCTGGGCCGAGCGCGCCGCCGCCCTCGATCCGCGCGACCCGAGGGCCCTCGAGCTACTCGCCGCGAGCCACGGGGCCGCCGGGGACGGAGCCACCGCCGAAGCACTCCGGGCGCGGCTTCGCTGGCCCGACGACATCCTCGTCGCCGGCGTGCCCAAGGGCGGTCAGGCGACCCGCGCCGACACCGACGGGGACGGGCTTCCCGACTGGGTCGAGCGACAGCTCGTGTTCTCGGACCCGGAGGAACGCGGCGATCCGGGCGTCCCCGCCGCCGAGATCGCCGATGCCGATGGACTCGATCTCACGGCGGCCCCGCGCGTCCAGCTGCAGTGGACCTGGGCCCACAGCTGGGATGCGCCGTCGTGGATGCAGGGCCTGTCCCTCGACGACCCGCTCCCGAAGAAGGCCCAGCGCAAGCTCGGCATCGCTCCGGGCGACACCGTGTGGGTGCTGCCCCGCAAGGGTCCCGCGGTGGAGGGCATCGTGCGAGAGGCCAGGCTTCGTGAGCTCACGTCTTGCGGTGAGGTCAACGGCGTCGTGCTCTCGGTGGACGCGCCACTGGCCGACAAAGACCACGCGGTGGCGTTCTCGAAGGCCCCGCCGCCGGCGAGCTGGTCGAGCCCCGCCCCCACTCCCCAGGAGGTCTCGAAGAACGAGCTGCGCGCGCTCGGCTACCTCATCGACGTCTCCGAGTCCGCGGAGCTGCACGTGGTGGCCGGTCCGGACGGCGGCGCCTTCGTGCGTGCCGTGGACGACCGCACGCCCGACGCAGAGGTGCACAGCTACTGGGTCGTCGACCTGGTCGTGCGCGGAGACAAGGTCACCCGAGGCGAGGCCTGGGAGCATCGCGGCATGCAGCCCCCCGAGGTTCCGGTGAGCGCGCGTGACATCAACGGTGACGGCACCCTGGAGCGAGTGTTCGAGGAGGACTGCGGCATGCGCATCGTGGACGAGGACGGCACCGTGCTCACCGTGGCGGGAGCGAACTGCTGTGGCTGCTAGATCACTCCTGCTCTGTCTGCTCGTCGCCTGTGGCTCCCCGGCGCCCGCCCCTCCGCCGGTCGCGCCGCCGCCACCCGAGCCAGCTCCCATTACCGCCGAGAGCCTGTTCGAGGATGGGCGCTTTCTCGGCGTCGCCATCGGTCAGCCGTGGACGGCCCCAGCGGGTGCTGAGCGCAAGGGCAGCGTGGTGTCGCTCGGCGAGGTCGAGCTCGCGCACCACAAGGGCCAGGCCGAGGTCGTCCTCGACGAAGACCGCGCCGTGGTCGTGCGGGTCGAGCTCCAGGACGCCAAGAAGCTCTATGCGGACCTCTGCAAGCCCTTCGGTGGTGGGAGCCTCATGCCCATGCACACGTCGAGCGCCGACGGCATGGACCACCACGGTGACCGCGGCTCGTGCGACGGCGTGGCGGCGGGCCACGCGCTGAGCCTCCAGCTGCTGGACTACGGCGACTCGGACGAGGTCTCCCTGTTCGTCTCCCGCCCGGAGCCGTAGTGATGCGTGCCCCTCTGCCCAGCGAGCCCTCGCCCTCATGGAAGCAGGGAGAGGTGGGTGAGATGCAACGACAGAGGCCGGGGTTCCCGGCAGGGCTCACGGTGTTGCTGCTGCTCCCCGTCCTCGGGTGCGGAGGTTGTGGCGGCCTCTCGACCTTGCTGGCCGGGGACGAGCAGGCGCCGCCGCGTGGAGCCCACTGCGTCACCGGCCCCGAGTACGTCGCATCCACCGGCTTCGTCGGCGACGACCTCCGCGAGTATGCGGACGGCAGCGTCGCGACCGTCGTTGCGTGGACGACGACGTGCGGCGAAACCGGTCAGTGCGGTGGCGTGGTCGCGGTGTCGGAGGACTGGGGCTGCACCTGGTCTCGAGCCGGCGACTTCGAGGGCGTGTTCGAAGACTTCGAGGCGCAACGGGAGGGCCCACCACAGCTGCACACCGCACTCACCACCGGCTCACCCATCGGCTTTCCAGCGCCGCCGCTGCGCACCACCAAGTGGGTGTGGACGTTTCGCGATGGCACGTACCAGGGCAGGGTCGACGGCCCGCCTCGCTAGGTCTTCCCGCCGGCCTACTTCGCGGCGACGCGCTCCGGAAAGCGTCGGGTGATGGTCATCGGCAGGCCATTCGCCATGCCGAGCACGCCCTGCATCTCCCACTCGGGCTCGTAGCCAGCGACGAGACGCGGCGCGAAGCGCTGGGCGAGCACCGCGAGCAGCAAGTGGGTCTCGAACAGCGAGAAGTGGTTGCCGATGCAGATGCGCGCGCCAGCCGCGAACGGGTGGTACGCGTGCTTGTGGCGCGCCGCCTCGCGCTCGGGCGTCCAGCGGTCGGGGTCGAAGCGCTCGGGCTCCTCCCAGAAGTCCGGGTGGCGGTGCGTGTAGTACGGCGAGAGCATGACCGCCGCGCCCTCGGGGATGTCGAATCCGCCGATCTGGTCGGGCCCCACGGCATCGCGCACGTAGAACGGCGCAGCCGGGTAGAGGCGCAGGACCTCCTTCACGACCTGCAGCGTGTACGGCAGCCTGCGCAGGTCGTCGACGGTGGGCACGCGTCCGCCGAGCACGCGGTCGAGCTCGTCGTGGAGCTTGGCCTCGGCCTCGGGATTGTGGGCCAGCGCGTACCACGCGAAGGTCATCGTGCGGGCGGTGGTCTCGTGGCCCGCGAAGAAGATGGTGAGCGACTCGTCGCGGAGCAGCTCCTCGTCCATGGCCTCGCCGGTCTCGTCGTCCCGGGCCTGCATCAGGCGCGTGAGCAGGTCGTCCGGCCACGCCTCCGGGTCCTCGGCACGCCGGGTCGCGACGAGGTCGGCAATCGCGCCGTGCACGAACTCGCGCATCTCGACGTAGTGGCGGTTTCGGGGAGTCGGAACCCACAGCGGCGGCGTCGGCACCACGCGGCGTCGGGTCGAGTAGCCGATCATCACCTCGACGGCCTCGCGGACGCGGTCGATGGGCAGCTCGACGCCACTGCCGAACATCACCTGGAGGATGATGGCGGCGGTGACGCGCGTCATCTCCTCCGCGACCTCGACGACCTCGCCCTCGGCGGCCAGCTCGTCCCAGCGCTCCCCGAGGCGCTCGGCATCGACGATCATGCGCTCGGCGTAGGTTCCGACGCTCGCCGGCGTGAACAGCGGGGCCATGAGCTTGCGCTGTCGCCGCCACAGCTCGCCGGTGCTCGCGACGAGGCCCTTGCCGGTGATGTAGTCGCGCACGCCGTCGTAGCTGGCGACCTTGTCGTAGTTCTTCCGGTTGGCCACGGTCACCTGAGCCACCGCGTCCGGATGCATCGCGAACACGAGCGGCTGGCGGCCGGCCTGGATCTGGAACACGTCGCCGTACTCACGCCACAGCGTGCCGACGTGCTGCAAGAAGCCGTGCTGGTACACGCCGAGGCCGAACGAGAGCAGGCCGGGGCCGGGTGGGCGCATCAGGCCTCCTGATGGAACAGATGGGGGTGGAGCAGCGCCAGGCACTCGGCGAAGACCTCGCTGGGGAGGCGTTCCTCGGACTCCAGGGCCAGCCGCCCGGCGGCGACGAGCGCCGAGGCAGCGAAGCGCGCGCGGGTGCTGTCTGCGGAGATGCCGAGCCGCGTCGCGAGCTCGACGGCGAAGGCCTGCTCGGCGTCGGTGAGCACCTGCAGCCACACGGCACGAAGGCGCTCGGTGGAGCCAAGCACGTCGAGCAGGCGTCGGACGTGCAGGCTCTGGGCGAGGTCGAGGATGGCGCCGTGGTTGCCGGCAATCTGGTCACGCAAGGAACCAGAGGGCACGCGGAGCTGCTTGACCAGCGTGTCGACTGCCGAGCGCAGGTACGGGCGAACCACGTCTTCCTTGCGTGGGAAGTAGCGGTAGAACGTTCGTTCCGAGAGCCCGGTGTGCGCGGCGAGTTCCTTGATCGGACGGTCGGCGCCGCCCTCGAACAGGTACAGGCCGACCACTGCGCGCGACGCGTCGAGCACGGCGGGCTCGATGCCTTCGGGGCACGGGAACTCGGGGAGGAGCGCGGACATGGACCCACTCTATGGCGCGTGGCAGAAACTGCCAACCCATCGAAGCTCGACGAGCCCCACCGATCCAGGACGAACGAAAAGGCTGCTAGACTCTCTGTGGAGGCGAGATGACATCGGTCCTGCGCGTCACCCTGCTCGGTGCCCTGCTCGTCGCGTGCTCCCGCGACCCGAACGGTCGAGGGCCCGACGACGGCAATGGCGAGGACGTCTCGGGAGACAGCGGCACGACGTCGAACTCGCTCACCCAGTACACGCCGGACCAGGCCGACTGGTCCACCTTCGCAACCAAGCCCTTCGCTGGCGGCACGAACACCGCCCACGATCCCGATGGCGTCGGGTGGATCAGCGAGGCGGACTGGCAGGCGGCCGAGTGGGACGGCACGATCTACAACCCCTCGCAGATGACGCCCCAGGAGTTCGCGGACGCCATCTGTCCGAGCGTGGACAGGGTGCGCGGCATTCGTGAGGTGTTCTACGCGCACCAGCCCTTCGCCGACAACGAGAACCCCACCAAGGCCGAGGTCGACGAGTGGCATCGCCTCGCGATCAACCACGTGCGGGCGCTGGTCGGCTACACCGAGGTCGAGCGCCAGGTGCAGCCCGACCACTGCATGTTCGCGCGGGCACTGTGGGGCGACGAGCGCAAGTTCACCACCGACTGGGACGAGGCCTACCCGGGCACGAACGGCTCGGCCTATGGCCCGTGCGAGGGCTCGAACAACGCGCACTGTGGCGCGACCTTCATCCCCGACCCCGAAGACCAGGCGCCGTACCTGCCCGAGGACTACCCCGCATGCACCGAGCAAGCGGGCTCGGAGGGCGTTTTCAGCGGACCGAAGTCGAACATCCCCTGGTCGATCAAGTGGTCGCGCGGCTTCTGCAACACGCTGCTCGCCGAGGGCTTCTGGGGCGGGCACGTCGGGCCCTGGTACCACCGCGAGAAGTTCGGGCTCAGCTTCTGGGACAACGACCCCGCGAACAACGACAACAACGCGGTGCTGCGGGCGAAGTGGACGGGCACGCTGATGCCGAGCCTGTACTGCAACCCGGATGACCCCGAGTGCGACCCCGAGGCCACGGGACCGAACGCGGGGGGCTGAGCAGCCCTAGCAGGCTGCTGAAAATCGACGGTCTTGGGGCAGGATCGCGCACCGCATTGCCGCGTCGCGTTCGATGAGGCCGTCGCGCTCAGGCGTCGGC
>SBGP01000005.1 GCA_006226595.1 Deltaproteobacteria bacterium
GTGAACATGTTCACTTCATGGAAGAGCCACGCACGAAGAAAGGGGAAGCCACGCGTCAGAAGCTGCTCGACACCGCTGTCGAGCTGTTCACGACGCAGGGCTACGAGAAGACGACGATGCGGGCGGTGGCTCGAGAGGCGGGAGTGAGCGTCGGGCTTGCGTATCGCTACTTCGAGGGCAAGGAGGCCCTCGTCGCCGGGCTGTACGCGGGGCTCGCCGAGCGCTTTGTCGCGGAGGTCGCGCTGCCAGAGGGGTCGTGGACCTCCCGGGGGCTGCACGCGCTGAACGTCAGTCTGGCCCTGCTCGAGCCGCATCGCGGGGTGCTGGCACAGCTCATGGCGTCCAGCTTCGCCCATCATCGGCTCTCGCCGGCGCTCGCCGACAGCGCTGCCCAGGTCGAGGCCGTGTTTCGCGACGCCGTGTCCGGCGCGCGCATGCCGCCGCCCCAGGCCGAGCGACTCGGCGAGGTCCTGTACTTCGGGCAGTTGCTCGTGCTGTTGTTCTGGGTCCTCGATCAGAGCGAGGGGCAGCGGGCGACGCGGGCGCTGCGGGCCTGGCTTGCCGGGACGGTGCCGATGCTCGGCTTCGCTGTCATGGTGCCGGGCGTGCTCTCTCCGGTGTTCGCGCTGCTCGACATCGCGCGGCACGGCATCCTCGGAGAGGTGCCGACCGCACGGAGCAGGTGATCAGCGGCCCCACACCACGTGTACGCGCGCGGTGTCCGGGTCCCCGATGACCAGGTCGTCGAGTCCGTCTCCGTCGAGATCCGCGCCGCCAGCCATCGAGGCGCCGAAGTCGAAGCCCCGGCTGCGCAAGCGCCACACCTCGCCCTCGGCGTCCACGATCTGCACGATGCTGCGGTCGACCCCGTCGTGGATTCCGTCCCATCCGGCGACCGCGACCTCGGAGAGGCCGTCGCCATCGAGATCGCCGACGTCGACCACGCGACGCCCGAGCTGGTGGTTGTCGTAGTCACCCTCCGAGGCGACCTCGACGAGGCTGCCGTCAGTGAGACCGAAGGCGAGGGCTCCCCGCGGCGCGAAGTGCGCCATGCCGAAGGCGATGTCGCGCAGCCCGTCGCCATCGAGGTCCTCGGTGACCGCGACGCCGCTTCCTGCGAAGTCGCCGGCGGCGGGGCCGATGAAGCTCAGGTCAGGGTCCGCGAGGTTGGTCATCGCATCGAGGAACACGTGGACCTCGCCGCGCTCGTTGTCTTCGGGATGCGGGCTCCGCGGACGGCCGAGCACGACGTCGTCGCGGCCGTCGCCGTCGATGTCGGCCACGGCGACGTGGTGTTCCCACTGTCCGCCGAAGCGGCGCTGCGTCGCGACGGGGGCCGCGTCGAAGGACAGCGGACCGGTCCACAGGGTCACGTCCTGCTCGTTGGCGGCGATCAGCTCGTCGATGCCGTCTCCGTCGAGATCGCCGACGGCGAGCTCCGGCGCCATCTCGGAAACCGCCAGTCGATCGAGGGTGCCGGGCGTCACAAAGCCGGTGAGCTCTCCGGGCACGATGCGCAGCTCACCGGGCGACGAGCAGCCATCCGAGAATACGAAGGCAGAGGCACCCCCTTCGAGCAGCCGACCGGCGGCCAGCGACGGTCCGATGCAGCCGCCCTCGTCGAGCGCGACGACGAGATCGGCGTCGTCCAGGACGAGCGGGCCGGTGACGGGCCCGTGGAACACGTAGACCGCGCCCTCGGTGAACGTGTCGACGACGAGCAGGTCGGCCTGTTCGTCGCCGTCGACGTCGTGCGCGAGCACGCCGCCTCCGATCTCGGAGGTCTCGGGCCCCCCGAGGAGGACCTCTGCGTCGTTGGACGCGGTACAGGCGATGCACAGGAACAGCGGAAGAGTTCGTTTCATCATGGGCGGAACATGCGGCGTCGCGGCGAGCGCCGCGCTTTCACGCGATGACTCATGGCGGTGTGCCTTCGTGGCATGCGGGTTGTCGAGGCCCACGGGATGGGTATCGAGCGGTGTTCCGTGGCGACGTGCACGGGGCAGGAAGCGACTTCGCCGTTGACAGAGGGGGCGAGGCCCGGTCATGCTCCTCGAGACATGACGACGACCCACCAGGCCTGCACGCTTCCCACCGCCCCGGTGCACGCCGTCCTGTCCAACAACAACAACACCACCTGACCGTTGCCCGTCGGGTGAGCGTCCCTCTGGACCGCCGGCACGGCGGGCAGGAGGAGACGACATGTGCGGCATCTTTGCGATTCTCGACCACAGCGACGCGGACTCGGCGCGGGCCCTGGCGCTGACCCAGGCCCCGCTTCTTCGGCATCGCGGCCCGGACTGGAGCGGCTTGTACGTGGACGAGCAGGTGGCGCTGGCCCACGAGCGCCTCGCCATCGTCGATCCCGCCTCCGGTGCCCAGCCGCTGACGAGCCCGGACGGTGCCCTGGTCCTCGCGGTGAACGGCGAGATCTACGACCACCAGGTCCTGCGTCAGCGCTCCCCCGCGTATGACTTCCAGACGGCCAGTGACTGCGAGGTCCTGCTCGCCCGCTACCGGGACGTCGGGGAGGCGATGCTCGGCGAGCTTCGCGGCATGTTCGCCTTCGTGCTCTGGGACCGTGCGGCGGGCACGTGGATGATTGCCCGCGACCCGAACGGCATCATTCCGCTGTACTGGGGCTGCGACGCGGAGGGACGAACCCTCGTCGCCAGCGAGCTCAAGGCGCTGGTGGGGCACGTGGAGCGCGTGCACAGCTTCCCGCCCGGCCACGTGATGACCTCGGAGGACACGGCTCCGCGGCGCTGGTACCACCGGGTCTGGCATCGCGCGGCCAGCGAGCCTCTGCCCACGCGGGTCGGGCATCCCGACGGACTGCGTCAGGCCCTTGCGGACAGCGTGCGGGCGCACCTCATGTGCGACGTGCCCTACGGCGTGCTGCTCTCCGGCGGACTCGACAGCTCGGTGGTCGCCGCACTCGCCGCGCGCTTCGCCCGGGGGCGGGTCGAGTCCGGGGGCTCGGAGGAGGCCTGGTACCCGCGGCTGCACACCTTCTCGATCGGGCTCCGGGGCTCTCCGGACCTCGCGGCGGCTCAGGAGGTCGCGGATGCGCTCGGCACCGTGCACCACGGGTTCACGTTCACGGTGCAGGAGGGCCTCGATGCGCTCTCCGAGGTGATTCGTCACCTCGAGACCTTCGACGTGACCACGGTGCGGGCGTCGACGCCGATGTGGCTCATGGCCCGCCGCATCCGTGCCCTGGGCGTGAAGATGGTGCTCTCGGGCGAGGGCAGCGACGAGCTGTTCGGCGGCTACCTGTACTTCCACAAGGCACCCGACGACCGGGCCTTCCACGAGGAGACCGCGCGCAAGCTCGGCGATCTGCACCTCTACGACTGCCTGCGCGCGAACAAGTCGATGGCCGCGTGGGGGGTCGAGTGCCGCGTGCCCTTCCTCGACACCCGGTTCGTGGACTACGCGATGTCCATCGACCCCTCCGCGAAGCGGTGCGGGGGCGGGCGCATCGAGAAGGAACTGCTGCGGCGTGCCTTCGAGGGGTGGCTGCCGCAGCGCGTCCTGTGGCGCCAGAAGGAGCAGTTCTCGGACGGTGTGGGCTACGGGTGGATCGATGCGCTGCGCGACTTCGCGGAGCAGCGGGTGAGCGATGCCGAGCTCGCCGGGGCAGCCGAGCGCTTCCCCAGCGGAACGCCGCGGACGAAGGAGGCGTATCTGTACCGGGCGCTGTTCGAGTCGCACTACCCCTCGGCAGACGCCGTGGCGACGGTGCCCGTGCAGGACTCGATCGCGTGCAGCTCACCCGTGGCGCTGGCGTGGGACGCGAGCTTCCGGGCGAGCGCCGACCCGAGTGGACGCGCGGTCGCCGGCGTGCACGGCGAGTCGTGGTCGCCGGATCAGGCCGAGGTCCACGCGAAGATCGGGTAGTGATAGCCGTCCTCGCGACGCACGGACCAGTGCCGGCCGCACGCGGCGCAGCGCACGCGGTAGTCGGTGCAGTAGCGCTCGGGATCGGGTTGCTGGTGTTCGACGACCCAGGCGTCGCCGTACGGTGCGGCGCCGTGGCGGGCTTCGGCGGCGCACGTGCAGCCGCCCGAGCCCCGCGCGGCCATGGCGTCGTGGGCGTGGTCCGCGTCGACCCGCCAGTCTCGGAGTCCGCTTCGGGCGGGCAGGCGCGGTCGCACGGTCGCGAGGCGCTCGAGGTGGTCGGCGCCTCCGTGGCGACGCAGGGCGTCGCACGCGCTCATGCCGAGGGAGGTGGGGTCGTCGTCGGCCATGGACTCGAGGGCGAGCAGGGCGGCCTCGGTGAGCACACTCGCCGGCATTCGACCGGTGTCGACCGCGGCGTGGGCCTGCTTCCAGTGGGCGGCCCCCGCGTCGAGTGAGTGCGCGTAGGCGGTGCGCAGGTCGATGAGCCAGCGTTCGGCGGGGGACGGCATGGCACCTCCACGGTCGAGCTTATAGCGTCAGGGGCGCTAGACAGCGGCGAACACGTCCGCGAGGAAGCGCTCCATCGCGAGCCGCGAGCGACGGTCGGCCTCCGCGTCGTACACCGTCCCGCGCTGGGGGTCGTTGGCTCGCGGGTTGGTGAACGCGTGGACCACGCCCGGGTAGGCGTGCAGCTGCCAGTCGGCGTCGATGCGCTTCATCTCCTCGGCGAACGCGCCGACGTCGGAGGGCGGGGCCATCGGATCGTCCTGGCCGTGGAGTACGAGGATGCGGGCCCGTACCCTGGCGTCCAGCCGGCTGCCGATCTTGAGCAGGCCGTGGAAGCTGACCACGCCCCGCATCGGAAGGCCCATACGCGCGCAGAGGATGGCGCACAGACCGCCGAAGCAGAAGCCGATGGCTGCGGTGCGGGCCGCGTCGACGCCATCGAGGGCCAGCACCTGCTCATGGGCCGCCGCGAGGCGAGACCTCAGCGTCTCGGGGGCGCGGATCAGGCCGTGCATCAGGGCTCCGCAGGTCTCCGCGTCGTTCCCGCGCTGACCCACACCGTACAGGTCGATGGCGACGCCGATGTAGCCGAGGGCGGCGAGCTCGCGGGCGCGGCGCTCCTCGAACTCGCTACGCCCGCAGTACGCGTGGCACACCATCACCGCCGGGTGGGGGCCGTCGCCGTCCGGCCACGCGACGTACGCGTCGAAGGCATGGCCGTCGAGGGAGTAGGGGATGGTGGCTGTGCGCATCGGGCCTCCGCTGCGCGCGAGCCTACTCCTCGTGGGGGTGCACCGGGTCGACCTTCCACGGGCCGATGCCGGTGATCTGGAGGACCATGGGGTCGTCGCTCCACACGAAGTGGGCGGTCTCGGCGCGGTTCACGTAGTAGTCGCCGGGGGCGAACTCGGTGGACGCCTCCTTGTCGACGACGTCTCCGAAGCCCACGTGGACCTTGCCCTCGAGCAGGGTGACGCGCTCGTTGCGAGGGTGCGTGTGCGGCGGGAGCACGAAGGGCTCGTCGGTCTTGATGCGCAGCGTGAAGATCTGCGGTTCGCGCGGGCTTCCTTCGAGCACGGCCATCTGGCATCCCAGGCCGGAGAGCGGTCCCGGCGGACACGGACCCCAGGTGAGCTCGTCCGGCCGATGGACGATCTGCTTCACGCCGTCGGGGAATGCGGCCTCGAGGTCCAACGTCGGTGCGGGCGCCGGCGCGGGCTCGGCGGCGGCCGCGGGTGCGGGCGGGGGCTCGGGCGGTGCGCCGCAGGCGACGAGGGAGAGCAGCAGCAGCGTACGCATGGGACCTCCGGGGTGCGCGGAGTCTGCCACATGCGAAATCTCAGGTGATGTCGTTTGCTCCGTGGCTTTCCTCGCTCGTTGCGGCGTCGGCGTTCGCGCGGGTGCCGCCCGCTCCGGGGGAGCCGTGACCCCGGGCGAGCGACGATTCACACGGGATTCAAGTGGGAGACGGCTCGTCCTCACGGGCGGGGCCTACGAAGGACCCGAAGGAGGGCTCATGTCCCACGTCACTCGCATCCTCGCCTCACTCGGTGTCGTCGTCCTCTCGGTGGCGGCTGCTGCCTTCGTGTTCTTCGGCTTGTTCGTGTACGGCATGGGCATGGGGGCGTTCTCCTCCTCGGACTTCGCCCGATTCAGCGGCATCGCGGAGGTCGCGATGTGGGCAAGCCTGCTCGGCGTCCCCGCGCTCTCGGTGGGCAGCCTCGTGGCGACGGTCCGCGGCTGGCCGGGGTGGGCCTACGGCCTGGGCGCGCTGCTCGCTGTGCTCCCGGTCGGGCTGTTCTTCGTCGCGACGACGGTCCTGTACTAGCGGCACAGGCGCGTTAGCCGCTGGGGCGAGGAGGTGTCCGTGGCCATTCCCGAGGACTTCGCCGCCGAGTCCCTGTACGACGAGAGCGGCTGGTTCATCCACGACGTGCTCGAGATCGATCGCGAGGCCAAGCGGGTGGTCGCGCTGGTCGACACGACCCGCCTCGGACCACTGGTCGACTCCCAGCGGAGCTTTCCCGGACACGACAAGCACTTCCCGGGGGCGGTGGCGGTGCAGCTCACCGCGACGCTAGGCTGCCTGTTGTGCACCTACGTGCTCGACATGCGTGCCACCGAGGGCTGGGTGGGCTTCGGCACGCACATCCACTCGGCGAAGTTCCCGACGATGGGCATCATCGGGCCGCCCGTGCACGCGGCCGTCGAGATCGTGCGCCATCGCTCCATGCGCGGCACCCACTTCATCCGCTACCGCTTCCACTACACGCAGGAAGGCCGGGACGTGTACGTGGCCGAGCACTCCGCGGCGTGGTTCCAGAGCGAGCACCGCGGCCCGCTCCCGGGCTGAACCGGCCGCAGTTGCGACCGTCGGCGTGACTGCCGTACGGTGAGGCATGCGCAACGTCATTCGAAGTGTGGGCTTGGGTTGGATTCTCGGCGCGTGGCTGTGCGCCGGCTGTGCGGGGACTCAGGACGAGACCGACCTGACCGACGAGGTGGACTCGGCGGCGACGGACTCCGCGGAGGCCACGGACTCGGGCGGAGCGGACTCCGGCGAGCCCGAGCTCGCGAGCTGGAACGAGGCGCGGCCGATCATCGAGGCGCGGTGCAGCCGCTGCCACACGGCGGACCGCTTGTGCACATACCGGCGGCTCGAGACGCACGCGGACGTCTCTGCACTGCGGTCCAACATCCTCGACAAGATCTCGGCGGCGCCCTCGCACGGCCAGCGCATGCCGCTGGTCTCGACCCACACGCACCCCTCGGCGGGGTGCGAGCCGACGCATCCGCAGCTCAACGACCGCCGCCTCACCGACGCCGAAATGGCCACGTTGGTCGAGTACCTCGGGCGCACCGACCACCTGGAGTACGACGACACCCATGCGCCGCTCACCCCGCCGGTCGTGCCCGAGCTGGCCGGTAGCGTCGCCTACACCTCGACGCAGTTCGACGTGATCAACGACGGCTTCCTCGACCCGCCGGGTGGTCCGTCCGACGACTACATGCACGACTATGGCTACGACGAGCGCGACTACGACCAGATGGAGGACGACTGGTTCTGCATCGCCTTCGACCCCGCTCGGGTCGACCCGGGTTTTCTCACGGGCATCCAGGTCCAGACCGAGAGCGGCCAGATCTACCTGAACTCGCAGCTGTACATCGATACCAGCGGCGGGTTCGCGACCGCTCGACAAGCTGCTACGGAGCGAGGCACCGACTGGTACCGCTGCGATGCGGGGCTCGGGTTCGCGGACGCGGTGCCCCTGTGGCGGACCGTGCCCGGCGGTGAGGCGGTGGAGCTGCCCTCGGGAGTGGGACTGCGCTTCGAGCCAGGGTGGACCTTCGTGCTTCGCGCGGACTTCCACACGCACTACGACGCCGACGAGTTCAACCGCCTCGAGCAGAACGGGGTCATCGACTACGACGCGGGCACGATGACCTGGTTCAACCGGGCGACGGTGCGCGCGCGGTGGGCGGCACCGTCGGAGGTGTCCCGCGAGATGTCGTGGATGGCGGTGGGGCCCAGCACCCAGGCCGAGCGCGATGCGTTCGCGGTGGTGCCGGGCCAGAGTCAGCTCACGTACAGCGCGACCGTGCCGACCGATCCCGCGGGCAGCTTCGCCGTGTTCTCGGCCGAGGTCGGCATGGGCAAGAACGGGCGAGTCGCGAGTCTCGCAGCGAACGACGGCACGTGTATCGCGAACAACGCCAACTTCTCGCCGAAGTGGATCGAGCAGGCGCTGTACGCCGAGAGCGATGCGCCTGTGCTCGACGCGGGCGACCAGGTCGATCTCCGCTGCGACTACATGAACGGGACTCAGGACCCCGTGCTGTGGGGGGCCGAGGGGGAGGCGACGGTGTGGGGCCGCAAGGAGCGCTGCAGCGCGCTGGTCTTCTACTACCCGCAGTCCGCGCGCTAGCGCGCCTCGAGCGAGGCCAGGCCCTCGGCAAACAGCGTGCGCACGCGCTCGACGAGGGCAGGGGGCGAGATCGGGCGGAGCTTTCCGCCGAAGGACGCGATCCACGCGGCGACTTCGGGCAGGCCCGCGGCCTCGAAGGAGAGCACCACTGCGCCGTCGGCTTCCTCGCGGATGCGCTGGGTGTGGTGGTAGGTGCGCTCGCGCGTGAGGTGTGCGACCTCGGGGGCGAAGCGAACCGCGATGCGGTGGATGGCCTGCTCCTGGTACACACCGAAGCCGGACTTCGCGAAGTCCTCGACGTCGAAGGACGGGTCGGGCTCGAAGGTCTCGTCGAGGATCTCGGCGTCGACGACGCGCTGCACCGCGAAGATGCGGACGCCCTCGTTCTTGCGGCACCAGGCAATCAGATACAGCCGCCCGTTGTGGAACCAGGTGGCGTAGGGCTCGACGTCGCGGGGCTCGGGGTCTTCTCCCGGCTTGGCGTAGGACAAGCGAAGCACCTGCTCGACGTGGATGGCTTCCTGGATGGTGTCGATCGCCGCGCTGTGCTCGCCATACGCGCCGGGAGCGCTGAACGATGCGAGGTTGAGCTGCGCCATCTGCTCGACGAACTCCCGGCCGCTCGGGGTGAGCATGGCTTCGAGCCGCTGGCGGAGGTCGGCGAGGGCTTCGCCGGCCGTCGTCTGCTGAAGCGGCTGGGCGAGCTGCTCGGTGAACAGGATGGCGAGGACCTCGGTCGGGCGCACGGGCACGTTCCACTCGCCCTTGCCCTCGCGGAGCACGCGCCAGCGACCTTCCTCGGACTCGAGGCCGAAGCCCGCATCCTGCAGCGCCTCGAGGTCCCGGTACACGGTTCGCAGGGACGAAGGCTGGTCGATCACCTCGGCCAGCTCCTGCACCGTGAGTCCGCGGCGAGCGGCTTCGAGCGCGCGGAGCAGCGCCCACTGGCGAAGGACCTGACGACCTCGCTGAACTTCTCGGACCATGTCAACTGCCTCGCTCGCGTCGGCTCGAGAGACCACCCCTCGACGCCGACGGTCGTGTGGAAACGCCTACGAAGTACCACGAACATGCGGGGGCGTGGGCTTGGACAGCCGTGGTCGTGACCTCAGCTGTCAACGAGGCGCCCTAGCCTTGACCCGCCCACCGAGCTGTTCGGTGACGCAAGGCTTGGATGAAGGGGACGCCCCGTTGGCATGTTGGCCGGGCGGCAGCGCCAGTGTGGCTGCCGCCCGCGCTCCTCGTGTCGGCCTCTGAGGCAGGGACGTCCACAGCGGATGACCCGTTCGCGGGTGGTCGAGGTGTGCGATGAAGATGCGAGAGATGGTGCTGGTGCTGGGCGTGGCAGGAGCCTGTGGCAGCGAGCCCGACGAGTGTCCGGACGGGTTCCTGCGCGACAACGCGGGCAACTGCATCCAGATGACTGGCGGGGATGCGGACACGGATGCGGACAGCGACACGGATGCGGACAGCGATGCCGACTCCGATGCGGATACCGACACGGACGTGGAGCCGTCCATCGTGTGGGTGGATGCCTACTGCGACGGCACCGCGAGCAACTGGGACTGGCTGGTGACCATCGACCTCGGCACCGACGTGCCCGCGGTGGCGGTGTCCTGCGACATCTACCAGACCAACGCCTACTACGGGTACATCGACCTGTTCAACGTCGGCGGAGGCACGCTCTGGTACGGCGATGCCTGGGAAGACGACCTGGGCATGAACTGCGACTATACCTGGTTGGCGGACTGCTATGCCTGGTAGTGCCACCAGCGCGGACCGCGGCGTCCACGCATCGCCGCGGGTGGTGGCGCAGCCGCCCGAGCGCGTTCGGGTCATGGCGGCTCAGCCGAGCCTGAACGACCTGTTCATGCTCCGGGGCGTGATGCACGCCGAGTGGTGCTTGCTGGTGGTGGGCTTCGCGTGCCTGCTGTGTGCGAGGGCCTGATCCCAGACGCACGAGCGGCCGCGCGGTGCGTGAACACCGGGCGGCCGCGGAGAACGCAGAAGACACTCGCCTAGGGCTGCAGCGAGACCCACTCGTCCATGGTCGAGATGCTGCAGCCGTGAAGCTCGTGGCCCCGGCCGCGCTCGAGCAGGACGATGATCTGCGCGCAGCTGCAGCCGTTGGTGTCCTCCATCGTGTAGGCGCGCTTGGGGCCGACGCCCTCGGGGTCGACGGTGTCGAAGATGCCGTCGCCGTCGATGTCGGCCCAGCGGTTGATCCCCAGACCCTGGAAGGGCACGCCCGCGTCGAGGTCGGACTCCGCGGTGTCCGGGCACACGTCCACGTCGCCGCAGATGCCGTCGCCATCGGCGTCGTCGAAGGCGTCGTTGGCGCACACGTCGCACACGTCGCCCATGCCGTCGCCGTCGCTGTCGAGCTGATCCGGGTTGGCGTCGCTCGGGCACGTGTCGCAGGCGTTGGTGAAGCCATCAGCATCGGCGTCGACCACGCAGTCCTCGGAGTCCTGGGCCCACGTCGCGGCACAGGTGGAGGGGCTGTCGGTGCAGTCGGCGTACGCGGTGGTCGCGTCGTCGTAGCAGGCGGAAGGGCAGCTGTCGGTCGGCGCATCGCAGCCGATCAAGCAGGCGTACTCCACGTCGATGGACACCTGCACGCAGTTGGCGCCCGGGTCGTCGGCCTCGCAGGCGAGCATCGCCTCCATGGCGTCGGCGGCACACTGGGCCTCGCACGGCGGCGGACCGTCTTCGTCACAGGCATCGCCGATGCCGTCGCCGTCCCAGTCGGCCTGGTCGGGGTTGTAGACGTCGCAGTTGTCGTCGTCGTCGCCCGTGCCGTCGCCGTCGTCGTCCCCATCGCAGGCGTCGCCGAGGCCATCGCCATCGGTGTCGGTCTGATCCGGGTTGGGCACGCCCACGCAGTTGTCGTCCTCGTCGTCGGTGCCGTCGTCGTCGGTGTCACCGTCGTCGTCCGTGACGAGCTGGAGGATGATGTTGAGCAGGCGGTCGGCGAGCAGGTCCTGCGAGGTGAGCAGGAACGGCGCATAGGCCGTGTTCACCGGCGGCTCGACGATGATCTGGAACAGCGACTCCGGGATGTCGGCGGTGCACACGCGGGTGTCCAGCTCGTCCTGGCACGTCTCGTAGCAGGTCGAGAAGCCACTGCCGTAGTTGCCCCCACACACGCCCGAGTCTTCGCCGGAAGCGAGGCAGTCGTTGTACGCCTGCTCCTCGGCCATCCAGCACTCCTGGTCGCAGATCCAGGGGTCGCAGGGCACCTCGACGGTGCCGGCCTCGCGCGTCGGCAGCATGACGAAGCGCGCGCGACCGTCCGCGCCGACGTTGGCGTAGCCCCAGTTCTCCGAGCCGGTCCAGGTGACGCCGTCGCCAGAGAAGGGCTCGATCTGGTACGAGCCGACGCGCAGCGTCGAGTTCGGGACCGGGCTGCCGAAGATGTCCTGCACGAAGGTGTCGAGCCAGGTCAGCGGCAGGGCCACGTCGAGCTCGCGATCCGTGGTGAGCGAGAGGGTGCCACCGTACAGGTTCCACGACGTCGACACGTAGCCGGTGGTGCCGTCCGACTCGCTGTGGCCGCCCCACATCCGCAGGTTCCAGTCGCCCGTACCCGCGTAGAGCGAGTAGGCGCCGGTGCTGTCGGTGCACGCCTGGCGGCTGAACCAGCGCTGGCTGAGCTGGAAGCACTGGCCGGGCACCGGAGCGCCATCGCGTCCGGTGACCACGCCGTACACCTGCACACCGGGGGGCGCGACGAGGGTGACGGTGGTGTCGACCGGCGCGGTCACGCCTTCCTCGGCGATGGGGCCGAGCTGGGTGGACTGCGGCGGATCCGCGGCGACCACGAAGGTCGAGGCCTGCAGGTCCTGCGTGCACACTCGGGTGTCGAGCTCGTCGAGACAGGTGGTGCGGCAGGCGCTGTAGTTCGTGTACCAGTCGTCCCAGCAGGTGTAGTCGGTGGGGTCCGCGTTCTGGCAGTCCATCGCGAGCTGATCGGCGACCTGGTAGCACTCGGTGTCGCAGACGCTCTCCGTGCACGGCACCTCGACGGTCGCGTCCTGCTGGGTCGCGAGCAGCGTGAAGCGGGCGAGGCCGATGTCGTCGCCACTGCCGGTGCGGCCGTAGTTCTGCGAGTTGTTGCCCGTCCAGCGAATGTCGGTGGACGTGAACGGGTGCACGTTCGAGTTCGTGGAGAACGCGGTGCTGTTCGGCACGGGGGCACCCTGGCCGTCCTCGAGGTGGACGTCGAGCGCGACCGTCGGCAGGGTGATGTCGCGGTAGCTGTCGGTGAGCAGCTCGAGGGACCCGCCATACAGGTTCCAGTTGCTGCTCGTGTAGCCATTGCCGGTCGCCTCGTTCCACGAACGACCGCCCCACAGCCTCACGGACCAGGTACCCGGCGCCACCTCGATCGAGAAGGCGCCGGTGACATCCGTGCACTCCTGCTCCTGGAGGCCGTTCCGGCTGAGCGCGATGCACTGGCCCTGCATGGGCGTACCGTCGCGGTCGAGCACGCGCCCCGCGAAGATCAGCGTCTCGGGCAGGACCACGGTGTGGCTGGTGTCCACCTGTGCCGTGAGGCCGTCGTCGCGCTGCTGCGGCAGGTTCGGGTCCTGAGGATGCACGGTGACCGAGAACTGCGACTCGGTCACGGGGTAGGTGCACACCCGCGTGTCGATGTTGTCGATGCAGTCGGCGTAGCAGGTCTGGTAGGTGTCGTCGTAGACGGTCCAGCAGTCGGTTCCGCCGGCCGTCTCGCAGTCGATGCGTGCCTGTTCTGCGTCGCTCCAGCACTCCTGGTCGCAGACGTAGGGCTCGCACGGGACCTCGACTTCGCCGTCCGCCTGGGTCTGGAGCAGGGTGAAGCCGAGCTGCCCGGAGGCGTCGGTCAGGCCGTTGCCGTTGTTGTTGCTCCCGGTCCAGCGCAGCCCCTCGGAGGTGAAGGCCTCGACGACGGAGTTGCTGACGTACACCTGGGCGTCGGGCACCCGCGTGCCCGAGCTGGTCTCGACGGTGAGGTCGAGGGACACGGTCGGCAGCACGTAGTCGTGGTGGGTGTCGGCAGGCAGCGACAGCTGGCTGTACAGGTTCCAGCCCGAGCTGCCCCACTGGCCGGTGTGGGCGGGGCGGTTGCCGTACAGTCGCACGTCGTAGTCGCCCGCGATCACGTCCACGGTGAACGCGCCGGCGACGTCCGTGCACACGTTGTACTGCTGGAGCGCGCCCTCGCCGTACAGGTAGAAGCACTGGCTCGGCAGCGGGTTGCCCGAGCGGTCGCTGACCGTGCCCGAGTAGGTGACGGCGCTCGCCGGCAGGACCATGACGATGTCGAGGTCGCTGGAACCCGAGACCACCACGTCCGGGCTGATCGACACCAGGAACGGGCTGCCGACGGGCGGGGTCGCGCGTACGGTCCACAGGCCGTCGGCCACCGACGCGATGTCGTACAGGCCTCCCGCGTTGGTCGTCGCGCTCGCAACGGTCGCGTCGGTGGCATCGAGAACCTCGATGAACACGTTCTCGAGCGGTGCGTTGGTGCTGTCGGTGACCAGACCCGAGAGGGAGCCGGCGTAGGCGGGAGCCATCCACACCAGCGCGCTGCCGAGGGCAGCGACACGGGGGATGAGCGGGGAACAATGCACGAGGACCTCCGTCGTCCGGGGCAGGGAAGCCGCGCTGCTATGCCAAAGCGACGCACCGGCAAGCGGGTTTCAGAGGTCTCTGGATCGAGTACCGTCGCGCGCTCGCAGCTGTGAATGCCGATAGCTGCCGGATGCGCCGAAAATTTTTGGCGTCACCGGAGATTTTCTTACATCTGTGTGGATTGGGTGCTTTTGCGCCGTCTGGACAACTGAATGGTGCATCACTCGGAACGCGCGCGATCGTGACGGCGACGAGTGACCGGGGGGGCTAGGATCTCCCCTCGGAGGTCGAGGTGTGGTTGCTGTTCTTCCTCGGGTGTCAGGCCAGTGGGCAGCCGGTCGAGTTCGTGGAGCTCCCCGCAGGCACGGTCGAGCGTGGCACCCCGCAGAGCTTTGACCGGGGTGTCGGTCACCAGTGGAACCGCGCGCCCGGTGACACCCTCTCGGTGTCCGCGTTCGCGATGGCGAAGACGGAGACCACGGTCGCCCAGTACCGAGCCTGCATCGAGGCCGGGGCATGCCGGACGCCGTGGATTGCGTACGAGAAGGACTCGTGGAAGGAGGACTGCACCTTCCGGGACGTCGGCCACGACAAGCTGCCCGTGAACTGCGTGTCCATCGGCCAGGCGAGCACCTTCTGTGCGTGGGCGGGCGGGCGTCTGCCCACCGAGGCGGAGTGGCAGTACGCGGCCAGCAGCGCGGGCACGCGGGGGCCATATCCGTGGGGAGAGGCCAAGCCGACTTGCAAGCATGCGGTGGTCGCGTTCACGGACCCGAAGCCCGGAGAGCTCGCCGAGTGCGCGCAGGGCATTCAGCCCGTGTGTTCGCGTCCGGCCGGCAACACGGCACAGGGACTGTGCGACATGGCCGGCAACGTGCAGGAAGCGGTGGCCGACTGGTGGGACCCGGACGCGCACGAGCTCCCCGACAAGCAGGACCCCACCGGTCCGGAAGCGGGCTGGACCAACGGAAAGGCGGGTCCGGGGCACGTGATCCTCGGGGGGCACTACAACGACGCCGCATCCACCGACGGCATGCCCGACAACCTCGCGGTGTACCTCACCCCCGGCTGGCGCGAGATGTGGCCCGACGGGTCTGATGGCGCGGCGCGGGTGTACGAGACCGGCTTTCGCTGCGTGAGGGCGGTGGCGCCGTAGGACAGGCGCGGCGGCCTCCGGGGTTGGGCTGGAGAGTGGGCCTCGAGACGGGTCTTTTCGCCTCGGTCGGCCAGCGGCGTTTGATTCGCGTGAGATCCGGCGACAGGACCGGAAGGGTAGGTGCGGGCCGCCCCGAGTGGGGCCATTCATGGAGACCCCGTGCGTTCCCTGTCCTTGCTCTTCCTCCTCGTCGGCTGTGCCGACCTCCCGAACGAAGCGGGTCCCGACGGCTCGGATGCCCGCCTGCTCGCGTACCCGGTGAAGCAGTCGGCCACCCAGGACTTCCTGGACCTCGCCGAGATTGCCCCGGGCGTGGTGCCCTGTGCCAACGTCGGCGCGAGCCAGTGGACCGAGTCCGGGTGCTACAACCTCCAGCTGCCGCCGCAACCCTCGATCGTGCGTTCGTACGTGACGGCCCACGCCTCGGAGGGCCCCACGAATACGAACGTGGTGCCGTTCGGTCAGGAGCAGAGCCAATGGGTCGGCGGGCAGACCGTGCAGCTCGGCACGCGCTCATCCGTGGACGGGCGGCTGCAGCTGATCTCGTACCACCACGAACCGGTCCTCGGCATGGTGTACCCCGAGAACCTCACCCGCGGATGGCAGACCCAGCTGGGCGCCCGCGTGCAGCCCTCGGGAGCGACGGTGACGGTGAGGCCGTGGATGCTGATGAGCGACGACAGCATCTTCGGGGCGGCCGAACTCACCCAGAGCGGAAACTATCCGCACTACCCATGGTCCGGTGGCAGCGACCTGTGCAGCCGCGGGGAGGAGAGCGAGCCCTACGCGTGCCAGGCGCGAGCGTCCGCCACCCATCCGTTCATCGACGGCACCTGCTGGGACATCTCGATGATGACTGCGTTCACCCGGAGTGGCGAGTCGGAGTTCCGGAGCAACCGCCTGACCGTCTTCGCGGCCCACGCGGACGTGATTCCCACGCCGGATGACGACATCACGGCGACCGGCACGCTGGACCGACGCGTGGTGCTCTACCCGACGGCCGGTGTGGAGCGGTTCGGCGAAGGACTGGTCGACGGGCGCCGTCGCCTGCCGCCATGGTCGGACTTCGAGGCCCAGGCCGCGTTCGCGGCGCATGGCGGGTCGAGCTCGAACCCCTGGGTAGCGGCGCGCGACATGGCGAGCAACGAGTGCGCTGGCTTCGACAGTAGCGAGGTCGGCATGCCGCGATGGTGCTGGTTCTTCGCCGACCAGCAGACCAGTGGAGCCGTGCAGTCGCCGGACGAGCTGCAGAGCAGCACGTTCGTGCCGATCGAGCTGTCGACCACAGCCGATGGCAAGGTCCTCGTGGGGCACGACGCGCGTGGTTCAGCGGGGGTTGGGGTGTTCTACGCCCACACCGACAACGCGTGCGACGCCTCGGGCTGGCGGGTCGCGAAGCCCCTGAGCCGAGCGGCGACCGACCCGGATGTACACGGCACCTACGGCTTCGCCGAGCACCCGATGCTGATGCCGGATGGCACGGCGCCTCCGGCCGGTCGGGCGATTGCGGGGGCCTACCCGTGGATCGACCGCTCTGGCGCGAACGTGTTCATCGGCGGGCACGTGCATCCCCGCGGCTGGCGCGAGTGTGGCGGACCTGCCGTTCAGGGCAGCGACTGCACCGCCGGCCTGGTGACCGACGCGAGCCACAAGAACGCCAAGGCGCCGAAAGTGTGGGGACTGTGGACCCGCGGCAAGATCGTGTACCTCGACGGGGTGCTCGAGGGAACCGACTACACCCGACGAGCGGACGGCGTCGACCAGCTTCCGTTCTACCTGTCTTTGTTCGACGACGCGGATTGGGTGCCGGTTCGGCCGGGCAACAACACCGACTTCTTCAGCCTCGAGCACCTGTTCAACCACTACGACGCGCTCGTGCCGATCACGCCGGGCGACGTCGTGTGGACGGTGACGGCCGGCAAGAACCACGTGAACGGCGAGGTCGTGTTCGACGACTACCTGATGGAGGGGGGCCTCGTGGTGGCCCCGATGAACGCCAGACTCAAGGGCGTGCCGTCGTCGAGCGACGCGGGAGCTCCCCTGGCGTTCCGTCGTGAGAACGGCATGAGTATCGACCCGGCCCAGCCGAGCGACCCGACCTATGAGGCGTTCACCGGGAACGGACTCTTCCTTCAGAACAACGCGCCCCTGCCGCTGGAGACGCTCCCGATCCTCGAGCTCCGGGGCGGGGCATTCATTCCCCCGGTGAGCACGGGTGTGGTCGGGCGCGGCGTGTACCTCGACGGTCTCAATGACCGCATCGAGGTCGGCAACCTGTCGCACGTGCGGGACTTCTACCTTGGCGCCTGGGTCGAGCCCCAGGACGGCAACGAGCGGACGCTGTTCGAGCTCTTCGATGGTGCACGCGTCAACGTGTCGGGCTCTGCGGTCCACCTTCGCCTCGATGACGGCTACGCGAGCGGCTCTTGCTCGCAGGGCAACACCACTGTCAGCTGGACCGGGCTGAGCCTGCCGGTCAATACGTGGCACCACGTGGCGCTCGCGGTGGAGCAGCGGACAGGACAGACCCGAGTGCGCTTGTACGTCGACGGCACCGACCTCGGCGTGCGCACGGTGAACACGACGACCCACTGGATGTCCCGCAGCTTCGTACTCGGCACCAACGACAGCTGGTGTGCCGACGGCGTGACCTACGCGCCGGTCAAGGGCTGGGTGGACGAGCTCAAGCTGTTCGAGCTCTCTCCAGGGGCCTTCGATAGCGACTACCTCGAGGAGGTCGCCTGCAACCGCGCTCTCGGAAGCCTCGGAGCCTTCGGGACCTGCGAGCAGATCGACTTCCGCACCTCCGAGACCCTGGATGCCAACGGCGTAGGCAGCGGACTCGAGTTCGCGAAGACCGCCTACGACGACGTCAGCTGCGGCAGCGACACGCATCGCAACGGGGATCCCGACTGCCTGCGCGAAGACCGCCTCGGTCTCGTCGAGCTCGATCCCGATCTGCCGCGTCCGGACCACAGTGGGAACGGCTTCTGTCTCGAGTGCCACCAGTCGGGCTATCCGCAGGGACTTGGGGACGAGTGGACGCGCTTCGACCTGTCGACGGCCGCGCTGACGACCGGCGCGATGCCGATGCACGACGACCCGCGCCGCCAGCCTTCCCAGGCGCTGGCGATCCACGACTTCGACCTGTTCAACGGTGTGGAGACCGTGCTTCACGAGGATGCAGCGAGGAACGAGTACTGCGACGGCGTGGACAACGACGGCGACGGCACTCGGGACCGGGGCTGCGGCTTGTGTCCCGCGCCCCAGGTCGAGGTCGGGCGGGTGGCCTTCGAGAGCGGGCGGATGCCGCTGTTCCGACAGCCGGACGGGACCTGGAATCCTCGGGCTGTGTCGACCATTGCGACGGGAGGGGCGGGTGAAGCGGCCAACTATTGCGGTGTGCAGTTCGCGCTGCCCGGCACCGCGATGGCCGTGCTGCCCATGAACGGGGACCTCAAGCCTTTCGTCGACGCCAGCTACCGACTGCTGCCCTCTGTCGGGACCGAGGAGTATGTGTGCTGCGGTTCGCCCAGCGCGTCGCCCCCGTCGCCGAGGGTCGCGCTCGAGGCCTCGATCACCCCGATCCGCTTCGACGATGCCAACACGACGATGAGCGTGAGCTGCAACGCGGCCAGCGCCACGGGCTCGGGCATCGACTGGAATCGCACGCTGTACTGCGACGCCGGAGCGGTCAGCGTGTCGTGTACCGGCGAGCATCCCGAGCTGTGGATTGCGGTCGGAGACCAGGCGCCTCGCGAGTTTGGCAGCTGCACCTCCACATCGTGTTCGGCCACGACGACTGTCGGCGACACGCGTGCCGCGATCGAGTGTCGCTACGACCAGTACCATCCGCCACTGCGGGACGGCCTGTTCTAGCCGTCTCGACTCGGGGGCTGCAGGTGGGCGCGTTGCGCTCCTGTGGCCCCCCAGAACACTCAGCCTGGGTTGGGGGACAGCTCTTCCGCCGAGGCGTGGAGCAGTCCACGGAACCAGCGGTGCGCCGGGTCCGCCTCGTAGCGGCCATGCCACAGCAGGGTCATCGGTGCCGTGGGCATCGGGAGGGGGCAGTCGAAGCGCTTGAGCGGCCAGCGGCGCACGAACTGCTCGGCACCGGGCGTGACGACGACCGAGAGCATGTCCGTGCCCGGCAGGATCCACGGGAGCGCGAGCAGGTAGGGGATGCGCACGGCAATCCGGCGCTCGCGGCCCATGCTCGCGAGCACGTGATCGACGAAGCTCGGACCCTCCCCGCTGAGGCTCATCATCGCGTGGGGATAGGCGCAGAACCCGTCCACGTCGAGATCTTCGAGCGGGTGATCCGCGCAGCACACGACGGACCACGTCGGCGCGGTGCCGGCAATCGGCTCCTGCACGAGACCCGAGGGGATGTCGATGGGCGGCGCGGTGGCGACGTCGATCCTGCCGTCCTCGAGTGCCCGGGCCAGGTCCTCGGGGGGCCGCACGATGCGGAGCTCGGCGAGCGGGGCCTCGGCGCGAAAGCGGCGGAACAGGGCCTCCGCGAGTGCGGCCACGACGCCGTCCTGGGTCGCGAGGGTGCAGGTTCCCGCGTAGCGCGACGGGTCGAAGGCCCCGCGGTGTGCGACGACGCCCTCGAGGGTCGCGAGCGCCTGCCGCAGCTCCGGCTGGAGTGCCAGGGCGCGTGGCGTCGGCACCATTGCGCGGCCCGATCTCACGAGTAGCGGGTCGTCGAACAGCTCCCGAAGCTGGCGCAGGGTGTGGCTCATCGCGGACTGGGTCACCCCCACGCGCTGGGCGGCGAGGCCCACACTCCGCGCGTCGAGCAGGGCGTCGAGCGCCACCAGCAGGTTGAGATTGATCGCCCGCAGAGCAGACATGAGCACTCCTCATGGAATCATGAGGATACATGTGCTTCCGGGCAAGCGCGCGGCGGAGCATGGTGAACGCAGGAGGTGCCCTTGCAACCCCTCGTGCTCTACGCCTACGAAGGCTGCCCCATGTGTCGGCGTGTGCGCCTTGCCATCGAAGACCTCGACCTCGTGACCGAGGTGCGGCCGTGCCCGCGTGGCGGCACGCGCTTTCGGAACGAGGCCATCGAGCGCTCCGGCAAGCGTCAGTTCCCGTTCCTGGTCGATCCCAATACCGACACGGCGATGCTCGAGAGCGCCGACATCGTGAAGTACCTGTACGCGACGTACGGGGAGGGGCGGGATCCGAGCCACCTGCTCGGGCCCGGCTTTCACCTGAGGAGCGTGGTGTCTCGCTTCCAGGCCGATCCGGACTACACGCGCCGCAAGGAACTGTGCCGATCGGAGACCGCCTACCTGTGGCATCCGGGCGAGGGGACGCGCGAGCGGATCGACGCCTGACGCGGGTCCGCGGCGGTCTCGCGAGCGGCGGAGACGGTCTGGCGCTTGTCTCTGTGCGCTTTCCTCTGCAAACTTGCGTTTCGGAGGAAGGGTGGGGAAGCATACAGACGCGATTGCCCGACGCCGGGCGGTTGCCGCGGGCAGGTACCTGGCCGGGTCCTGGCCCGCGTTGCTGGTTCTCGTGGCCTGTGGAAAACCGATCGATGGTGCGAAGGTTCCCACCGCGGAGCTTCAGGCCAGCATCCACCTCGGTGCCGACGCGAGCTCGCGGGCGACCGACCTCTCCGTTCGCTTCACCTATGAAGAGAAGGGTGGGTCACGTGCGGTGCTCCTCCGGGATGCCGATACGGTACGAGCGACGGTTCGCTACGAGACCGTCGACGGTCCGGTCGAGGACGTGGTGGACGTGGCTCGCGCCTACGAGGGCTCCGTGGGGTACGAGGCCGAACTCGACGTTCCGAGCGGCGCGCAGGTCGAGGTATCGCTCGACAGGAGCCGCTCCTCCCGAGACCTGGACGTCGGGGTCAGCGCGCCATCCAGCACCGTGACCATGCCGGAGACCTTCGAGGTCATCGTCCCCGAGGCCTGGTACGTCGGGGATTCGATCGAGCTGCAGTGGTCCGCTGCCACGGATGGCGGCGACATGGAGATCGACGTCGATGGCGACTGCCTCCGCAATCCCTTGATCGGTGGCGGACCGTTCCCGTTGGAGACCGAGGACGACGGAAGCTACTTTTTCGAGGTCGATCGGCTTCCCTGGGATGACGAGGCCACCGAAGGTTGCGAGGTGGAGGTCAGCTTCCGGCGAGTTCGAAGCGGCACCCTCGATCCCGCCTATGGAGGCGGTGGCATCTATGTCGCACGGAGCGCGGTCCTGGCAGCGCAGTACACCGCAGCGGTGGGGGACACGGGTGGGTGACGCCGTCGGAAAGCAGACGACAAAGCGCATTCTCCGCGCCACCGTGGTGGCATGCCTGGCCACCGCCCTGTCCGGAGCGGCGCACGCGGCGGAGGTGAGTCCCTTGTTCGGCCTCGGCATCGGCGGCGGACCCAGTGACATCGGCGGTGCGAAGCGGGGGGCATTCGAGCTCGATGTCGACGCGATGGCCTTGCTCACAGAGGTCTTCGACGGTCCATTTGACTTTCTCGGCAATCCCACCAGCTTCCACGCGTTGGTGGGCGTGCGGGTCGGCCAGGCCTTTCGCGGTGATGCGGGCATGCGAACCCGCGTCGAGGGCGTGTTCGGGCTCGGCTATCTCGGCTTTCTGTCCCAGCTGTCGGTGGGCCCCTTCCTCCACGCACAGTACGGCGGCAACGACCCCCACATGGCGGTTGGCGGAAGCGTGCGCCTGGGCCTCGGGCTGGCGCCCGTTTTGTCGATCGAGCCCTACGGGAGGGTGTACAGCGTGCTCGCATCCGAGCGCGTAGGCGGGGATGCGGGCGTCCAGTTCCGCATTGGCATTCCGCTGGGATTCGATCCCACCGAGTGACGTACGCGGTGACGGTGCCATCCGTGTCGGATCGGGTGTCGAGCGGGGAAGGAGGGCCGAGCGCGACCCTGGGCTGTCCCCGGAATCGGGAAGAAGTGGCACCCCCGAGACGACTCGAACGTCCGACCTTCGGATTAGGAAGCCCCGGAACAGGCCCTGAACCCGCACGGAAAGCCGCGCCCCGCCTGTGCCACCAGGGTGATGGGACGTTGGTGGTACACTGGATGGGCGTGCGGCCGCCGTCGGAGGTGCCGATGGTCTTGAGCCCATGCTGCGGATGATTCTGGGGTAGGTATGGGCTCGGCGTTCGCGGCCACCAACGAGGGACGCATGGCGAGAGTCTTGTTCAGCGCACTTCCCGCATACGGGCACATCGTCCAACTGGTGGCCATCGCGCGGGAGCTGGCCCGGCGGGGGCACGAGGTGGCGTGGGCCCTCGACCCCGGGATGCACCACCGCGTGGGGCCGGACGAGGCGCGGCGCTACCCCACACGCACCGCCTTCGCGCCGGTCACCGACCCCCGCGAACGCCGCCGCAGCACGCGCTCCCGCGCCATCCGCGACTTCTTCGGAAGCACGGTCCCCGGCCTCGCCTTGTCGATGATCGAGGGCATCGAGGCGGCGGTGGACGACTTCGAGCCCGACGTCCTCGTCACCGAGCTCGGCTGCTACGCGGCCTCCATCGTCGCCCGTCGGCGGGGACTCCCCTGGCTGGTCGTGAGCAGCACCGTGGTGCTCTACAACGAGCTGTACACGCAGCTTCCTGGCATCGGGGACTGGGTCCAGCGTGGGGTCACCGACGCGCAGCGACAGGCGGGCGTGGAGCCCCTGCCGTGGCCGCTCCGCTCTCCCTGGGGAAACCTGGTCACGGGGCCGCCCGGCGTGGCGGGGCTCGACCCGGACATCCGACCGACGGACCACCTGGTGGGTGCGGTGCTGCCCCCCGACCCGGTTCCGGTGACCGAGGAGGTGCTCGCGTTCCTGGCGCGGCACGAGGTGACCTTCGCCGTGTCCTACGGCACGGTCTCGCCCCACGACGACACCCGCTGGCTCCGGGGCCTGCTCCAGACGCTGGGATCCAGGCCGAACCTCGGCGTGGTGATCTCGTCGAAGCTGGACTTCGGGACGCTTCCCCCCGCGGTGATGCAGCGCCCCTGGTTCCCGTTCTCGATGGGCACGCTGATGCCGCACGTGGACGCCTTCGTGAGCCACGGCGGGCTGAACTCGGTCACCGAGGCCCTGTTCCACGGCACGCCCATGCTGCTGCGGCCGCTGGCCTACGATCAGCACCCGATCACCGCGGCTCTCGAGCGCATGGGCGTCGGCATTGCGCTCACTCACCGGGTCGGCGTCGAGCACGCCGTGGAGCGCATCCTGGAGCCGGTGTACGCGGAGCGCGCTCGGGTCTGTCAGCAGGAGCTGCGCCGGATGGGCGGGACCTCGGAGGCCGCGGTTCGCGTCCTGGCGACGGTAGGAGCGCCGTGTCCGTCGCCCTGATCGCGGGAGGTGCCGGGTTCATCGGCGTGCACCTCGCCCGGCGGCTGCGGCGCGAGGGCTGGGTCGTACACGTGGTCGACGACCTGAGTGGTGGAAGTGCCCACCACCTGCCGTTGCTCGAGGCGGAGGGCGTGGCGGTGCACGTGATGCCCATCGCCGACCCGGACTTCCGTGCGCTGCTGGGACAGCTCGCGCCGACGCGCGTCTACCACCTGGCCGCCAACAGCGACGTGCGCGCGGGTGTCGCGTCCCCGGACCTCGATCTTCAGCGCACCTTCCTCACCACCGTGGACCTGACTTCGGCGCTGCATGCCGCACCTCCCTCCGAGCTCGTCTTCCTCTCGACCTCGGCGATCTGGGGCGCGCGGACGGGCGCGCTCGCGGAGGGCACGGGCTCGCTGGAGCCGCAGTCGGCCTATGGCGCGTGCAAGCTCGCCTCCGAGGCCTGGCTGTCGGCCCATGCCCATCGCACTGGCCAGCGCACCTGGGTCTTCCGGCCTGCGAATGTCGTGGGCCCCCTCGCGACCCACGGCGTGATCCTGGACTTCCTCCGCAAGCTGGCGCAGGACCCTCTGCAGCTGGAGGTGCTGGGCGATGGGCGTCAGGACAAGCCGTATCTCCACGTCGACGACCTGCTCGCCGGCATCGAGACGGGGCTCTCCGAAGGTGTGGCCGAGCCGCTCGCGGTGTTCAACGTGGGGCCCTCGGACGGGGTGTCCGTGCGGTGGATCGCCGAGACGGTCGTGGCCGAAGCCGGGGTAAAGGCGGCGATTCGCTACGGGGAGACCCCCGGGGGCTGGCCAGGCGATGTGCCGCGCTATCGCTACGACAGCGGCAAGCTGCGGGGTCTGGGGTGGGCGCCCGCATACACCTCGGCGCAGGCGGTCCGCGCGACGGTCCGAGCCCTGCTGGCCGAGCGCCGCTAGACCCGGCGCTACAGGTCCTCGAGCCCGGGAAGCGCGAAGTGCGTCACGCCCAGGCGACGGGCCTCGCGGAGCCCCGAGATGATGGCGCCCTGAGTGGTCTGGAAGTACGGACCCGCCGTGTGTTCGCCCGCGAAGAGCACGCGTCCGTCGATGGGCTCGGCCAGCAAGAGGGCATCGGCGAGGCCCGTGCCCACGCGCGGGTAGCTCACGGACCCTCCGGTGTACGGGTCCTGGTGCCAGCGGGTGACGTGGGTGGCAACGGGGGTGCCCGCGTCCTCGCCCAGCTCGGTCTCGAAGGCGGCCAGCGCGTGGTCCACGAGCTCGGCGTCGGTCCTGGCATCCCAGTCCGATGCGATGGGGCCCGAGTAGAAGCAGATCACCGTGGGGGCGCCGGCCTGCTCGGTGTGATCGAAGCAGAAGGTCTTGTCCATGGGTGCGTCCGCGAGCCCTACCCAGGACGTGTCGCTCGGCCAGGACTGCGTCTCGAAGACGAGCACCACCTTCTCCAGCACCGCCATGCCATGTCCTTCCATCGCCTGGACGCGCGCCGCGGGCAGCGGGGGCTCGAAGTCGATGGCGCCATCCCGGAGCACCGCCAGCGGAACGGTGATCACGGCATGCGAGGCGAGGTGGGTCTCCCGCGACGTGCGGACCTCTACGGCGTCGGTGTCGCAGGCGACGGCGAGGGCCGGCTCCTCGTAGCGAATGTCCAGGCCCTCCGCGAGATGCTCCACGAGCTGGACGTAGCCCCCCTGCGGGAGGGCGTCGCCGCCCGGAAAGCCGCGCTGCCAGTCCACGGCCGTGGCCGAGAGCTCGGCCGGGTTGCCGCCGTGGCCGCGATGCAGGAAGGCCTCTTCGGCCATGAACCGTCGGGCGCGTCGCCGCCAGCCCTCCACGCCGGCCTCGTCCAGCAGGAAGACGGAGACCTCTGAGACGGAGGCGTCCTCGGCGTCCAGAGCGTCGAGCACCTTGGGGGTCTTGGAGAGCACCCGCTTGGCGTGCTGGGCCGCGGCCCACTGCTCGATGGGACCAACCTCCTCGCCGGACTCGTCCCGCATCTCGGCGGCGTCCATCAGGGGTTCGTTCGGCACCCAGGAACCGCCCATGCCCGCGATGAGCCGGGCGGTCGGGTGCGTCTCGTGCGGGCCGTGGATCCACGCGGCGCCCATGTCGACTCGCGCATCACCGACCTCGGCGGTCCACGTCCGACCTCCCGGTCGGTCGCGAGCCTCCACGACCACGACCTCGATGCCGGCGTCCGACAGCGCGCGTGCGGCGGTGAGTCCGGACAGGCCCGCACCGACGACCACCACTCGCTCGGGTGCGTCCACGGGCGTCACCTCGAGCGCGGTCTCCCACGGCACCACGCCCTGGCACCCTGCGAGCAGGAGCGAGCCAGCGATGGTGAGCGAGTGGCGCATGACGCCTCCACGATCAAGGTATCTCGCGGGACCTCAACGCCAGGCGCCCGCACCCAGGCGGGCGGACTGCAGCGCCATGAGCTCCGCGGTGTTGAGGACCATCGCCATCCGTCGCGGGTCGAAGGAGGCCATGCGCAGCGAGGTGATCAGGTGAGCCATGTCCGGGGTGAGCTCGGGGGTGCCGAGGTGCGCGGCCACCGTGGGGCTGTGGACGAGCTGGTCCAGGTAGGGCCGGTCGACGATGCGCAGCGCCAGACCCAGGGTGATGCCCTGGTGGTTGACGACCTTGTGCCACTCGTAAGGTGGGTTGAAGAGCACGTCGCCGGCTTCGACGTGGACCACGTCGTGGGGCCGGGGCTCGACCGGCGACTCGCGTCCGCCCGAGGGGTAGATCAGCTCCTCGTGGTGGGTGAGCTGGTCGCCGGGGGCCGGCGGGTGCGTGGACCAGCGCTTGGTACCGCGGAGGGCCACGAACAGGTTGGCGGTCGGGAACATGTGCCAGTCGCTGCCCGGTGCGCCCTCGGAGGGCTCGGCGAAGGCCGTGGCGTTGAAGCCGAGAAAGGCGTGCCCACGAAGTTCCCAGTCCGGGATCTGGAACCATCCAGCGGCCAGCGCGGCGTCCCGTACGTGGTGGAAGAAGTCCTCGCCCCAGGGGTAGCGACGCAGGGCGGAGAAGCCGCTGGAGATGTCGCCCATGTAGGCATAGACCTCTCGCTTCTCCTCGAACACGGCGTCGAACAAGTCGCGGACCCGGCCCGTCCGTCCGCTGACGTAGTTGTAGTCGGTGCGATGGTTCGGACCGCGGAAGGCGACGGGGTCGGTGCCTTCCCGCTCGCGCCACAGGTAGCGGGCGCGGGGGTCCGTCTCGAGGAAGGCTCGGGTCCCGAGCTCGGGGGCGAGCCGGGCCATGCCGCGGAACAGGACCGGGTGGCGGTACTGCTCGCTGGTGTCCTCGAGCAGGGCGCGGGTCAGCGCGTGCTGATGCACCTCCGGCGGGCAGATCCGCAGGTAGCCGTGTTGCAGGTCGTCGGGCCGTTCCATCGGCCGAGTCTAGACCGAGCCTTCGCCGCGGAGGGCGTGGACGATGGCGTGGTGGACGACCACCTGGAGGTCCTCGGCCAGGAAGGTGCCCGCGAGTGGTGCGACCACGGACACCTGGCAGTGCTCGCGTGCCCGGCCGCCGGCCTGACCCAGGATGCCTACGGTGTCGGCGCCTTCGGCGCGTGCGTGGGCCAGGGCGCGGACGATGTTCTCGGACTCACCGCTCGTGGTCAGCGCGATGACCAGGTCCCCGGGGTCGAGGTGGTCCCGAAGCGACTCGACGAACACGTCGGCGAAGTCGCCATCGTTGGCTCGGGCGGTGAGCAGGGCCGGGGCCTCGGTGGGGCAGAGGACCCGGAGGCGCTCGCCGGAGAGGCCGCGAACACTGTGGGAGAGGTCCACGGCGAAGTGCGCGGCCGCGGCGGCGCTCCCGCCATTGCCGAACACGAAGACCTTGGCCCGGGTGCCGATGCGCGCCCGAATGCGCGCGACGATGGCGTCGATGGCGGCCACGTCGAGGGCGGCCACCGCCTCGCGGTGACGGTCGAGGTAGCGGTGGATGGTGCCGGCGGAGTCCATGCCGCCTGTCTAACGCATATGGAGGGGCATCAGGCCTACAGGATTCGGGCGCCACTCGGGGTGAGCCGCACCGGATGCCCGGGGAGTGCGGCGCCCAGGGCCTCCCGTCGCGAGGGGGGCACGACCATGAGCAGGAAGCCACCACCCCCGGCGCCGAGCAGCTTTCCGCCGAGCGCGCCCAGGACCAGGGCTTGTTCGTACAGCGCGCGAATGGGCGGTGTCTCGATGCCCGGGGCGAGGGTGCGCTTGAGGGCCCAGCCCTCGGAGAGGTGTGCGGCGAGGGCCTCGACATCGCCCTGAGCCAGGGCGGCGTGGGTCGGCGGCACCAGCGCAACGAGGGCCCGGGTCCGGGCGCGTATGTCGGCTCGCGCGAGGGCTTCCCCCTGGTGCTTCAGGATGCTCGCCGCCTGTCGCGTGGTCCGGGTGTCGACGAGCCACAGGTGCGCCGAGAGATGCGCTAGCTGCGCGTCCGAGAGGGCGAGGGGACTGACCTCCACCCGCCCCTCGGCGCCGAAGACCATGTGGTTCACCCCACCGAAGGCCGCGGCGTAGGCGTCCTGGCGACCGACGGGAAGCGCCAGATCGACGAGCTCCACCGCGCTGGCATCGCGTGCGAGCGCGACCGGGGACTGCCCGGAGGCGCCGTGATGGGCCCGGCAGGCCAGCAGCGCGGCGACCGTGGCGGCGCTGGAACCACCGAGCCCGGAGCCGATCGGAGCGTCGGAGTGGGTGGCGAGCGCGATCTCCGGAGGCAGGCCCTCGCGGGCGCGCACCGCCTCCATCAAGGGGTTGTCGACACGCCGAGGGCCGCCCACCGTCGCGGTCACGCCCCAGGCCAGGGTGGCGGAGACGACGGCGCCGGGCTCGTGATCGCAGAAGGCGGGCAGGTCCGAGCCCCCGCCGGCGAAGGAGATGCGCAGGGGGGCCCAGGCGCGGGTCACGCCGTCTCCGACAGCAGGAGGGCCACGGCCTCGGGGAGTCCGTGCGCGTGGTGGTCCGCGTGATGACGCACGCCCTCCTGGTCCACGAACGCCGCGTCTTCGGCGTGACCGATGCCCACACAGCGAACACCGGCGGCCCTCGCCGCGGCGATGTCCCGCCAGGAGTCCCCGATCATCCAGGTCCGGGACCGGTCGGCGGGCAGCGTGGCCAGCCAGGACTCGAGCATCCCCGGGGCCGGCTTTCGACACGCGCACGGGCCCTTGAGCTCGGCCCGCTCGCCGGGGAAGCCGCCATCGGGGTGGTGTGGACAGTGCGCGTAGCCATCGAGCCAGGCTCCGGCCTCCGCGAGCCGCGTCTCCAGGCGGCGACGCACGGCCTCGTGATCGGCCTCGCTCATCCATCCCTTGGCCAGGCTCGGCTGGTTCGTGGCGACCGCGACCAGCCAGCCGGCCCGATTGAGCTCGGCCACGGCGTCGGCGACCCCCTCGAGAAGCTGCAGCGACTCGGCGTCTTGGACCCCGCCAATCTCGCGGTTCAACACGCCGTCGCGGTCGAGGATGGCGAGCGGACGGGGCTGATCGAGTCGCCGTGCGTCGGCGCGGCCGCTGCGCACGTCCTCGTCCACCTGGGTCCAGCGCGTCGGTGTGCCCGCGTCCTTGAGGTACTCCGTGGTGGCGTAGGCGCAGACGGTCTCGCCGTCGGCCACCAGCCGCGGGAAGAGGTCGCGGAACAGGTCCGCGGGCCTCGGCGCCAGCCGGTCGAGCGCGCGGGAGTCGAGCACGTGGAGCGCGGCCGACGCCAGGTTGCGCAGCTCCGGGCGCGGCTGGTCCTTCGGGTGGAGCGCCACCACGTGGCCGCGGGCGTCGATCTCGACCTGATCCGAATCGTGGGGATGGTCGTTGGGGTGCACGACCAGCGTGCAGGCCGCGCCGCTCGACGTGTGGGCGGCGAGCAGCCGTGCGAGGTCCACCGATACGAACACGTCGCCGTACAGCACCAGCACCGGCCCCGAGAGGACGTCTCGCGAGGCGACCAGGCAGCCGGCGGTGCCCAGCGGCGCTTCCTCGACGCAGTGGTGCAGGCGCAGCGGCCCCCAGCGGTCGCCCAGGGCCTCGCGAATCGCGGCGGCGCCGTGGCCTTCCAGCAGCCACACGTCCCGGATCGAGGTCTCGGCGACGGCGTCGAGCAGCCAGTGCGCGAGGGGGCGACCCGCGATGGGCAGCAGCAGCTTGGGTCCGTAGAAGACCTGGGCCAAGCGGGTGCCGCGGCCGCCACAGAGGATGACCGCATGTTGGGGTGTGGGCATGGGGCCGATCGTAGCGGGTGCGACCTCGCCCGTCCGAGGGTGCATTCGCGCACCATGTGTGTCTTTTGCCCCAGAACCGTCGGCCCGTCTGGCCGCTGAACCCGTGCATCGACCGGCCTCGGGTTGCGCGGGCGGTTGGAACGAGGGTTGCATGTGCCAAAACGGGAGGCGCACGTGCGATCGACGTGGACTCGAAACATGGGCCTGATGGGCCTGACGGTGATCCTGGCCGCAGGCTGCGGCCGACGGTTGGACGAATCCGTGCTCGGCGACGAGGTGCGGCTGCTCTTCCGCGACTTCGACGATGCGCCCGAGACGCTGCCCGCGACGCTCGGTCGCATCGACGTGCTGATGGACTCGGACCTGACGCTCGACGCCAAGCGCAAGCGGCCCCGCTCCTTCGAGACCGAGCAGCTCACGGCGGAGTTCCGGGGGGACCTGGAACTCCCCGAGATCGACGACTCTCTCGAGCAGCTGGGCATCGGAATCGCGGCCATGAGCCGGCACGACCTGCAATCCAACCTCGAGGCCCAGGTGCAGGAAGACCAGGTCTGCATCAACGCGAACGCGGTCAAGTGCCACGCCCGCATCGGGATCACCGATGTCGAGTGCTTCCTCGACGGGTCCTGCGACGTGTACCGCACGCTCAACGACATCCGGCTGGAGACGACGGTCGTCGACTTCTGGCTCACCGACGTGCCGGTGGACTTCCGCCGCGTCGAGCTCGAGGACGGGCGCAGCGCGGCCATCGCCCGCACCTGGCTGCCGGAGGTGGCCCTGTCGGACCGCGAGCGCAGCGAGTGGCGGCAGCGCTTCGGCGTGGACGTGTTCGTGGAGGATGCGACCGACCCGACCACCACCCGACGTCTCTATGCCACCTGGCTGGGCGGCAACGTCAACGGCATGGGCAACCGCTCCACCGCCCAGGTCATCTTCAACGGCATGGACCAGGGCTTCGAGAACCCGGACGACTGGCTCGACGGCGACGAGTGCAAGATCGACACCTCCGACTGCGAGTGGCCCTAGGCCGCGGGAGTTTCGATGGAACGACGAGATTTCCTGCAGCGGGCGGCGGCGTCCCTGGCCCTGGCGATGACCCCGGCGGTCGAGGGCTGCGCGACCATCGGCGGGCCCGACCTCGCGTCCCTGGCCAAGGCCGAGCCCGCCACGCTCGGGGCATGGCTGCACGCCCGTACCCAGGTCATCCGCGAGCGGGCCTGGGACTCGGAGATCGTGCCCTACGCCCTGGAGCGAGGGGTCGAGCGCGGGCTGATCGGCGACGTGCTCACCGCGCTGTGGTCCACCTCCACCTTCCGCGACATGCCCCAGAAGGTGCAGCGCTTGCCGGAGGTGCAGCGGTGGATGCTCGAGCTGGGCCCCGCGCTGGCGCGGGCGGCCTTCGGGGCTGCCGACATGCTGGAGGCGTTGCCGGACGAGGATCTCGACGCGCTGGACACCGCCCTGGCCGAGGACGAGGACCCCATCGGCTGGTTCGCCATGGCGCTGGGTCAGCGAGGCGAGGAGGCGGGCATCTCGGACGAGCGCCGCGACCAGTCCCTGGCCGTGATGCGTCAGGTCGAGTGGCGCATGAAGAAGCAGTCGTCGAAGACGGTGCTCCAGGGGCTGGTGGACCGTGTCGACCGGGAGTGCCGGCGCGGCGGCTTCCGGCGGTCCGAGTGGCGTGAGCGACTGGCCGACGAGGAGCCCGGCTGGGCGCTCCTGCGGCCGGCGGTCGAGAGCGTGGACGACGCGGCCGTGCAGAAGCTCGTCGATGGGGTGGTACCGACCTCGTGGACCGAGCCCCTCGCCACCACCGGCGGTCACCTGGGCCTGTGGATGGAGGAGACGGACTCGGGCGCGGGTGTCGGGGTGTCCGCGGTGCGGCGCGGATCTCCGGCGGCGATGGCCGGCCTGCAGAGCGGCGATGTCATCGAGCGCATCGATGGGGTGGAGGTCGGCCCGGACGCCCTGGTGGTCAGCCTGTGCGCCAAGCCCGCCGGCGAGGCCGTGCTCCTGGACGTGCGCCGCGGCGAGGAGCGGGTGTCGGTCCGTGCCGTCCCCGCGGATGGCCCCGGCGACCGCATGGCCGCCGTGTCGCTGACCCCCAGCGAGGAGGAGCGCTTCCGAGCCATGTCCTCGGCCTACCGCATCTACATGCTGGGCATCGGCATGGCCAAGTGGGGCTCCATCATCTTCGGCGTGGGACTCATGGCGCTGCTCGGAGGCATCGGCCTGTCCACGGTCTCGGCCTTCGGCGCGGGCATGGCGGTGGCTGGGGGCCTGGCGACCGTCGGCGGGCTCGTGCTGATGATCCTCAGCCTCTTCGTGATCGCCATCGGCAACGTCGGCATGTCGCAGCAGCGTCGAGAGTGGCTCGACCGCAAGGCATCGGGAGGTCGGCTGCCCGATGAGCAGTAGCTTCCACCACCGTCCACCGAGGAGTGGCCATGGAACGACGTGACTTCCTCTCCCGGGTCGCGGCCTCGCTGGCCCTGGCGATGACGCCCTCGCTGGAAGGCTGCGCCACCGTCGGCGGCCCCGACCTGCGAGCGCTGGCCGCGGCGGAGCCAGCGACCCTTGGCTCCTGGCTGCGCGCCCGGACTCTGGTCATCCAGGAGCGTGCCTGGGACTCCGAGCTCGTGCCCTATCTGCTCGACCGAGGCGCGGATCGCGGGCTGGTGGGCGATGTGCTCACCGCCCTGTGGTCGACCTCCACCTTCCGGGACATGCCCCAGGAGGTGCAGCGCCTGCCCGAGGTGCAGCGGTGGATGCTGGAGCTGGGCCCCACGCTGGCGCGGGCCGCCTTCGGCGCGGCGGATCTGCTCGACACCATGCCGGAGACGGACCTCGAGGTGCTCGACGCCGTGATCGAGGACGAAGAGGACCCCATCGCGCGCTTTGCCGAGGCCCTGGGCCAGCGGGGTCAGGACGCCGGCATCGCGGACGAGCGCCGCGAGCAGTCCATTGCGGTGATGCGTCAGGTCGAGTGGCGCATGAAGAAGCAGAAGACCCGCGCGGTCCTGCAGGGGCTGGTCGATCGGGTCGATCGTGTCTGCAAGCGCGCGGGCTTCGAGCGCTCGGAGTGGCGGGCGGTGCTCGCCGAAGAGGAGGAGGCCTGGTCCCGTCTGCGGCCGGCGGTCGAGGGCGCGGACGAGGCCTCGCTCGCGGCCGTGGTCGATCGGGTGCCCGAGGACCTGTGGAGCGAGCCGCTCGCCACGACTGGCGGGCACCTGGGGTTGTGGATGGAGGCTCCCGCCGCGGGCGGCGGCGTGCGGGTCGCTCAGATCGGGCCGGGATCGCCAGCGGAGGCGGCCGGACTCCAGGTCGAGGACATCATCGAGCGGGTCGATGGGGTGGACGTCGGTCCGGACGAGCTGGTGGCCGTGCTGTGCGCCAAGCCCGCGGGCGAGGCCGTGCGCCTGGATGTCCGCCGCGGCAAGGAGGCGCTGACCCTGAACGCGGTGCCCGAGGCTGGCCCCGGGGACCGCATGGCCCGCGTCGCCCTGACCCCGGAGGAGCGGGAGGAGTTCCGCGCCATCTCGTCGGCCTATCGGGTGTTCCGCGTGGGTCTGGGCATGCTCCAGTGGGGCGCCATCAGCTTCGCCATCGGTCTGCCCGCCATGCTCGTGGGTGGCCTGATGGGGTCAGGCGCAGGCGTACTCCTGGTCGTCGGCGGTGTGCTCACCGTGGGTGGCGTCCTGCTGATGATCATCAGCCTGTTCGTGCTCGCGATCAGCGGCATCGCGATGGAGTCCGAGAAGCAGCGCTGGCTCGAGCGGCGGCGTCGCCTGCGCGTGCGCTAGGCCCGGCCGAAGGGCGGCGGGAGCGACCGAATCCGCCGGCCCAGGGCCCGCTGGGCAATGCCATAGTGCCGAAGCGGTGGAATGGCGCGGGGGATGCGGACGGGTGCGGACTCCAGCTGGGCCGAGACGGGGCCGGGCTCCCAGCCAAAGTGCGCGTACAGGCTCGTGATCACGGCCTTGGGGTCGCGCATCAACGCTCGATAGGGGACGAGGACGCGCTGGTTCTCGGGCAGCGTCTGCCACACCCGCCCAGCGTGTTCGAGCAGACTCAGCTGCCCTTCGACACTCGCCCGCACCACCTCGACGGGGGGCCGTCGTTCGCCGGTGAGCAGGCTCCAGACCTGTGCTTCGGCGTGGATGTACGAGGCCAGGGACTCCTCCGGCGCCCGGAGGGCGAGGATGAAGCGGGCATCGGGAAAGCGCGCGTGCAGGCTCGCCATCCACCCGAGGAAGTTGGGGCTCTTGCCGAGGGAGGTGCGCGCGCGACCGTCCTGGTGCTGCTGGCGCCGCAGGCTGCCCGCGTAGAAGTCCATCCACCGGTCGCGCTCGGACGCCGGCAGCGTGTCGGGCACCCACCACTCGCCGTTGATGTCCGAGGCCGCCAGCAGCTCGGCATGGGGCGTCCCGAAGTGGTGGGCGAGGGTGAAGGCCTCTTCCTCGGGGAGGGTCCACCCGATGGCGTGGTGGGGGTCCACGCGGTCGAAGACGCCGCGCTCCACGGCCTCGCGGAAGCGATGGACGGGGCCGAACCGGGGCTCGAGCGCCCACCAGCGCGCCGCGGCCCGCTGCAGCGTCACCGAGGGCAGGAGATGCTGCCAGAGGGCCGTGGTGCGGAAGCGGTCCTCGTCCCGGGCGAGCAGGCGGTGGAGGTAGGTGGTGCCGCTCCGGGGCATGCCCACGACGAAGACCGGAGCGACGACGCGGTCGCTGGCGAGGTCAGGGAAGCGCCAGTCGTCCACCGTGCGCCCGAGCCGGACGGCGCCCACGAGCGGGGGGAGGGCGGCCAGCGTGAGCAGGGCGGCGCGGCGTGCGGGACCGGGCTCGGCCTCGGTGGCGAGCCAGCGCAGGGTCCGCAAGTAGCGACGGCGACCGCTCATCGGGCCTGGTGGGGAGTCGGGGGACTCATCCGAACAGGGGCGGCAGCTTCAGGTCGGGGACGATGGCCGCCGCCAGGGTGCCGGTCATCACGAGCTCGCCGCGGGCGGTGGCGCTCACCTTGAACCGCAGCTGCTCGCCCAGGCGATGGGTGAGGCGTGCCTCGTAGATCAGCTCGCAGCCGGGCTGCACGGGCTTCAGGAACTTGAACTGGATGCCGCCCGAGACGCCCAGGGGCATGGCGCCGACCTGCGCGAAGGCCGCCAGGATGGGCGCTTCGGGACGGGGGCGGTAGCCGGGGTGGAAGGTGAAGCCCTGCTCGAGGTTGGCGAGGTCGCCGAGCATCTCGTCCCGAGAGCGGCCGCTGTCGACGTAGATCTGCTCCATGGTGCCGAGGATGTACGCCAGGCTCGCGCACTGGCTCGCGCCCTCGACCATGAGTGCTCCTGGGAGCAGGGCCAGTCCGGGGAAGTGCCCCCCGAACACGGGCTCGTTGGCGGTCAGGAAGCGGCTCGCACGCGCGGCGGGACCTTCGGGGTCGAAGTGGTTCACCCGGTCCACCATGAGGAAGGGCGGCTTCTGGGGCAGAAGGCGGCGCACCAGCTCGGGACCGACGTCGATGGGGAGAAAAGCCATGGGGTTCCTCGGGGCTAGAGCGACAGGCCGCCGTCGACGACAAGCTCGGCACCGTGCATGTAGGACGCGGCATCCGAGGCCAGGAAGGCCACGGCCTCGGCGACTTCGGCGCCCGTGCCCATGCGACCGACGGCGATCTGCGCGACCACCTTCTCGATGTGGGCGCGGTTGGCGCGCTCGGTCATGCCGGAGTCGATGAGGCCTGGAATCACCGCGTTGACGCGGATGCCCTTGGGGGCGAGCTCACGGGCCACGGTGCGGGTGAAGCCGAGCACGCCGGCCTTGGCGGCGCTGTAGTTCGCCTGGGTGGGGGCGGCGCGGCGGGCCGAGACGGAGGCCACGTTGATGAGTACGCCGCTCTGCTGGCGGAGCATCTGGCGCAGGGCCGAGCGGGCGACCCGGAACATGCCGGAGAGGTTCGTGTCGATGACGTCCTCCCAGTCCGCATCGCTCATCATCAGCACCGGGCCGTCCGCCACCACCCCGGCGTTGTTGACGACCACGTCCAGGCGGCCGTGGGCGCGGATGAGCGTGGAGATGCCGCGCTGCACGGCACTGGCGTCGCGCACGTCAAAGGGCATGGCCTCGACGCGGGCACCGGCCTCGGAGAGCTCGGCGACGAGCGCGTCCGCAGGTTCCTGGCGGCGTCGGTAGTGCACCAGGACGTGGGCCCCGCGGGCGGCGAGCAGGCGACACATGTCGGCGCCGAGTCCGCGGCTGCCGCCGGTCACGAGCACGACCTTGTCGTCGAGGCGAAGAGAGTCGGTCACGAGGGGGCTCCGCACAGGGTTCGGCCGGCGATCAGACCGGAGGTGAGCGAGGGAAGGTAGCCGCTGCCACCGTAGGTCCAGGCGCCCGCGTGGTGCAGGCCACCGACGGGCGAGGCGATGGGCAGGCGACGGGGGCCGGACTGGCTCGGGATGGCGCGGCTGCCGTGGATGGTGCCGCCGGGGTGACCGGCGTAGTGGGCGAAGGTGGCGGGACGGGAGAGCGAGCGCGCCACGGCGTGGGCGTTGAGATCGACACCGAGCTCGATGCGCGCGCGGCTCAGCATGGCCTCGGCCAGGGCCTGGCTGCGCTCCACGGTCCATTCTTCAGGCTCCGCCTCGACGGCCACGGTGAGCGAGGCGACGCCTTGTCCCGGAGGGCAGCAGGTGGGGTCGACCCGGTGCTGAAGCACCAGGGTCATGTGCTGGGGATCGCCGGCCTCGATGCGCAGGGTGTACGCGCCGCGGAGGAAGACCTCGTAGGGCAGGTCGGGCAGGTCGCGATCGAGGCCCAGCCAGAGCTTGACCACCGAGGTGCCGAGCGTCAGGCGTTCAAGGCGTCGGGCGAGGCGTCGCGGGGGGCCGCAGTCGAGCAGATTCTCATAGAACAGCGTCGGGGCGATGGCGCACACCACGTCCCGGGTCGGGATGCGGCCGCGCGGTGTGTGCACCGCCGAGACGCGGCCACGGGCGGTCTCGACGCCGGTGGCGGGGCAGTCGGTCCAGATCTTGCCGCCGTGGGCGCGCAGCTGTTCGGCGAGCGCGTCGGTGATCGCCTGCCCGCCGCCGATTGGGAAGGTGCCGCCGTCGCGCTGGTAGCTGGCGATCATGCTCAGGAAGGGCACCGCCGCGAGCTCGGCCGGTCCCAGTCCCAGGTAGCCCGAGAGGGCCGAGAACATCGCCTGGGCCTGGGGGTCGCGGAGATGTCGCTCGATCACCTCGCCGGCGGTGGCGTCCAGGAGCGAGGCCAGTCCGCGCATCGGTGGCAAGACCTCGCCCGCGAGGCGTGCGTCTCGGTCGCGGACGTAGGCGCTCTGGGCTTGGACGCAGAGCTCGGACAGGCGCGCGAGGCCGTCGGCCTCGTCGGGGAAGTGCGTCGCCAGGGCATCGATCCAGGCGTCGAGCCCGTGGGGCACCTCGAGGTCGTGGGCGGGCCAGACCTCCCGGCGCATCTCCTCGGGGCGCACGAGTGCGATGCGCTCGCGCAGGCCCAGGGCCTCCCAGACCGCGGCATTTGAGCCGCCCGGCTCCACCCCGTCGAGCAGGTGAAGGCTGGCTTCGAAACGGAAGTCGCCTCGCCGGAAACAGGTCGCGTAGCCGCCGACGTGGGGCTGGGCCTCGCAGAGCACCACCTCGCGGCCCAGGCGCGCCGCCTCGACCGCGGCCGCCAGGCCACCCAACCCTCCGCCAATGACGACCACGTCCGCCAATCAGCCCCCGGTGCTCGGGCGGTAGCCCTCGGGGTACTCGACCTCGTCCCGATAGGCGTACTCGTGCTTCTGGGGCTGCACGAACAGGCTTCGGTTCAGCAGCCACGGTGCGGAGCGGGTGTGCGCGGGGTGCTCGCCGATGCGGTACTCGAAGCCGCTCTGGGCGTAGGGCATGTCGAGCACCGCGAGCACTCGGTGGCCGTCGCCGAAGACGTCGGGGGCCGTGGCGACTACGGCGCCGATGGGGGCGCCCTCCGCGGTGACCGCGTCGCCGGGGCTCACCTGGGCGGGGCAGTCCACGGCCGTCAGCCGTCGACGCAGCCCGGACGCGCGGTGGGCCTTGACGGCCTCGAGCCCCACGGCCTCCTCCTTGAAGAAGTCGATGCGCCAGCGAAGCTGCAGCTCCATCGCGTCCAGCCCGCTGCGTCCTTCGCGGTGGATGTCGAAGACCCAGTTCTCCAGCGAGCAGTGTCGGAGCGCGTCCTGGCCGACGACCCCGATGTCGAGGGCCTCGCCGAGCTCGAGGATCCGCCCGAAGTGGTCGGAGGCGACCTCGTCGGGGGCGAGGATCAGGTAGCCGAACTCGCCTGTGCGGCCGGCGCGGAGGACCACGCTTCCGTCGTCGGCTTGGAAGGCCGCGAGGTAGGGCAGTCCGATGATCCCGGGGCTGTCCCACTTCGCCATCAGCTCCCAGGCGAAGGGACCGTCCACGCCCATCAGGGTGTGGTCGCGGTGCACGTGGGTGGGCACGTGGTCCGGGGTGAGCGCCTGCGCGAGGGCTTCGGCGGGGAGGCCCTGCCCGAAGACGAACAGCTCCCCGCGGACGTAGCCGACCAGGAGGTCCGCCAGGGGCTTGCCCTCGTCATCGAGGAGCACCGCCTGACGGAACTGCCCGTCCCGAAGGGCGAGGTCGGTGGCCACCCTCTCCTCGAGGGCGTCCAGGGCACTGTCCTCGGCGTAGTGGAGCACGGTCACGTGGGGGAGCAGGCTCAGGGCGACCCGGTCGCGGATCGTCGAGACCTCGTCGACGAGGTCCGCGTAGGCGGCGGGTGCGTCGACCTGGTCCAGGGCGATGCGGGCGGCGGGCTCGGGTCCGACATGCACGCTCATGCGCCCTCCTCGGCGGCGGCATCCGCGAGGATGCGGTCGACGATGGTGTTGATGGTCCGCAGGTGCGGCACCGCGAGCACCCGGTCCTCCTGCAGCCGCATCCCGAAGTGCGACTCCAGGGCCACCAGCAGCTCGACGGCGTCGATCGAGTCCAGGCCGATGCCCGTGCCGAACAGGGGGGCGTCCGGGTCGAGGTCGTCGGCCTCCACCTCGAGGAACGCGGCCTCGACAATGGCCTGCTGCACGCGGGCGAGAATGCCCTGCCTCTCGGTGAGGCGGTCCATGAGGGTCATGCGGGGTTCTCCTTGGAGCTCCAGAGGGTGGCGGTGGCGCCCGAGTCGCGCGACACGCTCAGCACGAGCACGTGCCGGGCCTCGCCTCGAGACATGGCCTCGACCGCGGCGCAGACGGCGAGCACGGCGTTGGCGGAGGGGGCGAGTCCGAGCTGGGCGTCGGCGACGAGGACCGGGCAGTCCACGGGTAGCGAAGCGGCGATGGCGGCGTGGGCGGCATCGGTGGTGACCAGGGCGAGGTCTGGCGTGGCCTCGCGTGTGGCGCGGGTGACGGCCGTCCGCCAGTCCGAGGGGCCCGTCCACCCCCAGCCCGCGAGCTGGGCCGCGCCGTCGTTCGGGTCGAGGAGCACCGCGGCCCCTGCTTCCGTGGCCGGGGCGTGTCCCTGGGTGGTGCGGGCCCTGTCCGCCGACAGGTACGAGGTCTCGTCCGCGGCCGCGGCCAGGAGGCCGTCGAACTCGGTGTGGGTCGCCAGCCAGTGGACGCCGAGCAGCAGCGCCTGATGACCCGAACCGACGCCGCTGCGAAGGGTGATGCTCGGGCCCTTGGCCTGCAGGGCGATGCCCGCGGCTCCGGCGGGGGCGTTCATCACCATGCGGGCAAAGGCGGCGGCCGAGGCGCTGGCCAGGCTCGGACGGCAGCTCTCGGCGAAGGCGAGCACGCTGGTCTGCGGTCCATCCGCCGTGCCGACGAGCATGCCGAGACGGTCGGCACTTCCGGGGCGTCCGGGACGCATGTCCGCCGCGCGCAGGGCCTCGGCGCAGGCCGCGGTGAGGATCCGGGAGAGCGGGTCCAGCCCGCGGGCCTGAACCCGTCGAAGGGCCCGGCGGAGCTCGGGGTCGGGCAGCTTGCCGGCCTCCCGACCGTCGCGCAGGGCATCCAGCACCGAGCCGCCGAAGGACGTGACGGTGCCGACCGAGCGGACGTACACCGGGCGACGGCTGTGGACGGGCGCCTCCGCGGTGGGCCCGCCGAGGACCAGGGTGACGTTGGTCCCCCCGAAGGCCGAGCTGTGGCTGATCGCCGTGCCCACGGGTGTCGGGCGGGCCGTCGGTTCGCGGACGACGTTGGCGGGGCCGGGCTTGCGGGGTGGGGTGGCCCGCAGGGAGGGAGGCAGTGCGTCGTGCGCGATGGCCGCCACTGTCGTGAGGGCCTCGAGCATGCCGGCCGAGCCCTGCGTGTGGCCGATCTGGCTTTTCGTGCTGCTGACCGGCACGTCGCCAAGACCCGCGAGGTCCAGGGCCAGCGACTCGGCGCTGTCATTGGCTTCGGTGCCGGTGCCGTGCGCGTTGTAGTAGTCGATGGACCCGGCGTCCCGACCGGCGTGGGCCAGCGCGCTGCGCATGGACTGGGCGATGCCCGTGCCGCGCGGCTCCGGAGAGGTGGCGTGGTAGGCGTCCGAGGACCCGCCCCACCCGAGGAGGGTGGCCCGCGCTCTGGCGTGGCGAGCCCGCGCCGACCCGCGCGTCTCGAGGAGCACGGCACCCGCGCCTTCGCCGAGGGACATGCCCACGGGTCCGCCGAAGGGTGCGCAGACCCCGGCGGAGAGGGCCCCCACGGCCGAGAAGCCGGCGAACAGCCAGGGATGCACCGAGTCGCTCGTGATCACGAGCACGCGCTCGGCCAGCCCCGACTCGAGCACCACCTGCGCCAATCCGAAGGCGTGGCCTCCCGAGGCACAGGCCGTGCTGATCGAGCTCCGAGGCCCGGTGAGGCCCAGCGCCTCGCACAGCACGGGCAGGAAGCTCGCGAACGCCCCGGTTTCCAGCAGGACGGCGGCTTCCTCGGGGCGCTTGTGCTTGATGGCGTCGAAGTAGCCCTCGGTGTCCGCGGCGCCCGCGCTGGTGCCCAGGATCACCGGCAGTGCCGCCAGCGCGGCCTCGTCGAGATCAGCGTCCGCGAGCGCGCGTCGTCCCGCGTGGATTGCGAAGGCGATGGCCGCGTCCTCGTGCCCGGCCTCCTGCCGCAAGTGGATGGTCTCCTCGGCCGAGAAGGCGCTGGCGACCCGCGTTTTCAAGTCCGAGAGGTCGTAGCGGTCGACCTCGCGGAATCCATGTCGCCCGTGCGACACGCTCTCCCAGAGGGCCTCGGACGTGTGGCCCAGGGGCGCGCACACGCCGACGGCACTGATCACGATGTCGGTGGGTTGGGGCACGGAAACCTCGGCACACCCTGATGCAAGGGGCATGCCCGCGCGGGACGGTGCGGACGATACCTTGGCTGCGCGCTTTGCCCCAGCGGCGCGTGCTCGGCTTGCGGGATCTGGCCCACTCGGGACTAGCAAGGCAGCAGGGTCACCTCGTCCGGAGTCCCCACCAGGTGCAGGTCCTCGCGTCGCCATCCGTTGTGGTGGGCGAGGGCTCGGAGCACGCGTCCGGGGCCGACCGCCGCGAGCCGCGAAACCCCACAGTCGTGCAGCTGGCCAAGCAAGCCGGCCCACCGCACCGGCGCGGTGCACTGCAGGACCATCGTGGCGAGGGCCCGCGCCCCGTCGTGCGTGGGGGCCTCAAGGAGCCCGGAGACGTAGGGACGAGCCAGTCGGGCGGGCACATGGGGGGCCACGCGCTCGCCGAAGGGCGCCGCGGTGAGATCAAGGCCGGGGTGGTGCCAGGGACCGCCCACCTGCAGGCGCCGGCCACCGTGGGTTCGCTGCACGCGCTGCAGCGCCTCCGGCGGGCCGCTCACTACCCATTCGCGGGGGGCGTTGTGCGCGGCGAGGACCAGGCTCGGTTCCCCCGCCAGCAGGGCCTCCACCTCGGCTTCGGACACTGGATCCGCCGTGCTCGCGGGCGTGAGGGCGAGCAGGTCACCAGGGAGCCCGCGTGCGGCCTCGGCGAAGGCGCGTCCCCGCTCCACGGCGAGCTCCACCACCAGGTGCGGGTCGAGATCGGCGGCGGCCGCCAGGGCCAGGAAGTCACCGAAGGAGTGGCCCGCGACCATTGCGACCTCGCGGGCGTCTCGGAGGGTGGGCCAGACGGCCATGCAGGCCACTGCGAGCAAGGGCTGGGCGACGTCGGTCCGCGTCAGGTGCGCCCCCCGACGGACCAGTCGAGCCAGGTCCTCGCCCATCGCCTTGGAGGCCGTGTCCAGCAACGGCGGGAGCGCAGGGGTCTCCAGCACCGCCTGGGGCTGGCGACGCGGCAGGGCGCCCTGTCCGGGAAACAGCACAGCCAGTGTCATGGGCCCCAGCCTACCAAGGCGAGGGGCGCGTGCGGTAGCCTTTGGTCCTGGGAGGCGCCCATGCCTGAGCTGAGCCGACGGACCTTTCTCGGCCTCGCGGTCACCGCGGCCGCCGCACCCACCGACGCGCTCGCTAGCGTGCCCGCGGCCCCGCCACGACCTCTGGACGAGGCGATGCCGGGGGTGCTCGCGCAGGAAGAGGCGCTGCTCACGCGCCCGTTTTCGCACGACCCGGCGGACCTCTTCCACGGGTGGACGGCGGAGCAGCTGCTGCGCCAGTCGATGGCCACGGCTCTGTGGGCCGGCCACTACCGCTCGCTTACGCCCGAGGAGCGCGACACCCCGGAGGTCCAGGCGATGCTCGCCGAGCGCAAGGCCGGCATGGGAGCGACGCTGATCGGCGCGGCCGCCCAGCTCGATGCGCTGGACCGCGAGACGGCGGCCGAGCTGGACCTGTTGATCGCGGAGAGCCCCGAGGTGTTCGAAGAGGCGCGGTCGGCGCTGTTCGCGCACGCCGAGAAGGAGGAGCTCCCCAAGGCCGTCAAGAAGCGCTTCGACCGGTGCTTCGAAGATCTGGAGTGGAAGATCCAGAAGCAGGGCATGTTCGCCGTTGCCCAGGCAATCGTCGGGAAGTTCGATCGACTGGCGGCCCGTGAGGGGCTGGACTGGAGGGCCGCAGCGTCGACCTCCGCCTCGGTGCCGTTCCGCCAGGACGCCCAGCCGACGAACGCCGGCGATGCGATCGGCGCGCTCGTCCTGCTCGCGCTCGGCATCGGGGCCGTGTACCTCGGCCTCGCCATCGGGCCCATCGCGGGGTGGTTCGTGGTGACCCTCGGCGTACTGCTGATCCTCGGCGCGCTGATCACGGCCATCATTGCGGGGCGGCTACAGCAGCGGCGGCAGGAGCTCGCGCCGTAAGAGCCCATTCCGAGGGCTCCCGGGACGAAGCAGGGGAGAGGAACTGGCACCCCCGAGACGACTCGAACGTCCGACCTTCGGATTAGGAATCCGCTGCTCTATCCACTGAGCTACGGGGGCGTGGCGAGCGCCTAACCGCCTTTGCTTCGAATGCCGAGCCGCGCCGCGCGTCTGCATGGTCAGCCACCCACACCACGGGAATGACATGCGCCTGACCGCCTTCGCCCTGTTTCCGCTCCTCGCCGCCTGCGGGTCTACCGACCAGGAGGAGTTCTTCCTCTCCTTCGACCCGGAGGGCGCGAGCGTGCTGCGCGTGGACACCAACGACGGCGACATCACCGTGAACAGCGCGGATGTCGCTGCGGTCGAGGTGGCCGGGGTGTCGTTCGGCCGCGGGGTGAACGAGGACCGCGCGCAGGAGGCGCTCGAAGGAAACCGCTGGGGAGGCTCCGTCGCCGATGGCGTGGTCTCGGTGTTCGGCTCCGCCTCTGACCGCGGCCAGGTCGATCTGTTCCTGACCGCGCCCGACCGTCTGACCGCGGACCTCGTGGCCGGCGGCACCGCGACCCTCGAAGGGCTCGAGGGCTCGCACGTGGTCACCGCAGACCGCGTGGTGGCACGCAACCTCGGCGGCGAGGCCGATCTGTATGCGCGAGAGCGCGGCATGGACGTCGAGCTCATGCCGTGGAACGACGCGCACATCCGCCTGCAGTCCCACGGCGGCGATGTGGTGGTGTATCTGCCCTATGGACTCGACTACGACCTGCGCATCTTCGGAGATCCGGAGCACGAGCTCACGGTGGCCGACCTTGGCTTCGACTTCACCCACCTCGGGGTCGGCGCCTTCGCCGGAGAGCGCGGCACAGGCGAGGTGGAGGTGTCCATCCACGTGGAAGGGGGCGACGTGACCGTGCGCGAGGCAGGGAACCGATGAGCCTTCCCACTCTCACACGATAGACTCGACCTCGGAGGACGCATGCTGGAACCGGGCGAGGTCGTCGATCGCTACACCGTCGAGGAGATCCTCGGACAGGGCGGCATGGCCGTGGTGTACCGGGTTCGGCACAACCAGCTGGACAGCCTCCACGCGCTGAAGATCCTCACGATCACCAACCCGGGCATCAAGGACCGCTTGCTGCAGGAGGGCAAGGTCCAGGCTTCGCTGCGGCACCCGAACATCGTGGCGGTGACCGACGTGCTCGAAGTTCGCGGCGCTCCGGGCCTGGTCATGGAGTTCATCGAAGGCCCGGGCTTGGACGGCTGGCTCCAGCAGCAGCAGCCGACGGTCGACGAGGCCGTGCGGCTCTTCGAGGGCATCTGCCTCGGTGTGGCCCACGCCCACGACAAGGGCGTCATCCACCGCGATCTCAAGCCCGCCAACGTGATGATGGCGCCGGCTTCGGGCACCTGGGTCCCCAAGGTCGCCGACTTCGGGCTCGCCAAGGCGGTCACCGAGGATGGGTCGATGCAGAAGACCCGCTCCGGCGTGACCATGGGCACGCCCCAGTACATGGCCCCCGAGCAGATCCGCGACGCGAAGAGCGTCGATCAGCGCGCCGACGTGTTCAGCCTCGGGTGCATCCTCTACGAGCTCGTCTGCGGACGGCCGCCGTTCGTCGGTCCCGACATCCTCTCGATCTTCAATGCCGTCGCTTCGGGCAGCTTCCCGGCGGCGGTGAGCCTGGTCCCGGACCTCCCACCCGAGGTCCGCGATGCCATCGAGGGCGCGCTGGTCGTCGATCGCGACAGCCGCATCGGCAGCGTCAACCAACTGCTCGAGGTGCTTCGCGGTGCGCCGCTGCCCGAGTCGGCCATGCTCGCGTCGATCGAGCGCACGCAGGGCGGGCCGCGGACCTGGGCCCCGGAGATGGGGGTCGGCGTCGCCGCGTCGACCGAGCGAGCGCCCCGCCAGGCCACGAGCAGCGGTCCCGGCACCGGGACTCTCGACCCGGGCTCGGCCCCATCCTTGTCGTCGATCGCACCGACCGGGCGCAAGCTCAGCCTCGTGGCAGGCGTCGCGATGGTCGGCATCGGTGTCGTCGGCGCGTTGGCGGTGGCGGGTATCGCCGGTGGTGCCCTGTTCGCCTCGAACGCCGTCGAGTCCTCGGTGCTCGCAGCCCTCGATGCCAACGGTGATCTCGGCGCATCGGGCGTTGATCTGGGGCCCACGGGGCTGGTGATCACCGACTTCACCATCGACGGGCCGGATGGAAGGCCTGTGCTCGAGGCCGACTCCCTGCGCTTCGAGGCGAGCCCGGCGGCATTTCGTGGCAACCGCTGGGACGTGAGCCGGCTCGTGATCTCCGGCGTCTCCGGCGAGCTCGAGCGCGGTGCGGACGGGCGCTTCCACCTCTCCGCGGCGACCGAGAAGTTGCTGCGTGGCGGCTCGGCCTTCGGCGTGAAGGCGACCGAGGTCGTGATCGAGGACGGCCAGCTGTCGCTGAAGAGCGAGGGGGACGCGCTCACGGTCGAGTGGGATGGCGCGACCCTCAGCGACTTCGACCTTGGCCTGAAGGGCGGCATGCAGTGGACCGCGGGTGGCGGCTCCATCAGTGGGCTCGATGTGGGTGCGGCGGATCCCATGCTGCGCGCGGCCGAGATCCAGATCACGGATGGACGCGCCGATGTCCGCGACCTCGAGCTGTGGGTGAGGGGACGGACCGACGGCATGCTCGACCTGCCGCCGGTGATCGCCGACGAGGTGGCCGACTGGGCCGGCGGCACGCGTCACGAACCGGAAGAGCGGGACTGGCTCGGCTTCGATCTCTCCGGGCTTCCGGTGGCGATCTCCGAGCTCCAGGCCAGCTCGGGCACCCTGCACCTCGTCGAGCGTGCCCACGGCGTGAAGACCGCGAGCTGGGACGTGGTCCTCGATCGCCTGTCGATCGGACCCGCCGGCGGCGATCGCGTGCCAGTCGGCCTCTCCGGTGCACTCGGCTCGGGGCGGATCACCGTGGACGGCGACGTGTCGCGGGATGGGCTCATCCGTTTGGCGGTGGCCGGGCGTTACCTGCCCCTCGACACCTTCGAGCCGTACATCCGGCCTTCGCTCGACCGCTACCAGGTCAAGCCGTCCTCGGGGACCGTGGACATGTCGCTGTCGCTCACGGCGCAGCGCAACACCTTCGCGGCCGTGCTCGAGCTCGAGGGCAAGGACATCGCCTTCGAGGCGGACGGCACACCGGATCGCCGCGGCAAGCGCCTGCTCAAGAAGCGGAGCAAGATCGAGTCCACCGAGCTGCTCGAGATGAACCTCGCGGACCAGGGTTCGTCGCCGATCCAGGAGACCACCGAGGCCATCCGCGATCTGCTCTTCGAGCCGGCGGGCGGCGGCATCGTCGACGCGGCCAAGGCGGCCGAGCGTGAGCGTCTGCGGCGCCAGAAGGAAGAAGAGCTCGCGGCGGCCCGCGACGCAGCAGCCGAGGAAACCCCTGCCAGCGGCGGTCACACCACCGGCAGCGGCGGGACGACGACCGGCGGCGGAGGCTCGACCGGTGGCGGCGGGACGACGACCGGCGGCGGGGGCTCCACGGGTGGCGGCGGGACGACGACCGGTGGCGGAGGATCCACCGGTGGTGGCACGACGACCGGCGGTGGCGGCGGCACGCAGCCCGAGCCGAGTACCGAGCCCGCCGAGGATGGGGCCCCGACTCAGGAAGAGGTCAAGGAGACCTGGCAGCGCGTGAACCGAGGCGTGCGCGATGCGCTCGACGACTTCCGCATCCGCAAGAAGTGAGCCCTCGGCGGTTCACCTGAACGCGGTGTGATCCGGGCCTCGCTCGGGGTATCGTGCCCGCCATGAGCACTGGCACCGCGCGCTACCGTTTCGAGTTCCGCCTCCTCGACTGGGCCGAGTCCTTCGCACGAGGTCTCGCCGGGTCCCGGCGGTCGTTCTTCATCGGCTTTCGACCGGATGGATCGCTGCGTCGCGTGTACGTGTCGCTGCCGAACCGCGAGTTCGACGCGGAGGGCAAGCGCATGCTCACCGAGGCCTATCGCAGCTGGTTCCTGTTCCAGCCGCACGAGGAGGCCGGCAATGGCTACCTCGAGTGGCTCGATCTCCCCAAGGAGGTCCCGGAGCGGTGGCTGGGCGATCGTCTCGGCGCCGAGGACTTCCTCGACGTACGCCACGCGGAGTCGCGCGAAGACTGGCCTCGCTCGTGGCGGGTGATCGTCCGCTGACCCGGCGAGATCGCGTGGTTGTGCCCCTCCCGCGCGGTGCGTTACGAGAGCGAACCCGTCACTCACCGACCCACGGAGGCAGTCGTGAGCGTGCAGTCCCTCGATCTCGATAGCGTGCAGAACCTGGCCCCCAGCGAGCGCATCGAGGCTCTCGTTGCCCTCGGCAAGCGTGCCCTGGACGACGGCACCGATCGCGACGCCGTGGTCGCCGCGCTCGTCGGCGAGCTCGAGGCGGGCACCGGCTCCCCCAAGGAGCGGGTGGCGCTCGGCGAGGTGCTCGGCCTCCTCGGTGATCCGCGCCTGCGGAGCCCCCAGGACGAAGAGTACTGGGCCCGCGTTCCCGGTGAGGACGGTGACATCGTCATCGGCCGCTACATGGTGACCAACGCCGAGTACCAGGCCTACGTGGACGCCGGTGGCTACGAGCCGGGCGATCACTGGGACGACGAGGGTCGGGCGTGGCTCGAAGGCACCGAGGATCCGTGGCCGGTGCGCGCCGCGGGCAGCGACGTGGCCCAGTTCGTGGTTCCGAACCAGCCGGTCGTCGGCATCTCGTGGCACGAAGCCGCGGCCTACGCGCGCTACCACGGCTGCCGCCTGCCTCGCTTCGACGAGCGCCTGTGGGTCGTGCGCGGCGAGCAGCGCCGTCCGTACCCGTGGGGCGCGCCCTTCGGTGACGGCAACTCCAACACGAAGGAAGAGGTGCTCGGTCGACCCACGGCGGTTGGACTGTTCCGCAACGACCGCACGCCCGAGGGTGTGTACGACCTCGCCGGCAACGCGGCCGAGTGGGCCGAAGACGGCGCGGGCGACGAGCACTGGATCCATCCGGGTGCGTGGGATGCCCCGTCCATGGCGGCGTGGGCCAAGGCGCGCGAGATCGAGCCCGCGACCTCGCGCTGGGGCGGTCTCGGCTTCCGCCTCGTGCGTGAATGAGCAAGCAGCGCAAGAGCTCCCACTCCCAAGGACAGCGCCAGGGGCAGAGCTCCGACGGCGCGTCGCTCGACGCTGAACTCGGCGTCGGAAACCATGCGCTCGCCGAGGAACTCGGCGGCATGGCCGCTGCGGTGCCTCCCGCCGATGACGACACCGTGCTCGAGATCGCGTTTCCGTGGCTCGAGCAGGCGGCCCTGGCGCTGCACCTCGAGCCGCGCCCTGATGCCGAGATCGAGCGCATGGTGGCCCTGCTCGAGCGCAGCCACTTCGATCGCGACCACAAGGACACGCTGCTCGACAAGATCGAGGGCGACCAGGCGGCGGCGGTGGCGGTGCAGGATGCGCTGGAGCGCGCCGTGGGCGAGATCGACGAGGACACGCGCAGCGCGCTGATCGACACCCTGGATCAGGCGTGGACGGCACTGTCCGAGGGAGAGCCCGCGGATGGCCAGTGGCAGTGGAACGAGCAGCGCTTCTCGCTCGGCGAGGGCGAGGCCAGCGCCGCCGATCGCGCCGGCACGTTGATCGCGTCGCTGGTCGACGGTCTGTCCGGCGATCAGCTCGGCCTCGAGCTCGCCGAGAAGGGCGGGGGAGCCGCGGTGGCTCGCTTCTGCCGCAGCGTGGTCCTCGCTCGAACCTTCGACGAAGAAGAAGAAGAAGAGGGCGGCGGTGCCGTCCCTGCGCCCGAGGAGGGCTGATGTCGCTCGCGCCTGCGGAACGCGCTGCGTTCCTGGACCTGTTGCCCGAGCTCGGTCCGGATGGCGACCGTCGCAAGATCTCGGCCTTCCTCGCCGAGCATCCGCATGCCGCCGGAGAGCTGGGCGCGCGTCCGGGCATGGATCAGGTGCGTGCGGGTCTGCTGCGCGTCGTCGACGAGCTTGGGGACGAGGACGACCTGCGGGACCAGGCTCTGGCGGCGCTATCCGCCTACGCCGAGGATGTGCAGGACCCCGATCCGGCGGTGCTCCTCGAGCGTGCGCCGTCCTGGGTGGGGCTCGCCTGGCTCGAGGCTCGCGGCGAGTCCGGGTGGACCTCCGAGGCCGCGCTGGAAGCGGCGGAGCTGGCGCGGACCGGGTTCGCGGCCGCCAAGATGACCGGCATCGGTGAGGGAGAGCTGCTGTGGGCGCTGGCCGAGGCCGCCGCCGAGGTCGGGTGGACCGACCGTGAGCGCTTTCTGCTCGACGAGGCGCGCCAGGCGTCGTTCGAGGCGGAGGAGCGGGCCGGGGAGGTCGCGCTGCTCTACGCGATGCGTTGCCTCGAGGACGGCGACGAAGCCGGGCTGGGCATCCTCGAAGAAGTCAGCGAGCTCGAGGCCGCCAGCGCGCGCACGCGCATCCATGCTCGCGCGATTCTCGGCGCGGTGGCGTCCGAGCGGGGGGACCGTGAGGCCGCGCGCGCGTGGTTCGAGGGGGCCCTCGCAGAGGTCGATCCCGACGAGGAGCCCGATGTCGCGGCGCAGCTCGAGAGCACGCTCGCAAGTCTGTAGGGTCCGACACCCGATGTCGTGAAATGACACGGGTCGAATGATGGGCGGGAGCGGGCGTCGATCGGCGTGAAGGAGGTGCTCTTGCGCACACTCATCGCCCTCATCGCTCTCACCCTGACTCCCACGGCCTTCGCCCAGGACGGCGGACAGGTGAAGTTCGCCAAGGCCGAGCTCGCCGAGTCCCGCGCCGATCTTCGCGACGCTCGCCACGATCTGCGCGCGGTGCGCCGCGCCGTGCGTCGCTGGGAGAAGGCGGCTGCCCGACGCGACTGGGACAAGGCGCGCGGCATCGACCCGGAGATCTACGGCTTCCTGCGCAGCGAGCGCGAGGAGACCGCCGGGGAGATCCAGGAAGCCAAGAAGGAACTCACGCAGTCCGAGCGGGAGGTAGCGGCGGCCCGTCGAGAGGCGGAATCCAGTCGCGGGGCTGCCAGGCAGGACGATCGCCAGGACCTGCGGGACGACCGCAAGGATCTAGCCGACGACCGGCGCGACTTGCGGACCGAGGAGGTGCGTCGCGAGCGGATCGCGCGGGTCTCCCGGGAACTTCGCGACCTGCAGCCCGCATTTCGGGGCGCCCGCCCTGGCGGAGCGAACGTGAAGCGCAAGCAGACGCTGCTCGGGCAGCTCGAGCAGCTCGCCGAGCGCGACCTCCGCCAGGCGCTGGCCGAGGTCGACGAGGACAAGATCGAGCTTCGCGAAGATCGCGTCGAGCGGCGTGAGGACTAGTCCTCCGCGGGAGTCTCGGTCGCGGCTTCTTCCTCGGCCGGTGCCTCCGGGGGCGCTTCCTCGCCGGCGGCGGGCACGACGCGAATGACCTGGTTGATCACACGGGGACCCTCCGCCGCCGGGAGGTCCGGCAAGCAGGAGGTGATCTTCTCCGCGCAGGCCGCGAGGTGTGCCGGGGCTCCTCCGGGCGTGGTCGCGCCCCAAGCGGGGACCCCCTCGGCGCTCCAGGTCATCTTCACGGTCAGGCGCGCTTCGTCGGGAAGCTCGCCCTCGCTCGCGCCGCACGCGGCGAAGGCCGAGGCGAGGTCGGCGACCGCGGTATCCCAGGCATCCTTGTCGAGTCCCTCCGGAAGGGTGGGGCGGAGCAGCTCGATCCGCGACACATCGCCGTCCGGGTACTGCTTGACCAGGCCCTGCTCGCGGCAGGAGGCGGTCCAAGCCTCTTCCTCGGTCTGCTCGGGCTTGCACTCGCCGACCGCGTGGAGCGTGGTGTTACGACCTCCACCCGAGACCACGAAGCCGCAGGCAGACTTCGCCTTCTTCATGAGGCCCTTCATCAGCTTCTCGGGCTCGCCCTGCGAGGGCAGGCGCTTGGCGACGATGAAGTCGATCGGGTCGAGCACCGGCGCGAGGCGCTCCTGGTTGGAGTAGCCGGAGTAGCCGATGGCCAGCTTCTCGGCGCCGATGCCCTCACGCACCTCTTCGAGGTACGCGACGAGCTCGTCGGTTGGAATGGTCTCGACCGCCTGTGCGGGCGTGAGTAGTGCGAGCCAGAGCATGGAAACCTCCTGGGGGCGAGGCTGTGAGTGATCAGAGAAGGCTTTCGACGACGTCGGCTCCGCGCTGGGCCGCGTCGAGGCGAGCCTGGGCGGAAGCCGCTTGTGCCATGGCGGAGAGCCCGTCGGCATCGAGCGCGAGGGTGCGCACGGTGGACACCGCAGCGTCCAGATCCCATCCCTGCTCGACGAGCACCCTGGCCGCGCCCACCTCTTCGAGCCCGCGAGCGTTCTCTTCCTGGTGGTTCTCGGTGACGTTGGGCGAGGGGATGAGCAGCGAGGGCTTGCCGACCGCGGTCAGCTCGGCGAGCGTGGAGGAGCCCGCCCGGCACACCACGAGGTCCGCGGCCGCATAGGCGTCGCCCATGCGGTCCTCGTAGTCGACGAGGGACACGTGACTCGGCACCTCCTCGCCGAAGGCTCCGCGCACCTCGGCGTGGTAGCGCTTGCCGGTGAGGTGGAGGACCTGCAGGTCCTCGTGGCCGGTGGCCACCGCGACAGCAAGCTCATTCAGGCGGGCCGCGCCCAGCGAGCCTCCGACGAAGAGCACGACGGGGCGCGCCGGGTCGAGTCCATAGCGGGCGCAGGCTGCGGTGCGGTCACCCTGGAGCACCGCCGGGTTCACGGGCACGCCGACGACGTGGCGCGGCGCATCCCCGGGCAGGCGCGTGCGGGTCTTCTCGTAGGTGAGGAGGACTTGCTGTGCCACGCGGGCGCACAGCTTGTTGGCCATCCCCGGCACGACGTTCGCTTCGTGAATCGCGCGACCGCGGCGCAGTGTCCAGGCTCCGAGCACGGCCGGCGCGGAGATGTAGCCGCCGACGCCGAGCACGGCGTCGACCTTGTCGGCCTTGAGCTTCGCGCGGGTCGCGAGAGTGGCCCGGAGCAGGCCCAGGGCGAAGCGGATCTTCCCGACCAGGCCCGCGCGTGGGTACTGCGGAGCCACGACGGGTCGAAAGTCGTAGCCGCGCTGCGGCGCGACCCGTGCCTCGAGGCGCTCGGGGTCGCCGTAGTACAGCACGGTGTGGCCGCGCTCTCGGAGCACGTCTCCGATCGCGAGGGCGGGGTACACGTGACCACCGGTGCCGCCGCCGGCGAGGGCGATGGTCGCCATCAGCCCTTCACTCCGTGCTTGCCCAGTGCGGCGAGCTCGGCGAGCAGGTGCACGTTCGCGGCGACGGCCTTGGCGAAGATGCCGAGGTGCAGGGACTCGTTGGGACCGTGAGCGGTGGTTCGGGGGTCCATGACGCCGTTGAGGATGAGCGGAAGGTCACCGAAGCGACGCCCGAAGAGGGCGACGAAGGGAATGGAGCCGCCGACCCCGACCTGAACGGGGCGCTCGCCCCACGTCGCCTCGTAGGCGCGGTCCACGGCGTCGAAGGCGGGGCCCTTCGGCTCGTAGAGCCAACCCTCGCCGGCCCAGCCGGCCATGGCCAGGCTGACCTTCACGCCGGCGGGGGGCTCGGTGGTCAGGGCCTGTTCGACCGCCGCGAACATCGACTCGGCGCTCTGGTTCGGCGCCAGGCGGATCGAGAGGATGGCCGAGGCCTTGCGGCGAAGGGCGTTCTTCTTGTTCGCAAGCGTGGGCAGGGTGGTGGCAACGACCGTGATGGACGGCTGACGCCACATCCACTCGGCGGGGGGGATGTCCCGGTGCGGAAGTGGAGCGACGCCGTCGACGATGTGTGCGCCCTCGCGAATCGTGGGCTCGTCGAGTGGCACGCGCCAGGCTTCGGCTCGCCACGCCTCGGGGACCTCGACTCGGCCGACCTTCATGCGGCCATCCTCGTCGGTGAGCCGGGAGATGAGCCGCACGAGCGCGATGCTCACGTCGGGCACCATGCCGCCCCACAGGCCGGAGTGCACGTCGGCGGAGAGGGCTTCGCAGGTCAGCTCGATCTCGACGAGTCCGCGAAGCGACACGGTGAGGCCCGGCACGTCCGGCGACGGGTTCTCGCAGTCGGTGAGCACCATGACATCGGCTTCAAAGGCCTCGGGGTACGCATCCATGAAGCGCTCGAGGTTCGGGCTGCCGATCTCCTCCTCGCCTTCGATGATGAGACGCACGTTGCAGGGCAGCTCGCCGCCCTCCTCGAGCCAGGCGCGGATGGCACCCATGTGGCTGACCCAGCCCCCCATGTCGTCGGCGGATCCGCGGGCGTAGAGGCGGTCGCCGATGGTGGTCGGCACGTGCGGGTCGGTGTTCCAGTTCTCCCGCTCGACCGGCTGGAGGTCGAGGTGTCCGTAGATCAGCACGGTCGGAGCGTCCTCTCCGGCTCGCATCCACTCCGCGGCGACGCAGGGAAGCGCGCCTTCGAGCTCGAGCACGCGTGCTCCGTCGAGCCCGAGGGCTTCGAGGTCGTCGCGGATGGCGGCGGCCAGGCGTCGCACGTCGGCAAAGTGGCTCTCGTCACAGGAGATGGCCGGGATCGCGAGGTAGCGGTCGAGCTGTGCCAGGGTGTCGGGGAGTTGGCGGGCGGCGAGGTCCGCCACGGCGGAGAGGGAGGGATGCGGCATGGACGGCTCCGGGAGGTCGGCGAATGTAGCGCGATCTGCGGCTCGTGCGGAGGGCCTCACGGATTGTTCCGAGATCGAGGCAGTGAGCGTCGGAGATGGCGTCGGGGAGCGGCTTCTTGACGGGGTCGGAGTAGAGCGCAGGAACGGTGCCAGAGCTGGGGTAGGAGGCGGTGCCAGAACTTGGGTCGGAGGTGGTGCCAGAGCTTGAAGTCGGAGGCGGTGCCAGAGCTTGGGTCGGAGGCGGTGCCAGGGCTTGGGTCGGAGGCGGCGCCAGGGCTTGGGTCGGAGGCGGTGCAAGAGCCCGGGTCGGAGGCGGTGCCGGAGCTCGGGTCGGAGGCGGTGCCAGGGCTTGGGTCGGAGGCGGCGCCAGGGCTTGGGTCGGAGGCAGTGCAAGAGCTTCGTGGGCGGTGCCAGGGCTTGGGTCGGAGGCGGCGCCAGGGCTTGGGTCGGAGGCAGTGCAAGAGCTTGGGTCGGACCCGTTGCCAGAGCCCGGGTCGGAGGCGGTGCAAGAGCCCGGGTCGGACCCGTTGCCAGAGCCCGGGTCGGACGCGGTGCCAGAGCTTGGGTCAGAGGCGGTGCCAGAGCTCGGGTCGGAGGCGGTGCCAGAGCTTGGGTCGGAGGCGGTGCCAGAGCTTGGGTCGGAGGTGGTGCCAGAGCTTCGTGGGCGGTGCCAGGGCCCGGGTCGGAGGCGGTGCCAGAGCTTGGGTCGGACCCGTTACCAGAGCCCAGGTCGGAGGGGCTGCCAAAGCTTCGTAGGCGGATGGAGCGTTTCCAGGACGCCCTGGCACTGCTTGGCCAACGCGCGACCGCTGAGTCGAGCGGATCGGACCGCTACGAACCCGACTTCACATCCGCTTCCGCCCAGATGGCGCCTCGCAGCTGGCCCAGCTCGTAGCCCGTCGCCTTGTCCTCGGGGTACAGCTCCGACAGCTTGGCCTTCACGTCGTCACCGGGCGATCCGTGGCAGAGCAGACAGGGCTCGGCGATACCGATCGGCGCCGCGAAGCGCGCCACCTTCTTCCCATCGATTTCGACCACCTCGGTCATCGGCTTCACCTCGGCCACCGGGGTGTCGCGCACCGAAGCGAACCAGGCCTGCGCCCACTCGGGCCCCGCGTTGTTCGGATTGCGCAGCTTGTCCGAGGTGCGCCCGACCTTGATCTGGTGCTCCCCCGCGACCATTGCGGTGAGTCCTTGCGCCTCCTGGCTGCACATCTCGAGGGTCGCGGCGGGTCCGTTCGCGGCGAGACCCTCGATCACCTTGGCCTTCAAGGTGCCCCCGAGCGCCTTGGCGCCTTCCTTGGCGGCGGCGAGAGCCGCGCCCTCCGCATCCGCCGAAGCTTCGGGCGCCGCGGGCTCCGCGGCACGTTCGACCTCGACGGGCGTCTCGACAGGAGCTTCACTCCCACCACAAGCGACGAGGAGCAGGAAGACCAGGTTGCGCACGCTCACCTCACAGGGGCGGGAGTTCCACGTTTCGTTTGAGGAAGTCTCGCACGATGGGCTGCTTCGAGTGGATGAGCTGCTGCACGGTGCCGTACTCGACCAGCTTGCCGCCGTAGAGCATGGCGACGTAGTCCGCGATGTCCACGCAGCTGACGATGTCGTGCGTGATCACGATGAAGGTGATGCCGAGCTGCTTCTTCATGCGCCCGATCAGCTCGTCGATGGTGTCGCTCGTCATCGGGTCCAGCCCCGAGTTGGGCTCGTCGAACAGCACCACCTCGGGCTCGAGGACGATGGCGCGCGCCAGGCCTACGCGCTTGCGCTGGCCGCCCGAGAGCGCTGCCGTCGGACGGTCGTACACGTCGGGCAGCTCGACCAGCGCCAGCTTCTCCTCCGCGACGCGTCGCCGCTCGGCTTCAGAGAGGTTCGTGTGGAATCGCAGCGGAAAGGCGACATTCTCGCCGGCGGTCATGCTGTCGAACAGCGCCCCGTCCTGAAACAGCATGCCGAACCGTTTGCGCACCGCGTACTTCTGGCGCTCGCTCGCGGTGGCCATGTCGACGTCGCCGACCCACACTTCGCCCTGGTCCGGCTCGAGCAGGCCGACGATGTGCTTGATGAGCACGCTCTTTCCGGTCCCCGAGGGGCCGATGATTGCGGTGGTCTTTCCGCGGGGGATGTCGAAGGACACGCCATCGAGGACCACCAGCTCGCCGAAGCGCTTGTGCAGGTCGACCAGGCGGATGATCGGGTCGCTCACAGGCCCCTCCCGCCGAACAACAGCTCGGACAGCAGGTAGTTGAGCGCCGCGCACACCACTGCGCTCACCACCACGGCGCTGTTCGTGGCACCGCCCACACCATCTGGCCCGGGCTTGCAGTGAAAGCCGTAGAAGCAGCTCACGAAGCAGATGATGATCGCAAAGAAGAACGCCTTCACGCCGCAGTACAGGAAGTCGGTGAGGATGGTGGTCTGGGCGAAGTAGTCGAGGAACTCGCCGCCATCGAGGCCGAGCTGGAACACGGCGACCAGGTACGCCGAGAGGGTCAGCGTGAAGATGGAGATCATCGTCAGCGCGGGGAGTACCGCGAGAATGCCGAGAAAGCGTGGCGTGATCAGGTACCACAGCGGGTTGATCGCCATGACTTCGAGCGCGTCGATCTGGTCGCGAATGCGCATCACCGCAATCTGCGAGGCCATCTCGGTGCCGGCCTTGGCGGCGACCATCGACGCCACCATGATCGGCGCCATCTCCCGCACTCCGGCGAGCGCGACGAACATGCCGATGAGCCGCTGCCCACCGAGCGGTGCAAAGGCGTTGTAGCCCTGCAGGGCGAGGTTCGTTCCGACGAAGACACTGATGATGAGCAGGATCGGCAGCGAGAGCACGCCGATGCGGTAGGCCTCCTCGATCGAGGCGCGAATCGGCGGCGGACGGGTCACGCTCGCGCGAAACCAGCTGCCGACGAACAGTCCGAAGCGCCCGAGCTCGCGCACCGCGTTCATCCGATCGCTCCAAACAGCGCGGAGGTGAGGAAGTAGTTGGCGACCACGAACGAGGTAACGGCGATGACCACGGTGTCGTTCACCGCGCGACCGACGCCCGCGGCGCCGCCTGTCGCGTTGTAGCCGTGGTAGCAGGCGATCAGGCCGATCAGCGCGCCGAACACGGTCGTCTTGACGAGGCCGCCGTACAAGTCGCTGGGCTGGGTGAGGGCCCACAGGTTCGCGAGGTACACGCCACCGGGCTCTCCCTTGAGGAGCACCGCGGTGAAGTAGCCCCCGGCGATGCCGCCGATGCTGCCGATGAGGTTGAGGATGGGCGTGGCGATGATCGTCGCGAGTACCCGCGGGACCACGTGCACCCTGAGGCTGTCGATCGCCATGATCTCGGTCGCGTCGATCTCTTCCTTGATCCGCATTGCGCCGAGCTCCGCGGCGAACGCACTGCCACCTTGCGCGGCGACGAGCACGCTCGCCAGCACCGGCGAGATCTCGCGGAACACGGCCACGCTGACCAGCGAGGAGAGCAGCCGCTGCGCGCCGAACATGTCGAAGATCTCGAGGCCCTGCAGCGACATCACCATGCCGACCGGAAACACGGTGGCGACGACCGGAAGCACGCACCGCGCGGTGATCAGCCACGTGTGGCGGGCGGTCTCGTTCACCTCCCACCACGGGGTCACGGCTCGCCAGCTCACGCGAGCGGCGAAGATTCCGAAGCGTCCCAGGGCGGTGACACGTGTCATCGCGGGGAGGTAACCCGCCGGAGCGCGGGATATGCGAGTTGCGCGGAGGGGTCATGCCCGAGGAAACGGACGAGAAGGACGCGAAGGCTGTGAAGAAGGCGAAGCGTCCGCCCACGGAGGAGGTTCCGCGCGAGCCGACCGCCGAGGAACCCGTCTCCGATCGCGACGATGCGCACTCGGACTCGGAAGAGGAGCGGGAACATCCGCACCACGACGAAGACGATGAGCGGGGCCTGTTCGGGCGCTTCACCCGCAAGCTCCGTGACCGCCGCGAGCTCACCGATGACGCGTGGAAGGCGGTGGGTGCGGTGATCTCGACGAGCGACCGCGCGAAGTCCGACTTCATCCGCATGCTCGGACGCGAGGTTCGCCACTACCTCGACGGCCTGCAGCTCACCGAAGACCTGCGCGAGCTCGTCACCAACCACTCGCTCGAGGTCCACGCCAGCCTGCACCTCAAGCCGCTTCCGAAGCAGGAAGAGTCGGAGTCCGAGGACTCCGAGTAGCCGGGGCAGGGCCCGGGCGATACTCGCCTGCGATGGCCAGATCCCGAAAATACGAGCTCGGCGTGGGACTGCTCCTCCTCGGAGCGATGGTCGTGTTCGCGCTCATGGCGGTTCAGATCGGCGCCCTGGGCGGCCTGAGAGACACCGTCGAGATCGAGGCGCGCATCCCGGACGCCACGGGGCTCACCAGCGGTGCGGTCGTCGCCGTGGCGGGTGTCGAGGTCGGCGCCGTTCGTGCACTGGCCCTCGACCACGATCGAGCTCGGGTCGTGATGGCCGTCGACCCCAGCGCGGGCATTCGCCGCGATGCCATCGTGCGGGTGCGCGCCCGCTCGGTGCTCGGCGAGAAGTACATCGAGATCGTGCCGCAGAGCCGTGACGCCGCACCGATCGAGGCGGGAGACGAGCTCGTCGCCGCCGACGACAACTTCGAGATCGACGAGATGGTGAACCTCGTGGGGCCCCTCCTCGAGGCCCTCGATCCCGAGCAGCTCGCGACGGCGATGGACAAGCTCACCGAGGCGCTCGAGGACGATCCCGAGCGCCTGGCCCGCATGCTCGCCAACCTCGACACCCTGCTCGTTCGCGGCGCCGAGGCGGGCGAGGCCCTCCCAGGGCTCGTCGAGGACGGCCGCCGGACCATGGCGGTGGCGCGCTCGGCACTTCACGACGTGGAGCAGCGGGCCGAAGAAGCGCAGCCGGTCGTGGCGCGTGCGGACGCCGTGCTCTCCGAGCTCGAGGCCCGCACCCCCGAGCTCCTCGCCGAGGTCGATGGGGCGGTGGGGGATGCCCGCGCGCTCATCGACGAGACCGAGGGCAAGCTCGAAGTGATCCTCGACAACTTCTCAGGGTTCGACAAGTGGGAGCTGCGCAGGCTACTTCGCGAAGAAGGCATCGTCGTGCGGCTGCGGGCCCGAGAGGTCGCGCCCACCGACAACCCCACGTTCAAGCGAAAGGGACAGGTCAAGTGATGCGCACCCTCTTCAGCCTCGCGGCTCTCCTCCTCTGCACCCCGGCCCTCGCCCAGGACGTCGGCTTCGTCCAGGAGGACGTCGTCGCCAAGCGCTTCCCCGATGCGGAAGTCGACGGGCCCAGCCTGGTCAAGGGCGCCCGAGTCACCGTGCTCGTTCGCGAGGAGGACCGGGTCCGGGTTCGCGCCGGCACCACCTATGGCTGGGTCGCGGCCAGCGTGATCGCGGACACCGCACCGGAAGGCACGGCGCCCCCGGCGAGCTTTGACTCCGCGGCGCTCGAGGCGCTGCTCAAGCAGGCCGAGGCGTCGAAGATGACCGACGGCACGATGAGCGCGCCGCGCTAGTCCTCTTCGTCGCCCTCGACGTAGATCAGCCGCCAGCCGTAGAGGCAGGCGGCGCCCCACACGCCGGTGAACAGGCCAACGCCGAGACGCTGCCCGAACGGAAGCGCGTCCTCGGGAATGGCGAACACCGCGATGAGCGTCCCGACCACGGTGCACGCGGCGAGGATGAACAGCAGGGTGGCAGCGCTGTGCTGCCCGTAGAGCTTCTCTTCGGCCATGTGTACAGGTATCTCAGCATGCGGGGCCGCGGGCAGCGCGCAACGATCTGCTTCGGCCGGATCAGCCGAACAGGCTCATCTGCACCGGAGAGACGGGGACTGGCGTCTCGGCTCGCGGCTCGGGGCGGGACTCGCGACGTCGCTGGCGACGCGGCAGCGGTGCGGGCTTCTGCACCCGGTCGAGCGGCACGTCCGCCTTGATTGGCGCCAACGTCTCGGCCTGCTTGCCGCAGTGCAGCCGCACATCGTGACGACGGGCCCGAACCACGGCCTGATCCGCGGCGAGGAGCGCGCGCTCGGGACGGTTGTTCTCCTCGGAGAGGTGCGCGAGCACGACCTCCTTGAGACGCCCGACGCTCACCGCACGCTCGAGCATCTCCGCGGCCTGCTCGTTCGAGAGGTGGCCGTGCGGGCTGCGAATGCGCTGCTTGAGCTGCCAGGGATAGGGGCCGTCCATGAGCAGCTCGACGTCGTGGTTGAACTCGACGACGGCTACGTCCAGGGAGGCGAGCTTGGCCTCGACCAGGCGGGTGCTGCGTCCGAGGTCGGTGATCACGCCCGCCCGTGCTCCGCCGCTGGAGACGGCGTAGGCGACCGGATCGACCCCGTCGTGGGGCACGGCGGTGGGCTCGATGGTCAGGCTGCCGATCTGGAAGTGGCGACCCGGCTCGACGCGCTCCACGCGCTTGGGCATGACGCGGTCAGAGAGACGCTGGGCGGTACCGCGGGTCATGTAGAAGGGGATGCGGTTTCCGCTCTTCTGCAGGATGCGGTCGTCGAGGACCCGGGCTGCGGCGACGTGATCGCTGTGCTCGTGCGTGACGACCACCGCCGAGATCGGGGCATCCGCGAGACCGATCTGTGCCATGCGGCTGAGGATCTGGCGTGTGGAGATGCCGCAGTCCACGAGCACGCCGCTGCGTCCGTCTCCGATGTAGGTGCAGTTGCCGCGGCTGCCAGAGGCAAGCACCGCGACGATGAGCTGGTCGTGGAAGAGCGCGTTGTGGAGGGCGGACATGGTGTCCTTCTCGGGGAGGGCAGGGGGAGGGGATCCGGGAGGATCAGCGAGTGAGGAGCAGGCGGCGCTCGAGCTCGTCGATGTAGGCGGCGAGCTGGGGGGTCGGAGTGAGGGAGTGGGCGGCCTGAGCGAGCTCGAGGGCGTCGGAGACGTCACCCTGGGCTTCGGCCGCCACGGCGCGGGTCTGGAGCCCACGAGAGCTATCAGGAGAGGCTTGCGGGTAGACGCGTCGCTCGACGAGACCCGAGGGGGCCAGCTGCTCGGTGACGTCGGCGACGAGCTCGTCCTCGAGCGCGCGATGCAGCGGGCCGCGACGCGTGGGTAGGGCGGCGGTACTGTCGCCGGCGGTGCCGATGAGCCGGCCGACGGACTCTCCCTCGGCCTCGACGACGAGGAGCACGCTGCTGCGGCCTTCCCAGCCGTGAGTACGGTGGCCGTCGCTCTGGATCGACACGGTCGGCACCATGCTCTCGCTGCATCCCACCACCGCGACGCGCGTGGTGGAGAGGGGATCGACGACGATCTCGGGGTGGCTTCCCAGCTCGCGGGTGATGCCCTGAGCGACCCCGCGACACGCCGGATCGCCGGCCACCACCGCCACTCGCCGCGTGTCGACCTCGACGGCCGCCTGCGACGGCACCGCCACGGTGACCGTCTTCGCGGCACAACCGGTGGCGAGCAGGAGTGGGAAGAGAAGCCTCATATCACCAGAGTAGCCGCTGTCCGGGGCGATGGAAAGGCGCACGCGATACCCTCTGCGCCGGAGGTGAGGGAATGGGACGACGAGTCGGCATCCTCACGGGTGGCGGCGACGCGCCCGGACTCAACGCGGTGATCCGTGCATTCGTGAAGCGAGGGGCCGGACAGCTGGGTTGGGACGTGGTCGGAATCGAAGATTCCTTCGACGGTCTGATGGACCGCCCGCGCCGCGTCCACCACCTGACGCCCGTCAGCTGCCAGGGACTGCTTCATCGCGGAGGCACGATCCTCGGAACGACGAATCGGGGCGATCCGTTCGCGTTTCCATCCGCGGATGGGCCTCGCGATCGCCGGCGCGATCTCGTCGAGGGTGTGAAGGCCGAGGGCCTCGAGGGTCTGGTCGTGATCGGCGGAGACGGCAGCCAGGCCATCGGTCTGCGGGTCATGGAGGAGCTTGGCATTCCCGTGATCGGCGTGCCCAAGACGATCGACAACGACCTGTCGGCTACCGACCTCACCTTCGGCTTCCAGTCGGCGGTGGACGTCGCCACGGATGCGCTCGATCGCCTTCACACCACCGCCGAGTCTCACGACCGAGTGATGTTCCTCGAGGTGATGGGCCGAGATGCCGGACACATCGCGCTTCACGCCGGTCTCGCCGGCGGCGCCGACGTGATCCTGCTGCCCGAGATCCCCTACGATCCGCACGAGGTCGCGGAGAAGGTCCGTCGCCGCAAGGCCCGTGGGCGCCCGTTCTCGCTGATCGTCGTCGCGGAGGGCGCGCTGCCGGCGCGCGAGGATGGCAGCGCGGTGCCCCATGATCAGGTGAAGCCTCGCCTCAAGCGAGGCGGAGGAGCCGCTGCGATCGCCATGGCCCAGCTGGAAGGCCTGGTCGATGCCGAGATGCGCCACACCGTGCTCGGCCACATCCAGCGAGGCGGATCGCCGGTCCCGTTCGACCGCATCCTGGCCACCCGCTTTGGGGTGGCGGCGGTCGACCTCGTGGCGGAAGACCGCTGGGGCGAGATGGTGCGTCTGCAGAACGGCAAGGTGGGCGGTGTACCGATCCGCGAGGCGATTGCCACCTACCGTCTCGTCGACGTGCACGGCGAGATGATGCGCACGGCTCGCGCGGTTGGTGTCGAGTTCGGAGAGCGCGGATGACCGCCGAGGAAGCCGTTCGCGCGTTGATCGAGGCTCTCGGCTGGCAGGACCCGGAGCTCGCCCACACGCCGGAGCGCGTGGCGGAGTTCCTGCGCGAGTACTCTCCGACCGAGGTTCCCCCGATCAGCTGCTTTCCGCATGCGGACGACGGCGTCGTGCTGCTTCGGGAGCTGCCGTACTACTCGCTGTGCGTCCACCATCTGGTGCCGTTCTTCGGCACCGCGACGGTGGCGTATGTCCCGGATGGGCGAGTCGCTGGGCTGTCCGGCATTGCGAGGACCCTCCAGGCCCTCGCTCGCCGTCCTCAGCTCCAGGAACGCCTGGCCGCCGAACTGGCCGACCGCCTCGTGGCGGACACCGGGGCGAGGGCGCTGGTGGTTCGCCTGCGTGCGCGACAGATGTGCATGGAGATGCGCGGTGCGCACTCGACGGGAGAGGTGGAGGTCATCGCGCAGCGCGGTGCCGTAACGGATGCCCTCCTTCGGTCGTCCGAGCGCTAGGAGGTCGCGCTGTACCGTCGACTCGAGCTCCCGCTCCTGCACATGGACACCCTGTGGCTGCAGGTGACGGGCACGCTGTGCAACATCGCCTGCAAGCACTGCTTCATCAGCTGCGGACCCAAGGTGGACCGCCACAAGATGCTCACGCGGGAGGCGTGCGTCGCCGCCATGGACGACGCGGTGGCACGAGGATGCCGCGAGATCTGGTTCACGGGGGGGGAGCCATTCCTGCACCCCGAGATCCTCGACGTCCTCGACGCAGCACTTGCGCGCGCTCCGGTGGGCATCCTCACCAACGGCATGCTCATCGATGAGGACCTCGCGACCGCGCTCGGTGAGCGGTTCCGCGATGCGCCTTACAACCTCGAGGTTCGCGTGTCGCTCGATGGGGCCACGGCCGAGGCCAACGACCGCATCCGTGGCAAGGGCGTCTTCGAGGCGACCCGCGAGGGCATTCGCCGGCTCGCGGCCGCGGGTGTGGAGCTCATCGTGGCGATCAGCGTGCTCGACGACAACGCACCCGAGCGTGAGGAGTTCGTGGGGCTGCTTCGCGAGCTGGGGGTGCCCCGTCCGCGCGTGAAGTGGATTCCGGTGTTTCGCATGGGGCGCGAGGCGGGACGTCAGCGAGCCTACGAGCCCTGGGAGGTCCTGGCGGCCGAAGATCTCGCCGCGGAAGACGCAGCTGTGCGGCTGATGTGCGGCACAGGACGCACGGTGACCAGCGAGGGCGTGTTCCCGTGCCCGATCCTGATCAACGAGCCCGCGTACAAGCTGGGCTCGGCGCTTGGCGAGGCCATGGGCGCGGCACCGGTGGACCATCCGGCGTGCGCCACCTGCTGGCAGGAGTCGTTTTCGTGCTCGACCTAGGTTCGTTCGACAAGGTGGCGCTGTTCGGGGGGGTGTACAACAACTGGCTGGCGCTCGAAGCCACGGTTGCGGATGCGCGGCGTCGCGGGGCGCAGGCGGTGGTATTCCTCGGCGATGCGGGAGGCTTCGGTCCTCACCCCAATCGCAGCGTCGAAGGACTTCGCTCTCTCCCCATCCATGCGATTCAGGGCAACTACGACGACAGCGTCGGCCAGGGTCTCGAGGACTGCCAGTGCGGCTATACCGACCCTCGGGACAATCATTTCGCCCAGATCAGCTACGACTACACGCTGGCCAACACCTCGGCAGAGCACCGTGAGTGGCTGAGGGGCCTTCCCGTCCGAGGCGAGCTGAAGGTCGGTGGCAAGCGTGTGCGCTTGTGTCACGGCTCTCCGCGAAGGGTGAACGAGTTCCTGTGGGAGAGCACGACTCCCGCCGGCTTCATCGACCACCTGTGCCGTGAGGAGGACGTCGATCTCATCGCGTGCACGCACACCGGCATCCACTGGGAGCGTCGCCTGGCTGACGGTCGTGGGGTGGTGAACGTCGGCGCGATTGGTCGTCCTCCGAACGACGGCAAGCGGACCGTCTGGTACAGCCTGCTCGAGGCCGGACCCAACGGCATCGAGAACCGGTTCGTGGCCGTGGACTACGACTGGGAGCGCCTGGCCCGGGAGATGACCGGGGAGGGATTGCCCCCGGAGTTCGTGGAGACGATTCGCACGGGCTGGTGGACGACCTGCCTGGAGATCCTGCCGGGGCGCGAGCGCGCGCGCGGACACCACTAGGCTGCGGGGACCTGCCGGACCGGCGCAGAGCCCACGGACGTGCGTCGGTGGACGTCGGGCGAGCTCGGCTTTTTCGATCAAAGGCGACGAGATTCCGGCTAGGCTGATGAACTCGGAGGCTCCGTGAATCGACCCAGCATCTTCCTCGCCGCGGTTCTTCTCGCATGCAATGGCAACCAGGGGACCGTGGGAGACGAAATCACGGATACCGGCGAGACGGATGCTGACGCGGACGCCGATACTGACGCGGACACGGATGTCGACGCGGACACCGATGCCGACGCGGACACGGATGCCGACGCGGACACGGATGCCGATGCGGACACGGATGCCGACGCGGACACGGATGCCGACACGGACACCGACACCGACACGGACACGGACACCGACACCGACACCGACACCGACACCGACACGGACACCGACACGGACACCGACACTGACACGGACACCGACACGGACACCGACACCGATCCCGTCGATCAGGGACCGGACGTAGATGACGACGGTGATGGCTACACCGAGAACCAGGGGGACTGCGACGACGGCGACCCCTCTGCACGGCCGGGTGGTACCGAGATCTGTGATGGCGTGGACAACGACTGCGCCACGAGCAGCAGCGAAGCGGGGCTCGTGTCGGTCGGCGGCACCAACTACGTGAGCGTGGCCGCGGCCCTCGACGCCGCGTCGCCGGGTGACACGGTCGCGATCTGCGAGGGGACCTACTCGGTCAACGAGTTGCTCGACCAGAACGTCACCCTGTGGGGACCTGCGGGCGCGGCCACCACCATCCTCGACGGCGGCTCTTCGGGCTCTGTCCTCACGCTGGCGTCCGGCGTGAGTGCGACGATCGATGGTCTGACCCTGCGAAACGGCCAGGGCGTCGGGGGGGCCCCGACGGCGGGTGGCGCGATCCGGGCGCTCGATCCGGGTGTGGTGGTGGTTCGCGACTCCGTGCTCTCGGCGAACAGCGCCGATCAGGGCGGCTCCGTCTACGTCGGCGGCGGCACGTTGCGCATCGAGAACAGCACAGTAAGCGGCGCGGCCGAGCTCGGTGGAGGCGTCGTCGTTCGGAACGCAACGATGGTCTGCGATGCGACGTCGACCATCTCGGGCACCGCGTCCGCGAACGGTGGGGGTGTGTACGCGAACACGGCGACCGTGACCGACTGCCACGTGGACGGAGGACAGGCCACACTCGCGAGCGCCGGCTCGACGTCGGGTTCCTACGGTGGCGGTGCTGTACTCGTCGATGGAAGCTGGACGGGTGGAAGCGTCAGCAACTCGCAGAGCGCCCATCGCGGTGGCGGACTGTACCTGCGCGACAGCTCGATCAGCGGTGTCACGGTCACCGACAACGATGCGGTGGAAGGTGGCGGAATCTATGTCACGGGTTCGGGCACCGGCACATCCACGGTCGCTTCCTCCACGATCTCCGGCAACACGGCATCCGAGAACGGCGCGGGCGTCTTTGCTCTCGGAGATGCCACCTGGACCGACGTGACTCTCTCGGGCAACACGGCGGGTACGCGCGGGGGAGGCATGTACACCTCCCTGGCGACGACGCACCCGTTCCTGCGGGTCACCTTCGACGGAAACGAGGCGAGCTCGTACGGAGGCAACCTCTACGCGCACGCCGGTTCGGTGATCACGCTGACGGATAGCGTCGTGCGAGCGGGAGTCGCCGGCCGTGGCGCCGGGCTGTACATCAACGACAACTCCACGCCGGTGGGCACCTCGGTGACCGTGAGCGGTGGGGAAGTCCACGGAAACCTGGCTGGGGTGACCAACGGTGGCGGCGGCGCTCGCGTGAACGCGGGAACGCTGGTGAGCGCGCAGGCGGCCTGGGGTGTGACCTCGGCCAACTCCGAGGACGTGTACGTCAACGCGTTGCGGGCCTACACCTACGGCACGACGGCGGACTTCACGTGCACGCTCGCTGGTTGCGTGCCGGAGCCCTAGCACGGGCAAGGTCGAGGCCCCTTAGAGTGGTCCGTTGCGCGACCGTTCTCGGTTTGGTGTGTTGGGGCGACGGTGCTTCGGGTCTGGTAGGCCCTCTGACCCGGGGCTCTGACTCTCTGTCGGAGTGCCATACGACCTGCGCTCCGACCTAGTCCCAGAGTCATGCTCCGACCGGGCTCGAAAGCCGTACTCCGACCCGGTGCCAGACCTTCCCGCCGACCCCGGTGCCAGCCCTTCCCTCCGAGCTGGTGCCAGAGCCATTCTCCGACCGGGTGCCAGACCTTCACTCCGACCCCGTGCCAGACCTTCCCTCCGGCGCGGTGCCAGACCTTCCCTCCGACGCGGTGCCAGACCTTCCCTCCGGCGCGGTGCCAGACCTTCCCTCCGACGCGGTGCCAGAGCCATGCTCCCACCTAGCGCCGGAGTTGTGTTCCGACCCGCTGCGAGAGCCGGACTCCAGCTCAGTGCCAGACCTCCACTACGACCCGGTGCCAGAGCCATGCCCTGATCACTTGCGGGAGTCGTACTCCGACCCGGTGTCAGAGCTGTGCTCCGACCGGGTGCCAGACCTACGCTCCGACCCAGTGCCTGAGCCGTGCCCCGACTCGGGGCCAGAGCACGGGCGGGGCCAGGGCACCGGCCTGTCCTGGCGTCCAGAGTTCGCCGGACCTACGCGCGCTCGGTCTCCTCCGCGATGCTGCGGCGCTAGTTCGGGATCCACACCGCGAGGTCGAACGACAGATCTTGCGACTGCCGGGACGACTGATGGACGGACGCCGCGAGCACGTTCGTCCCTTCGATGGCCGCCAGCGTGTCGATGGTGAAGCGCTGGCGCTCGTCGCGGCCCTCGGCGTCCGCGAGGGCGAGTGTGTCCGTCGCCGGCGTGCCTGCGGGAAGGTTGTGGTGTACGACCTCTGTCCCGTTCAGGTAGACGGCGATGCCGTCGTCCACGTACAGATCGAGGATCAGCTCCGCGGGCAGGGGGGCGCTCAGCTGGAAGTCGCCCATGAATGCGACGCGCGTGATCCGCTGTCCGGGTGAGCCACCGTCATAGAGCACGGTGGCTTCATCGCCGTCCCCGTAGCCCAGCTGTCCGGGGCCAGACGGCCAGTTCTGGTAGGGGTAGCCCTCGTCCAGCCAGAAGCTCGGCGGGTCGCTGGCGTCCAGGTAGTGCCACGTCGACCCGAAGGGCAGGATCTCCGTGCCGTCGATGGGTGGCAGGTCGGTATCTTCGCCCCCCGTGTCGCCCGCCTCGTCGACGACTCCATCGCAGTCGTTGTCGATGCCATCGAACTGCTCGGCTAGATCCGGCGACACCGCGTCGTTGGCGTCATCGCAGTCGTCAGGCCACAGGCTACCGTCGCCGTCGAGGTCCAACCGTTCGCGGGTCTGCTTCGGGCCGATCAGGCAGCCGGAGAGCACGAGCAGGATCAGGGGAAGTGGTCTCATCGCGGGCTAGCCTACCTGCCTCCCGCGCGGAGGCAAAGCCACAAAACACAACGGCCCCACCCGAGGGTGAGGCCGTCTGACGTCCGGGATGGGAGAGGGCCTAGTAGCCGCCCACCGTGTCCCGCCAGGCGCGGCTGTTGGTGATGACCAGGGTCACGACGCCGACCACGAGGAGCACGATGCTCCAGTCGCTCGCCGCCAGGCGAGAGATGTTGTCGATGCCGGTGAAGCCGATCTGGGCGAAGTCGCTGTTGAGCGGTCCGCCAACCCAGCCGAAGCTGTCGTAGAGGCCCATGATGCCGAAGCCGGTCGTCAGGCCGCCAACCAGGTAGCCAGCCATGTAGCCGAGCTGGTTGTTGCGGGGCTGAACCTCTTCGTGGCCGTGGCCGTGGTGGCGAAGGCTATGCACGTGCACGTCCCAGGGGTGTCCCTCGAGGAAGGGGTCGGAGAGGGGCAGCGGCGGCAGCTTCGCGAGGGCAGAGCCGACGACGAAGATGAAGGCGCCCACGAAGCCGGCCCACACCAGGATGCCGAGCGCGAACAGCGGCACCGGGAACTCCGCATCCATGTAGATGGAGGGCATGACGAGCAGGGTGCGCTCGAGCATGACGCCCACGAGGATGAGGGAGCACACGCCGATGAACGGCAGGGTCATCTTCTTCACACCGCGGCCGACCAGGATGGTGAAGGGCGCGAGGAAGCAGGTGATGGCCACGAGCTTGGCGAGCCACTGCCACTCAGGCAGGCTCATGCGGACGAGGAGGAAGTCGGTCTCCTCGGGCATGTTGCTGTACCAGATGGGCAGGATCTGGGCGAAGGTCGTGTACGCCCAGAACATGCACAGCGCCAGGATGAGCTTGCCGAGGTCGTGCGTCACGTTGTTGGTGACGTACGAACCGGTCTTCAGCCAGCCGCGGGTGCTCACCGACAGGATGCCGATCATGCACAGGCCGATCCAGAAGCTGCTCATGAAGAACCAGCCGCCGAACATGTTGGCGAACCACCAGGGCGACAGGCTCATGATCAGGTCGAACGCGAGGAACGAGAAGCCAAGCGTGTAGCCGAAGCCGAGGAGGGGGATGAGCACCTGCTGACGGTGCAGGCCCGCCTTGGCCGCAGCCTCGACGTTGGTCTCGGACGGCATGAACCAGCCCCACCAGGAGGGAGCCGTCCAGCTGGGGTTGCTCTCCTTCAGGCGCTTGCTGGCCAGCAGCAGGTCGGGACCGAGGCTGGCCTTGAGGAAGGCCATGTCGAGCGCGACGAGCAGCGCACCAATACCGGCGACGCGGGCGAAGAAGAACACCGGGCTCAGCCACAAGGGCTTGGCCGACCACGCAGCGGGGCTGTGGGGCGCGATGCCCATGGCCTCACCCGTGACCAGGTTGCCATCGACCCAGGGGTAGATGCTCATCGGGGTGAACACGGCGAGGCCGGTCCACACGATGGCGATGCCCACGGCGAACGGCATGAACAGACCCATGGTCTCCGCGATGCGCTTGAGGGGGCGACCCCAGCGCGCCTCGGTACCGACCATGATCACGCCGTACATGATGCCGGCCTGCGACAGCGCCATCGTGTACACGATGCCGACGAGCAGGGCACCCATCGCCCAGGCCTGGTTCATGGCGAACAGGCCGAAGAAGGCGAGCAGGCCGAGGCCCGCGGCGCCGAGCGCCGCCATCTTCACGTTTCCGGGGAGCTCACGGCCGGCCATCGCGTCGATGACCGCGTCGTGGGACAGACGACCGCCGCTCATGGCGTCTCCTCAGTCGGCGCCGGCGCGGGCGGGATGTACTTCCCGTCGGGCTGGCTGCGCAGGTAGTGGACCAGCGACCAGATCTCGTCATCGGTCATGGCCCAGCCGTAGTAGGGCATCACCGCGCCGCCATTGCGGACGGTGAGGTAGATGTAGCCGTCGGTGCGCTTGTTCACCTGACCGGCAGGGCCGAGCAGGGGAAGCACACCGGGGAAGCGCCCGGGCTGTCCCACGGGACCGGCGTTGATGCCGTCGGCGCCGTGACACGGGGTGCAGTACACCTCGAACATGCGCTGTCCGGTGGCCAGCACCGCCTCGTCCGCGGGGAAGGGCGCGGTGAGCGCCATGCCCTCGGGGCTCATGCGGTCGTAGTTGGGCGTCCAGGAGCGCGGCGTGAGCACGTTGTCCTGGCTGACCACACCCTCCGGGAGGGGAGCCATCGCCTGCTCGTACGCCTTGACCGACTGGGCATCGGCCATGTCGACGTCCCAGGGGAGGCCGAAGGTGGCGGTGGAGAAGGCCAGGACACCGGTCACGACGACGCCGGCGCGAAGCATCTGCTTACGCATTCGGCACCTCGTAGATGGTGTCGGCGCCATGCGTGACCTCGACGGCCCCGGACGCCTTGAGCAGCTCTTCGATACGCTCGCGCTGGGAAGCCGGCGCGTCGGTGAAGCTGATGGAGAACTTGTCGTCGACCACCCGGGGGTCCTGCAGCATCTTGGGAAGCCACAGGCTCGGCAGGCCCGTGTGCACGATCATGCCGGCGAAGGTCGCGAGACCGCCGAAGAGGATGGTGCACTCGAACATGACAACCGCGAAGGTCGGCAGGGAGACGACCGGCTTGCCGCCGGGGTTGATCATCGGCCACTGCGCATGCGTCAGAGACGTGAGCAGGAAGCCGGCGGTCAGGCCCGCGATGGCACCCGTCAGGGTCCACCAGCGCACGGGCGCCGGGCGTCCCTCGTAGATGGCCTCCTCGATCTCGTGGCGGGGGAGGGGAGCCTGCACAGTCCAGCCGGTGATCCCGGCGGACTTGAGGTCCTCGATACCCGTCAGGAGGCAGTCGAGGTGGGCGTAGACGCCCTTGATCTGCACGCCGTCAGAGAAAGACATCAGTCCTCCAGGCTGCCCTTGACCGGCGGCACCACCATCTCCTTGATCTCGGTGATGGCGACGCCCGGCAGGGTCTTGGCGAAGAGCAGGAACCAGAAGGAGAACCAGCCGGCAGAGCCGATGAGGATTCCCCACTCCACGGCGGTCGGCCAGTAGAGGTCCCAGGTGGACGGGTCGAAGGAGCGGCTGGTGGAGGAGGCCACGATGTTGAGGCGCTCGAACCACATGCCGATGTTCACGAAGATGCTGACGATGAACAGGATGGTCCAGTTCTGACGCCACGGCCGGTAGTACCAGACCAGGGGCGCGATGCAGTTGCAGAAGACCATCGTGGCGAAAATCCACCACTGCTCACCGAAGGTACGCCACCAGAAGATGTACTGCTCGTACGGGTTCTGGGAGTACCAGGCGATGAAGTACTCCATCGCGTAGGAGTAGGTGAGGATGCCGCTCGTCAGCAGGCACATCTTCGCCAGGTTCTCGAAGTGCCAGGTGTTGACGTAGTCCTCCCACTTGAAGAGGATCGTCATCGGCATGAGAAGCGTGATGACCATCGCGCAGCCGCTGAAGATGGCGCCGGCGACGAAGTAGGGCGGGAAGAGCGTGGAGTGCCAGCCCGCCGTGTTGGCCATCGCGAAGTCCCAGCTAACGACACTGTGCACCGAGAGGACCAGCGGGGCGGCGAAGGCGGCGAAGAAGCCGTACGCGGCCATGTAGCTGTGCCACTGCTTGTGCGTGCCGCGCCAGCCGAGGGCGAGGACGTTGTAGATGCGCTTCACGAGGCCGGTGCTGTGGTCACGGACAATCGCCATGTCCGGCACGAGGCCCACGTAGAAGAACACGCTCGAGATGGTGAAGTACGTCGAGATGGCGAACACGTCCCACATGAGGGGGGACTTGAAGTTCATCCACAGCTCGCGCTGGTTCGGGTACGGGAAGAACCAGTACATCTGCCAGACGCGTCCGAGGTGGAGCGCCGGGAACAGCAGCGCGGTCATGACGGCGAAGATCGTCATCGCCTCAGACGCACGGTAGACGCCAGTCCGCCAGCGGGAGCGGACCAGGTAGAGAATCGCCGAGATCAGCGTACCGGCGTGACCGATACCGACCCAGAACACGAAGGTGACGATGTACACACCCCAGAAGGTGGGGTGCTTGATGCCAGCAACGCCCATGCCCCACGTGATCTGCAGGTACCAGCAGTACCCGCCGTAGAGCATCGCGGCGATCGCGAGGACGAACGCGCCGAACCACATCGCCGTAGGCGTGAGGAGCGGCCGGATGATGTCCCGGTTCGCAGCTGCGTAGGTCGCTGGCCGATTGGCCTCACGGTACTTGTCTTCCACGGTGACCCCGCTCCTTAGTGGTCCGCGCCGTGCGCGGGCTCTTCGTGGTGGGCGCCTTCAGCCTTGGGGGCCGGCTCGGCGTGCTCGCCGCCGTGCGCGTCCCCGTGGGCCTCGGGCTCGTGATGCTCGCCGCCGGCCTCGCCGTGCTCCTCACCGTGCCCGCCCCCGTGATGGGGATCCTCGGCGCGGTGGTAGGAAGCCTTGGCCAGGTAGGTCACGGCAGACATGGTGTTCAGCTCGGCGAAGACCTGGTAGGCACGACCGCTCTTGGTGTGCTTGGTGACGCCGGACTCCGGGTCGACCAGGTTGCCGAAGGAAATCGCGTCGGTGGGGCAGGCCTCGGCACACGCCGTGATCTGCTCCAGGGCCTCGTCGGGCACCCGGTCGATGCCCTGATCCCGGTAGGCGCTCTTCGTCGAGCGAAGGCGCTGCACGCAGAACGTGCACTTCTCCATCACACCCATCGTGCGGGTCACGACGTCGGGGTTGAGCTGGAGGTTGAAGGGCTCGGGCCAGACGTAGCTGTGGTAGTTGAACCGACGCGCGATGTAGGGGCAGTTGTTGGCGCAGTAGCGCGTGCCCACGCAGCGGTTGTAGACCATGGCGTTGAGGCCGTCGATGGTGTGGTAGGTCGCCAGAACCGGGCAGACCGACTCGCAGGGCGCGTGCGCGCACTGCTGACACATCATCGGGAGGAAGCGGTTCTCGACCGGAAGGCCGGGCTTGGCCTCGTCGTAGCCCCAGTAGCGGTTGACGCGAATCCAGCCCATCTCGCGGCCGTCGCGGACCTTCGCCTTGCCGACCACGGGGAGGTTGTTCTCCGCGTAGCAGGCAACGGAGCAGGCGCCGCAGCCGGTGCAGGCGTTGATGTCGACCGTCATGCCCCAGCGGTAGGTGGGGTGATCCGTCATGCCGTAGAAGTCGACGGCGCCGCGCTCGTGCAGGCGCGCATCGAGCGGCAGGTGGTGGATGCCGGTCATCTCGCCCGGGTGGGCGCTCTCGGCGTCACCGACCTTGGCGAGCGTGTCGGCATCGGCGATGGGCGCCATCATGCGCATCTGGTCGGTGTCGGAGCCGATGGTCGTGACGAGCTCGGCGGTGCCGACCTTGTTGAACGCGACCTTGGCCTGCTGCCACGCGAGCGCGCCGAAGCTGTCGGCCTTGGCCGAGAGCAGGCTCACCACGTTGGCGCCGACGCCGTTGGCGTAGCGACCGTTGGCGGCGTGACCCTGACCGAAGGCGACCGCGAGGACGTCTTCGCGAACACCGGGGTAGAACTCGACGCCGACCTGGATGGAACCAGCAGCGGTCTTGAGCTCGAGCAGGTCGTTGCGCGACCAGCCCATGCGCTCGGCGGTCTTCGGGTTCACGCAGACCCAGCTGTCCCAGACCATGCCGGTCATCGGGTCAGGGGTCTCCTGCGCCCACGGCTGGTTCGCGAACCGGCCGTCCTTGCGGAACGGGTGCGGGTAGGCGTGGAGGAAGTACTCGCCCTCGCCCTCGATCGCCGCGGTACCCGCAAGCGCCGGGGCGCCCGCGGAGATCGGCGCAGCGCCGATCGCGGTGTCGTGGTGCATGAAGCCGTCGGCGAGGCGCTCGGAGAACCACTGGTCGAAGTTCGCGCCGCTGTACTCGGCCTTCCACACGGCCTTCACGTACTCACGGAAGGTCGCGGGAGTGAAGCCGATGGGGCCGGCGACGGCGGGAGCTGCCTCTTCGCCCTCGGCGGGAGCCTCGGTGGCCTCGCCCTCGACCTCGCCCTCGACCGGAGCGGCAGCGGCGGCCTGAAGGCCCGCGTCGCGCGCGGCGGCGAGGAGCACGTCACCCAGCGAGAGGGCACCGTACATCGGGGACTGGGCCGGCTGACGGAGCAGGCGGAGTCCGGCGTGCACTTCCTCGTCGCCCCAGTCCTCGAACACATCGGCGACGGGGAGGATGACGTTGGCGAGCGCGTTGGTCTCATCCGGGTGGCTGCTGAAGCTCGCCACGAACGGCACCTTGCCAACGGCCTCGGCGAAGCCGGAGTCGGCGGGCAGGGCGTAGGCAGGGTTCACGTCACCGAGCAGCAGGGCGCCGATGGAGCCAGCGTTCATCGCGTCGATGAGCGCCTTCACGTCGCCGTAGCTGTGGACCGGGCCGGTGTAGGCGGTGCCGAGACCGAAGGTCTTGCCGGCCATGCCACTGACCACGTTGATCAGGAAGCAGGCCATGGCGAGCTCGGTGGCCGCCGTGGTGGCGCCGGAAGCACCGCCGGGGAGGACCACGGAGTCGCGGGAGACGATCTGCGCCGCGATGGCGTCGATGTCACCCTCGCCGAGGCCGCTGGCCGCCGCGGCGGCAGCCGGGTCGCCGGCGGCGACGAGACGAGCGGCCGGGCCGTTGTAGCCCTTCTTGGCGGCGACGAGCTTGGCGACGGCCAGCGCGACCTGCGCCTGGGCGCCGGGCTTGCACTGGTACCAATCGTCGGCGTTGGCGCCGGTCTGGTCCTGGTAGGGGGAGACGAGCGCGAAGCGCGCCACGAAGCCACCCTCGTTCGGGTCCTTGGCCTTCGCGTACTGGTTCGCGAGCTCCCAGCCGCCCCAACCGGAGAGGAAGTCGGCACCGAAGCTGACGATGTACTTGGCCTTGGCCAGGTCGTAGCCGGGAAGCACGCGCTTACCGAAGACCTTCTCCGCGGCGAGAGCGTCCGCCTCGTAGCCGAGGGGCTCCCAGTACACGGCGTTGCCGTCGGTCACGTCATCGAGCAGCTTGACGATCGAGCCGCTGGCGTAGGGGCCGAGCCAGGCCACCTTCTTGCCGCCGCTCTTCGCAGCCTTGATGCCGGCGACGAGCTCGCTGCGCGCGGCGTCCCAGTCGGTCGCCTCGCCACCCTTCTTCGCCGGCGCCTGGTAGCGGTCGGGCGAGAAGTGGCGCTGCAGCTCGAACAGGGCGTCGGTCGGGACGATGCCGGCCATCGGGGAGCGCCGGTTGGCACCCACGTTGATGACGCGGCCGTCGCGGTGACGGGCCAGCACGGTGTGCGCGTTGGGACCGGTGCCCACGGAGGTCGCGAAGAACGTGGGGGTGCCGGGCGTGATCTGCTCCGGCTTCACCACGTACGGCAGGACCTGCTCGATGGGGGTGTAGTAGCGGTTGTCGTCGAGCCGGCAGGCGGCCATCACCGAAGCGCTCGAGCCAATGCCCAGCGCCTTCAGGAAGTCACGACGGTTCAGTCCAGCCATCGATGGCCTCACTTGTGGCAGGTCCAGCAATCCTTCAGCTCAGCGCGCCGAAGGTCTGCGTTCTCGCCGTAGTTCTCGTTGACCGAGGGGTGCGTCTCATGGCATCCGAGACACCAGCCCATCTGAAGGGTGGTCTCGCGGTACATGGTGCCCTCGACCGACCCGTCTTCCTGGCGCTCGCCACCCATGAGGGCGATCTGGCCGTGGCACTCGGTGCAGTCGACGCCAGCCTTGACGTGGCGCTTGTGCTCGAAGTGCACGTAGTCGGGGAGGTCATGGACCTTCTTCCACGGGATGGGCTCGCCCTTCTCGTAGAACTCCGCGATGCGGGCGATCTCGGGGGACGGAGCGTCCTGGTCGAGCCGCTTCTTCACGTGCTGGTGGCAGTTCCAGCAGGTCTGCGTCGGCGGGACGCCAGCGTGAATCGACTTGCGGGCCTCGGAATGGCAGAACTCGCACTCCATGCCCAGGACCTGCACGTGGCGGTCGTGGGGGAATGCGATGGGCTGCTCGAGCGCCTCGGTCGGGGTCACACCCGTCGCAATTTGTCCGTTCTCCGAGGTGTACTCGGGGAACAGGTTGTGGGGTGCCCGGGGGTGATTACTGTCTCCCGGGTACTCATCCACCGGCGGGCAGCCGCCGCTGATGGCAGCCAGCAGCAGCATCATCGCCGCAGCGCCGGTCGGTCGGAAAAGATGCCGCATGTGGGCCCTCCGCGCCTTCGCACGTGTCCAGGTGGAGGGCCGGTCTATAGGACGGAGCCGCCTCGTTCAACCCGCCCGCAATGATTCGCGGCACCACAGAATCGACAACGTCGCTGGCAGGCCGAGGATGCCCGCGATCGCGTTCTACAGGGGCCCGGTGCGACCGAGGCTCAAGGCCTCCGCCAGCTGGAGCACCTCGAGGATGCGCTCGTCGGTCACGTAGCTGGGCGAGCCGTTGCGAATCCGGCGCATCGCGAAGCGGTGGTCGGACTCGAACACGGAGCCCGGATCGAGCACGGTCGTCATCGTGCCATCGAGCTCGAGCGAGCGGTCCACCTGCCGCCACCGGCTCCGGAAGGTCTTGATCTCCAGGATGGTGTGCCGAGGTAGGCCAGGTCCCTGCCGAAACGCGATGTTCGCCTTGCGTCCGCTCTCGAGCTCCAGCTCGGCGAGCATCTCACCTGGCGACACATCGACACGACCGACGCGTGCCACCGAGCCGACCACGGCGAGCAGTCGATGGAGGCGAGCGACGTTTCGGACCGCCAGCTCGGCACCCGGAATCACCGGTCCCGACGAGGAGAAGTACAGCTCGGCGTGCCGGACGTCGGTGGCGCGGACATGCGCCGTCAGGGTCCGCGCGACGCCAGAGAGAAGCTCGATGTGGCCGACGTGTAGGACCACGCCGCGGTCGGCGGCGAGTCGGAACAAGTCCGCGGCCTCGGCGTGACTGGTCGCGAGGGGGTACTCGGTGACCACGTGGCGTCCTGCGGACAGGGCGAGCTCGACCTGCGCGGCGTGGAGGTCCAGCGGAGTGCACACGTACACCGCGTCCGCGAGTCCGATCGCGTCTTCGGCGGAGTCGGTGACGGGAACGCCTACGCCCTTGGCGAACCGGCCTCGCCACACGGCGACCAGCTCGGCGTCGATGTCCGTCTGGATCGCGGCGGCTCGCCGTTGTCCCGCTTGGCCCACCCCGAGGATGGCCCAACGAATAGGGGGTTGGTTCACGCTGTCTCCGCCGGCGTCCGCGACAGGCTACCATCGGTGCTCGAAGCGTTGAACGGAGGAGCGATGGCCAAGGGGCCAGCCGGACTGAGGCTGACGGGTGGGCACGCGGGCGGTCGCGTCACACGCGAGCGCGTGCCCGATGGCGTGCGGCCGACCTCCTCCCGGGTGCGCGAGGCGCTGTTCGCGATGATCGGCCAGGACCTGGAGGGCATTCGCTTCCTCGACGCCTTTGGCGGCGCGGGCCTGATGGCGCTCGAGGCCTGGTCGCGAGGGGCGCAGGTCACGGTCGTCGAGCGCTCGCGGCCGATCGCGGCCTCCTTGCGTCGTCGGGCCGCTGAACTTGGCGCTCGCCTGGATCTCCGGGAAGGGGATGTGCTCACCATGGCTCTCGACCCGGTCGATATCGTCTTCGCCGACCCGCCCTACGCGCTCGGCACGACGCCGCTCGAGGTCCTGTGGCCCCTCGCGGGCGACATCCTCGTGCTCGAGGCTGCACGGGATGTTCGCATTCCCGATCGTGCCGGCGAGCTGGTCCTCGACCGGGTTCGCGTCTACGGTGGGTCCCAGCTGGCCGTGTTCCGGAGGTCGGAGTGAACGTCACCGTGCTCGCGGGAAGCGCCGGCGCGCTCCTGCACGCATCGTCACTGGCCCGCGCCGGTCGTGAGGTTCGGGTGCTGAGGGTGGGGGCGCTCATCGGCCTCGGAGCCGCTCCCGTGAGGGATGCTCGCGACCTCGCCGCGTTGCGGCCGATTCTCGGTGCCGTGGGCTGGGTGCCTCGTCATGCTCGTCGCGAGCTCGACCTGGAGGGCGCGCGGCGGCCGTTGCCGGATGACGTCCCCGGCGAGCCCGAGCACGCCGAGAGCTACGTGCTTCCCAGCCGTGGCTGGGCGGCTGTCGGGGAGCGGGCCGAGGATGCCGTGCGCGCCGCGGGAGGGGACGTCGTCGACGTGCTCCTCGACGAAGTCGAGATCGAAGCAGACCGGGTCAGCGGCCTGCTCTCGGACTGCGGCTTCGAGTGGGTGGACGAGCTGCACACCGATGTTCACCCGGACTTCCTCACGCGACCTGCGACCTTTCCGAGGTTCGCCGAGGTCGACGTCGTCGGCGACAGCGCGCTTCCCTGGGAGCTGGTGTTCACGTCGGGTCCGGTGCGGCGCATCGTGCGCGACCCGGTGGACCCTCGTCGCCATCGCATTTCGCTCCACCCGTGTGAGCGCCCCCGCTCCATGGCCCTCGAGGCTGTCCGCTCCTGGATCCGGGTCGAGGCGGTGGGCGAGACCCGTACGGGTCCCGTCGGCGACGGGGAGGAGGCGCTGCGGATCGAGTGGGAGGCGCGTGGCGTGCGCTGGGTTCCTGCGCTGTGGTAGCTCGGGACGCCGTCGCCCTGATGGCGCACCAGTGACCTCGTGGGAGGCTGAAGAGCCCTTCCGTCCGGTTCTAGCCCTCGGACCGCTCGGTCCGGCTCTCTCGGCAGCCGGCTAAAGCAGGTTGAGGCAGAACTCGGCGTCGAACTCGCCGGCGACGCCGCCGGTGGTGAACGCGATCTCGAAGGTGCCCTTGATGCCGCGCTCGCTGATCTCGAGCAGCTCGATCGATCCTTCGCGACCGGGGTGGACGTCGAAGTCGTCCCCCATGCCGTTGAGACCGAAGACCTTCACGGGGGAGTCGTTGCCGAGGCCGTACACGCCGGGCGTCGGCTCTTCGCCCGCGCGCTCGCTCATCTGAAGCGCCGTGTAGGTGCGGCCCTCGAACGGGTTGATGCCGTCGAAGTAGCGCTGCGCCACCCAGGGGAGCTCGATGCAGTCGGCCTCGTCGATGATGATCAGGTGCTCGCCACCGAAGTAGGCCTTGGTCCGGTTGCCGAACGTGGCACCGTCGATATCACCGACAACAGTGGTTCCACCGCCGCACGCGGTGAGGGCGAGAGCCAGGGCGACGAAACGCATGTGCGAGTCCTCCGTCCGCGCAGGATAGTCGCCGGAGGCCCGACGGGCTACCGCGAGTCGAGAGAGGTGTCGGTGCTTACTGCGGCGGAGATCCTGGAACGTGCCGTGTCAGGCGAGCGTCGGTGGCTCGCGCGCGCGGTGACGCTGATCGAGCATCGCCGCGCTGGCGCGGCGCTCGCAAAGCTCGAGGTGCGACGTCGAGGCGAACCCGGTGCTCCACAGGTGATCGGACTCACCGGGCCTCCGGGAGCCGGAAAGTCGACCTTCGCGGATCGTCTGGTGACGGAGGCTCGCGCGGCGGGCAAGCGGGTGGCGGTCGTGGCGGTCGATCCCAGCTCGCCCTTCAGCGGTGGAGCGATTCTCGGCGACCGCATCCGCATGGAGCGGCACACCGGGGATGACGGTGTCTACGTGCGGTCGCTCTCCAGTCGGGGACATCTGGGTGGGCTGTCGACGGCGACCGCCGAGGTCGTCGATCTTCTCGATGCGTGCGGGTTCGACCTGATCGTCGTCGAGACGGTAGGCGTCGGGCAGTCCGAGCTCGGCGTGATCGAGGTCGCGGATACGGCGGTAGTCGTGCTCACCCCGGAGTCGGGCGACACCGTCCAGACGATGAAGGCGGGGTTGCTCGAGATCGCCGACGTGTTCGTCGTCAACAAGGCCGATCGTCCGGGTGCGGACCGCCTCGCGCGGGAGCTGCGTCGCAGCGTCGAGCTCACCGAGAACACGGGCTGGCGCACGCCGGTCCACACCGCCTCCGCGCTCGAGAAGCAGGGCATCGACCAGGTGCTCGCCTCCGCCACCGCCCACATGGACTGGTGCTGCGGCGAGGGGCGCGAAGCGTGGCGCCGCCGCCGGGGTGATGCCCAGGTACGCTTGTTCCTCGACCTGGTTGCGGAGCGGGCCAGGCGGGACGCGCTCTCCGGGCTTGGAGAGTCGCGGGAAGCCGCCCTGCGCAGCTTCGCGTTGTCGCCTCACGCCGCCATGGAGGAACTGTGAGTCTCGAGACAGCCATCGCCCTGCTCGACCGCCTGGCGGAGAAGGTTCCGGCCTCGTCGGGACGCGTCGAACTCACGGTCGAGGGGCGCCTGGCTCGGCTCCATGTGCATCATCCCGAGGCGCGGAACGCACTCACCGTCGGCATGATGCGGCAGCTCGCCGAGCACGTGCGCACGCTGAACAGCGACACGCGGGTGTGCGCGCTGCTGCTTACTTCGGCGGAGGGTGGGGCCTTCTGTGCGGGGGGACACCTCCGCGAGGTCCAGCGGGCCCTTGGCACGCCCACGGCGGGTCATCAGATGGCGCTCGCGATGGGCGAGGTGCTCGACGTGCTCTCCGATCTCCCGGTCGTGAGCTTCGCGGCCCTGGAGGGCCCCGCCATCGGCGGTGGTGCAGAGCTCGCGATCACGCCGGACTTCAGGGTGATGGGCGCGGACAGCTCGCTGCACTTCGTGCACACCCGTCTCGGCGTCGTGCCGGGCTGGGGTGGTGCCGGGCGCCTCGTCGATGCCGTGGGGCGTGACCGCGCGCTGAGGCTGTTGCTCGACGCACGTCCGCTGTCACCGGAGCGGTGCGAGGTGCTGGAGATCGCCGAGATCGCTGCTGCGGGCGAGGCGGAGGACGCCGCGATGGCGCGCATCGAGCAGGTGCTCCGTCGCGGAGATGCGGCGCGTGCCGCGAAGGCGGCGGTGGTGGCGCGCCGTCAGCGCTCTCCGGAAGCTCGGGCCCTCGAGGCGGCGGCCTTTGGCTCCGTGTGGGGCTCGGAGGGCCACAAGGAAGCGCTCGCCAGGGTTCTGGAGCGCATCTCGTGATCCTGGCCATGCTCCTGCTCGGCTGCCCGAAGCCACCTCAGCCCACCGAGGTCTCGCCCGGATGGATCGAGGCTCGCGAGGACGAGGAGGTCCCGGTGCCCGTCGGCACGGGGGAGTGGCTCGGAAACGGCGTGTCGCTGTGGGTGGCGCCCGGGTGGCGGGGCGAGCACACACAAGGGCCGCCGGAGCGTCTGTCGCTGCGGGACGGCGAGACCGACACCACGCTGGTGGTCGAGCTCGGCGTCGAGGACATCGCGCTGCCGCGACACTGCACCGCGGTGTTCGAGGACGCTGGTCGCTACCGAAGCGTGGCCCTCGACGAACTACGCACCGCCTCTTGCGTAGAAGAGGACGGTGCGCTGTTGCAGGTGTGGGTCGGTCGGGCCGAGTTCGTCGCGGTGCGGGTGGTGGCCCGCTACCCCCAGGGTCAGGCGATCCGTGGGAAGCAGCGGGTCGAGGCCATCCTGCCGACGATCAGTCCTGCCGGCGGCGCCTGAGGCCGATCACCAGGGGGAGGGCGAAGAGCAGAGCGCGGCTCGGGCTCGGGCCGTTCACGCCACAGCCGCCGGAGCAGCCGCCGCTGTCGCAGCCACCGTTCTCGTCGCAGCCGCCGGCGTACGGTACGTCACCGATCGCCGCGTAGCCGCCGACCCAGTCGCCGGCCGGGCCGCTGGGGGCGAACTCGAGGGACTGGAGGCCGAAGCCGTCGAGGGAGGGCAGTCCGAAGGCGAGGCCCTCGAGCAGTCCGCCGGCGACGGTGTCGACCACCGTGCCGAGGAGGCCACCGAAGCTGTCGGCGATCTCGTCGTCACGACCCGGCGCGAGCTCGTTGAACACGACGCTGGTGTCGATGTTGTCGGCGGTCAGGCCCACATCGATGAGCAGCTCGCCGGTGGTGCCGTTGAAGTCGAGGTTCAGCGGAACGTCAGTCGCGAGCTCGGCACCGACGATGCGGGCCATGCGGCCGTCGAGACCGGCGTAGAAGTCCAGGCCCAGGCCCTCGACGTCGATGACGAGGTCATCCACTTCGCTCGTCGCGAGGGTGGGGGGAACGCGCGGGCGGGTCTCGATGATGAGCGGCGTGTTCTCGGGGAAGAGCGGGTCGTAGATCTCGCCGTTGATCAGACCGAGCAGCGAGGAGTTGAGCGGAATCGGCAGGTCGAGTCCGGAGTCCTCGGAGACCGTGAAGCACAGGGCGCCGGCCCGCCACACGCTGAACAGCGCTTGGTTGCCGAAGTCGTCGTCGAGGAACAGGCCGACATGGTGCGGCTGCGCGACACCGGGGGCCGCCATGCCGATGGCTTCAGCGCCACCCGGCGTCGCGAGCGAGCCCTCGTAGCCGTACTGGGCAACGCAGGGGTGCTCGTCAGCGTAGGCGCTGCCGAACATCGAGACGCGCGCACCGTCTGGCACGATGACCACGTCGCTCGGCGCAAGCTTCAGGTCGAGGGTCGAGCCGAGCAGGTCGATGGACTGTTCGATGACCAGCTGGTTGAACAGGTCCTCGATGGTGGTCTCGAGCTCGCCCGTGAGGGAGCTCGCCTGGTCGTCGATGACGCCCTGGAGAACCGGACGCAGCAGCGAGACCAGGTCGATGCCGATGTCCTCGAGGAACTCGATGAAGTCGCCGATGCCGCAGTTGGTGATGTTGATGTCGCCGCCGTCGAGGGCGTCGATGTTCACGCTCAGGTTCGTGATCGACGCGTCGAGCTCGGAGGTGTCGGCCACGCCATCGCCGTCCGTGTCGACGTCGACCACCTGGAGTCCGATGTCCGCGGAGAGCGGAATCGGCACGTCGGTGACGTACACGTCGCAGGTCGTGTTGAGCACCGTGATCCAGAGCGCCTCGGCGAAGGCCCGCATGTACATCGGGTCCTGCGAGCTGTTGAGGCGCAGGTTCAGGGTCGCATCGAGGTGGATGACGTCGTAGTCCGGCACGAGGTCGAGCTGGGGAATGCCCAGGTTGACCTTGCCGTTCCACACGTTGAACTCGTAGGAGGCGAGGCTGAAGCCGAGGATGTCGGCGCTGCCGCTCTGGTCGATACGCGGAATGTCGATGCTCGGCGGGAGCACCTGGTCGACCACGCCACCGAGCTGCGCAAAGCCGTCGTCGGTAATGTCGACGTGCAGCGCGGGATCGATGTCGGCGCCGGGCGGCCACTCCTGCGCATGGGCAGTGGTGGCGGCGAGCAGGAGGAGTGCAAGGCTCGTCTTGGGCATGGCGAAGTTCCCGGGTAGAGGGTCGGGCCGCGCAGCAGGCAGTCCGATTCCGGCGCAGGATACCCGGCAGGCGAGCCGATCACAACGTCTTGACGACGAACGTCAGTGAGCCCAGCCGCGTTCCGCCATGCGCTCCGCGATGAATGCCCGCCGTTCCTCGGCCCACGCGAACTTGTCGGGGGCGCTTTCGCGGGTGGCTTTTGCGATCTGGGCATACCAGCGGCCGAGGTGCCGGAGATGCGGTTCGAGGAGCGGGTCGTCGCCGAGGAGCAGTCGTGGGCCGAGCTCGAGCCAGAGGCCCTTGGCGTCGTTGCTGCCTGGGACGATGTGGAGGACCTCGGCGAAGCGGCGTGCCTCTGGCGCCAGGCGTTCCTCAACGATCTGCCAGCCGAGGCGGTCGAGCTCCAGGCGAAGGGTGGGAGGATCGTCGGGAGCGTGGACAATGGCCCGGGCTGGCGCGGGGCCTCGCTCGAGGATGCCGGCGATGGTGAGCGCGCCCATGCCCGCGATGATGGCGGTGTCCACGTCGACGAAGCAGGACAGACCATCTCCGACGACCCAGGGCACGTCGGGTCGACCGATGCGCTGGGGTTCGCGCTCGAGGCCCACGGCACCGACGGCGTGGGCCACGTGGCCGTGGTCCGCGCCGACATCGACGATGAAGCCGCCGCGGGGACACATCTTCGCGATCAGCTCGCGCCTGGGGCGGCCCTTGGTCACCGGGTCTCCGCGTGGGCCTGGCGAGCCAGCGCGGCGATGCGTTCGGCGCGGTCCGGGGCCTTGCTCGCGGGGGAGTGCTCGCTGAGGAGAGGGTCGAGGGCAAGTAGTCCGCGGGTCACCTCGGCCGGGTCCACGGCAGCCTCGAGCGCATCGAGCACGCCGCGGGCATCGCGCTCCACGGGTTCGGCGAGCTCCGCGTCTGCGAGCGCGCGACGTCGGGCCGCGATGTCGGCGGTCCATGTCGCGGCCTCGTCCCGGGCCTTTTCCTGGAGTGCGAAGGCCTCGAGCATCGCGGTCTTCTCCCGCGCCGTACGAATGCCTCCCCAGATGCTGGTGAGACCGAGAAGGGCGGCGACCAACCCCACCAAGGCGACGCCCACGGAACTCGCGACGAGGGCCGCGGCGAACGCGGCGAAGCTCACGAAGCCGAAGAAGAGGAGCTCGAGGGCGCGCCCGAGTCCGGGACCCTTCACGCCGGCGAGCGGCATCTCCAGAGCCCGCTGCTGCTGAATGGTCGATGTGTTGAGAAGCGACGCGTTGTACAGCGGCTCGACCACGAAGGGCCGTCCCTGCTGCTGGGCGCTCTTCACTGCCGCGAGCGGCAGCTCGCTCACGCCAGCCAACAGCGAGAGGGCGGCGGGAGGCAGGGTGGCGAAGACCTCTGGACGCACGACGACTGCGGCGACGGGGGGGCGTACATCGCGATTTCCACGGCGCTCGCGAGGGGCCTGGACGGTGAGCTTCACTTCGCCAGCATCGAGGGTGGCCGGGGGCAACTCGGAAGAGGGCACGTGATTTCTCAGGTCTGTGGGGACGGCGAGAGGAGCAAGCTGCACGAGTGCGGATGGGCGTCCCGCGGCGAGCTCGGTGAGGGGAGACCTCAGGTCCTCCGGTAGCCTGTCGAAGCTTCCGGTGAAGGGGTGTCCGGTTGCCAGCGTGAACAGCATCGCGGCCAGGCCCTCTCCCGCGGCGTCGTGTTGCGGAGCGAGGACGGGGTGGCCGCGCAGGTCGAGACCCACATCGATGGCGGCTGGCGGTCGCCCGATCGCGAGGGTCGACATCGCGGACTGCAGGCGGATGGCGACGAAGGCGACGGCGGACGCGGGCAGCGGACCGCGGACCTCGGCGAGCGTGGGAGTCGAGAGCGGGGCGATGGCCACGCATTCCTCGACGTCGCGGTGGAACTGGCATTGACCGGGGCTGCCGTCCATCTCCCGATACAGCTTTCGAAGTCCGGTCGGAACCACACGAATCTCGACAGGGGTGCCGTCGAGCAGGCCTCGCCAGCGATGGGAGTCGAGCGACTCCTGCAGTTCGAAGTCGGGCAGATCCGGGGCGGTCATGCGCTCCCTTCACACGACGGGGAGTCGCGCGCAGCCGGAAAGCTTCGGCGCGGCCGCGGGTTAGGGGGCTCCTGGAGGCCCTCCGTGCTCATCTTGCTCACGCTCGCGGCGCTCGCCGAGATCCCGGACAGCGTTCGTCCCATTGCGGCGACGCCCGAGGCCCTGGTGCAGTTCAAGGAGTGGTCGGCGCGTGAGGGGCATCCGGACCAGCTCGTGTGCGCTCCCGTCGTGGAGGAGGTGCTCGCCTGCTTCACCGTAGTGGCCGGCGGCAAGAAGCACTGGGTGGGCGCCCGCGACCTCGAAGCTTGGGGGGTCGACCGCGACGTGTTCGTGTCCACCATGCGTACGCGCGCCGGCGAAGCGCTCGCTGTCGAGCGCACGCGCCTCGACGAAGGCGTGGGCTACTGGGTGGGCGCTGGTGACCGCTGGGAGATGGCCGGGCTGCTTCGGCCGGACCAGCTCGTGGTGCGCACTGTGGGGGCCGGGAAGGTTTTCGTCGGCGCGCCGCTCGAGGGCACGTTGCTCGCGTGGGCGCCGGGAGATGACGAGCTCGACCACATCATGGCCGTGGGGGTTGCCGAGATGACCCGAAAGCAGGTCGGCGCCGTGTCTCCCGTGGTGCTGGCGTGGGATGGCCATTGGGCGGTCTACGGACAAGCGGTGGCGGGGGATCCGCCCGCTCCGAGGTAGCCTGCGCGCGGAGGAACCATGCGTCTGCTTCCGCTGCTCGTGCTGCTCGCCTGCAAGGCCCCCGTACCCACCGAGAACCCCGCCGAGGACGCACCCACCGAGGTGGCTCGAAAGGGCTTCGTGATCGCTCACACCAATGACCTGCACGCGCACTTTCGCCCGCAGCCCGTGGACTGGGCCGAGGGCACCGTTGGCGGGCTGCTCGCCATCTCGGGAGCCGTGGAAGACCTGAGGGACAGCTGGGGCGAGGACCGGGTGCTGTTCCTCGACGGCGGGGATGTGCGCAGCGGCACCCCGGTGGACGAGTACGTCGTCGACGGGGTGAGGACTGGTGCGATGCTCCAGTTCATGGACGCCATGGGCTACGACGCCTGGGCCGTCGGCAATCACGAGTTCGACAAGGGGTTGGCGGACGCGGGGCTGTTCGTGGCGACCAGCAAAGTGGCGCCGCTGTCGTCGAACCTCGAGACCGAGTCGGGCGAGCCGCTGTTCCCCGAGCTGGAGCGGTCGAAGATCTTCGAGGTCGACGGCACCAAGGTCGGCGTGATTGGCGCGACGACGCCCAGCCTGAAGAAGTTCGTGGCGGGCGACATGAGCGCGATCCACATCGTGGAACCTGCGGTGGCGGCGCAGCGCGAGATCGATGCCCATCCAGAGGTCGAGGTGTGGGTGGCGCTGACGCATCTGGGGGTCGAGGACGACCGCAAGCTCGCGGCCGGGGCGCCCGAGTTGGACCTGATCGTGGGTGGGCACAGCCACACGCGACTCGAGGAAGCGGTGAAGGTCGGTGACACCTGGATCGTTCAGGCCGGGCAGTACATGCAGGGGCTGGGGATCTGCCAGATCACGCCGAAGGGCGACGGCAGCATCGACTTCAAGTACCAGCTCACCGCGCCACGAGAGGATGCGGTGGGTGGTAAGGCGCGGCCCGCGGTCCAGGCGCTGTACGAGCAGTGGACGGAGACGCTCGCCAACGATTGGGGAGTGGCCGTGGGCGAGTCCAAGGTCCGACTGACGCGCAGCTACGACTATGAGTCGAGCATGGGCAACTGGGTCACCTGGGCGCTTGCGAAGCGCACGGGCGCCGATGTCGGCTTGTACAACGCGGGCGGCCTTCGCAGCGACATTCCCTCGGGCACGCTCACGCGTGAGACGCTGTACTCGGCGTTTCCGTTCGGAAACGAGGTGGTGGTCGCAGAGGTTCAGGGTTCGTCGCTCATCGCGCTCGCACTCCGAAACGCCACCGCACTGCTCGACCCCGAGAATGGCTCGGTGGTCCAGCAGCACGGCCTGACCTACGGATACCGCGAGAAGCTGGGCTCGCCCGAGCTCGTCGACCTCAAGGTGAACGGCGAGGACGTCGACGTGGACGCGACGTACAAGGTGGTGACCAACAGCTTCGTGCTCGAGCAGGCGCAGCGCTACCTCGGAGCGGTGCCGACGAATCCGGTTGGCACGGGCGAGTCGGTGCGGGATGCACTCGCCGCGGTGCTTGCGGAAACGGGCCCGATCGAGGCTGCCCCGGAACCGGGCGGTCGCAAGGTGGAATGAGTCTCGCGCGGCGCTGGGCGGTCAGCGGGTTGGTGCTCTGACCCTGGGTCGGAGTCGAGGTCTGACCCCGGGTCGGAGTCGAGGTCTGACCCCGGGTCGGAGTCGAGGTCTGACCCCGGGTCGGGTTCGAAGTCTGACCCCGGGTCTTGTTCACACACTGACCCCGGCGCAGACCCTGCGCGGTCTTCGTGCTCTGACCCCGGGTCTGACGGTCGGCACGCGCTCGTGGTGTCGTCAGCAGTCGGGTGCTCTGACCCCGGGTCGCAATGCGGCCCGGAGCCCGCGTTCCCGGTCTCGTCGTTGGGCGGACCACCGCGACGACCCGGAGGGTGCTCCTCTCCGGACCCCAGGTTGAATTGGGAACCGCGTCTGCACGTGACGCCCGACGACCCCTGGAGGCCGCACCAGGGGTCAAACCGCCGGCGATGCAGAGGTTTGACGACGCAAGCTAGCGCCACTCATCCCGCGAGAGGACAGGCCTGCTTGAGCACTCGGATGGGTCCTGCGGCTCGCCGACGATCGCATGCCTCGTCGAAACGAGGCTACTCGTCGCGGAGTCCGTAGTCCTTCATCTTCGTCTGGAGAGACTTGCGGCTGATCCCAAGCCGCTGCGCCGCTCTCGTCACGTTCCCATCGACGACCTCGAGAACTCGCCGGATTCGAGCTCGCTCGAGCTTCGTCGTGTGGACGCGTACGTACTCCTTCAGGCCGAGCTCCTCGAGGTCGTCGGCCACGGGATCCGCGCCTCCGCCACGAAGGCCGGGCAGGTCCTTGAGTCCGATGGTGTCGCCATCGGAGAGAAGCACACTGCGCTCCATCAGGTTCTCGAGCTCGCGAATGTTGCCGGGCCAGGCATGCTCGAGCAACGCGGCTAGTGCATCCGGAGCGACGCGGGCGACCTGCTTGTTCAGGCGTCCGTTGAACTTTCGCAGGAAGTGCTCGACCAGGAGAGGGATGTCGTCGACGCGCTCCCGCAACGGCGGCAGATGCACGGGTACGACGTTCAAGCGATAGTAGAGGTCTTCGCGGAAGTCACCGTCGAACACCGCCTTCTGGAGGTCGACGTTGGTCGCGGCGATGACCCGAACGTCCACCTCGATGGGGCGGAGCCCACCCACGCGGTCGATGCTGCGCTCTTGGAGGGCGCGAAGGATCTTGACCTGCATGTCCCGAGGTAGCTCACCCACCTCGTCAAGGAACAAGGTGCCGCCGTTGGCCAATTCGAAACGCCCCGGCTTGGACGCCACCGCACCGGTAAATGCGCCCTTTTCGTAGCCGAACAGCTCCGACTCGAAGAGGTTCTCAGGAATCGCTCCGCAGTTGATCTGGATGAACGGCCCCTCGCGGCGCTCGCTCTTCTCGTGCAGCTCCCGAGCGACCAGCTCCTTTCCGGTGCCCGACTCCCCGGTGATGAGCACGGTGGTGGGGGAAGGCGCCACCTTGGCGATGAGCTGCGCGAGCTCACGCATGGCGGGGGTTCGCCCGATGATGGCTTGCCCAGCGTCGCCCGTCAGTCTCCTCGCGTTGCGAGCCTCGGTGGCGATGGCCTTTGCGATCACCGCATGAAGCTCGTCCTTGTCGAAGGGCTTGGTGATGTAGTCGAAGGCACCTCGCTTGATGGCCTCGACCGCGGTGTCGACCGTGCCGTGGGCGGTGATCAGGATGACGGGGAGCCCGGGCTGGTTCTCGGTTGCCCAGGTGAGCAGCTCGAGACCGTCGACGACGGGCATCTTGAGGTCGGTGACCACCGCGTGGAACAGGTCCTCCTGCATGGCTGCGATGCCCGCGGCGCCATCCTCGGCGGCTTGTACGTCGTAGCCGGCCTTTCGGAGGTGGGCGGAGAGCACCTTGCGGATGCTGGGTTCGTCATCGACGATCAGGATGCGGCGGTCCATGGGTCCTCACGAGAGCCAGTGCGTAACACGCGTGGTGTGTCGTATTCGTCACGGACTTGCGCTCGGAGAAGAGATCCGGAAGGATGCGCACGCTCTGCGGGTTGCCGCATTCTGGCCATGCCATCGAATAGCGCCGTTCGTCGTGCGTATGGTCTACGGGAGGCTCCATGAAGTTCATCGCCCAGCTCCTGCTCGCTTCCACGCTCTTCGCCGCGCCCGCGTTCGCGGGTGAGAAGGCGAGCGACTTCTCGCTGCGCGACCTCGCTGGCGAGACCGTGACGCTCTCCGAGCTGAAGGGGAAGGTCGTCTACGTGGACTTCTGGGCGACGTGGTGCGGCCCCTGCAAGGACGAGATGCCTCACCTGCAGAAGATGGCCGAGGACTTTGGTGAGCAAGGGTTCGAGGTCGTGGCCATCTCGACGGACGACGCGCGTACTCAGGCCCAGGTCAAGCCCTTCATCCGTCGGATGGGCTACTCCTTCAAGGTCGTGAAGGACCCGAACTCGGAGGTCCTGGTCGCGTACAACCCCTCCAAGACTCTGCCGTTCGGGGTGCTCGTCGATCGCGAAGGCAACGTCAGCGCGACCCATGCCGGCTACAACGAGGGCGACGAGAAGAAGCTCCGTGAGGAGATCGAGGGGCTGCTCGCGGCAGAGACGGAGTAGCACGCTATCGGCGTCTTCCGCTTCGCTTCTTTCGCTTCCTGCGAACGCTCAGTCCGTGTCGTTGGCGTGTGGAGGCCCTGGCCGACCGGATGTGGGCTGGCCACAGCAGGACGGCTGGCGTCCAGAGGTCATCGGCGTCGAAGTCGGGACACGTGCGGCCGTCCTGGACCTCGCGGACATGTCTCGCGAACGCCGCGACGCCGCCAAAGCGCGCCAAGGTCTCGACTGCGTGGATCCACTCCTCTCCCGCGAGCACGGGAACGTGGCTCGTCCACAGCGGGTCATCCACCTTCTCGGCTTCCTTCGGGTTGAGGTGGATGTAGGCGACGAGATGGTCGAAGTACGCGTCACTGGTCACGAGTCGGCTGCGAAAGCGGCGACCGAACAGCGCACCCTGGCGCCCGTAGCGGCGGTTGATTCTCGAGGCGAAGGTCCCCTGGAGCCACTGCAAGGCGCGGCTCAGTTGGCAGTTCGTGCTGCGCACCAACAAGTGGAAGTGGTTGGGCATGAGGGCGTAGGACAGCACCTGAATGCCGTAGCGCTCCTCGATCTGTGCGAGCAGATGCAGGAAGAAGTGGCGCTCGCGCGGGTGGGGAAAGAGTTCGGCGCCGTCGACGGCGCGGTTCATCACGTGGTGAACGGCATCGGCGTAGTCGATGCGTGGTCTTCTCGGCATGAAACCTCCGGGGCGGAGGTGAAGCGAGAAGTGTGCCAGCGCTGAGTCGGCATGGATGGCGGGAGTTCGCGGGAAGCGTCGGAAATCGACGACCGGATCGTCGAAGACCGTCGAAAATCGACGAAGCTAGAAGTTGCCCACCACGCTGACGCGACCACCCTCGAAGCCGGGAAGCTGTCGGCACTGGCCGCCGGAGCAACGAATGCCCGCCTTGTACGCGCCGTAGAAGGCCTTCAGCGTCCAGGCATCCGCGGGCTTGTACTGGATCTCGAACGCGCCGTAGAGCAGATCTGCGAGGTTGCCCTTGCTGTCGATGAGTGGGTTCGTCGTCACATCGGTGTACCAGATGAACGCGATTTCCGGCTCGTGAAGCAAGAAGGTGGTGGCGGTCTCCATCTCCACGTAGTCGTTCTGCTGTAGGGCTCCGTTGTCGCCCCACTGGTAGTACTCGATGGCCGCGTTGATGTCGGCGTGCGTCTGCGCGACGACTGGGAACTTGAAGTCGATGTCCCCGTGGAGCTGCCGATCCGACTCGCCGCCGCCGTCGCGCATGTCCACGCGGTAGCCGGCGTTAAGCAGCACGTTCACGCCCTCGCCCACGGCCTCGACTCCCACCAGAGGATGGATGACGGTCTCCGGCACCTCGTTGAAGTGAAGGCCGGCGGTGTCGAGATCCCGGAACACGGCGAAGCTGGCATAGGGCACGACACGTCCCGGAACCGCGCTCCAGTCCATGCGGAGGCGGCCTCCGTATACGTCGTTGCTGTTGACGGTCGCCGAGCTGTCCTCGGTGATGGCCCGCTCGTACTCGAGGGTCGGAGCGATGCCGACCTCGTAGAGCTCCGGCGTGGTCAGGCTGTTCAGGCGTTCCGCGTCCTTGTAGCGCTTGCCTTCGAGCTGCCAGGTCGTGCTGCCGATGTAGAACGCCGCCGAGCCGTACGCGAGGTACCCAGGCTCGTCGTTCAGCTGTCCCGACGGATGCGTGAACAGGTCGACTTCGCCGTTGAGGTCGAAGGAAGCGGCCAGCTCCGCTGAAGCTCCCGTCACTACGGCGTCCATCGGCGAGCCCAGCTCCGAGAAGCCCGCGGAAATGCCTGCCTCATCGACGAAGTTGTAGGCGACGGCGTGGGCACCGATGTTCATCGGCCCGAGTCCGAAGCGCTTGACCTGTGCGCCGGTCACGAAGTGCCGCAGGTCGCCGCGAAGCCCGATGTTCGGATTGTCCTGGAAGACCTGTTGGCGGTTCAGCTGTCCGCCGAGGATGGTGACGTCCCAGGCTCCGGGCTGCCAGAAGAGGCGCGCGCCCTGGATGGAGGTGTCGATATCGATGTCGACGTTGCGGTTCACATTCAAGGCCGCGCCGTAGCCGAAGGCTTCGTAGAAGTCGCCGACGCGCCAGGTGACGTTGCCTGACTTCTTGCCGATGTAGAGCTTCTCGGGGTTGACGTAGACATCCCAGCGTTCGGGTCCCACCCACCACAGGTCGGGCCCGCGCAGAGTTCGTTCCTTCGTGTACACGCCGTCCAGCTTGTACGCGTTGGCGGTAAGCATGACCTGATCGACCTGGGCGAAGGCCTGCCAGCCCGAGTCCGTCGAGACGTGCGCCGTGAAGCGGTCGACCTGCTCGAAGTAGTTGAGCACTTCACGATCTTCGTAGCCATCGAGACGGTCGGGCACACGCCAGTAGCGAATCTCCAGGTCGTTGGTGAACGTGGAGTTCACCGAGACCTTCGTGGTCGCCGCAGCCTCGGTCGGGTTCTGGGCGGGCTCCGAGACTTCGTTGGGACTCGAGGCAGCCGTCGGCACGGTGTCGGACCTTGGCTCCACGCTTGGGTCGGAGTCTTCGTCCGAGCTGGGGTCTGGACGGTGCTCCGCGCCGTGCTCTGGCGTAGGGTCAGAGCCCTCGGACGCTCCCTCCTCCGGCCCGGGGTCAGAGCCCGGGGCAGAGCCGTCATCGGAGCTGGGGTCAGAGCCCTCCTCCGGTTCGGGGTCAGAGCCCTCCTCCAGTTCGGGGTCAGAGCCGTCGACATCCTTCACCGGGCGCGACGCCCCCTCCGGAGACGGTTCAGAGTTCCCCGAACCCTGCGCCTCGGTTTCCTCCGCCGTGGACGACTCGATCCCGGAGCCCGCGGGATCCGTGGCCCACGCAGTGGGGGCCACGAAGAGCAGACTGAGTGCGAGTACGCGAGTCACAGAGGGCCTCCGGGCCCGCTTGATACACAACGCGAGCGGGGTTGACCACCTCGAAAGGCGTCGACACCGCCTCGTTACGCGAGGCCGGTCTCGAGGTTCTTGTCGCCGTATACGTTGTCGACGCGTCTCACCGCCGGCCAGAACTTCCATTCGCGGGTGGCCTCGCTAGGCCAGGCCGCGAGGGAGCGCGGGTAGGCGTGCTCCCACTCGTCACCGCCGACCATCTGGGCCGTGTGAGGAGCGTGATGCAGCGGGTTGTCGTCTGCGGGCCAGCGACCCTCCTCGACCGCCCGAACCTCGCCGCGAATGGCAATCATCGCGTCGATGAAGCGGTCGAGCTCGGCGAGGCTCTCACTCTCGGTGGGCTCGATCATCAGCGTTCCCGCTACCGGCCACGACATGGTCGGCGCGTGGAAGCCGTAGTCGATCAGCCGCTTGGCGATGTCGTCCACGGTGACGCCCGCGGCCTTGAACGGCCGAACATCGATGATGCACTCGTGTGCCACGCGGCCATTTCGGCCCGTGAAAAGCACGTCGTAGTGGCCCTCGAGGCGCTTGGCGACGTAGTTCGCCGCAAGGATGGCCACCTGGCTCGCCATCTTCAGCCCCTCGGTGCCCATCATCGCAATGTAGGCCCAGGAGATGGGGAGAATGGACGGGCTGCCCCACGGGCCGGCGCTCACCGGGCCTCGGCCCTCGCCGCCCACGCCCTCGACGACCGGGTGGCCGGGGAGGAACGGTGCGAGGTGGGCCTTCACGCCGATGGGGCCCATACCCGGACCACCGCCGCCGTGCGGGATGCAGAAGGTCTTGTGGAGGTTGAGGTGACACACGTCCGCGCCGAAGTCGCCGGGGCGGCACAGTCCAACCATGGCGTTCATGTTGGCGCCGTCCATGTACACCTGGCCGCCGTGCTCGTGAACGATGCTGCACACCGTCGCGATGGACTCCTCGAACACGCCGTGGGTCGAGGGGTAGGTGACCATCAGGCCAGCGAGCTTGTCGCTGTAGGACTTGGCCTTCTCGCGCAGGTCCTCGACGTCGATGTTGCCGTCGTCGTCGCAGCGCACGACCACGACCTCCATGCCGGCCATCACCGCGGAGGCGGGGTTCGTGCCGTGTGCGGAGGAGGGGATCAGGCACACATTGCGGTGCATCTCGCCGTTGGCCTCGTGGAAGCCGCGAATGACGAGCAGGCCGGCGTACTCTCCCTGGGAGCCGGCGTTGGGCTGCAGCGACACCGCATCGAAGCCCGTGATCTCGGACAGCCATGCCTCGAGATCGCCGTGAAGCTTGGCGTAGCCAGGGGCGCTGGCCTTCGGGGCGAAGGGGTGCGGCTGCGAGAACCCGGGCAGCGTGATCGGGATCATCTCGGTGGTGGCGTTGAGCTTCATGGTGCACGAGCCCAGGGGGATCATGGCGGTGTTGAGCGCCAGGTCCTTCGCCTCGAGGCGGTGCATGTAGCGAAGCATCTCGGTCTCGCTGCGGTAGCGATGGAACACGGGGTGCTCCAGGAACGCGGAGCTGCGGGCCAGGACGTCGGGGATGCCGTCGGCGGCCTCGTCCACGAGCTCTGCACCGAACAGCGCCAGGACCTCCTCGACGTGAGTCTCCAGCGTGGTCTCGTCGAAGGAGATGCTCACCCGGTTCGCACCGAGCCGCCGCAGGTCGACCCCCTGGGAGGCCGCACACGCCAGGAGCGCGTCTGCATCCGGGACCTCCACGCTCACCGTGTCGAAGAACGCGTCCGACACCTGGAGCCCGGCGTTGCGCAGGGAGGCGGCGAGCAGCGCGCTGTGGGCGTGGGTGCGTGCCGCAATCGCCGACAGGCCCTCGGGCCCGTGCCACACCGCGTACATGGCGGCCACCACGGCGAGGAGCACCTGGGCGGTGCACACGTTGGACGTGGCCTTCTCGCGGCGGATGTGCTGCTCGCGCGTGCCGAGAGCCATGCGAAGGGCGCGCGTGCCTTCGACGTCCTTGGAGACGCCGATGATGCGGCCCGCCATCGCGCGCACGTTGCGCTTGGAGGACGCGAGGAACGCGGCGTGAGGGCCGCCGTAGCCCATGGGCACGCCAAAGCGCTGCGTCGAGCCCACGACGATGTCGGCGCCGAGCTCTCCTGGAGGCGTGAGCAGCGTCAGTGCAAGGAGATCGGTGGCGAGGATGGCCAGGCCCTTGCCTGCGTGGATGCGCTCGATCGCGGGGCGCGGATCCTCCACGAGTCCGTCGGAGCCCGGGTACTGGAGGAGGGCGCCGAACACGTCCGCTTCGCCTTCCCACGTGGCTGGGTCGGCGACGACGACGTCGATCTCGAGCGGCTCGGCGCGGGTCTGCACCACGGCGATGGTCTGCGGATGGCAGTTCGGATGCACGAGGAAGGTGTGGCCTCGCTTGCCCTTGGAGAGGCGGTGCGCCATCGCCATGGCCTCGGCCGCTGCGGTGCCCTCGTCGAGCAGGGAAGCGTTGGAGACCTCCATGCCGGTGAGGTCCTGCACCATCGTCTGGAAGACGAGCAGTGCCTCGAGTCGTCCCTGAGCGATCTCGGACTGGTAGGGCGTGTAGGCGGTGTACCAGCCGGGGTTCTCGAGGATGTTCCTGAGGATGACCGGCGGCGTGATCGTGCCGTGGTAGCCCGTGCCAATCCAGCTGCGTCGCGGCGCGTTGCTCGCGGCCATCTCGGCGAGGACCTGGGTCGCTTCGCGCTCGGTCAGTGGAGCGGGGAGGTCGAGCTCCTGCGCCACGCGAATCTTCGCGGGGATGGTCTGCTCGATGAGCTCGTCCAGCGAGGTGGCACCGACGGTGTCCAGCATGTGCTGGAGCTCGTGGGTGCGCGGGCCGAGGTGGCGGCTGGCAAAGACGTCGTGGGTCATGAGGACCTCCACCGGTGCCGAAGACCGGCCTGCCCTCTATCCACGTCACGGCCCCTGTAAAGGCAGCCGTCGCAATGCCGTCACCGCAGGTCCTCCTTGGGCGGCAGGCCTTCGAGCGCTTCCTTCTCGACGGGCGGGAGTGGCCAGCGGCAGCCCATGTCGAGGAGTCCCTTCAGGGCGCGCAGTCCACCGGCGCGTTTCACGAGGTGGATGCGCTCCATCAGGGCGTCGGCGAGCTGAAGCTCCCCCTGGTGGATGCGTAGCACCAGCGACGGCCAGGCGTTGGCGAGCGACGACACGACCCCTCCGACTCCCTCGAGTCGCGAGGCCTGGATGAGCACGCGATCGCCACTTGCGAAGATGGCATTCGGATCGTCGGCAACCAGGCGCTTGACGCGGAATGCGTCCTCCGAGGCGTCCTCCATGCCAGCGAGTACGCCCTCGGCGCGAAGCGCCCGGTAGAGTGGGTCCGAGAGGGTGCTCGCGACGTGCCGCGGGGCGTGCATGGCGTACACAGGCACGCCGATGCGGTGGGCCAGGCCGCGGTACCAGTCGCCGATGACCTTCTGATCGAGGTCGTAGTACAGCGGCGGGGGAACGACGACGGCCTTGGCGCCCTCGCTGCGCGCGGCCTCCGCGAGGGTCACGGTGGTCGTCGGATTCGGATCCCAGATGCAGGGGATCACCGTCGCGAAGCGCGCGGCGTCCAGGACCGTGCGGTGGATCGCCTGCCTCTCACGGGCATTGAGGTACAGGAGCTCCCCGGCCGAGGAGGTCGGGATGAAGCCCTCCACACCTGCAGCGGTCAGCCACAGCACGTGCGCGCGCAGGCGACCGAGATCGACTTTGCCCTGTCGATCGAATGGTGTGAGCAGTGAGGCGAGCAACACGGAAGGTTCTCCCTGGGCCAGGTGTCGCAGTGGGGCGCTCGGTGGCGTCCGGACCATTTGACACCGAACGCGTGGCCAACCAAACTGGCCGACCCTGAACCTACCTCATCCGCGCGCTTAGCCGAGGATTCCCGCCATGCGAGCACTGACCGCCCCTCTGTCGATCGCCTTGTGCGCCACCCTTCTTTCTGCGCCCGCTTTCGCCGGCCAGGTGAAGATCGCTGGCGCGACGGCCTCATCCACCTACCCGGCGTCGGACAGCGCGAGCTACGACGCGAAGCACATCCACGACGGCAAGCAGGGGACGTCCTGGGTCGAGGGCGAGGATGGCTCGGGCCTCGGTTCCTGGATCGAGGTCGATCTCGGCGGGACGAAGGACGTGACCCGCATCAAGCTGTGGGGCGGCGACTGGTACTCGAGCGAGTACTGGCAGCGCGCCAACCGTCCGAAGGAGATCGAGCTCACGTTCTCGGATGGCTCTACGGAGACCTGGGCCATCGACGACGCGCAGACCGTCGCGGTCAAGGAGTTCGCGAAGCCGAAGAGCACGTCGAGCATCAAGCTCAAGGTGAAGGGCATTCACTCTGGCTCCACCTGGAACGACACCGGCATCTCCGAGATCCAGGTCTTCGAGAAGGGTGGCAGCTCCGAGGCGGTGGTGCGCAGCGCGTCGGCGAGCTCCGAGCTGCCGGCGGATACGGACGGGAACTACAGCCCGATCAACGCTGCCGACGGCATCCTCGACTCGATGTGGTGCGAGGGAAACAAGGACGGCGACGGCTCTGGTGAGAGCCTCGAGTTCACCTTCGGTGGGGCCACTCGCGTGTCCAAGCTCCACATGGTGAACGGCATCGGCGGCTCGCTACCGCTGTGGATGAAGGCGAACCGCGCGGCGAGCGCGACCCTGACCTTCTCCGACGGCTCCACCGAGCAGATCACCATCAAGAACTCCATGATGCCGCAAGTGATCGCGTTCCCGGCGAAGACGACCTCGTCCGTGAAGCTCACGTTCGGCGAGATCAAGGCAGGCAAGGAGTACAACGACCTGTGCATCTCCGAGGCGCGCTTCTCGGAATAGTCGAGTTCTTCGGAACGCCGAAAGGCCGCGGTTCGCCGCGGCCTTTATTCGTTTCCCGAGGGCGAACACACAGGGGTCAGAGCCGGGGTCAGAGCCGGGGTCAGAGCCGGGGTCAGAGCCGGGGTCAGAGCCGGGGTCAGAGCCGACCAACGTCCGAACTTTCCCCAAATCCCGGGCTCTACGCGCCGCTACACCGCCGGAAGGTGCGAAGCGAGCCGCTGGAGTCCCTCGAGATCCGCGATCGCACTTCCCAGGTCTGGAAGGGGATGCACCGCGGCACCATGTGCAGTCGTCGCCAACTGCGCCAGCCCAGCCTGATGCCTCTCGGCTTCTCGCGCCTTCGCGGCGACCAGCGCGTCGAGTGCTGGCTTCCATGCCGCCCATTCCGTCTCGGACATCTGCATGGGTCGTCTTGCGACCACGTCGCCAGGCGCGGCCGTGACCCGGTTGACGAGAAAACCGGACAGCACCAGTTTGCGCGCCTCCATCTCCTCGAGGAACGCCACGGCGTCGGCGCGTGCGGGCGCTGAGGCCTGGGTGACCAGCCAGTACTGGGTCTGTTCGGACGCGAGCAGCTCGGCCACCGCCTGGCTCCGCTGGCGGAAACCCGCGGAGAGACCACTGATCAGGCGGAAGAACTCGGCGATGTCACCGATGACCCGCTCTCCCGCGAGGCGGTGGATGATCTGCACCACGCGCCGCGTTGCCGCATTGAACAGCCCCTTGCCGGGCTCGACGAGCATGCCGAGCACCTTGCGATCGAAGACGCGGTGCACCCTGTCCGGCGCGCGGAAAAAGTCCAGCGCGTGCTGCGTAGGCGGCGTGTCGACGACCACCACATCCCAGCGCTCGCTTTCGACCAGCTCGTAGAGCTTTTCCATCGCCATGTACTCGTGAGAGCCGCCGAGGCGAGTAGACACGGCCCGGTAGTAGCTGTTCTCGAGCAGGCGCTCCGCGGCCTCTTCGTTTGGCGCGAACCGGCGCACGATGCCGTCCCAGGTCGCCTTGCGGTCGAGCATGAGCGCGTGGAGGGTTCCAGCGCCATCGAGGGCGACGGGGCGAGGATCGTTCGAGAGCTCGACCCCCAGCGCATCGGCCAGGCGACGTGCGGGGTCGATGGTGAGGACCACCGCGCGCTCCCCGCGCATCGCCAGGCTTACCGCCAGTGCTGCCGAGGTCGTGGTCTTGCCCACTCCTCCGGTGCCGCAGCAGACGATCACGCGGCTCACAGGCCCTCCACTTCGGCGCCCAGCACCGCGAGTCCGTCGAGGTCTACGCGTTCGAGTCGCGGAAGCCTCGCTACGGGCAGGTCCACGGCCGTGGCGAGTCTGGACAGTGCGCGCTCCTGTGCCATCCACGTCTGGTGCGCGTGGTCGGCGAGGTCCGAGAGCTCGGGCTGGTCGCGAAGCCAGTCCCGCACCTCGCTCCACGGCGGCGCCGGGGGCAGGGGACGGCGTCGAACCTGGTTCGCGATGACGGCCGTGAGTCGGGCGCGGTCCTCGCCGAGGCCCTCTACCAGGTCGAGGCTCTCGTTCACGGGGAGTTCCTCGCCGAGAGTGACCAGCAGGATGGCCGTGCGCTCCGCGTCCGTGAGCAGCTGCACGATGAGCTGGGTCTCCTCGTAGAACGGACCCACACGCGTCATCTCACCGAGCGACCGTGCGGCGTCGAGCAGGGTGAGCCCGTGTCCCGTGGCCGGCGCATCGAGCACGATCAGGTCGTAGCTCGGGTCATGCGGTGCGGGTTCTTCGATGAGGTGCCGGATCTTGCCGAGCTGCTGCATGTCCGGCAGCCCGGGCACCGCATCCAGGAAGGCGCCGGTCAGCCGATTGTGGAACACCAGCCGGACCAGCGCCTGCACCTTGAGCCGCCGCGTGCCGAAGTCGTCCATGCAGTCGAGCGCGGACAGCGAGATCGTGTCGACGCCAGGCGCCATCTCACGGGGCGCGTAGGAGCGGCCCTGCTTGCCGAACACCTCGGGCACCCGGGCCAGGCCCGCGAGCTCGGCGATGCACACGCGCTTGCCCGCCTGGGCTGCGGCGACTGCGATGGCGCATGCGGTCGTGGTGCGACCCACGCCTCCCTTTCCGGTCACGACGATCAGCCGACGGTCGAAGAGGCGGGTCATCGCGCCACCACCGCGGGCTCGTCGGAGAGGGAAGTCTGCACGGCGCGGAACACGCGGCTGGAGAAGAGCATGTCCACGTGGCCAGAGGCCTCGATGCGCACCGACTCGGCGCCGTCCGCGACAGCGGCGCGACTGGGGACGATCACCGGATCGTCCGGGCTCCACACGCAGATCGTGGGGACCGGCAGCGGCGTCAGCGCCTTGAGAAGGGGCGATGCCGGCAGCAGCTCGACGCTCGCCCGCCCGCGGCCGAACACGGCCATCTTCGTGCCCCCGAACGGCGTGCCGAGCGTGATCAGCCGCCGCACGCGCTGGTCGCCGCCGAGGTGCCGAACGTACCAGGCCGCGACGAGCCCGCCGTAGGAGTGGCCCACAAGGTCGATCTTCTCGGCTCCCGCGGCCTTGCACACCGCCTCGACCTCGGTCGCCAGGTCGCTCGCGAGATCTGCCAGCCCACGCTCGGGTCGCCGGTGATTCACGCTGTGCACGCCAAATCCGCGCTGCGTGAGGAAGGTCTGGAGGAAGTGGAGCGACCCGCGGTTTCGACGGATGCCGGGGACGAGCACCACCGGAGTGCGCTGTCCCCATAGCGAGACACGAGGCGCCTGCGTGCCCCATCCCAGCGGACGCAACAGTGTGGTCAGCGCTCGTGCCGAGGTCTCGCGGATCATCAGTGCCGCTGCCCGGCTGTCGAAGGGCGAGGGCTCCCCTCGCTCCGCACGCAACACCGCGTAGCCACCGAGCGCAGAGACCGCGTGGTAGCCGAGTAGTGCCATCGGGGGCACGAGAAGCCAGTGGATGGTCGCGATGAGGTCCTCGTGGAGACACCGGGCTGTCGCTTGCCGGTGCCGCGGCTGGTCCCTATATCGGGTTCCGCCGTGAGGGGGTCCTTCATGCCCATCTACGAGTACGCCTGCGAGTCCTGTGGACACCGCTTCGAGAAGCTGGTCCGCCTGAATGCCGAGCCGCCCCCGTGCCCCGAGTGTGGGGCCGGAGTAAAGAAGCTCATCTCCGCCTCCTCCTTCGTCCTCAAGGGCGGGGGTTGGTACAAGGACGGTTACGGCTCCACGTCGGGCGGATCCGGCGGTGGCTCTTCCTCCTCCTCGGGGGAGTGACCCATGCCCGAGATCCTCGATGGTCGGGTTCTCTCCAAGAAGCTGAACAAGGCGCTGAAGGTGAGGGTGGCTTCCTGGCCTCGTCCTCCCGGACTGGCCGTGATCCTCGTCGGACGCGATCCGGCCTCCGAGGTCTACGTGCACCGCAAGGGCGTGGTGGCGGGTCGCATCGGCTTCCTCCACCGCCAGATCGACCTGCCCTCTGACGTGAGCGAGCAGGAGCTGCTCGACGTGGTCCATGGGCTCAACCAGGACGATGCCATCGACGGGATCCTGGTGCAGCTGCCGCTTCCGAAGCACCTCGACTCGCTGGCGGTGATGGCCGCGATCGACCCCGCCAAGGACGTGGATGGATTCACCGCTGCCAGCGCCGGTTGCCTGGCCCAGGGGCGGCCTCATCTGGTGCCGTGTACGCCCAAGGGCGTGATGGTGCTGCTCGAGGAGGCGGGTGTCGCGCTCTCGGGCAAGCACGCCGTCGTCATCGGGCGCAGCAACATCGTCGGTCGGCCGATGGCCCAGCTCCTCGAACAGGCGAACTGCACGGTGACCGTGTGCCACAGCCGCACGCAGGACGTCGAGGAGCACGTTCGTCGCGCCGACATCGTCGTCGCGGCAGTCGGTCGGCCCGAGTTCGTGCGTGGTGACTGGGTCAAGCCTGGTGCCGTGGTCATCGACGTGGGCATCAACCGCCTGGAGGACGGCCGTCTCGTCGGCGACGTGCACACCGCCGAGGCCTCCGAGGTCGCTTCCGCCATCACGCCCGTGCCCGGTGGGGTGGGCCCCATGACCATCGCCATGCTCATGGCGAACACCGCGCTGGCATCGGCTCATCGTCAGGGGCTCGACGGGTAGCGTTGACACGGCGCGCCGAGGGGTGCATACCCACGTTCCCGAGCGCGCCACACGCTGTCTCGTCCTCGTCGACTCTCGAGGGCCGTAGCGCCCACCAGAGCCGTGACCCCGCCCATCGGGCGCGTGACGCGCGCCCCTCTGGAGGCTCCCCGTGTCGCTCCGTCGAACCCCGCTCTATGACCGCCATGTCGAGCTCGGCGCTCGCATCGTCGAGTTCGCCGGCTTCGAGATGCCCGTGCAGTACTCGGGCCTCAAGGAGGAGCACGAGCGTGTCCGCAGCGCGGTGGGTCTCTTCGACGTGTCGCACATGGGCGAGATCCGCGTTCGCGGACCCAAGGCGCTCGAGGCTGTCGAGTGGCTTTGCTCGAACCACAATGCGCCACTCGAGGTCGGCCAGGCCCAGTACAACGTGATGTGCAACGAGGCCGGTGGCGTGGTCGACGACCTCGTCGTGTACCGCATGGGCGAAGAGGACTTCATCCTCTGCGTGAACGCCGCCAACCGCGACAAGGACTTCGCGTGGGTGGTGAAGCACGGCAGCCGCGACGGCGCGGAGATCACCGACGAAGGCGATGACTGGGCTCAGATCGCCGTCCAGGGGCCCAAGGCCCAGGCCACGCTCGCGAAGCTCACCGATGTCGATCTCGCGTCCATCGCCACCTACCGCTTCGCGCGGGGCACCGTGGCGGGCGTGGCCGACTGCATCGTCGCGCGGACTGGCTACACCGGCGAGGACGGCTTCGAGGTGTTCGCGCCAGCGCAGGCAGCCGTCATGGTCTGGGACGCTCTGCTGGATGCGGGCGAGGAGTTCGGCGTGCTGCCCATCGGGCTCGGTGCGCGCGACACGCTTCGCCTCGAGGTCCGCTACTGCCTTTATGGCCACGAGCTCGACGACGAGACCAGCCCGCTACAGGCCGGGCTCGGCTGGATCACCAAGCTCGAGCACGACTTCCTCGGAGCGGACGCTGTTCGCGCTCGGAAGGGCAAGGCCACCCATCGCCTCGCGGGTCTCGTGATCGAAGGCAAGCGCATCGCGCGCGAGGGCATGTCCATCGTCCACGAGGGCGAGGTCGTCGGCCACGTCACCTCGGGCACCCGTTCTCCCTCGCTCGGCATCGGCATCGCGCTGGCCTACGTGCGCAGTGATCTCGCGCGCATCGGCACCGAGCTCACCATCGATGTCCGCGGTCGCGAGGCCACGGCACGGGTCGTCAAGGGCCCGTTCTACACCCGCCAGGAGGCGTGATGAACTTCCCCGAAGGACTTCTGTACAGCGAGCACGACGAGTGGGTGAAGGTGGACGGCGACGTCCTCACCCTCGGCATCAGCGACTACGCGCAGGACGCGCTCGGTGAGCTGGTGCACGTGGAGCTGCCGGACGTGGGCGACGAGATTGCTGCCGGTGAGGCTGTGTGCGAGGTCGAGAGCGTCAAGGCGGTGGCCGAGGTGTACTCCCCCGTGGACGGCGAGATCATCGCGGTGAACGAGGACCTCGACGGCGAGGAGGAGACGATCAACACCGATCCCTACGGTGCGGGTTGGCTCGTGAAGATCCGCTTCACCGATGCGTCGCAGCTCGAGGGCATGCTCTCGGTCGAGGCCTACCGCAAGAAGGTCGACGAGGCGTGAGTCCGTCGCGCCTCGCGTTGCTCGGGGCACTGCTCCTCGCGGTGCCCGGGCTCCGAGGCGGGGACCCCGAAGGAGCTGGGCTGCTGTGGGAACACGCCATGGCGTCCAGCGGCGGGGACCTCACCCACCCGCTGTTCGTGGATGCGACGCGGGAGTACGCCCGCCTGCGTCCGTGGCAGGACGACTTCGCGCTGGGCCGTGAGCGCATGCGCACGGTCGGCGCGGCGCGTCTGAACCGCGGGGACTGAGCCCCCAAACGGGCTCGCGCGCCTGCGAGCCACTGGCAGGTGGGCTCGAACAGGCGCGCGGGCGAGAGTTGTGGGGTGCGCTCAGGCGGCGATGAAGGACTCGAGTCCCTTGCGACGCTTGGCGTGGCGCAGCTTGCGCAGTGCCTTGATCTCGATCTGACGGATGCGCTCGCGGGTGAGGCAGAAGCGGCTGCCGATCTCCTCGAGGGAGTAGTGGGTCGGCTCGCCGATGCCGTAGCGCATGCGGATGACCTTCTCCTCGCGCGGCGTGAGGGTCGCGAGCACGTCCTCGATCTCCTCGCGAAGGGCGGCGGCCTCGACGTTGTCGGAGGGCATCTCGGCGTCGGGGTTCTCGATGAAGTCGCCGATGGTCGAGTCGCTCTCGTCGTTCACCTGCTGGTCCAGGCTGACCGGCTCCTTGGCGAGCTTCATCAGCTCGTCGACCTTCTCGGGCTCGATCTCGAGGTGCGCGGCGATCTCGGCCACGGTCGCTTCACGGCCGAAGCGCTGGAAGAGCATCTTCTGGGTCTGCTTGACCCGGTTCACGACCTCGAGCTTGTAGATCGGGATGCGGATGGTGCGGATCTGGGACTCGATCGCGCGGATGATGCTCTGGCGAATCCACCAGCTGGCGTAGGTCGAGAACTTGAAGCCGCGGGTGTAGTCGAACTTCTCGACGGCCTTGATGAGCCCGAGGTTGCCTTCCTGGATGAGGTCGGCGAGCGGCAGGCCGCGGTAGCTGTACTGCTTCGCGATGCTCACGACGAGGCGCAGGTTGGCGCGGATGAGCTCGGCCTTCGCCATCTCGGCGTCCGGGCCTCCGTCCTCGATCCGGCGGGCGACCTCGACCTCGTCTTGACACGAGAGGAGAGGGATGGAGCCCATGCTACGGAGGTAGCGGTTCAGGAGCTGCCCGCTGTCGCGGTCATCCGTCTTGGTGCGTCGTGCTGCAGAGGCCATGGCCGTTCTCCTCGCGTGTCCCGCCCCGAACGATGCAAGGCGTGTGCCAGGGATGTCGCGAAACACGCAGATCGCGTCACGAACGGTCTCAGCGCGTCCATCAGTGAGGATGGGCCGCGTGCCGAGCGCCCAGATGTCCGACATCTGGACCATCGGCTGTCGGAAAATCTGGACGGCGTTCAAGATTCTTGAACATGGCTGCCAAAGGCGCCGACGTCGGTGAGGACGGGCGCGCTGGATCCGGCGGAGACGTAGCCCCGACCGGTGTCAGAGTCAGAGCTGGGGTCAGAGCTGGGGTCAGAGCTGGGGTCAGAGCTGGGGTCAGAGCTGGGGTCAGAGCTGGGGTCAGAGCTGGGGTCAGAGCTGG
>SBGP01000092.1 GCA_006226595.1 Deltaproteobacteria bacterium
CAAGGGCACCGTAGGGCGTGCTGAAGCACGTGACCGACGAGACGACGGGCGAAGGCGTGAAACGGGTCCAGAACGCGACGGGAGCGTTTTTCAGCATCCTGCTAGCAGGCCGCCAGTCCCTAGCGGGCTGCTAGGCGGGAACGAGCCCGCGGAGCCACTCGGCGCCGTTCGCGCCGTCACCGAGCGCCTCGATGAACGCGCTGCCGACGATGGCGCCGTCCGCGTGCCCGGTGAGCTCCTTGATCTGCGTCGCGCTGCGAATGCCGAAGCCGGCGCACACCGGGAGCGGACTCACCGCGCGGATGCCGTCGAGGAACTCGCCCACCGGCGCGCTGTCGACCTGACCGCCGGTCACGCCGGTCTTGGTCACCGCGTACACGAAGCCGCGGCTCTCACGACACAGCATGGCCAGACGATCCGCAGGGGTCACCGGGGTGACGAGCTGCACGACCGCGAGCCCAGCCTCGTCGGCGGGGTCGCGAAGCATGTCGCACTCCTCGAAGGGCAGGTCGGGCACGATGAACCCGGACACGCCGGCGTCGGCGGCATCGCGGACGACCCGCTCGAGGCCGTAGCGCATGAGCGGGTTGAGGTAGGACATCAGCACCATCGGCGCCTTGGCGTCCACGCCCTTCAGCGTCTCGAGGATCCACTTCAGCGACACGCCGTTCTTGAGCGCGACGTGCGAGCTGCCCTGGATGGTGACGCCGTCGGCCATCGGGTCGGTGAACGGCACGCCGATCTCCATGGCGTCGGCGACCTCGGACACGGACTCGACCAGCGAAGCGAAGCCCTCCATGGTCGGGTAGCCGCTGGTCAGGTACGGCATGAGCGCGGGCGCAGGGGCGTGCTTGGGCGAGCGCAGCGCCGCGGTCAGGGTGTCGGCGGCGGTCATGCGCCCTCCCCGAAGTCGATGGCGTTCATGAGGATGCCGAGGTCCTTGTCCCCGCGACCGCTGCAGCCGATGAGGATGGTCTCACCCGGGTGCTCGGCGGCGTACTTGCGAGCACCGGCGAACGCGTGGCTGCTCTCGAGGGCGGGGAGGATGCCTTCGAGACGGCAGCACTCCTGCAGCGCGTCGAGCGCTTCGTCGTCGGTCACCGCGATGTACTCGGCGCGGCCGGTCTCGGCGAGCAGCGCGTGCTCGGGGCCGACGCCGGGGTAGTCGAGGCCCGCCGAGATGCTGTGCGTCTCGATGACCTGCCCGTCGTCGTCCTGGATGAGCAGGCTCTTGCAGCCGTGGAGCACGCCGGGACTGCCGTAGGCGACCGTCGCGCTGTGCTCGCCGAGGCCAGTGCCATGGCCGCCCGCCTCGACGCCGAGCAGCTTCACATCGGCATCGCCGACGAACGGATGGAACAGGCCGATGGCGTTCGAGCCGCCGCCCACGCAAGCCACCGCGACGTCCGGGAGCTTGCCCGCGTCACGCAGCATCTGCGAGCGCGCTTCGCGGCCGAGCACGGACTGCAGCTCGCGCACGAGCCACGGATATGGGTGCGGGCCCACCGCGGAGCCGAGCAGGTAGAAGGTGCCCATCGGATCGCTGACCCAGTCGCGCAGGGCCTCGTCGATGGCGGCGCGCAGGGTCTGATCGCCAGTGGTCACCGGCACGACGGTCGCGCCGAGCAGCTTCATGCGACGCACGTTGGGCGCCTGGCGCTCGACGTCGACCGCACCCATGTACACGATGCACGGCAGGCCCACGCGGGCACACGCCGCGGCGCTCGCCACGCCGTGCTGACCGGCGCCGGTCTCGGCGATGATGCGGGTCGCGCCCATGCGCTTGGCGAGCAACGCCTGGCCCAATGCGTTGTTGATCTTGTGCGCACCGGTGTGCGCGAGGTCCTCGCGCTTGAGCCAGACGTCCGCGCCCCACGCGCGGGAAAGGCTCGGAGCATGCGTCAGCGGCGTCGGACGGCCCACCCAGGAGGCGAGCTCGGCATCGAGGCCAGCCCGCCACTCGGCATCGGCGAGCGCTTCCTTCGCGCCAGCCTCGAGCCGGTTGATGGCGGGGACCAGGGTCTCCGGGATGAAGCGTCCGCCGAACTGGCCGAAACGGCCGCGTCCGTCGGGGAGCTCCCCTGCGATGAGTGCCGCGAGCGCGGTCATTCTCCCTCCGTGGCGCGAACAGCGCCGATGAATGCGCGGATGAGTGTGGGGTCCTTCACCCCGCGCGTGGACTCGACGCCACTGCTGACGTCGACGCCGACGGGGCGCACCGTGGCGATGGCCTCCGCGACGTTTTCCGGGGTCAGTCCCCCGGCGAGAATCACGGGGACGTGCTCGGCAATCTCCTGCACGTCCTCCCAGTTGGCGGTCACGCCGGCGCCGCTCTGCGCGCCCTCGACGAGCAGGCAGCCCTTGAAGCCCTCGGGGCGCAGCGCCCCCGGAGGCGCGCGCACGACCATGTCCTCGCGCGTGGCGGGCAGCGCGAAGGCCCCGTCGGGAAGCAGCGCCTCGTAGGTGAACGCCTGCACCGCGTCGAAGCCGAGGTCGGCGATCTCGAGCGCGTCCATCGCGGCGTAGTGCTTGTACACGGCGACCTTGAGCACGCCCGGCGACACCGCAGCGAGCAGGGTCTTCGCCTGCTCCTTGGTCACCTGGCGCACGCTGCCCACCGCGAACACGAGCCCGATGGCATCGGCACCCGCCTCGCACGCAGCCCTCACGTGGTCGACCGTGGTCAGACCGCAGATCTTCACGAGCATCGCCGTCCCTCCTCGAGGAGCGCGGTAGCGAACACGGCCGGGTCCCCGGCCCTCATCAGCGCCGAGCCGACCAGTGCGAGCCGGTAGCCCGCCGTGGCGAGGGGCCCGACCTCGTGCGGGTGATCGATGCCGGACTCGGCCACACCCGGCACCGCCGCCGGAAGGTGCGCGGCGAGTCGCTCGAGCCGCCCGGGGTCGACCTTCAGCGTGACCAGGTCGCGGGAGTTCACCCCGACGAGCAGCGGCTGTGCACCCGTCCATGCGGCGACGAACCGCTCGGACCGCGCGAGGTCCGCCTCGTCGAAGGCCTCGAGGAGCACGAACAGATCGCACTCCTCGGCCGCGCGCAGGCACGCGTCGAGCACCGCATCGTCGAGCATGCGCAGGATGAGCAGCACGCCGCTCGCCCCGTGCGCGCGCCCCTCGTAGACCTGGATGGGGTCGACGAGGAAGTCCTTGCGCATCACCGGCACCGGGCACACAGCGGCGGCCGCCGCGAGGTGCGACAGGTCCCCGTCGAAGCGCTCGGGCTCGGTGAGCACGCTGACCGCACACGCACCGGCCTCGGCGTAGAGCTTCGCTCGTCGGGCTGCCTCGCCCTCGGGATCGGCGGGGGCGGCGAGCTCGCCCGCGGAGGGGGCCCGGAGCTTGCACTCGGCGATGAGGTCGAAGCCCGCGAGCATCAGGCGCTTGGGCGCCGGCGTGGCCAGGGCCCGCTCGCGCATCTCGGCGAGGGACGCCGTCAGGGCATCGACCCGAGCGCGGGAAGAGACGGCCATGTCTTGAAGGAGGCCCATGCGTTCCTGGTGGGGTTGGCCCCACTCCATAAGCCATTGGCCTGCGAGCGTCCGCCCTGCTCACCCCTCCTTCGCGCGCGGGCGCAGCACCTCGGGCATCCACTTCGGCGCGTCCCCGTGGTGCGCGCCGCGTCCCAGGCTCACCGCATCCTCCAGCCGCTGGAGCGCCTCTACGGCCTCGGTGTCGCCTTCGCGTCCCTCGAGCAGCGCACGCAGCGCATCGAGCTCGGCCTGAGCGGACAGCCCCTGCGCGAGCTTCTGATGCCCGCGCTCACCGAGCACACGCGCACCCTGACCGTGCCGGCCCGCCGCGGCGACGGCCTGTTCGAGCTCCGCGAACTCCGGCGATCCGGCGAGTCCATCGGCCTGTCGCGCGAAGCGGACCCAGGCGAGCAGCACGTGAGCGAGCACATAGGGCTCGGGTACGGACCGTGCGACCTCCACCCCCTGCCACAAGTCTCGGCGCGCAGCGTCGACATCGCCCAGCGCGACGTGCAGCTCGCCGAGCTCGGCGAGATCCCAGGCCTCGGAGCGGCGATTGAGCACCTCACGGTCGATGGCGAGGGCTTCGTCGAACAGGCTCCGGGCCTCGGCGAGCCGACCCTGCTCGACCCGCCCCACGGCCAGGTTCGACAGGGTGATGCCCTCCGAGCGACGCGCGCCCAGGGCGCGATGCAGGCCCAATGCGCGCTCGAGCAGCGCCACCGCCGTGTCGAGGTCGCCCCGTCGCCAGGCGACGGTCGCGAGGTTGGTGACGATGCGCCCGAGCTGGATGCGGTGGCCGGTGCGCTCGGCGAGCACCTGCGCCTCCACGTAGATCTCCTCGGCCAGGGCGAGCTCGCCGTCGCCGAGGGCATGCAGCGCCAGGTTCGACAGCGCCTCGGCCTGGCCCCGCTCGTCGCCGAGCTCGCGGTAGGCGGCGAGGGCCTCGAGATAGGCCCCCTTCGCACCCGGTCGGTCCCCGCTGTCGCCGAGGGCGATGCCCAGGGCATGCACGGCTCCCGCGATGCGATGCGCATCGCCGATCTCCACCCAGCACGCCTGGGCTTCCCGCGCCGCGTGAAGCTGCTCCTCGGGGTTCGACGCGTGGCTGTGGATGCGCGACAACGCATCCCACACCTCGCCCTCGGTCTGCCGGTCCCGCGCTTCCTGGGCCTCGGTGAGCAAGGGAACGAGGAGCTGCTGGGCCTCGTCGTTCGCGCCACGAGCGGCGAGCACGCGCGACGCAAGATGAAGGCGAATGCGCCGTCCATCCGCACCCATGGCGAGCTCGGCGGCCTCCCGGTACCGGCGCTCGGCCTCGGCGAGCGCGCCCTGGCCGAGTGCGCGTACGGCCGCCCGCTCGTAGGCAAGCGCGGCCTCCTGGGGTCTTCCGGACGCGTGCAGGTGCCAGCCAATCGCCGGCAGCCACGCCTCCTCTCCCTGGGCTTCGAGGGCCGAGGCGGCGGCGAGGTGCAGCGTGCGGCGCTCGTCGGCACCGAGACGCGCCCGCCCCGCGACCCACAGAGGGTCGTGCACCCAGGCCAGCGCCCCATTCGGCTGGAGCTCGAACACTTCGGCAGCGAGCAGCGGCCCCGCCTCGGCGATCGCTTCGTGCACGGAGAGCCCGAGCATGGCGCCGAGCACCTCGGCTCCGAGGTCGGGTCCAAGCACCGAGGCAGCGTCGAGCACGGTGCGCGAGCGCGCCGACACCCCCGTGAGGCGGCGCTCGACGAGCTCGTCGACCGTCGCGGGCATGCCGTCGAGCGCCTCGTCCCCCGCGATCACGCCCTCGGCGAGTGCAAGGCGCAGCGCCTCGGCGATGGCAAAGGGGTTGCCGTCCGTGAGTCCGACCAGCCACGCGATGAGCTCGGTGGAAGGCTGCTGAGCGAGCATATCCGCCGCCACCTCCGCGACCTGCTCCGGCGTCAGTCGGGACAGGGCGACGACCGGCCGCTCGCTGGCGAGATCCCGCAACACCTGCGGCAACAGCCTCGGTCGCACCGTCGCCACCACCGGCAGTGACAGGCCGACGCGCGCCGCCCACGCGAGCACGTCGAGTGACAGCGCATCCGCGCGGTGCACATCGTCGATCACGAGGAGGATACGGCCCTCGTCGGCGAGCAGCCCCAGCGCGCGCGACATGGCGCGAACCAGGCGCAGGTGCTCCGCTTCGGGGGAGAGCGCCTCGGTGCCGGGCTCACCGAAGCCCGGCTCGAAGCGGGCGAGCACTTCGCGGTGGGGGCCGAGGTCGTCGAAGAGCTCGGTCCGGGCCGCGAGTGCGCGCAGCGCCGGTCGGAACGCGCCGAGCGCGGATGCCTCCCCCACACCGCGCCCCGCGCCGACCACGACCTGCCCTCCGCGACGACCCCAGCGGCGGGCAACGGCCTCGACCAGCCGGGTCTTTCCGCTGCCCTCTTCGCCAACGACGAGGCACAGGCCGCCCTCGTCGATCTGCCGCTCCACGTCCCGCAGCGCCTCGCGGCGGCCCACGAGGCGGGGTCGGTACAGGTAGGCCCGCGGTGAAGGTCCTCGGGTCTGCGGTGGCTGTGCACCGAGCGCCTCCAGGCGCGTCGCGACCTCGGTGGCGTAGGCGATGCGTTCGCTCGGCACCTTGGCGAGCAGCCCCAGGCACAGCGCATCGAGGCCTGGCGGCACGCCGGCGACATAGGCCGAGGGCGGCCGGGGTTCCTCGTGCACATGCGCACGAAGCACCGCCGCACGCAGGCCCACGAAGGGCGGACGACCCGTGAGCAGCTCGTAGAGGATGCACCCGAGGGCGTACAGGTCCGCCCGTGCATCCACGCCAGAGCCCCGAACCTGCTCCGGCGCCATGTACGGTGGGGTTCCCGCTCGCAGCGCGTGCAGGTCCAGCGCCTCGCGACCCCGCGCGGCAAAGCCACTGGCGAGGCCGAAGTCGACGAGCACTGGGAGGCCATCGGCGCGGATGAGCACGTTCTCGGGTTTCAGGTCCCGATGGACGAGCCCTTCGCCGTGGAGGAAGGCCAGCGGCTCGCACAGCGCGCGCACCAGGGTGAGTGCCTCGACGAGACGCCCGCCCGCGACCTCGACCAGGCCCAGGGGCTCCTCGGGCCACGACTCGTCGCCGAGGTCGTCGCCGGGCATGAAGGTGAGCATCGACGCGGTGGAAGAGCGGTCGCGCGAGCCGAAGCGCCGGTCCGCCATCTCCGAGAGGTGCTCGCCCTCGACCAGCTGCATCGCGAACCAGGGAGCACCATCCTCCTCGCCGTGATCGACCACCGCGACGATCTGCGGATGCCGAAGCCGCGACAGCGACGCGACCTCCCGGGTGATCAGCCGATGGTGGCTGCGGTCGGCGTGGATCAGCTTGAGCGCGACCCGCTGGTCGTCCGACTCGCGAACCGCCGCGTAGACCACACCGGTGCCGCCGCGTCCGAGGATGCGGTCGATGCGGAACGGCCCGATGCGGGAGGGATGCTGCGACACCGGCCCAGCCTACTGCGAGTCGGCGCCGAGCCCGAGGCTCAGTTGAAGACCTGGACCGCCGAGAAGTCGAGGGTCGTGCTCCCCTCGACCACCACAAGCACCCAGTTCGGGCAGTAGGGGTCGAGGTTGGTGATCTCGGTGCAGCCGTTGCCGGTGTCGTTGAACGTGTAGCCCGGCGACTGCTGCGGGTAGTAGGTGATGCCCACGCTCGTGCCACCGGCGGGGGTGATGCACGCGCGAATGGTCGCTCCCGCCGGCACTTCCACGTAGTAGCTGTACTTGTAGCCGACCGCGTTGAGGTCGATGCTCACCGAAGGCACTCCCAGGGACACGGGCTCGACCCGCTCCTCGCCGAGCGCGGCCCGCTCGCTGGTGTACTCGGGCTTGTCGGTCTTGTTGCAGATGTCGGTGTCGGTGTCGGTGTCGGCATCGGTGTCCGCGTCGCTGTCACTGTCGCTGTCGCTGTCGCTGTCGCTATCGCTGTCGGCGTCGGTGTCGGTGTCGGTGTCCGCCTCCGGATCCACGAGGCAGTTCGCCATTGCCGCGGGCACGAAGGTGAGTGCGTGGGCATCGCCGTTCGCGAGCCCCGCCTCGTCACCCATCGTGAGGTAGCCGGCCATCACGAGGTCGAGCAGCACCATCACCTCGTAAGGGTCCCCACCCACGACGCACGCGCCGTTGTGCTCGATCAGCGCCGGGTTGCCGTCGAGGACCTCGGCGGTGACCAGCTCTTCCGACATCTCGAAGTTGTTGGTGCGTGCCAGCCACTTCGCGCCGAGGCGGTATCGCTCGCCGTCGCCCTGCCACCCTCCTTCCTCGGCGTCGATGGTCCACAGGGCCGCGACCGCGGCCGGGGTGGGTGGGGTGAACTGGACGGCCATGTCGACGCGCTGATCCGGCAGGGCATCGGAGGGCGGAACCGTCCACGCGGCGGTCGCCGTGAGGTCGAGGGCGCTGAGCTCGGTGCTGAGCTCGAGATAGGTGACGTCGCCCGTGGTCTCGACCGGGAAGGTCATCGCCGTGATCGTGGGGGGGTCGAGCTCCCACGAGTAGGTCCAGTCGTAGTCCAGGCCCGCCCCCTCGGTCTGCACGAAGCTGTCCTGGATCACCACGTGAGGCGTGCCGACCTCCACCTCTCGATGCAGGGTGAAGTCGCAGGGCTGCCGAAAGACGACGCCGTCCGGGCCCACGTTGTAGTGCACGACCTCGCCGTTGGCGCTCACCTCGTCGTCGGCACGCTCGATGGTGATCTCGGACCCCGTGACTCCCTCGGGAAGAGCCCCGATGGGGCACCGCAGGCTCGCACCTCCGTCGTCGGACGTGACCTCGGTCTCCTTCACAGGCGGGTTGCAGGCCATGTGCATCGCGTAGAACGCGTACACCAACGTCCCGTGAACCAGCGTCTTCCACGACATACCGCCTCCTCCCGGGAGTATACGGCAGCGCCTATCCGGAGCCGGCCTCTCCGGTGAACAGTGGAATCCGCGCCGTGAGCTCCTCGACCAGGAAGTCCCGCACCGCCTTGACCCGCGCCGTGTGCCGCAGGTCCGGGTGGATGAGTACCCACAGAGCAAAGTCGTCCTTCGGGAAGAAGTCGACGCGCACGAGGTCTTGCATGTCCGCACAGGAGTAGCAGGACATGGGCATCAGGCCCGCACCGGCGCGGCAGGCGGCGATGGCGGTGGCCGAGTTGTTGGTGCGGAACACGATGTGGGCCTCGGCCTCGGCCTCGGTCGGGAACACGGCGGGAACCAGCCAACCGATCACGCCGTTCAGGGCCACGAAGTCGTGCTCGTTCACGGGGCGCTCGCCGGCGCGTTCCAGGTACTCGCGCGTCGCGTACAAGCCGAAGCGAAAGTCACAGATACGCTTGCCGAGCATGTCGCCAGGAGGGCTGCTCGTCGCGCGAATGGCGACGTCGGCCTGGCGACGCCGGAGGTTGAGGTACTCGAAGCCAGACACCGCCTCGACCGTGACGCCGGGGTGCTGCATGCGAAACCGCGTGAGCAGCTGGGGAAGCAGCGTGGCGGCCATCACCTCCATTGCGGTGACCACGACGTGGCCGCGCAGCTCCCCGTCGAGTCCGAGCACCTCGCGGTGCAGCGCGTCGAACTCGGCCTCTACCCGCTCCCCGAACCTGAGCGCGAGCTGGCCGGCCTCGGTCATCTCGTAGCCGCCGGGCAGGCGCTCGAAGAACCGCACCCCGACGGACTCTTCGATCTGGCCGATCCGCCGGTACACGGTGGAGTGGTTGCAGCCGAGGCGACGGGCCGCTCCCGACAGGGAACCGGTGCGACAGATGGCCAGAACCACCTGCAGATCGCTCCACGCCATCTCCTCGAGCCGCCCGGGGCGGGGCATCCGGCCTCCTGTGCGTTCGTGCAAAGGTCGTTGGCGATCTTTGCGAATGTTCGTGCAGACCTCGACACCGTACCTTGGACTCACCTTGCGGGGCCACCCCGCCGGTGACTGAAAAAGCCAAGGAGAATCCCATGTTCTGCATCGACACCTTCGCCGCTCACTGCAAGACCGCCATGGCCGCCGCCGACGACCGCCAGGCCGCCGCCGCACAGCTCATGGCCGAGGCCATCGCGGTGCATGGGCCCGACGCGATCATCGCCGCCCTCGACGCCGCGGTGCCGCCGGGTGCAAGCGTCGGCGAGCTCATCGTCCATGCCTCGCCCGAGATGACCCTGCTCTACGCCCGCATCCCCGCGAAGTTCCAGAGCGGCATCCACAACCACACCGTGTTCGCGAACATCGCCCAGCTCCAGGGCGAGGAGCTGAACACCACCTACGCCAAGGACGGCGACCGCCTCGCCGTCGTCGAGCAGCAGACCGCAACCCTCGGCACTGTCCTCACCCTGCCCGCGGACGTGATCCACGGCATCGCGAACCCCGGCAACGAGACCGCCTACGCACTGCACCTGTACGGCGGCGACTTCGGCGCCATCCAGGACGAGCGCAGCCTGTGGGACGAGGACTCCCACGAGGAGCTCGGCTTCTCCTTCCCCGCGCTCGTGCAGCAGTCGGTCAAGGCGATGGCGAAGGCCGACAACGAGGTCGGCCTCGATGCGCTGGTGGCGGCCATCCCCGCCGCGAAGCCCGCCGTCGACGCGGCGAAGGCGCGGGCATGAGCCTCGCCGAACTCGGTCGGGTTCTGGGCCCCGGCCTCGCCCAGGCGTGGGGCGTGGACCTCGACCTCGCCCTCGCCCAGGACGAGCTCTCCCGCTCCCAGCGGGAGGCCCAGAGAGAGCGGCGCCACGACAAGAAGCGTCAGCGCTGACTCCCCGCCCCGCCCCTCGCGGGGCGTTCGCGCTCAGCGGCGCTAGGACGCGACGCGGGCGCCGGCGCACACGGCGACCACGCGCTCCATATCGGTGACCTGGAACGGCTTGTGGAGTACGGCGCTGACCCCGACCTCGTGAAGCCACTGCACCATCTCGCGATCATCGTGGCCGGTCATCACCACGAGGTGCGTGTCCGGACGACGCGCCCGCAGCGTCTCGATCCAGGCGCGCCCCGCGAGCCCGGGCATGACCAGGTCGGTGAACACGCAGTGCACGCAGTCCCGATGCTCGTCGAGCCGCGCCATCGCCTCGCTGGCGGACGATGCGAGCACCGTGCGAATGCCGAGCACCTCGAGCATGGCCTCGGTGACGGTGCGGACCGTGACGTCGTCGTCGACGACCAGCGCGCAGCCGTCCGCAGGCCACTCGATCGGCTCGAACGGTCGCGACGTCTGGGCCGCCAGCGGGAACCACAGCTCGAAGGTCGTGCCCTGGCCTCGCGCGCTACGCACCGAGATCGTGCCCCCGTGCCCCTCGACCGTGCCGTGTACGGCCGCCAGACCGAGGCCGCGGCCGCGCCGCTTGGTGCTGAAGAACGGCTCGAAGATCTGCGCGCGCGTCGCCGGATCCATGCCGACGCCCGAGTCCTCGACCACGAGGCCGATGCCCGCCACGTCGCCGTGGTGCTGCGGCTCCATGCGTACGCGGATCTTGCCGCCCCCCTCGCACGCCTCGGCCGCGTTGGTGAGCAGGTTGAGCACGATCTGGCCGATCTGCACCTCGTCGCAGTGCAGCGGATTTCCGGCGCCGTTCAGCTCGAGCATGACCACGACGCCTTCGGGAAGCGAGGGGCGGAGCAGCTCGACGGTCTCGGCAACGAGCAGGTCCAGGGAGTGCGCGTGCTCGTAGGCCACCACGCTCTCTCCCGAATACGACAGCAACCGCCGGCCGAGGGACCGCGCGCGCTCTGCCGCCTTGTTCGCGGCGTCGAGGTACTCCCGAGCCGGGTCGTCCTCCCCCATCGCCCGCTGAGCGAGGCTCAGGTTGCCGACGAGGGCGACGAGCAGGTTGTTCACGTCGTGGGCGATACCGCCGGCCATCAATCCCAGCGAGTCGGCCCGCTCGGCCGCCGCCATCCGGGTCTGAAGTCGACGACGCTCGTCCTCGGCGCGCTTCCGGGACAGCTCGGCCCCCGCGCGCGCGGCGAAGATCTCGAACAGGGAGCGCGCCGTGGCGCTGACCTCGATCGGTCGGCTGTGGATGACCCCGAGATGGCCGACCAGCTCGCGCTCCGCGTCGAAGAACGGCACCCCGACGTAGGACCGGGCCTCCACCTCGATCAGGTATCCGTCGCCTGGAAAGGCCCGCGTCACGTCGTCCACGACGATGACCGCATCGCCCGTGGCGTAGATCTGCTCGCAGGGGGTGCCCGCCAGGTCGTAGGCCTTGGGAGGCAGGTGAGTGTCCCCCCGCCGGTGGGCGACCATGTGCGCGCACTCCTCCTGCTCGTCGTAGGACGCGACGTAGGCGGCATCCACGTGCAGCACCTCGACCGCCGCGTCGACGAGCGCACGAAAGAAGTCGTCGCCCGCGTACGGCGTCGTGTGGCGAACAATCTCCTCGATGACGCGACGCTCGCGACGCTGAATGAGCTCGTCGGCCACGCGAATGCGAACACTGGCCACCGCCCGCTCCACCTCATCGACAGGAAGCGGGCCGTCGGCGAGCACAGCGAGCGCCCCCACGCGATGGCCGCCAGTGGAGATCACGGGAATCAGGCGTCCGGTACCGAAGTCTGGTCCCTCCGCAGCTTGGGGTACCAGATCGACGGACGCCGTCGACACCCGCCAGGACGTCGGCCACGTCCCCAACGGCGCCTCACCGCACTCGGCAACCAGCTCGAGCCCACCCGCACCCGGCTCGCCCAGGATGACCTGGGACGCATCCAGCGACTGGCCGAGAAAGTGCACCAGCCACTGGAAGAACGGGTCGCCCGAACCAGCCTGGAGGCCGGCGGCGAAGGGGTCGTGCAGCTCCATGTGCCAATGCTACACATGCAGCGTTAGTTCGGGGGCCCGCCCGTCGCCCCGAGACCCTGATCGGCCGCAGAGGGCTGCGGCGGGCCGGCCCGCGGGGCCGTCAAGGAACTGCCAGGTACGCACAGGCCGTCACCCGCAAGAGGGCGTCACGGTAAAACGGGGCATGCAACTTATCTTATCGGACCGCGACCCGTCCGTCGTCGCCGCCCTCCGCGAGGCCTTCACGGGCACGGACGTGCACGTCGAGGAGGGCGACCTGTTCGGCGAGCCCGCCGACGCCGTGGTCTCACCGGCCAACAGCCTCGGCATGATGCAGGGTGGCGTCGACGCGGTGATCGATGCCCGACTCGGAGTCGCAGAGGCCGTGCGCAGCGCGATTCTCGCGTATGACCGCTGCGGCATGCTGCCCATCGGACAGGCCCTGGTCGTCCCCACCCGTGACCCTGACTTTCCCCGCGTCATCGTCGCCCCCACCGTGGACGTGCCCGGCCCTGGGCGTGCCCAGGACGTCGAACGCGCAACGGAAGCGATGCTCCGCGTCGCCCGGGATCACGGCCTGACCAGCGTGCGGTGCACCGGGCTCGGCACCGGCACCGCCGGGATCGACGCGCGTGAGGCCGCCCAGGCCATGCGTCGCGCCTGGGATCGCTGGGCTCAGAGCTCCTGAGACTTCGCCGCGACCGCGTCCACGGTGAACAGCGCGCTTCCGTCGGAGACCACGTCGCCCGCTCGCTCCACCGCCTCGCGCGGGTCGAGGTTCTCGGCCAGCTCGAGGACCAGGGCGGTGTTGAGCACCACCGCGTCGCGCACCGCGCCGAGCTGGCCACCGAACAGCTCGCGCATGGCCGCCGCGTTCTCGCTGGCCTCGCCGCCCGCGAGGTCGGACTCGTCGCAGCGGGCGATGCCCACGTCCAGCGGGTCGACGACCTCGCGCTCGACCGCGCCGTCCTCGACCCGGAAGCGCACGTACGGGCCCATCGGCGTCGCCTCGTCCCAGTGCGGGTAGCCGTGCACGACGAACGCGCGCTCGAGGTTCGGGAAGCGCGCCAGCGCGTGGGCCATGAGCTCGGCCGCCGGCTCGCTCCACGCGCCGATCAGCTGAAACGGCGGCTGGGCCGGGTTCGTCAGCGGTCCGAGCATGTTGAAGATGGTGCGCACCCCCATGCCACGACGCACAGGCATCACCGACTTCATCGCCGGGTGGAAGTGCGGCGCGAACAGGAACGTCCAGCCCGCGTGATCGAGCAGGGCCTCGGCGGCCTCGGGGCTGTGGGGCAAGCGAATACCGAGGGCCTCGAGCACGTCCGCCGATCCGCTCTTGCTGCTGATCGAGCGGTTGCCGTGCTTGACCACGCCCAGTCCCGCGGCCGCACACGCGAACGACACCGCGGTCGATACGTTGAAGCTGTGGCTTCCGTCGCCGCCGGTCCCGCAGGTATCGACGAGCACCTGCCCCGAGCCCGCGTTCACCGGCCGCGCCGCCGCCCGCATGGCGAGTGCGAAGCCGCGAACCTCTTCCGCGGTCTCGCCCTTCGCGCGCAGACCCGCGAGCAAGGCACCCTTCCAGCCGTCGGGCACGTCCTCCGAAGTCATGAAGCCCATGGCCGCGGCCGCCTGCTCCTGCGAGAGGTCCTTGCCGTCGAGCACCTGGTTCAGCATCGACTTGAGCTCGCTCATCCATCCTCCAGGGCAGCCTTGCTAGCCCGTCATCCGGCTCCTCGCCGGCTCGCTAGCGATCCGTCGCCCAGGCCGTGCCGAGGGCGATGAGCATCGGGTACACGAGAAAGCCCGAGCAGCACGGCAAGGTCACGAGCCCGACCAGTCGCAGCAGGCCTCCGAGCAGCACCGTGCTGCTCGACACCGCCAGTGATGCGCGAAGAGCCCGCATGGGCGGAGCTCGGCGCATGCCTGCGAGGACCATCGCCGCGATGGCCGCGTACACACCCGCGCTCATGAAGTCCATGCTCGCGACGATCACCCCGAGGAACAGCGCGAAGCCGAGGCGGACCCGCGCTCCCCACTGCTCGCCGAACCGCCGAATGCCAGGCCCGTCGATGCGCATGTCCGGGACGCCGAACGTGTCCTGAAGCTCGGCAATCGACGTGTACTGGGTGCCGAACATGCGCTGGCGCACGATCTCGGTCCGGCGGATGACGATGACGTCGGGGCCCGAGAGCGTGTGCAGCGGTACGGTCTCGTCCGGATCGACGAGGAAGTTCGTATTCGCGTCCTCGTAGTGGAACAGGCGGGGTCCCTCGACGTAGACCTCGCCGCGCTCGAGCACGATGGGATCGGCCTCGGCGTCGAAGTCGGTCGCGAGCGTGTCCCAGTCGATGGGCTCGAGCATGTCGAGCACGCCGGGACTCAGGCACGCGAAGACGCTGACCCACACGACGAGCTGCAGCATCGCGAAGGGCAGGACGTGCTCCGCCGCCGCCCGCCATGCCGGTGGGTAGAACGGTGCGAGGAACACGAGCCATGGACTCGGAATGCGCTCCGAGTCCGGCGGCGAGAAGGCCTCGTCGGTCACGCGCCGAACGCCAGGAAGTTCGCCATCAGCGCATCCCCTTCGGGCGTGAGCACGCTCTCCGGGTGGAACTGCACGCCGTAGGCGTGGGCCGTCTTGTGACGCAGGCCCATCACCTCGCCCTCTTCGGTCCACGAGGTCAGCACCAGGCTGTCCGGGAGCTTGTCCGGGTCGGCCATGAGGCTGTGGTAGCGCGCCGCCTGAAACGGCTGGGACAGGCCTTTGTACACGCCCTTCCCGTCGTGGTGCACCATCGAGCTCTTGCCGTGCATGAGCCGCGGCGCGCGATCGACGACGCCCCCGAGCACGGTGGTCAGCGCCTGGTGACCCAGGCACACACCGAACAGCGGCAGCTCACCGAGGAAGGCCTCGATCATCGCCGGCGACACGCCCGCGTCCTCGGGACGACCGGGTCCGGGGCTGATGCACACGTGGGTCGGCTCGAGTGCTCTGGCCTCGGCCACGGTGATCTGGTCGTTGCGGTGCACGACCACGTCCGCGCCGAGCACGAGGAAGGCCTGGACGAGGTTGTAGGTGAACGAGTCGTAGTTGTCGACGAGCAGCAGACGCGCGCCGTCGGTCTTCGTGAACCCCTGCATCACAGCCCCTCCGCGGCGAGAGCCAGCGCCTTGCGCAGGGCCTCGCTCTTGGCCATCACCTCGCGGTGCTCCATCTCCGGAACCGAGTCGGCGACGAGGCCGGCTCCCGCCTGCACGCGGTACTTGCCGTCGCGCATCACCAGCGTGCGAATGGCGATGGCCTGGTCCATGGCGCCGTTGTGGCCGAAGTAGCCGACGGTGCCCGCGTAGATCCCGCGGCGGATGGGCTCGAGCTCATCGATGATCTCCATGGCCCGGACCTTGGGAGCGCCGACCACGGTGCCCGCGGGGAAGGTGGCCGCGAACAGGTCGAACTGGTCGATGCCGTCGCGGAGCTTGCCGTTCACCCCGCTCACGATGTGCATCACGTGGCTGTACCGCTCGATGATGCGGTAGGGCTCCACGCCGACCGTGCCGGCGGTGGCCACGCGTCCGAGGTCGTTGCGGGCGAGATCGACGAGCATCACGTGCTCGCTGGCCTCCTTCGGGTCGGCGAGCAGCTCCTCTTCCAGCGCCACGTCCTCCTCGGGCGTCTTGCCGCGAGGGCGGGTGCCGGCGATGGGCCGCAGGGTCGCCGTCTCTCCGTGCAGGCGCACCAGAGCCTCTGGCGAGGAGCCGATGACCTGGAAGTCCCCCATGTCCATGAACACCATGTACGGGGACGGGTTGAGCAGGCGCAGCGCCCGGTACACCTGAAACGGGTCGAGGTCGGTCTCGCCCTCGAAGCCCACCGAGAGCACCAGCTGGTACACGTCACCCGCAGCGATGTACTCCTTCACCGCCTCGACGCCGGCGAGGAACTGCTCCTTGGACATCGTGGGGGTCGCGGGCCCGACGGTGCCGCCCTCGCGGATGCGCGGCACGCGGAAGCGCAGGGCGTCGAGGATGTCCGCCTCGAGCGCGAGACGCTCTTCTTCGGGGCCGTCGTGAAGCACGGCCACCCGGCGCGTGGCGTGGTCGAAGACCAGCATCGAGCGCGGCGCCATCCACGCGCCCTCGGGGTGCCCCTCGAGCGGCGCAGCACCGGAGGGCACGCGCTCGAAGCGACGGACGATGTCGTAGGCGGCCACACCGACGAGGCCGCCAGCGAACGGCAGGCCATCCGCGGGTCCCGGGCGAGGCGCGTCGTCGAGGGCGGCCCGCAGCGCGTCGAGCAGCGCCTCCTGGCCCGCGCCCACGGGAATCGCCTCGCCATCGACGATCAGGTGCTCGCCTTCGAGGCGGATGGTGCGCACATCGCCGAAGCCGAGGAAGCTGTAGCGGGCGACCTGCTCCCCACCCACCACGCTCTCGAGGAGGAAGCGCGGTCGGAAGGGCGTGAGCTTGAGCCAGGCCGACACCGGCGTGTCGAGGTCGGCGGCGATGGTGAACTGCGGTTTCACAGGGTCTCCGTGACGGGGAGGCCCTGTAATGCGGCTCTCCCCAGGGTGTCGCGTGGGGAGAGGAAGACGTGACGGCGTCGGGCTCTCCCTAGGGGAGCCACCACCAGCGGCAGGTGCGGTCGGACGTCGTCATGGTCCCAGAGTGCTGCGCGAGGCGTCGGTTGTCAACGTTCACGGGTCCGCCGCCGCGAAGCACAGCTCCTCGATGCCCTCGTCGCGCAGCCACTCGGCGAGATCGCGAAGCTCGGCGGCGAAGGCGCGCACCGCTGTCGCGTCGGCAAAGCCGTCGACATAGTGAGCGGGCACCCCCGCGAGGGCGGAGGCCCGCGCGTCGAGCTCCTCGGCGAGCGCGAAGGCCCAGGGAAGCCAGATCACCGCACGGTGCCACACGCGCTCGGCCCGGTCGAAGGCGACCGACCGCAGGGGCCCGAGGTCCCGTCCGAGGCGCGTCTCGAGCTGCCGTAGCTCCCCGGTGTCCGGCGGGTCGATCGACCCGAAGGCGACGAGGGTCATGAAGTCATCCGAGAGGCGGGGGCGACCGCTCGTCTCGGGTCGGGTGAGCACGCGAAAACCGAGCGACACGGCACCTCCAGTCCCAGCATGCCCTACTCGGCGCCACTCCACCGGCTCGCGGGCACGGTCGACCCGCTGTCGCCACGAAGGCGCTTGTCGAGCGCAAGCCGCCAGCCCTCGTGCTGGTACGTTCCGTCGACGTCCGCGGCGAGAGGCACGGTGAGGTGGCCGTGCGGCTCCTCGATGGTGTGCGTCACGGTGCGCGGCCAGAACCCCGGCGCCTCGACCCACAGGGTGACCTCCCCTCCCCGCTTCAGCGCCCGGACCGCGTCCTCGGAGAGATGGGTCTCCTGGACGAGGACCGGGCGACCGTCGCTTCCGAGCGCGGGCACCTGGTGCTGGGGGTCGATGACAACGGCGTTCGCGAGGATCTCACCGCGCTCGTCGACCACGTGCACGTAGAGCGACGTTTTGGCGAGGACGGCGGGGGCGAGGGTGAACAGCAGGATGGCAAAGGCGAGTCGAAGCAAGCGACCTCCTGACTGCCATCTACGAGCCTGGACGCCTCCCCCGTTCTCACTGCACCTCACCGCTCGTCGATCGGCTCGACAAAGGCAACGACGCAGGACTCCAGAGGTCACCGGGGAGGTTTTTTCGGCCCCCGCGAAAGGTGACCGGGAGCTCGTCGCATGAGCCTGGCAGAAGGAGTTCTCTATGCATCGACGCGACCTTCTCCGCCTCTGCGGATTCGGCGCCGCGGGTCTGCTCGCCAGCCCGTTCACGCGCCTCCTCGAACCGGCCCACGCAGGCAGCCTCGGCGGCGCCCGGCGACTGCTCGTGTTCTTCACCCCCAACGGCACCGTGCATCGCCACTGGCGACCGGAGAGCGGCATGCAGTTCGCCCCGGGCTCGATTCTCGAGCCGCTCGCGGACCACGCCGACGACCTGCTCGTGCTCGAGACGGACTTCGTCACCGGCAACAACCACGAAGGCGGCATGGCCGCGATGCTCACCGGCGGCGGGGGCGACAGCATCGACCAGGTCGTCGCCGACGCCATCGGGGGCCAGAGCCGCTTCCGCTCGCTGGAGCTCGGCGCGCTCACCTCGGCGTGGGGCGGCAGCTCGCAGACCCGCATGTGCTACCGCGGCGGCGGCTTCGTCACGCCCAACGACGACCCGGTGAACGCTTGGAACCGCCTGTTCGGGGACCTCGGCAACACCGCACTCCTCGACCGGCGCCGCTCGGTGCTCGACCTCGCGATGGCCGACCTCACCAAGCTCCGCGGTCGCCTCGGCGCCGAGGAGGCCGCCCGACTCGACCTCCACACCGAGGCCCTTCGCGAGGTGGAGCGCGGTCTCGCTGGCGGCGGTACCTGCGAAGACCCCGGCGATCTCGGCACGATCCGGGCGACGGACAACGACGCCTTCCCCGACATCGTCAAGGCGCAGATCGACGTCGCCGTGCAGGCCCTGGCCTGCGGCATGACCCAGGTCGCGAGCGTGCAGCTGTCGCACACGGTCGGCCCGGTGGTGTTCTCCTGGCTCGGCGAGAGCGAGGGCCACCACAGCCTGTCGCACATCGACGACGGCAACCCGACCGGCATTGCGAGCTTCGTGAACTGCGAGCGCTGGTTCGCGGCGCAGTTCGCGTACCTGCTCGACCGACTCAAGGCCCTGCCTGACCCCGAGACCGGCGCGCCCCTTCTCGACGACACGACGGTGCTCTGGGCCCAGGAGCTCGGCGATGGGCGCATGCACGAGTGCGTGAACGTGCCGTGGGTGATCGCGGGCGGCGGCGGCTACTTCCAGACCGGTCGCCACCTCGACCTCGACGAGACCCACGACGCCGTGCTCGTCGCGGTCGCCAACAGCCTGGGCCTGCCGCTGACGCGCTTTGGCGTCGGGACTTCGGGCCCCGCGGAGGTGCTGCGATGAGCCGCTTCAGCCTGCTGTTCCTCGCCGCGTGCGCCGGAAGCGCCGCCGACAACGACGTGATCACCTCCCAGTGCCCCGAGGACGTGGCCCTCTTCGAGGAGCGCGTGTGGGAGCCCGTGGTCGAGCCGATCTGCACGGGTTGCCACCTCGAGGGGGGTGTCGCGCGCGACAGTGACTTCCTGCTCGACCGCGACGACATGCTCCAGAACCTGCGCGCGGTGAGCGCCATGGCCGACCAGATCCTGCTCAAGCCCACGGGCCAGCACCCCAACGGCCACGGCGGCGACACCCTGTTCGGCGAGGACAGCCCCGAGTACGCGGCCCTCGCGTTCTGGGTCGCGTGGACCGAGGGCAGCTGTGATGTACCCGAGCCCGAGTCCTGCGGTGACGAGCTGCTGCCGCGCCGAGTGCGCCGCCTCACCCACACCGAGTACGGCCGCACGGTCGCCGATCTGCTCGACGTGGACGCGTCGATCGCGGCCGGCTTCGCCGCCGACCCCGAAGTGGACGGCTTCCGCAACGATGCCGAGGCGCTGGTCGTGCACGGCCTTCTCGCCGACCAGTACCGGGTCGCGGCGGAGCAGGTCTCCGAGATGGCGGTGATCGATCCAGGCTGCACCGCAGGCCAGACCGAGGCTGCGTGTGCCCAGGCGTGGCTCGAGGACTTCGGCTTCCGCGCCTTCCGCCGCCCGCTGGCCGAGGACGAGCTCGCCGCCTACCAGCGGTTCTGGGCCGAGGTCGCCGCGGCGGATGGCCTGGAAGAGGGCCTTCGCTGGGGCGTCACCGCGATGCTCCAGTCGCCCCACTTCCTGTACCGCAGCGAGCTCGGGATCGAGGCGAATGGCGCCTACACGCTGACCGACTGGGAGGTCGCCACCGCCCTGTCCTACGCGTTCTGGGGCACGACTCCGGATGCCGAGCTGCTGACCGCCGCCGAGGCAGGCTTCGACGCGACCACGCTTCAGGCCCAGATCGAGCGGCTCGGCAACGACCCGCGTACCCTGGACACCACCGCCGACCTGGTCGAGGTGTGGCTGTTGCTCGACCGCCTGGCCACGGTCCCGCGTGACGGTCTGACCGAGGAGCTGCGCGCCGCCATGGCCTGGGAGACGCGCACGCTGGTGAAGGACGTCGCAGCCGACGACGGTCAGCTCGGCGACCTGCTTCACGCCCGCCACACCTTCCTCGATGGCACCCTCGCCGCCCACTACGGCCTGGCCGGAACCGGCCGGGTCGAGCTCGACGGCGAGCAGTACGGCGGCCTGCTGCGGCAGGGCTCCGTGCTCACCGCCCATGCGCGCCCGACCGGCTCCTCGCCCGTGCACCGCGGTGTGCTCGTGCGCGAGCGCCTGCTCTGCGAGGAGCTACCGCCACCGCCCGCAAACCTCGACACCTCTCCGCCGCCGGTGGACCCGAGCCTGTCGACCCGCGAGCGCTACGAGGAGCACAGCGCGAACCCCGAGTGCGCCTCGTGCCACGACAAGATCGACCCCCTGGGCTTCGGCTTCGAGCACTACGACGGCCTCGGCCGGTGGCGAGCCACGGACGGCGTTCACGCGGTGGACGACAGCGGAAGTCTCGACGGCGAGCCGTTCGTCGGGCTCACCGAGCTCTCCGCGGCCCTGGAGGCGGACGCGCGCTTCCGGACCTGCTTCGCGGAGACCTGGCAGCGTCACCTGACGGGGGCCGAGGGCTGCGCCGAGGACCCGGGCGACGTCGGCCTCACCGAGCCGCTGTTCGCCATGGCCCGCGGGAGTGGCTTCGCTCAGCGGCACGGCGCCCCCGGCGAAGGCGACAGCCTGGCCGTCGGCCAGCGGCCCGAGCTCTCCGAGCCGCCCGATGTCGAGACCCCGCCGCCCGATGCGTTCACGCTCACCATCAGCGACGACTGGGGCGCCGGCTTCTGTGCCGAGGCCACCGTGACCAACACCACCGAGAGTGCGTGGACCTGGGAGATCCGCGAGTCCGCGGACGGCACGGTGAACAACATCTGGAACGCCGAGGTCGTCGCGGACGGCGCGGACTGGGTGTTCACCGGGGTCGAGTGGAACGCGGTGCTGGAGCCCGGCGCGAGCGCGAGCTTCGGATTCTGCGCCACACGCTGAGCGGCGGGCGGGCGGGCTAGAAGCTCAGCCCGACCTCGACGAACGCATCGCCTTCCTCGTCCGAGCAGACGTCGAAGGCGTTGCGGCTCACCACGTCGAGCGCGCCCTGCTCGACGTCGAAGCGCATCTCGCGCATGCGCCCGAAGCCGCTCAGCGACTCGCCAGCGCGAGCACGGCCTCCGCGGCCTGAGCCGGTCCCCCCGCCTCCGCGAAGCTCGTCGCGATACGCGCGGCGGCCTGCCGGTACGCGGGCTCGTCGAGTACCGCGACCACCGCGTCACGCAGCTTGTTCGCCGAGATCCGACCGAACGGCACCCGCACCCCGGCTCCCGCCGCGGTCACCTGAGCCGCGACCACCGGCTGGTCATCGGTGATCGGCGAGACGACGAGCGGCAGCCCGTGGCTCAGCGCCTCGACGGTCGTGTTGTGCCCGGCGTGGGTGACCACCGCGTCCACGTGGGAGAGCAAGGCCAGCTGCGGCACGTAGTCCCGCCGCAGGATGTTCTCCGGGGTCTCGGGCACCATCGACGCCGGCGCGACGAGCACGACTTGGGCATCGAGCCCACCGAGGCCCTCGACCACCGCGTCGTAGAAGCGCTGGCCCCGCTCGGCATTGAGCGTGCCGAGGCTGACGAGCACCTTGCGACGCCCCGCCTCGAGCCACTCCCACGGAAAGGGCACCGCAACGCGGCGCGTCGTCAGCGACGGGCCCACGAACAGGGTCTGCGGCGGATAACCGCCCGTGCCCGCCAGCTCGGGGGTCGAGAACACGAGCACCCGGGAGTCGGACACGTCCGGCGTGTCTCCCCCGTCCACGCCGAGCTGCACAGCCACCGCCTGAACCTGCTCGCGCTGCCACTCCGCGACCTTCGGGAACGCCTCCAGGGTGTCGCCGACACTGGCACTCGTGGTCGCGCTCGTCGCGAACGGAATGCCGAGCTTTCGCGCGACCAGCGCCCCCGCCATCGCCTGGTGATCGACGACCATCACGTCCGGGGCATGCGCGCGCACGAGGGCCTCGGTCTCGTCGAAGGACGCGAGCGCGAGCGGCGCGACGAACTCCTCCCAGAACAGCTTGAGGGCCGCCATGCCGCGGGCACTGCGAGCGCGGCTGGCGACAAACTCGGCGTGCGCCGGGTCCCCTTCCCCGAGCGGCAGGATGGTGCTTCCCTCGGGGAGCAGCCCGCGCAGCTTGGTCGCGTGCCCGAGCCACGCCACCGCGTGACCGCGCGCGCTCAGAGCCTCGGCGACCGCCAGCGTGGGGAGGATGTGGCCCGTCAGCGGAGGGACGACGAACAGCACCTTCATCGGGCCAACCACCCGGTGATGCCGCTCACCACGGCCTCGGTGGCCTCCCACATCACGGAGTGGCTGCACCCGTCGAGGACGGTGAGGGACACGTCCGCGGCGTGCTCGGCGAGCAGGCGCCCGTCGGGGAGCACGTCCGACTCCGCGCCGTAGATCGCGCGAATCGGCATCGTGAGCGCTTCCAGCGCGTCCGGCGCGAACGAGGCAGAGCCGCGCAGGTCCGCGAGCAGCGTGGTGCCCTCGACCAGGGCCGAGGCCTGCTTCGCGAGCTTGTTGCGCTTGCGCTCGGAGTGCCGCCCGAGCCAGTTCTCGAACAGCCTCCCGATGGTCGCGTCGCGGGCGTCGCCGGTGAGCCCGAGGGTTCCGACCATGCGCTCCCCCCAGCCCGCCGTCGGCAACAGCGCGTCGACGAGGAACAGGCTCGCCACCCGCTCGGGATGGGCCAGCGCGAACGCCACTGCGAGCAGCCCGCCGAAGGAGTTGCCGACGAGGTGCGCGCGCTCGACCCCCTCGGCATCGAGCACGCCGAGCAGCTCGGCCACGAGGTCCTCGAGCCGGTAGCCCGTCTCCGGACGCTTGCTGCGCCCGTGTCCGCGGAGGTCGTACAGCAGCACGCCTCGGGAGGTCGCCACCCGCGTCGCGGCCGTGAAGTACCAGCTCGACAGGTTGTCCATGACCAGCCCGTGCAGGAACACGACCTCGCGGGGCGAGTCGCCCAGCCGCTGCACGTGCAGCTTCACGCCGCCGACCTCGATCTCAGCCATGCAGGAACCCCGCGATGGCCTCGGCCAGGGGCTGCGGCGACTGCGCCGGCAGGAAGTGGCCGCCGGGAAGCAGCTGATGCGTACTGTTCGCGAGCCACGCGTGCAGCTGCTCCCCACTGCCACGGCAGGCCGAGTCCTCGCCGTACACGAGCAGGGTCGGCTGACTCACCGCCCTCACCGTCGCCTCGTCGAGCGCCGGCTCACCCGACACGTCGGCGAGCAGCGTGGTGTCCTCGGTGAGCGCGCGCAGGCCCTCGAGCAACCGCCGCGCCCGCCGTCCGCCGCCGAGTACGGCCGCCTTCAGGTCCGCGGGAAGCATGCCGACGAGCTCGTCGCTCGACGCGCCCGGTGCCACGCCCTCGAGCCCGAGCACCTCGAGTGGGGTCGCCTGGTCGCCGGGCAGCGGCAGCTCGACGAGCACCAGGCGCCCGACCCGCTCCGGGTGCGCCATTGCGAAGGTGAGCGCGACGAGCGCGCCATAGCTGTGCCCGACGAGATCTACCGGCCCGGAGAGGCCCAGCGCATCGAGCACCTCGACAAGGTCGCCGCGCAGCGTGCCCAGGTCGTAGCCCGTGGCCGGGCGACCGCTCCGCCCGTGGCCCCGGAGGTCGACCATCCACACCTCGTGCGCGTCCGCGAGCGCCGGCGCCACCGTGAAGTACCAGGAGGCCACCGAGCCGAGCAGCAAGCCGTGCAGGCACACGACCGGCGTGCCCTCTCCCATGGACACGGCGTGGACCCGCAGCTGGTCGAGCTCGATCAGCCGGCCTCCACCGACCGCTCGATGAAGTCCACCACGTCCCCGACCGACAGACCGATGATCGCGTCGAGCTCGAGGTTCGAGATCCACCCGACGAAGTCGACGTGGTCGCCGTAGTGCGACTGCACCAGCTCGGCGAGGGCCACGAACTCGATGCTCTCGAGCTCCAGGTCGTCGGAGAAGCTGGTGTCCTCGTCGATGTCGAGGTCGTCGTCCAGCTCGTCGTCGAGCACCTCGGCGATGAAGCCAGCCAGGGTTCGCAGGGTCTGTTCTCGGCTCATGTCTCGCTCCACGCGACCAGGTAGTCACCCTCGCGGGCCGTGCGCACGGTCACGCCGGCGACGACCATGCACTGGGCATCACCGCCCTCTATCGCCACCGGCGCGTCCTCGGGCAGGCCCTTGCGCTTTCGCGCCACCTCGCGGGCCGCATCGGCCGGATCCGCGCTCGCGGGCCTCAACGCCAGGGCACACGGCTCGTGCGTCGCCCGCGCCACGCTCACTCCAGGCAGGTGGGCGACGGCGACGCTCAGGCCGGTCGCCGACAGCGGTCCGCCCAACGCCGGCGCCTCGACCACGTCTCCGAGGGGCAGCTCCACCGGGAACAGGCCCTCCACGCCGTCCTCGCGCAGCGCCACGCGCAAGGCGTCCTTCGCGGCGATGCGACCATTGAGGAAAGCGCGCTGGCCCCGCGGACCCGAGGCGAGCATCGCCTTCTTCTCGGCCTCGCCGAGGTAGCGCCGCATGAGCCAGTCACGAGACGGCGCGCGGTGCGCCTGTTCGTCGAAGAGCACGAAGCCCGCGTGCTCGGCGGAGAGCAGCGTGTGCTCGGGCTGACGCATCACCCGCCACACGTGGGGATCGGTCTGGAAGCGGTGGTCGACCCAGCGGCGAATGCGGCACCACAGCTTGCCGTCGTGCACGAGCTCGACGTCGCCCGTGAGCGAGCCCTCGTCCACGGCCCGCACGCGCACCAGGCAGGACACGCGCTCCCCGACCGCGGGATGCGGCCCGAACCACTCGATGCGCTCCATCGACACGGGCATCGCGAGCTGGTCCTCGTCGCGCGCGGCCATCAGCCAGTAGCCGAGGATCTGCCCCGCGTTGTCGAGCAGCGAGCCCGGTCCACGCGGCGCGGTGATCACGCCCTCGATGCCGCTCTCGTCCCACGGGCCGAGCGAGGTCACGCCCTGGTAGCGAGGGCCGTGGAACATCCACCGCTCCTCGTAGAGCTGGCGCGCATCGACAGGGGTCGGTCGGGGATCGGGAAGCGCGCCGAACGCGGGCTCCGGGGCCTGCGGGTAGGTCTCGGCCAGGCGGAGCTCGATCTCGGCGTAGTCGACGACCCGCGCGCGCACCCAGCCATCCTCGAGTCGCTCGGCGACGAGCTCGACCTCGACCTCGGGCTCGACGACCAGCCACTTGAATGCGCGCAAGCCGCGCGCTTCGACGACCACCGCGTCGGGCGCGAGCTTGCGACCCGCCTCGAGAAGCAGCTCGATGGTCATCGTCATCGGCACCACCGGGTAGCCATCCGAGGGGATCGGCCAGCCCAGCGGCTGCGGAAAGAAGCTGTGGTCCCGCAGATCGGGCTCGGTGGCGACGGACAGGCGCCGTCGCTCGGAGAAGCGCTGGGGACGGGTCTTGTCGACGAAGGCCGCGTGGACCTCGCTGCCCGCGCGGGTAAGCGCCGCCATCGCCTCCGCGAAGGCCGACATCACCGGCGTCTCCTCGCGGTGTTCGCCCTGGAGGACCTCGCTGGCCGGCCCCGCGGTGAGCGAGCCGCGAAGCTCGTCGCCGAGCGCGATCAGCGGGGCTCCCAGCGACAGGGACACCTCGAGCCCGACCTTCGGCAGGACCTGGGCGAGGTCGACGTCGGCGCCCTCGGCCCACAGCGCCAGCGCCAGGTTTCGCAGCTGCGCGAGTCCCTCGCGACGAGGCTCGGAAGCGGCCACCGCGAGGTGCGGCTTGCCGGCGAGGGTGTCGTCGACGAAGCCGGTGAGCGAGCCGGTGCCGACCTGCACGAACACCCGCGCACCGTCGGCATACAGTCGCTGCACGAGCGCGGTGTAGCGCAGCGGCTCGACCAGGTGCCTGAGCACGAGGTCGCGGATGGCGGCTGGGTCGTCCGGGTAGGTGTCGACGGTGGTCGCCGAGTACAGCGGGAGCGCGGCCGGGGTCAGCGTGAACCGGGCGAAGTGCTCGCGGTGCGGGGCCAGGTAGTCGGCGAACAGCGGCGAGTGGAAGCCCGAGCGGAACGGCAACACCTGACAGATCACGCCATCGGCGATCAGCCGCTCGCGGGCGACGGCGATGCTCGCGTCCTCGCCGCACAGGATGACCTGGTGTGGGCAGTTGTCGTGCGAGATGGCGATGCCCGAGAGCCCGTCGATGGCCGCCTCGGCCTTGGCGACGCCACAGCCCGCCGCCGCGAACAGCACCCCAGGAACCTCCAGCGTGCCCTGGGCAGTCTCGTCGAGGAACGCGTCGATCTCCCCAGCATCGAGCATGCCGGCGGCAATCATCGCGCTCCACTCGCCCATGGAGTGGCCGCCGAGCATGTCCGGGGCGAGCCCGAGCTTGCGCAGGCTGCGGTCGAGCAGCTGGGCCAGCGCCACGACGCGGCGCCCGGTGGACTCGAGGTCGATGGCGTCCGGTCCGACGTGGGCCGCGCCCTCCTCCACCGCGAGAGGTTCCGCGGTCGGGTCCAGCCACCGCACCACCGACGCGGTCTCCGGGTCGAACACCGCCTCGATGCCCGGGAACAGCCACGCGACCTTGCCCCCCTCGTCGAGCAGTCCGGCGGGGCTGAACCACATCCCGCCTCGCCCTCGCCAGGGTTCTCCGCGGCGAATCGCCTTGCGGGCCCGCTCGATGCGCTCCAGCGTGGGATCGACCAGCGCCAGCCTGCACGGGCCCACGCCGAGGGGCGCGCCTGGCGCCTCGTCGAGGCGCGCGAGCAGGGCCTCCGGCGACGATGCGGCGAGCAGCAGCACACGAGCCTGGGCGTCGTCGAGCGGCTTGACCGGACGAGGCGTGGGCACCGCCGGGCCGTGCGCGCTCAGCACCACGTGCGCGTTGATGCCGCCGAATCCGAAGGCGTTCACCGCGGCGACGCGCTCGTCCGCGCTCCACTTTCGTGCCTTGCCGAGCACCGTGAACCGGCTGTCCGCGAGCTCGGCCCGGGGCTGCTTGCAGTGCAGCGTCGGCGGCTGTACGCCGTGGTGCACCGCGAGGACCGCCTTGATCAGGCCCGCGGCGCCCGCCGCCGGCATCGTGTGGCCGATCTGGCTCTTCACCGATCCGAGCACGGCCTCCGGCCCGTCCGCGAACACCTCCCGCAGCGTGGCGAGCTCCGCCTTGTCCCCTGCTTCGGTGCCGGTACCGTGCGCCTCGACGAGGCCCAGGGACCGCGGGTCCACGCCGGACTCGGCCCAGGCACGGCGAAGCGCGAGCACCTGGCCATCCACCCGCGGCGTCATCACGCTCGCGGCGCGCCCGTCGCTCGCGCTGCCCACGCCGCGAATCACGGCGTAGACGCGGTCGCCGTCGGCCTCGGCACGGTCGAGACGCTTGAGCGCGAGCATGCCGATGCCCTCGCCGATCACGAGGCCATCCGCGTCGTCCGAGAACGCCGCCAGGCGCCCGGCCCGCGACAGTGCGCCGAGCTGGGCGAACACCGCGAAGAAGCTCACGTCCGGCGACAGGTGGACGCCGCCGGCGAGCACCACGTCGCAGCGACCCTCGCGCAGCTCGCGAACCGCGTGCTCGACCGCGATCAGCGCCGACGCGCACGCGGCGTCCACCGTGTACGCGGGACCGCGCAGATCGAGCCGGTTGGCGATGCGCGACGCGGCGAGGTTGGGCACGAGACCAATGGCCGTGTCCGGTCCGAAGCTGCCCGCCCGCTCCTGGAAGCGGGTCTTGATGCGCGCGACGGTGCCCGCATCGAGCTCGGGCGCGAGCTCTTCGAGCAGCGACGCGATCTGCTCGGCCTCGCGCACCTTCTGTGACAACCGCACCAGGCCCGGTGTCAGGTAGCCGCCGCGACCGAGGATTACGCCGACCCGCTGGCTGGTCAGCGCCTCTCCCTCGAGCCCGGCGTCCGCGAGGGTATCGGCGGCGATCTGCAGGGCGAGCATCTGGTCGGGCTCGGCCCCCTCGGCGGCAACCGGCATGATTCCGAAGCGACCCGCGGAGAACCGCACCGCATCAGGCAGAAGCCCCGCCCGGCGGCTGTAGACCCGATCCACCGCAGCGCTCTGCGGGTCATGGAAGCGCGCATCCCAGCGGGCCTCGCTCACCTCGGAGATGCAGTCCACGCCCTTGTGGATCGCGCGCCAGTACGACTCCACGTCGGGAGAGCCCGGAAACGCGCAGCCGAGGCCGATGACGGCAATGCCGGGTGCGTCCGCCATCTCAGCGCATCCGCTCCAGCTCGGCCCGCATGAGCACGACCTGTCGCTCTGTGCCGCTGACCAGCTCGCCGATCAACGCCTCCGTGCCCTCGTCCGGGTCGATGAGGCCGATGCCGAGCCGCGCGTACTGCCGCTCCAGCGCATCGCTGACCATGCCGCCGCCACCCCACGGACCCCAGTCCAGCGAGATGGTCCGACCGTCGCGGGCGTGCGCCAGCCGATCGAGCACGTCGTTGGCCGCGGCGTAGTCCACCTGCCCGCGGTTGCCGAAGGCCCCGGCGACGCTGCCGAAGAAGGCCACGGTGGTGTCCTCGGGTACGGCGTCGAGCAGGGCCAGGGCCCCGAGCACCTTGGTGTCGACGACCCGCCGGAAGCTCTCCTCGGTCTTGTCGCGAAGCAGCTTGTCCTCGAGCACGCCGGCCCCGTGGACCACCGCGTCGATGCGTCCGTGCTCGGCGACGATGCGGTCGACCAGGGCCTGCATCGCGTCGCGGTCCCGCACGTCGGCGGCGACGTACACGAGCTTCGCGCCGGTGGCCCGAATCGCATCGAAGGTACGCCGCATCTCGCGCGCCGCGAGCAGCCGCTGCGCCTGCTTCTCGATCTCCGCGGGCGAACCGCCACCGGCGATGAGGTGCTTCTTCAGCGCATCATCGGGCACCTCGGCGAGCGCCGGGTCCTCGTCCGGCGGCTCGGGGCTGCGACCGACGAGCACGAAGGTGCCGCCGCGCTCGGCAGCGAGCCGCTTCGCGACCCGCGCGGTGATGCCGCGGGCCCCGCCCGTGAGCAGGTAGACGCTGCGGCCGTCGAGCAACTGGCGCTCGGCGAGGTCGCGCTCTCGGGGAAGCATCTCGAGCCCGAGACGCTTGCCCTCGATCCAGGCGACCTCCTCGGGGCCGCTCGGGTCGAGGAGCTCGTCGCGCACGTGGGCGACGTGCTCGGTGAGGTCGCCGTGGCCGAGGCTGATGCGGCGCACGCTGACGCCGCTCTCCTTGCGGATGGTCTTGAGCAGCGCCGAGAGACCCGCGGCGTCGAACAGTCCGCCGTCGGTGACGACGAGCAGGCGCGTCGCACCGGCGGCCAGGGCCTGGCGAAGCGTCGAAGCGACCTCCCACAAGCGCTCGGGCAGGTCCTCCGCGGGCTTCCACTCGCGAAGGAAGAGCACCAGGGCATCGAGCGAGTCCGCTTCCATCTGACCGCGGATCAGTCGCACCCGCGCCCCATCGCCGACCAGCGCCTCGCGCAGCGGCTCGGTGAGCGAGGCCCGGCCGAGCAGCCCGATGCGGTGCTGCTCGAGGTGGCCCACCGCCGGCGGCGGCAGCTCGGTTGTCCGCGGCACGAACCGCAGCAGGCGGTCGGGCACGTCGTTCTCGGCCTCGTCCGCATCCGGCGTCGCCTCGCCGCCCTCGCCACCCTGGTGCTGGTCGAGCCAGCCGAGGATGCCGCGCAGCGTCTTCACCGAGGACAGCTCTTCGACCAGCTTGTCGCGGTCCACCTGGCCGCCGCCCAGGCCGAGCTCGTCGGAGAGCACGCCGAGGATCTCGATGCGCTTGATCGAGTCGATCGACAGGTCCGCCTCGAGGTCGAGGTCGAGGTCGAGCATCTCGGCCGGGTAGCCGGTGCGGTCCGAGACGATGGCGAGCAGAGCCTCCGACGGCTCCCTCACGACCGGTGGCTCGGCCTGATCCCGTCCCTCATCGGCCGCTGGGTGAGGCGAGCGAAGCCGAGCCGAATCCCCCGCAGCGGGCGCGCCAGGCGCGAGGACCCCTGCCGCGGGCGAAGGCCCGCTACCCACATGATCGGTCTCACCGAGGTACGCGAGCATGATGCGTCGCTGCGCCTCGGCCTGCTCCTTGAGGGTCTCGAGGTACTCGAGCACCACGCGGTCGCGACCGCCGGCGAGCGAGGTGAGCACGGGCTCGGTGACGGGCTTCATCGCGAAGTCCGGGAGCTTGCCGCGCATCGGCCACGCGCGATGGCCGTTGACCTGCCACAGGGTCGGCGAGGCCGGCTTGGGCGCACGGTCGAGGTTCACCGGCTCGGCGCGTCCCTCGAACAACGGGGACGGGTCGAAGCGCACGCCGTGCATCGCGAGGTTCGCGAGCAGGCGCACCAGGCCGTCGAGCGCACCGCCGCCCTTCGGGTCTTCGAGCGACAGGGCTGCGTGGGGGCGGTCGCCGAAGGTCTGCTCGGCGAGACGGGTGAGGACGCGTCCGGGGCCGACCTCGACGAACAGGCGCACACCGGTGGCATACATCGCGTCGAGCTGCTCGACGAAGCGCACCGGCGACACGATGTGGCGCGCGAGGGTATCGCGGACATCCGTGTCTTCGCCGTATGGCGCGGCGGTGAGGTTCGCGTACACCGTGCCTTCGGGCGCGCGGAGCGCGAAGGCGCCGAGGGCCTCGTGGAAGCCCTTCTCGGCTGCCGCGACCAGCGGGCTGTGGAACGCCGCCGCCACGGGGAAGCGCTTCACCGCGATGCCGGCTTCGCCGAGACTGGCCTCGGTCGCAGCCACCGCGGCTTCTTCGCCGCTGATCACGGTCTGCACGGGGCTGTTGAGGTTCGCGAGCACCGCGCCGTCCGCGAGGTGCGGGCGAACCTGCTCGGCGGAAGCCTTGGCGCTGGCCATGGTCCCCGCCGCATCGCCCGCCGCCGCGTGGATGGCCTCGCCGCGGATGCGCGAGATCGCCGGCAGGTCGTCCCAGGCGATGGCGCCACCGTGCGCGAGCGCGACGAGCTCCCCGTACGAGTGTCCTGCGCGGACCGCCGGCTCGAGGCCCATGCGATCGAGCAGCGAGGCGGCCGCGCGCTCGACGAGCCCGAGCGTGGGCTGGGCCACGCGCGTGTCGGTGATCGCAGCCCGGGCGTCAGCTCGGCGCTGTGGATCGAAGGTGTCCGGCGGGAAGAGCACCGAGGCGTAGCTCGGCTCGATCAGCGCCTGCAGCTCGGGAAAGGCCACGAACAGGTCGGCGAGCATGTTCGGCCGCTGGCTGCCCTGACCGGGGAACAGGAACGCCACCTCGCCGCGCAGGGTCTGCTTGCGGAAGATGCCTCGTCCGTCCTGACCCTCGCGAGCGAGGGCGAGCTTGTCGCGCAGGTCCTCGGTGGACTCGGCGACGATGGCCAGCTCGGCGCCGTCCCGCGCACGCAGGCAGCTCGAGGCGGCCAGATCGCGGAGGGGGCGCCGCCCGACCCAGGCTTCGAGCCGGTCGAGCTCGGCCTCGTCGCGAAGCAGGAACAGCTCCGCGGGCCACAGCTTGAGTCCCTTCTCCGGCGTGCGCGCGGGTGCGTCGTAGGCGCCGACCAGGCAGTGGAAGTTGGTCCCGCCGAAGCCGAAGGCGCTCACCGCGGCATGGCGATCGTCCTGCTCTCCCGCAATCCACGGCGAGGGCTGGGACCGAAACACGAACGGGCTCGCATCGGGATTCCAGCCCGGGTTCGGCCGACGCACGTGCAGGGTGGGCGGCAGGGTGCGGTGGTGCAGGGCGAGCACGACCTTGAGCAGGCCCGCGAGACCCGCGGCACACTTCGTGTGGCCAATGTTCGACTTCACCGAACCAAGCGTGACCTGCCCCGGTCGCACGCCGGCGCGGGTGAACACCTCGGTCAGCGTGCCGAGCTCGGTGCGGTCGCCGACCACCGTACCCGTGCCGTGCGCCTCGACCAGGCCCACGCTCGTCGGCGACACGCCGGCCCTGGCGTAGGCGCGCTCGAGCGCGCGCATCTGCCCTTCCTTGCGCGGGGCCGTGAGCCCGAGACTCTTGCCGTCCGAGGAGCCGGCGACGCTCTTGAGCACCGCGTAGATCCGGTCGCCATCGCGCTCGGCATCGGCCAGCCGCTTGCACACCACGACGGCCACGCCCTCGCCGAGCGAGATGCCGTCGGCATCGGCGTCGAAGGGGCGGCTGCGACCGGTCTTCGACAGCGCGTGGACCGACGAGAACATCAGGTAGTCGCCGATGGCGTTGTGCAGGTCCGCACCGCCAGCGAGCACCATGTCGGAGGTGCCGGCGAGCAGCTCCTTGCACGCGAGGTCGACCGCGGCGAGCGAGCTCGCACAGGCGGCGTCGACCGTGTAGTTCACGCCGCCGAGGTCCAGGCGGTTCGCGATGCGTCCGGCGATGACGTTCGCGAGCACGCCCGGGAAGCTGTCCTCGGTGAGGGTCGGCAGCACCGCGTCGAGCTCCTCGGGCAGGTCCCCGAGGTACTGCGGGAACAAGGCCCGGAAGCCGTAGGCGCTCGCGAGGTCGGTGCCGGCCTCGGCGCCGAAGATCACGCTGGTGCGCTCGCGATCGAAGGGGGTCTCGCCGTAGCCGGCATCCGCGAGAGCTCGGGCGGCGGCCTCGAGGGCGAGCAACTGCACGGGCTCCACCGCCGCGAGGCTCCGCGGGGGAATGCCGTAGGCGAGCGGGTCGAAGTCGATGGGAGGCAAGAAGCCGCCCCACTTGCTCGCCGACTTCGCGCCCGGCGCGGCATCGGGGTCGTAGTAGCGCGCGACGTCCCAGCGCTCGGGAGGCACCTCGGTGACGAGGTCGCGGCCGAGCACGAGCTGGCTCCAGAACGCGTGCACGTCCGGGGCCCCAGGGTAGAAGCAGGCCATCCCGATGATCGCGACGTCCGCGGAGCGTCCGGACTCGGCGGGGGCGGGCGGCGACAGCCACGCGGCGGCCCCCTCGCTCACCTCGAGGTGCAGCGCCTCGACCGTGGTGGTCTCGCCGCGCAGCGCCGCCACCTGGCCGATCATGAACATGCCCTCGGACTTCTGGGCGTCGGCATCGACAGCGACGAGCTCGGCGCCCTCGCGGCGAATCCCCTTGCTCGCGATGCGTAGCCGACCGAGGTTCATGCGCTCGAGCTCTTCCCAGATCGCCTCGGGGGCCGCACCTTCGGCCTCCATCTCGCGGCGCTTGGCCTCGAAGGCCTCGACGAACGGGGACGGCGCGCACCGGGTCGCGTGGCCAGGGGCCGAGTGCACGAGCACGGTGTCGCCGCAGGCCAGGGCGGCTTGCTGGAAGGTCCGCGTGATCGCGCCGGTGGCGACGGCCTCTTCGGTGAACAGATACGCGGAGCCCATGAGCACGCCGATCTTCGCACCGTGCGCGGCGAGCGGCGCGGTGAGCGCCGACACCATCGCGGCGCTACGCCCGTCGTGGATGCCGCCGGCGAACAGCAGGTGCAGCTCGTGGGGGGTCGGGTGCTGGAGCAGGCGCTCGACGAACTGATCCCAGAGCACGAACGACGTGCGCGGCCCCACGTGTCCGCCGCACTCGCGTCCCTCGAACACGAAGCGGCGGGCCCCGTCCTTGAGGAACAGATCGAGCAGCCCGGGGCTCGGCACATGCAGATAGGTCGGAATGCCCTCGGCCTCGAGCTCGCGAGCCTGAGAGGGACGCCCACCCGCAAGCAGTGCCACCGGAGGCTTGGCGCGGCGCACCGCCTCCAGCTGTTCGGCGCGGAGATCCGGCGGCGCGAATCCGAGCAGGCCAACGCCCCACGGCTCATCGCTCTCGCCGAGGCGCTCGCGGGTCTCGTCGAGCAGATCGACCAGCCCCTGGCCACGCATCATGCTCACCGCGAGGAACGGCAGTCCCCCGCCCCGCGACACGGCCTCGGCAAAGCCGGCGACGTCCGAGACGCGGCTCATCGGGCCCTGGGCGATGGGGAAGCGCAGACCGTGCGCGCGCGCAAAGGCCGAGCCCGGCGCGAGCGGGCTCGCTGCGACAGCCTGGCCGATGTGTCCGTCGATCTCGCGCTGCAGTCCGCGCACCAGCGACTGGACCCGCGGGAAGTGCGTCGACATCGACAGGGCGAGCGCCGCGTCCTGCCCGAGCGGCCATAGGCTCTGGTCCATGGGCCCGTCGCCAAGGTTCGCGAACAGGTCCTCGGCGAGCGCGTCGGTCGGCAGCCCCGGCCGGGCGTACACGCGATGGCCTCGGACCACCCGCGTCTCGCTGCCATCCATCGCCGCAATCGCGAGCCGTGCCTCTTCCGAGAGCTCGCACTCCGCGAGCAGCGACAGCTGGCTGTCGAGCACCACACCCCGCGCGCCGCCGGCCACGGCTGCGGCGGCCGAGTGCACGCCGACCCCGCCCTGCACCCACACCGGCAGGCTGGACTGGGCGAGCAGGCGCTGAAGGAGCACGAACGCACCCTCGTCGCTCACGCGCCCACCGGCTTCACTGCCCTTCGCGATCAGGCCAAAGGCTCCCGCTTGCTCGGCAGCATGGGCCGCGCGGGCCGTGGTGACCTGCACGAGCACCTTGCGCGAGGCGAAGGGGTCGAGATCCACGCCCTCCGGCAGCACGACGAACTCGACGGACTCGGGGAGCTCGGGGGCGACCACGCCCTCGGGCACGCGAACCGCACGCAGACGGGGGCCGAGCGCGTCGATCGCCGCCTGGGCGCGCGCGGACTGGCGTCCGAGATCGAGAATGCCGATCGCGCCAGCACGGGCAAAGGCCGACACGAGGGTGGCATCGGGCGACTCCAGAGGGGTCAGCCCGAGGATGCGGAGAGGGTCGTGGCCCATAGATCCGTCCAGAGAGCAGAGGCGGCGCAGAGTAGCAGTGCAAAGCCGGAATCCGCGCGCGCTTTGCGTGCTTTCGACAGACACTGAACGACAATTCACCCGCCTGTGACGCCGACGGACAGCGGCTCTGCGCGACCTCTCCGCCCACCACGGAGCGAGAAGCTCGCGAATCGCCCACAGACCCGCACGATTTGCGCATCCAACGTGTCGACGTCGCAACGCGGGACCCGAGTTGAGATCGGGTGAGGTCCCATGACCCGGGACCGCGGCGATGGTGAGGGTGGAGGTTGCCCATGCTCGCCCTGTTTCGCCGAAAGCCCGCCGAACTGGACCCGCACATCATCCACTACGTGCTGTCCCTGCACCTCGAGACCCTCGACGTGCACGAGCGGGCGGCCCTCTACGCGGCCCGCGTCTCCCACGACTCCCCACGTGACGGCACCCACGGCGCCCGCGTGCTCCAGATCTGGGAGGAGACCGCGACGCCCGATGCCATCGACATGGTGGGTCAGGGTCTGGAACACACCGAGCGAGAGCTCGCGAACCGCGTGGTCGAGCGGCTCGGACGCCAGCTGCGACTGACCCGCTGTCGAAGCTGCGACCGGGTGCACGCCGCGCACCGCTATCGGTGCAGCTGCGGCGGAAAGCTCGCGGTGCTCAGCCTACGCTGACGCCCGCCACACGAGCGTCTGCACCACGCCGCTGGGCGCCGGCAGCTGCGCGTCGGTGAGGTCCGCCGGCTCGAACCATTGGACCTGTTCGAAGCCCGCGGCCCGGAGCTCGGCGACCAGATCCTCACGGGAGCCCTGGTCCTCCTCGAAGCCGCGCCCCTGCGTGAAGCGGCGCATGAGCCAGCCGAGCATGCGGCCCACCAGGCCTGGCTTCGGCTGCTCGGTCGCGGGCACGAGGTCGAAGATCAGCTGGCTGCCGGGCCGCGCGGCGAGCTGACTCGCCATGCGGGCGAAGAAGGCCTGCCGCGTGTCGCGATCGAAGTACATGAGCAGGCCCTCGGCGATACAGCACACCGGCCCCTCACCGAGCAGCGCGTCGAGCTCGAGCTCGCGGGCGTCCATGCCCACGCGCCGCAGGTTCGCGCGGGCAAGCACCGCCCTGCCCCTGTCGCTCTCCCCGAGCAGACGCTCCTTGGTCGCCACCATGCCAGGCAGGTCGACCTCGACGTAGGCGCACTCCGGCTCCTCCGAGAACGTGGCACCCCTTCGCGACAGTCCGGCGGCGACCTCCACGAACTGGCGGCATCCCGAGCTGCGGCCGAGGTGGTCGAGCATCGCGTGCCGCGCGATCAGGCTGTCGGGCAGCGACGGCGCACCCGGACGGAACCAGGCGAACAGCCCCATCACCGAGTTCGTCGCCCCGAACACGCGCTGGCTGCCCGGGTCGTCGAACAGCTCGGCATACGGAAACCCGCCCCGGATCCACGCCTGGGACGTGTACTGGGCGGTGACCGAGAGGTCGCCCTCGCTCACGGCTCGCTGAAGCGGAAGGTCGTGGTCAGCGAGCCGACCTCCGTGCCCTGGTAGTCGACGGTGTCCGTGGACGTGAACACGTAGGCGCTGCCGTCGTCATTGGCGGCGCCCATCTGCGTCCACGTGCCCTGGTTCACGAAGAACGCGGTCCAGCTGGTCTCGGAGCCGAACACCATGCCGTACTCACCGGAGGTGGGCCGCGGGTTGTTCGGATCCTGCGGGCAGTCGTCGGAGACGTACGTGAAGTTGCCCAGGTAGATGCGGTCGCACTCGGCGCAGTCGTTGTCGGACTGCATCTGCAGCGTCGACGTGAAGTGCGTGGTGCAGTCGTCGTAGCCACCGAGCTTTGCGAGTGAGTTCGCGTCGAAGAACAGCGTGGCGTCCATGTTCAGCGAGGTCGGCCAGGTGCACGGCGCGACGTCGGCACAGTCGCTGTCGTCGCAGTCGGTGAGCCCATCCGCGTCGTCGTCGATCTGGTCGTCGCACGCGAGCTCGACCTCGGCTCCCGAGTCCTGCGCGACGAGGTCGTCCGCGGAACCGGCGCAGCCGAAGAGCAGGGCGAGAGGGAGCAGGCGGTGCATGGGGCCTCCGAGAGCGCCGCAGCATAGCCGCAAAGCCCCCGGCAGGACCAGCACCATGGCTGCGAGGCTCAGCGGCGGCGGCGACGCAGCCCGACCAGGGGCAGGCTCAGCACTATCCACCCCGCGGACCCACCCGTGGTGCACCCGCAGCGAGACTCATCCCCCGTGAGCCCGGAATCGGCGTCCGCGTCGGTGTCGGCGTCCGCATCGGTGTCGGCGTCCGCATCCGTGTCGGTGTCGGCATCCGTGTCGGTGTCGGCGTCCGCATCCGTGTCGGTGTCGGCATCCGTGTCGGTGTCGGCGTCCGCGTCGGTGTCGGCGTCCGCGTCGGTATCGGCATCCGCGTCGGTGTCCGCATCCGCGTCGGTGTCCGCATCCGCGTCAGTATCGGCATCCGCGTCGGTGTCGGCATCCGCGTCGGTGTCCGCATCCGCATCGGTATCGGCATCCGCGTCGGTATCGGCGTCCGCGTCGGTATCGGCGTCCGCGTCGGTGTCCGCATCCGCGTCGGTATCGGCGTCCGCGTCGGTGTCCGCATCCGCGTCGGTATCGGCGTCTGCGTCGGTGTCCGCGTCGGCGTCGGTATCGGCGTCTGCGTCGGTGTCCGCGTCGGCGTCGGTATCGGCGTCTGCGTCGGTATCGGCGTCTGCGTCGGTGTCCGCATCCGCGTCGGTGTCGGCGTCCGCATCGGTGTCGGCGTCCGAGTCCGTGTCGGCGTCGGCGTCCGTGTCGGCGTCGGCGTCCGTATCGGAGTCCGTGTCCGCGTCCGTGTCCGTGTCGCCCTCGGCGCAGTCCGGGTCGTCGAGGTCCGCGAGCCCGTCGCAGTCGTTGTCTCCGCCGTCGAAGCAGTCCTCGACGAAGGCCGGTGCGTTGGCCGCGTCATCGTCGTCGCAGTCCTCGTCGAAGGACTCGTAGCGATCGCAGTCCACGAAGGCCCCGTCCCCATCGAGGTCGACGCAGGTGTCACACGACGCGTAGTTGTCCGGGTCGGCATCGTCGCAGTCCGAGCACGCGTAGAACCCGTCCCCGTCCCCGTCCGGAATGTCCGGGTCCGCGTCGTCGATGAAGCCGTCGCAGTCGTTGTCGATGCCGTCGCAGATCTCCTTGCTCGGCTCGCAGGGCCCCGCGGACCACTCCCCGCTGGTCATCCACACCGGCGCCGCACCCGGAAGGTGCTGGTTGTGCTCCCACAGGTCCTCGAGGGTGTCGCCCCATGCGCGCAGATCCGCGAAGAACGGATCGGACTGGGCGATGTAGGCCTCGGCCTCGCCGCTGGGCGTCGGCGAGCTCAGCGTGCCGCCGGTCCCGCGGATCTCGGCGACGAGGAACTCGACATACTCCCGTGAAGTGGTCTGGTAGAAGAGCTCGATGCTCACGCGATCGGCGCCGGTGGGCAGCGACAGGGACACGGCGTCGTAGCCCCCGACGTACTCGGCGGCGGTGAAGTAGTCCGGGTCGTCGACCCCGTCCCAGACCGGCGTCGCCAGGCGCTCCGCCGCTTCGTCGATGCGGAAGCCGCGCGGAGGGATGCGGTTGTCCTTGTACCGGCCGTCGGCGAGCGCGAAGTGGAAGGTGTGGTTCTCGCCGGTCAGCGAGCTTCGCGGGTGCGACTCGTAGACCAGCGTGTCCTCGTACTCCTCCCAGGCCTCGAGCGCGGGGGCGAAGTCCGAGTCGGGCAGGCCGCGCAGCGTGTTGGCCACGTCGTCGTAGGGGTTCACCACCGCGAGCACCGTGCCGTCGACCGACGCGGTGACGGTGGCGAACATGCGCCGCCCCTCGGGGTAGCCGGAGATCAGCTTGTGGCCGCTGTGGTTGACGATCTTGAAGTCGAGCGCGCCCGTGTCGGGGTCGTAGGCCACGTCCTCGATGGTCGCCGCCGCCTCGAGCAGGGCGCGAGACTTGGCGACGCCCTCGAGCAGGGCATCGGCAGGAATGCCTTCGCCAGCGGTCAGGCTCAGGGTGAGCGGCCCGTGCTCGCCGCCGAGCAGCGAGGCGTTCACCGGGTCGTAGTTGGCGGCATCGCTCTGCGTCGACGCGAGGATGGTCGGAATCCACAGGTTTCCGCCGACGAGCTCGTGGGACGGCACGCCAGAGTTCGGGTGCGCGGACGACTCGTCCGGACGCAGTGGGACGCCAGCCTTGTCGCAGCCGTAGGCCGTGCGATCCGGCATGTGGCAGTCCTGACAGGTCGCGATGGCGTTGCCCGGACGCGAGGTCACGAACACCGTGGGGTCGTAGGCCCCCGTCCCGAACGCGCCGTCGGGCAGCCCGAAGTCCGAGAGCATGAACTCGCTGTGGGTGCGCTCGACGTGGGAGTACGAAAACGCGGCATCGGTCTCGGTGGGCAGCGGCCCGGTCCCCGTCCACGCCAGGTTCGCCAGCACGGGATTGGACACGTCGTGGCAGGTCGCGCAGAAGTCCCGGCTCTTGTGGAAGCGACTGTAGGTCGCCTGGTGGCGTGCGCCGTGGTCCTGGAATGGCCCGCGCTTCGCGGCGTTCGGGCTGTAGAAGGCCTGTCCTGCTCCGTTCGCGGTGTACCCCGACTCGGCGGGACGCAGGTCCGTGCCGTAGAAGTCGCTGCCGTCGAACAGCGTCAGGTAGGTCATCAGCGACGAGTCATCCGCGAAGACAACGTCCGCCTCGGCCTGAGCCTCGGCCGACTCGTCCCAGTACCCGCTCCAGTCCGAGCCCTCGCGGGTCCCGTCGTGCCGGTCCACGAAGTACGGATCGGCCATGCGATGGCAGGTGTCGCAATGCACGCCGTCGAAGTCCGACCCGATCATCTCCTTGCCGTTGGTCGGGTCGCTGCGGCCCTCGACCCAGCCTTGCGGCATGTGGCAGCGCAGGCAGATGTCGGTGGCGTTGGGGTTGCCGAGCGCCCACACCGAGTCCTGAGCGGCGACCGTCAGGGCCGACCAGAACAGCGGATCGCGCGCGGCCTGACTCATCATCGAGCCCTGCCAGGTGCCGCCGGGAGAGACGATGGGTTGGCCGGGCTCCTCGTAGTCCGCGTGACAGCCGAGGCACCGGTTCGGTCCCTCGAGGGTGATGTTGTCGCCGGGCTGGGTGCCGGGCATGCGGACGAGCGGGTCGTCGACCACCGCGAGCGGCTCCCAGGCCAGCGCGGACAGTGCGAGCAGAACGAGCATGCAGAACCCCGAGCTCAGTAGAGCACGCGAACCCGCGAAGTGTGGCGAATCATAGGGTTGCGCCAGCGTCCGCCGGCAGGCCGATCCTCGTGATCGGCCGGCGGCTAGCGGGAGACGCAGTCCACGGACAGGCGGAAGTTGGCGATCTGATCGTTGATGCCGTCAACGATGATCTGGAACGTCCGGCCCTGGGTTCCGCCGAGCAGCGTGGTGACCTCCTGCTCGTACGGGGTCACCGAGTCGTAGGCATCGCAGGTCAGTGCCTCACGCGACGCACAGCGGTCACCCGTGGACAGCACGCGAAGCGCGAGCGTGTTGCACGGGGTCTCGAGGTTCACGTCGGCCACGGTGTTCGCGGGCACGTACAGCTCGTACACGCGCTCGGGGCCGTTGAACGTGTCGGTCCAGTCGTCCTCGCCGCGGCAGAACATCTGGTCGTACTCGGTACCGGAGAAGAAGTACGAACCGCCGTCGTTGGTCGCGTCGATGGTCTGGTTGCAGCTGATCATGCCGGTCATGCACGTCGTGCCCTGCCAGCCAGGCGCATCCGTCGGGTAGAAGGCGCTGCAGTCGAGCGCGTTCGGATCGGTGTCCGTGTCCGTGTCCGCGTCCGAGTCGCTGTCCGAGTCGCTGTCGGCATCCGAGTCGACGTCGGTGTCGGTGTCGGTGTCGGCCTCGACGTCGTCGGTGGTCTCGTCCTCGACGGGCTCGAGGGACTTGGAACAGCCCATCACGAGGAGAACGGCAAGCATGGTGACGCGCATCGGACCTCCTGGGTCGAAAGGCGCGCGAGGCACGCGCCGGACCCTGCCCCAGCCCCGACTCTAGCAGGGCGAGGCGGGGTCCGCTCTGTCGCCTACTTCACGACGAGGTTGACGAGACGACCGGGCACCACGATCTCGCGTCGCAGCGTGCCTTCCGCGAGGTAGCGCTGCACGTTCTCTTCGGACTTGGCGGCGGCGAGGATGTCCTCCTTGCTCGCGCCGGCGTCCACGTCGATGTTCGCGCGCACCTTGCCGTTGACCTGCACCGCGAGGGTGATGGTGTCCTGCTTGAGCTTGGCCTCGTCGACCTCGGGGAAGGCCGCGTACGCGATGGTCTCGGTCTCGCCGAGACCACGCCACAGCTCCTCGGCGAGGTGCGGGGCGAAGGGAGCGAGGATGCGCACGAACGCGTGCAGCCAGTCCTTGCTCACCTTGTCGGCCTTGAGCGCCTCGTTGACGAAGATCATCATCTCGGAGATGGCGGTGTTGAACCGCAGGCTGGACACGCCCTCGGTGACCTTCTGAATCGCGGAGTGCAGGGCGCGCTCGACGTCCTTGTTCGCGACCGGGCCGTCGACGACGTTGTCGCCGTGGAACAGGCGCCAGGCCTTGTCGAGGAAGCGGCGGGTACCGGCGACGCCGGAGTCCTCCCACATCGCACCGTCCTCGAGCGGTCCCATGAACAGCTCGTACAGCCGCAGGGCGTCCGCCCCGTACTGCTCGCACATGTCATCGGGGTTGGTGACGTTGTACCGGGACTTCGACATCTTCATCACCTTGGTGAAGACCTCGCGTCCATCGGCCTTGGCCACCCACGTGCCGCCCTGCTCCTCGACCTCGTTCGGGTAGTAGAACTTGCCCCGACCGTCGGGCGAGTCGTTGTACGACATCGCGTGGATCATGCCCTGGTTGAACAGGCGCTGGAACGGCTCGGAGGTGCTCACCAGGCCGAGATCGAAGAGCACCTTGTGCCAGAAGCGCGAGTACAGCAGGTGCAGCACCGCGTGCTCGGCGCCGCCGACGTACAGGTCGACCGGCATCCAGTAGTTCTCTTCGTCGCGATCCCACGCCGCCTCGTCGTTGTTCGGCGTGATGAAGCGCAGGTAGTACCAGCACGAGCCCGCCCACTGCGGCATCGTGTTGGTCTCGCGCACCGCCGGACGTCCGTCGGGGGTGGTGGTGTGGACCCAGTCCTCGGCGCGGGCCAGCGGCGGGCGGCCGTCGGCGGTCGGCTTGAACTCCATGAGCTCGGGCAGGGTCACCGGCAGGTCCGTCTCGGGGACGGGCACGATCTCGCCGTCCTCGGTGAACATCAGCGGGAAGGGCTCGCCCCAGTAGCGCTGGCGCGAGAACAGCCAGTCGCGCAGGCGGTACTGCACGGTGCCATGGCCGTGGCCGTTCTCTTCGAGCCAGCCGATGATCGCTGTCTTGGCGGCCGCGATGTCGAGGCCGTCGAGGAACGAGGAGTTCACGTGCGGGCCGTCGCCGGTGTAGGCCTCGGCCTGGACGTCGTCACCGCCCTTCACGACCTCGACGATCGGCAGGCCGAAGGTCGTCGCGAAGGCATGGTCGCGCTCGTCGTGCGCCGGGCACGCGAACACCGCGCCCGTGCCGTAGGACGCGAGCACGTAGTCGGCGATCCACACCGGGACCTTGTCGCCATTCACCGGGTTGATGCAGTACGCACCGGTGAAGCAGCCGGTCTTCGGCGCATCCGCGGCCTGGCTGGTGCGATCGCGGTCGCTCATGTTGCCCGCGACCTCGCGGTACGCGGCGACCGCCTCGGCCTGGGCCTCGGTGGTGATCGCCTCGACGAGCGGGTGCTCGGGCGCGAGCACCGCGTAGGTGCAGCCGAACAGCGTGTCGGGACGGGTGGTGAACACCTCGAAGGACGCGTCGCTATCGGCAATCGCGAAGCGGAACTGGGCGCCCTCGGAGCGACCGATCCACTCGCGCTGCATCTGCTTGATGCCCTCGGGCCAGTCGAGGTCGTCGAGGCCCTCGAGCAGCTTCTCGGCGTACTCGGTGATCCGGAACATCCACTGCTTCATCGAGCGGCGCTCGACCGGGTCCCCGGTCTCGACGTACTTGCCGTCCTTGACCTCTTCGTTGGCGAGCACCGTGCCCAGCGCGGGGCACCAGTTCACCGGCACCTCGGCCTGGTACGCGAGGCCGGTCTTGTACAGCTGCAGGAAGATCCACTGGGTCCAGCGGTAGTACTTCGGGTCGCTGGTCGCGAGCTCGTGGCCCCAGTCGTAGGACAGACCCAGCCCCGAGAGCTGGCCCTTGAACGTGGTGATGTTCCGCTCGGTGATCTCGCGCGGGTGCTTGCCCTCGCGCTCGGCCTGGCGCTCGGACGGCAGCCCGAACGAGTCCCAGCCCATGACGCGGAGCACGTTGAAGCCCTGCATGCGCTTGGCGCGCGCGACGACGTCGGTCGCCACGTAGCCCTTGGGGTGGCCCACGTGGAGGCCGGACCCGGAGGGGTACGGGAACATGTCGAGCACGTAGTACTTGGGCTTCGTGCGGTCGGTGGGGGTCGCGAACGTGTCGTTCTCGGCCCAGAAGCCCTGCCAGCGGGGCTCGATCTCGCGGTGGTCGTAGCGCGCCATGGTCTCCTCGCATCGACCCGGCGCGACATGGGCAGCGGCACCGGGAACCGACGCGGCACTTATGCGGGCGTGGGCCGGCTGTCGCGGGCTTTTGTGCCTTGCCTGCCCAGGGCGGCGCGACATCCGCGACGCGAAGCGCTGAGGTCCGCTACCGCAGGCCTTCGTCGACGAAGCGCTGCGCGGGGAGCACGCAGAACCCACGCGCCGAGGCATCCGACCACGAGATGCGGTACACGGGCACGTCGGCCATGCACCCGCTGCCGTCGCTCTTGCCGGTGGTCCGCGCACTCTCGCAGGCCGGCACCCCGGCGACACGCTCTCCTGGCTCGGCGCCGTCGATGGGACGGCACAGGATGCGCGGGTCGACCTCGAAGATGGTCACCTTGTAGGGCTTCTTCGGCGCGGTCTTCTTCTTCTGAAGCCCGAGACCGTGCACGAGCTCGCCGACGGTCCGAAAGTCCTGCTGGCGGATGGCGGTCGCCGGCACCACGTCGATGTAGGTCTTCGCGCCCACCGTGCGGTTCACCTTGGACACCCAGGCGACGGCGAGGCTGTCGCCGCTCGGCGGCGCGAGGCAACCGGAGTCGGCGAAGGCCAGCGACAAGAGCAGCGCGATCACGCGTCGACCTGCCGGATCTCGTTGGCGAGGTCCTTGTGCTCACCGCACCCGACGACCTCGAGACCGGGCCCCGAAGGCGCCTGCGCGAGCCAGTTGCGGACGGCCTGAACGCGGCGTTCGCTCGCGGCGGAGTGCCGCTCGAAGCCCGGGTTGTCGGCCTGGCCCTCGACCATCTCGCGGAAGAACTCGAGCTGCAGCTCGGCGGTATGGCACACGAGGAACACGTCGAGCGTCGCCCGCGTGCCGCGCTGCACCTGCTGGTGGGTCGTGTACCGCCCCATCACCGCCTTCATCTCCATGTCGTCGGAGAACACGAGGCCGTCGTAGCCCATCTCCTTGCGGAGCAGCCTGGGCACGATGATCTCGGAGAGGGTCGCCGGCCACTCGGTGTCCCACGCGTCGAAGATCACGTGGCTGACCATCACCGAGCCGACGCCGGCCTGCACCGCGGCGCGGAATGGCACGAGCTCGGTGCTGCGCAGTTCCTGCTCCGGACGGCGCACCCGCGGCAGGTCGAGGTGGCTGTCGAGGTCGGTGTCGCCGTGACCCGGGAAGTGCTTCGCGGAGGTGAGCACGCCTTCGGCGTGCGCGGCCTCGATGTAGCGGGTCACGTGCGTGGCGACCGTCTCGGCGTAGCGGGAGAAGCTGCGGTCGCCGATGACCGGGTTGTTCGGGTTGCTGTCGACGTCGGCGACCGGCGCGAAGTTGACGTTGAACCCGGTGGCGCGGCACTCGCGGGACAAGCCGCGCGCGACGGCCTCGGTAAACCGTCCGGCGGCGCCGACCGTACGCATCGGCGGCCACTCGGTGGCGGGAGTGCGGAGCCGCTGGACCCGCCCGCCTTCCTGGTCGACGGTGATCAGCGCGCCAGGCACGAGGTCGTTGAGCGCCCGGTTGAGATCGGCGACCTGGGCCGGGTTGTCGACGTTGCGCTTGAACAGGCAGAAGCCCGACGGGCGCATCTCGCGGACGAGGTCGCGCAGCTCGGGCGTGACCGCCTGTCCCTCGAAGCCGATGACCAGGCGCTGACCGGCGCGGCGCTTGCGCTCGGCGAGCGAGGTGGACTCGCCCACCGCCATCAGTGGCCGTCCTGCGTGTGCTGCACGAGCTCGACGAGCACGCCGTCGGTGGACTTCGGGTGGATGAACACGACCAGCGACTCGTGGGCGCCGATCGACGGCTCCTCGGAGAGGAAGCGGTAGCCGAGCCCCTGCAGGCGGCTCATCTCGGCGCGGATGTCGTCGACCGCGAAGCACAGGTGATGCATGCCGCCGCCGCGCTTCTCCAGGTACTTCACGATGGGCCCGGTGCCTCGCAGCGGGTGCACGAGTTCGATACGCGTGCCCGGAACCGGGAAGAACGCGGTGGAGGTCTTGGCGGTCTCGACGTCCTCGGTGCCGGCGAGGGTCAGCCCGAAGTCCTTGCCCCAGCGTTCGATGGCCTTCTCGAGGTCGGGCACGGCGATGGCGATGTGGTCGAGAGAGAGGATCAAGGGGACCTCACGGGTGGGAGCGCGGTGGGAATGGGATGAGGTAATGCGCTGGCGCGCGAGATCACGCGGAATCGCGGCCTCGGATCACGCCGCACAGCCGAGCACGCCGGGCGCGACCTCAGGCGGTGAGGTGCGGGTAGGCCTCGGAGAGCCAGCGCCACGCGAGGATGTGCAGGTAGCCGGCCACCGGCACCGCGATGACGTCGCCCACGGTGATGTCCTCGACCAGCCAGCTCGCCTCGGCGAGGCTGATGCCGCCGGGCTCGTCGACTTCCTTGAGGGCGACGATGGTCTTGCGCACGTTGTCCCAGCGGATGTCCATGCCGGGTCGGGTCGCCGCGAGTACGCCCCACAGGCGACGCACGACCTCGAGGGAGTTGCCGTGCTCCTCGGCGCGGTCGAGGGCCCCGACGATGCGCTGGCGATCCTGCTCGTCGGCAAGGCGCATCCACATCTGCGGACGCGTCATCGCGCCTTCTCCCGCGAGGTGCACGTCGGAGCCGGCACGCGAGGAGACCTCGAACAAGAAGTCGACCAGGCGCTCGAGCGGCACGCGCGCATCGATCTCGAGGCTGGCCTTCATCGAGTCCTCGAGCACCACGACGCGAACGGGGAGCGCCCGGAGCTGGATGGTGTCGCTGGACTCGCGGTCGAAGGCCTCGCCGAGCTGGACGCACCAGTCGGCGACGTCGTCGGGAGGCGGGACGGGTCCTCGGGTCCGGAACAGGGCGGTAAAGGCCACGAACTCTCCGTTGGGCGGCGAGTCTACCCCAGTTGCCGCTCGCTGGCCCTCGCGGTGATGCCACGAAGCGCGTCGACCTCGGCGGGCAGTACGTCCATCGCCACCTCTCGGCAACGCTCACGGAGCTCGCCGACCAGCTGGTCGAACTGATCGGTATCGGCGTAGCGCACCACGACATCGAGCGTGATGCTGCCGTCCACCGCCACCAGGCGCAGCGTGCGCCGGCCCTTGGCCCGGTCGACGACCTCGGCGAGCTGCAGGCGTTCCCAGGGGACGAGCACGCCGTCACCCGAGGCGTAGCGCTCGCGGAAGGCGGCGAGCGGGTCGGCGCGCAGCCGCTCGGTGATGCGTCCGAGGAAGTTCATTCGCGGCTCGATGCGCACACCTGACGGAGCGAGCGTGATGTCGTAGGACATGGGCCGTCCGGTCCACAGACCGACGAGCGCGAAGATCCACCACGGCGGGTTCTGCGTCGACGTGAACTCGATGTAGGCGAACAGCGGGATGAGCACCATCGCGATGCCCATGAACGCGCGAGCGCGGCCGCCCTGTGCCTCGAGCGAGTAGCGGTGACCATCGAGCCCTTCTCGCTGCTCGACGATTCCCTCTTCGTGCCGGTTGGTTCTGTGGCGGGCCATACCCCAAGCTAGCCACGCCCCTGGCCGAGACCAGGGCGATTCAGCGCGACAGGGCCTGGCGGTAGTCGCGACCCGGCATCTCGACGAAGCTGCACACCTCGTTGAGGCGGCTGTACACACGCTCTCCGACGCGATCGGCGAGAGTCACCCGCTCCTCCGGCATCGCGTTGTTCGCGATGCGGCGGCCTGTCGCGGCGCCCGGGGAGAAGTTGGTGCTCGCGAGGATGGCGCGGCCGGCGTTGTAGCGGCGGCTGACGAGCTCGTCGATGACCGTGAGCTCCCACTCGGTACTGCGGCCCTTGCCCAGCTCGTCGATGACGAGCACGTCGACGGCGACGAGCGGGTCCACGAGCTCGGCGGCGGCGGTGCCGCGATCGAACGAAGCCTTGAGCTCGGAGAGCAGGTGCGAGAACTCGACGAAGCGCGCGGTCACGCCCTTCTCGAACACGAGTCGACGCAGCAGGTACGCGAGCAGGTGGGTCTTGCCGCGCCCGACGGGCCCATAGAGCACCAGACCGCGGTTGTCCTCACCGCGCTCGAAGTCCTTGAGCACGTCCATCGCGGCGCCGAGAGCGACGAGCTGCGCGTCGTCGCGGTGGCGGAAGGGTGTGGCCGCGGCCTTGGCGAAGCGCGCCGGGAGCCCGGCGCGGTCGAAGCGCGCAATGGCCTCGGACAATGCGAGGTGCTGGCAACGTCGGCGCGGCGCGAAGCGGTCCGCACCCGGATCGGCGACGAAGCCAGTCCCCCGGCACAGGGGGCAGCGCCCGCGGCACTGGCACGGCACGCGCTGGGTCTCGCCGCGGACCACGTGGTCGACGAAGCCCTCGCCGTGGCACGCCCGGCAGGTCTGGTGCACGTACCGCTCGAGGCAGTCGCAGGCGGTCGCGCGCGCCCGCTCCCCTTCCCTGAGCAGGACGTAGCCATCGCCTCGGCACTCGGGGCAGGCGGGGTCGACGCAGGGATGAAGCGAGCGGGTCACGAGAGCAGCTCCGAGATCGTGGCGGCGTTGAGCCAGGGCCAGTCGCGGCGCAGGGAGTCGCGCGCCAGGCCGAGAGCCGTCGCGTAACCCGCGCTCGCCGGCTCGTCGGGATCGAGCTCGAGCAGCTGGAGGTAGGTGGCGACCCGCGCCTCGCGCTCTGGCGTGTCGAGCGCATTCCAGCGCACCTCGACGAAGGTACGCACGCAGGCCAGCGACGCGCGCAGTGCGTGCTCGGCATCCTGGGTGGGCACGGCGAGCAGTCCGTCCGCCAGGGCATTCGCGCCGGGGCCGCCGAGCTCCTGGACCCGAGCGATCAGCGGAAGCAGGCGGTGCCCGCGCTGCGGGCGCTCCTCGATCACGCGACGCACCGCAGTGCCGGGCTTGCCGAGATGTCGCTTGGCCGCGCTGAGCGTGAGCGGCAGACGGCTCGCCTTCTTGCGGCGCGAGTCGGCGCAGCGCTCGAGCGCCGAGAGAATGGCGCCGACGCTCACGCCGCGATCGAGCCAGTCCTCCAGGAGCATGCCGTCGTTGGACGACAGGAACGGCGCGCCCCCACGCAGGCTGACCAGGTGGGCGCGAATCTCTTCGGCATCGCGCTGACGCCGCGTGAGGGGCGTCCCCGCCTCGCCTCCGGGCACTCCAGGTGCACGCTCGACTCGCGAGCCGTCACCGCCGTTCGTAAAAGCCCCGTTGTTCACCACTGCTCCGCGTTGCCCGGTCGACCCCGAGGCTCTATCATCCGCCATCCGATCCGGCTCTTCAGCCCGGATGCGCATCGAGAGGACCCACATGAAGCGCCTGATCATCGCGCTGCTCCTGACCACCGCCCCGAGCGTCGCCCTCGCCCAGGACGGCGACGAGCTCGACGTCGACCTCCTCGACGGCGAGGAAGAGGACAGCTCCGACGACAAGAAGCGCCTCGACAGCGCCGACGACGTCGACTTCGAGTGGGACGAGTCCGAGGCGGACGAGACCGAGCTCGGCGAGGAACACAACGCCGAGGACCTGCTCGGCGGCGAGGGCCAGAACGAAGGCGGCGCCGACGACGGCAAGACCTACCAGAAGGCCAAGGAAGCCGTGGCCGACATGCCGCCGGACGAAGAGGTCATCTACTGGGAGCGTTACCTCGAGGTCTACCCCGACTCGACGTTCAAGGATCGCATCGACAAGCGCATCGCCGAGCTCATGGACGAGGTGTACGACGAGCGCGTGCCCACCCGCGTCGGCGTCGATGCCGGCAGCTCGACCTTCAAGATCTCGCAGAGCCTCGAGGGCGAGTCGATCAAGCCGATGCAGCGCCTGCGCTTCGGCTTCGGATGGGGCCTCCCGAACTACCTGCAGCTCATGGTCGACTACGAGCACAAGGTGCGCGACAACCTCTCGGTGCACGGCGGCATCCGCAACCGCTACACCGGCGCCAGCCTCGAGCTCGGCGCGCACTGGGCCTTCGTGCAGTCCGAGCGCACCCAGACTGTCGTCGCCCTGCTCGGCGACGCCCGCGTCAACGCCAACCCGGCGTACATCGCGCTCCGCCCGCAGCTCGCCTTCGGCAAGAAGTTCGGCGACAAGCTCGACCTCCAGGTGCAGCAGGGCGTCGAGCTCGAGGCGCGCAGCCCCGCTGGCCTGCGTCTCGTCGGCCTCGGCAACGTCAGCTACCGCATCAACGAGACCGTCGGTGCGTTCGTCGAGTCGAGCTACGAGATGAAGAACCTGACCTGGGCCGACGGCGGCGTGTTCGCATTCCAGGTCGTGAGCTTCGGCATCAAGTTCTACCCGAGCGGTGGCAGCATGAAGCAGGGGCAGATGGAGGCCATGCTCGGCGCCAGCGCGCCGGCTGCGGCCAACTACTGGGGCTACCACGTCGGCGCGATCGCCGGTCAGGGCAGCTACTACTTCGAGTAGGTCCGTCGCCGGCTTCTCGGCGAAAAACTTTCAGCATTTCGTGCCCCCGATGCTTTTTTGCATCTGGGGCACGTTTTGTATGGCTATGATTTCATAGCGACCAAGGCTTTTTCTATGCGCATTCTGATCTCTCTGGCGTTGGTGCTGTGCGCCTGCAATGGCGGCAACGGCGGCAACGACGACGACACCGGCGGCAACCCATCCGCGACCGGCGATGTTCGCCTCGATGGCGGTGACGCCCTCGGCAGCGACCCCGACTCCTACGACCTGCAGTTCTGTGCGAGCGGCGACACCCTCGCGGTCGCCTGGGTCGACGACCGCAGCGGCACCCTCGACGTCTGGGTGAACGCATCGAGCGACGGCGGCGCCACCTGGCTCGCCGAACCCGTGAGCCCGAGCAACTCGAGCGGCGACGCCCACGACCCGAGCCTGGCGTGCAACGGCACCGACGTGTACCTCGCATGGGAGGACACCCGCGGCAGCGAGCTCGGCGATGACGGCGTGTGGTTCGCTCGGTCGAGCAACAGCGGTGCGAGCTGGGGCCAGCCCGTCGCGCTCACGGCCGACGCCGATACCGAGCACGACGCGAACAGCCCACACATCGCTGCCGATGGCCCCAACGTGCTGCTCGCCTGGGCCGCCAACCCGGGTGGCGGCTACGACATCTACGCCGCCGCGAGCCAGGATGGCGGTGTGAGCTTCGGCTCGCCCACCCGGGTCGAGAGCGACACGGCCGGCGCTTCGTACAGCGCGCGCCCCAAGGCCGCGATCGTCGACGCCGCGTCGTACGTCCTGTGGGAGGACCGCCGCACCGGCATCATGACCATCCGCGCGGCGAAGAGCACGGACGATGGCGTGTCCTTCGGCGCGGACGTGGCGGTGAGCAACGACGCCTCCGGCGATGCGTTGAACGTCGACGTCGCCACCGACGGCGATGCGACCTGGCTCACCTGGCACCAGGGACCGATCGGCGACCGCCTCGACGTGTTCGCGTCGTGGGCGGTGACCTCGGACAGCAGCTTCTCCACCCCGATGCGTATCAGCGGTGGCGACGTCGGCGAGCGTGACGATCTGCGTCCCCGCGTGGCGGCAGACGGCGGTGCGGTGCAGTTCGCCTGGTACTCCGAGAGCGGCGGCGGCTACCACGTGTTCGTACGCGGCACCGCGGACGGCGCGACCTTCTCCGAGCCCTTCCGGGTCGACAATGCCGAGGACGCGGCGCGCTCCGAGCGGCCGGCCATCGGCGCTGGCGGAGGCGCCTTCGTCGTCGGCTGGGAAGACGACCGCGACAGCAGCGGGGGCGACACCCGCGAGCTGTACATGGCATCGACCAAGAATGACGGCGAGTACTGGGAGGACGAGTCCCGGATCGGGCGCGTCGCCCGTGGCATCGCCGTCGCGAGTGACCTTCAGATCGCGACCGACGGCACCTACGCCTACGCCGCCTGGATCGACAACCGCCTCGGCACCGCCGACGTGTACTTCACCGCGAACGATGTCCCCGAAGCTCCAACCCCCGACACCGGAGGTGCCCGATGAGGTACTCGCTTCCCCTGCTGCTGATCCTCGCCGCGTGCAGTGAGAACAACATCGGCGGATCCACGGATCCGGTCGCTGGCGTCGATACGGGAGAGGACACGTCGGTCGACGGCAACGAGCAGACCTATCCGGACACGGGTCAGGGCAACTACACCCGCCCCGAGGAGCCGGTCGACACCGACACCGGTTTCGAGGACACCTCATCTCCGACGCCGCGCGAAGAGACCGACACCGTCGACAGCACCACGCAGCCGGCCGAGTTCGCGGTCGACGTCCTGTTCGTCGTCGACAACAGCTGCTCGATGCAGGACGAGCAGAACTCGCTCACGTCGAACTTCCCGACGTTCATTGACGCGTTCCTCGGCATGGACGGGCTGAACTACCACGTTGGCGTCGTGTCCACGGACATGGACGACAACAACCACTCCGGTCGTCTGCGCGAGGCCAACGGCGTGCGGTGGCTCGAGCAGAACACGCCCGATCCCTACGGCACGTTCAACTCGATGGCGCTGCTCGGTACCAACGGCTCCGGCGACGAGAAGGGCAACCTCGCGATGTACGCGGCCCTCACCGAGCCGCTGCTCTCCGGGTACAACGCGGGCTTCCTGCGCCCCGAAGCGGCGCTCGCGGTCGTCATCATCTCGGACGAGAACGACGACTCGAACATCGACAACCCCGGCATCAGCCCCTCGGAAGCCATCACCTTCCTCCAGGGCATCAAGCCGGACCCGGCCATGGTCAGCTATTCGACCATCGTCGGCGAGCTGCCGAACGGCTGCGCGACCACGGACGAGCCGGGCATCGGCTACCACGAAGTCCGCGACGCGATCGGCGGCATCAACGCCTCGATCTGCAGCGCGAACTGGGCGCAGGTCCTCGACGACCTCGCCGAGAACGCTGCCTCGCTGCGTCGCGAGTTCTTCCTCGACGACCTCCCGGTGCCGAGCAGCATCCAGGTGTGGGTCATCGAGCAGGACGGCACCCGCGTCGACCTCGTGAACGGCCAGGACTTCACGTACAACGCGCAGCGCAACAGCGTGCAGCTCACGAACTACACGCCGCCGCCGTACGCCGAGATCTTCGTCGCCTACGACAAGCTGTTCGGCACGAACTAGCGCCGGTTCCGCTGGCGGGGCCCGTTCGCGGGCCTCGCGCCGCTAGTACTCGCCGCGCACCAGGCGAGCGAGCACGTCCCCGACCTCGGGGGTCTCGGGGCGACTGCGCAGGTCCTCGAGCACCTCGTCAGCGCTGCGCTCGGTCCCGAGGTAGCCGGCCCGGTAGTGCTCGAAGCGCTCGATGGTGTGGTGCTTGCGCAGCTCCGGGTGGAACTGGCTCGCCCAGAACGGCGCGCCGTCGACCTTGAAGGCCTGGGCCTCGACGTTGTCCCCGCGCACGAGCAGGGTCACACCCTCCGGCAGCCCGACCACGTGGTCCTTGTGGCCCTGCTGCGCGTAGAACCGCGGCGGAAGGGGGCCGAAGATCGGATCGGACACACCCGCCGTGGTCAGATCGAGCGGCGTACCGCCCATCTCCTTGCGCTTCTCGTCCTGGATGACCTTGCCGCCCATGGCGCGCGCGAGGCCCTGGAAGCCGAAGCAGCTCGCGTAGGACGGCACCTGCCACTCGACGGCGTCGAGCAGCCCGCCGAGCATGTCCGCGATCCACGGGTGCGGGTCGAGCACCGAGTACGCACCGCTGCCACCGAAGAACACGGCATCGACGCTGCGGGCCTCTTCACGCGTGACCCGCCCGTCCTGCATGAAGTGCATCCGGATGTGGTCGACGTCGAGACGCGCCGCCTCGGCGAAGCAGCGCCGCTCGTGCGCGGCCATCGCGTCGTGCGGATCCCGAAGGCTGACGAGCAGGGCTCGCGGCTGGCTCACTGGGCACCCCTGGGTGGCGCGACACGCGCCGGGCCGAGCCGGACGAACACGCCGGCTGGTGACGCTTCTTAGCGCGCCTGGGGTCAGTCGACGATGCGCAGGGCTCCGAGCTGCTGCGCCCGCGCCAGGAAGCGCTCCATCACGCCGTCGTAGTCGTCGCGACGATCGTGCGGGTGGCCGAGCTGCAGCGCGTCGAGCGCGGCCTCGGCTTCGGGCTGGCCCAGCGTGTTGCGCGAGCGCGCGGCATCGCACTGGGCACGGATCTCGTCGCTGGTCATCTCGATGACCGGGAGCTCTGCCGGCGGGTAGGGCTCGCCCGTCGCCATGCGCTCCTCGTCGAGCAGCGAAGACAGGTCGTTGGCGTTCGCATCCCGCGTGGTGAGCGGATCGACGCCAAACAGACGCTCGATCTCGGCCAGCGCACTGCAGTGCTCGAACTGGACGTCGCTCACGTGGCCAGGGCGCACCCACGGGCCACACACGATGGCGGGCACCCGGGCGCCGAGCTGATCGAAGCCCTGGCTGGCCCGGTCGTCGGCGACCGTCGGGGGCGGCTCGTGGTCGAAGAAGCCGCCGTGCTCGTCGTAGTAGAAGACGATCAGCGTCTTGTCCCACTGCGGGGAGTTGGCGACGGCGTTGTGCACCGAGGCCATGAACACCTGACCGAGGAGCGAGTGCGCCGGGGGATGGTCGTCGGCGAGTCCGTAGGCCGGCTCGACCCAGGACACCGACGGCAGCGTGCCGTCCTCGCACGCGTCGAAGAAGTCCTCGAGGGTGTAGATCTCGTCGCGCTGACGCAGGTTCCGGAAGAACAACGTGAGCATGGACGCGACCGCGGGGTACGCCCCCCACGTGATCCCCGAGGCGTCGAGGCGCTCGAAGATGGTCTCGATCGGGAAGTTCAGCGACTCGCCGGGCGGGTAGTCGTTGCCGGTCATGCCCGCACTGTCGGCAGCCACCGCGTACAGGCGGTTCGGCCACGTGCTCGTCATCAGGCTCGAGAACCACGCCGCGCAGGTCGCGTACGCGTCGGACATCGCGTAGCTCGCCGGCAGATCTTCACGCCCCAGCCAGGCCATGCACAGGCTCGGGTCGACGTTCGGAAAGCGGTTCAAATAGGTCGAGACGAAGCCGCTCATCTCCCCGTCCGCGTACTGAGCGTGCGAGCTGCTCCAGCTGTGCGGCGGGTCGGGCAGACAGTTCTCTTCGGGCAGCATGCGGCGGATGGGCACGTCTCCGCCATCGGGGTGCGGGTTGGACATGCCGTCCTGGAGCCCGTTGATGTCGTCGCGACCCTCGACCAGCGACAACGATCCGAGCATGTGGTCGAAGGTCCGGTTCTCCATCATCACGAGCACCACGTGCTCGATGGTTCCCGGCTCTAGGGGCTCCTCGGGCTTGCAGCCCGCCAGTGCGCCCGAGGCCGTGGCAGCCCCGAGACCCTTGAGCACCTCTCGGCGATTGAGCCCCATCTTCCCCCCTATTCCGCGATGACCGCCTGTCCGAAGACGACCCGGTTCAAGGGGTAACGTCCATGGAGGATGGTCAGGCGACGAAGCAGTGCCGGAATGGCATCGAAGGAGGCCCGGCCCAGGTCGAAGGTGTACGTCACCGTGCGCTCGCCGACCGGGTCGGGGTCGGTCACGTAGTGGAAGCGACCGGTCTCGGCGTCGCCGAACTCGCCGTTGTAGCCAGCGAGGTACCAGTCGCCGATCACGTCGTCGAGCGCGGCGAGCGCCTCGTCACTGCGATCCGCGAACTCGAACATCAGCGTCAGCCAGTGCCACGGGCACACGCTGGACACGCCGACCTCGAAGTCCCAGCCGCTCCACGGGAACACGACCTGGGCCTGGGCCAGCGGCTCGAGGCCGTTGAGCGCCACGATCATCGGCTCGCGCTCGGAGTAGACCGAGCCGACCTCGCCGTTCGTCGGGTTCACGAGATCGACGCGGATGAGGGCGTATGGACGCGCGCCTTCGGGCAGGTAGGGGCGGACCTCGCCGTCGTCCCCGCGCGCCATGCGCGAGGCCTCGGCGTACCAGCCCTCGGACACGGGGCCGGCGGTGACCTCGTCGAAGTAGCTCTTGTAGCTGCCCTGGTGGGCCTCGAGGAAGATCTTGCCCTCGTGCTCGGCATCTTCGTAGGCGCGAACGGCTCCGGTGAGCGCAAAGGCCGCGAGCTTCTGCTCGGCTCCGAGCGACTCGATGGCGGCCAGCTTGTCGTAGGCGCCCAGGGCCTCGGCGATGCGCCCGGTGGCGAACAGCAGCTGACCGAGCAGGATGCGCGGGTTGACCTCGTCGGGCCAGCGCTCGATGGTGCCCTCGAGGATCTGGATCGAGTCCTTCGGGCGGTCCGCGAGGCGGTACGCAAGCGCGAGGTTCTCGCGGAAGTCGCGCTTGGCGGCCTGGTGATCCGGGTGGTCGTAGGGCTCGGAGAGCTCCACGGCCCGCTCGAGGCGCGGCAGCGCGCTGCCGACCTCGCCGCGCTGCAGGTAGGCCATGCCGAGGGCGTGGTTGAGGTCCGGACGGCTGTCATCCAGGTCCAGTGCGGCGCTGAACGCGGTGATCGCGTCCTCGATGCGCTGTTCCTGGAGTGCCTGGATGCCCGCGCGGGCGTGCTCGTCGAGTGTGCTCATGTCTCCCCTGGGGGCTAGCCGTGGACGGAATCCTACTCGACGTGGGCATCCGGATCGAGGTGCCACCTCGACTGCGCACCCCGAAACGACGAGAGGGCCTCGGGAGAAGTCCCGAAGCCCTCGTCTGGCACCTCCGACGCGCAGCCGCCGGTGTGCGTGAGGATCAGTCCTGCGGACGCGGATCCTTCATGTCGTCGGTGACGAGATCGAGGAGCGTGGCGGAGAGCTCGATGATCTGCTCGTGCGAGAAGCCCTCGGACCGAAGCTGACGGTAGAAGGACTTGGCCACCACGCGGTTGCGGTGGGCGATGAGCTGGGGCGTAGCGGGAGATGCAGTCGGTGCGACCATCAGGAACCTCCAAAGGGGGGATACCCGGAGGGCATGCAATCGTCGTGCCACCCTCATGCCAACGGTGCAATGCGGGTTTACGGCGATTTTCGGCGGATACCGCGTCGCTCGCTTCGCGCCTGAGCCGTCCAAAGTGCGAAATGCGTTTCGCACTACGGGGCTAGTACACCCGCTCGGCCATGCCCGGACACACCGCGAACGGGTTGGCATGTGCCTGGTACTCGGCGATGTCGAGGGAGCGCTGACGCTCGGTGTTGTCGATGGGATCGGCGAGGTCCCACTGCTTGAACAGGTCGAGGCGCGTGCTCGGAATCGAGTAGCCGTACACCATCGAGAAGTAGATCATCGACCGCGCGACATTGCCCTTGTGCACATCGCGGGGCTCGAAGACCTGCGTGTTGGTGGCGTCGCGCCCGCGCTTGGACCCGCCGTCGGACCAGTCGGGGTTCGCGGTGACCACGCCGAACGGCAGGTTGCCGCGCGCGGCGTTCGCATCGGTGTCGGTGGGGTACAGGTGGTGGATGTCGCACTCGGCCGGTGGGTTCGCGGCGCCCTCGCTCTGGGGCCAGGTGTGCTCCGTGTTCATCACCGCCGAGTCCGGCAGGTTGCTGCCCACCGGCACGAGCACGCCCGTGTACACGCCCTCGACGTTGCCGTCGGCATTCTTGTCGACCCGCGTGAACATGTACCGGCGAGCCGCGGTGTAGTCGCAGGTGGTCAGGCCGTTGGTGCGGGCCTCGAGGGCGGTGCGCAGCGCGACCGCGTCCTCGACGTACCAGAGGTCCGACCAGAACCCCGCCTCGTCGCAGGCCCAGCAGTCCGCCACGCCATCGCCGTCGTCGTCCTGCTCGTTCCGCGCGAGCTGGCCGTCACAGTCGTCATCGAGGCCATTGCAGCGCTCGGGCGCCCCCGGGTAGCGCTCGGGGTCGTTGTCCCCGCAGTCCACGTCCGCGGTGTACCCGTCCTGATCGAGATCGGCGGTCGGGTCGATGACGGTACCGGTGTCGGTGGCCTCGTCGGCCGCGGGACATCCGAGCAGGAACAGCAGGGGTAGGACTCGCATCGCGGCAGTATGCCCTGTCTCGGAGGCTTCGACCATGACGACTGTCATGTCTCGTCGCACACGCCGTCGCGGCGCTGACCACGCCAGTCGACGATAGGACGAGCACGCCTGGAGGCCCCCGTGAAGTTCCCCACCTTCGGACCCCTGCACGCCTGGAACGACCACGCCCTGCTCACGCTGCGTGTCGGCCTCGGCTCGATGATGCTCGTCGCCCACGGCTGGGGAAAGCTCATGGGCGGCCCCGAGAAGTGGGAGAAGCTCGGTGGCGCGATGGAGAGCCTCGGCATCACCTTCGCGCCGACCTTCTGGGGCTTCTGCGCCGCCAGCGCCGAGTCCGTCGGAGCCGCCCTGGTCGTCGTCGGTCTGCTCACGCGTCCGGCCGCGGCAAGCGTCGCGTTCACGCTCGCCATCGCCGCGTGGATGCACCTCGAAGGCGGCGACGGCCTCAAGGGAAGCTCGCACGCCATCGAGACGGGCCTCGGGTTCCTGGCCCTCGCCATCGCCGGGGGCGGGCGTCTCTCTGTGGACGCGAAGCTCGCGAGCGACGACGCCTGAGACAAAAACGCCCCCGCGGCGAACCGCGGAGGCGTCCTGGCTGCGCGCCGCTAGACGTCAGTCCTGGCGACGACGGCGGAGCAGCGTGAGCAGGCCGAGCGCCAGCCACGGAGCCGCGGGGCTTCCCGTCTGGCAGCCGCACTTTCCGTCGTTGGTCGGCGGGATGACCGGCTCGCACTCGGTGTCCTCGTCGATGATCTCGTCGCAGTCGTTGTCCATGCCGTCACAGACTTCGCGCATGTTCGGCGAGACCCAGCCCTCGTTGTCGTCGCAGTCGCCTTCCTCGACCGTCACGCCGTCGCCGTCGACGTCGGAGAAGCCCTCGTCCACGAGGCCATCACAGTCGTCGTCGACACCGTTCTCCTCCTCCTGGAGGTCCGGCGCGATGTAGGGGTCGGCGTCGTTGCAGTCACCGGCTTCCTCGGAGAATCCATCCTCGTCGTCGTCGGTGCGGCTGGTGCCCTCGTCCACGAAGCCGTCGCAGTCGTCGTCGATGCCGTTGTCGATCTCGGCATCGGCCGGAGACACGGACGCGTCGCCGTCGAAGCAATCGCCCGGCTGCGAGTTGTCGCTACAGGTGGTGGCCTCGCAGTAGCCGTCGCCGTCGTCGTCGTAGCGAGCGGTGCCCTCGTCGGTGCGGCCGTCACAGTCGTTGTCGACGTTGTCCGGAACCTCGGGTGCACCGGGGTAGGTGTAGCCGTTGCTCGGGTCGCAGTCACCGGCGTTGGCGGTGTAGCCGTCGCCGTCCGGGTCGGTGATCTGGCCGTCGACGCTGCCATCGCAGTCGTCGTCGATGCCGTTGCCCTGGATCTCGGTGACCCCGGGGTTCACGTCGTAGTCGCCGTCGGAGCAGTCACCCGGCAGCGAGCCATCGGCACAGGTCGGGCCCTCGCAGTAGCCGTCGCCGTCGTCGTCGGTGCACTCGGTGCCCTCGTCGACCGCGTTGTCGCAGTCCTGGTTGGCGCCGTCACACACCTCGGGCGAGGCCGGGTTGAACGTGGACTGGTTGTCGTTGCAGTCGCCGCCGAGCTCGGTGAACCCGTCACCGTCGTCGTCGCTGCACTCGGTGTCCTCGTCGACGTCGGTGTCGCAGTCGTTGTCGTAGCCGTCGCAGACCTCGGTCTCGCCGGGGTTGCGGGTGGCGTTGAAGTCGTCGCAGTCCGTCCGGTCCGCCACGTAGCCGCTGGGCTGACGGCAGTCCTGGCGCGGGCGGTCCCCGTCGCCGTAGCCGTCGCCATCGTCATCCGGGTACCAGGCCGTGGTCGCGAGGTTCTCGTCGATGGAGCCGTCGCCGTCGTTGTCGATGCCGTCGCACTCTTCGACGTCCACGCAGTCCGCGATGCCGTCGTTGTCGCCGTCGGAGAAGCCCTCGTCCACGGTGCCGTCGCCATCGTCATCGTCGCCGTTGCAGACCTCGGTGTCGACGCAGTCCGCGATGCCGTCACCGTCGGTGTCGGAGAAGCCCTCGTCGACGTTGCTGTCGCCGTCGTTGTCGAGGCCGTCGCAGTACTCGTCGTCGAGGCAGTCCGGCGTGCCGTTGCCGTCGGTGTCGGGGAAGCCCTCGTCGGTGCGGGTGTCGCCGTCGTTGTCGAGGCCGTCACAGGTCTCGGTGTCGACGCAGTCCGCGGTGTTGTCGCCGTCGGTGTCCGGGAACAGCTCGTCCACCGAGCCGTCGCCGTCGTTGTCGCGACCGTCGCACTCCTCGGTGTCCATGCAGTCGGCGATGCCGTCGCGATCGGTGTCCGCGAAGCCCTCGTCCGTCCGGCTGTCACCGTCGTTGTCGAGGCCGTCGCAGGTCTCGTTGTCGACGCAGTCCGCGGTGCCGTCCCCGTCGGTGTCGGGGAAGTTCTCGTCGACGCGGGTGTCGCCGTCGTTGTCGAGGCCGTCGCAGGTCTCGTTGTCGACGCAGTCCGCCGTGCCGTCGGCGTCGGTGTCGGGGAAGTTCTCGTCGACGTTGCCGTCGCCGTCGTTGTCCTCGCCGTCACACTCCTCGGTGTCCATGCAGTCGGCGATGCCGTCGCGGTCCGTGTCCGCGAAGCCCTCGTCGATGCGACCGTCGCCGTCCTCGTCGAGGCCATTGCAGACCTCGGGGTTGGCGCACTCCGGCTCGGCGGCACAGTCGCTGTCATCGCAGTCGACGCGGCCATCGAAGTCGTTGTCCTGACCGTCGAGGCAGTCCTCGGGACAGCCGGTACCCGCACCGCCGTCGAAAGACAGGGTGTACGAGAAATCCGCGTCGCGACCGCACGCGCCCGGGCCGGCGCCGAACTGGGCGCCGTAGCCCTCGACGACCACGTAGTAGGTCTGGCCGGTCTGGCAGTCGAAGGTGACGCTGTCGACGTTGCGGCTGCGGTCCGTGGCGCCCTCGAGACAGCCCGAGTCCTCGTTGCAGCTGCTGTCGAGGATGTAGATATCGACGTCGCAGGTGAGGTTGTCGAGGACCAGCGTCACCGGGCCGTTGGCCTGGCACGTGAAGTCGTAGATCGCGTCGGGACCGGCCTGGGTGAGCGGCGCGTACGGATCGCCGCACGTGTAGTTGCCGTCCAGGTTGGAGGTCGCCGTCGTCGAGACGGTGGCGTCAATCACGGAAGAACAGGTGAGGCTGCCCTGGCTGTTGTTACCGCAGGTACCGCCGCCACCACTCATCGCGAAGGAAGCTGTCGGGAACAGCATCGCTGCAAAAGCGAGTGCGCGTCCGAGAGTCATGTGTCTTACCCCTGAGCGGGCGCAACTTACACGGTCCAGACACAGACCACAAGCACAACCTCGCCAGGCTGTCACAGCCTGAAATGGTCGGGCGCCCCGGGGTCGCTATGCATGCAGCATGCTCACGCTCCTCCTCTCGCTCGCGATCGCCTCCCCTCTCGACGAACAGCCGGGCCGCACCCAGAGCCGGGTGTACTCCGCGCCCTACGCCTTCGCGGAGGGCCGGAGCGTGGAAGACATGCGTCTGCTCGAGCGACTCGAGCGACTCGGCTACCGACGGGTCCGGTCGCGGCCGACCCAGGAAGGCGAGTTCTTCTACGGCGACGACATCGTGTGGATCTACCGGCGCGGGTTTCGCCGCGACGGCGTGGCGGTGCCCGCCGAGCTCCTCGGCATGCGAATCGAGCGCGGACGCGCCGTGGGCAGCATCGACGAGCGCGGCAACGAGCGGCGGTTCGGCGCCGACGACGCGCTGGAGCCCGAACTGCTCGCCACCTCCTTCGACGAAGCACGCGCCCGCATGCGGCCGATCGACCTCTCGGCCCTGCCCAACCACGTGTGGCAGCCCGTGCTCGCCCTCGAGGATCACCGCTTCTTCGAGCACGTCGGCGTCGACGGCATCGCCATTGCCCGCGCGCTGTTCGAGAACGTGCGCGGCGGCGAGGTCAGCCAGGGTGGCAGCACCATCACGCAGCAGCTCGTGAAGAACCGCGACCTCAGCCCGAAGCGCACCCTCGACCGCAAGGCGTCCGAGGCCGTGCGCGCCCTCGCCCTCGAGGCCGAGTACTCGAAGGAGGACATCCTCGAGGCCTACCTGAACACCGTGTACTACGGGCACGTGGATGGGGTCGCGATCTACGGGCTCGGCGCCGCGTCGCAGGTGTACTTCTCCAAGCCGGCCCACGAGCTCTCGGTGGACGAGGCCGCGACGCTCGCCGCGGTACTCCAAGGCCCGAACGGGCTGCATCCGCTGCGCCACCCGGAGGCCTGCCGCGAGCGGCGGGACCGCGCCCTCACCCGCCTGGAGGACCTCGGCTGGGCAACGCCGACGGAGGTTCGCCTCGCCAAGGCCCGTGCCCTGGGCACGAAGGCTTCCACCCCAGCCCGCGAAGCCGGCCGTGGCCTGCTCGCCGCCCTCGAGACCCAGGCCCGCGAGGATGCCGCCCAGCGACTCGACAAGGACCTGGGCGTGGTCATCGAGACCAGCCTCGACCCGCTCGCCCAGGAGGCCGCCGAGGCCGCCCTGGCGCGCCGTCTGCGCGACTACAAGGACGTGCAGGGGGCCGTGGTGCTCGTCGATGCGGGCAACGGGGCCGTGCGCGCGTACGTGGGCGGCGACCCGGCCCATCCCGACGCTTTCGACCGTGCCGGCACCGCGCTCCGCCAGCCCGGGTCGACGGCCAAGCCCTTCGCCATGCTCGAGGCGGTGGAGCGCTGCGGCGACCGGGGACCGCTGCACCTGCAGTCCTGGCTCTCGGACTCGCCGCTGAGCATCGACACGCCCGCCGGCCCGTGGACGCCGGACAACTACGACCACAAGGACCACGGTGCGACGCGCCTGCGCGACGCGCTCGTGCATTCCTACAACCGACCTTTCGCGCGGGTCGGGCGTCTGTGCGGCGCCGACGCGGTCGGCGAGCGCATGGCCTCGGCGGGACTGACCATGCCCGAGGAGGTGCCGCAGAGCGTCGTCCTCGGTACGGTCGAGACCACTCCCCTCGCCCTGGCGGGCGCCTACACCGCGTTTGTCGATGGCAAGGCGCACCGTCCGGTACTGGTCACGCGCATCGAGAAGCCCGGCGGTGGCGTGCTCTTCCGAGACGGCGGCGAGAGCCTGGCGGTAGCGACGCCCACCGGGGCGCGCCTCGTGCGCTCCGCCCTCGCCGACGTCGTGGAGCGCGGCACCGCCACGCGGGCGAAGACGCCGGGCGTGAGCGTGGTGGGCAAGACCGGCAGCACCGCGGCCGACGCCTGGTTCGCGGGCCAGGCGGAGGGCCTGGTGGCGGTGGTGTGGCTCGGCAAGGACGACGCCAGCAAGCTCGGCATCAGCGGCGGCAAGGGCGCCGCGCCGGTCGCGAAGGAACTCGCTCCCCTCGCCCTGGCCTGGCCCGCTCCGCAGCTTCCCGAGCCCCTGTTCCTCGTGACCCGCGAGATCGATCCGGACACGGGACTTCGCGTCGGCGCGCTCGGAAGCGGCGAGCCCGAGCTCTTCCGCCGCGGCGTGGTGCCGCCCACCAAGCCGCTGCTCGGCAAGGGGCGCCCCGAGGTCCTCGACTGAGGACCCCAGACGCACGAAGGGCGTGACGGCAACCACCGCCACGCCCTGTCGTCAGCCCGCTCCCGAGGCTCGGGAGCGGTCAAGCTCGGACTAGTACCGCATCTTCACGCCAGCGCGGATGCCGCGCGGGCTCTGACGGAACATGACCTTGCCGAAGCCGACGGTGTCGTTCTCGAAGTACGTGATCGGCGCCTTGAAGCCCGGCATGTTGAAGATGTCCAGGGACAGCTCCAGGCTCTTGTGCTCGTCGAACTCGAACATGTGAGCGACGCGCACGTCCACGTAGTGCGACGCGGGCATGAAGCGGGTACCACGACCCTCCTGCATGCCGTCGTAGCCGTAGAACGGGATGAGCGTGCGCTTCTGCCAGGCGTGGCCGCTGTCGAACTCGTACACGAGACCCAGGGTCGTACCGAAGGGCAGCGAGTAGGAGCCGTTCAGCTTGAGGGCGTGGAACGAGTGGTACGGCAGGTAGCCGAAGAAGCCGCCGTCGTCGTTGTAGGTGTCATCGGTCACCGAGTAGCGACCGAGGCCCTTCAGACCCTCGAGGAGCCAGCCGTATCCGACGTCGTAGAAGAACGCGCGGTCGGCCTGCTCACCGATGTCGTCGAGGTACACACCGACGTTGTTGCCGTTGGAGCCCGAGGACGCGCCCGAGGCGAGCTCGAACTGACCCGGGGTGTGGCCGAAGGACTCGGACAGGGTGTAGCTGCCGTAGAAGCCCCAGTTGCCATCGTGACGGCGCTGGAACGCGACCTCGAGGCCGCGGTAGTTCCGCTCCTTGAGGGGCGAGTTCATGATGTACCAGTCATCCAGGTTGACGTCGATGTCCTCCGGGATGTTGGCCGTCTTCGACAGGATGCCGCGGAGCGAGACCACGACCTCGTCGGCGATGACGTGCTCGACACCGGCGATGGCCTTGTCCATGTGCGCGGGCTTCACGCCAGCCGCGTAGATGAGCGGGTGACCCTCGGGATCCTGCGTGTTGGACCAGATCCAGTTGCCGTCGGCGTCGCGGGTGTAGCGCACGAAGCCAGCGGAGCTGCGAGCGTTGGACCACTCCCAGAAGTCGCCACCCGCGAGATCGTAGTAGCGACCGGCGTGGGCGAAGACCTTGGTGTGACCCTGACCGAGCACGTCCCAGGAGAAGCCGACGCGGGGCGCGGGCATCACGCGGGCGCCGAGCTCACCGACCTCACGCTCCTCGGGAGCGACGGTGAACTCGTCGACCAGCTGGGTCGTCGGGCTGTTGCCCTCGTCGTTCCGGCCATCCTCGATGTCGACGCGGGCGCCGATGTTGAGGGTGAGCTGGTCGGCGATGGTCCAGTCGTCCTGGAGGAACGCGGAGTAGGTGCTGACCGTGTTGCCCAGCGGACCGACGTTGACCCAGTGCTCGCGGTAGTAGCAGTCGCTACCGTCCGGCTGGGTGCAGTCGTAGCCCTCTTCGGGGTTCGCGCTGTACTCGGTGCCGACGAGGGTCTGCTCGCCGGTCGGGTTGCCGTCCGAGTCGATCCACTCGATCTCGGTCTCACCCGTGTGGCGAAGCTCGCGGTTGAACTTCAGGAACCACGCGTCCGCACCCGCCTTGATGCGGTGCTCGCCCGCGGCGTTCAGGAACTGGGTGAAGCGCAGGCCACCACCCACGCGGGCGCGGGTGTTGAAGTCGTAGTCCTCGGCGTTGTCGAACAGACCGCCGGTGAAGTCACGACGGGACGGGGTCTCCGCGTCGCCGGACACCGGAACCACGTTGATCGTGTTCTGGGTCAGGCCGCCGTACACCTCGAGCTGCGTGTCCTGGCTCGGGGCGATGTTGACCTTGAGCATGTGCGACATTGCCATGTCGCGGCGGTCGGTCTGCGCCTCGGCGTTGGTCAGCGGATCGTTGTCGAAGTTGTTGAAGAAGTCCGGAGCCGCCGTGAAGTTGTAGCGGATCGAGATCGTGTCGTTCAGGAAGTAGGTCAGCTTACCCATTCCCTGGCCGCCGAAGGAGCTCAGGCTGGTGTCGCCACCCTCGGGGATACGCCAGTCGTACGCGGTGGTGAGGGCCGCGAAGTACCAGAGCTTGTCCTGGATGATCGGGCCGCCCGCGGTGAGGGCGAGGTTCGGGGAGCGGAAACGACGCTTGGTGGTCGCAGCCTCTTCACCGGTGGAGGTGTCGAGGATGTCGTATTCCTTGTTGAACCAGGCGTGCTGGCTGTAGAAGATGGCCGCGGAGCCGTGGTGCTCGTTGCCGCCGTCCTTGGTCGACACGTTCACGGCCATGCCGGTGAACTGACCGAACTCGGCGGGAGCGCCGTCGGTGTAGACCTGGACTTCCTCGATGGCGTCGAAGTTGACGGACTGGGCCACGGTGTTGGTGGCCGGGTCACGCACGGAGATGCCGTCGATCGTGTAGTTGTTGCCGTACTGGCCCTCACCGCGGACCGACGGGTTGGCGCCGCCGCCACCGCCGTTCTGCGTGTCGACGCGGCCGTAGACACCCGGGAGGGTGTTGACGACGTCGGTGAAGGTACGACCGACCGGCATGTTCTGGATGGTCTCGGCGGACAGCGAGGTCGACAGGGCCGACGACGTGGTGTCCATCGCGGGACGCACACCGAACACGTCGATGGTCGCGTCGCTGGCGTTGAGGTTCGCGGTCAGGTTCGCGCGGGTCACCGCATTGAGCGCGACGTCCACCTGGCCCTTGGTGACCACCTTGCCCTGGAACACGACCTCGACGTCGTAGGTGCCGGGGGGCAGGTTGCGGAAGCTGAAGGAACCGTCTTCGGCCGTGTTCTCGGTGCGAGGCATCGGAACGTTCGGGCCCTTGAGGGTGATCTCCGCGTTCGGAACGGGCATGCCGTCCGTGTCCTCGAGGACACCGCGGATGTCGCCGAACTCGGCGGCCTCGGCGATCGCCGGGAGGTTCGCGAACAGCGCAACGGCGAGAAGGGAGTTCATGCGGTTCATCGCGCACCTCCACTGCTGTCGATAGTGATGTAGGTCGGCGCACACACGGTCGCGGTGTCGAGACCGGTATCCGACGGATCGCACAGCATGCCGCCGCTACCGCCGTTCGAGTGCGTCATGTAGACGAGGTAGGTGCCGTCGGCGACGTCCGGGACCTCGAAGTGGGTGATGGCCCCACGGCAGTCACTGACGATGTCGAACGAGGCGACCTGGGTGAAGTCGGTGACGGAGTAGAGGCCACCGGTGACCTCCGCCTCGTCGATGCCACAGCCGAAGACGCCGATGGCGTCGCCCACGACGTTGGTCTCGCCCACGCCGATGGCCTCGACCATGAAGTCGCCCGGGCAAGCCAGGTAGTAGAAACCGCGGTCGAGCGTCAGGGTGACGTCGTCGATGGTCAGGTCGACATCGACGAACGTGCCGCCGGCCTCGTAGTTGGCCGGGCTGACGCCGTAGTACTTGAAGCCGACGTCCTGGGCGTGCTCGCCACGGGTCGGGTCTTCCTCAGCCGCGGCCCAACCCTCGATGGGGTTGCCGCCGATGCTCGCCGTGGCCTCGGTGCCCAGGCGGGCGCCGCTGATGGTCACGTCGGTACAGCCGTCGGTGTATGCGTAATCAGGGTCGATGGACACGAGCCGCGGCTCGGTCGCCAGCTTGCACGCGGGCAACATGCCCGCGACGAGCAGGAGCGTGAAGTGTCGATACAAGGGTGCCTCCTCACAGGTGGGCGCAGACTCACGGGAAAGCGACGCTTATCCCCGTCCTCCGGGACAAAGCATGACACTTTGTGTTGCAACAAACGAGCGGAAACAGGGAGTGAGCGCCGCCTCACCGATCCCAAAGCCACTTCAGATCGACACAATGCCGATGTGTGCGTGCTTTGCGAACTTTTCGTTGCACCGTTTCCACACACCCGTGCGGAGTCGCATCACGCCGCTTCAGCCCCGGTGCATGTGGGGGCGAACCGCGTGTCGCTGGTGATTAGAATGCCGCCGCGACGCCACCTCGGACCGGAGACCTCGATGGACGTGCGAACCCTGGATTGCAACTATACCGAGGAGGAAGGCGTGGCTGCGGCATACCTCCTCGTCGATCACGATGAGGCCGCGTTCGTCGAGACGAATACGAATCACGCGGTACCGCGCCTGTTGCGCGCGCTCGAGGATGCGCACCTTGCGCCGGAGCAGGTGCGCTACGTCATCTGCACGCACATCCACCTCGATCATGCGGGTGGCGCCGGCCTTCTCATGGACGCGTGCCCCGAGGCCCGGCTGTTGCTGCATCCGCGGGCGGCGCCGCACGCCATCGACCCGTCCAGGATCGTCGCGGGTGCGACTGCGGTGTATGGGGAACGTCGGTTTGCCGAGCTTTATGGCGCCATCCGCCCGGTGGCCGAGACCCGTGTGGACGCCCTCGACGACGACGCCACCGTGCCCTTCGGACAGGGCGAGCTCCGCTTCCTGCACACTCGCGGCCACGCGAATCACCACTTCTGCGTCCGAGCTGGAGACGGCATCTTCACCGGAGATAGCTTCGGAATCGCGTACCCCGGCCTGCAGACCCGGGGCCGCTTCGTGTTTCCGTCGACCACGCCCACCGACTTCGACGCCGAGGCCGCGCACGCCTCGGTGGACCGCATCCTGGCGAGTGGGGCCGAGCGGGCCTGGCTCACGCACTTCGGCGAGGTCCGTGACCTCGAGGCCATCGCGGGCGAGCTGCACCGCCAGCTCGACGACTACGCCACGCTCGTCGAGGAGGCCGACACCTCGGGGCGGGAGGGCGACGCACTCGAGGCCTTCTGCGGCGAGCGAGTAGGGGCGCTGTTCGCCGCCGAGCTCGACCGTCACGGGCTCGGCAGCTCGGCCTTCCTCCACCTGCTCGACATCGACATCGACCTCAACGGTCAGGGTGTCGCGTTCGCGGTGAAGAAGCGCCGGTTCAAGCGCGCGCACTGACGGGCCGCCGCGGCGACCCGCTGCCTCGCGTCAGTTCTTGAGCTCGCGGTCGATGACCTTCGAGAACTCTTCGATCGGCTGGGCGCCGCTGACGAGCAGACCGTTGATGAAGAAGGTCGGCGTCGAGTTCACGCCGAGCTTCTGGCCCTGCTCGGAGTCCGCCTTGACCAGGGGCTCGTACTTGCCGCTCGCGAGGCAGGCCGAGAACTTGTCGCCGTCGAGGCCGATCTCCGCGCCCCACGCCTTGTACTGGGCATCGCCGAGGGCGCGCTGGTTGTGGAGCATCTTGTCGTTGAGCTCCCAGTACTTGCCCTGCTCGCCGGCGCAGTGCGCCGCGACGGCCGCGCCGATGCTCGGTCCCGTCTCGCGGAGCGGGTAGTCCTTGAACACGATGCGCACCTTGTCGCCGTACTTGTCGAGCAGCGCGTCGAGCGTGGGCTCGACCACGCCGCAGTAGTGGCACGCGTACTCGGCGAACTGCACGATGGTCACCGGCGCCTCGGCGTTGCCGCGGATCGGGTCGTGGTCCGCGAGCTCGACCTTCATGCGGGGCAGCTCGGGGTAGTCGATGAACGACTCGAAGCCGGTCTTCGCCTTGAGCTCGCCGATATACGCTCCGTAGCGCTCCACCGACTTTCGGTAGATCAGCTCCTGCTCGAGGTACGGCTTCGCGGTGTCGAAGGGCACCTCGCCCATGCGACGCGCCATGGCCGGGTACAGCTCGCGCATCTCGGCCTCGGTCGGCGCGCTGATCTTGTCCTCGACCTCGATCTTCAGCAGGCCGTCGATGTCCGTGTCGCGCGACTTGGCCTCGGCCTCGAGCATCTTCTCGACCGCGAGGGCGTCGAGGGCGCGGGACTTCGCCTCGTAGGTACCCATCAGGTACTCGGTCTCGAGCTTGACCAGCTGGTTGTGCACCTCGGCGTCGAGCTCGGCCTGGGTGAGCTGGCCGCCCTTCCACTGTGCAACGGGCGCGTCGGGCGCGCCGACCGGGTCGGCGGGGGCAGCCTCGGCGTGCTTCTCGGTCGCGGGACCGCAGGCGGCGAGGAGGAAGAGCATGGTGAGCGTCACAGGGCGCATGGGGCCTCACTGGAAGAATCGTCCCGCGTCGGCTAACCCAGAGGCGCGGAGGAGGCGCGCAATGTGGCATCCTCCGACAGGTTGGCTGGGGGGCCGACCGAAGCGAACGGCACGGCACGACGTCTGCACGGGGACCAGACGACACCGCGCCCCCGGAGCCTCCTCGTGAACCACGTCTTCTTCTTCATCGTGCTGATCTCGTTCCTGTTCGCCGCCGCCACCGGCAGCATGGAAGCGATGGGCAGCGCCGCGCTCTCCTCGGCCAAGGCCAGCGTCGACATCTCGCTCGGTCTCGTCGGGTACATGGCCCTGTTCCTGGGCCTGATGAAGGTCGGTGAGGAAGGCGGGCTGCTCAAGCTGCTCGCCCGCGCGATTCGCCCGGTCATGTCGCGGCTGTTCCCGGAGATTCCCTCCGACCACCCCGCCCTGCCCGCGATGGTGCTCAACATCAGCGCGAACATGCTCGGACTCGGCAACGCCGCGACCCCGCTGGGCATCAAGGCGATGCACGAGCTGAACAAGCTCAACCAGACCCCGGGCGTGGCGACCAACGCCATGGTGCTGTTCCTCGCCATCAACACCTCCGGCGTGGCCCTGCTCCCCTCGGGCGTCGTCTCCTTCCGCGAGCAGGCCGGAAGCGCCGATCCGTGGGGCATCGTGGCTCCCACGCTCTTCGCCACGCTGTGCTCGACCCTCGTCGGCATCACCGCCGCCAAGACCCTGCAGCGCCTGCCGATGTTCGCGCCGCCGGACCCGTCCGAGGTCGAGGTCGGCGAGGTTGCCGAGCTCAAGGAGCGCGACCTCGGCAAGGCCGTCGACGAGGCCGCGGCAGGACTCGACAGCGGCGAAGCGACCTGGGGCGTCTACGTCCTCGGCAGCTTCCTGCTCGTCGCCTCCGCGCTGCTCGTCGTGCCGCCCATCGGCGCCGCGTTCATGAGCGATGCCGCCCGGGCCGCCGAGTGGCGTGCCTTCGCCGACACCGTCGGCGACTGGGTCATCCCCGTGCTCATCCTCTCGCTGCTCTCGTTCGGCTACTTCACGGGCGTGAAGGTGTACGAGACCTTCGTCGCCGGCGCGAAGGAGGGCTTCGAGATCGCCGTGAAGATCATCCCCTTCCTCGTCGCCATCCTCGTCGCCGTCGGCATGTTCAAGGCATCGGGTGCGATGGACGCGGTGCTGCGCAACGTGGGTCCGATCACGATGGCCCTGGGCATTCCGCCAGAAGCGGTGCCGATGGCGCTCGTCCGTCCCCTCTCCGGCTCCGGCGCAAGCGGCGTGATGGCCGAGGTCCTGCAGTCCAGCGGCCCCGACTCCTACGCCGGCTACGTCGTCAGCGTCCTCAACGGCTCGACCGAGACCACCTTCTACGTGCTCGCCGTGTACTTCGGCAGCGTCGGCGTCACGCGCATCCGCCACGCGGTGTTCGCGGGGCTCGCCGCCGACATCACCGGCGTCATCGCGACCGGCTTCATCTGCATGGTGCTCTACGGGCACCTGATCGCGGGCTGAGCATGGACGTCCACTTCGTCGGCCTTCCCACCGACCCCGAGCCCGCCGCCGTGTACCTCCAGGAGCTCGCGATGGACCTTGCCGAGGCCGCTGGGCCCACACTGTCGTGGCAGGCGTCACTTGGAGTGGAGGGCATCACCCTGGAGTGTGCAGAGGGCGGCTTCGGATTTCGCGGCGGCGACGCGTGGCGCGTGGAGATCTGGGGCGATCAGCGCCTGAAAGACGCACTGAAATACGCCCTGCTCCGCGACGAGCGCGTCTCCGGCAGCCATCCGTAGGACCGATCTGCGAAAAAAGCAGCGAAGCGTCTGCATGGCGACACTTCTCCCGGTGAGGACGCTGTAAAACGGTGGGCAGGAGAGACCCATGGCCCACGCGATGCTCGCGAACCTCAGCGACGCTCAGATTGCCGAAGCCCGCCCGTGGCTTCAGTTCCTCGGAGTCGAGGCCGGCGCGCCCCTGCTCCTCGAGGGCCAGGACGACGCCTACGCCCTGGTGCTCGTCACCGGCGCACTCGAGGTCCACCGCCACGGCTTCCTCGTCGACGAGCTCGGCCCTGGTGACGTGGTGGGCGCGCGCTACCTGTTCAGCGACGAGCCCGCGCGCGAGCACGTGATCGCCAGCACGCCGTGCCGGGTCATCCTCATCGACGACCTCGCCTGCCGCTCCCTCGCCCAGAGTGGTCACCCGATCGCCACCGTCCTCGAGCGCATCGCCTTCGACGAGTTCGAGCGCGAGCAGACGAAGAGCGTCGCCTAGGCGCGCAGGCCCCGGCCCCGCCACCACGCGAAGATCGCCGGGTACACGGTGAGCTCCAGCAGGAAGCTCGTGGTCACGCCGCCGACCATCGGGGCAGCGACGCGCTTCATCACGTCGGCGCCAGCACCGTCGGACCACAGAAGCGGCGTGAGCCCGATGATCAGCGTGAGCACGGTCATCAGCTTCGGGCGAATGCGGTGGGCAGCGCCCTCGACAATGGCCTCGCGCAGGTCGGCGCGGGTCCCGAGGCGTCCCTCGCGTTCCCAGCGCGCGTGCGCCATGCGCAGGTAGAGCAGCATCACCACGCCGGTCTCCGCGTCGAGCCCGGCCAGGGCGATGAGCCCGACCCACACCGCCACCGAGAGGTGGTAGCCGAGGGCCCACAACAGCCACACGGCGCCGATGAGCGAGAACGGCAGCGCGAGCAGCACGATCAGCGTCTCCGGCACCGAGCGGGTGTTCGCGAAGAGCAGCACGAACACGAGCAGCAGGGTCAGCGGTGCGACCCACAGCATGCGCGCGCGAGCCCGCTCGAAGTGCTTGTACTGGCCGGTCCACGACAGGCGCATGCCCGGCGGAAGGGCCACCTGAGCGCCGACCGCGGCCTTCGCCTCGGCCACGTAGTCCGCCAGCGCGCGGTCACCCGGGTCGACGAAGACGAAGCCGACGAGGCGTCCGCTCTCGCTCCGCACCATCGGCGGGCCAGTGCGATGCACCACGTCCGCGACCTGTGCGAGCGGCACGATGGTGCCGTGGCTGCCGTGGACCAGCGCGCGCTCGAGCTCGTCCGGATCGTCACGAAGCTCGCGGCCGTAGCGCACGCTCACCGGATAGCGCTCTCGGCCGTCGATGAGCTCGGTGACGTTCATGCCGCCGATGGCGCTCTGCACCACCTCGTTGACGTCACGGGCGCGCACGCCGAAGCGCGCCGCCTGCTTGCGGTCCAGATCGACGTCGACGAAGAACCCGCCCGTGCTCCGCTCGGCAAAGGCGCTGCGCGTCCCGGGGAGGTCGGCGAGCACGCGCTCGATGGCCACCGCCGTCTTCTCGATCGACGCGAGGTCGTCCCCGTGGACCTGCACCGCGAGCGGGCTGCGCACGCCGGTAGCGAGCATCTCGATGCGGGTCTGGATCGGCATCCACCACAGGTTCGGCATGCCCGGGACCTGCACGGTCTCGTCGAGCTCGCGAACAAGCTGCTCCCACGTCATGCCCGGGCGCCACTGGTCCTTGGGCTTGAGGAGGATGGTCGTCTCGGCCATCGACAGCGGTGCCGGGTCCGTCGCGGTCTCGGCGCGGCCGATCTTGCCGAACACGCGCGCGACCTCGGGGATCTCGGCGATCTGCCGGTCCGTGGCCTGGAGCACGTTTCCGGCCTCGGTGATGCTCATGCCCGGCGGCGACGACGGCATGTACAGGAGGCTGCCCTCGTTGAGCGGCGGCATGAACTCGCTCTCGAGGGTGAAGAACACCGGCACCGTGATCAGGAACAGGCCCGCCGCCGCCGCGATGACGGCCTGGTGCCGGTCGACGACCCAGCGGACCACCGGCGTGTAGGCGCCGATGACCGCGCGGCTCACCGGGTGCTGCGACTCGGGCAGCACCTTGCCGCGGAGCAGGAGCATGACCAGCGCCGGCGACAGGGTCACCGCGAGCAGCGCCCCGAAGCCCATCGCGTAGGTCTTCGTGAACGCGAGCGGCTTGAACAGCCGGCCCTCGGTCGCCTCGAGCGCGAACACGGGCAGGAAGCTCACCGTGATCACGAGCAGGCTGAAGAAGATGGAGGGGCCGACCTCGGTCATCGCCCGCAGCATCACGTCCTGGCGCGGCTCGGGCCGCCCGGACTCCTCCCACTCCCCGAGTCTTCGATGCACGTTCTCGACGATGATGATGCTCGCGTCCACCATCGCGCCGATCGCGACGGCGATGCCGCCGAGCGACATGACGTTCGCGGTGAGCCCCTGCGCCACCATGGGTACGAAGGCGACGAGCACCGCCACGGGCAGGGTGAGGATGACGACCAGCGCGCTGCGGAAGTGCAGCAGGAACAGGCCGATGACCAGGCTGACGACGATCACTTCTTCGGCGAGCGTCCACGTGAGCGTGTCGATGCTCGCCTCGATGAGCTCGCTGCGGTCGTAGACGACCTCGACGCGCACACCCGGGGGCAGCCCGGCCTCGACCTCGGCCAGGCGACGCTTCACGGCTTCGATGACGCGGAGGGCGTTCTCGCCGTAGCGCATGACGACGATGCCGCCGACGACCTCGCCCTGACCGTCGAGATCGGCGATGCCGCGGCGCAGGTCCGGGCCGACGCCGACCTCGGCCACGTCTCCGAGCAGGATGGGCACGCCCTCGGCGGAGGTCCCGACCGGCACGCTGCGCAGGTCCTCGACGCCAGTGAGCAGTCCACGTCCGCGGACCATGTGCTCGTGGCCGGCGATCTCGAGCAGGCGCCCCCCGCTGTCGGCGTTCGACTCGCGAATCGCGGTGATCACCTGGCGAAGCGGAAGGTTCAGCGCGGCAAGCTCGTTGGGGTCCACCTGGACCTGGAACTGCTTGACCATGCCGCCGACCGAGGCGACCTCGGCGACGCCGGGCACGCTCTCGAGCGCGTAGCGGAGGTTCCAGTCCTGCAGGGCGCGAAGCTCGGAGAGGTCGTGCTGCCCGCTGTCATCGACCAGCGCGTACTGGAACACCCAGCCGACGCCGGTCGCGTCGGGGCCGAGAGCGGGCCGCGCGTCGGGCGGCAGCTTGTGCTGGACCGTGGCGAGTTCTTCGAGCACGCGGCTGCGCGCCCAGTACAGGTCCGTGCCGTCCGCGAAGATCACGTACACGAACGACAGCCCGAAGAAGGACTGCCCGCGCACGAAGGTCACGCCGGGGGTGCCGAGCAGCGCGGTCGACAGCGGGTACGTGACCTGGTCTTCGACCCGGTCCGGGCTCTGACCGGGCCACTCGGTGAGCACGACGACCTGCGCGTCGGAGAGGTCGGGGATGGCGTCGAGCGGCGTACGCTGCACCGACCACACCCCGGCGACCGCGAGCACGATCACGAGGAGCAGGGTCAGTAGCGGGTTTCGGGCGCTGGCGATGATGACGCGAGCGACGACGCCCGGGTCCTCAGTGGCCATGCGCGCTGGCCTCGGACTTGGCGGGCATCGGCATGCCCTCGTGCGCCATCGGCGCGCCTGGGTCCATCGCCTTCATGCTGTGCGGCGGGGCCGCGGGTTCTTCGCTCGGTGCCGCGCCCCAGTAGGTCTCGGCCGCGCGCAGGCGGCTCTCGGCGGCCACCAGGAACGCCCCGGAGTGCACCACCGCGTCGCCAGGCGCAAGCCCCGAGACGACCTCGGTCCAATCCCCTGCCCGGCGACCGACCACGATGTCGCGCGGCACGAGCCGGTCCTCACCCGCGTCCACGAACACCACGCGGCGCTCGCCGGTGACGACGATGGCCTCGGTGGGTACGGCGAGCTTCTCGCCGAGGTCGACCTTCGCGACCACGTCCACGTACATGTCCGGCAGCAGGCGCTTGTCGGGGTTGTCGACCGTCGCGCGCACGGTGGCGCGGCGGGTCTTCGGGTCGACCCACGGCTCGACGCGCGAAACCGACGCGTGGATGGGCTCGCCGGAGGGCGCGTGCACGACGATCGGCGTGCCCTCGGGGATCAGCGCGACCTCGTCCTCGTAGACCTCGGCCTCGACCCACACGGTATCGAGCTTCGCGATGCGCCCGAAGGTCGCGCCGCGCTGCAGGTGGTCGCCCTCGATGGCCTCGAAGTCGATGAGCACACCGTCCATGGGCGCGGGGAGGTCGATGCTGTAGCTCGCCTCCTTTCGGTAGCCGATGCGGGCGATCTGCTTGTCGGACAAGCCAATCAGCTTGAGCCGCTCGAGCTTGGTGGGCTCGCGCTCGGTGCCCTTGGTCGCGAGCCACTCGCGGGCCGCGCCGTAGAGCTCGGGGCTGTAGAGCTTGGCCAGGGGCTGGTCCTCGCTCACCCACTGCCCGGACTCGACCTCGTACAGGTCCTCGACCCACACCTCGGCGCGGATGCTGAGGTCGTAGATCTTGTCCTCGTCCCACTTCACGGCACCGGGAAGGCGCAGCTCGCGGGTGAGCGACCGGATCTCGGCGGGCACGGTCTTCACGCCGAAGCGCTGACGACGCAGGGCGTCGACGACGACCGAGCCGCCCTCGAGCTCGCCCCGGGTCACCGGGGTGAGGTCCATGCGGCAGATCGGACACGGGGTCTGGCCCGCTTCCTTGACCGAGGGATGCATCGGGCAGGTCCAGTGCACGACCTCGTCGGCAGGGCCCTTCGCCTCGGCCTTCACGGGCACGAGGTCCATCTTGCACTTCGGGCACGGCGTCTGCCCGGCCTCGTGCACCTCGGGGTGCATGGGGCAGGTCCAGTGGCTGATCGCGGGCTCGGCGCTCGCGGAGACCTCGGGCTTCGCGGGCTCAGAGGAGCCGCACGCGACGAGGACCAGCAGGAAGAGAGTGCGATACATCGGGAACCATACGAAGAAAAACGGCCGGCAACGGGGATTCCCGCGCCGGCCGTGCATAACCCTTCCGACTACAGGGGGGAGGCGCAGACCTCGCCCATGTTGGCGGAGAAGTCGGTCAGCGTCGGGTGGCTGATGCCGGTGACGCAGAAGTTCACGTTCAGGCCGCCCTTCTGGCTGCCGGTGGTCTGCACCGTGGTGCTGCCGCTGGCGTTCGTCGGGTCGCTGCCGTTGATGACCTCGTTGAAGGTCCCGGTGAACTCGCCCGTGACCACAGCGCCGCTGATCAGGTTGCCCTGGTCGTCCTCGACCACGATGGTCGCGGTGCCGCCGTTGTTGCCACGCCCAGCGCTCCAGGTGCCGGTGGTGATCGAGCGGACCTGCACCGCGCTACCGGCGACCACGTCGAGGGTCGTCGCGCTGGCGGTGTTGCTCCACGCGGAGTCACCGGCGCCGTTCGCGGCGAGCACGCGGTAGTAGCAGGTCGTGTTGCTGCTCAGGCCGCTGTCGCCGTAGCTGGTGACGTTGGCGCCGACCTGGCCCACGTAGGACCAGCTGCTGCCGTCGAGGCTGCGCTCGATGTCGAACCAGTCCTCGTCGCTGCTGTTGTCGGTCCAGGCCACGTCGATGGTGGTCGACGAGGTCGCGGTGGCCGAGGCCGCCGTCGGAGCCGCAGGCGGGTTGGAGGGCGGAGCCACCGTGCTGTAGTACTCGCTGAAGCCCGCGCCCGACGGGAAGGTCGGCGCCGGCGCACCACCGACGACGTCCATCCAGCCCATGGCGCCCTGGTCCTCGTGCTGGAGGATGTGGCAATGCATGATGGTCCGGCCGTTGTACGGCGTGGACGTCTGGGTGTTCATGTCGAAGCGCACGCTGCAGTTCGCGTCGACGACGTCGTAGTACTCGCCGTCCTCGAAGTCACCGCCGCAGTTCATCGACTGGACGTGGTAGACGTGGAGGTGGAAGGGGTGACGCGCGGCGCCGGTGATGCCCCACTCCTGCACGGAGTCGGCGGGCAGGGTGAAGGTCGGCACGTTCGCGTCGAAGGCGGTGCCGTTCACGGTGCGGGCGCCCATCTTCACGGACTCGGTGTTCACGCCGGTCTCGCCCCGCAGGTCGCGGAGGTAGTCCGGACGCGTGGCCGACCAGGTGTTGGTGCCGCCGTCGTACGGGGTGGCGGTGCTGCCCGTGGAGCCATCGACGTAGATGTTCGCGACGGGGCTGTTGTTGATCATGACCGTGGTGTCCTGGGTACACCGCACGGCGAAGTCGGCGCGGGAAGCGCCGGACATCGTGATGCCGTTGGTGGTCAGGTCCTTCGGAGCCACGGTGCGCCACACGCCGTCACGGGCGAGGAGCTTGGCCTCACAGCCGGCGCCGAGGGTCAGCGTCTTCTGGGTCGCGTCGCGGTCGGCGAGGAGAATGCGCCAGTGCTGCCACTCGTTGTTGGCCACGCACATGTTGCCGTCGATGGCGCCGTTGACGGTCCAGCCCGCGCTCACCGTGCCGGTCATCAGGGTGTCGCCACCGGTGCCAGCCGCGCCCGGGTCGAGGTACGCGACGGCGAGCTGACGCTCTTCCATCGAGGCCACGGACGCGGGGATGCCATCGTTGCTGTCGTCGACGAGCAGCATGCCGAAGGCGCCACCGGCCACCTGGAGGTAGGTCGAGCCGTGGTGGTGGGCGTGGTACCAGTAGGTGCCGCCCATGTGGTCGGCCGGGATGTCGTAGACGAAGTCGCCGCCGTAGCCGCCCTCGAACGAGCGAGTCACGTCATCGCCCGGGCTCTCGCCGGAGATGTGCAGGCCGTGCGTGTGCAGGTTGCTGATGTTCGCATCCTTGAACACGTTGTGGGCCGGGTCCGGGGACTCGTACGGCAGGTTGTTGTGGAACGACAGCACGTACTTGTTACCCGGGGTGACCCGCATGGTCGGCGCCGGAATCGTCGGGGCCTGGCCCTGCTGACCGTACGCACGCGTGGTGAGCGTCTCACCGTTCGCGAAGGTGAAGGTCTCCTCGCTCATCTCCATCACGCCGGTGTAGTAGCCGCCGTTCGGCTGGCTGGCGTCGGCCACCCAGGTCCACTGGAAGTCCGCCGGGTCTTCGATGAGGTTGGTGCCGGGGCACGGGGACGCAACGGCAGTCGAGCCGAAAGCGAACATCGTGCCGAAAAGAGCAACGAGTCGGTGCATAGAGCGCTCCAAGAGGTGATGGCGGCGCGAGTAGCGCGCCGAAATGGAGCAGACCACCGAAAAACAAAGCTTTTCTGTGACGCATGCGCCCGCCACCGCAGCCCACACAGACGTCACGAATCCTCAAGGCGCTGAACGAGCGGTTCCGCCGGAAGAGAGCCGCTGCTCGCGCTACGCGAACTGCCGCTCGACCAGTCGCTTGTACAGGCCGTCGGCGATGACGAGCTCGTCATGGCTGCCGATCTCGGCGACCCGACCGCCATCGAGCACCACCACGCGGTCCGCATCGCGCACAGTCGACAGCCGGTGCGCGATGACGAGGGTGGTGCGGCCCTCCATCAGCCGGTCGAGCGCTTCTTGGACGAGGTGCTCGCTCTCGGCATCGAGTGCGGAGGTGGCCTCGTCGAGCACGAGGATGCCCGGGTCCTTGAGCAGGGCGCGGGCAATCGCGATGCGCTGCTTCTGACCGCCAGACAGACGCACGCCACGCTCGCCGACCAGCGTCTGGTAGCCCTCGGGGAAGGCACTCACGAAGTCGTGCGCGTTCGCGGCACGCGCGGCCGCTTCGACGTCCTCGAGGCTGGCGGACGGGCGACCGTAGCGGATGTTCTCGGCAATCGACGTGGCGAACAGGATGGGCTCCTGCGCCACGAGGCCCACGTGCTCGCGCAGCCCGCGCGGCTGCAGGGAGGTCAGCGGGTGGCCGTCGACGACGACCTGACCCTCGTCCGGGTCGTAGAAGCGCGACAGCAGCGCGGCGATGGTCGACTTGCCCGAGCCGGAGGGCCCGACGAGCGCCACCACCTCACCCGGCTGGATGTCGAGCTCCACGCCATCGAGCACCTTCACGTCCGGACGCGCGGGGTAGGAGAAGCTGACCCCCGAGAAGCGCACGTGTCCGCGCACCTCGTCGAGGACCTCACCCACGGAGGACTCGATGGAGGCGTCGTGATCGATGAGCTGGAACACGCGCTGGCTGGCCCCCTGGGCCTTCATCAGGTCCGCGTACAGACCCGCGAGCGCACCGAGCGACATGGCGACCATGAACGTGTACAGCAGGAACTCGACGAGATCGCCTTCCTGGAGCGTGCCGTCGAGGACCATGTGGCCGCCGTACCAGACCACCAGCGCGATCGCGGCGTAGCCAGCGAAGCCGAGGGCGCCGTGGAACAGGCCTACCGCGAGCGCCCGCTCGGCCGCGACCCGGTAGGACTCGTCCACCGCCGCCTCGTATCGGGCGACTTCCTGGGGCTCGCGGGCGAAGGAGCGCACGGTGCGCACGCCGGCGATCGTCTCTTCCGCGACGGTCGAGGACTCGGCGAGCGCGTCCTGCACCCGCTTGGCGAGCTTGCGCAGGCGGCGACCGAACACGGACGAACCGATGGCGACGACGGGCACCACGGACATGGCGACCGCGGCGAGCTTGGGCGAAGTCCAGGCGAGGATGAGCACCGCGCCAACCGCGGTGATGCCAAAGCGCAGGGCCATCGACACGTTCACGGTCACCGTGTTCTGGAGCACGGTGGTGTCGGCGGCGAGGCGGTTCGTGAGCTCACCGATGCGGGTCGTGTCGAAGAAGCCGACGTCCTGGCTGATGATGGCTTCGAACAGGCGCGTGCGCAGCCGGGCGACCACGCGCTCGCCCGCGACGGTGAACAGCCATGCGCGCATCATCGAGAACACGGCCTGGATCGCAAAGAGCACGATCAGGAACAGCGCGACCTGATCGAGCGAGCGGTCCCCTCCCCGGTCGACGACGGTATTCACCATGTCGCCCACGGCCTGGGGAAACACGAGGCCCGCGCCGGCACTGATCGCCAGCGACACCGTCGCGAGCACGAGGATGCCGAGCTCGGGCCTGGCGAGGGCGACGATGCGGGTCAGCGGCACCGGCTGGGCATCGTCGATGCCTGGGATCTTGCGGGACTCGGCCATGAGGCACTCCTCACGGGGAGGGCGCCCCGGGATGGAACCAAGCTAGCCGCCCTCCACCGCGAGACAAGGTGGAGCAGGCGGTGCACGAATGGGACGCGGCGGCACGCTGCTGGGACGGATAGGCACGAGTCCATGCTGCCCACCGCACACATCCAGATCCTCCGAGGGCCCGAGGCGGCGCTCGATGCGCCCCCCACCCTGCTCGTCGAGGTGCCGCACGGCGCCGACCGCATGGCTCACTACGAGGCGGTGGCGAGCGCGCTGAACGGCTCGCTGCCCCGCGATCTGCACCACTTTTTCTGCGTGAACACCGACGTCGGCGCGTGGCAGCTGGGCGTGGCCGTCGCCGAGGCCCTCGTCGCAAGCAACCCGACCCTCGTCGTCCAGTTGATCCGATGCCTGGTGCCGCGCACCTTCATCGACACCAACCGCGTGCCCGACGCAGGCGGAGATCTGACCCGGGGCGGCGTGACCCCTGGCCTGCAGCCCTACATCCACGACCCCCACGACCAGGCTCTGCTGCGGGCCATGCACGCCGACTACACCGCCCAGGTCGAAGCGGCCTACGAGGCCGTGTGCGGCGCAGGCGGGCTCGCGTTCATCCCGCACACCTACGGTCCGGTGACGATGGGCATCGACCGGGTCGACGACGACATCGTCGACAAGCTGCACTGGGCACTGGCCCCCGAGCGCGCCGACCGCTGGCCGGTACGCGCCGAGGTCGACCTCATCCACCACGATGCGGACGGCCAGAGCCTCGCTCCGCACGGCATGATCGAGTCGCTCGTCAACGCCCTCGCCGACGTCGCCCAGGTCGAGGAGAACGGCGCCTACTGGCTACACCCGAGCACCATGGGCGCACGCTGGTCCACCCGCTACCCGGCCCAGGTGCTGACGCTCGAGGTGCGCCGGGACCTGCTCGTCGCCGAGTGGACGCCATTCGCGGAGATGACCGTCGTACCGCAGAAGGTCGCTCGGTTTGCCGCGCCCATCGCGGAGGTTCTCGCGGACGCCACGCGGTAGACTCGGCCGTCTCCCAGGAGGAGCGGTTGAGCGCCCTGCCGTCCGTCATTGCCGTGACCGGAGCCTCCGGTCACCTCGGTCGCGCCGTCGTCGACGCCCTGTTGGCGCGAGACGAGGTGCACCGCATCGTCTGCATCGACCGGGTGCCCTTCCCCAGGGACGATGCCCGCCTGCACTCGGTCACACGGGACATTCGCGATCCGGCGCTCGCGAAGGAGCTCGAGGGCTGCGAGACGGTCGTGCACCTCGCGTTCATCGTCGAGGTCGGCTCGCGCGACGCCAGCGAGGTGGAGTCGATCAACATCGACGGCAGCCAGAACGTCTTCGACGCCGCCGTCGCCGCCGGGGTCGACCACCTCGTACACCTGTCGAGCGTCTCAGCCTACGGATTCCACGCCGAGAACGCCGATCGCATGCTCACCGAAGACGCACCGCTTCGCGGCAACGACGACTTCTACTACTCGCGCACCAAGACCGCCGTGGAACGCTTGCTCGACGAGGTCCAGGGGCGGGTTCCGGCGCTGCGCATCTGCCGACTACGCCCGACGACCTTCCTGGCGACGCGATCGGACCGGGTCACCGCAGCGTCGCTGTTCGGACCGCTGTGGATCGCGTCGAGCACGGGTCCAGCCTGCCAGATGCTCCACCAGGACGATGTGGTCGACGCTCTCGTGAAGGTCCTCGAGCTGCGGAGCACGGGCGCGTTCAACCTCGCCCCGCGAGACGCCTTGCCGCCGCGGGAGTGGGGGTACGCCCTCGACAAGCCGACGATCACGCTCCCGGTCTGGCTCATCGATCGCCTGCTCGCGCTGCTGTACTTCCTGCGGCTCAGCGACATGGACCCACAGTGGCTGCGGCTCTCGAACCGCGTGGCCATCAACGTGGACGCGACAAGAGCCCGTGATGAGCTCGGGTGGCAGCCGCGCCACGACACGACCCGCGACGCTCTGAGGGCGATTGCCGGCCTCGAGCCCTAGGCCAGCACCCAGCACAGATCAACACCTGTTGCGCAGAGAACGCTAACCGACATGTGTCGCCCGTCTGTGCAAGATGCGAGGGAACCCGAGACGGTGTCGGCAGTCGAAGCGGCACATGCTGCTCCTGTCCCTCGCCCTCGCCTTCGCCGAGCCGCCCGCCGAGAACCCGCACGGTCCCGCGCTGGTCGCCGAGGCCGAGCGCTACCTGGGCATCCCGTATGCGTTCGCGAGTGAGCCGCCGCGCACGATGAACTGCCTCAACCTCGTGTACGAGCCCTATCGGACCGTGTTTCGTGAGAAGGGCGTGGCCTACGAGGTGGACCCAATCGCGATGATTCACGACCGCCACCTCGGCGAGCCCGTTCCCGGTCTGTCTCCGGTGCTCCGCGCGGACCTGGACGCGGCCACACTCGCGCGGCTGCAGCCCGGCGACCTCGTGTACTTCCTGGTCGAGGGGTACGACGAAGGCTGTCCACGGTGCCGCGTGACCACAATCGACGGGAAGGGGTACGGCGGCTGGCACACCGCCATGTCCGCGGGTGGCGCTGCCATCGTGCACGCCAAGCCCGGCGGCGTGGTCTCCCGCGACACCTTGGACGCCGTTGCGTTCGACGCCCTGTGGGTGTCGCGACGCGTGCGCTGAGCGCGGGCTCCAGAGCCGGAGCCCCGCGCGATCAGTTCTTGTTCTGGACGCGTCGGAACGGGTGCAGGAAGCCCGCGAGCGCCGGCGCGTTGCGGGTCTGGATCCACAGCCGGCCGGTGCCCGAGAACTGGCACACCAGGCCCTCGGACGAGAAGAACAGGCTCTTGAGGCCGCCCGACTTGCGCACCTGGAAGGTGAGGCTCTCGTCGAAGGCCACGATGTGGCTGGTGTCGACCGTGTAGCCGCCCTGGACGTCGACCTGGTGGATGGCGCCGTAGGAGCTGATCCACAGGTCGCCCTGGCCTTCACAGCGGAGCATGATCAGCCCTTCGCCGCCGAAGAAGGTCTTGGCACCGCCCCACTTCGCGCTGACCTCGATACCCGGCGTGCTCGCGAGATAGGACCCGCGCTGCACGACCACGGCACCGCTCACCGGGATGTGCTCCATGTCGCCGGGCTGGGAAGGCGCGACGTCGAGTCGCTGGCCCGCCCCGGTGCCGGTGTAGGTGTTGAGGAACACGCTCTCGCCGCCCAGGGCGCGCTTGGCGGCGCCGAAGATGCCGCCCTGCATGTTGGTGTCCATCTTGAGCGCGGGGTCCATGCCCATCATCGCGCCCGCCTCGGTGACCACGGCCTCGCCCTCGTCGAGGAGGACGTGCAGGGACGCGAAGTCCGGCTTGTTGCGAATCTCGTGCTGCATCGCTTCCTCCTATGCGCGGGGCGGCAGCTTGCCGCCGATGAGTTCACCGAAGCCCTGGGGATTCCGGGTCTGGATCCACAGCTTGCCGGTGCCGGAGAAGCGGCACACCAGGCCCTCTCCACCGAAGATGAAGGCCTTGATGCCGCCCCCGAAGCGCGTCACCTTGAAGGTCAGGCTGTCCTCGAAGGCCACGATGTGGCCGGTGTCGACGATGTACTCGCCCTCGACGTCGATCTCTCGGATGCCGCCGAACGAGTTGAACACCAGGGGGCCCGTGCCGCTCGCCTTGAGCATGATCAAGCCCTCGCCGCCGAAGAAGGACTTGGCGCCGCCCCACTTCGCGTCGATCTCGACGTCCTTGCCGCTGCACAGGTACGCCGTGGACTGGAGCACCATGGTGTTGCCTGCCAGGTCGCACTGGACCACGTCGCCGCAGTGCGTGGGCGCGAAGGTGACCTCGCCCGCGCTACCCTCGGCGGTGAAGTGGTTCTGGAAGAAGGACTCGCCGGCCACCATGCGCTTTAGGCCGCTCATCAGGCCGCCGAGCAGGCCTTGGCCCTCCTTCTTCTTGGTGGTGGTCTCCATCTTCACGTGGGTGTCCATGGAGACCATGGCACCACCCTCGGCGACGACGGTCTCGCCGGGCTGAAGGTGGACGACGGCCAGCGCATAGGCGGGCCCGTGCTGAATATCGATGTTCATCGGCCCTCCTACGGCAGAAGCGGGGTGATCCAGGAGATGAAGCTCCCGAGGTTTCGAGTCTGCAGCCAGAGCGTGCCCTTGCCCTCGAACTCGAGCACGAGGCCCTCGCCGGAGAGCAGGGTGGACTTCCAGCCGCCGACGCGCTTGGCGCGGTGCTTCACGTCCCCTTCGAAGGCGACGACGTGCCCGCTGTCGACGACGTACTTGCCGTCGAGCTCCATCTTCTCGATGGCGCCGTAGGCGTTGATGAGCAGCTTTCCGGCCTTTCCTCGGCACTTGAGGAAGAACGCGCCCTCGCCGTTGAACAGCATGGAGAAGCCGCCCCACACGAGCTCGACGTCGACGTCCGGGGTGGACGCGAGGTAGCTGGAGGCCTGGACGGTGATGGCCTTGCCCTCGGCCATGTCGACCTCGACCACGTCGCCGACGAGGGAAGGCGCGAGCATGACCTGCTGCCCGTCCTCGCGCGCCTTGAAGTGGTTGACGAACATCGACTCACCCGCGAGGAACTTCCGTGCGAGGCCAGCGAGCGCCGCCTTGAGGAAGCCCACGAAGCCGCTCTTTCCGGCGCCGTTGAAGGTGGTGTCCACGAGCACGCCGGTCGACATCGCGACCATCGCCCCGCTCTCGGCAATGAGCTTCTCGCCCTTGCTCATGGTGACCACCGCCATCCCGTAGGACGGGCGGGAGTCCAACTCGATCTCCATGGATCCTCCGAGCACCGCGGTCGGCTCGTGCCAGAACCCCGCTTGCTGTGCGGGCACACGTTCCATCGCGGGAAGGCGAAAAGTCAACAGGTCGCGCCATTCTGCCTGTGGGGCCCACCGCGTGCACCGTGCGGAACGCGCGCGCGGGGCATCGGACCTGTCGAACGCCGCAGTCTCTTCGTCGGTATTCGTCGATTTCCGACGGTTTTCGGGGGTCTGACACCCCTGTGGGGTCTGACCCTCGAGGGGGGTCTGACCCCCGGGTGGGGTCAGACCCCCGGGTGGGGTCAGACCCATGCAGATCCGCTCACCGCCGCTTTCCGCCAGCGAACACCACGCCGACCGACGCGGTCGCTCGCGTCAGAAACACCCGCGAACCCGGAGGTCTGGGACCGCTCCTGGCACGTCGTCTGCTCAGCCCCCAAGGGGAAAGGGGCCCCGTCGCACCCCGACGGGACCCCCGAAAGCCTCGAGCAATGCCGAAGCACCGTCCGCCTTCCCGGCACCACCCGAGGGTGGATACGCACGGACGGCTCCCTCCCTGGAGAACTACGGGAGGGTGAAGTTCACGCGCGTCCAGGTCTGGCTGTTCGCGGACGAGTAGTAGGAGCAGCTGTCGGTCCACACCCACTCGGTGCCCTGCAGCACGCCCAGGTTGCTGCTGTTCCACGGGTGGTAGGTGCACAGCGACGGGGTGCTCCAGGTGCTGTCGTCGTAGGACGCGAGGTCCCAGCCAGCGCCCGGATTGGCGCCAGTGATCTTGCCGCCGAGGTCGTCGCTCGACTGCACGAGCACGCCGTCGACGTACAGCTGGTAGACGACGCCCACCGCGACGCGACCCACGTCCCAGGTGTAGATGCCGAAGGTGTGGTCGCCAGTCTCGAGGGTCTCGACCCGCTCGTTGGCGTAGGACCACCACTGCTCGCCGTTCTCGAAGGCGTAGGGGGCGCCATCGAGGCTCACCGCGACGCTGTCGTCACCGGAGTACACGAAGCGAACCTCGTACTCGGTGATCTCGCACGGCGGCTCTTCGCCGGTGGCGGCGAAGAAGTTGTTCGCGACCGCGTCACAGGCCTGCGCGTTCGCGTTCGGGTCCTCGTCGCAGTCCATGGCCTCGCAGTACGCGTTGCACAGGCCGTAGGCCTGGCCGCTGTAGTCGGCGCAGTCGCCGGTCGAGGGGTTCGCGGATGCAGAGAGGGCAAGGGACAGAAGCAGCACGAAGCCTCCAGGGCTTGGGTTCGCCGCCCTCGTATGCGGGGCCCCCTCACCTGGAATCCAACGCTGATCTCACACGCCCGTCGATCCTCTCGTTTAGCGGATCGACGACGCGCCCCCCGCGGCTACCTCACGTCGTAGGCACACACCCGCCCGCCCGGGGCCGTCCACCCGTCGCCCTCAGCGTCGACGAAGATGGCGCTGGTCATCACTCGCGGCACGCCGGTCGGGTTGAAGTTCGGCAACCCGTCCGGGTACCGCCCGGTCCCGAAGGCCGCGACCGTGACCTGGCTGTCGGCGGTGATGTCCACCGTCACCGCCTCGTCGAGCTTCACGATGGCCGCGGGATCGCTGACCTCGAGGCGCGCGACCTCGTCGCAGTTCACGAACACCAGAGCGTGCGTGACGTCGATCTCCGGGATGGCCTCCACATGCACGTTCAGCGACAGGGCGCCGCTCCCGACCACCTCGTCGCCCGGGCCCGCGCCGTTGATGTCGACTCGCGCGAAGGCTCCGGAGCTCACCATGATCGCGCCGTCCTTGTAGGACTGCACCACCTCGCTCGCGTCGAGCTCGGCGGGCACGTCGGTGCTGCTCGCGAAGTAGGTCCGCGGGAAGCCCGTCTGGTCGCCGCCATGGTCGTCGCTGCAGCCGGCAGGCACGATGCGGTGACCGGCATTGAGCAGGCTCTGCCACTTCTCGAACCGCGCGTTGCCGCCTTCGCCGTCGAAGATCACGCCGTGGCCGTTCATGACCTCGATGCCCTCGAAGTCCCAGGACCACACCTCGCCGCTCGCATCCCAGCCGAGCACCGTGGGATCGGTCATCTGGGGGGCGCCGGCGACGAAGTCCCAGCGAATCGCGTCCATGTAGTGCGGGTGGTTGAGGATGTTGATGCCGCCGTCGGTGCGCTCGTGCATCAGCGCGTAGATCCCGCCGATGTCCTTGGCGTACCAGGGGATGAACCCGCCACGCACGGTGTCGTCCGGCGAGGCCACCGGGAACATCGTCATGTGCTCGGGCATGGTCGCGGTGACCTCCTGGCCGAGCAGGTTGTTCACGTGGTCGCCGAGCCCCGCCTCCACGTCGTTCGCGAGCTGGTCGACGATGTGCTCGTGCTCGGTGTGCAGGACCACGTCCACGCCGTGGGCGGCGCCGTGAAGCAGCTGCGTCTTGCTCGGCACCCGGCTGTCGGGGCTGTACTCGCTGTGCACGTGCGTATCGATCGACATCCACCCGGTGGTGTCGATGACGTGGGAAAGGCTGGCCTCGACGGTACCCGCGCCGTCCTCGGGGATGACCACCGTGCCCGTCGCCACGCTGTACTCATAGCCGCGGGTGACCGTGTACTCCCAGGTGCCGGGCGCGAGTGGCTGGCTCCCCTCCCCGTTCACCCACACGGTCGCACGCTGGCCGTCGCCTCGCCGCAGCTGCACGCGCGCGGGGAGCGGGCCGTCGTCGCCAGTGACCGACACCTCGAGCAGCCCGCTCGGCCCCACCGCGAGGTCGACCGTGCCAACCGTGGGCTCGATGGCCACCGCCTCGACGAAGTCGCGTCCGTCGGCGACGACCGACAGGCCGTAGGCCCAGGTCTGCTCGTTCCATGCGGGAACGGTCATCACGAAGGCCCCCTCCGCGTCGGCCCACGCCTCGTCGAGCACCCCAGGACCGTCGCCCGCATCGGCCTCGAGTCGCACCCGCGCCCCCGGAACCGCGGTGCCCGCGGCATCGCGGACGACGCCCCGCACCTCGTGCAGCGCATAGGTCAGGTCGCGCACCGGCTCCGGGTTCACCGCGGCGAGGTGACGCGTCGCCGAAGGCCCGTCCGTCGCACCGATGGCGAGGAAGCTCGTGCGCCGCGTGTCGTCTCCCGGATCGAGCGCGATCGGCTCGAAGGTGGCGGTGTCCAGGTCCACCGCGACGTTGACACCCGAGAAGTACAGGAACCCGAGGTTGCCCTCTTCGGGCGCGTAGGCGTAGGCGCCCGCCCCGTCGCTGGCGACGACCCACGGCACGCCGGATTCGATGGTCAGCCCACCGAGGTTGATCGCGTTCGTCGGGAAGCGGTGGCGGTCGAGGGTGATGCCGTACTGCACGAGAAACGCGGAGAGCAGCTCGACATCTGCCTGCGCGTCGGCCGGGTTCGCGAAGGTCATCTCGATCTCGACCACGCTCGAGCCCGGCGCGAGGATGTAGTCGACGACGATGTCGACGCCGAAGCCACGACCGGCAACGCGGGTGTCCCCGTCCATCACCGCCGCCTTCTGCAGCTCGTTGTCGACCAACCAGTGCATGTCGTCGGTGCCGGTGGCGCGGACGATGGCGGCCCCGCCGTCGCTGCCGTCCGCGAGGACCTCGACCTGCTCGGCCCGGAAGCCCCGGAGCACGCTGTCGTTGATGTTGAGGAAGTTCAGATCGCCGATGACCAGGGCCATCTCGTCGAGCTTGTCCTCGGCCGCGGGCGCGCATCCGTTCATCGCCAGCGCATCGGCGATGATTCCTCCGTAGTACCAGTAGGTGCTGCCCTTGTCCGCCTCGGTGATCACCACCGCCACCTGCTCGTTCGCGAGCAGGAAGTCTCCGCGGGTCCCGACGGCAGCGTCTCCGGGCAGCTTCGCGTCCACGCCGATCTGGCGGGCCAGCGACGCCCCTTCCGCGGGACATCCCTCCGCGAACAGGCCGTCACCAACGGGCAGTTCCTCCTGCTTCTTGCAGGCGGCGAGGACGAGGAGGAGGGGCAGTACGCGCATGGACGCTCCGTGACGGACACGAGGAGGCTGTCAGCCTATCGAAACGATTGACGGTCGTCAGCAGGGATACACACTCCTTGCGCCCCCTCGACCGCCTGCTTGCCACAGGGACCGCATGAGCACCCAGACCATCGACCTGTACCTCGCCTCGTTCCCCAGCCACGTGCGGGGTCGCCTGGAGCAGATCCGCCGGGAGATCCGTGCGATTGCGCCGGAGGCCACCGAGCGCATCAGCTACGGCATCCCGACGTTCAAGCTCGAGCGCAACCTCGTCCACTATGCGGGCTACGCCCACCACATCGGCTTCTACCCGGGCGCCTCCGGCATCGCGGCCTTCGCCGACGAGCTTGCCTCCTACAAGTCAGGCAAGGGTTCGGTGCAGTTCCCCAACGACGAGCCCCTGCCCATCGACCTGATCCGGCGCATCGTCCATTGGCGGCTCGAGGAGGAGCGCGCCCGCTAGGCCCCGAGGCCTGCTGTATGCTCGCCGCGGAGGCGCGGATGCCCGGTTGGCTGCGTGGATCGCTGTTCTTCACCACTGCGTTGAACCTGGTCGGCGCACTGACGATGAGTCCGCTGTGGCCCGCCGCGTGGAATCCACCGGGAACGCCGGTGGCGCCGGCTCTTCACGGATGGATCATCAGCTCCTTCGTGCTCGGCTTCGGCATCGCCTATGGCTGGATGGCGTGGACCAACACCCCGAACCGCGGCATCCTCGCGCTCGCCTGCTACGGCAAGCTGACCTTCGCGATGGCGATGTACGGCCAGTCCGCGGTGGGCAACATGCCCTGGATGGTCGGCATCACTGGCACGCCGGACCTCGTGCTCGGGCTGATGTTCGGGTACTACCTGGCGACGACGAAGTAGCCCTACAGCGCAGCGAGAGCCGAGGGCGACATCGCGCCGACGCGCACCGCGGCGATCTGACCGGCGCGGATGACGACGGTCGTCGGCGTCGCCATCACCCCGAAGGCCTGGGCCGTGTGCATGTCCTGGCTCACGTCGATGATGCGGGCCTTGTCGCCGAGCGCCTCGACGGTGGGCTTCATCGCGCGGCACGGCGCGCAACCCGGCGCGTGGAACCACACGATGACGTCGCCCTTCACCGCATCCCCGAGCTCGCCCGGCAGCGCGGGAGCGGGTTGCCCCTCGGACTTGCGTGCGGCCCGCTGGGCCAGGAACTGGGTCACCGTCGACAGCAGCACGAGGCTGACGATGAACAGGAAGATCTGGGTGCCGAGACTCATTCTCGCTCCCTGGCGAGGCGCGCGTCGAGGCGCGCCATCACGCCCGCGCCGAGCTCGACGGGAACCGCGGCGCGAAGCTGGTGGACCACGCGACCGTAGGCCTCGCCGAAGGCCGCGCAGTTGTTGCATCCCTGGACGTGGGCGGTGACCGCCGTGAGCTCGGCCGGCCCGAGCAGGCCATCCATGTAGCGGTCGAGTCCCTCGAGCACCTGGCTGCAGCGCAGCCCTCCGATGGTTCGCTCATCCATGGGCCCCTCCTTCGCGAAGCTCGCCCATGAGGCGAAGTCGCGCCCGGTGAAGTCGCACGCGCACCGTGCCTGCGGCGAGCCCGAGCTCTTCGGCCAGCTCACTCGGCGCCATGCCCTCGAGGTCGCAGCGAGCGAGGACCTGCTGGTCAGCGTCGGGAAGTCGCGCCAGCGCCTCGAGCAGCTGGACGCGGTCCTCCGAGCGCGACGCGGCGCACTCCGGGTCGCAGCCCCAGCCGGCACGGAGGCCGAGCTCGTCGAGGGACTCGGTCGTACGGGGCTCTCCGGCACGCCGACGCCAGGTCCTCGCCGCCTGACGGCGTGCCACGCCGTACAGCCAGCTCTTCGCGTGGCTCGGGTCCTCGACCTGGTCCCGGCCGCGCCAGGCAGCCAGGTAGGTCTCCTGCAGCGCTTCTTCCGCGGCCTGCTCGGTCGCGGTCAACCGCCGCAAGAGGCCCCACACCGCAGGCGTGGTCTCGGCGACGAAGTGGTCGAAGGCCTGACCATCGACGAGCGGACTCGCCGACTCCGGCACGTCCGAGGTCACTCCTTCGGCAGCGTGGAGACGCCCAGCACCGTGTAGATGGGGCAGCTGCCGAGCACGCCGGTGGCGATGGGCACCAGGCCAATCAGTCCCGCCAGACCCCAGCCCGGCACCGGGCCGACGACGAGCAGGGAGAGAAGGCCCACGCCGGCAACGACGCGAAAGCCGCGCTCGATCGGGTGCTCGTTCTTGGGAAGCATGTCGCCCATCGGATCCTCCAGGTGGCCGCCATGCGGCCCGCGTTCACCTGACAGGTTCCAGGTCGCGGTGGCAGCGTTACCGAAAAAGTTCAACCGCTACTCGAGCTGCCCCTGCAGCTTGAGAAGCTCGGTCTGAGCGATACGATAGTCGGTGCGCGCCTTCGCTGCGTCGGCCTTCTTGCGCTCGACGTCGGTGCGAGCCTCGAGCACGTCCTTCTGGATCGCGCGTCCCGCCTCGGCCTTGGCCTCCTCCGCGGCGAGAGTGGCCTCGGCGAGGCGCAGGTTCACGTCCGCGAGCTCCATCTTCTCGCGGGCCGAGCTGAGCTTGTCGACCTGCAGTGCTGTCTGCGACGCGACACTGCGTTCGAGCTCTTCCACGGACAGCTGCCGCCCCCGCGCGGCGGCCGCGGCGCGCTTGGACTCGCCACGAGCCGCGCGATTGCCGAGCGGCACGGACAGGTTGCCCGAGAACGACAGGTTGCTCGTCGGTGCCCACTCGGGCTGCCAGCCCGGATCCGCGCCCTGCGGTGGCACCAGGTTCTCGGACGCACCGAGGTTGGCGCTTGCGGTGACGGACAGCTCGGGAAGCGTGCCGTGCTTCGCGTTGCGCATGTCGACCACCGCGGCATCGGCGTTCGCACGCGCCACCGCGAGGTCCAGGTTCTGCGCGAGCGCGACCTCCACCGCCTTCGCCCGGTCGATGGTGAGCACCGGTACCTCGCCGACCTCGGTGGCCGGCAGCAGCTCCTGGCCCGGCAGCTCGCCCATGAGCAGCAGCAGGCTGTCCGCGGCCTGGTCCGCGCCCTGCTCCGCCTCGAGCGCGTTGATGCGCGCCTGGACGAGCGCCGCCTCGAGCCGCGTCTTCTCGACCTCGGCGAGCTCACCGGTCTCGACCCTCAACATGCCGATGCGCAGCGCCTCTTCGGCGACCTCGACGCTCTCGTGCGCGATCTCCGCGAGCTCGACCTGGTACACCCAGGTCCAGTACGCCGACGCCGCCTGGGCCAGCGTGTCCTGGCGGGTCTTCTCCAGCGAGAGCTCGGCGATGGTCATGCTGTTGCGCGCCCGCGTGACCTGCTGGAGGTTGTACGAGAGCCGGTGCCCCTTGAGGATGTTCTGGGTGATGCTGCCGCGGAACGAGCGCTGCCAGGCATCCGCCTCGTTGTCGGGGATGAGGTCGTACTGGGTGAGCGAGTTGCTTCGGGTCACCGAAGCGCCCAGCGAGTACCGCGTACCCGACAGCATCTGCCCATTCACGCCGAGATCGCCGTTGAGGTTCGTACCGCTGTTCTTGTAGTTGAGCGGGTCGAAGGCCACGCGGGTGAACTGGGCCCACGTACCGGTCGCGCTCAGGCTCGGGTCGAAGATGCCGCGCGCCGAGATCAGCGACGCCTCGGCCTCGGACAGCGACAGCTGCGACGAGGTGAGCTGCGGATTGTTCGCCAGCGCGCCCTTCAGCGCCTCGTCGTAGGTCAGCGGGCGCTCGGCGAGCGCCGTCGCCGGCAGGAACAGGGCGGTTGCGAGCAGCAGCCGCTTCATGCGGTCTCCTTGGTGCCACGGACGAAGGCCAGCCACGAGTAGAAGCCGGAGCGCACGTCGACGAGCAGCGCGTACAGGAAGGGAATGAACAGCAGCGTGAGGATGGTCGATGCGACCATGCCACCGATGACGATGCGACCGAGCGGCGCATACGGAATGCCGATGAAGCTCGAGCTGCCCACGGACATCGGGATCAGCCCGCAGATCGTGGTCAGCGCCGTCATCAGGATGGGCCGCAGGCGCCGACGGCCGGCCTCGACCAGGGCGAGATCGCGGTCCATGCCCTCGCGGATCAGCTGTGTGACCAGGTCGATGAGCACGATGCCGTTGTTGACGACGACGCCGACGAGGATCACCAGGCCGATGCCCGCCATCATGTCCATCGGCGTGTTGGTGAGCCACAGGCCCCACCACGCACCCATCATCGCCATCGGAATCGTGGTGATGATGGTGATCGGGATGAGGTAGCTCTCGAAGAGCACGCCCATGAGCAGGAACACGAACACGATGGAGAGCAGCATCGCGAGGTTCCGCGCCTGGTCGTCCTCCATCTCCATGGACCACTCCTGGCCCTTGCCCACGCGGTAGCCGCGGGGGAGCTTCATGTCCGCCATGGCCTCGTCGAGCGCGGAGTAGGCCTCGAACACGGACAGCTCGTCCGAGAGGTCCACGCTCACCGAGAGGCTGGTCTCGCGGTCCTCGCGGCGGATGGACGACGGGCCCTTGCCGACCTCGGTGTCGGTCAGCGCGCGGATCGGCACGAGGCGCATCAGCGACGGTGACCACACGGGATGGTCGAGCAACGCCTCGAGCGTGGCCCGGTCTTCGAGGGCGTAGCTGCTCTGCACGCCAATCTCGCGCTGGTCGGCGAGCTGCAGCGACGGCAGGCGGTTCGCCCGCATCGCCCACGACACGTTGCCTCCCACCGTCTGGGCGTTGAGGCCGTAGCGCGCGAGGCTCTCGCGATGCACACGCAGGCGGATCTCGGGCGCGCCGGTGTTCTCGAAGTCGAGGTGCGCGGCGAGCACGCCCTCGACGGTCTCGGCACGGCGCACCACCTCGCGGGAGAGGTCCACGAGCGTCGCCATGTCCTCGCCGCTGACGCGCAGCGTGGCGGTGTTTCCGCCGCTGCCGCTGCCACGACGACCGCCTTCCCAGCCGATCTGGGCGGTCACGCCAGCCACGTCGTCGGGCAGGCTCTTCTTGGCATCCTCGATCACCTTGTCGCGCGGCACCGTGGCGCCCTCGGCTCCGAGGTACACGTAGATCTGGCCGCGGGTGGAGTCCGAGGACAGGCGCGAGCGGTACACGCGCACGCCCCAGTCTTCGCGGTGGTCCTCGACGTACTGCTCGAAGGTCTCGACGATGTCGTAGCGCTCGCGGAGGCTCGCCTCGGGCGGCACCGAGAACCGGATGCGGAAGTCGTTGAGGTTGCCCTGGCTCTCCCCGCCCTCCGGCGCGTTCTTGAACGGCACCTGGTACGTGAGCACCGCGAAGATCGCGAGCAGCACCGCCGCATCGACGCGATGGGCGAGCACCCAGCGCATGGCCGCGGCGTAGCTGTCGGTGAGCCACACGAGCCAGCGCGCGTCGGGCTGGACCTCGGCGGCGCCGACGAGACGGGTCGCGAGCGGCGCGAAGTAGGTCGCGACGAGCAGCGACGCCGCGAGCGCGAACACGACCGGCAGCCCGAGCACGCCCATGAAGAACGAGAACTCGACGCTCTCGGACATCAGGATCAGCGGCAGGAACACGACCATCGTCGTCAGCGTGGACATGAGGATGGCGAGGTTGACCTCGCTCGAGCCCTCGACGGCCGCCTCGCGCATGCCCGCGCCTTCCGCACGCCGTCGGTAGATCGTCTCGATCACGACGATGGCGTTGTCGACGACCATGCCCACCGCGAGCATCAGCCCCATCATCGACAGCAGGTTCATCGTGTCGCCGCGGAAGTACAGCACACCGATGGTGATGAGCAGCGAGAACGGGATCGACAGCGCGATGAGCAGCGTCATCCGCCACTCGCGCAGGAACAGGTAGAGGATGATCACCGCGAACACGCCGCCGGTGAGCATCGTGTTCTGCAGCGTGTCGACGCTTCCCTCGACGAGCTCGCCCTGGTTGAAGAACGTGAAGAACTCGGCGCCTTCGAGACGCGGGTCCTTCTGCAGCTCCTCGAGCACGGCGATCACCGCCTTGCTCACCTCGACGGTGTTGGCGGTGCTCTCCTTGCGAATCGCGAGGGCCACGCCGTCCTGGCCGGCGATGCGGTTGATCGAGCTCGAGTAGGCGCTCCGGAGCTGCACATCCGCGATGTCCGCGAGGACGACGCCCTCCTTGACCGGGAAGCGCCGCAGATCCTCGACGCTCTCGAGGCGCGCCAGCGAGCGCACGTAGAGCAGCTCGCCATGGTCGCGCAGCTTTCCGCCCGCCATCTGGAAGTTGTCGGAGGACAGCCGCCGCTGCACATCGCCGAGGTTCACGCCGTGGGCGATGACCTTCTCGCGGTCGTAGTCGATGTACACGCTGCGCTGGGGCAGACCCCACGAGTCGATGGCCGCCACGCCGGGGATCCGCTGTAGCTGCGGCTCCACGATGCGACTCATCACGTGGTACGGGTCATCGACGTCCTCGGGTAGCGACACGCCGGTCCACAGGATCGGCTCGTCGTCGGGGTTGTACTTCCAGATGAAGTAGCGGTCGACGCCCTCGGGAAAGCCGACGAGCGCACGCTCCATGCGGTCGACGACCGCGTTGTACGCGACGTCCATGTCGACCGACGAGTGGAACTCGATGCCGATGCCGGCGCCGTCATTGTCGGCGTTCGAGGTGAGGGTCTTGATGCCGGGCACCGTGCCCAGCTGCGCCTCGACCTCCCGCACGATCTCCTCGTCGACCTCGAGGGGACTCGCACCGGCGTAGGACACGCGAACCCAGAGGAAGCGCGGCTCGAAGCCCCGCGGCATCATCTGCAGCGGAATGCGTGACTGGGCGATGAGCCCCACGACGAGCAGGGCCACGAACAGCATCAGCGCCGTGACCGGGCGGTCGTAGGCGATGGCCGGGAGCCAGCGCCTCACGTCGCGACCTCCGCGGGCTCGTCGGCCACCGGGACCACGCGGGTCCGCAGGCTGTGCAGCGCCCCGTAGGCCGCCGGAATCACGAGCAGCGTGAGCAACGTCGACGACAGCAGGCCGCCGATCACGGTGAGGGCCAGCGGCTGCTGGATCTCGCTACCCGCCCCGAGTCCCAGGGACAGCGGGAGCAGCCCGAGCACGGTGGTCGCCGTGGTGATGAGGATCGGACGCAGGCGCATCGCCGCGCCGACCCGCAGGGCCTCGTCCACGTCCATGCCTTCGACGATGCGGCGATTGACCGTGTCGACGAGCACGATGGCGTTGTTCACGACGACGCCCGCGAGCACGATCATGCCGATGAACACGACCACGCTGATCGGCATGCCCAGGGGCAGCAGCGCGGCGACGACGCCGACGAGCGCCAGGGGCACCGAGCCGAGGATGATGAACGGGTGGAGCAGGCTCTCGAAGGTGCTCGCCATGATCACGTAGACCAGGAACACGGCGAGGAGCAGGGCGAAGCGCAGCGAGGACAAGGAGTCCTGCATCTCGGTCGACTGGCCGGCCATGCGCCAGGTGAAGTCATCGCCGAGATCGGCCCCGCGCATCGCGTCGGCGATGAGCGACGAGGCGCTGCCGAGGTCGAAGCCCGCGAGGTTCGCGGTAATCACCACGGCCCGCTGCTGGTCGACGCGACGGATCTCGCTCGGACCCTCGACCTCTTCGACGCTGGCCACCGCGGCGAGCGGGATCGGCGGGATGAGGTTCGGGTTGATGTTGATCTGCTGCAGATCGGCCAGGCTCGCGCGATCGCGCACGTCGAGCTGCACCTTGAGGTCGATGCGGCGGTCGCCACGGCGGATCTGGGTCGCGGTGACGCCCTGGATCTTGTCACGCACGCGGGCGGCCACGGTCGCCGGGTCGAGGTTGAAGCGCTGCAGACGGTCGCGGTCGTAGCGCACGAGGATCTCGGGGTGGCCGCGCACGAGGCTGCTGCGCACATCGCGCATGCCGTCGACAGCGGCGATCCGGTCGGTGACCTTGTCGCCGGCCTCGCGCAGTCGCTTGAGGTCCCAGCCGAAGACGACGACCTCGACGGGGGTGGCGAACGAGAACAGCGCCGGACGCGCCATCTTCACCTGGAGCTTGGGCAGGTCGGCGAGCGCGATGCGCAGGTCCTCCATCACGCGAGCTTCCTGCTCGGCGATGCGACCACTGGACACGAGCTGCACGCGCAGGCGACCGGAGTGCTCACCCTCGTCAGCACCCGCGTCCGCACGGTTGTCCGCGCCAATCTGGGTGTAGACGCTGGCGACCTCCGGGTGCTGGCGCACGATCTCCTCGGCCATGCGCAGCACCTTCTCGGTGCGCCCGAGCGGCGTGCCCACGGGCATCGCGGCCTCGACCGTGAACCGGCCCTGGTGCACCTCGGGGATCAGCTCGGAGCCGAGGATGCGCGCGCCGCCCAGCGAGAGCACGAAGACCAGTGCGGCCGCGAAGAGCACGCCGAAGCGCCCGTTCAGCGCCCGCCCGAGCACGCGGCTGTAGCGGTTCTCCACCCGTCCGTACACGGACTGGAACGCGTTCGCGGCAAGCATCGCGCCCGCGGCGAGCGGCCGGAGCACCTGCCCCGCCACCCACACGACGATGCGGCTCACCCAAGCGCTGCCGAGCAACGCCGTGTACAGGCCCAGCCCGGCGCCGAGCAGGAACAGCGCTCGCGCCCACAGGTAGGGGAACATCGCCCGGCGCCAGAGCTTCTCGCGCGCCCAGGCCGCGCTCTCGGCATAGCCCTCGCGCACCGGCTGCACGGCGAGCCGCTTGAGCGCGGTCACGAAGCCCTCGCCCTGGAGCAGCGCCGCAAAGAAGCCCTCGGCCTCGACCCCGTCGGACATGCCCCCGCGTGCCGCCATCGTCGGCACCGCGAACAGCGCGACGGCGAGGCTCGCGAGCAGCGAGGACACGACCGCGAGCGCGAGGTCTCCGAACAGCTGGCCGGCCACGCCCTCGACGAAGGTGATCGGGAAGAACACGGCCACGGTGGTCAGCGTGGATGCGGTGACCGCGGCCGCGACTTCCTGCACACCGAGGACCGAGGCCGTGACGCGGTCCTTGCCCTCTTCGGTGAAGCGCTGGATGCTCTCGAGCACGACGACCGCGTTGTCGACGAGCATGCCGACGCCGAGCGCCAGGCCGCCGAGCGACATCAGGTTCAGGGTCACGCCGGTGAGGTAGAGCGGCGCGAAGCCGATGACCACGGACATCGGAATGGCGATGCCGATGATGCGCGTGGACCGGAAGTCCTTGAGGAACAGGAACAGGATGACGATGGCGAGCACGCCACCGAGCAGGGCCGTCGAGAACAGGTTGTCGATGGCGGCTTCGATGAACTCGGCCTGGTTGTCCAGCACCGCGAGGTGCACGCCGTCCGGGAGCTCACCGATGATGCCCGGATCGCCCGGAAGCCCGAAGCCGACGGAGGGCGTGCCGTTGAGCGCGGTCATCACCTCGGCAGCGACGGAGACCACGTTGGCATCGGCCTCCTTGAACACTTCCAGCTCCACGGCCTCGGAGCCGTCGAGCAGGCTGACGACCTCGCGCTCGCGGTGGCCTTCGGTGACGCGCGCCACTTCGTCCAGCCGGATGGTCACGCCGTCGCTGCGGCGGATGGCGAGGGCCTTGAGCTCGTCGAGGTCCCGGTACTCGTTGAGCGTGCGCACCAGGTACTCGGTGTCGCCCTCGAGGATCGAGCCGCCGGCGAGGTTGATGTTCTGGGACGACAGGGCGCTCTGCACTTCGGAGAGCTGCAGCTTGCGGGCGCCGAGCCAGTCCTCGCGGACTTCGATGCGAATCTCGCGCTCGAGACCGCCACGCACACGCACCGCCGCGACGCCCTCGGTGGACTCGAGGCGTCGCTTGATGTCGTCCTCGGCGATCTCGCGCAGGCCGACCAGCGCGGTCTCCGGGTTGGCGTCCGGATCGTCGACGGCCACGGCGATGCGCAGGAACGGGTCCAGGCTCGGGTCGTAGCGAAGGATGAGCGGACGATCGACGCCATCGGGAAGGAAGGTCGTCTGGAGGTTCTCGCGGACAGTCTGCACCGCCGCGGACATGTCGGTGTCCCAGCCGAAGCCAAGCACGACGTCCGACGAACCCGCGCGGGAGCGGCTCTCGAGCGTGACCAGGCCATCGAGCGTGGCGAGCGCCTCTTCGAGCGGACGACTCACCTGGTTCTCGACCTCGCCGGGGGCAGCGCCCTCGTAGGTCGTGCGTACGGTGATGGTCGGGTAGCCGATGTCGGGCATCAGCTCGATCGCCAGCCGCTTGTAGCTGACGTAGCCGAAGACCAGTGCGGCGAGGAAGATCATCGACACCGCGACCGGATGGGTCACGACGTGGAGGAACAGACCTCCGAGATCGGGCAGACCACTGCCGCTGGCCGCCTCGTCGCGGCCCTGGGGCGTGGGCTCGCTCACCCCTCCTCCCCGGCCTTCTCCTCGCCTTCGGCCTTGGCCTCGGCAGCCCGCTGGGCCTTGAGCTCGGCCTTCTTCTCGGGCGTGAGGATGGGCGCGCCATCCCGCAGGTTGGACTGGCCGACGACCACGATCTCGTCGCCGACCTTCACGCCGTCGAGCACCTCGACGTACTCGGCATCGGTGAGGCCGACCTCGAGGGCCACGCGCTCGGCAATCCACGGGGACTTGAGCGGCGGCTCCTTGTCCTCGTCCTCACCGCCGCCCTTTCCGCCGCCACCCATGCCCGAGAGGGCCCGGCGCGACGAATAGCGCTTGCTGCGACGTCCCTGATCCCCACCGCCGTCCGCGTCCGCGGAGGCATCCTCGCCATCCTCGCCCTTACCGTCATCCTCGGGCGCCAGCGCCTTGCGGTACACGATGGGCTCGCCGTCCTCGTAGACGACCGCGCGGCGAGACACGACAGTCACGTCCTCGTGGCGGTCGACCTCGATCTCGACGCTGACGAACTGGCCGGGGCGCAGGGTGGCCTGCCCCTCGTCGATGGCGATGGTCACGCGGAAGGTGCCGCTGGAAGCATCGATGACCGGCGACACGCGCTCGACCTTGCCCCACGCGAACAGGTCCTCGTCGTAGGCGCTGACGAGGCGCGTCTTCTGACCGACGCTCACCCGGGCGACATCGCGCTCGGGCAGGCTGGCGACGACGCGGAGCGCGTCGAGATCGACCACCGAGAACGCCGTGGTGCCGCTGCTCGCGAGCTCACCGACCTTGACCCCGCGCGAGGCGACCACACCGTCGAAGGGCGCGGTGAGGCGCGTGTTGCCGTAGCTGCGCGACGCCTCGCGCAGCGAGGTCCGGGCGGTGGCGAGCTGGTACTGAGCGTCCTCGAGCTCACGCTGCGAGATCGCGCCACGCTGGTACAGCTGCTCGAGCTCGCCGGTCTGGGCCTCGAGCTTGGTGACCTCGGCGCGCGCCCGCTCGGCGGAGGCATCGAGACTCACGTTCTCGATCACGGCGAGCAGGTCGCCCTTCTTGACGACGTCGCCCTCGTCCTTGTGGATCGAGAGAACGACGCCCGTCGCGCTCGGCACGAGGTTCGCCGATCGCTCGCTCTCGACGAGGGCGCTGGTGAGAAGCAGCTCGGACACGCCGCTGGTTCCGACCTCGGAGAGCTCGACGACGGTGGCGGGCTCGACGCTGGACTTCTTGCCGCCCCAGCCGCCGCGCCCTCCGCGTCCGCCGCCCCATTCGTCGCCTCCGTCCCCGCCCATCGAGCAGGCGAGCATCGAGGCTACGGCCAGCCCGGCGAGTGGAACGGCGACGAGGCGCCAGACCCGGTGAAGTGAAGACGAGGACATGAATGGGCTCCCTGAAGGGGGGGCATACGGAGCGATGGCGAAAGTTATTCCTCTGGCGAACCGCGCGGACGTAAACGCTTGTCAAGTGGGCCATGCAACTGGCGCCTGCTGCTGGTACCCTCTCGTCGGATTCGAACGGAGGTCACCGCTTGAGCTCACGCCGCCGCACCGCCGATGCCCTGGTCGGCATGGCGGCCCTCCAGAAGGGCCTGAGCGAGCTGCGTTCCGTCGAAGGCTCTCGCAAGGAGATCCTCGAGCGCGAGCTGGCCGCGAAGGCGGCCGAGGTGGCCGAGCTCTGCCGAAGCCCCATCGGCTATGGGGCCGCCGATCGTCCGCCCCCGAAGTCGATTGCGCTCGCCATGGGCCTCGCGCTGCACAGTCAGCCGCACCTCGCGGTGACCCTCGGCCCGGTGAGCGGCGAAGGCACCGAGAAGCTCGAGCTCGGCGACCCACCGCCTCCCGAGGCGCCCGTGGTCCGGCCTTCCGAGACGCTGCGCGACGCGTTGGGGCTCCAGGACTGGGAGCTCGACGACCTCCGCGAAGAAGTCGACCGCCGCGCCGGGCGGATCATGAAGCAGCGCCGCGCGCTGACCTGGCTCTGGCGCCACTTCGGGCTTCCGCAGTCCGCGCCCGAGCCGCTGTTCCGCCACCTGTTCCCCGGCATCTCCGGTCGTCTCGGTGAGATCGGCCTGCACCGCCGTGGAGCCCAGCTCTACGCCGTGCTCGATCAAGGCACGACCGCCGAGGACACGCTGTACCTCACGTGGCGCTCGCAGGGAGAGAGCGGTGCCCGTGCCGTCGGCACCTTCCGCGGCCGCTACGTCGCCGAGGCCCTGCGCGCCTCGCTCGCCCGCGCCGTCGGCGCCAGCGAAGAAGAGGTCGTGCACATCCTCGACCACATGGTGGCCATCGTTCCCCGCTCGGCGGCCGGACGCTTCCTGGCCCATGACTGCTGGCGCGTGCGCGGTGCCGCCGCGATCACCGGTCTCGCGTCCCCCTACCCCTCCGCGACCTGGCTCGAGGGACGCGTGTGGCCCGAGGCGATCCCCACCGAGGCGTGGATGAGCGTCGAAGACGGCAAGCTCACCGTGCGCCGCCCCCGCGCGGTGTTCGACAAGCTCGCACTCATCCGCACGACGGTGATGATGCGGCAGGTCTACGGCGAGCTGCTCGGCCGCTACTGTGCGAACCCGCAGATCTCCGCCACCGACCCGTGCATGCTCCCGCTCTACGAGCTCGGACATCACCTGCGCGGCGTGCTCCGTCCGGTGCTCGACTGGGCCGCGGATCCGCACACCGCGAAGTACCTGGCCACCAAGCTCGAGGTCGACGAAGAGGAGTCCGCCAAGGCTCTCGCCGAGATCCACGCGGCGTGGGAGAAGCAGGCGAACTCGGTGTGGTGGGGCCTGTGCGAGAGCCCGGACCACCCGACCGTCCAGGGCAACCTGGCCCTGCACCTGATGGCGACGGCGACGGCGATGACCGAGCTGCTGAGCCGGCCTCCCGAGCCCGGCGTGCCGCATCGCGACCTGTTGCTGCTGTTCCTGGGGCACTACTTCGCGAATGCCCCCATCCAGCGCCTGTGGACGAAGACCGACAGCCCTCCGGAGATCGACCCCGTCGGTCGCTACTTCTGGGGAACCTGGCAGCGCGTCATCGACACGAGCTTCGAGACCGACAGCGCCACCTGGACCGGACCGCCGCCGAAGCTGGGCTGACGTGGACTGGAACGACCTGCGCTTCTTCCTCGCGCTCGCCCGCCACGGGTCGGTGCGCGCCGCCGGACAGGACCTCGGGGTGAGCCACTCCACCGTGGCCCGCCGGGTCGAGGCCCTCGAGGCCCAGCTCGGCACACGGCTCTTCGACCGGCACCGCGACGGCTACCTGCTCACCACCGCCGGCGAGCGCATGGTGCCGCTCGCAGAGCGCGTCGAGGACGAGGTGTGCGCACTGGAGCGCGGCCTGGCCGGCGAGGACGAGCGCCTCGCGGGCACCGTGTCGCTCACGTGCAGCGACGAGTACATCGCGAGCATGCTCCTCGCGGAGCTGCGCCCGCTGTGCGCCGAGCACCCGGACATCGTGCTCTCCGTGAACACGGAGAGTCGCTCGCTGAACCTGGCCAAGGGCGAGGCCGACCTCGCGATTCGCGTGCTCGGACCCCACTCCTCGCCCCCAGAGTACGTCGTCGCGCGCAAGCTCGCGCCCCTGTTCGTCGCCAGCTACGTCGCCCGTGAGCACGCGGCGCGACTCGATCCGCGTAAGGGCGACACCCGCTGGCTCGCCTTCGGCGAGGACCCCACCCTCGAAGCCCTGGTCGCGAGCTCCAGCTACCCGGACCTGCCGCGGTGGGGCGCGCTGCAGTCGCTGCGGCTCATGGTGCACGCCGCGCTCGAGGGCTACGGGCTGTGCATGCTCCCGACCTACGTCGGCGAGGCCGAGCCGGGTCTACGGCGCGTCGACCCGCCAGACATCCGGCACATGGCGGACATCTGGCTGCTCTACCACCCGGACCTGCGCACGACCGCGCGGGTGCAGGCCGTGCGCTCGGTGATCCTCGAGGGCTTCGCGCGCCACGTGGCCCGCTTCGACCCGCGGTCCAGCGGTGGACCACCGGGTCCCGCAATCGCGCCATAGCGTCACGCCGTGGACGCCGTACAACAGGAGCACAGGGGGCCAACGTGACCTACGCCGACCCGCGCTTCTGGGACGACCTCGCCGAAGACTACGCAAAGAAGCCGCTTCCGAACCCGGACGCGACCGCCCGCAAGCTCGCCATCACGCGCGGTCTGCTCGCGCCCGAGCACCGCCTGCTCGACGTGGGCTGCGGAACGGGCACCATCGTGCTCGACCTCGCGGATGCGGTGGCCGAGGCCCACGGCGTCGATCTCTCTCCGGCGATGATCGCGATTGCCGAGCGCAAGGCCGCCGCCGCCAAGGTGACGAACGCGCGCTTTCACGCGCAGCCCGCGGGTGACCTCGCCAGCTTCGACGACGCGGCCTTCGACTGCGTGTGCGCCTACAACATCCTCCACCTCGTCGAGGACCCCGCCAAGCTGCTCGTCGCCATGCACCGCGTGCTCGCGCCGGGGGGTCGGTTCGTGACCTCGACCCCCTGCCTCGGCGGCCGGTGGCTGCCCCCATACGGGCTGATCCTCCCCGTCATGCGCTGGTTCGGAAAGGCGCCGGCCGTGCAGCTGATCGCGCCTTCGGCACTCCCCGAGTGGCTCGCCGATGCCGGCTTCGTCGACATCGAAGTCCACGACGTCGGCATGTCGGCCGACAACCTGTTCCTCACCGCGCGGCGGCCGTAGCTACCACTGACCAGCGAGCGCCAGGCCGCCTCCGCGCGGATGCACGCTCGGCGCGAGGCCGACCGACACGCCCTTCACGCTGCGCGCCCCGCCCGAGAGCCGACGCGAGGCCGCGTGGTTGAGCGCGAGCTGCGTGGTGCCGAGCACGAGCACGCTGGCGTAGGAGCCGATCGCGACCCAGCCCGGCGCGTGGAAGTCGGAGATCACCGGCACCACGTAGGCGAAGGTCACGCCGGTCGCCCAGATGCCCGTGGCCAGCGCACCGGGCACCGCGGAGACCCGAGCTCCCCGATTCACCAGCGCACCGCGGCTCGCGAGCGAGCCCATCGCAAAGGCCGCGCCGCCGCCGGTCGCGAGCGCGAAGCCGCTGGCGTACAAGCCGAGGCCGACCTCGAAGCGCAGACCATCCGTGTGCTCGGGCCCGGGCATGATCATCATCGAGCCGGCACCGAGCGCGGGGCCCGCGAGGGCGGTGGCTACGCCACCGGCAATCGCGACGCCGTTGGCACGGGTGTAGCCATCTCCGGCATGTGCGGAGAGCGCGAAGCAGAGCACGAAGAGCGAAGCGAGGACGCGGATCATCGACGACCTCCCGCCGAGGAGCCAGCAGAGAGCAGGGACGGAACGGGAGTCGGCAGCACGGGAAGCGCGACGGAACGGACCTCGCGCACGACCGCGTCGTCGGACAGCGCCACGCCGCCATTGGCCTTCCAGAACACCTCGCCCTCGACGTCGACCTCGGCGGTCCGCGCGTAGGGCAGGTCCAGCGCGCACACCGTGGCCTCGGTCCACGCCTCGCCCTCGGTGGTGTAGGAGTTGTTCCGCTCCCACGTCGCGGCGCTCCACTGCTTGAACATCAGGGTCAGCGCGTAGCCGGCGCCGTGCACGCTCGAGGCGGTGGGCTGGACCTCGGTGACCCAGCTCACGACGTGACTGTCGGAGGACAGGCGCATCGACAGCGCCTGCAGCCCGAGCACGGCCTGCTCGCCGACATCGGGGATCACACCGTGCGCCGTCGCATCCTTGGCCTGCAGCTCGTCCGCCAGCGAGGCGTCGGACCAGGTGTATCCGCCGGACTGCGCCGCGCACTGTACCGCGTCGGCGTCGGTCCCCACGACGAGCCACATCACGTGGGCCGCGTAGTCGACGTCGGTCTCGAGCTTGCCGCTGAGGTGCCAGGTGCCGTCGCACTCGAGGCGGTCACAGTCGAGCTCGAGGGCCAGCCGCACCTCGAAGCTCAGCGTCCCCCCTTCGGCATCGACCACAGGCTCGCCGAGCGCGAGGTCCATCGAGCGGAACATGTCCGCGTCCTCGAGCGCCATCAGGTCGTAGCCCTGCAGCAGCACCTGGTACTGCTCCTGACCGGCGAGCACGCCCGTGAGCGGCACGGTGACCTGCTCGATGCGCTCCACCAGCCGACCTTCGGCCCGCGCTTCGTGAAAGGTCAGCGCCGTCGCCCCGGGCAGGAAGCCGCTGCCTGGCGCGTCGATGACGGTCGCCGAGGCCCGCCAGGCGCCGCTGTCGGTACCGAGACCGCTGGCGGCCGCGTGGGCGACCTCGACCTCACAGGTGTCCGCGTCGCAGGCCACCGGGCCGACCCAGTTCCCGAGGCGGTTCACCCGGTGGTTGTAGCCCCAGTCGTGGCGAAAGCCTCGCCATACAGCGGCACTCTCGCTGGGGCTGGCGTCGAAACGCGGCAGCTCCGCCTGTGGCATCTCCGCACAGGCGGAGGCCAGCAGGGACATCGCAATCAGCATCCGGGTACGCATGACCTTCTCCGATGCTCGATGTCGATGCACGTGGCATGCCAAGACCACATGCAGGGACTAGACCGCTACAACCCCCACAATACAGGATCAATCCGCCCACGGATCGCGCGCGTGCGTCGTCGATCCGCGACGATCAGGCGCGAGCGTCCACGATCAATGACGTGCGAAACGGGCCCTGAGATCTGTGTTTCGTCAGGGCACGGCCTGGTCGGGTACGCACACGCCGGGCCCGCTGTGGCACAGCCCATCGACACAGGCGCCGGAGCAGTCGTCATCCGTGTCACAGGTCGGCTGCACGCAGCCGTCGAACATCGCGTGCGGCGCGCCGGACTGGATCACCTGATCGGCCTCGCACACCTCGTGCGCCGCGCACACACTCGGGTCGTCCACGCACGACACGGGCTGGCAGCCTCCCGTCGGCCCGCACTCGAAGCCGCTGCCGCAGTCGTCGTCGAGCACACAGGCGGCGTCGCAGGTGCTGCCGACCTGGTCGGGACTGCACGAGTCGAAGATCGCGTGGCAGGACCCCTCGGTACAGTCGCTGTCCCCGCCGCATGCTTCTTGTGGCGGGATGCCGCACACGGCCGGGTCGTTGGGCGCCGCGCAGTACTCCCCGTTGCGGCACTCGTCGTCGCCGCCGCAGTTGTCGATGCGCGGGGCGTTGCCGCAGCCCGCGAGGAGGACGAGAAGAGCAAGGATGCGCATGGGACCTACATGCACACGATGTCGTAGGAGGTCGAGTTCGCGATGCCGTAGCCCTTGTCACCCACCGTCTGGAAGCGGAAGGTGCCGGTCGCCGTGCCGAGGAGGAGGGCGTTGTTGCCGCCGTCGGTAGCGTAGATCACCTGCTTTGCGACGTCGTCCTCGCGGTGGAGGAGCATGCACGCCTCGGTCGACCCCTCGATGTTGAGGAACAGCTCGGAGTCCGCCGTCGACGACGCGAGCACATTGCGCACCGCGATCTTGTTGTTGACCTCGATGACCTCGGCGCCGTCGCTGCCCGCGGCGTTGAGCGTATAGGTGGTGCCGTCGTAGTCGACGAACGAGATCACGTCGCCACTGCGCCAGAACCTGTAGCGACGGAAGGTGTAGCTCAGCCCGCCGAGGGTCATGCTGTCCGCGGTCACCGTCGTCGCGCTCACGCTCGTCGCGGCCACGTTGCCGGCGACGTCGATGGGGCCGCCAAAGTCGGTGAGCCCGCCGTTCTGCTGCACGTAGAAGGTCGAGCTGCCATTGGACGCCGAGCGCGCCATGATCTCGTTGCCGTCGATGCCGAGGTTCACCTGCCCGCTCGAGCCGATGATCACGGCCCCGTCGTAGGCACTCGGGTTGACGTCGTTGTTGGCGCCCACGCGCACGAACGAGGTCGCGAGCGTGCCCGTCGTCGTGAGGTTGTTCGCGGTGCCACCGTCGTCCGCGACGTAGTTGTCGTCGAGCAGCGCGGTGAGCTGGGTCTCGGTGGTGAACCCGTCGTCGCCATCGGCGAGCCCGGTGGGCACGCTGGTCAGGCTGGCCCAGTCCACCGCGGTCGTCGTCGACAGGGCCTGCCCGCCGAGCGCGGTGACCACCTCGGCGCCGGAGTCGAGGCACACGCCGGTCGCCCAGCCCTCGATGGTGCTCTGGTTGACCGAGAAGCTGTTGCCCGAGAGATCCAGGCCCGTGCCCGCGGTGTACACGTAGTGCGCGTCGAGCACGGAGGTGAGCTCGCTCTCGGTGTCGTAGGCCACGCCGCGCGCCGCGGTCTCGATGTCACTCGTCAGCGGGATCTCGCTGCGCAGGTCGCCGAGCGACATGCCGCCGAGCGTGTTCGCGTCCCCGGCCTGGTCACTCCACGCGGCGTAGGGCACGTGATCGAGCGGAACCGGCGCCATCGGGGAGTCCCCGGAGACCTGGATCACGAGGTGCGCGCCGGGGAAGTTCGCGAAGGTCGCGAGGTCGAGCGGGATGTTGCCCGCGCCGAGGGCGGTCGCGAACGCACCGTCGACCACGTCGAGCGAGAGCGTGTCCGCCCACAGCGAGGTCGTGCTCGCGGCGTCATCGTACAGGGTGAACGTGACGTCCACCGTGCCGTCGACGCGTGCGCCGGTGCTGTCGGTGAGCACTCCCTGGACCGGCACGTACCCGGGGTCTGCAGAGGCGGTGGGGGCGGCGGCGAGGGCGAGGAGCAGGGCGAGACGCATGAGACCTCCGTCGCGCCATCGTACACGACCCCCGAACGCAAACGACCGAGGCACGGGGCCTCGGTCGCGGTGCCGACGAGCGGCGAGGTCGGAGCGACCTACATCTGGTGGTACTCGGGACCGTTGCCACCCTCGGGCGGCACCCAGGTGATCACCTGGTACGGGTCGCGAATATCGCAGGTCTTGCAGTGCACGCAGTTGGAGAAGTCCACCTGCATCTCCTGGCGACCCGTCTCCTCGTTCTCGACCATGTTGTAGACCTGAGCCGGGCAGAACTTGGTGCAGGGGTTGCCGTACTCCTCGCGGCAGATCGTCGCGCAGATCTCGGTGTCGACGATCTTGAGGTGCGCCGGCTGGTCCTCTTCGTGGGCAGTGCCGGACATGTAGACGTCCGTGAGCTTGTCCACGAGGTAGGTGCCGTCGTACTCGGGCTTCGCCGGCAGCGCCGGGGAGCTGTAGTAGTCCTTGATCTTCTTCATGGCCGTGTGGTCGGCCTCGAAGGGCTTGATCGAGGAGCCGGGCCCGAAGAGGTACTGCAGTCCGAACTTGACCATGCCGGTCGGAAGGCCGCCGTGGAAGGAGGCGTGCATGTTCTTGGACTGCTCCATCTCCTTCTTGACCCACGAAGCGTCGAGACGCTCCTTATAGGTCTTGAGCGTCTTCGCGGACGCATCGCCGCTGATCATGGCCTCGAACGCGGCCTCGGCGGCGAGCATGCCCGACTTCATGGACAGGTGGATGCCCTTGACGCGCATCGGGTTGAGGAAGCTCGCGGAGTCACCGACGATCATCGCGCCGTCGGTGTACAGCTGCGGAATGCTGCCCCAGCCGCCGATGGTCACGGCCTTGGCGCCGTACTTGACGACCTTGCCCTTGCCGTCGGCGAGGTAGCTCTTGATCTTCGGGTGCTGCTTGAGCTGCTGAAGCAGCGCGTGGCAGTCCATCATCGGGTCGGCCGCGTCGAGCGCGACGAGCATGCCGATGCACACCTGGTCGCCGCCCATCGTGTACATGAACGACCCACCGAAGGTCTTCATGTCCAGCGGGTAGCCGAGCGCGTGGAGGCAGTAGCCCTCCTTCACGGTGCCCTCGGGCAGCTCGATGATCTCCTTGCACCCGATCTCGTAGGCCATCGGGTTGGAGTCCTTGTCGAGCTGGCGACGATCGATGAGCTTGCGGGCCAGGTAGCCGCGCGGACCCTCGCCGATGATGGTCACCGGGGAGGTGATGTCCATGCCGGGCTCGAAGGTGCCCTTCTGCTCGCCGTCCTTGCCGATGCCCTTGTCACCGGTACGCACGCCGACGCAGGTCTCGCCTTCCCACAGCAGGTCGGTGCCTGCGAAGCCGGGGAAGATGTTCACGCCCTTCTCTTCGGCGATCTCACCGAGCCACTTGCAGAAGCGACCGAGCGAGATGATCGGCTTGCCGTGGTTGACGAGCTCGGGCGGAAGCCACGGCGCGTTGAGCTGGGCGCCCGCCGTGAGGAAGGCCATGTGCTCGCGCTCGATGTAGCGCTCGACCGGGAAGTCCTCGCGCTCCTTCCAGTCGGGGATGAGCTCGGTGAGGGACTTGGGGTCGAGCACCGCGCCGGAGAGCTGGTGCGCCCCGACTTCGGAGCCCTTCTCGAGCACGAGAATCATCGGCTCGTCGAGGGCATCGCCCTCCTTCTCACCGGCCTCGATTGCGGCGTTGTGGGCTTCGATGAGGTTCATGAGGTGGATGGCTCCAGCCAGGTTGGCGGGGCCAGCACCCACGAACACCACGTCAGCGGGCATCTCGTCGCGTTCCATCCAGAACTCCTCTACGGGGCGGAAGAATGCGCAGTAACGCAGCCAGGGTGCGCCATCCACGTGGAATGAACCGCGGTTCAGCGAAAGTCTCCGGCCCGCGCCAACTCTCCGCTTGCAAACCATGACATCGCTGGTGTGAGGCGCATCTTGCCGTGACAAGCTAAGAGCATCCCGCGGAGGCAGCGTGAAGCGCACCTGGACCATCTTCGGCATCGTGGCTCTCGTCGGGGTCATCCTCGACCAGGCAACGAAGATCTGGATCGTGAGCAACCTCGAGTACCGGGTCGACAGCATCGACATCATCCCGGGCCTCTTCCAGCTCGTGCATGCCCAGAACCCCGGCGCGGCCTTCGGGTTCATGCGCAACATGCCGGTGAACGCCCGCGTGGCGCTGTTCCTGTTCTTCACGGTCATCGCGATGGGCGTCATCCTCGACATGGTCCGCAAGCTCAAGGACACCGACAAGTTCATGCCCGTCGTGCTCGGCATGATCTTCTCGGGTGCCATCGGCAACGCCATCGACCGCATCCACAAGCAGACGGTGACGGACTTCCTGCGCTTCTACACGGACAACCCCGAGTGGATCGCGACGCTGCGCAGCTACAACCTGCCGCCCGAGTACCCGAGCTTCAACGTCGCCGACATCGCACTCGTCGTCGGCGTGCTGATGTTCGTCGTCCATTCCTTCCTCGAGAAGGACGAAGCGCCCGAGAGCAACGGCGCGCCCCCCGAGGCCAACGGCGCCGAGGCCTGACGCCGCGCTGAGGAGCCGGCGTGCATCCCTGGCTGGTCTACTCGGAGAGCCTCCAGCTCCCGACCTACTTCACCTGCCTCATGGTGGGCTTCGCCCTGTCGCTCGCCTTCGTGCGTCGCGAGGCCCAGCGTAGCGGCTTTGCGCCCAAGGTCGTGCTCGACGCCGCGTTCTGGCTGCTTCCGGGCGCGCTGATCGGCGCACGCCTGGCTCATGTCGTGCTCGTCGACCCGCAGACCTACCTGCGCGACCCGTGGATGGCCATCGTGCCCACCGGCGGCTGGGTGTTCTACGGGGGCTTCCTCGGCGGCCTCGTCGCGGGCTGGCGCTATGCCTCGCGTCGCGGGCTCTCCTTCGCGGAGCTCGCCGACTGCTACGTCATCGCGATTCCATTCGGCCTCATCTGGGGCCGGCTCGGCTGCCTCGGCGGCGGGTGCTGCTTCGGGCGGGCGGCGGACTTCCCGTTCGGCTGGCCCGTGCCGTGGAGCGTGACCTACACCGCGCGCGGGCACCTGCCGGACGAGTTCCTCGCCATGCCCCTGCACCCCGCCCCGATCTACGCGATGCTCCACGCCGCGTGGCTCGTGCTCGCCATCGGCTGGGTCCGCCGCCACCAGACGTTCCGCGGCGAGGCGATGGTCGCGTTCATCGCCCTGTACGGCGTGGGTCGCTCGGTGCTCGAGGTGTTTCGGGCCGATGCGTCTCGCGGGCTGTACTTCGGCGGGTGGCTGTCCACGTCACAGATCATCGGTCTCGGCACCGCGGCCCTGGCGTTCGCGCTATGGGCGGCGAGGAGGCGCGCATCCATCCCGTCCTGATCGACCTTCCCGGGCTCCCGCTCCACAGCTACGGCATCCTCGCGGCCGTCGGCTTCGTACTGGTCGTGTTCCTCATCCTGCGGCGGACGGCGGCCCTCGGAATTCCTCGCGACCACGTCGTCGACATCATCTTCTACGGCGCGATCATGGGCATCGTCGGGTCCCGTGCCCTGTTCGTGTGGCAGAACCTCGAGCTGTTCGACTCCATCGGGCAGATGGTGAACATCCGCACGGGCGGACTCGTGTTCTACGGCGCGATGCTCGCGGGCCTGCCCACCGGCGCCTTCGTGATGTGGTACCGCGGTGTGCCCTTCTTCGCGCTCATGGACGTGCTCGCCACCGCGATGCCGCTCGGTCACGCCATCGCCCGCATCGGCTGCATCATGGCCGGCTGCTGCTTCGGACTGCCTACCGACCTGCCGTGGGCGGTGACCTACAGCCACCCCCTCGCCGTCGCACCGCCGCACGGCGTTCCGCTGCATCCGGTCCAGCTCTACGAGAGCCTGCTGCTCTTCGGCATCGCCGCGGTCACCAACCTCACCTACGCGAAGCGAAAGTGGGTCGGCCAGGGCATGTTCACCTACCTGCTGCTGTACGCCATGGTCCGCTCGTTCACCGAGCAGTTCCGGGGCGACGCCTCGCGGGGCTTCTTGTTCGAGGACGTGCTCGGCCAGACGCTGTCGTTCTCGACGGGCATCTCGATGGCCATCGCGCTGATCGCGGTCGTGCTGTTCTTCTTCGTCGCGCGCCAGGTGAACCCGGAGCCTCCCGAGACGGGGAGCGCGCCACGACCGGCGTGAGCGCGCCTCACGCCGCGCGTGCGTCCGCGTCCGCCCAGCTGCTGAGAACCTGCCCGAGCTCGGGCCACACCGTACCCGCGTAGGTCGGCCGGAACATGTCGAAGTGCCCGATGGACGGCAGGCCCAGCGCGCGGGGCGACAGCGTGAGCCGCTCGACCGAGGCATTGGTGAACGCCGCGGCATAGGCGTCGACCGCGGCCTCCGGGGCGTAGGTATCGTCGGTCGCACGCACCACGAACAGCTCGCCCTCGTAGGCGGCGAAGCGCTCGCGGGCGCCGGGTACGTGGTCCATGAGGTAGCCGGGCGAGCGACACCACTTCGCCCACTCGCGGGCGGCACCGCCGGGCACGTCGGTCCCGAGTCCCGCCCACCCCGGCATGTAGCCGAAGGCACGGCTCAGGCCGGGGAGTGCCGCGTACGTCAGGACGCGAAAGCCGAGGCGACGCGGCATGGGCCAGTGGCCGACGTAGCCGAACTGACTGCCGTAGGTGACGACGCCGTCCAGTGCGTGAAGGGCGTCGACCACGCCGAGGATCTGACCGCCGAAGCTGTGGGCGACGCCGAGCAGCGGCACGCCCGGCACGTGCTCACGGAGCGCCTCGAGCGCGACCGCGGCATCGTGGGCCCAGGCGGTCGCATCGGCGGGATGGCCCTTCACGGGGCCGTCGAGCGACGCGCCGACCCCGCGGTAGTCGTAGGTGAGCACCGCGAAGCCCCGTCCCTCGAGCCACTCCGCGAAACGCCGGTAGAAGCGCTGGGGTACCGCGAATGCGCCGAGCAGCAGCACCGCCGCACGCGGGGACGAGGGGCGGTACAGGGTCGCGCCGATGGGGTGGCCGTCGGGAGCGGTGAGGGCGAGGGGCGTGGGCATGAGGCCTCCTGCCCTCTCTCAGAACGTCTCCGCTGGACCCGCACCACACGGGAGTTTGCAGACCCTTGCTGCACAAATGCAGCTTGAGGAGACCTATACTGCACACATGCTGTCCTGGGACGACCTGCGCTTCTTTCTCGCCGTGCACCGCGGAGGCAACCTCGCCGAGGCCTCGCGGCGGCTGCGTGTGGACGCCACCACCGTCTCCCGGCGCATGGATCAGCTCGAGCAGGAGCTCGGGACCGCGCTGTTCGTGCGTCGACGGGGCTCGTGGTCGATGACCCCGGTGGGAGAACGCATCCTGCGCAGTGCGGAGGTCGCGGAGCGCGCGGTGGCGGACGTCGATCGCATCGCCGCGGGCGGCGAGCGCGCGGAGGGACGCGTGAGGGTGACGACCCTGGAGAGTGTGGCGACCTACCTGATCGCGCCGAGCCTGCCGTCGTTCTATGCGCACTATCCGGACATCCAGGTCGACCTCACCTCCTCGATTCGCGTGCTCGACCTCGAGCGCGGCGAGGCCGACCTCGCCGTTCGCCTGGGCCGCCCGCAGACGCCCACGCTGAAGACCCGCCGCCTGGCGACCATCGAGGAGCGGCCCTACGCCGCGCGCAGCTGGCTCGCCGCGCGGGGCGTCGATGCCGAGCAGCTCATCGACCTCGATGGCGCCGAGACCTTGTGCATCTTCCAGCGCGACGACGAGCAGGCCCTTCGCGCCCACGGCGCGGGCCCTGCGGTGCTGCGCACCCGCAGCGCGACGACCCTGCTCTCCGCCTGTGCCTCGGGTGCCGGCGTCGCCTTGCTGCCCGATCTCCTCGCCGCCTCCGATCCGCGGCTGGTCCCCCTCCCGGCCCTCGATCTGGGTCGGCGCTCGACCCTGTGGCTGGTGTTTCACGAGGACGTGGGCGCTCAGGCCCGCGTGCGCGCCCTCATGGACCACCTCGTCGCGCACGTGCAGGCACGCACGGCCTGAGCACGAACGCCCCCGCGCGAGGCGGAGGCGTCCGGATGCTTCGAGCGGCGGGCCTACTCGGCGGCCGGCTGCTCCTCGGCGTCGACCACCGGCGCGACCTCGACCTCGGCCTCGGCGGCGTCCACCTCGGCAGGCGCGGCCTCGACCTCGGCGACGTCGGCCTCGGCAGGCGCAGCCTCCACCTCGGACACGGCAGCCGCCGCCTCGTTGGCCGCGACGACCGCCGGGTCGGCGACCTCGGTCTGCTCGCCGCCGCGACGACGGATGACCCGCGCGTGGCTCTTGGCCACGCCGACCGTGGACTCCTCCGCGGGAGCGGCGGACTCGACGGCCAGACCGGCGGCCTGGGCCTCGATCAGCGCCTGCAGGCGGGCGAGGTGACCCTCGACCTCGCGGTAGGTCAGGCTCTTCTCGTTGCAGCGCTCCTTGGCGCGCGTGTACTCGGCATGCGCGGGGATGAACAGCTGCTTGGCCTCGAGCACGGTCGCGAGCCCCATGTAGATGCGCGCGTTGCTCGGATCCTTGGCGAGCAGGCCGCGGATCTCGGACTCGGCCTTGTCGAGCTCACCCTTGTGCATGTCGACCAGCGCCCGCTCGAGGCGGATGCGGGACTTCCGCTCCGCGTTGCGGTCGGTGAGCTTCCAGGCCTTGTCGAGCAGCCAGGTCGCGCGCTCGAAGTCCGCACCCTGGTGACGCACGATGCGGGCGAGCAGCAGGTGGACCTCGGCGCTCTTCTTGTCGATCTTGAGCGCGGTGTCGAGCAGCTCCTTGGCCTCGGCCAGACGCTCGGCGCCGCCCTCGGTCTCGGCCGTGGCGCGATCGAAGAGCAGGTGCGCGAGACGCGACAGCTGCACGCTGTCCTCCGGGGCCAGACGCACGGCCTCGCGGAGCAGCTCCTCGGCCTTGTCGAGCGCCTCGAGGCCCTCGTCGCGGCGCGCGTTGCCGAGCAGTCCGTAGGCATCGGGCAGCATCGGGTCGTCGCTCATGGCGGCCTCGAGCAGCTCGATGGCCTGGGAGCGGCGGCCCTCGCGGAGCAGCATGCTCGCGAGACGGCACTTCAGGCGGCTCTCGTCCGGCATCGCGGCCACACCGGCCTCGAGCACGGCGATGGCCTTGTTCCGCTTGCGGCGCATCAGGTAGAAGCGCACGGCCTGGTGGAACAGCTCGGGCACCGGCGCCTTGGCGATGGCCTCGTCGATGATCGCGACGATGGCGTCGTGATCCTGACGCGAGCTCATCGCCACGTCGAGGAGCTGGATCCAGGCCTCGCTGTTCGCGGCGTCGGTCTTGAGCACCTCACGCAGGCGGCGCTCGGCGATGTCGAAGCGCGGGTTCTGCGCGCGCAGCATGCCGATGGTCGAGTCCACGAGCGCGTCGTTGTCCGGGTAGGGCACGGTGATGCAGTCGCGCATCGCCCGGGCGCTCACGAACTGACGGTTCGCCTCCTGGCTGGTCCACAGGCGCTCGAGACCCTCGGCGTTGCGGGACAGGCGGCTGTAGCGCTGTCCGAGCTCCTTGTGGGTGTCGAAGTCGCTGATCTCGCGGAACGAGAGGTTCATGCCCACGAGGCGGTGGATGCGGTAGCGCTTCTCCTCCATCGTGCCGACGACATCGAGCACACCCGCCTTGAGCAGCGCCATGCGGTGCTTGCGGGAGATGCCCATGTCCGAGAGGAAGGAGCCATCCACGGGGTAGCGCAGGTGCGCCAACGCGGAGAGGCGGCCGCGGAGGTCCTTGGACAGCTTCTCGAGCGTCTTGCCGATGGCCTTCTCGACCGGGGCGACGTCGTCGAGCGAGCCCATCTTCATGAACTTCGCATCCTCGACGAGCTGCAGACCCTTCTCGCGCACGGCAACCGCGTAGGTACGCGCGGCGACCGGGTGCCCGTGGATCTTCTCGTTCATGGGGCCGAACTTCTCGCGCGGGAACTCGGGCGCCCGGTAGGCGTCGAAGATCTCGTGGAGGAAGCGGCCCTTGATGCCACCGACCTCGACCCGGCGCAGCGACGGCGCAGCGCCTTCCCGGTAGAACACCGGCTGGACGACGGACGTGAACACGATGCGCATGCCGTAGGTGCCGCGAAGCAGCGCCTGGACGAGCAGCTCGAGGCGGCCCTTGCGGAAGGCGTCGCCCTCGCGGCCAATGGCGAGCTCGAGGCGGTGGATGACCATCACCTGATTCGCGTCGACGGCGCCGAGCACCTCGACGGCCGCGTCGATGAGCTGCAGCGGCGTGTGCTCCTTGCCGAGCAGGTCGGCGAGGCTCGCATTGCCGGCGGCCTTACCGATCTCGGCGATGCGCGCGATCAGCGTGTCGAAGCCGGAGCCACGACCGATGCGGAAGTCGGGCAGGCGCGAGAGCTCGGTGTTCGCGATCGCATGCTCGACGATCTGCGTGCGACCCACGCCGTGGGCGCCGCTGACGACGATCGGACCACCCTCGCCGAGGAGCTCGGTGAGGCTCGCGACCTCTTCTTCGCGACCGGCGAACACGAAGCGCACGTTCTCGCTGTCGCTGCTGCTCTTGCCCTTCACGGCCGCGGGAGCGTCGGGAACCGGCGCGTCCTCGACGGCGGGCGGCATGGGCAGGCCCTTGAAGAAGGTCTTCGTCTTGCCCTTGAGCGTGTCCACGGTGAGGCCGCGGAACAGCATGCCGATCATCAGCGGGTTCACGCGGCCGAGCACGAGCACCGTCGGCTTGTGCGCGGCGCGCTGCAGGATCTCGGCGATCTGGCGCATGCCGGCGTCGTCCGCGCCCGCGGGCTCGACGATCACGACCACGCCGTCGGGCTGGGCCGTCGCGCGCAGGAGGTTGCCCTCGGAGATCTGCAGAGCCGGAGCCTGGACCGGGCCGGAGAGGGCCAGCGCAGGCAGCGCCTCACGCTCGCGGAGCGCGAGCAGGACGGACTCGTCCCGCAGGAGGGAAGAAGAGACGGCGAGAACGCAGCGACCGTTCTCGATGGCGGTCACGACGCGATTCATGGGACACCCCGTAGAGAAGGCACCGCGGGTAACCCAGCAACTCGCCGCGAGCACCCGAGACGACCGCGCTGGAGGGCTTAATGACGTCGATGTCGCCTCGGTGATCCGCTTCGGGGCAGCCGCGACCGACGTCGCGACCCTGCACCGCCAGGCCAACCGACACCCCGCGTCAGCAGCCCCGCCCTGCTCCCGCGCTGCACGAGATAGGTGGGGCCATGCCCTCCCCGCTGGACGAAAAAGCCGCGCAGCTGCCCACCACCTCGGGCTGCTACCTGTTCAAGGACGGTCGTGGCCGCGTGATCTACGTCGGCAAGGCGATCAACCTCAGGGCGCGCGTGCGCCAGTACCTGTCGTTCTCGGACGAGCGCGTGATGGTGCCGCACCTCGTCGCCGCCGCCCGGGACGTCGAGGTGGTGGTCACCCACACCGAGAAGGAGGCGCTGCTTCTCGAGAACACCCTGATCAAGAAGCACAAGCCGCGCTTCAACACCGAGCTCCGCGACGACAAGAACTTCCTGCACCTGCGGCTGGACCCGCGCGAGCCCTGGCCCTGGTACCGGCTGGTGCGGAACATCAAGGACGACGGCGCCCGCTACTTCGGCCCCTACGCCTCGGCCTCGAAGGCGCGCGCGACCCTGGCCTTCGTCCAGAAGAGCTTTCCGCTGCGCACCTGTACCGACGCCGTGCTGCGCTCGCGTACTCGCCCGTGCCTGCTCGCGCAGATGGGCCGATGCACGGCTCCCTGCGTCGATGCCATCGCGCGGGAGGCGTACATGGAGGACGTCGAGTCCTCGATGCTGTTCCTCGAGGGACGCAACCGGCCGCTGATCCGCCGCTTGCAGAAGCGCATGCAGGAAGCAGCCGAGGAGCTCGAGTTCGAGCGGGCCGCCCGCTTCCGCGACCTGATCGCCTCGGTCGAGATGACCATCGAGCGGCAGCAGGTGGTCGATGCACGACTCGAAGACCGCGACGTGTGGGGCCTGTTCCGCGAGGGCGCCCGCGGTGCGATCGCCGTGATCCCGGTCCGCGAGGGCATGATGGGTCAGCCGCGGACGACGGTGCTCGACGGCCTGGTCGGCAGCGATGCCGAGGAGCTGTCCTCGCTCATCAACCGCGCCTACCGCGAGGGCACTCCCCTGCCCCCCGAGATCCTCGTGCCCACCGAGCTCTCCGACGCCGAGGCCCTCGAGGAGGTGCTCTCGGAGCGCCTGGGCAAGAAGGTCCGGCTCCGGGTGCCCAAGCGTGGCGGCAAGACGCGCCTGGTCGCGCTCGCGGTGGAGAACGCCCGGGTCGGCTACCTCGCCGAGCACGACGAAGAGGCCCGCCGCCAGGCCGCGCTCGAGGCGCTGGCCGAGGTCATCGGCCTGCCGCTCCCCCCGCACCGCATGGAGTGCTTCGACAACTCCCACCTCGGCGGCGTGAACCCGGTCGCCGCGATGGCCGTGTTCCTCGACGGCGAGCCCGCCCGCAAGGAGTACCGCCGCTACAAGGTGAAGACGGCCCAGGGCAACGACGACTACGCGATGATGCGCGAGATCATCGAGCGGCGCTTCCGCCGGGCCATCGAGGAAGGCAACCGGCCCGACCTGCTCGTCATCGACGGCGGCAAGGGCCAGCTCGGTGTCGCGCGTGCGGTACTCGCGGACCTCGGCCTCGACGACCAGCCGGTGATCGGCATCGCCAAGCCTCGGACCGAGCGCAAGCGCGGCGATCGCGAGACGCCGGACAAGCTCGTGCTCCCGAACGCCAAGGACCCGATCACGCTGCGCGCGGACCACCCCGGGCTGCGGCTGGTCCAGTATCTGCGGGACGAGACGCACCGCCACGCGGTCCGCTACCAGCGGCAGGTCCGCCAGCGGGCGTCGCTGACCTCGGTGCTCGAGCACATTCCCGGGGTCGGTCCCGCGCGAAAGAAGGCCCTGCTCCGAACGCTGGGCTCGGCCGCGGCGGTCGCGGATGCCGACGTGGAGACCCTCGCGGCGGTGCCCGGCGTCGGACCGGCCCTCGCCCAGGTGATCTACGACACGTTCCGGCCCGACCTGGATGCGGACCTGGGCTGACTACTCGGCGGCCTCGGCGGGAAAGCCGGTGTCGCCGGAGTCGCCCTGCCACTGGTCCCCGTCCCACTCGTAGTCGGGGTTCATCGGGTTCAGCCGGCCGCATCCGACCAGCGCCACGAGCGAGATGGCAATCGCGAACAGACGCACGCGTCCTCCTGACGGGCCCCTATACCCTTCCAGCAGGCGGGGCGTGTCAGACATCGGTGTGCATTTGTGCATCGATGGGGCGACCGCGCCGGTTTGCGCGGCCTCGCGTCAGTTGGCGGTCATCGTCCAGGTGCTCGCCGTGCCCGAGTAGCCGACCACCGCGAACTGGTAGTTCGAGCCGCTCGTCAGCGACACGCTGGTCACCTCGGGGGCCGAGGTGCCGTTCGCGGTGCCGATCTCGTTGCCCGCAGAGTCGAACACGAAGAAGTCGTAGTCGGCGCCTGACGGCATGCTCAGCGAGAAGGTCCAGCTACCGGACTCGCACGGCGAGAAGTTCACCCAGTCGACGTCGGAGATGTAGCCCTCTTCGAGGCAGAAGATGTCCCAGCAGTCCCAGCCTGTTCCGTACAGCGAGCCCGTGAACACCACACCGCGCGCGACGCTGCCCGCCGGGTAGCCGTCAGAGGTGGTGTCGCCGTAGTCGACGTGGGTGACCGAGGTCGTGCCGCCACTGCCGCCGCCCACGGTGACACTGGTGCTCTGCGTGCCCGAGCGCAGTCCTACGGTGTCCTGCACGCGCGCGCTGACGCTGACGTTGGTGCCGCTGCCGCAGGTGCCACCGCCCGCGGAGACGGGCACGGTGATCGCCGAGGTCCCGCCGAGACTGAAGCTGTCGAGCTGCCCGGGGATCGTGTAGGTCGTGGCCGTGCCCTGCACGGTGAGCTCGAGGCTGCCGCCGGAGAGGTCGGCGTTCACGTCGTCGGCGACGAAGGTCACCCGGATCGTGCCGTTGCCGTTGTCCGAGGCCGCGAGCGAGGTGAGCGTCGGTGGCGTCGGGGGGTTGGTGTCGGTGTCGGTGTCGCTATCGGAGTCGGCATCCGCGTCGGCGTCGCTGTCGGCATCGGAGTCGGCGTCGGTATCGACGTCGGAGTCCGCGTCGCTGTCGGCATCCGCATCGGTGTCGGCATCCGTGTCGGTGTCCGCCTCGAAGCCGGTGTCGCTCGCGACCCAGCCGCTGTCACCCCAGACGTAGTCCGCGTTGAGCGAGTTCATTCGCCCACAACCCGCGATCATGAGCCAGCTGATGCCGACCAGGAAGAGTCTGTTCACTGCAGCGCCTCCGAAGACGGTGGAGCGACGCGAGGTCGCCGACCGTGCCCCTTCGGCGCGCATTCTATCCGATAGCGGACCCGCCTGCCGACTCGGCAGTTGCATCCCCCGTTCACGAGCCCTCCGCGCGCGCTCGTGACAGGAGCCGTCAGCAGGCCCGCGCCGGCGCACCGGGAAACGGATACGGCCGACCCATGGCACGACGCTTCCGCACCCGTTCGCAGCAGTCCGACTCCAAGTGGCCCCCGGTCTCCGACGCCGTCGGCGCACCGGCGCTGTCGCATCCGTTCGAGCTCGTCTCGAAGCACCAGCCCACCGGTGATCAGCCCAAGGCCATCGAGGCGCTGGTCGACGGGCTCGAGGCGGGCGTGAAGCACCAGACCCTGCTCGGCATCACCGGGTCCGGCAAGACCTTCACCATGGCCAACGTCATCGCGCGAGCCGGCCGCCCGACCCTTGTGCTCGCACCGAACAAGACCCTCGCCGCGCAGCTCTACGGCGAGCTCAAGGGCCTGTTCCCGAACAACGCCGTGTCCTACTTCGTGTCGTACTACGACTACTACCAGCCCGAGGCCTACGTCCCGAGCAGCGACACGTACATCGAGAAGGACAGCCTCATCAACGAGGCCATCGACCGCCTGCGCCACGCGGCCACCCGGGCGCTGCTCGAGCGCAGCGACGTGATCATCGTCGCCAGCGTGTCGTGCATCTACGGCCTGGGCTCGGCCGAGGCCTACGAGGGCATGCTGCTTCACCTTGAGGTCGGCGCCGAGGTGCCTCGCCAGGACATCCTCGCGAAGCTCGTCGAGATTCAGTACGAGCGCAACGAGGCGAGCTTCCACCGCGGCACCTTCCGGGCGCGTGGGGACGTCATCGACGTGTTCCCCGCCTACGAAGAGGACGTCGCCGTCCGCATCGAGCTCTTCGGCGACGAGGTCGATCGCATCGAGCTCATCGACCCCCTGCGCAACAAGCGGCTCGGCCAGCTCGACAAGATCGCGATCTACCCCGCGTCGCACTACGTCACGCCGAAGGAGAAGCTCGAGCGCGCCGCCACGAACATCCGCGCCGAGCTCATCGAGCGCCTCGAGGAACTGCGCCAGCGCGACCGCCTCGTCGAGGCCCAGCGCCTCGAGCAGCGCACCCTGTTCGACCTCGAGATGATCGCCGAGATCGGCCACTGCAAGGGCATCGAGAACTACTCCCGGCACCTCTCGGGGCGCGAGCCCGGCGAGCCGCCGCCGACGCTACTCGAGTACTTCCCCGAGGACTGGCTGATCGTCGTCGACGAGTCGCACATCGCGATTCCCCAGGTCGGCGGCATGTTCAAGGGTGACCGCGCCCGCAAGGAGACGCTGGTCGAGTACGGTTTCCGCCTGCCCTCGGCCCTCGACAACCGCCCCCTGCGTTTTGACGAGTTCGAGGAGATGATCACCCAGGCCATCTACGTGTCGGCGACGCCGGGTCCCTACGAGCTCGACCACAGCAAGCAGCGCATCGTCGAGCAGATCATCCGGCCCACGGGCCTGCTCGACCCCACGGTCGAGGTGCGACCCGCGGAGATCCAGGTCGATGACTGCCTCGACGAGATCCGCCAGCGGGTCGAGAAGCGCGAGCGGGTGCTCGTCACCGTGCTCACCAAGCGCATGGCCCAGGAGCTGACCGACTACTACCAGGAGCTCGGCGTCCGCTGCCGCTACCTGCACAGCGACATCGACACCATCGAGCGCATGGAGATCCTCACCGACCTCCGTCGCGGCGAGTTCGACGTACTCATCGGAATCAACCTGCTTCGCGAGGGCCTCGACCTGCCCGAGGTCTCCCTCGTGTGCATCCTCGAGGCCGACAAGGAGGGCTTCCTCCGCAACCAGCGCAGCCTGATCCAGACCATCGGTCGTGCGGCGCGCAACGCCAACGGCCACGTGATCCTGTACGCAGCGCGCACGACCGAGGCGATGCGCGAGGCCATCGACGAGACACGGCGCCGGCGCGCGGTGCAGGAGGCGTACAACGCCGAGCACGGCATCACGCCGCGGACCATCATCCGCGCCGTCGACAGCCCCCTCGCCGAGCTCGTGAGCGGCGACTACGTCGAGGTCGGGACCGACCGGAACAAGCCGTCGAAGGAGCAGAGCCTCGACGGGGTCACCGAGAAGAACGCCGAGCAGATCCTCGCGCGTCTCAAGAAGGAGATGCGGGCCGCGGCCACCGCCCTCGAGTTCGAGCGCGCGGCCGAGCTGCGAGACCGCATCAAGGACATCGAGTCCTGGAAGCTCGGGCTGTAGCTCGACCTCCGAGCCCGGCGCGTTACCCGGCGCGGCCTGTGCTGGAGTTCCGATGCTGACGCTTGCCCTTGCCCTTGCCCTCGCCGCCCACGCCGGTGGCTGGACCGACCACAACGACCACGATCCGGGCGTCGCCCTGCTCGAGGTGCTCACCCTCACCTACGGCGACCACCCGCGTCTCGCCCCGCTCGCCGCCACGGCCGCCGCCCACGACCCCGAGTGGACGCATCCCACCGTCGGTGACCCCGGTCGCGCCTGGGTCGTCGAGGTGATCACCCGCTACCTGGCCGGCGAGTCCACCCCGCGCGAGGCCCTGTCGCTGCTCGAGCCCAGCGACCTCACCTGGGGAGAGCTCGCGCCGGAGCTCGCTCGCCGCATTCCCGAGCACGCGCCCGAGTGGACGAACCCGAGCCAGGGCGATCCCGGCCGCACGCTGGTCCACTGCGAGGAGGGGGCGAGCTTCGTCGCCTGCGACGTGGTGCTCGAGCAGATCGAGCGCCGCGAAGAGCTACTGCTCGGCCTCGTGAACGAGGGCGGCGTGTGGCGCGAGACCTACCGCGAGATCGTCGTTCTCGACTGACGCGTGCCCGAGGCGCGAGGTCGCTTGACACGCCCCTGACGACCCCATAAACGGGCGCCAACAACGGACGCGGCCGTGACGCCGAACCACCACCGCCTCCACTAAGACCTCGATTCCTACGGCATCTCCAGCGGGATGTTCCGCGGATGCGCCACCGGCTGGAGTTCACGCGCTTCCCTTTGGGAGTCGACATGAACCGCCTGACCAACCCTTCGGGGCCAGCCGCTCCAAGTCCAAATCGGGATTTTCCCACGATGTTCTCGTGGGGTAGCCGATTTGGACCTTCCGCTGGGATCGCCCTCTCCGTTCTCTTCGCCGCCTGCGCCGACGTCGGCTCGCCGGATGCCATCGACGCCCAGGCCTTTGCCTACGGCGAGCTCGGCAACGTGGCCGACTGCCAGGCCTTCGCGGTGCTCGACCTGCTCAACGCGAGCGGCACCGACGCCGACACGCTCAAGGGCATCGGCGTGCACAGCCGCGCCGCGAGCAACCTCGTCGCCGCCCGCAACGGCGCCGACGGCGTCGCCGGAACCGACGACGACGCGCTGTTCGGTGACCTGTTCGCCGTCGATGACGTGCCCTACGTCGGCCCCTCCGCGATGGACGCGCTGCTCGCCTTCGGACTCGGCGCCTGCGAGGGCACGGTCGAGCTTCCGCAGGCCGACGACACCTGCATCGAGGCCGAGGTGGTCGCGTGGGTGAACGCCGCCGCCGACGCCGAGGTGCTCAAGGCCGAGGGCGTGCACACCCGGGCCGCGAACGCGGTGATCACCGCCCGCAACGGCACCGACGCGCTGTTCGGCACCGATGACGACGAGCTGTTCACCAGCCTCGCCGACATCGACGACGTGCCCTACGTCGGCCCCTCCGCGATGGTCGCCCTCGAAGCCGTCGGCCAGGCCCGCTGCATCGGCGGCTTCGCCGAGAGCGTGTTCTCGCCCCGGCCGTACCACGACAGCCACCTCACCCGCGTCGGCGAGCTGCTCGCCAACGCCAGCGGCACGGTCGACATCGCGATGTACTCGATGAGCGACAGCGCGACCCGCCAGGCCGTCATCGCCGCCCACCGCCGCGGCGTGTCCGTGCGCATCCTGTTCCACGGCGCCGCCGAGGACCGCAAGGCGCCGGCGGGCACCAAGTCCGCCGAGTTCGAGAGCGCGGGCATCGAGGTCCGCTGGGTGAACAAGGTGATGCACCACAAGTTCGCCCTCGTCGACGGGCCCCGCAACGACTTCGAGCGCACGGGCACCCTGATCAGCGGCTCCGGCAACTGGTCCCACGGCGCCGCGACGCGCTTCGACGAGAACACCGCCATCGTCACCGGCGACCACAAGCTCTCCCTCGCCTACCAGCAGGAGTTCGAGCGCCTCTGGGCCCACAGCCGTCCGGTCGTGTGGAACGAAGACATCGTGCCCGTCGTCGGCACCGAGGTTCCGGACGAGGTCGTCGCCGCGGCCCCCGGTACCGAGGCCTACTTCACGTCGGACAACATGCGGACCTACTTCTCGTCGCGCTACGGCGAGACCTGGTCCAAGGACGAGGGCCGCGTCGTCGCCGACAAGCTCGTCGAGCTCATCGATGGCGCCGAGCACAGTGTCCGTCTCGCCCACGGCCACATGCGCTTCCGCCCGGTCGTCGCCGCCCTGCTCGCCGCGAAGGACCGTGGCGTCGATGTCCGCGTGTACCTCGACGGCCAGGAGTACACCTCGCACTGGACCTGGGACGACCAGCTCGCCGACTACAACGACTGCCTCGCCGCCGCGGTGGACGCGGACGACGTCCAGGACTGCAACGACGAGGGCATGCACTTCGGCACCCTGCTCGCCGAGAGCGGCGTGAACCTGCGCTACAAGTACTACGCCTACCGGTGGGACTACTCCTACGCCGACCAGATGCATCACAAGTACGTGATCGTCGACGAGGACACGGTCGCGACGGGCTCGTACAACCTGTCGCCGAATGCCGAGTGGGACACGATGGAGAACATCGCCGTGTTCCGCGCCGAGACCTACCCCGAGCTCGTGCAGTCCTACGTCGACAACTTCGACGCGATCTTCGACACCGAGCGTGCGAACGGCACCTACGCCGAGTTCCTCGACGAGGTCCGCACCGGCACCGGCGACTTCCCCATCGTGTTCACGCCGATGGCCCTGTCCTGGGACGAGGTGTACACGCTGAAGAGTGCCATCCTCGACGCCTGCCCCGACGTGAACTCGGCCGAGTACCGCGAGAACGCCGGCTCCCACCGGTGGTGCAACCGCTAGGTTCGGGCTTGCGCGAGCGAGCCGACGCGCGCGATAACCGCGACGTGCTCGCTCCTGATGCCGACCCCCGACACGGCCGCTTCGGCCTGCGCACGGACTGCCCTCGCTGCGGCGAGCACCTGCCCGTGAACGGGCCGGCGCCGCACGTGGACTGCGCAGCCTGCGGCCACCGTACCGACGTGCCCCCGAGCCTGCTCCGGGACCTGATGCGGGACTTCGAGCGCGGCTGGCCCAGCCCACAGCCCGGCGGCACGGTCATCCAGGGAGACCTCACGTGGCGGTGGACCGCGGTGCCCGTGGACGGCCCGACCTGTGCCTGCGGCGGGTACTACGACGAGCCGCACACCATGCGCGACACGGTCCGCTGCGCGACCTGTGGCGGCACGGCACCGGTGATCCCGCCTCCTGACGCGCTTCGGCGCCAGGTCGGCTCGCTGAAGGCCATCATCGGCGGCGGAGAGGACCAGTCGCGCCCGCAGGGCCCCCCCGAGCCCGTGGCCCTGCAGTGCCCGAGCTGCAGCGGTGGCCTGTCCATCGATGCCAGCCGCGAGCGCATCACCCGCTGCGAGTTCTGCGGCTCCCAGGTGCACCTGCCCGACGCTGTGTGGCGGCTTCTCCATCCGCCGCGAGAGGTCCGCGAGTGGTTCGGTCGCTTCGAGGGCGAGTCCGAAGCGGCCAAGCGCATGCGCAAAGAGGCCGAGAAGGCCCAGCGACGCGAGGAGCAAGAGGCGAAGAAGGCCGAGAAGCAGCGCGCCAAGGACGAACAACGCGCCGCCCGCCAGGCCGAGAAGGACAAGGCGGCCGCGGAGAAGCGTGCCGTTCGCCAGGCCGAGGAGGCCCAGCGCCAGCGCTACGGCTTCGTCGCCACCGCGCTGGTGTGGGTGCTCTGCCTCGGCGCCAGCGCCACCATGTCGCTGACCATCGCCCTGTGGGCCGCTCCCGTGGCCGGGCTCGGCGACATGCCGGGCCTCACCGAGGGCCTGGTCGCCGCCGGCGCGGCAAGCTTCGCCGTGGCCTGGCTGGTGGGGCACGTCGTCGCCGCCTGGCGCTCCCGCCTCGCCATCGGGTCGTCGCTCTTCTTCTCGGCCCTGATGGCGATCATGCTCGTCCTCCCGCCCGTCAGCATGTTCAGCGGCTTCCTGATCGGCGGCTTCTACGTCTACGGCCGCTTCCCCACCCCGGGCGGCGAGCAGTACAAGAACTTCCGCCACAGGCACCGCGTCGGCTGGGCCCTGGCCCTAATGTTCGTGGTCACCGGCTTCTTCGCGACAGCCGCGGTGGGCAGCCTCTTCGACCTCACCGTCGGTGAGATGCTCGAAGCCCTTCCCGAGGACTGACCCGTGTGGTGGCTCGCACTGCTCATCGCCTGTGAACCTGGTCCTCCGCCGATCGGCCCGGCCAGAGGCACTGCCGCGGCGTCCTGCCGCGACACCTACGACGCCTACGCCCCCGCGGACCCGACCGATCCCATCGCCAAGGCGCAGCACTACATGCGCTACGACTTCGAGCGCTGTCAGAAGGGCTGCGACGTCACGAAGGATCCGTGGTCCTGCTTCGCCACCGCCGAGGTCTACGCCACGGGCAAGGGCCTGACCTACGACGGGCCCGTCGACTTCGCCGCCGCCGCCACCTACGCCGAGAAGGGCTGCGCGCTGCGCGAAGCCACCGAGTGCCCACGCGCGGTGGAGTACACCTGCCAGCACGACGTGGAGGCGTGCGCTTCGCGCTGCAAGGCCGGAGAGATCGGCGTGTGCGTGGCCATGGCCGAGCCCTTCGACGACTACGGCGGAAGCCGCTTCGACAAGGATCGCAGCCTGCCGTGGCTCGAGCTTGCCTGCGCCGGCGGCGTGACAGAGGCGTGCACCCGGCGCCGGCTGATCACGTGCGCCACCGACCCGCTGACCTGTCAGGAACAGTGCGACGAGGGCGAAGCCGCCTGGTGCTGGGAGATGGGGCGGCAGATGCAGGCCGGCATCGGCGAGATGCCGAAGAACCCCGAGAAAGCCGCGCTGTACGCGAAGAAGGCGTGCGAGATCGAGCCCACCGTCGACGAGGGCTGCAAGAAGGTCCTGCTCGACGCGCTGCTCGAGCCCTGACCCTGCTAGATCGCGCTCCGCCGGGCGAAGCGGTAGAGCTCGGCCGGTCGATGGCCGACGGCCTGCTCGCGCTCACCGGTGGCCTCGAGCTGCCCGCTCGCGAGCATCTTCCGGCGGAAGCTGTCCTTGTTCACGCTGCGCGCGAGCACGGTCTCGTGCACGGTCTGCAGGTCGCGCAGGGTGAAGCGCTCGGGCAGCAGCTGAAAGCCGATCGGCGTGTAGTCGAGCTTGCCGCGGATGCGCTTGACCGCCATGCCGAGGATGTCCTCGTGGTCGAAGGCCAGCGGCAGCGGCTTGTCTCCATCGTCGAGCAGGTCCACGGGCCCGCCGGTCTCGCCCTCCCACGGGATGTCGAGCGGGAACCACCGCGCCGTGTCCGGCACGCGCTCGGCATTGACCAGCGCGTAGTAGGCCACCGTGACGATGCGCATGCGGGGGTCGCGACCCGGATCGCCAAAGGTGTAGAGCTGCTCGATGAACACGTCCGAGAGCCCGGACTTGGACGCGAGCAGGCGGCGCGCCGCGTCGTGCAGCGACTCGTCGATGCGCACGAAGCCGCCGGGCAGCATCCACCGGTCCTTGTGGGGGTGCTCGGTGCGCTGCAGCGCCAGGGCCTCGAGGCGGCCATCGCGCACGGTGAGCACGACGACGTCGACCGCGAGCGACGGGCGGTCGAAGGCGGAGGGATCGTACGAATCGAGGAACTCTTGTTCGCTGCTCATGCCGCGGAGGATAGCGGCGCTGAGCAGCAAAGTCACCCGAGGACGAGCCGCAAGCGCTGATCGGCGACGCCGATCGACACGGTGCGGCCGTGATCGAAGGGCAGGTGATCCGCCTCGATGCCGTCCGCGAACACCACGCCCCCCGACTCGAGCTCGGAGGTCAGCCGCAGCGACTCGCCAGGCTCGAGCGTGCCGTCGGTGTGCGCGCAGCCGGTGAACGGAGAGGGCCAGGCCTCGCGCACGAGCCACGCGAGCCAGTCCTCGCAGGCATCGGGAAGCTGCGGGGCTCCGAGTCGCTGACGGGCGAGGCTCTTCGCCCAGCCGGTGCTCCCCGTACCGGTGGCGACGAGCACGCCCGAGGAGCTGTGATGCTCGGAGCCTCCCTTCGCGTGGAGCACGTAGCGTGCGGACTGGTGGGAGCGGTGCCCCACGAAGACCTCGTTGAGCCCGCGCAGGACCTGGCCGTCGTCGAGCCGAGCCTCCACGAGCGCACGGTCCTCGACCTCGCGCAGCGCGCGCTCGCCGGCGAGAACCATGAGGTGAGCGCCGACATCGGCCACGTGCCGCACCAGGACCCCCGGGAACCGTTCGGGTAGCGGGTTCACACCGACCACTGGCTGGCCCTCCAGGTACTTGGCGACGTTCGCCACCAGCCCGTCCTGGCCCACGACGACCACCACGTCCTCCGGCTCGAAGGGGAAGCGGTCCAGCTCGGCACGGTCCAGGGTCGCGCGACGCCACGCCAGCGGAATCGACGCGGACACCCGATGCACTGCGGCCTCGGTCTGGGCGTGGAGCGCGAGCAGCTCGTCGACGGACTGCCCGCGCTGGCCGAGGATCCAGCGTGCCTGCGCCTCGGTCCCGTGCTGCTCGAGCAGCAGACGCCAGGGCGTCTTGCGGGTGACGAGCACCACCCGGGGAGCGAGCGCCATGACTCAGCCCTCCTCCAGGCGATGGGTACCGGCCTCGACCAACCGCGTGAGTAGCGGTCCGAGCATGTCGGGTCCGAGCGACAGGTGGTCGATGCGCTCGAGGTTCTGCGCCAGCTCGCGCGCGGCGAGACCAAGCAGCACCGGGCCCGCGAGATCCCGGTAGATCGCGATGCGGTTCTGCTCGGCGGTGACCTCCGCCCCCTGGACCGCCCCGATGCGCTCGGCTTCCGCGACAGCCTCGATGCGCGTGCGCTCTGCCCGCGCCGTTGCGGCAATCGCCTCGGCCTCGGCGCGATCGCGCGCTGTACGCCGCGCGTTCTCACCCTGCTGCGCGATCAGCTTCTCTTCGCGGGTGGCGAGCTCGATGCGGTTCTGCAGCTCGTTTTCCTGGATGGCGCGCTCCTTCTCCACCGCGAGCGCGCGACGGGCGAAGGTCGCCTCGTCTGCCTGCTGCTGGATGCGCTCGCGCGCGGGCTGGCCCAGGGCCTTCTCGAGCTCGGAGGAGGGGACGACGCTGGTCACGCGGACTCCGGCGAGCTGGACGCCGAGGTCCTCGACGCCGCCATCCGCGGCAAGTCCCTCCGCCAGCGCCTGACGAACGGGCCCACACCCCGCCTCGAGCAGCTCACGGAGCGTGCGCCCTGCCAGCAGCGGCTCGACGAGCTGGTGGGCCAGCTGCGAGAGCTGCTCCCCCACTCGGGTCAGCGGCTCTTCCCGGTGGCGCCCGGTCGCGGTATCGAGGCTGAAGTCCACCCGACGTGCGAGCAGCTCGGGCTCGACCACGCGCCAGGTGAGCTCCCCGTGAACGCGGACTTCCTGGAAGTCGCGCGTGCGTCCGCGCAGGGCCAGATGGAGCTCCCGGTCGTCCACCGGCACCTCGCTGATCGACGCGCCGAGCGGGAGGAACCAGAACGCGAGCCCGGGTCCCTGACGCATCAACCGACCCCCTTTGAACCACAGGATGTGGGAGGTCGGCTCGGCACGCAGGTGACGGAACCACAGCAGGCGACTGATCTCGGCCATCGGCCCTCCTTCTATGTAAGATGCGTAATACATTTTAGTGACACAGGCTGCAAAAACAACGGCCTCCGCACGCGGGAGAGATTCGTTCGCGCCGGAGACCCACCGGCTCTCATCGACACGTGTCCATCTGGCAAGCAACCGTCGCAGCCCAGAACTGCCGGGCTCAGGACCGCTGAGTTCGCCACGCTCTGCCGAACCGTCGTCGCTGCCCGGAAAAGGCACCCATGGTTCACGGTTGGGTCGGTACAATCGAAGAGACAGCCGGACACTGGAATGCCCCCACCCCCATCCGTCATCCACCTCCACGCTCGTCCCGAGTTGTGGAGCCTCTATGCGGGCCACCTGCGTGCGCTCGGGGTTCAGTGCGTCGAAGACGATCCGCTGACCGCGGATGCCTACGCCGCGCTTCTTGTCGAGCGGGCAGACCCGGTTTCCGAGGTACGGAGCCTCCGCGACCGCGGCTTCACCGGACCCGTCGTGGTGATCGCGACGAGGGTCACGGAGTTCACGCAGCAACGGCTGACGCAAGCGGGAGCGACCTACTCCACGGCGTCGCCCACTGGAGCAGGCGAGCTCGGCCGGGTGTTGCGCCCGCTCGCCGCGGGGCTCCTCCTGCCGCCGGCGCGCTACCAGGGGCCCGAGCGTGCCCGAGCGGGTCAAGGCGGTTCCAACCACACCGCGTTCTTCCACATCTTCGAGACGCTGCCGCAAGCCTGCGCGATGGTCGCCGAGGACGGCCACGTGCTCGCCGCCAACCAGACTGCGCGTCACCTGGGACTGGTCGACGTCGCCAGCAGTCCCGAACAGCGACGTCAGCTGATGGCGGCCTTGGACGAGGAGGACGACCCGCGGACCCTCACCCTCGGCTCCCCCCCGCGTCGCTACCGACTCGAGTGGCGCCCCCTCGCGCACGCCGAGTCCACCGAGCGCATCCTGTGCCTCGTGGACATCGCCGACGGGCCGAGCCCCGACGGGCGCCCCGAGGTGCTCTCCTCGCTGTCCCTCGAGCTCCACGCCGCCCTCGCGACCGTGCTGAACTACGCCGAAGCGGCCCGAGACGGAAAGAAGGTCCGCCCCATGGACCAGGCCGCCCGCGCGCATCTGCTCGACGTCATCGGCGAGCTGCTCGAGCTCGCTCAGCTCGAGCTCCTCGGCCCACCGATGAAGCCCGAGACCACATCGCTGGCCGAGATGGTCGACATCGCAACTCGCGAGTGTCGCGACCTCGCCGACCGCTCGCACATCCGCCTCAACATGTACAACGAGCTGTACGGCGTGTGGGGCACCCTCTGCCCGACCACCACGACTCGCCTGTTCACCCGCGTCCTCGCCTATGCGCTCACCAACCACGCCGCGCCGCGCGAAGTCCAGGTGTACGCGAGCTGCCGCGAAGAGATGCTCACGCTCATCATCGATGACGGCGCCCCGCTGTTCTCCGAGAGCGAGGCCGAGTCGCTGCTCCGCCCGCTCTCGCACCAGACCGCACCGAACCTCGGACTCGCGATCACGGCTCGAACCGCCATCAGCATGGGCGGAAGCCTTCACATCGCGGGCGGATCTCAGGGCAACCGGTTCACCCTTCGCGTGCCCTTCCGGCGCTCGCGTGCTCCCACGGTGGACCTGCCCGTCCACCCGCGCGAGGCGTTGCGCGTCCTCGTCGTCGACGACGACCCCATGGTCCGCACGCTGCTCGGCTTCCTCATGGACGAAGCCGGCTGGGCCTACTCCTCAGTCGGCGACGGCAAAGAGGCGATCGAAGCCATGAAGACGGGACCCCTGCCCGACCTCGTGCTCCTCGATCTCGAGATGCCGGTGATGGACGGCATCAAGACCGTCGAAGCGATCCACAGCAACCCGATGTTCCGCCACGTCGCCGTCGTGGGCGTGACCGCGAACGAGGCCCGAGAGCGCGACCGCTTCCTGGCGGCGGGCTGCGATGCGGTCGTGCCAAAGCCTCTTGCGCTCCCCAGACTGCTCGAGCAGCTGTGCACCATCGCCCTCCAGGCCGAGGCAAGACCCGTCGACAACGTGATCGCCCTCGACCTGACCTGACTCCGTCGCGACACGCGCGCTACCCTCGACCCACGCCTTTCCGCGTCGAGGAGTGCCGCTGAACCCCACGCTGACCGAGCACGAGCAGGGCCTCGAGTGGGTCATCTCGACCCGCCCCCGCGCTGAGTTGGCCTGGGTACCGCTCGGCGCGTGGCTCGCGATCAGCTTCCTCGCAGTGCTCGCCGCCGTGGTCCTCGAGGGACGGGTGGCCGAGGGCGTGCGCCTCGCCCCGGCCGCCGCCGCCGGCATCGGCATGCTCCCGACAGCACTCGCCGTGCGCGCGCTGCGCGCGGAGGTTCCGCTGGTGCTCCTCGCGAACCACGAAGGACTCCGGGTGAGCGTCACCGGCGCGATCGCGAGCCTGCGCGCGGCCGAGGAGTGGCCGGCCCCCGAGGGCTGCGCCTGGCAGCAGGGTCGGCTGACGGTTCCGTGGACGCACCCGAGCTTTGCGAAGCTCCGCGCCCCCCAGGCATCGCACTTCCTCGACGGACGCGTGCGGATCGGCCTGGCGCTGCGCATCGACACCTGGGTGCCCGTCGAGCAGGGACTCGCCTTCCTCACGCGCTGCCGACGCCTGTGCCTGGAGCGTCTCGGCGGCGGTACGGCGGTGAACCGCGAGCTGCACCGACTCGAGCGGGTCCGCAGCGAGGACACGCCGACGTGATCGGGCTCCTGCTGGCTCTGGCCTGGGCCGAGGAGCCCGAGGACGAGGCCGTCGAGGAGGTCGTCGTCGAGGGCACGTCGACCTGGCGCGAGACCCCACGAGGCAGCCGTCAGCCCAGCGACAGCCCAGCCACGGAGTACAGCCTCACCCGTCGCGACCTCGAGTCCACGCCCGGCTCGATGGAGGACGTGGCCCGCGCCGTGCACGCGCTGCCAGGTGTGGTCAGCGACGGCGACGTCGCCGCGGGCTTCCACGTGCGCGGAGGCGATCAGGCCGAGGTCGTCTACCTGCTCGACCGGGTGCCCCTCGAGAACCCGTTCCACCTCGCCGGCTACAACTCGCTGTTCAATCCGGACATGCTCCGGGAGGTGCGCTTCGTGCCCAGCGCCGCCGGGGCCGAGCACCCCGCCGCCACCAGTGCGGTGCTCGATGTGCACACGTGGGCCGGCTGTCCGGATGACGGCTGCGAGGGCGTGGACGGGGCCGTGGACCTGTCCGCCTCCAGCGCTCGCGTCATGGTGAGCGCGCCACTCGACCGCCACGAGCGCCTGTCCGTCGCGCTCGCGGCCCGCCGCACCTGGCTCGAGGCCTACTTCGCCGTGCTCAAGGGCACGAACCTCATCGATCGCGCCTTCGTCGCACCGGAGTTCTCGGAGCTCTCGGCCCGGGTCGCGTGGCGCCCCACCGACGACCAGCGCGTGCTGCTCTCCCTCGTGCGGGCCGGTGACCACCTGGCTCTCATCGACTCCGAGGACCCGTCGACCGTGCAGTTCGACGGCGCCTTCGAGCTCGCCAGCTCGCTGTCTCTCGCGAGCCTCGACCACCGGCTGCGCACGCGGCAGCTCGAGTGGCAGACCACCGCGGCGATCACGCTGGACGACACGTTCTCGCAGCGCGAGCTCGAGCGCGACACCCTCGGTCGGGACACGCGCCTCGGCCGCCTCTTCGCTCGCAGCGACGCGACCTGGCGCATCAGCCCGAACACCCGCGTGCGCGCCGGCATCGACACCTCGCGGTTCAGGGTGGACAGCGACGGCATGCTCCAGGACCAGCGCAGCTTTCCGACCTGGGTCCAACCGGGCATCGGCGCCTATGGCTTCCAGGTGGTCGAGGTCGCGAGCACACGAACGTGGAGCGAGGCGAGCAGCTACGCACAGCTCGAGACTGGCGTAGCGCTCGGCGAGCCCGTGGGTCCGCTCACCCCGGGGATCAAGGGACGCGCGGGGGTGCGCATTCACGGCTCCTCGCTCACCGGACAACTGCTCGCCTCGCCGCGCTTCGGACTGTCGGCCCCCCTGCCGACGGGCACCGTGCTCCGAGCGGCCCTCGGCTGGTACCAGCGCCCCCCGCGAGATCCGTTTCAGCTCGCCCCCGGCTTCGGCAACCCTCGCCTCGGCGCGGAGCGCGCAAGACACCTCGTCATCGGCGTGGACCAGGGCTTTCCCCTGCCCGGTCTCCAGCGCGTGGGTCTCGCGCGGGTGGAGGTCTACGACCTCGCCCTCACCGAGCTCGTCGTCGGTCCGGACACCGAAGAGGCGCTCCGGGAGGCCCCGTCACTGACCAACGCGGGCTACGGGCACTCCCGCGGCGTCGACGTGATGGTCGCGGCGCGCGGGGGCTGGCTCAATGCGGAGCTCGCCTGGGGGCTGCTGTTCGCCGAGCGCACCAACCCGCGCAACGCGCAGTTCGCGCGGACCGTGGCCCCCGCCCAGGACCAGCGGCACACCTGGTCGCTGTCGGCGGACTTTCCCGTCGGTGAGCGGTGGCGGTTCACGGGACGCTACGCCGGCCACACCGGACGACCGACCTCCACGGTGCAGGTGCGCTCGGTGGAGTGGTCCGACATCGCGCTCACCTGCCTCAACTGCGAGCGTCTGGGCCCCACGCATCAGGTCGACGTGCGCGCCGAGTGGCGCAAGGCCATCACCCGCGGACTCGGCGGCGCCCCGTACCGGCTCACCGCGTACCTCGAGCTGCTCAACGTCGGCAATGTGCGCTCGGAGTGGCTCGACGTGCACGAGGTCGTCGGCACCGAGGTCGAGACCTCCGCGCTGTACCACCTGCCGATGCGACCGTTCTTCGGCCTGCGCGCAGAGTTCTAGCGGAGTCGACCGGGATAGGCCTCGAGGCCGAGCCCGAGCAGCTCGACGGCCCGGCGCAGGTCGGCCTCGCGGAGCACCGCCGCGACGCGCACCTGGGTGCGCCCCTTGTCATTGCTCGCGTAGAAGCCCGGCCCGGGCGCGACGACTACGCTCTCGCCCTCGTGGCGGAAGCTCTCGACCATCCACCGGGCGAAGGCCTCGCTGTCGTCGACGGGCAGGTCGAGCATGGCGTAGAACGCACCGGTCGGGCGGGGCGCCTTCACGCCGGGCAGCTCGGAGAGCGCGTTCATCAGCGCATCGACCCGCCGGCGGTAGATGCCGCGAACCTCCTCGTAGTAGCTCTCGGGCAGCGCGAGGGCGGACAGCGCCATCTGCTGCGCGAGCGGCTGGGCGCCGAGACGGGCCTGTCCGAGGCGCTCGATCTTCTCCATCAGCTGCTCGTTGCGGCTGATCAGGAAGCCGATGCGCGAGCCGCAGGCGCTGTAGGTCTTCGACAGCGAGTCGATGCAGATGACCTGGTCGCGGTACTGCTCGAACTCGAGCGCGCTGGTCGGCGCCTCGTCGAACCAGATCCGCCGGTACACCTCGTCCGCGATGACGAAGATGCCGTGCCGCTCGGCCCACGCGAGCACGCGGGCGAGGGTCTCGGGGCCGTACACGGCGCCGGTGGGGTTGCCCGGGTTCGAGAACACGATGGCGCGGGTCTTGTCGGTGAGGTGCTGGTCGAGCACCTCGTCCGTGGGCAGGGCGAAGCCGTCCTCGAGACGGGTGGCGATGGGACGGACCCGAGCGCCGACCACGGACGCGAAGCCGTTGTAGTTCGTGTAGTAGGGCTCGGGGACGAGCACCTCGTCGCCGGGGTCGCACAGCGCGGTGAACGCGAAGAGCAGCGCCTCGGAGCCGCCTTGGGTCACGGCCACGTGGCGGGCCTCGAGGCCCGGGCTCCACCGGCTGTGGTAGCGGGCTGCTGCCTCGCGCACGGCGGGGAGACCGCTCGCGGGCCCATAGGCGACGACGTTCACGTCCCAGTTGTGGACCGCGTCGAGCAGTGGACGCGGCGTGGGCACGTCCGGCTGGCCGATGTTCACCCGGTACCACCGCACGTTCGGGTGCAGGGCCACGGTGAGATCGAGCTTGCGGATCGCGGACTCCTGCAGGGAGAGCGCGCGCTGAGAAAGGGTAGGAGCAGGCATCTGGCCTCCGGGGCGGCCACCTAACCCGCATCGCCGAGAACTCCCGCGCCAAAACACGGACGCGTCAGGCTGTTCGTGGTCCCCGAGGTGACTAGCTTCGCCCCATGACGTCTTGGAGCCGCTACTCGTGAGCGACGGAATCATTGCCATCCTGGGGGTCGTCGCCACCCTGGGCCTGTCGGTCGGCGGCATCGCCACCCTCGTGCTCGCCGAGGCGCAGCGCCGCCGCATCCGCAGCCGGTGGGGCCACGAGCTCGCCGCGCACCTCGCGAGTACCTGGGTCACCGATCACGTCGAGGGGCAGCGGGACGAGCGCTGGTTCTGGGTCTTCCCCACCGAGCATCACGTGGACGTCGTGGTGCAGCTACTCGAGCGCAGCGACGCCGAGGTCCGGCGCGGGGTGTTCGCGGCCCGCCTCGATCCCGCCCTCACGCGGCGCTTCTCGACCTTTCCCGAGGCGCACTGCACTGGCGACGCCGACGCCGAGCGCGCACTGTTCGGCCACGCTCCGTTCGTCGAAGCCATCGAGGCGGCCACCGACTTCGAGCTCGCCGGAGACATGCTCCGCGTGCGCTTCCGCACCGACGCCTCCCAGTCCGAGCGCGCCCTGGACTTCGCGATGTACGCCGCCGAGTGCGCCGAAGATGCGCTGGCGATTCGCTGGCAGCAGATCGGCGCCCAGCTGGGGCTGAGCCACGGGCGAAACCAGCTGCTCGGCGAGCTCGACGACATCGCCGTCCACGTGCACGTCGAGGACGCGCGCACCGTGGTCACCGCGAAGATCTCCCCGCCGCTCCGCTCGGGCGGTATCGCCAGCGGCTCCGGCGGCATGGTGCTGCGCGACCCGGTGCTCGACGGGCGCGTAGCGGTGGACGGTGAGGTCGCCTCGCGCCTCGGCACCATCGACGACGAGACCCGCGAGGCGCTGATGGAGTGCTTCCACCAGTTCCCCGAGTCCCGTGCCGCCGACGATCAGGTCGCGCTCGTCATTCCCGGCCGCCCGGTCGAGGGACTGGGCGACCACATCCACAGCGCCGTGCGCGTGGCGCGGGCACTCAGCCGAGTCGGATGAGCAGCGCGCGCAGGCGCTCGATGGCACCCTTCGCATCGTCGACGCTGACCGCACCGACGCTGAACCGCACCCAGCCGCTGCCGGCGGGGTAGCCGAAGGCGGTGAACGGCACGATGGCCACGTCGGCCTCGGTGAGCAGCAGCTGGCGCACGTCCTCGTCCGTCTCGAGCAGCTTGCCGTTCGGGGCGGTCTTGCCGATGAGATCGAAGCGCGCGGACAGGTAGATCGCGCCCTGGGCATCGAGCGCGTCGACCGGCAGGCCCTCGTCGCGCATGGCCCACAGACCGTCGCGGAGGATGGTCAGGCGGTCCTGGACGTCCTGCTTGAACTGGTCCATCCACGGCGCGACGACCTCGGGCTCGTCGAGCAGGCGCGCCGTCGCCTGCTGCTCGGGACGGGCCGCCCAGGCACCCATGTGGCCGACGAGCGGACCCACGCGGCCGCGCATCCACGGCGGCATCACGCCCCACCCCACGCGGAGGCCGGTACCGGCCCAGCACTTGCTGATCGCGTCGATGAACACGGTGTACTTGGCCATCTCGGGGTTGAGCTCGACCGGCGTGAAGTGCTCGTGCTCGCCAAAGGTGAGCTGCCAGTAGACCTGGTCGTAGAGCAGAATCAGGGGACGGTGGCCCACGGCGGCCCGGCGCTTGTTCTCGTCGACGATGGCATCGCAGATGTCGGCGAGCAGCTCCTTCTTGATGGTCGTGCCGCACGGGTTGAGCGGGCTGTTGAGGCACAGCACGCGGGCCTCGCGCAGGAACGGCGCCAGCGCCTCGGCGGTCGGCATGAAGCCGTCCTCGGGCTTGGCGACGATGACCTCGACGCGCGCCTGGTTGAGGTAGGCGTAGTAGTTGTTGTTCCAGCTCGGAACGCTGTAGACCATGAGGTCGCCGGGCTCGATGAGCACGCGGAACGCGCTGTAGATCGGCGGACGGGCACCCGAGCCGATCTGCACGCAGCCCTCGGGGTAGACGAGGCCGAGCTCGCGCTCGTAGAGGCGACGCACGGCGCTGCGCAGCTCCGGGGTGCCGACGGCCGGCGGGTAGTTCGTGTGCCCCGCGGCGAGCTCCTCCGAGATGTACTCGGTGAGCTTCTCGGGAATCGCGAACACACCGGGCTTGAAGTCACCGACCGTGAAGTTGGCCACGTTCACGCCCGAGGCGATGCGGGCGTTGACCTGCCCCGCGATGGCGAGGATGGCGGAACCCTCCATGCCGGCGGCGAGCGGGCTCGGGGTGCGGGCGGCGAGGTCGTCGCAGTTCTCGAACAGGGCTCCACAATCGATGGCCACGTCGTCTCCTGGGGCGATGGGAAGCGCCGCATATCTCGGCATCCCCTCGCCTGCGAGAGCCACCGCCGCGTTACCTGCTTCGGGTGACACTCCGCTTCGATGACGCTGCGAAAACCCTGTCCCTCTCGGTCCGCGACCTGGTAGAGGCGGGCCCCGCGCGCGGGCACCTGTCACCGCGCATGGTCGGCGGCACCGCGCGGATGCAGCTCGGACGCCAGGTCCACGAGAGCTTCCAGAGCGCGCGCGCCGCGGACGACGACACGTACAAGGCCGAGGTCCGCCTCGTGCACCAGGTCGTGATCGGCGAGTGGACCGTCAAGCTGCACGGGCGGGTCGACGGCCTCTCCGAAGAGGACGGCGTGCTCGTCGTCGAGGAGCTGAAGTCCACGGCGATGCCGGCGAGCACCCTGCTCGCCACCGAGCTCGACGACTGGGCCGACTACGCGCTGCAGCTCGAGCTGTACCTGTACATCCTCCACGCTGGCGGAAAGCCCGGCGCCCGCGGGCGGCTGGTGATGATCTCGGTGGTCGACGGGTCGCGGCACGTGCTGGGCCTGTCCCTCGACCTCGCGGCCCTCGAGAAGCTCGTCCACGACCGGCTCTCCGAGCTGGTGCGCCTCCGCGAGCGGCGCCTGGCCTGGCTCGCGAGACGGCGCGCCGCCATCGTGCCTCGCCCGTTCGACGCGTGGCGCCCGGGGCAGGAGGGCGTGGTCGCGCGGCTGATCGAGGCCTTGCCCGCGAAGGAACCCGTGCTCGTCGAGGCGCCCACCGGCATGGGCAAGACCGCGGCGGTGCTCTACGCCGTGCTTCGCTACGCCTTCGCCAACGACCTGCAGGTCTACTGGGCCACCTCGCGCACCACCCAGCAGGGCGTGGTGGCCGCCACCCTCCAGCGCTTCGCCGACCGCGGCCTCGACCTGTCGGCGGTCGCGTTCACCTCGCGCGAGTCCGCGTGCCTGCAGGAGCTCGTCGACTGCCGGCCCGAGGTGTGCCGCTTCGCCGAGAACTACTACGACAAGCGCCGTGCGACCGAGGCCGTCGAGAAGGCCATCGGTGCGGCGCCAGCACGCAGCGAGGCCCTCGCCGAGCTCGCCAGGGGCTGCGAGCTGTGCCCCTACGAGCTCGCGCGCGACACCGCCGAGCACGTCGACGTCGTCGTCGGCGACTACAACTACGTCTTCGACCCGGACGTGCGCTCCGCCCGGTTGTTCGCCGAGGGCCCCGAGAAGTGGCTGGTCGTCGTCGACGAGGCGCACCAGCTGGTCGACCGCGCCCGCGGCTACCGCTCCCCTCGCCTCTCCGCGAGCCTGGCGCGCAAGGCCGCCGAGCAGATGCACGCCCGCGTCGAGTTCACCGCGTTCGCGAGCCTGGCCCTCGAGGTCGAAGACGCCATCCTCGACGCCGCCGAGGCCGCGACCGGGCGCAACCGTGACGACATGGCGATGACCGAGCTGTCCCGACGCCACTGGCTCGACCTCGCCAGTCGCTTCGACGAGCTCGGCCTCGACTACGCCCTGCTCCGCGCCGCCGAGCGCCGACCCGACGAGCCCGAGGACCCGTTCCTCGACCTCGCCCGCTCCGTGGGCCGCTTCGTGCGCGTGCTCGCCGAGAGCGGCGACGAGACCGTGCAGCTGGTCAGCCAGCGCCGCGGCCGCGAGGAGGTCGCCTTGCTGTGCCTCGATCCGTCGCCGTTCATCGGCCCACGCATCGAGGCGCTGGGCGGCTTCGTCGGCGCGAGTGCGACCTTGTCGCCGGTCGAGTTCTACCGCGATCTGCTCGGCCTCGACCCGGACACCCTGCACCACCACAAGGTGCTCGGCGTGTTCCCGTCCGAGCGGCGCAAGGTGCTCGTCGCGACGCGCGTGTCCACCGCGTACAAGGACCGCCGCCGGGACGCCCAGCCCACCGCCGACCTCCTCCAGGCATGCATTCGCGCCGTTCCGGGAAACGTCGCCGTGTTCTTCCCGAGCTTCGCGATGCTCGAAGACCTGTCGACTCGCTGGACCATGGCGGACCGCGAGGTGCTGCGTCAGGAGCCGTCGATGCCGCCGTCCGTTCGCGAGGAATGGCTCGCTCGCCTCGGACGCGGCGGACGTCCGGTAGTGCTAGCCGCCGTGTTGGGCGGTATCTTCGGGGAAGGGATCGACCTGCCACCCGGAGCGCTCGACGCAGTGTTCATCGCGGGTCCCGCCCTGCCACCCGTTGGACTGGAGCGCGACCTGCTGCGCGAGTACTACGAGAGCCGCTACGACCAGGGCTTCCTCTACGCCTCGTTGATTCCCGGCATGACCCGTGTCGTGCAGGCGGCGGGACGTCTGATCCGCCGTCCCGAGGACCGGGGCGTGATCCTGCTCGTCGGTCGGCGCTTCCGCTGGCGCGACATCGACGCCCTGCTGCCTGCGGACTGGAACCCGGAAGAGGCCGAGCACCCCCACAGCGCGGTCGCCGCCTTCTTTGCCGAGGTGGGTGCATGAGTCACTACGACACCGCGCGCTGGGCCGAGCGACGCCGGCCACTCGACGCGCTCGAGCGCAAGATCGTGCGCATGCACGTGCGCAAGCCCGACGAGGACGCCACCCGCATCCTCGAGGCGCTCCGCTATGTGATCAGCTTCGCGCGCCTCACCGAGGTGCGGAACAAAGACGGCCAGGACATCGACGTCGGAGGGCTCAACCACCTCCACGCCATGGCCATCCGCGACACGCTCGAGCCCCGGGTGAATGCCGCGACCTCGCTGTGGGAGGTCGCCCGCGTGCTCCCCGACGTGGTCGAGCGCACCCGCGCCGCCCGTGACGCCGTGCTCGGCAACCTCCCGCTGGACCGCGACAGCCTCGAGGCCGAGGTCACGACCCGCCTGCTGCTCGTCGCCAGCGGCGGCGGCGGCGGCGCCGGCTACGTGTACCCCGGCGCCTACGAGGCCCTCGAGCGCAACGGCCTCGTCCCCGACCTCATGGTCGGTACCTCCATCGGCGCGCTCATGAGCATGTTCCGCGCACGCCGCCGCGTGTTCGATGCGGCACCGATGATCTCGGCGGCTCGCAGCCTGTCGTGGACCGGCGTGTTCCGCATGCTCGAGACCGACAACCGCTACGGCATCCCCGCGACCCTGCGACTGTACCTGCGCGCGGCTCTCGGCCACCTGTTCCTCGACGGCGAGCGCCCGGTGAACCTCTCCGACATGGAGATCCCGCTGTTCATCGTGTCGGCGGGCATCACCGTCGACGCCCTCAAGCACGACCTCGACTACTACGAGAGCCTGCTCGCCGGCGACATGCGCAAGGGCGTGCGCGCGAACATCCGCACGATCATGAAGACCGCGCAGATGCTCCGCGAGTTCCTCGCCCGCCGCGACGACCTGGTCGAGGTGGTCATCGGCCGCACCGAGGGCACCGAGGACTTCGACGTGCTCGACGCCGCCGGCTTCTCCGCCGCGATTCCCGGCGTCATCCACTACGACGTGCTCCGCGACGACCCGCGCATGCACCGGGTCCTCGACACGCTGTACGCGGCTCACGGCATCACCCGCCTCGGCGAGGGCGGGCTCGTGAGCAACGTGCCCGCGCGCATCGCGTGGGAGACCGCCATCGCGGGCCAGCTGGCCAACGGCCGTCGCAACAACTTCGTGCTCGCGCTCGACTGCTTCGCGCCCAACGCCCGCCGCGCCGGGTGGTATGCCATCCAGCAGATCGTGCGCACCGACAACGTGAACGCCGACCGCGCCTTCGCCGACCTCTACCACCCGTTCGCGCGCACCCTGTCGCCCGTGAACCTGGTGCCCGCGGTGCGCGACACCTTCGCCGCCATGTCCTGGGGACGAGAGGAGCTCGAGCCGAGCATGCCCTTCGTGCGGGCGATGATGCGGCCGATCGAAGTGCTCTAGCCGCCGGCCCGCCAGCCGCCTCCCAATCGACACACTCGTCGGATGAATCGCGATTCAGTCTGGCGTAGACTGTGCGTGGAGGCCTGCAACGCGGGAGGGCCATGGAGGCGGTCGGAGACCAGAGCGAAGTGTCGGGACGCATGGTCCTGTCGCTGCTCGCGTTTCTGCGTGAGCGCGGGCTTCGCCGTCGCGACCTCCTGTGCGAGCTCGATCTCGAGCACCTGCTCGACCTGCAGGAGTCCGAGTGGGTGTCGTACGACGACTACCTGCGGATCATGGCCTGCGCCGAGAAGCACGTGTGCGTCGAGGAGTGGGAGGACGCGGGCAAGCGCATCTTCGAGGCGCTGTGGCTGCGTCGCCTGCGCTCGGTCATCGGCTGGACCATCCCCTCGGTCGAGGGCGCCTACGACTGGATGTTCTCGTTCACGTACGGGCCGAGCTCCTCGGGCTTTCGTCCCCTCACCTTCGCGATGGTGCGCCAGTGGCCGGGTGCCCTGCGCATCGTGCTCCGGGCCCCCCGCGGCAAGCTGCTGCCCGCCGGGCTCGTGCACATCACCGCCGGCGCCCTCGAGACCGTGCCCTCGGTACTCGGCTCGCGCAGCGCACGGGTCGTGCTCACCCACGAGGGCGACCGGGCGCAGTTCGACGTGTTCTTCCAGGAGCGGCTCGCGTGGACGACGCTGCGGCGCTGGACCCTGGCCCTGTGGCCCTCCGCGGCGCAAGCGGCGCGTGAGCGCGAGGCCTTCGACCAGGCGATGGAGCGCGCCGAGGAGGAGCGCCGCAAGCAGGCCATCGAGCGCCGCAAGGATGGGCCGCACGCGCATCCGCGTCGCGAGGACCTGCCCGAGGAGCTGAGCGAGCGCTACGAGGTGGTGGGGCGACTCGGCCAGGGTGCCCTCGGCGAGGTCCTGCTCGCCATCCACGGCAAGCACCGCCAGCGCGTGGCCATCAAGCTGCTCGACCCTCGCCGCGACACGTCACGCACCGGCGACGAGCTGATCCGCGCGTTCCATCGCGAGGCCGAAGCCCTGCGGGCAGTGGACAGCCGCTACGTGGTCCAGCTGATCGAGGCCGAGATCTACGGCCCCACGCCATACCTCGTGCTCGAGTACGTCGAGGGGGCCGTGCTCCAGAACCTCCTGCTGTCCGAGATCACGCCGGACCGGGCCGAGCTGCTGTTCCGCCAGGTGTGCCGCGGGCTCGCCGACCTGCACGGCGTCGGCATCACCCACCGCGACCTGTCGCCGAGCAACATCCTCGTCGAGCGCGACACCGGCCAGGTGAAGCTCATCGACTTCGGCTTCGCGAAGTTCCTCGGCGAGATGGACGACGCCTCGCTGTCCGGCCGGGTGCTCGGCACGCCGTACTTCCTGGCTCCCGAGGCCCTCACCGGCTCCGCGGACCATCGCGCGGACCTGTACGCCGCGGGCATGCTGTTCTACCGGATGCTCGCGGGACGCTACCCCTACGATGCGCGCCAGTCCGCGGACATCCTCGCCGCGCAGCTCGAAGAGACGCCCCGTGCGCCCTCGTGGCTCGCACCGCACCGCCAGGTCCCTCCCCACCTCGAGCGCGTGGTCATGCGCTGCCTGGAGAAGGACCCGAACCGCCGCTACGCCTCGGCCCAGGAGGTGCTCGCCGATCTCGACCGCGTGGACCGGGTGCCGGGCTCGCTGTGGCTGCCGATCCTCGCGCTGGCGATGGCCGCGGCCATCCTCCTGCTTGGTCTGCGCTGAGCAGTCGCGACCCGTCACCGAGCCGCGACCTCCCGTCGCATCAGTCCTTGAGACCCTTGAAGTCGAAGGACACCGACAGGTCCTCGTCGAGCGCGAGCAGCTTCTCGAAGAAGATGGGCTGACCTTCCAGGGGCAGGCTGACCTGGACGGGCGCCGCGCCCTGACCGAGCGCGCCCCCCGCCGTCTGCTGGGCCGCGGACGCCTGCATGTTCGGGGTCGCGGTCTCGATGTAGGTGACCTCGGCCGCGTTGACGACGTTCGACAGGTAGTCCACGTGGCGCAGGCTGCCGTCGTAGGACTTCTTCGGGATCTTCGCGTCGAAGGGCGCATACACGGTCCATCCGACGTAGGTCGTCGGCACGTCCGCCTTGGGCAGCACCGCCTCGAAGCTGCCGGTGCCCGTGGAGCTGGGACCCGCGCCATCCTCGACGTACACGACCTCGACCTGGTAGGCGGCCAGCGCGCCGCCGGTGCTCACCGAGCGGATCAGCGGGATGAGCACGCGCCCATCTCCGGCCTTCGCCGGCTGCACGGCCTTGCCGCCGACCGAGGCACTCCACAGCTCGGCCCCCTCGGGCATCTCGAAGCGCAGGAACTGCTTGCGGTTGTTGCGGACCTGGTAGCGAACGCTGGTGATGCGACGGCCGTCGCGGGTCCACATGGTGCGGGCCTGAGCCTGATCGAGCAGCGTGACGAGCACGTCCACGTCGTCGTGCTCGGTCACCGCCAGCGGAATCGTCGGGTCCTCGGCGAGGTACTTGTAGCCGAGGAGCACGGGCTGGCCGGTGACCCCGAGGATGGCGCCCGGGAGCGCGCGCACATCGATGGGCGTGGCCTTCTGCACGTCGCCGGAGCTGATCTCGAGGTTGCCGCGGGCCTCGACCCCGAGCCAGCCCTTGGAGCGCTCGACCCCGACGGGCTTCGCGATGGGCGCGGTCGCGGTGACCGAGCCCTGGCCGACCACCTGCTCCATCTTCAGCGTGAGCGGGTAGGCGCCCTCGGCGGCGTAGTTCAGCTCGACGGTGAGCAGGCCGGCCTCGTCGACGGACCAGTCGCGGATACCCGTACCCTGCACATCGAGCAGGGTCATGCCGTCCGGGATCTGGGCCTGGAGCTGCTCCACGCCCTCGAAGAGGATGGTGTGGTGGATGGTGCTCGTCGCCTCGAGCAGGCCGTCCCCGAGCCCGACGAGGGTGAACACCTCGGCATACACGCGGGAGTCCTGGGTCTCGACGACCTCCTCGGGGATCTCGCGCTGCCAGCTCACCGCCAGGCTTCCCGTCGCCGGCAGGGTCGCGGTGACCACCTTCTGGCCGCGGCGCTCGGTGGTCTCCTGGACGCGAGCGTTTGCCACCGTGAAGTCCAGCTCCTCCTCGGACGGCACGGCGAGCTCGACGGTCGTGCCGGCGGACGGCGCGAGCTGGAAGGACAGGCTGCTCTGACCCTGGCTGCTCATCACACTGGCCGCGAAGCGGATGTCCACGTCGAAGCTGCCCTTCTGATCGGTGACCAGCGTGTACCACCCGTTCTGCAGGACCACCGGCGCCTCCTTGCCGGCAATCGTCGCCTTCTCGACCGCCACGGTCGCGGGCAGCAGCGGGACCTGGACCCAGCCCTTGTCGCGGAGCACGTCGACGCGGAACTTGCTGTCGAACACGGCGCTGCGGGGCTCGTCGTTCTCGAAGATGACCGAGCCGCTGTAGCGGGCCGAGGGCACCGCGAAGTGCCGCGGCGCCTGCTCGGGCTTCTCGGGGCGGTCCTTGGTCTGCTCGTACAGGCGCAGGAAGTCGTTGAGCTGCATGACCACCCGCTCGGGGTGCTCCTGTGCGGAAGCAGGGACCGCGAGGGCCAGGGCGAGCGCGAACGGGATGATGCGCATGGGGGACTCCTTACTTGGACTTCTTGGAGGTCTTGGCGCGGACGAGCACACTCGGCGCATCGCCAGGGGTGAGCAACAGCTTCTGGTACAGGACCGTCTCGCCCCCGAGGTTGGGGACGACGATGGACAGGGAGGTCGCGGTGACCTCGGGAACGTCGGGTTCTTCGGCGAAGAGCTCGATGGTGTCGGGCTCGTAGGCGGGACCCGCGTCCGCCTTCTTCTTCATGCCGATCGAGGGCAGCGAGGGGCCGCGGCGACCGCGGAAGGCGACGGCGCTCTCTTCCTTGGCCTCGCGCTTGCTGGGCGCGCGACGGTCGTAGTCGTCGGATTCGGCGACATCGAGGCCCTCCCAGTACTCCTCTTCCTCTTCGTAGATCTCGGGCTCCTCCGGAGGGCGCGGAGCGCGGGTCTGCGTTGGGGGCGGCGGCGGGGGTGCCGGCGCAGCGGAGGGTGCCATGGGCTTGGGCCGGGACGAGGTCTTCGCCTTGCCCTTGCCGCCGAGGCTCACGCCTCCGCCCCCGAATCCACCACCACCCCGACCACGCCCGGACGCGGTCGCCACGCCGGCTGCCCGCTCGTACTCGGGCTCCGGCATGGGCTCGTCGACGAGAAGCTCGGGCATGGGCTCGAGGACCTCGGCCGCGCCGCGACCGTACGCCGAGCCGCCGGAGACCCCGCCCATGACCCCGCCGATGACGCCACCCTCGACGCCGCCGACGATGCCGTCATCGCCGTACAGAGCCTCTCCGAACAGGTCGCGGTTGGCGTACTCACCGCCGGACTCCCCGAGCGGGTCGACGTTGGCGTCGAACACCGACGCGATGGCATCGTCGTCGGGCTGACCGAGCACGATGGGGTCGGCCGTCTGCACGGTGACCTCGTAGTTCCGGCCGGTGCTCGGGATGTCGAAGGCGTCGCCGTCGAGGCTGAGACCGGTCTGATCCGCGATGTACGCCCCGTCCGGGGACGTGAGCTCGCCGCTGATCGACATGTCCTCGAAGTCGTAGACGGTGATCGTGTCCTTCGAGCGCCCCCCCTTCTTCTTCGACACGCTCGCGGTCGACGCCGTGCGCCAGTTGTCCTCGTACACGGCGTTCTCGGCGAGGCTCTTGCGGGCCTTCTCCTCGGCGGCCTTGTACTCGACCGACTCCTCCTGCTCGAGCCGCTGGAGCTTCTCGGTGAGCTCGATGTACTCGGAGTAGTAGGAGCTCGACCCGCCATAGTCGCCGGCGACCTGGGCCTGCTCGGCCATGCGCTTGAGGTCGGCGGCCTTGCGCTCCTCCTCGAGACTGCGCGCGCGGGCCTGCTCGCGAATGCGTCGGGTCGACGCCGCATCGGCATCGCCGCGGTAGTTGCCGCTCACGAGGTCGAGGTTCGACTGGAGCCGGCGCACGTTCTCGTTGTCACCGCCCATCGCGCGCAGGTCGTCGAGCGCGCCCTGGGCCTTGTCGAAGTCGTTGTCCATCCACCCCGACACGGCTTCCTGGAACAAGGCGTCGGCCTGGGCAGCGCCGGTCTCGCCCACCGCGAAGCCGTAGGACAGGCTCTCGCCTTCCGAGAAGGTCGGCACGTGGTCGCCCTCGGTGTCGTCGAGCTGCGAGGTGTAGCCGGGCGGCAGGTACAGGGTGACCCGCGACAGGGCGACCTCGGCGTTGAGCACCGGCAGGTCGAGCTCCCGCTCCTCCTTCTTGTCCCAGCTGCCGATCTCGCCGATGAACGCGACCTCGACCGGGAAGGTGAGCAGGCCCTCGACGGTCTCGACGCTGCGCAGGAGCGGAATGCGCCAGGTGCCGGCCTCGCCCTCGATCGGGAACGCGGTGTCGGCGCCGACACGGGCTCCGAGGATGCGCATGCCCGCGGGTGGGCGCACGTCCAGCCACTGGGCCCGCTCGTTGCGCACCTCGTAGTGGCCGCGCATGAGCACGCGGCCCTCCGCACTGGTCGCGATCGTGTACTGGGCGACGTCGACGACGACCGGCGGCCCGCTCACCGGCTCGAAGCGCAGCAAGGACAGCTGGCCCGAGCCCGAGCCCGTGAACGCGGCGGTGGGCGTGCCCTCGATCAGGCCCTGCCCCCACAGCGGCAGCTCGCTCGCGGCCGTGGGCTGCGCGCCGCTCAAGCGGGGCACCACCTCGCGATCGCCGCCCCGTGCGAGCTGCAGGCTCTGCTCGACGCGGAAGGCCTCGGGGCGGAGCGTGGCCGCGGCGACTCGGGTCTCGGCGCCCTCGGGCAGGACCTGGGTCCACCGCACGTCCACGTCGATCCGACCCCGGCTCGGCTCGTTGAGCTCGACCACGATGCGCGCGCCCTCGCGGCGGAAGTTGCGCACGTTGGGCCCGCTGACCTCGAGGTCGGCGCCGGTGCCGGCCCCGGAGAAGGCCACCTCGGCGACCTCGCCGCGCAGAACTTCCCACGACAGGCGAGCCTTGCCGGAGAGCTCGTTGTCGAGCACGGTCAGGCCCACCCCGGAACGGGCGGTGAGCAGCGCGGCCTGCGGTCGCTTGACGACGACGGACGGCCGCTCGAACTGAAGCTGCAGCCTCGGCGCACCGGTCCACCACACGTCCCCGACCTCGGCCGCCGCCTCGGCGGTGAGACCGAGCTCGAAGGTCTCGGAGTCGAGCACGACCACACCCTTCGGCGCGCGCAGGAGGCTCAGGTCCACCGGTGTGCCCGGCGTCCACCGATCGAGCACCGCGGTCATCTCGACCTCGGTGGGGCCGTCGATCCACCCGTACAGGTGCCGGCCACCGCCATCCGCGTGGGCCGCGAGCCCATCGCCGAGCTCGAGCGACTCGACGTGGAACTGCGCGCCGATCAGCGTCCCGGCGAACCACCCCGGTCGGTCCGAGTCGAGCGTCCACCGGACCTGGACCCGCAGGCCGTCGTCGAGCGGCTCGACCACCACATCGCGGCCGGTGACCCGCGGCCCGGGGGCGCGCTCGGGCTTCGGCTCGTCCGGAGGCAGCAGCGCGTGGTGGCGATCTCCGGAGAGATGCACACTGGAGGCCGCCGCCGGCGTGGTGAGCGCGAGCAGGGTGACGAGTGCCGTGATGGGGGCTTGCCGTGACATGCGTGCCGTGAACGTGGGGGGATGCTGGACCTTACACACGGAGATCGGTTCCCTGATGCACGGCTCTGTAAATGCCCTCCCTGCGGGTTCTTCGGCGAGGCCCCCGCCGCGCGCGCTCGGCGACGAACCGATCGCGGCGGCGCAAAGCGGGTGATCAGCGCGGCACGACCCGCATGCGCAGGCCGTGCTTCGGGCGCAGGGTCACGCTCGGATCGAGCACCGGTGCCTCGCCGGGAATCGCCTCGACCCGGTACTTCTGGAGAAGCACCGCGAGCACCGACATCGCCTCCATGATCGCGAAGCGGTCGCCGATGCACTTGCGGCTGCCCGCCGAGAACGGGAAGTACGCCTGCTTCGGGCGCCCCTCGCTGCGCTCGGGCAGGAACCGGTCGGGGTCGAAGCCCTCGGGGTTCTCCCAGTACTGCGGGCTGCGGTGGGTCGCGTAGGGCGACAGGAACACGAGCGTGCCCTTGGGCACGGCGTAGCCGCCGAGGGTGGTCTCTTCCTCGACCATGCGGCCGAGCATCCACACCGGCGGGTACAGGCGCATGGACTCGTCGAGCACGCGTCGCAGCACCTGCAGGCGGCCCATGTCCGCCATGGTCATCGGACGGCCGCCGAGCACCGCGTCGAGCTCCTCCTCGACCCGCCGCGCCCACACCGGGTGCAGCGAGAGGCAGTACAGCGTCCACGTGAGCGCGTTCGCGGTGGTCTCGTGGCCCGCCGAGAGCATGGTGACGAGCTCGTCGCGCAGCTCGCGATCGGTCATCGGGTTCTCTTCGGCATCGGCGGCCTCGAGCAGCATCTCGAGCAGGTCGTGGTGCTCGGCGTCGGAGGCCCGGCGCTCGCGCACGATGTCGCCGACCACGCGGTCCAGCGTGCGAATGCCAGCCCAGAACCGCGCATTGCCCGGCGTCGGCCAGTACTCGACGAACGGCAGCGGAGTCGACACCAGGTGGTTGAACTGCGACAGCGCCCCCTCCATCGCCTTGCCAATCGCCTCGGTCTCCGACTCGACCTCGGTGGAGAAGAAGGTGCGGCACGCGATGTCGAGGGTGAGCGCCATCATGTCGTGGGCCACGTCCCGCTCGCCCTCCCAACCCTCGGCGAGCTGGACGGTGGATGCGTTCATCGTGCCGAGAAAGCCCTCGATGCGCTGCTTGCGGAACGCCGGGTTGGCGATGCGACGACGGCGCTTCCAGGTCTCGCCCTCGCTGGTGACGAGGCCCTCGCCGAGGATCAGCCGCAGCTTGTCGTAGCCGCGGGTGGCCTTGGAGTAGCTGTGGGCATCGGCCCGCAGCACCCGGTCGACATCCTCGGGGTCGAAGGCGAACCACGCCTCCATGGGCCCGAGGCGCCCCCGCGCCACGGGACCGCACTGCCGATGAGCCGAGAGCAGCATCGCGATGGGATCCGCTCCGAAGGCTCCGGTCACGCCGAGAGGATGCCCGGCGTCGAAGGTGGGCGGACGCGTGGTGTGGCCGAGGGTCGGAGCGAGGGCGGTCATGGTGCCTCCGAGGACGTGAGCGATGACTCGCGTTAGAATGTGAGCAACTACTCAAGTAATAGTGTGAGCACTAGCTCACATTCCACTCGCATTCGCAGGAGGACCCCTTGGAGGCCCGCAAACAGCCAAAGCAGGCGCGATCCAGAGCCACGGTGGAGGCGATTCTCGAGGCCACTGCTCGCGTTCTCGTCGAGGACGGCTACGACGCCCTGTCCACGAACCGGGTCGCCAAGGTCGCCGGCGTGTCGATCGGCTCGCTGTACCAGTACTTCCCGAACAAGGAGTCCCTGGTCCTCGCCATCGTCGAGCAACACACCGAAGAGATGATGGACATGCTCCGCAACGCGGTCACCGACCTCGCCCACGCGCCGCTGGACGTGGCGGTGCGCACCTACGTGCGAGCGATCATCGAGGCCCACACGGTGGACCCCGAGCTACACCGGGCCCTGATGATGCAGGTCATGCACATCGGCGTGGAGCTGATCGGCGGCATCAACAGCACGGCCCGCCAGATCGTCGAGGGTTACCTGACCCTGCACCTCGACGAGCTCGCGATCACCGACGTGAAGACCGCTGCCTACGTGCTGGTGCACGCCGTGGAGGCGGTGAACCACGCCCACATCCTCGAGCCGGACCCGCCCGAGACGGAGCCGCTCATCGAGGAGGTGAGCCAGTTGGTGCTGCGCTACCTGAAGGGCTAGACGCCCAATGTCTCGCGGGCCGCGCGTCTGAGCCAGGCCTCGACGGCGAGCTGGTCCTGGCGCGGCAGCTTGGCGATGCGTCGCTGGATGCGCTGAACCCGCTGGGTCACGGCGGCTCGCGACGTGCCTCGCTCACGGGCGAGCTCGACCTTGGAGCCGGCGGTGAGCAACGCGCGCAGGTAGGCCTCGTCCTCGGCGTCGAGCGGGCAGTCCTCGACCATGCTCACCCGCGCGGACGGTCCCTCGATCTCGGCGAACCAGGACTCGAGTTGGTCGGCCTCCTCGCGCACGGTGTCGCGCTCGCGGATGCGGCGGCGGGCGTGCCGGAACACGGTGCGGTCGCTGACCGTGCGGACGAAGGCCATCAGCTCGCCGATGGACTCGCCGCGGAAAGTGGCCAGGCTGCCGCTGATCAGCTGCATGAGCACCTCACCGACGAGCTCTTCACGCTCCGAATCGGAGAAGATGCCGCTGGCCTGGCGGCGCACGAGGTGGGAGACCCGGCGGTCGATGTACTGCAACAGGGTCAGGTAGAGCGCGCGGGCCTCCGCCGTGTGGCGGTTTGCCAGCAAGTCGCGCAGCTGCCTCTGGAATTCGGCGGCTTCCATGATCAGAACCCGTTGCTGATGGAGAAGCCCCAGGTCGTCTCGCGGACGCTGCGACGGGAATCGTCGGAAGACTGGCTCTCGTCTTCGCTCTTGTCGTAGGAGCGCTGGATCTCGCAGATCTCGACGTCGCGGTCGAAGCTGTTGCACTCGACGGGGGCATGGCCTCCGAAGGTGGCGGCGAACCAGACGGCGATGGCGGAGAGAGCGTTCATCAGTGGCCTCCAGAGCGAAGCACCGCGAGGTCGGGGTCGCGGTCGATCATGGCGTCGAGATCGGTGACGATGTCCGCGGGCAGCGAGCCGCGGATCTGGTCGAGGAGCGCGGTGGCGTGGTCCACCTCGCCGAGCCGGCACAGCGCGCACAGCACGTTGCCGAAGTTCTCGGCGGTGCGCTGGCGCTCGAGCGCGCGGGTGAAGTAGTCCAGCGCCGTCTCGTAGTGAGAGCGCAGGTACGCGAGCACGCCGCGATGGCGGTCCACGCTCGCGAGGTTGGCCTCGAGGTCCGGCCCACCCTGCTCGAGGGCGGCGAACTCCTGCTCGCCGACGAGGCGGGCGGCCTCGGCCCAGTCCTGGACCTTCGGCGAGGCGGCGACGACGTGCAGGGCCGAGAGCATGAGCACCCGGTCGATGCGCTCGTCCTTGTACATCCGGCGCACGATGGCGCGAACCTCGGCGGGGTCGAAGCCGGGGTCCTGAAGCAGCGACTCGACCTCGGCCATCGCCGCGCGCTGGTCCTCGGGCAGGTGCGAGGAAGGCGTGAGGTACGCCTGTTCGTCGACCTGCTGAAGGATGCGTGCGAGGAGGGCCTGGTAGTCCATGAGTCTCATCCGGCTTCGGCGGAACGTCACTCGGCAACATGCCCGAACAGCGACGCAATCGCTCGGTGAATGCGGCAAATCGGTTGTTAACGGCCTGGGGCGAAAAAGGACGAATTCCCTCGGACCGTGACAGGAGGCCGATCGTCACGGATGCCTGCCAACACCGGGCCGAGCCGCGATCGTTCCGCGGGACGGTTTGCGGAGGATGTCGCGGGGGACAGCGCCAGGATCCCACTCCGGGGCACGTCCGATCACCATCGGCGCACGTGGTTCCCTCGAACCGAACCCGCGAATGGCGGGCACGCGAACTCGCGCTCGCAGCGGGGGCTACACTGGGGGCTCGGAGGTCCGAATGGACGTAGGCATCGGTGGACCGTGGGTCTGGCGCTATCCCGGCACCCAGGAGCAGCTGATCGCCGACTTCCTCGCCGGGCGCTTTCCCGGCGGGCCGAACGCACCAGAGGACCTCGAGGTCGTGAACACACGCCAGCTCGGGGTGTACGACCAGGTCATCCTCGACGACGAGACCGAGTTCACGCTGTACATCGGCGACGACTCGTGGACGGTCGAGATCTAGGCCTGCAGTGCCCCCATGAGGCACGCGACGACGCAGCCGCCCAGGCCCATGAGCGCGAGCGCGAGCACCGCCATGATCGCGTAGGCCGCCGCGTCGCTGATCTCGTCGTCGTCCTCTTCCTCGCCGGGAGTGGTCGTCGTGGGCATGCCCTCGGGCGCGGGCGGGTTGGCGAGCGCCTCGGCGATCTCGTCCCCCTCGACGCCGACTGCGAGCGTCCACCGGTGACGAGGCCTGCCGTCGTGTGGGTCGGTCCGGCGAATGCCGCCCCCGACGAGGTCCACGAAGTTCGCATCGCCGTGGCCGATGCCGATGGCGAGCACCCGCCCGCCCTCGCCCAGCGCGATCTCCCCGACGGGCTCCTCCTGGTACTGGACCGCGCCCATGGGCTGGCGATCCGCCCAGGTCGACAAGCCGACCCACTCCTTGTCCATGCGAAACGCGACCAACGGCCCGCGCACGACCGGGAAGGCGAGCACGGAGTCGTTCTCGCCCGCCACCGCGCGCCCCGATGCGAGGAGCGGATCCAGCGCGAACACCCGGTCCCCGCCAGTCGCGAACCACAAGCCGTCTTCGTTGGCGCACAGGCCGGTCACCGGCCGCTCGAGGTCGGTGCCATCCACGAGCGAGGCGTCCTCGAACAAGCGCACGTGACCGTCCTTGGAGCCGACGGCGACGCGCTTGCCGAAGCACGCCACGCAGGTCGGCTTGGGCACTTCGATCACCGCGCCCAGGGTGCTCCCCTCGCCGAGCTGCACGCCCTTCGCAATCACGGCGGCCCAGCCCTGCTCGCCGTAGGTGGCCAGGTCCTTGGGTGACTTCCCGAGCGAGGCCGTCCACACCGCCTTGCCGCCCTTTCGCTCGTAGGCCCTGAGCGTGCCCTTGCTGCCAGCCACGAGCAGGTGCTTGGCGCCGAATCGCACGAACAGCACGTTCTCGCCGAGGTCCGCGCGCCACACCCCCGCGTCGCTGCGGGCGTCGTAGACGAGCACTTCCTTTCCCTCGGCGGTGGCGAGCAGCGCGCCATCGGCGCTCCACGACAGCGTCGTTCCCTTCGCGATGACAGCCTCCCAAGTTCATGGACCTGGCGAACCCTACCGCGACGCCGTCCGCACGTGGCGCCAGCCCTTGACCTCGTGCGATCGGCGTCTAGATTTCGTGTACCAATTTGGCAAATGGAGGGTTGCATGCCGCACACGACAGCCGCACTCTGGGACGCTCACTACGCGCTCGTCGACGCCGAGTCCGCGCTGAGAGCCGCCACCTCCTGGCCCCATCGCTGGTTGCCCGGCGCCATGACCCAGGCTCAGGTGCTCGCGGCGCGGGAGCAGCTCGACATGGCGCTCGGCCGCCTCGCGGACGTGCCGGGCGTGGCTCCCCACCAGCCCATCGACATCCCCACCCCGCGCTGGTGGATGGGCCCGCTCCGCCGGATGCGCCTGGATCGCGCGCTCAGCGAGGTGGAAGCCCTCGGCCAGCGCGTGGTCGACGCCCTGGCCCGACGGGATGCCGTTCAAGGCGACATGGACCCGCGGTGGTTCGCGGAAGACGACGGCACCATGGGTCTTCGCGGCACGGGCGGCGTGCGGAACCGCCGCAACCCGGGCCAGCGCCAGAATGGCGCCGGCGTCGCGATGGTCGGCTAGCACCTCGGCGACCAGCACCGGGGGTGTACGATTCGCCTGGCCCGCGAACGTCCAGTTCATGCGGGCTCGAGCGGCGTGCACCCCCACGCTGGTACGCTGCGCGGATGGAGGAAGGGACATGTGGATCGTGATCGCCACCGCGCTCGCCGCGCCCGGACTGTCGGAGGTCGAGGGCTGGCACGACACCACCCTGGTGTTCTCGGGCACCGAGATGATGAGCTACCTGCCGCGCGGCATCCAGGTCGAGGATGCCTCGGACTACGAGCAGGAGACGTGGCAGGTGAAGTGCATCTCACCGAGCCGCGCACCGATGCGCTGCTGGGACCTCGCGGCCGAGGGGTCTCACCAGGCCGAAGCCCGCGTGCCCCTCGGTACCCTCGACGAGTACAAGGCGTGGTCGAGCAAGCACCCGGTGACGCCCGCGAAGTCCGAGGCAGCGATGGGCGGCAAGTCGATCGCGTTCCACGTCGCGATGAAGGGCGAAGAGCCCGAGACCTTTCCCGGCAAGGCCAGTCTCAGCCTCGGCTACGACGGCAGCGGCACGTACCACGTCGAGGTCGCCCGCGGTGGCCAGACCTGGAAGTGGACGGACGTCACCAAGCTGAGCGGGGGCGGCGCGTACAACCGCGGCCTGAACCTCGCCCCCTACTGGCGGGCGGACGGTCGCTACGTCGCCATCGTCGAGGCCGATCCCGGCGGCTTCCATATGCGCGGCCCGATCCCGGCGAGCGTGGAGGTGCGCCACGCGAACGCCGCCCTGGTCACGCTGATGGCGCACGAGAGCTTGTCCGAGTCCGCCACCGACACCGTGTCCTGGCGCCTCGCGGACGACCTCGACCTGCACTTTCAGCGGGTAGAGCCGGCGAAGAAGGCGCGCACCGACACGGTCGTGTACTACGCCAAGGGCTTCGAGCACGAGGCCCGCGAGATCACCGAGGTCATCCCCGGAGGCGGCGGCACCGAGCCGCTGAGCTGGGCGAGCCAGGCCGATCTCGTCGTCGCCATCGGCAGCAGCGCCGAGCGCTGAGCTAGTACATGCCCCCGTTGCTCTTCGGGGTGAGCACCCGGCGACTCATGCTCGCCATGCGGCGCTTCACGATCTCGTCGAGGGCCGAGCGGTGCTCCTGGATGCGGCCGTTGGCCTGGGCGTACAGGGCGGCCATGAGCTCGGCCTCGAACGGGTCGAGCCACACGAGCCAGCAGCGGCCGCAGCGGTCGATGAACACGTCCGAGCGCCCGGCGTAGCCCGTGGTGTCCATCCGCCGGTTGCACTCGGGGCACTCGATGGGCTCCTGGTCGCGGGGCGGCAGGTCCCCGTCGAGCAGGCGCTGCACCGCGGCTTCGCCGTCCGCCGATAGCGCTTCCATGAGCGGAATCACGCTTCGCTGGCGAAGGAGCAGCCCGCCGCACGCACAGGTCCACATCTCTTCACCACCGCGCTCGCCAAACGCGAGAAGCTGCGCACATCGCGGACAATGCTTCGCCACGCCCACCTCCAACCCGAGGAGGATACCCAACACGAGCAGTGGCCGCGCGGAGCCACACCACGTAGGTGGGGCGTGATGTTCGCCGAGGTCGCCATCGCCAGGCCCGTGCCGGGGCCCTTCACCTACGCGGTGCCCGCGTGGCTCTCCGTCGAGGTCGGGCACGTGGTCCTCGTGCCCTTCGGGCGCACGAGCGAGACCGGCTACGTGGTCGGGTTGCGCAACGACCCGGGAGACGTGCCTGCCGACAAGGTGAAGGCGGTGCAGCGGCTCGTCGACGACACCATCGCCTTCGATGCCCGTCAGCTCGACTTCTTCCGCTGGGTGAGCCGCTACTACCTGACGCCGCTGGGCGTGGTCATCCAGACCGCGCTTCCCAAGGAGATCCGCGCCAAGACGCTGCTCGTGCTGCACCCCACCGACGACGGCGTCGAGGCCCTCACCCGCCGTCAGGTCGAGGGCTCGCAAGCCCAGGTCCTGCGCGAGGTCATCGGACGCCGCGGGGGCCTCACCCGGCGGGGACTGATCCGGCGCCTCCAGGACGAGCTCGACAAGTCCGCGGTCGAGAGCGCCATCGACGCACTCGTGCGCGCGGGCCTCGCGATGTTCGAGGAGAAGGAGGTGAAGGAGATGCGCGGCATGGTCCGCGTCGCCAGCCTCACCGACGTCGATCCGCTCGTGGCCGCTCCTCGCGCAGGAAAGCGCATGAGGGCGGTCATCGAGGCCCTGCAGCGCGCCGGCGGCGAGATGGACGTGCCGGAGCTCACCGCCGAGCAGGGCTCCACCGTGAGCGCCGCGCTCACCCGCCTCGAAGAGCTCGGTGTGGTCGAGCTGACCGAGCGCGAGCGTCGCGATCCCCTCGACGAGGAGGCCCCGCTCGGGCCGGCCGAGCCCCCTCCCCTGAACCACGACCAGCTCCAGGCCCTGCTCGCGCTCACCCAGCCCGACGCCGACGGAACCTACGTGCTCTTCGGTGTCACCGGCTCGGGCAAGACCGAGGTGTTCCTCGGGGCCGCGCGCCACGTGCTCGGCGAAGGTCGCCAGGTCCTGGTGCTCGTGCCGGAGATCGGACTCACGCCGCAGCTCGTCGGCCGGTTCAAGGGACGCTTCGGCGAGGGCGTCGCGGTGCTGCACTCGGGGCTCACCGGAGCCGAGCGCCTCGCCGAGTGGCGCCGCATCCGCGCCGGCGAGGCACGCATCGCCGTCGGCGCGCGCTCCGCCCTGTTCGCGCCCTTCGAAGACCTCGGCCTCATCGTGGTCGACGAGGAGCACGACGACTCGTACAAGCAGGACGACGGGCTGCGCTACAACGCCCGCGACCTCGCTGTCGTCCTCGGCACCCGCCACAAGTGTCCCGTGGTCCTCGCCTCGGCGACCCCGAGCATGGAGAGCTGGTTCAACGCCAAGCAGGGCCGGTACACGATGCTGCGCCTGCCGCGGCGGGCGACCCCGCGCCCGGTGCCGGACATCGAGCTCGTCGACATGACCGAGGTCGAGCCGGGCCCGGACGGCAAGCGCGAGGTGTTCGCCAAGGTCGTCATCGAGGCGCTGCGCGAGACCTTCGTGCGCGGCGGGCAGGCCGTCGTGCTCTACAACCGCCGCGGCTACGCGACCATGGTCCAGTGCACGAGCTGCGGCGGCACCTGGGAGTGCCCGAACTGCGGCATCACGATGACGCTGCACCAGCGCTCGCGCACCCTCGCCTGCCACTACTGCGGGCTCAAGCGGCCGTACACCGAGGAGTGCCCGAGCTGCGGCAAGCCCGGACTCGAAGAGCTCGGCAAGGGCACCGAGAAGGTCGAGGAGGTGCTCGCGCGGCACTTCCCGCACGTCGCCATCGGCCGCATGGACGCCGACACCACGGCCGTGCGGGGCGCCCATCACCGCATCCTCAAGGAGTTCCGCGAGGGGCGCACCCGGTTGCTCGTCGGCACCCAGATCATCGCGAAGGGCCACGACTTTCCCGGCGTGCAGACCGCGGTCGTCGTCAGTGCCGACCACGGCTTCCGCATGCCCGACTTCCGCGCCGCCGAGCGCACCGCGGCCCTGCTCGTGCAGCTCGCCGGACGCGCCGGACGCGGCGACATGCCCGGACGCGTCTTCCTCCAGACCTGGAAGCCCGACCACTACGCGCTCCAGGACCTCGGCGACATCGAGCGCTTCTACGAACGTGAGCTCCGCATCCGCGACACGCTTCGCTACCCGCCCCACACGCGGCTCGTGCTCCTGCGCATCGACGGCGTGGACCGGCGCGCGGTGCAGGAAGCCTCCCGTCAGCTGTCCCAGGCCCTGTCGCGCAGCGCCTCTCGCGCACCCGGCGTCGAGATCCTCGGACCGGCCCCGGCCGCGATGGCGCGACTCGTCGGGCGCTGGCGCTTCCAGATCGTGCTCCGCGGACGCGACCTCGGCGTATTCCGCCGCTGGCTCGGCGACGCGGCGCGGCTGTTCAAGCCCACCCTCGGCAAGGGCGTCCGGCTGCACGTCGACGTGGACCCGCGCCACCTGATGTGAGCCCGCCCGTTCCTTGATGCAAGGCTTACATCCACGCGCCTGACAGCATCCGCCTCAGCCTGTAGGGTGCCCCGTCTTTTCGACGCGCATTCGTCTCGAGGTCTTCATGCGAACCCTACTTCTCGCCTTCGGGCTGCTCGCCGCGTGCAACGGCGGCAGTACCAGCGCCGTGGCCCTGCAGGGCCCGTGCGGCGACATGTGCCAGGACCTGGTCCAGGACTGTGCCTACGCCGCGTTTCCGACGATCGAGTCCTGCTACGAGGGCTGCCTCTACGCCGAAGAGGAGGGAGCCGACGTGACCGCGCAGGCCACCTGCATCGCCGGCGCCGTGACCGATACCTGTGACACCTTCGCCATCGTGGAGTGCGAGCATGCGCACGGCATCTTCTAGCCTGACTGGCCTGTTCGTCCTGCTCGCACTCGCGGGCTGCAAGAACGACTACGAGCTCTCCGGCGAGCGTCCGAACGTCGACCCGGGCGAGGTCACCGAGTGCGGCTTCACCGGCGTCACCGGCACCCGCATCTCGCGCTACGACTGCAACCCGGTGTTCACCACCACCGGCGAGTCGTGGGCTTCCGAGATCGGCTCGGTCGCGTTCCACACCACCGAGGTGCTCGGGCACCCCTTCTACCAGATCTGGTACGTGGGCTGGCCGACGGGCGGCAACTACGGCTCGTACAGCATGGGCTACGCCGTCTCGGGTGATGGCACGAACTGGGACGCGCACCCGCAGAACCCGATGGTCGCCTCCCAGGGCAACGAGACCTGGGACACGGACCTGATGGACGGCCTGCAGGTCGTGTGGGACGACGCGGGCAGCCGCTACGTCGCCGCGTACCAGGGCGCGAACATCGGCACCGACCCGTTGACGGACCCGTCCTCGTTCGGCCTGGGCGTGCTCACTTCGCCCGACGGCGTGACCTGGACGCGGCACCCGAACAACCCGGTCATGGACTTCTCCGACATCCTCGCTTCGGGTCCCCGCGCGTGCTGGCCGCTCAGCCTCACCGCGAGTGGCGGCGCATTCACGAGCTACCTCGGCGCGTCCGAGGGTGACTACGACCCGCTGTTCGACCCCGACTGCGACGACCCGTTCGGCCTGGGCCTCGGCGACCCGTGCGTGCCCGCGTGCGAGCTGTACATCGGCACTTCGTCGGATCTCGCCAACTGGACCGTGCAGCCGAACCCGGTGATGCGCACGGACCAGTGGTACGAGCTCAAGGGCATCGCGTCGGCGGCCGTCGCCGAGCTCGATGGCGTGAAGTACCTGTTCTACATCTCGTTCGAGCGCTGGGTGACCAGCGGCGGCGACATCGTCACCGCGGACGGCATCCACTTCAACATGGCCACCTCCAGCGATGGCGGTCAGACGTGGATCAAGGATCCGATGAACCCGCTCGATCAGCTCGCGATGACCACTCCGGTGGCTGCGCGCTCGGTCGGCGCCCAGACCGTCGGACGTCGCATCCACTTCTGGATCGGTGACGACTACCCCGAGGCGGGTGGTGACGGCGTCGGGTACTTCATCTTCGAGCCCGACCTCGAGATGGCCTTCCAGTAGGGCTTTGCGCCAGCCTCCGCCCGGCGGCTATGCGCTGGGCAGGAGGCGGCATGTCGAAGCGCGAGGTCTACGCGAAGCTCGGGGAGGCGCGGAAGCGCAAGCAGGAGGGCGACGTGCCCGCTGCCACCGCGGCACTGCGCGAGGCGATCGACCTCGCCGATGCCGCCGGCGAGAGCAAGCTGCTCGGCACCGCGAGCTGGCGACTCGCCGACATGCTCCGCGACGCCGACCAGCCCGAGGCGATGCTCGAGAGCCTCGATGCCCTGGTCGCGAGCGGCGCCCCGTTCGCGAACCTGCAGGGCGCCAAGGCCTGGGAAGCCGCCAACGCGACCGCCCGCAAGTTCTGGGACTTCGTCGGCTACGACACCGAGCGACTGATCCCGCTGTTCGACGCGCTCCGCGAGCACTACGCGAGCAACGACCCGTACATGGCGGCGCAGGCGGACGAGCTCTCGGCGTGGCAGTTCGCGTGTCGCGGCGACCGCGACGGCATGCAGGCCCTGCTCGACCGCTACCGCGACATGACCCCGTCGCAGTTCGGCACCGGTCGCCACCGCCACACCCGCGCCGACTCCACCGGGTCCAGCGTGTACTGGGTCACCATGGAGATCGCGCGCTCGGCCCTGCGCATGGGCGCGTGGATGCACGACGAGGCCATCGCCCGCGACGCGTGGGACGTGCACCGGGTCGCCGCCCGCAAGGCGGGTCAGCGCGCCACCGAGTTCCCGCACTTCCTCGAGGCGTCGATGATCGCGGCCCTGCAGTTCGGCTGGGACGAGGTGATCGAGGCGAGCACCGAGGACTACGACACCGCCATCCGCGGCTGGGACGGCGGGCGCACGGACTACCACCAGGCGGTGCACAAGGCCGTGCACCTCGTGCTCGCTGGACAGCACGGCGAGGCCAGCGACGCGTGGCGAGACGTCGCGACCATCGCCGACGAGATGCACTACGGCCCCGAGTGGGTCGGCGACTTCCTGCTTCGCGCGGCGGATTCCGCGGACACCGCCGGACGCGCGGACGACGCGAAGCGCTGGCGGATCCAGGCCGCCGAGGTCATCGACGAGTACGGCTTCGAGGCCATGCGCGGTCGGCTCGCGTGATCGATTGACTGCGACGTGACCGAGAGCCCTTGATCCGCGCGGATTTTGCGCGTTCGATGCGTCTCTCGATCACGAACGCAGGTACCCTCGACCTATGGCTGCACGCGGAAACGAAGAGCTGCTGGAGATGGGCGGGGTGGTGCTTCACCCCGGCTCCCGCATTGGAAACTACGTGTTCTTGCGGGAGATCGGCTCGGGCGGCATGGCCCGGGTGCTCCTGGCGAAGGACCCTGCCGGCGAGCTCGTCGCGCTGAAGGTGCTGCGCAAGTCTCGGTTCAAGACCGGCCTCGCGCGCTTCCGTCGCGAGTTCCGCGCCCTGTCGCGCATCCACCATCCGAACGTGATCCGGGTCGAGGCCTACGGCGACCTGTTCGGTCATCCGTACATCGCGATGGAGTACGTCGACGGCCCCGACCTGCACACGCAGATCCGCGGCTTCCGCACCTGGGACGAGCACAAGCGCTGGGCCCGCTGCGAGGAGATCCTCGTCGACCTGTGCCGCGCGCTCTCCGCGATCCACCGCCGAGGGCTGGTGCACCGCGACCTCAAGCCGAGCAACGTGCTCATCACGCGTGACGGCAGCTGCAAGCTCACCGACTTCGGCATCGTCAAGGACCTCGATCCGAGCCGCGATCCGCACATGTCGACCACGCTGGTCGGCACCTGGGCCTACGCGAGCCCCGAGCAGATCACCGGCAACGCGATCGACCACCGCAGCGACCTGTACTCGCTCGGCGTCATCCTCTTCGCGATGCTCACCGGCAAGCGACCGTTCGTGGCCAGCGACATGGCCGGCTACCTCGCGCTGCACCGCGACCGGCCCGCGCCCGCACCCCGAGACGTGAACCGCGCGATTCCCGAGCACATGGACGAGATCTGCCGGCGACTGCTCCAGAAGCAGCCGCGGGACCGCTACCAGAGCGCCCAGGAGATCCTGTATCGGCTCGAGGCCGAGGACCGCGTACCCCGCACCGCCGTGAACGCCGCATGGGAGCCGCCGCTCGTCGGACGCGTGCTCGAGGTCGAGGCCATCAACCATGCCATCGCCGGGCTCACCGCGCGCCGCGGCGGGGTCGTGGTGCTCGAAGGCGACGACGGAAGTGGCAAGTCCCGCCTGCTCGACATCGCCAGCTCGCGCGCCCGTGACCTCGGCGTCGCGCACTACCGCTACGAGTTCGACGAAGACGAGCCGGTGTTCGCCAACGCTCTGGAGCTGGCCCGGTCCCTCAAGGACGAGCTCGGCAACAAGGCCCCGCCCGAGCTCGAGACCGCGCTCGAGGCCTTCTCGAAGGGCGAGCCTGCCCGCGGTGACACGCGCTTCGCGCTGTACGACGGCATCCGCGAGGCGCTCAAGCTCACCCTCGACGACCGGCCCGTGACCCTGCTCCTCGACGATCTGCACGAGGCGAACGCCCGCGAGATCGACTTCATGGCCTACCTGGCGCGCACGGTCATCGCGCCGGGTGAGCAGCCGCTGCTCATCGTCGCCACCCAGCGACCCAAGGCGAACCCTGCCGCCGACGCCTTCGCCGCCGGCGAGTCCATGGACGTCGAGGTCCAGGAGATCACCGTCGGCACGCTGTCGCGCGAGGATCTGACCTCCATCGTGCTCGACCTGTGCGGCGACTCTCGCGGCGCCCGCCTGCTCGCGGCCCGCCTGCACAAGGAGACCGAGGGCAACGCGTACTTCGTCACCGAGTTCCTGCGCGGCCTGCAGGGCAACGGGCTGCTCGCGAAGCAGGGCGACAAGTGGGAGCTGCGCCTGCAGCCCGACGAGATCGCCACCGGCCACCTCGAGATCCCGATCGGCGTGCGGCAGATGATGCGCACCCGCCTCGAAGAGGTGTCCCGCGAGGACCGCCGCGTGCTCGAGGTCCTCGCCGTCGGCGGCCGCGAGGTCGACCTCGACGTGTTGCTCGACGTGCTCGACGAGGACGAGGACGAGGTGCTCGACTCCCTCGACCGCCTGCTCGCCAAGGGCATCGTCCGCGAGCGTCGCGCTGGCGAGCTCGTGCTCCACGCCGTGAGCCACCGCAAGTTCGCCGACGTCGTGTACCGCGACCTGAACCCCGACCGACGGGCGTGGCTGCACCGTCGCATGGCCGCGGCCCTCGAGCTGCACTACGCACAGAACCCCTCGGCCCTCGAGGTCGTCGGCGAGCACTACCGCCGCGCCGGGGACGCCGGTCGCGCCTACCGCTACCTGGTCGCCGCCGCCAAGCGCCTCGCCGACCGCTCGCTGATGCAGGAAGCCTGGGATCTCACCGAGAAGGCCGGCACCCTCGAGGACAGCGCCCGCGGCGACCTCGACCCGGCCGATTTCCGCAGCTACCGCCGCGACAACCTCTCCGTGCGCGCGAACGTGCACTACAACCGCGCCGAGTGGAGCGAGGCCGAGAAGACCTGGCGGGTGGTGCTCACCATGGCCGAGGAGGACGGCGACCCCCGCGGCGCCACCGAAGCGGCCCTCTCGCTCGCGACCGTGCTGAGGCGCCGTCGTCGGCCCGAAGAGAGCCGTCGCTTCGCCGAGCAGGCCCTGGCCGCCAGCCGACGCCTGCACCACCGCGAGGGCGTCGCCGACGCGCTGCACTGCCTCGCGGCCCTCGCGTGGTCCAAGGGAGACCTCGACGAGTGCGAGCGCATGGCCAACGAGGGTCTGCTCGTCGCCCAGGGCTCACCGCTCGCAGGCCGACGCGCCGACCTGCTGCTCGCCCTGACTGCTGCCCAGGCCACCCGCGGCCACCTGGCGGCGGCGACCAGCGGACTGACCGAGGCCGAGGGCATCTTCCGGGAGCTTCGCAAGAAGCGGCCGCGGTGTCTGGCCCTCGCGAACATCGCCGAGCTGCTCACCTGGCAGGGTGAGCCGGTCCAGGCCCGCCAGCGCGCGCACATCGCCGTTCAGGTCGCCGCCGAGCTCGACTACAAGCTGGGTCAGACCGCCGCGACCCGCGCGATGGCCGTCGCCGCGCTCGATCTCGGCCTGTACGCCGAGGCCCAGAGCGGGCTGAACACCGCACTGCGCGTCGCCCGCACCATCGACCTCCCCGAAGAGGTCGTCGCGTGCCTGTCCGCGCTCACCCACCTGTGCGTCGAGCAGGGCGACACCACCGGGGCCCGGCACCACGCTGCGAATGGCCTCGAGGTCGCCGCCGAGCGCGATCCGGAGCGCTACACGCCGCTGCTGCAGGCCCACCTCGCCCGCGCCCTCGCCACGAACCGCCCCGACGACGCCAAGGCCGTGATTCGCGGTGCCGAGCGCACCCTCGCCGAGCTGCCCGTGCCGCGCCGCACCCAGGTCCAGCTCGCCCTGGCCAGCGCCTGCGTCGCCGTCGGCGACCACGAGTCCGCCGAGAAGCACGCCCGCCAGGTCATCCAGACGGCGGGGAGCCGCGGCTTCCGCCTGCTCGCACTCGAGGCGCGCGCCGTGCTCGCCCACGTGTGCGAGGGCCCAGACGCGGACACGCACCGCCAGGTCGGCCAGGAGCTCGCCAAGGACTTCACCGCGGGCCTGTCGCCGGACATGGTCTCGGCGTTCGCGAGCCGCCCATGGCTCCAGTGGCTGAGCGACCCGGCCTAGCCACGGTGTACATCGACCGCGGGCACCACACCGACCTCGACTACCACCGTCGCATGCTCGACGACCTCGAGCGGGTCGCCGTCTACGACGAGGCCATCCGCCGGCTCGTGCGCCCCGGCGACGTCGTGCTCGACCTCGGGGCGGGCACCGGCATCCTGTCGATGCTCGCCGCCCGCCGCGGTGCGCGGGTACACGCCGTCGAGTCCGCCGGAGTCGCCCACCTCGCCGCCCGGCTGATCGCCGCCAACGGCCTGTCCGACCGCATCACGCTGCACCACGCCGACGCCGTGACCCTCGACCCCATCGAGCCCGTCGACTGGGTGATCGGCGAGTTCATGGGCCGCTTCGTGATCGACGACGAGATGCTCGACGCAGTCGCCGCCGCCGGTCGCTGGCTCAAGCCCGCGGGCCGCTTCGCGCCGCACCGCATCACCATGCGGCTGGCCCCGGGCGGCCAGTTCCGCATGCGTATGGTCGACCGCTGGCACCAGCAGCTGCTCGGCCTCGATCTGTCCGCGGCCCTGCCGCTGTCGCTGAACACCTGCTACGCCACGGCGCTCCCGCCGAGCGCGCTGTTCGCCGAGCCCCAGACCTACGCGGTCATCGAGCCGCCCGCCCGGCCGGCGCGCTTCGACACCCGCCTCGCGTGGAAGCTCACCCGTCCCGGAAGCCTGCGAGCGATGGTCGGCTTCTGGACCGCGGACCTGTGCGAGGGCGTGCAGCTGAGCACCGCTCCCGGCTCGGTCACCCACTGGGGCCAGTACCTGTTCCCCACCCCACCCATGGACCTTGCGGTCGGCGATCGCCTGTCCTTTCGCCTGTGGCTCGACGAGTCGCGACTCGTGTGGTGCTGGGAGGGCGAAGCCACCGGCCACCCGCCCTGGCGCGGCGAGTCCCTGCTGTCGCCGGCGGACCTCCCCGTGCCGCAGGCCATGCCGTGGCAGCCCAGCGACGAGGGCGCTCGCTCCGCACTCGACGAAGGCTCGCAGGCGTGGGACCGCGGAGACGCCATCGGCGCGATTCGCGCGTGGCAGCGGGCCGCGGTGCTCGTTGGGCCCGAGTCGGATGCCCTGGCCACGCAGATCTACGAACAGCTCGGCCTGGCCAACCTGCACGTGGGTCGGCCGAACGTCGCCGCCGAGAACCTGCGCCGCGCCCTGTCCGAGCACGCCGCGCCCAGAGAGGTCCTCGCCCTGCTCGTGCAGGCGCTGAACGCCGCGTACCGCCCCGGCGAGGCCCAGGTAGCCCAGGCGGCGCTCGACGCGCTCGACTAGCGCATCGCTACCGCGCCGAGGCCGAGGAGCCCCGCGAGCCCCCACAGCACTCCGGTCGCCAGCGGGATCGGCGTCATCGCGCCCGCCACGAGGCACGCTCCGGCAAAGCCGCCGAGCAGCCAGCGGGTCTGCGCCCGCCGCAGGCGCACCGCCTCGTCCGGGTGGACGCGACCGACCATGCCGACCGAGAGTCGCTGTGCGTCGAGGTCGTCGAGAAGCTGGCCGAGGGACACGGGAACCCGGTCGAGCAGCGACGACAGCGTGAGCAGCGCGTACAGCCCTTCCTGCTGCAGCTTCTCGGGGGACAGGCGGTTCGCGGCGACCATCGCGAAGTAGGGCTGGGCCGCAGCGATGGGGTCGGTCTCGTGGAGCAGCGTCTTTGCCAGGCCCTCGGCGGTGACGATGGCCTTGAGGACCATCATGTAGCTGGTCGGGACCTTGGCCCCGAGCTGGCTGGAACGCTGCACGAGCTCGACGCAGAACGCGCTCATCTCGAGGTCCTGCAGCCTCAGTCCCGGCGGGAAGTGCACGCCGATGACCTCGATGGTCGCCGCCTCGAGCTCGCGAAAGTCGATGCGGCCGTCCTTGATCGCGATGTCGTAGAGCACGCGCGCGATGGTCCGCGGATCCTGCTTCTGCAGGGCGAACATCATCGTCACCAGCTGGCTGCGCATCTTGTCGGTCATCGTGCCGACCATGCCGAAGTCGATGAGCCCGAGGGCCCCGTCCGGCATCACGAAGACGTTGCCCGGGTGAAGGTCGCCGTGGAAGAAGCCGTGGATGAGGATCTGCTCGTAGACCACCGAGAGGTAGCGGCGGCCGACGTCTTCCATGTCGAAGCCCGCCTCGCGCGCCTTGCGGATCGGCGTGCCCTCGAGCTTGGACATGCAGATCACCCGCCCGGTGATGCACTGGTCGAAGAGCTCGGGGATCACGACATCGTCGCGGCCAGCGAAGTTGTTCCGGAAGCGGCGCATGTGCTCCGCCTCGCGGTGGAAGTCGAGCTCGCCGCGCATGGTGCGGTCGAACTCGAGCAGCAGTCCCTCGGGGTCGGCAGCCTCGAGCTCGGGCCACTCGCGGACCGCGCGTCGCAGCAGAAAGCGGAGGATCTGCAGGTCCGCATCGACCTGCGCGGCGATACCGGGCCGCTGGACCTTGAGCACGACCTCGGTTCCGTCGGTCAGTCGCGCGGTGTGGGCCTGAGCAATGGACGCGGTGGCGAGCGGCTCCTGGTCGAAGCGCGCAAAGCGCTCGCGCCAGTCGAGCCCGAGCTCGTCGACGAGCACCTCCTCCACCGACGCCCACGGCACGGAGGTGACGTTGTCCTGCAGCTTCTCGAAGGCGGTGACGTAGTCGGGTGGCAGCACGTCCGGGCGCGTGGACAGCACCTGGCCGAGCTTCACATAGGTCGGGCCGAGCTCGACGAGGGCGGCTGCCACCCGCTCGGGCTGCGTCGGCGGCGAGGACTCGGCGGACTCCCCCGCCTCGATACCGGGCACGTCGTCGACGAGCCGGCCAAAGCCGTTGCGCACGAGGATGGCGGCCACCTCGCGCATGCGGGCGAGGTTGCGGACGGTGGAGCCGAGGTCGCCCACGGCATCGACGAGGGGTCGGACGATACGCATGCCCCCGCATATCCCGGGATCGACCGCCGTCGCTTACCGCTGCTCGCAGGGCTCCTCGAGCTGCGCGCACAGGGCCTCGGCTTGCCCGGCGTCCTTGCCGTGGTCCCGCGCGTAGGTCGCCCACTCCCGGGAAAATCGCCGCGCCGCGGCGAGATGCTCGTCCCCGGGCTCCGCCGCCGCCACGCCCGCGGCCGCCTTGGCTCGGGTCGCGTACAGTCGGTACACCCGATGCAGGCGGGTCTCACCGGTCCACGCCTCCTGGCGTGCCAGCGCGACCTCGCACCAGCGAAGCGACGCCGCGTGCTCGGCCCGCTTGAGCTCGAACAAGGCGAGCTTGTAGGCGAGATCGGCCTCTTCGGGATGGGCCTCCGCGAAGGACGAGGCGAAGCCGTGCCAGCGCTCCTTCTCACCCGAAGCCCAGGCGTCGACGATACGAAGCTCCTCGATCCTGCGCCGATCGGCGTCGGAGAGCGTGACCTCGGCGAGCCGCCCGTCGAGGCAGGCATCGAGCGGCGGTGTCAGCCGGCCCATCATCGCCCGCGGCTCGAGCGCTGCCAGGTCATCGCAGGGCTCGGGCACCTCGACCGGAGGAATGCCGTAGATCGCCTCGGCTTGACCGAACGCGGCCGGGCTCGCCGTGAGCCCGAGCAGCAGGGCCGCGCGGGCGGCCCCCTCTGTGAACTCGGACACGTTCCCTCCCTCGAGGAGCATCGCACGAACCCGTCGCGCCCGCTTGCAAGCGCGCTTTCGGTCCCTCACCCGCGAACAGACGCCCCGCCGAGGCGCCCCCCACGGTGGTCTCCGTGATCGGCCTCCACGAGCGCGGCACCACCGTCATCGCCTGTGCCTTCGACAGTGCCGGAGGTGTGGCACCGTGCCCGCGCGCGTCCTGCGACACCTCCGCGCCGACTACGGCCAGATCCCGGTGAGTCGGTGGAGCGCCGACACCGTCGACGCCGGCGAATACTCCGTCGCCCTGCTCGGTCGCGCGCAGGGCCTCGCCCAGGAAGCCCTGTGGGAACGCCCATAGCGCCAGTGGCGCTGAGTGCCCGCGCCCGGCAAGTTCGACGACCATGCGCCAATCCGGTGCACAGCGTTGTTCACCCGCCATCGACGGCGTTATCAGCGCCCGCATGGGGACCGAAAACCTGGACGGGCCTGCACCCCAGGCCCCGTACGTGCTGCTCCGGCTGCCGGATGCGAGCCTGGCCCAACTGCGGCCTGGCGACCTTATTGGTCGGCAGTGGACCAGTGCGGTTGCCCTCCAGGACGACCGCATCTCCGAGGCCCACGCGATGGTGTCCCTGCGAGGCGGCGATCTGCGCCTGCTGTGTCTTCGCGGCGCGGTGGCCGTCGGCGGAAGCCTCGTGGACGACCCCGTACTCGAGCCCGGACTTCGCTTCGAGCTCGCCCCTGGCGTGGGCTTCGAGGTCGTCGAGGTACGCCTTCCGACCGAAGTGATCGCCATCCGCGGCCCCGGAATCGGCACACGAGCGCTCACCGGCGTGTGCAGCCTGCGACTCGGTGACCGCCCGCGGCTGGTCGCCGGTCATCGGAGCCAGGCCGACGCCTGGTTCTTCGACGATGGCCACGCGTGGTTCATGCGCTGCGGCGGCGAGGTCACCGGGCCCCTGACCCCCGGCGACGCCATCACCCTCGGCGGGTGGACCGGCGAGGTCGTGCTCAAGGCGCTCACCGGCGGCCCCGAGACGGTCCGCCAGCAGGCCTACGTGCCGCTGCGCATCGAGTCCTTCTACGACACGGTGCGCTTCTTCCGGGACGGCGTCCTGCTCGTGCAGCTCCACGGGCTCGGCGCCAAGCTCGTCTCGGAGCTCATGGAGTTCGACCAGCCCGTCGCGTGGGAGGTCGTCGCCGAGCAGCTGTGGAAGGACTCGCGCGAGCGCTGGGTCCTGCGTCGTCGCTGGGACACCCTGCTCCGGCGCCTGCGGCTCGCGCTCGACGAGGGCGGCGTGCGCTCCGACCTCGTGTGTGCCGACGGGACCGGCTGCATCGCGCTCGTGCCCTACCCGGGTGACGAGCTGGTGGTCGAGGGCGCATGAAGGAACCGCGCTCCGGGGCCTGGGCCACGACCTCGGCCGATCCCGACGCCCGAGGAGAGCGCTACGAGCGCGGCGAGCGCCTGGGAACCGGCGGCATGGGCGCGGTGTGGCGTGCCCGCGACACCCAGCTGCAGCGCGACGTCGCGTTCAAGACCGTCGCCCTCGGCGCCGACGAGGAGACCCGCACGCGGCTGATCCAGGAAGCGCGCCTGGCCGGACACCTCACCGATCGCGGCGTGGTGCAGGTCCATGACCAGGGCACCCTGCCTGACGGCCGTCCGTTCTACGTGATGGAGCTGCTCGAGTTCCCACTGCTCGGACGCGGCAAGGACGCCGATCTACGCGCCCTGATCGAGGTGAGCCGCACGGTCGGCGAGGCGCACCGCGCCGGGCTCGTGCACCGCGACCTCAAGCCCTCGAACCTCGGGCTCCGCGGCAACCAGCCGGTCGTCGCGGACTGGGGCCTGGCCCGGCCGTTCGGCGAGGACGCCCGCTGGAAGGAGTCCGTGCTCCACACGCACCACGCGAAGACGCGAACCGGCGTCGCAATGGGCACCGCCGGCTACCTGGCGCCGGAGCAGATGACGGGCAGCGCGGCGGACCCACGCGCGGACGTGTGGTCGCTCGGCGCCATGCTCTACGAGGTGCTCACCGGCCGCCCCCCCTACGACGACGAGGGCGCCCACCGCCTGCTCAACGAGGTCGTGAGCGGCGCCCAGATCCTCGACGACACCCCGCTCGGCGGCGTCGTGCGAAAGGCCCTGGCCATCGACCCCGGCGAGCGCCCGGCGAATGGCCTCGCCCTCGCGGAAGCACTCGAGGCGGCGCTGGCTCCCGTGGTGCCGGCTCCCCGAGGCGTCCGCTGGCGCAGCTTCGCGGTCGGCGCCGCGCTGATCGGCGCCAGCCTGGGCTGGTGGGCTCGACCGGGCTCACCGGACCACACCGCACTCGCCTCGGGAGCCCTCGCTGACCAGGCATGGATGCTGTACCGGCGTGGCCTCACCCTCCGCGCCCACACCATCGGCGAGCAAGCGCACGCCCTGTTGCCCACTCCGCTCACCAACGGCCTGCGCGCCGCCGAGCTGAGCGTCGAGCGCACGGCCATGCCGACGCCCGAGGACTGCGAGGTGCTCGAGCTCGACCCCGACGGGGACAGCCGACTGTGCGTGCGCGGAGAGCAGGTCACCCTCTATGCCAGCGACGGGCGCGTGCGTTGGGAGCGCCGCACGCCCGGCCTGACCGGTGCCGAGCTCCGCGACGGGACGGTGCGCGTGCGGGCGCGCATGGTGTGGGAAGAGATCGATCGGAACGGCAACACCACACTCCACCTCGAGCAGAACAACGTCGAGGAACTGGCCATGCTCGGCGACCAGGTGTTTCGCCGCGAGGATCGCCGCCTGGCCGGCCGGGACGACGGCCCAGCCATCGTCGGCTTCGGCCCCGAGACCGAGCAGGGCCTCATCCTGCTTACGCCGGACGACCGGATGTTCGCAGCGCGCCCGAGCGGCGAGTTCGAAGACCTCGGCGCCTTCGGCGAACCCCTGGTGGGCTGGCGCGCGGATGCGGACGAGGTCGTGCTCGTCGGACTCCGAGGCCTGGTCGTTCGCCTCTCCCCCGAGCTGGAGGAACGCGAGCGCTACCAGCTGAGCGGTGCCAGCCAGGTGCTCTCGGCGGCGGTGGGCCCGGATGGGCAGGTCGCCGCGAACACCGAAGACGGCGTGATCGTGTACAAGCGCAGCGTGCCGACCCAGCACGTGTGGCCCACGCGGGTCGCGTCGCTGAGCCTCGGCGACGACGGCGTGCCCGTGATCTACGACGGCACCCGGATCCTGCGCCTGACCAGCCGGCTTCCGCACACGGTCGCCCACATCCCAGGCTCGATCACGCTCATCGACGCGAACAGCCGCTACCTGCGCATCGGCACCGACCGAGGGCACGCCGTGCTCGATCGGGAGCACCTCACCGGGGCACCCACCCCGCTGCCGGTGCGCGGCCCGATCCGCCAGCTCGCCGAGAACAGCCACGAGGTCGTGTGGGTGGGGCCGGCCCAGAGCTGGGCGACCGTCCACAAGATGGCGCTCCCCTTCGCGAGCGCCGCCGCGCTGGCGGACCAGCGCATCATCCTCGCGAAGCGACGACACGATGGCCTCGCCCAGTACCTCGAAGGCGAGCTGAAGCAGCTCGAGCCCGCCCCCACGTCCCTGCTGTGGCTGCTCCCCTCCCACGACCGCAAGCAGCTGCTCGCCCATGCCACGGATGGCCGCCTGTGGACGGCGCGCCCCGATGGCGAGGGCCTGGTGTGGACCGACACCGGCATCGACGGCGTGACCCGCGTGGTCGACAGCCCCCACGGGCACCTGATCGCCCGCGGCGAAGCGCTGTCGCTGCACGAGGGCTGGTCCCACGACCTCGGCAGTCCGATCACCGCCCTCACCGCCTCCGAGAAGTGGCTCGTCGCCGGCACCCTCGCCGGGGAGGTGTGGGTCTTCACCCCCGACGGCTCCGTGGCGGCCCGCATGCCCGCGCACCTCGAGCGGGTCAGCGCCCTCGACCTGCTCGGGGACCGCCTGTACTCCGGAAGCTGGGCTCCCGGGCTTCGCAGCTGGAACCTCGCCGCCGTGCAGCCCCTCGACTGATTCCCGCGACTGGCCCATGCGTTCTTGCCGTCCAGTACGGTGTCTCCGCGATCCGGACTCCGCGATTTTCGCGCCGAGTGCTGGCGCGCGGCACCCGACCTCGCTACCCCTGAGCCATCGCCGTTCCCCTCACAGGAGGTTGGCGCCATGTGGAAGTACCGCTTCGTGTAGTCCGGCCGAAGGCCTGACCCGACCCTGCTCGCGCGACGAACGCGCAGCGCAACGCCGCCTCCGCGGCTGACCCGAAGCCTGCACTCGCCTGCGGCTAGTGCTTCCCGTGTCCCGAGCGTCCCCGAAGTGGGCCCGCCGTCCGACGCCCATGGAAGCAATGGTGGATTCCATGCAGTTCCATTCCCTCCCCGTGCCCGAGCACGACGAAGTTCCCCTGGCCGACGACGGCCAGCTCGAGTCGCTGCTCGACAAGCGCGAAGTCCCCGATCACGCCGATTCCCTCGCGTACGTCGTCTCCGTCGGCCCGCCGGCCACGGAGATCCAGCGCGAGGCGCGTCTGGCGGAGATCCTCGGCCTCGCCGAGGCCAACGGGCACGCGGTCGTCGGCCACGAGATGCTCGTGCTCGCGCGTCCCCACGCCCGTACGCACCTCGGACCGGGTATCGCCGCCGAGGTCGCCGAGCGCGCCCGCGCCGTCGGTGCCACGCTGCTCGTGCTCGACGCGCCCCTGTCGCCCTCCCAGACTCGCAACCTGGAGGACCTCACCGGACTCGCGGTCAGCGACCGGGAAGTCGTCATCCTCGGGGTGTTCCTGCGCCACGCGAGCTCCCGGGCCGCGCGCATCCAGGTGCAGATCGCCCAGCTCGAGTACCTGCGTCCACGCATTCGCGGCCTCGGCCTCGACATGGACCAGCAGGCGGGCGGCGGCAACTACGGACGCGGCGCGGGCGAGACGGCCTCCGAGCTGCTCGCGCGGCAGATCGACGACCGCCTCGTACGCCTGAAGCGGGCGTTCGCGAAGGTCGAGCGCTCCGAGGCCCAGCGCCGCAAGCATCGGCACGGCACCAGCCGCATCGCGCTCGTCGGCTACACCAACGCCGGCAAGACCTCGCTGATGAACGCGCTGTCAGGCTCCGAGCTCTCGGCGCGCTCGCGTCCCTTCGAGACGCTGGACACGACGACCCGAGCCCTCACCCGCCACGGCGGCGAGGTGCTCATCGCGGACACCGTCGGGTTCATCCGCGACCTGCCACCGCGGCTGCTCGCGAGCTTCTCGACCACGCTGGCCGAGGCGCGGGAAGCCGATCTGCTCGCGCTCGTCGTCGACCTCTCCGACCCGGAGTGGCCGATGCACCTCGAGACGACCACCGCTCAGCTCGACGCCATCGGTGCGGGCGAGCTGCCGCGCTTCGTGGTGTTCAACAAGGCGGACCGGGTCGAGACGCGGCCCGAGCTCGAGGTGGAGGGCCCACACGCGGTGGTGAGCGCCCACGACGCGACCTCCGTCGACGCCCTCCGCGAGCGGCTCGTCGCCGCCGCCCGTGAGGAGAAGCTCGTCACCGAGACCCTGTGGGTGCCATGGGCCGCACAGCGCGTGTCCCAGGCCCTGTACGCCAGCTGCCGTGTGCTCGACACCCAGGCGGACGACGACGGACTGACCCTGACCTTCCAGGGTCCTCCGGCCGCCGTGGCCCGGGTGCTCCAGCTCGGCGAGGAGGCCGGATGCAGGCGCTGATCGACGCGCGAGGCCTCGATCTCGACACCCCGGATGGCCGCCCGCTGGTGCGGCAGCTCTCGGTCCAGCTCGGCCGGGAGCGGGTCGCACTCGTCGGCCGCAATGGCGTGGGCAAGTCCACGCTGCTGCGCGTGCTCGCCGGGGACGACCGTCCGACCCGAGGCAGTGTGCACCGCCACGGGCGCCTCGTCCGCGTTCCCCAGGACCTGACCGAGCCCGCGGACAAGAGCCCGGGAGAGCGCCGCCGCCTCGCGCTGGAGGCCGCGTTTCGCTCTGGCGCGGACGTGCTCCTGCTCGACGAGCCCACCGAGGACCTCGACGCCGAAGGCCGCGACGCGCTGTTCGCCGCGGTCGACGGATGGCGCGGTGGGCTGGTCGTCGTCTCGCACGACCGCGAGCTGCTCGACCGGATCGGCGCGTACTTCGTGATGGAGGAGTCCGGCTGTCACGTGGTGAGCGGAACCGTCGACGAGCTGCTCGCCACGCGCCGCGAGGCCGCCTCACACCGCGAAGAGGCCTACCTGCGCACCCTCAAGAACCTCGCGTGGGAAGAGGACAAGCACGCCCGCGTCGTGCGTCGCCGCCAGCGGAAGAAGGCGGTGGGCCGCATCCACGAGCTCGACCGCAGCCAGTCGCGCATGCGCCTGAACATGCGTCGCTCGGCGGCTCAGGTGAGCCAGGCCAAGGTCCGGCTCGGCGCCGAGGCCCGGCGCGAAGCGCGCCACGAGCTCGCCCGCGCCATGCGTCGCGCGCTCCAGGTCCGCCTGCCGCTGTCCGAGGTCGTGCCCGAGCCCGCCGAGGCGCGCCTCTCGGCCCGTGACCTCGCCGTTTCCGCGGGTGAGCGAACGCTCGTCGAGGGTCTGGATCTGCGGATCGAGCGAGAGCGCATCGCGCTCGTCGGCCCGAACGGCGCCGGCAAGACCAGCCTACTCGAGACCCTGGTGGGCGAGCGCCCCCCCGCGGCGGGACGCGTCCGCGTGGACCCGCTGACCATCGGGTGGATCGCCCAGGGCGGCGCGAACTGGTGCCTGGACGAGAGCCTCGTCGAGCACCTGGCCCGCTACGTCGACGCGGACGGCATCGCCGCACGCCTCGCCGCGCACCGCTTTCCCCTCGCCCTCGCCGAGCGCCCGCTCGCCAGCCTGTCCCCCGGGGAACGCACCCGCGCCGCGCTCATCGCGCTGTTCGAGCGCCCCGGGCTCGCCATCCTCGCCCTCGACGAGCCCACGCGCTGCCTGGATCTGGTCGGCGTCGAGGCCCTGGGAGAAGCGGTGGCCGGGTGGAGGGGCGGGCTCGTGGTCGCGAGCCACGATCGGCGCTTCCTCGCCGACATCGGCGTGGACCGCGAGGTGGTGCTCAGCGCAGCTGCAGGGTGAGCTCGCGGTGGTACACGAGCTCGCCGAGCTCGTTGATGCCCACGAGGTCCTCCGCGCCGATCACCACCTCGGTCGACGCGGTCTCGCCGTTGTCGCCGACGTAGTCGAGGCCGTAGGTGCCCGGGCCGTCGAGGTCGATCCACGTGCCGGTGCCGGGACACGCGGTCGACCACTCGCCCCACACCGGCGAGTCGATGGTCAGCTCGCCAGGCTGTGGCGCGCCAGCGCTGTTCACGGCCCCGAGGGTGAGGTTGGACGTGTAGATGTCGCCGCCCTCTCCGGTGTCCGGGAGCAGGGTGAGAGCCACGTCGGCCTCGAACAGCGGAATGTCGCCACAGTCCTCCCCCGCGGTGCCCACCTGGTTGTCGGCCCCGAAGGTGACCAGCGTGTTGGCGGGTGCGTAGCCGGACGCGGTCGCGTGCACGCCGAACGTGATCGGCGCGGGCACCTCGACGTCCACGGTGCAGCTCCCGTCGCAGGCCACGGTCCACTCGCCGTCCTCGGGTACGACGATGCGCAGGTCCACCGCCACCGGAGCGCCCGACTCGTCGGCGGCGGTGACGACGATGCGGCTGTTGTCGCAGTCGATGCCGCCGATCTGCGGTCCGGCGCCGTCGCCCGTGTCCTCGGGAACCACCGGGTCCTCCGGGGTCGGAGCGGTGCGCAGCCCGCAGGCGACGAGGAACATCAGGGGAAGTACGCGCATCATGGTGACTCCAGCGGGTCCGTGCAGGCTCAAGATGGCCGGCCCTCGCCGAGCATGCCATGCATGATTCGAGAAACCATGGGTAGGTTCTGGCACGAGATGTGCGAATCATCCATAGTTACGTCATGGACTTCGACGCCCTGACCACCGAGATCTGCCGCACCCTGCGCGGCCCTCGCTCTCAAATACAGCTCGCGCGGCGTCTCGGCTACCGCTCGAACGTGCCGGCGACCTGGGAGTCGGGGCGCGCCGCCCCCCCGGCCACGACCTGGTTCGCGGCGTGTCTCCGCCTCGGCGTTCCCGTTCGCGAGCGCCTGGCCGCGTTCCTCGCCACCGCGCCGCCCTGGCTTCGGCAACTGGACGAGCCCGCCGGCATCGCCGCGCTCGTGTCGACCCTCAAGGGCCGTGCCTCCGCGGTGGAGCTCGCCGAGCGCACGGGGCTGTCGCGGCACGCCATCGGTCGCTTCGCCCGCGGGGAGGCGGTGCCGCGCCTGCCCGACCTGCTTCGGCTGGTGCACCACACCTCGGACCGCCTGCTCGACTTCACCGCGGTGTTCGTCGACCCGAGCGAGGTCCCGAGCCTCGCCGACGGGTGGGCGCGACTCGTCGAGGGTCGGCGGCTGTGCATCGACCAGCCGTGGGTGCAGCCGGTGCTCCTCGCCCTCGAGCTCGCCGCGTACAAGGCCCTGCCCCAGCACAGCCACGCGTGGCTCGCGAACCGGCTGGGCATGCCCGAGGAGCGGGTACGCGACGCGATCGCCGCGCTCGCCCGCACCGGCCAGGTGTTGTGGGACGGCCATCACTGGCGATGGCACCAGGTGCTCGCTGTGGACACGCGCCGCGGCAGTCCCGGCGTGGTGGCGATGCGCGCGTGGTTCGCCGAGCAGAGCCTGACGCGGCTGCGCGCCGACCAGGAAGACGCGCTGTTCTCGCAGACGCTGTGCACGATCTCCGAGGCCGATCTCGCCCGTCTGCGCGAGCTGCACGTGAGCCAGTTTCGCGAGCTTCAGGCGCTCATCGCCCAGTCCGAGCCGGGGGAGCGGGTGGTGCTGCTCCAGCGCAGCGTCGTTCCCCTCGATCTGGGCCCGCTCGACGTTATCGAGAGTTCATGAACGACTTCGGCGACGAGCTCACCGACGAGCAGGTCGCGCTGGCCGCGGACGCGTGGACTCGGCGCCTGCAGCTGTCGGACGTGCCGGTCCTCGACACCGAAGAGGTCTCGGGCATCGGGATTCGCCGGGCCCGCCCCGAGGACGCCGAGGCGCTCGCACCACTGGTGTACGCCGCGGGTCGGGCACTGCACGACTACAGCCTGTCCCTCGGCGGTGGCTCGCCCCTGGACTACTTGACCTACGCCCTGTCCCAGCCGGGAGGCGTGCTCGGACACCGCCACCTGCTCGTCGCCGAGTGGCGCGAGACACCGGTCGGCTGCATCGGCGCCCACGCGGGCTGGAAGACCCAGCGCCTGTTCGCCGAGACCACGTGGAAGGTCGCCCGCTTCTTCGGGCCACGCGATCTGCTGGAGTTCGGCCGGCGCTCCTTTGCACTCGCCTCGATGCAGCAGTGGACCGAGAGTGGTCGCTACCACATCGGCCACTGCGCGGTCGCCGAGGACTTCCGCGGGCGTGGCGTGTTCCGGCGGCTGTTCGACGCCGTCGAGGAACGCGCGCGCGGCGGGCACTACCAGGCCCTTCGCCTCGAGGTCTCGGAACACAACGAGGCCGCCGCCCAGGTCTACGAGGCCCTCGGCTTCTCGCGGATCGGGTTCGTACCCGGCGTGCTCGACCTTCCCGGCGTCGCCATCATGGAAAAGCCGCTCGCCTGACGATTTCGCACGCGTTTGTCCGCAGAGGCGCCGCAAGACGTGTGATACCCAGCGCACGGGTGCCTGATGCAACGACTCCTCCTCCTCCTTGTCGCCGGGGCCATCGCCCCCCTCGCCTGCAACCCCTGGGATCCCCAGGAACTCGACATCTACGGGTTCGCGGGGGGCTGCTATGCCGTGCGCACGGACAGCGGCGCGCTCGTCTCCGAGGGCGGCAATGCCTCGTTCGGAAGCGGCGAGGGCACCGCGTTTCGCCTGCAGGCCTCGGGGCTCGGCACCTATCTGCTCTACGACCCCGACCGAGGCTATGTCGTCGGCGAGGACGGGTCGCTGTCGCGGCAGACCACACTGCGCTCGGACGTGACCGAGGTCGACGACGACTACGTCTCCGGCGCCGAGTGGCAGCTCGAAACCTCGCAGCGGGACCGGTCCCGCTACCAGCTGCGCAGCCGGCGAAGCGGTGAGCTGCTCGCCGAGACCGGCCTCACCGAGGAGTGGCGCGACGCGGCTGTCGTGAGCCTCGAGCCCGCCGAGGGCTGCGTCGACTACCCGGAGATCGCCCTCGCCGCGGAGGGCGAGATCCAGCGAACGCACTTCGATGATGGCGACCTGTACGGCATCGTCGACATGCACTCGCACCTGTTCACGAACTTCGGCTTCGGCGGCGGCGGCATCTTCCACGGCAGCGTGTTCCACCCGCTCGGCGTCGAGCACGCCCTCGGTGACTGCACCGAGAACCACGGCGAGATGGGTCGCAAGGACTTCTTCGGCTACGCCTACGACGAGGCAGGCAACAACGCCGGCGGCATCGGGGACATCATCCCCGACCTCGCCGCGGGTGAGCTCTCCGTCGACAACCACGCGACCGATGGCTGGCCCACCTTCTCGCAGTGGCCGCACGCCGGCAAGCGCTCGACCCACCAGGTCCAGTACTACCGGTGGCTGGAGCGCGCGTACATGGCGGGTCTGCGACTCGTCGTGCAGCACGCGACGAGCAACGCGGTCATCTGCAAGATCACCGTCGGCGAGAACTTCGCGCCCGCCCGCTACGACTGCGAGGACATGACTGCCGTCGATCGCCAGCTCGAGGCGATCTACGAGCTCGAGCGCTACGTCGACGCCCAGCACGGCGGCCCCGGCGAGGGCTGGCTCCGCATCGTGCGCAGCCCAGCCGAGGCCCGCGAGGTCATTGGCGCTGGCAAGCTCGCGGTCGTGCTCGGCATCGAGACCTCCGACCTGTTCCAGTGCACGCTCACGCCGCGTGAGGACGGGCCGGAGTGCGACGCCGCCTGGGTCCGCGACCAGCTCGACCGCTACCACACAGCCGGCGTGCGGGTGTTGTTCCCGGTGCACAAGTACGACAACCAGTTCACGCCGGGCGACGGGAGCGGCGACTTCATCGAGGTCGGCAACTTCCTCAACAGCGGTCACTACACCAACATGACCCAGGACTGCCCCGACGACGTGTCCGGCCGCGACGACGGGCCGATCACCTTCGGTGGCCTGCATCAGCCGCGCGAGGACTTCCTCGCCGAGGCACCCGAGGACCTCTCCGAGCTGCAGGAGGACCCGCTCCGCGAGATGCTGCCCTACGTGGGACGGCTCGACGACGGGCAGATCGACGGCGACTGGTGCCAGAACGCGACCATCACCCCGCTCGGCGAGATGCTCATGCGCGAGATGATGCGCAAGGGCATGATCGTCGAGCTCGACCACTTCCCGCAGTGGTCCTACAAGCGCGCGTTCGAGCTGCTCGAAGAGGCCGACTACCCGGCGGTGGGCACCCACGGCGACGACCACGGCGGACGCCTCTACGACCTCGGCGGCCTCTCCTTCCGCGGCTTCGGGCGCTGCCACGACCCGAACACGCCGGGCACCAGCCTGCGCAGCTATCAGGACCGCCTCGCGCTCATGGTCGACAAGGGCCTGCACCCCAGCCTCGGCTTCGCCTTCGACCTCAACGGCTTCGCCGGCGCACGCGGGCCCCGCTTCGGCCCCGAAGGCTGCGGTCCCGAGCAGGTGGACCCGGTGACCTACCCCTTCACGAGCTGGGATGGGGACGTGACGTTCACCGAGCCGGTGTCGGGCGAGCGCCTCTTCGACTTCAACGAGGAGGGCTTCGCGCACCTCGGCCTGCTGCCCGAGTACATCGAGGACGCCCGCCAGGACGCCGTCTCCGACGAGGACCTCGAGCCCCTGTTCCGCTCGGCCGAGGGCTACATCCGCATGTGGGAGCTCAGCGAGGCGCGAGCGGCGGCGCTGCGGGCGGAGTAGCCGCTCCGAAGCGGAACGTCTCCATGTCCGGCCCGCTGCTGCAGTCATCGACACACGCGAGGTCGCGGTAGGTGCAGGCGGCGAGCACACCGTCGTCGAAGAAGCTCACGTAGAACGCCGTGCGGTCTGCGGGCTGGGTGAGCGCCTCGTCCAGGCAGCGCGCGTACATCGCGTCCACGGTCGGTGCGACCGTGCGCTCGTGGGTGCCGAGGCTGGCGCCGCGCTCGACCCAGGACTCCGTCGTCGCCCGCGTCTGATCGTGCTGGCGGTAGGTCTGGGCGACGACCTTGCCGTCATCGACCTCGACCTTGAGTGTGTAGCCGAACCCCACCCAGGACGTGAAGCGCGTCACGTAGACGTAGTCGCCCCCGTTCGCGGCACTCGCCTCGCGAAACGCGGCGCGGCTGGCCTTCACGCGGGCGCGAAGCTCGGCCACCGGCGCGTCGACGTGCTCGGCGGCACGGGGGGCCTCTCCGAGCAGGGGCGCATCCTTCAGGGAGGGCAGCTCCTCGGCGCGAGCGGACGAGAGCAGGGTCAGGAACAGGGCAGCGAACACGGGGTCTCCTCGCGTGGGGCGACGGAACGCCGAGGCGGCCGTGGGCTTACAGCTTCTCGATCTCTGCGTCGTCGCAAGTCTGGGGCGCAGTCACCGGGTTGCAGCGGGGGGCCAGGTCGAGGAAGTAGTCGCCCCCCGGCGCAGGCATGTCCGTGGCGAGGTGGTGCACGCCGGCAGCCATCTCCTCCTCGTCGATCGCCTGGGCGGTGGCGGCGTCATCCACCGCACCGCTGCCATTGTCCGTGATCAGGAAGCCCGCCTCGGCCCACGCGGTGATCTCGGCCGGCGAGCCGTCCTTGACCATGGCCGCGAACGGGTCGTCGGCATTCGAGGTGTCGACGAAGGCGACGCGACCCGCGAGCACGTCGGAGCCCGCCAGGTAGGTGTCGCGGTGCTCCCCGGTGTCGAGAATCGCGAACAGCACCTGTCCGCGCACCTCTCCGAGGAGCGGCCAGCCATCGGCGGCGAGTGCGGTGGGCAGATCCGCATGGTCCTTGCGCAGGTCGTCTGGCGTGAACAGGCGATCCTCGGGCCACACGGAGCGGATCGCGTCGTCGATCAAGGGCAGGTCGTCGCGGATCAGGTCGTAGCCCTCGGCCATGCCGTCGATGTCGTCCTTGGGTTCGAGCCACACGACGAGCGGCAGGTGCCAGCCGTGGGCGTCGGACCAGGTCTTGAGCTCGCCGAGACAGTCGACGAAGCGCTGGCAGGTCGTCTCCGCATCGATGCCGGGGATGTGGAACACCTCCCAGTCGTCGTCCTCGGTGAGGTGCAGGTCGAGCTCGAACTGGCGCACGCCGTAGAGGTCGAGCTGCTCGGTCAGCGTGGGCTGGCTGTAGCGGTGGCTGTCGTCGAGCGGGTTGTCGGGCTCGAGGTGGTACGAGTTGTGGGTGCCCTTCACCTGGACGTGGTTCATGCGCAGGACGTCGTCCTGCAGGTGAGGGTTTTCACCGCGTTCCCAGACGTTCTCTGGATCGGTGGGTTCTTCGCAGGCGAGCAGGGAGAGAAGGAGCAGCATGGGCGCATCCTGCCGCAGGTTGTGACGGTTCGCACCCCTGTGCTCCGCGAATCGTCGCTCGGCCCCCCGCGAGGCCCGAAGGTGGCGGGATGGGCGGAAAGGGGCCATGCTTCGGCATGCGCCTCGCCTGCACCCTCGCCTCCGTGCTCTGTCTCGCCCTTGTCGCCTGCACCGACGGCGCCGAGCAAGACGAGGAGGAAGAAGTGGTGTGCACGCCCGATCCGGGGCCGTACGACACCCGTATCCACCCGCTGATCGTGCAGCGCTGTGGCGAGTGTCACGGTAGCCCCCCCGAGGGCGACGCGCCGTTCTCGCTCGTCGAGGGCTACGTCGATCTCGTCGAGGGCGAGGAGGGATTCCGGAAGGTGGACAAGGCACTGCGGGCCATTCAGGAGAACCGCATGCCGGAGCCTCCGGCGCCCCCACTGACCGGCCCCGAGCGTGACCTGTTCGTCGCGTGGCTCACCTGCGCGCCGCCCCCCGAGCCCGACTCCGGCATGTAGGCCCTCGGGTGGCAGGGCCGCGCGTCGATCAGATCAGGGGCGCCGCTGGCGACCACGAGCGGTAATCGGCTGTGATTCCCTGTGATGTACGGATCCACGGCCACCGGGCAAGTTGAATCCAGACGGACGAACCGTCGGGAGGTCACCATGTCGAAGCCCGCTGCCACCGCCCTCGTTGCTCTGTTCACCGCCATCCTCGCCACCGGCTGCGCCCCGGAGGTGCCCGACCTCGAGTGCGGCACGCCCGAGGAGTGCGGCATGGCGTTCACGCTGGACCCGGCCTTCCTCCCTCCGTCCGCGGACGCCGGTGTCGCCGTCACCGCCGCGCCGACCGTCGACGGAAGTCGCCTGACCTTCGAGGTGGCCCATGCCGCATGTGACCGGCCCGAGGCCGTGATCACGCTCCAGAGCATCGGTCACAGCCTGCCGGAGACCGCGCTGGCGAGCCTCGACCTGTTCGCGACGGGCTGCGACGCCACCCCCGCGCTGGACGCACCGGAAGCGCTGACCGAGGTCACCGTCGACCTCGCCGAGCTGCTGCCCGAGCAGGTGTGCGTCGGACACGTGTTCGTCGCGCTCCCCGACCCGCTCGGCGGTGGGCACGAGCCGGCTCGCATCGACTTCGACCACCCGGTGTGCAGCGCGCGCCTCGCGCCGGAGATCGCTGCGCGCGACTAGCAGCGGCGGAGCGCTCGAAGCCCTCGGGAAGCCACCTCCCGGGGGCGCTTTCGCTCAGGGAGCTAGCTCCTGCGCACGTGCAGGCGCAGGGTCGCCGCGACGAGCGCGATGGCGATGCACCCGACGAGGATGCTCGCCAGGGTCCCGATGTCCATGCCGACGCCATCTCCGGGCGGCCGCAGGCCGGAGAGCAGCACCTCGCCCTGTGTGGGGCGGTAGCGCCATGCATCGCCGCGGTCGCTCCAGTACGCGATCTTGCCGTTGCCGAGCAGCACGAGGTGGTAGGCGTAGCGGAGCGGGTTCACGACCGAGAGCCACGAGGCGAGCCCAGGCATGCGATCGATGGGAATGAGCACGCCGGAGAACGCGATCTGCGGCACGAGCAGGAGCACGATGGTGCCGACCGCGGCCTCGGACTGACGCCACAGGGCGGAGACGAACAAGCCGATGGACACGCCCACCCAGCCCGTCAGGGTCGCGGCCATCGCCAGCTCGGCCGCGGAGACCTGAGCCTCGCCGCCGGCGAGATACGCCGTGACCGTCGACAGGGCCAGGCACTGTACGGCGACGAGACCGGCGAGCACCACGGACTTGGACGCGACCCACGCCGACGTGGACAGACCCAGCAAGCGCTCGTGCCGCCACACGATGCCGTCGCTGATCAGCTCGCGAACCGACGCGGACATGCCGAACCACAAGCAGGACAGCGTGAGCAGGAAGTAGAAGGTGCCCGTTGGCGCGGGAAACACCAGCGCCATGATCGCCGCGACCGCGAGGGGCTGCGCGGTGAGCACGGTGAGACCGGTCTGATCGCGGAGCTTCACCTTGGCGTAGCGACGCGCGAGGGTGGTGAACTGCGACAGCCACGACGGTCCCTCGGACGGGCTCGGCGGCGGCGGCGGCTCGATGAGTACCGGCAGGTAGTTCTGGCGGACGGTGACCCACTTCGCACCGTGGGCGCTGGTCCGGAAGGTCTCCGCCCACTCCTCCGGGGTCTGCTCCGGCAGCCGGTCGAAGATGTCGGCGGGCTCGGACACCGCGAAGTGCCGCACGGCATCGGGCACCGGGCCGAAGAACGCCAGGCGACCGCCAGGCGCGAGCACGAGCAGCTGATCGACCTGCGAGAGCAGCGACGGGGTCAGGTCGTGGGTGACGACGAACAGCACGCGCCCCTGGTCCGCGATGCGCCGCGCAAGCCGCGCGATGTCCGCGGCCGAGCGCGGGTCGAGGCCACTGGTCGGCTCGTCGAGGAACAGGATGCGCGTGTCGTCCGAGAGCACTTCCTGCGCGATGTTCACCCGCTTGCGCTGACCCCCGGAGATGCCGCGCCGCTCGGGGTTTCCGATGCGTGACGTGCGGATGTGCGCGAGACCGAGCACGTCGAGCACGCGGGTGACCCGCGCCTCGTGCTGAGCGTGGGTCTCGCGGGGGAAGCGCAGGCGACAGGCCGCGAACAGGCTCTCCTCGACGGTGAGCTCCGGGAGCACGATGTCGTCCTGCGGCACCTCACCGGCGAGACTGGGCATGCGCGCGAGCAGCTCGCCGAGATCGGCCTCGTCGAGCGACACGCTGCCGCTGTCGCGGAGCCCCTTGAGCGCGTGGAGCAGGGTGGTCTTGCCCGCTCCCGAGGGCCCGACCACCGCGATGACCTCGCCGGCCAGCGCCGTGAAGCTCACGTGGTCGAGCAGCACCTTGTCGCCGACCTTGCGCACCAGGTCCCGCGCATGGAGCGCGAACGGCGCCGCTGGACTCTCGATGCGCAGCTCGTCCTTCTCGCGGATGAGCGTGTATCCGCCGACCCGCAGCGGCGTGTGCTCCTCGAAGGGAGCCGAGGTCAGGGACACGCCGTCCATGACGACCGAGCGCTCGCCGGCGCTGATCACGCGCCAGCCGCCGGGGGTGCGGACGAGCTCCGCGTGGATCGGTTCGATGCGCGGATCCGGAAGCACCAGCTCACAGCCCTTCCAGAAGCCGATGCGCACGCGATCGCCCTCGAGTCGCATCGACGCCACGGGCTTCTTCGGCGTCACGGCGGCAGCCGCGGTCACCGGGTCCACGCCGACGGCGACCAGGGCATCGGCCGTGCCTTGGGCCGTGGACACGGTCGTCGCGAGGCCCTTCATCAACGCGCCGAGTAGCGCGGCGAGGTCGGTCTCTTCCCACGGACGCTCGCGAATCGTCGCGCCCAGGGTGTGCATGCCGCCGCGGATGCCCTGCTCGATGGTGTCCGCAGAGCGCTGGGTCCGCCGGGCGAGCACCTCGAGGGCCACCGTCAACGCGCGAGGCGGCAGCGGTCGCACCGCCGCCAGCAGCGCACCGCCGACATCGCGCTCCTCGGTCTCCTCGGGAGGCGGGTTGCCGTCCCTCGCCGGCCCGAGCCCGCCGACCATTGCCGAGTGGGTGACCTCGCGGTTGCGCCGAGTAAGCGTCACCGCGAGCGCACGCGAGAACATCGCGTCGAGGGCGGGGTCCCGCGCGAGCATGTCCGCGAGACGCGACACGGACCACCGCAGACAGACGGACGGGTCGGCCGCGCGAATGTCCGCCGAGACCGGCTTGTCCTCGAGAAAGGACATCTCGCCGAAGACTTCGCCCGGCCCGATGCGCGCGAGCACCGTCTCGGGTGACGTGCGCCGGTCGACGACCTCGAACACGCCATCGAGCGCGAAGAACACGCTCGTGGGCGGCTCGCCGCGACGGAGCAGCGTCGCCCCATCGGGCACCTCGACCCGGTCCGCGCGCGCTTCGAGTCGCGCCCAGGCCGCGTCGCTGAATCGGTCCCGGAAGGTGGGCACCGAGCCCTAGAACTTCTTGAGCAGGTCGCCCGTGATGGTGACCGTCTCGCGCGCGCCCTCGACGCCGATGGTGTCGCGGCTCGACACTTCCTTGAGCTTCTCGAGGGAGGCGGCGACGGTACCGGCCATCATGCCGGCCTTGTCCGCGCCCTCGCCTTCCTTGATGTACTTGAGGAAGAAGTCCGCGACCTCGGGACGCTTGAGCAGCTTGTCCGCGGCGTCGGCGTTCTCGGTCTCGACCACCGCCTTGGCGACGACATCGATGCCCGCGAGCCACGCGCCGGCCTGCAGCATGTAGCCGCTGGTGTCGCCGGGCCCGACACCATCCTCGGGAACGGCCATGCCGACCTGGGCGTCGAGCTCCTCGAGGAAGTCCTCGCGGGCGGCGGTGTCGTTCTCGACCTGGGTGATGGCCTCGTCGATGGTCGCGAGCTGGCCCTTGCCGGTACCGAGGATGCCCATGCCCTCGCGCAGCGCCTTGACCTGGACGAGGAAGGTCTCCTTGTCGGTCTCGCGGCCGCCGAGCACGGTGTAGGCGAGGAGCATGCCCGTCTGGAAGGCCACGCGGTCCTTGCTCTCGGGGTCGTCGAAGCTGGTCTTCGGCGCAGGGATCTTCAGCTTCTCGAGCAGGCCGGCTTCCTTGACCTCGCTCTCGAGGGTCAGCGGGGAGGGAGCCAGGACCTTGACGCCGACGTCCGCGGCGGGCGCGGGCGCCGCCTCGGCGGCGGGCTCCGGCTCGTGAGCAGGCTCGTTGGTCGTCTCGGAGCCACCACAGGCGATGACGAAGGCCAGGGGGGCGTAGATCCACAGGTTCCGCATCGGGCACACCTCTCGAAGGGCGGCACCATAGCATGCGCCCCCCGATGGGACCGCCCTACGCCAGAGTCTTGACCTCGACGTCATCCACCGCGAGCCGCAGGGTACTCGACAGCGGCCGTCGCTCGATCACGTCGGCCGCACCGAGCACTCCGAGCCCCTCGATCTCGCGTCGGATCCGAAGCACCTGCATGTTCAGCAGCCCCAGCGAGACGCCGACCATCTTGCACAGATCGTCGACGTGCACCCAGCCGCGCTGCTCGGCCCCGGACTCGGTGTCGTCGAGGTACACGCGGGCCAGGGTGAGCAGCAGGTAGTGATGCGCACGCGGCTTGAGCGCCTGCCAGGTAACGCCCACCCGGGTCTCGACCTGCACGTGTTCCTCGTCGAGGCTGACCGAGAAGCGAAGTGCGAGGTCCGAGGCGCTGGCACCGCGTCCGGCATCCATCGTCGCCACATGGGCCCTCGGAAGATCGAGCTGGTAGAGCACGTCCCCGACCCGGATCTCGGTTCCCGACAACGCTCGGGTCTCGCCGTCCTCGTCGACCTGCCACTGCCCCATCGGGTTGCGATACAGGATGACCTTCGGGTCCTCGGCGTCGGGCAGACAGAGGAAGCCGTCGCTCTCCTCGATGGCGTCACCCTTGCGGGACTTCGCGCGGGCCACCGGCGCCCGCACGTCGCCGACCTGCCAGCCATCCTTCTTGCCGAAGCCGACGATGCTCCCCGGATCGAGGGCACGCGTCTGTCCGGACTCGAGGCGGACGCCATCGACGAAGGTGCCGTTGCGACTCGCGAGGTCGCGAATGACCCAGTCCGATCCGTCCCACCAGATGGTGGCGTGCTCGCCCGAGACGAGCGGATCGGAGATGCGCACGGCGGCGGAGTTCCCGCGACCGACGAGGGCTCGGCTCGGCAGGGTCACGCGCCGCTTCAGGGTCTGGTTGATGAGCGTTCCCACGCCGCGGAGCCTAGCACGAGAAACGCGCCGCCTCACGCCGCGCCACGAGCCGTTTTCCGCCCATGGACGACCGCTGCACAAGGCCCTGACAACGCACCTCCTCGCCCATACGGCACCGTACGGTTAGGGCTTCTCCTCCCGAGGTACGCTGCCGCCATGACACCGCTCGCATCCCGCATCGATCCTCGCTCCGAGGGCTTCCTCAAGAACCGCGAGGCGAACCTCGCCTCGATCGAGACCCTGCGTGAGCACCTCGCCAAGGCGCGCGCGGGGGGTGGCGAGAAGTACGTCGCCCGCCACGTGGCCCGCGGAAAGCTGCTCCCGCGCCAGCGCATCGACCTGCTGCTCGACCGGGACTCCCCGTTCCTGGAGCTGTGCCCGCTCGTCGGCATGCACGAGGGCGGCAAGGTCCCCGGCGGCTCGCTGGTCGCGGGCATCGGCCTCGTGCACGGCGTGCCGGTGATGATCTCGGCCTCCGAGGCGACGGTCCAGGGCGGCGCCATCGGGCCGTGGGGCGTCAAGAAGGCCGACCGCATCGGCGAGATCGCGTGGGAGTGCCGCTTGCCGGCCATCCACCTCATCGAGTCGGCGGGCGCGGACCTGCCGAACCAGAGCGAGATCTTCGTGCCCGGCGGCGCGGGCTTCCGACACATCACGCAGCGCAGCGAGGCGGGCTTGCCCACCCTGTCGCTGGTGTTCGGCAGCTGCACCGCGGGCGGCGCATACATCCCCGGCATGAGCGACTACACGGTCATGGTGCGCGAGGCCGCGTACATGTACCTGGCCGGTCCCCCGCTCGTGAAGATGGCCCTCGGCGAGATCGTCGACGACGAGACGCTCGGCGGTGCCGACCTCCACAGCCGCGTGTCGGGTGTGTCGGACTACCTCGCCGACTCCGAGGCCGACGCCGTGCGACTCGGCCGCGAGATCGTCTACAACCTCGGCTGGCAGCCTTCGGGGCCGGCACCGACCGGTCGTGGCGACGCCCCCGTCTACGACGCCGACGAGCTGCTCGGCATCGCCAGCGCCGACCTCAAGGTGCCCTTCGATGCACGCGAGGTCATCGCCCGCGTCGTCGACGGCAGCCGCTTCCACGAGTTCAAGCCCCCATACGGCAACACGCTGGTCACCGGGTGGGCCGAGCTCGGTGGCTACCGCGTCGGCGTGCTCGCCAACAATGGCGTGCTGTTCAAGGAGTCCTCCGAGAAGGGCGCGCAGTTCATCCAGCTGTGCAACCAGACGAACACACCGCTGCTGTTCCTCCAGAACATCACCGGGTTCATGGTCGGCAAGGAGGCCGAGGCCGGCGGCATCATCAAGGCCGGCGCCAAGCTCATCAACGCGGTGAGCAACTCCAAGGTGCCGGCGATCACCGTGATGATCGGCGGCTCGTACGGAGCCGGCAACTACGCGATGATGGGCCGCGCCTACCGCCCGCGCTTCCTGTTCACCTGGCCGAACCACAAGATCGCCGTCATGGGCTCCGAGCAGCTCGCCGGCGTCATCGACCTCGTCAAGCGCGAGGCCGCCGCCAAGAAGGGTCAGCCCGTCGACGAGGCGAAGCTCGGCATGCTCAAGCAGATGCTCGCCGGCAAGGTCGAGCACGAGTCGAGCTGTTGGGCGGCGACCGGCCGCATGTTCGACGACGGCGTCATCGATCCGCGCGACACCCGAGCGGTGCTCGTGCAGGCCCTGACCGCGATTCACATGGCCCCCGTGGGAGGCACGACCTCCTGGGGCACCTTCCGCCACTGACGCGGGGAAACCGATGATTTCGAAGATCCTCATCGCCAACCGTGGCGAGATCAGCTCCCGCGTCGCGAAGACCTGCCGGGACCTCGGCATCCGCAGCGTAGCCGTGTACTCCGACGCCGACGCCGGCCTGCCCTTCGTCGGACACGCCGATCAGGCCGTGCGCATCGGACCCGCGGCGGTGGCCGACAGCTACCTCGACGCCGAGGCCATCCTCGACGCGGCGAAGCGTACCGGCGCCGATGCGGTGCACCCGGGCTACGGCTTCCTCGCCGAGAACGCCGACTTCGCCCAGGCCGTCGTCGACGCGGGTCTCACGTGGATCGGCCCGACGCCCGAGGCCATGCGCCAGATGGGCGACAAGTCCAACGCGCGGCACCTCGCGAAGAAGGCGGGCGTTCCCACGGTCCCCGGCTTCTCGGGTCGCGACCCGAGCGACGAGGTCCTGCTCAAGAAGGCCAAGGGCATCGGCTTTCCGCTCATGGTCAAGGCCTCGGCCGGCGGTGGCGGTCGCGGCATGCGCCTCGTCACCCGCGAAGAAGACCTGCCCGAGGCGCTGAAGTCCGCGCGTCGCGAGGCGGAGGGCGCGTTCGGCGACGGGCACCTGCTGCTCGAGAAGGCGATCATGCGACCCCGCCACATCGAGGTCCAGGTCTTCGGCGACAGCCACGGCAACGTCATCCACCTCGGTGAGCGCGAGTGCTCGATCCAGCGCCGCCACCAGAAGATCCTCGAGGAGGCCCCCTCCCCGGCCGTCGACCAGGATCTGCGCGACGAGCTGGGCGAGGCCGCCGTGCAGCTCGCTTCCGCCATTGGCTACGTCGGTGCCGGCACCTGCGAGTTCCTGCTCGGCGACGACGACGAGTTCTACTTCCTCGAGATGAACACCCGCCTGCAGGTCGAGCACCCGGTGACCGAGCTGATCACCGAGCTCGACCTCGTCGCCCTGCAGATCAAGGTCGCCAACGGCGAGCCGCTCGAGCTCGAGCAGGAAGAGGTGTTCCTCGGCGGACACAGCATCGAGGCCCGCCTGTACGCCGAGGACCCGAACCGGGACTACCTGCCCTCCACCGGACCTCTGCACCGCATGGACTACGGCTGGCCTGGCACGACCACCGTGCCCGGCGTGCGCATCGACACGGGCTACGCGAGCGGCACCGCCGTGAGCCCGCACTACGACGCGATGATCGCCAAGCTCATCGTGTGGGGCGAGGACCGGGCACAGGCCCTGGCCAAGCTCGCACGGCTGCTCGAAGAGGCCTGGGTACCCGGCATCGTCACCAACCTGCCGCTGCTGCGCGAGATCTCCCGGCACGAGGCGTGGCTCGAGGGCGACCTGCACACCGGCTTCCTCACCGAGCACGGCATGCCTTCCCCGCCGCCGCTCGATCCGGTCACCGGCATCCTCGGCGCACTGGCGCTGGGACATGCCGAGCGTCGCGGAGCCAGCGTCTACGGCGGGCACGTCCCCGCCGGCTGGCGCCCGTGGGGCCCCGCCGAACAACGCGAGAGCTTCTCGGTCTTCGGCGAGGAGCACGCCGTGACGTGGACGGCCGATGGCGACGAGCTCACCGCGCACATCGGCGACGAGAGCCACGCGATCACCGTCGGAGCCCGCGATGGCGACCGGCTCACCGTGATCCGCGACGGGGTGCGCAGCCAGTGGCGGGTGTGCCGTGTCAGCCCCGGAAAGCACGACAACCTCGGCGATGGCGACACCGTGTACGTCCATACCGGCGAGATCGAGTCGATGGCCATCGTCGTGCCGCGCTTCCCCGCGCCCGCGGGTGCGGAAGCCGAGCCCGGATCTTGTGTCGCCCCGACTCCCGGCACGGTGGTCGCCGTGCACGTCTCCGTCGGCGACGAGGTCACCGAGGGACAGGCACTGATCGCACTCGAGGCGATGAAGATGGAGCAGACACTCGCGGCACCCGAAGCCGGCACCGTGGCCGAGGTGCGGGTGGTCGTGGGCGACGCCGTGGATGGCGGTCAGCTGCTGGTCCGCATCGAGCCTGCCGAGGGCTGACGGCCGCTGGCGGAGGAGGGCCTGCCGGCGTGTGCAGGCCACCCCCGAGAGGGCTAGCCTTGGCGTCCACCCCGGAGTGACGATGCCGCTGTGGTTTGCCCTGCTCCTCGCTGCCTGCGGGGCCCCGAACACCGACCCCGAGCCCACCGCCACGCAGGCGCCTGCCGGCGACGGGGAGCAGACGAAGCGCGTCGTCGTGCACCGCGAGACCCCGCCATACGGCGACGCTGCACGCGCCGCCAAGCTCGGCGACGTCGAGTGCACCTACGTCATCGACGTCGACGCGAAGGGCCTGCCCACCCGGGTCGCGGCCCCCGACTGCCCCCCGGAGTTCGCCGACGACGGCATGCCGGCCATGGAGAAGTGGCGATGGGAGCCCGGTGAAGCCGAGACGGTGAAGATCACGGTGAGGTACAAGTTCCGGGACCAGGTCTCCAAGGGTCCGTTCCCGATCCTCTGCAAGGTCTCGTTCCGGGTGGACGAGCAGGGCGCCAAGCACGACGTCGACCTCTCCGCGTGCCCCGATGACCGCCTCGACTACGTCAAGTCCTACGTCGAGGGCATGAGCGACCTCGGTCCGAACCGGTACACGTTCGAGATCGTCGACGTCCCCAAGACGTTCCCCGCACCGGGCTGACGCGCGGGCTCGCCCGCGGTAGCCTCCCGGCATGGGCCGCACCTACCGCCGTGATCCCGCTACCTTCTCCATGCACGCGAACGGGCTCGAGTTCGGCTGCCTCACGTGGGGAGCCGACGGTCCGCTCGTCATCCTCGTCCACGGCTTCCCGGACACCGCGCGAACGTGGGACTTCGTCGGTCCGAAGCTCGCCGAGAAGGGCTTTCGCGTCATCGCGCCGTACACGCGCGGCATTGCGCCGTCGCAGATCCCCGAGGACGGCGACTACGGCAGCGACACGCTCGGCCGCGACATCCTCGCGCTGATCGGCGCCGCTGGCGAGGACGAGGCGGTGGTCGTCGGGCACGACTTCGGCGCGAGCGCCGCGTACTCCGCGGCAGGCCTCGGTCCGGACCGGGTGTCGAAGCTGGTGACCGTCGCCATCCCGCATCCCGCGAGCATCCAGATGAGCTTCGGCAAAGCCTGGGGCGCGCGGCACTTCCTCACCCACCGCATGCCCGGCGCCGCCGAGCGCTTCGCGAAGCATGACTTCGCCCAGCTGCGCACCCTGTACGAGCGCTGGTCACCGGGTTTCGACTGGCCGGACAGCGAGCTCGAGTGGGCTCGCAACAGCTACTCCGCGCCCGGTTCGTGCCAGGCGGCGTTGGACTACTACAAGCACCTCACCCCGAAGCCACCGCCGGGGCACCTCGCGAAGATCGAGGTCCCGACCCTGATTGTCGGCGGCAAGAGCGACGGCATCATGAAGCAGGCGGACTTCGAGCGCAGTGTGCGCCGGTTCACCGGCGAAGTGCACGTTCGTATGCTTCCCGGCGGGCACTTCCTGCACCGCGAGCACCCCGAGCCCTTCCTCGACCTGCTCATCGACTTCCTCGTCGGTCGCCTATGACCTTCCGAGACGCCTCGTGACACGCGTCTCGTCCTATCCTCCCGGTGCAAGCCCCTCTACGGAGGAGTCTGCGGAGGTGGCATGAGCACGACGGCCCTCGATCTCAGCGCGGCGCTGTTCCCCGTGCTCTTCGTCGCCGTGGTGTGGATGTCGATGCCCCGCACCCGCGGCTCCCACCTGTTTCTCGCTCTGGCCGCCGTCACGCACCTCGTGGGGCTCGGTCAGCGGGTGGCGATGCAGGCGGTGCTCGACCTCGTGGCCCTTCGCCAGCCGGTGCCCCCGTGGCAGATCGACGCCCTGCGCGGCGGCCTCCCCGCACTCACGCTGATCGGCAGTGCCGCGGTCGTGCTCGCCGCGTGGCTGGTACTCGCCCGCTGGCCGACGACCGTGGAAGAGCCTGGCTGATCGCCGGCTTCGACTGGCGCCGACCCGACGGACGGGTCATCGTCTGGCCGGAGGTTGCATGCGACGTGTTCTGGGGCTGGCGCTGCTCGCGGCGTGCGGCGGCAGTGGTGAGGCCCACAAGATCGTGCTCGTGTCGAGCGGAACGATGGAGTCGAGCCAGGACAGCCGCCTCATGCGCGACCTCGGCGATGCCCTCGACGAGATGGGCTTCGCCGTCGTCCACGACCCCGAGAACCTCGGCGACTTCGACGCCGACGCGGCACGGGCTCGCGCCGGACTGGTCGACGCCGCCCACGCGGCGGTGGTGATTTTCGAGGCCGGCAAGGAGCGGCCCGGCGTGCTGCCCGGCACGCACCTGTGGGCGGTTCGCGCCACCGTGCACATGGTCAACGAGCGCCCCGAGTTTGCCGCGCCCGAGCCGTACACGCTCGAGTTCGTGCGCGAGGACAGCTCGCTCACCGGCATCGCCAGCGACGCCCGCGACACCTGGGTCAACGCGTTCGCCCCGTACATCGCGGACGCCGCGGTGCACAGCCCTCAGCTCACCGCCGTCCTCAACGGCGAGGGCGAGACCCGCGCGCTGCTCGCGGTCACCGACCTCAAGAACTACGAAGACCTCATCCGCTCGCGCCACGAGACGGCCACCGAGTACGCCGCCTACTGCCAGGCCGAGGGCGAGCGCCTGCAGAGCTTCGCGGACGCCGAAGGCATCACCTGCTACGGCAACCCGTGCGGTCAGTACGCGATGGTCGGCGTGAACGCCGACAACCGGCCCATCGTGCAGGACCTGTCGCGGCTGCCGATCTTCACCGTACCCCCGAAGCGCAAGGGCTACTGGGCCGAGCCTCCCGAGCGCCTGTTCGTGATCGAGGCCGATCGCAGCGAGCGCGACCTGCTGCGCAGCGGCAACTTCTACGGCATCGGCACGGTCAACCAGGGCCACGCCGTCGGCGCCGTCGAGACCTTCACCAGCGAAGGAACCTCGGCGCTGTGGGGCTTCGATACCCGCGACGGCAGCAAGAAGCAGATGGTGCTCCTCGGTCCCGGCCAGCGGAACGGGGTGAGCGACATCTCGCCCGACGGCGCCTTCGCGCTGTGGTGCCTGCGCGACGGCGGCATGTGCCACGTGCAGGCGGGCGGCGCGCCCACCGAGCTTCCCGCACTGTCCTGGGGGCGCTTCGGCTGGGCCGGCAGCGAGCTGCGCATCATCGGCGCGGATCGTGATGGCGGCGTGCTCCTCGTCGACCCGACGAGCGGCAAGGCGAGCCCCGTGAAGGCCAAGGGCCGCTTCCGCGCCGTGGCCGGCAAGACCGACGCTGGCCTGGTGTTCGTCACCCGCGACGACCGAGGCGCCTGCCACCTCGTGACCGCCGATGCCACGGGAAAGGTGCTCGCCGACGAGGCCATGCCGCAGTGCATCGACGACCCCACACTGGTCGCGGACGGCCGCCTGGTCGGGACCGCCGTCGTCACGCACCCGGACGACGTGCCGGGTGATGCCGAGGTCGTCGTGTGGGAGCCCGGAATGACCGCGCCGTTCCCGCTCACCTCGGGTGCCTACCGCGAGGAGATCGTGTACCCCTCCGCGGACGGAAAGACCGTGTTCTTCAACCGCCGCATGGACGCGCCCACCGACCCGCGCTTCGACACCCGCGTGTACCGCCGCGCGGTGTGCGAGGTCGAGCTCCCCGAGAAGTAGTCGTGGAGGCACCCCGCGATCTCACCGTCACCGCCGACCTCGACCGCGCACGCATCGAGTGGCAGGAACACGTACCTCCGGGGCTGCTTCGCAAGGGCCTGCTCAACACCCTGGGCTTCGCGGTGATCGGCGTGCTCGTGTTCGGCGGCTTCGCCATCGCCGGGCCGCTGAGCTGCTTGTTCGCGGCCATGGCCCTGTTCGCGGGCGCCTGGCTGCTCGGGAGCGCGGACGATGCCGTGCCCTCGCCGGTCGTGCTCGACCTCACCCCCACGAGCCTGGCGCTGTCCCGCAGGGAACGGCGCTCCGAGGTCGCGTGGGCGGAGGTCTCCAACGTGGGCGTGGACGGCCAGACGCTCACGCTCCAGCTGGGCGGCAAGCCCTACCGCTTCTGGTTCAGGCACCGCGACGCTGCGCAGTGGTGCGCCGACGAGCTCGAGCACTGGCGAGTCCGCGCACCGGACGTCGGCACCGGAGACGTCCCCGCGGCGCTCGACGCGCTCAGATCGCGGCAGGACGAGCGGTGATCCGCGGAAACGGACGGCCCTCGATGCACGGACCGATGGCCGTGCTCACCTTGCGCAGCACCGTCGGCGAGAGCAGCATCGCGGTGTGCCCCAGCCCATCGATGTGATGGTGGGTGCCAAACGGCGCCGCACAGTGCTCGGCGGGAAGGACCAGCGCGTCGCCGCCGACCCCGATGGTCGTCACCTCGCAGCGCGGCGGCGGCAGCTCATCCAGGTGCCGCAGGAAGCTCGACCCCGGCGTCATCTGCCGCACCAGCGGCGTCGGCAGGTAGGTGGTCGCGTGGCTGCCACCGTGAGGTGTGCCCAGGGTCACCAGGCGGTCCACGCGGCGGTCGCCGCCAAGTGCCTGGAGGTAGTAGCGGGAGACGAGGCCGCCGAGCGAGTGCGCGACGATGTCGATGCGTCCGCCCCGGACGTCGCGGTCCAGCCGCCGCTTCAGCTCCAGGGCACAGCGCTCGATCGACCCGGTGGTCAAGTACGAGAAGCTGTACTGGCGCCGGTGACCGCGCGCGTGCATCCACGCCTGCAGCGGGTACACACTGGCCCGATTCGCCGCCAGTCCGTGCACGAAGACGACGGTGTGCAGGTCGCGGCGACGCACCGGCTCATGGCGACTCGGCACGTAGGCGAACGGGAAGAGCAAGGTCTGAACGCCCAGGGATGCGGCTTCGAGCGCCGCGTTGGTCCGCGTCTGACGGAAGGAGAAGTCGGAACGCATCGCACCTCCACGCTGACACCATATGCTGTAACGGTTTGGAATGGCAAGCTCTTTGGTGTCGGAATGTCCCGGAGCGGCCGGGCACGCCCCCCGACGGGCCGACGAAGGTGATACGTGCGGAGGTCCGAGGTGCTCCGCTTGACCGTCTCCACCCACGCGCCGCCAGACCGCGCCATCCTCATCGGCGTGTACGCCACCACCACCGACGCCGACCGACGACTCGACGAGCTCGACAGCCTCGTCCGCGCTGCACGCGCCGAGCCCGTGCACCGCATCGTCCAGCGCCGGCCCCACAACGTCGCCGAGGACCGCCCGCTCAACCCGGCGACCTATGTCGGCAGTGGCAAGGTCGAGGAGATCGCCGAGGCCGTCGCCGAGCACCACGGCAAGGTCGTCGTCTTCGACCACGAGCTGTCCCCCGCCCAGGTTCGCGAGCTCGAGACGCGCTTCGCCTGCCGCGTCGTCGACCGCTCCGAGGTCATCCTCGACATCTTCGCGACCCGCGCCCGCAGCCGTCAGGCCAAGCTCCAGGTCGAGCTCGCTCAGCTGCAGTACACCGCACCACGCCTGCGCGGCATGTGGAGCCACCTCGCACGTCAGGCCGGCCAGTCCGGCGGCGGTGGCATCGCGACCCGCGGCCCGGGCGAGAAGCAGCTCGAGATCGACCGCCGCATCGTCCAGAAGCGCATCCTGCACCTCAAGCGACAGATCGCCGAGATCGACGCCCGCAAGGAGCGCCAGGTCAGCGCCCGCGCCGCCCAGTCCTGGGGGGTCGGGCTCGTCGGCTACACGAACGCCGGCAAGTCCACCCTCCTCAACGCGCTGACCAAGGCGGACGCCTTCGCCGAGAACATGCTGTTCGCGACACTCGACACCGTGAGCCGGCGGTGGGAGGTCCAGCCTGGCGTGGCGATCCCCCTCTCCGACACCGTCGGCTTCGTGCGCGACCTGCCCCACCACCTCGTGACCGGCTTCCGCTCGACCCTCGCCGAGGCGCTGCACGCGAGCCTGCTGCTGCACGTGGTCGATGCCAGCCATCCCGACGCCATCGAGCAGGTCCAGGTCGTTCAAGAAGTGCTCGCGGACCTCGAGGTGCCCGAGCACCGCGTGCTCGGCGTGCTCAACAAGGTCGACGAGCTCGAAGATCCCGACGTGCTCCGCGAGCTGCGCTGGCTTCTGCCCGATGCCATCGCCATCTCCGCGATCACCGGCGAAGGACTCGCGGAGCTGGCGCGCACCGTCGCCGAGCGCCGGGCCGGCGAGTGGCAGAGCGTGTGGGTCGACATCCCCCACGCCGAGGGGCGGCTGGTCGCACTGGTCAACGAGCGCGGCGAGATCCTCTCCGAGGCGTGGGACGGGGACGGCTGGCACGCCGAGATCCGCGTGCCCCGCTCCGTCCTTCCCGAACTTCGCGACGTCCTTCGCGACGGAAAGTGAAAGCGCAGCGCCGCCAGCGCGTTCCGCTCGCCACCTCACCCCACGGAGTGCCCATGCGCACGATCACGCTCGTCTCGTTCGTCCTTCTCACCGCCTGCGCCGGGAGCGACGAGCCCGACCCGGACTTCACGCTCGACCCGGGCTTCGGCGACGACACCCGCGGCCCGTTCAGCAGTGCCGGCGAGGTCGAGGACACGACCTGCGGCGCGTGGTTCCCGACCACGGCCCAGCACCAGGTCACCCTCACCGAGAACTTCCTGGCCCTGCACTTCATGACCGACACGGTGGATGCGCCGTTCAAGGTCATCGAGGGCAACAACACCTGGTGCAGCGACACCGACAGCACCCCCCTGCCCGTCGTGTCGAGCGGCGCGTGGAGCGGCGGCACCTTCGCCGTCTACGTGGGTTCGCCGACCGAGGGCGGCTCCACCCCCTACGACCTCACCGTCGCCGAGGGGCTGCCCGACGGCATGTAGCCGCCTTTGCCCGCTCCTGACGAAGGCGTCATTTTTCGGGGATAGGTTCGCGCCATGCGACTTCTCCCCTTCCTTCTCGCCGCCTGCGCACCCACGGTTCGCGAGGCGCCGCTCGACACCGCCACCGGCGATAGCGCGATGGAGGAGACGGACTCGCCCGTCGACACCGGGGACACCGCCGAGCCCGTGACCCGGCCCGAGGCGCGTCTCGACGCGGTCCTCGCCTGGCCGGGCGACCGGACGTACTTCTTCGCCGGCACCGAGTACATGCGCTTCGACGCCGCCAATGGCGAGGTGGACGCGGGCTACCCGCTCGACCTGGCCACCTACTGGGACGGCGCGCCCGCCGAGCTCGATGCCGCCGCGCTCGTCGACGAGGACACGGTCCTGTTCTTCCGCGGAGCCGAGGTCGTGGACTACGACCGGGTCGCAGACGCCGCCCGAGGTCCCGCCGAGCCCCTCACCCAGCGCTTTCCCGAGCTTTGGGCCGACGGCATCGACGCGGCGGCGGTGGTGGACGGCGTGCTGTGGGCGTTTCGCGACCAGGCGGTGCGCACCGTGGACCTGGCCAGCGGAGACACGGAAGAACAGCCGCTCTCCGCGGTGGTGGGCGCTCCCGAGACCGGCGTGGACGCGGCCTTCGCCGAGGGGCGGCGGCTGCACCTGTTCGCGGGCGAGCACTTCGCGACCGTCGACCTCGACGCTCGCCAGTCCGTGGACGGCGGACGCTTCGTCTTCGCGTGGCCCGGACTGTGGGACCCGGAGGACGGCACCGGCGATGTCGGCGACCGCCTGCCCACCGAGGTTGCCGCCATGCTCGTCGACGACCCGACCCCCGAGGAGGTCGCGGCCCGCAAGGCACGGGTGCGCCAGAGCATCGTCGGCACCGACTACGTGGACCTCTCCGCGTCCTACCCGCAGTACACCCACTCGGTCGAGGAGCGCCTCGGAGCGTGGGGCTGCCTGATCCTGTACGACGCCGGTCGCGACGTGCACCGCTTCCGCTGCGCGACCGACACCGCGGGCGCTGGACGGCTGGAGATGGCGCCGCTCACCGTGCCCTTCGTCGACTGGCGGGCGGCCGCGTACCACGTCGACCAGACCTCGCAGGGCGACTTCTCGGCGGACGCCGGCGCGCCGCTGTCGATCTTCGACGCGGATGGCGATGTGTTCTACATCGAGCGCGTCTCCGCCAACGGCGCGACCGGGAGCATCTCGGGCGGCCTCAACATCCGCGTGCGCTACGACAAGGACGGTGTGGAGCACCAGATCGGCTTCTCCCACCTGAACACCAACGTGCCCGGGTACGTGCTCGACGCCGCCGCCGACGGCACGCCACTGCCGACCGGCACGGTGTTCGGGTTCATCGGCTACACCGGCAACCTGTGGATCGGCGCGCCCCCCGAGGTGGACGGCCCCTACACGGGTAGCGGCGCGGGCCTCCCGGTGTCGCACAGCCACTTGTGGTTCGCGAACGACCTCGACAACCACACGACGCTTACCCGCGAGACGCGCGAGGCGATCGACTTCAGCGGGCGCTACCCTTACGGCGGCGGCTGATCAGGGGATCAACCCGTCCCGCACGAGCTGCTCGAGGTGGTCGTTCACGGTCTCGCGCAGCGGCCGGTACGTCACGCCGAGCTCCCGCTCGCTCTTTCCGTGGTCCATGCGCACCTCGAAGCCGACGTTCACGCGGACGTACTCGAAGGTGAAGCCGAACAGCGGCGCCGCAAGGTAGGCGACCCACTTGGGGATGCGTCGCGTCGGCGGCTTGAAGCGACCGGGGTGATCCTCTGCAATCCACCGGCCGACGGTGAGCATGGGCACCTCACCGCAGGACAGGATGTGGCGCCCGGACGCCTCTGAGCGCTCGGTAGCCTCGGCATGGGCGAAGGCGACCTCGCGCACGTCAACCCATGGCGTCTCGAAGTCCCACATCGCCGGCATCTTGCCCGTCGCCATGTTGATCATGTACTCGACAGAGGTCCCGTCCACGCGGGTCGACAGCGACGGCCCCATGACGAAGCCCGGGTTGAGCACGACCAGGTCCCACTGGTCCTGGGCCTCGGCGATCCGCCAGGCTTCCCGCTCGGCCACGGTCTTGCTGTACGGATACGGCATGTGATCGAGGCGGGAGGTCTCGTTCCAGTGCGACTCGTCGAGCAGCCCGCCGCGGGTCTGGCACTCCTTGGCATCGCCGAAGACCGCCGCGACGCTCGACGTGAGCACCACCCGGCGCACGCTCTCGGTGGCGCTGGCGTCGGCCAGCGCGTTGCGGGTGCCCTCGAGAGCAGGCTCGACCAGGTCCTTCTCGGGGTCGCCGCCGCTGAGCGTGAACGGCGAGGCGGTATGGAGCACGACCTCGCAGCCCGCGAAGGCCTCCCGGAAGGACCCGGGCTTCATCAGGTCGGCGGAAAACAGCTCGAGCGTGCCCGGCAGCTCGTCGGCGAGCGCGCGCAGGTGCCCGACCTTGTCCTCGCGCGACGGATCGCGCACCGTACCGCACACGTGGTGACCACGGGCGAGGAGCTCGCGAACGACCCAGCCGGCGACGTAGCCGCTGGCCCCGGTGACTGCGACCCTCACTCGGCGCACCCGAACTGCAGCGGGCAGCTCTCCATGATCAGCAGGCCGCCATCACAGGTGGCCTCGATGTCGAGGCACTCCTGGTAGAGGTCCGCGTCCATGCACGGGTCGGTGGCGGGAGGGCAGTGCGAGGCGGTGTCTTCGACCGTCGAGCCGCACGCGAACAGCAGGAGAAGCGGGATGAGTCGCATGCCGCATGCTACCTGCGTGGGTCTGGAGGCGTCCCGTGAAGCTGTCCATCCTCTGCCAGTCGCCGGTCAGCGAGGGCATGTCGCCGGCGGATGCCGTGCGCGAGACGGTCGCGCTGGCCCGGCTCGCGGACCGCGCGGGCTACGAGCGGTTCTGGGTCGCGGAGCATCACTCGGACCTCGCGCTGGCCAGTGGCGCGCCCGAGGTGATGGTCGCGCACCTCGCCGCGGTGACGGAGCGTATCCGCGTCGGCTCCGGCGGCGTGCTCATGCCGTACCACAGCCCGTTTCACGTGGCCGAGCAGTTCAACCTGCTCGCGGCGCTGCACCCCGGCCGCATCGACCTGGGCCTCGGCCGCAGCGGCGGCAGCGAGCAGAGCGCCCCGCAGGCCCTCGGCGTCCGCGCGCACGGCGATGCCACCTTCCGCGCCGTGGACGAGCTGCTCACCTGGCTCGGCAAGGGCTCGGACGGCCGCCCGTACCCGGGCACCTTCGCGGCGCCAGCCGTCGACGAGTCCGCGGAGCCGTGGATTCTCGGCACCAGTGCGTCGAGCGCCCGCTACGCCGCGGAACGCGGCCTGCCCTATGCCTTCGGCGGCTTCCTCGACCCCCGAGGCATGATGCAGGCCCTCGGCACCTACCACCAGCACTTCACCCCCGGCGTGTGCGCGAAGCCCAAGGTCTTGCTCGCCTGGTACGTGCAGGCCGCCGAGACCGATGCCGAGGCGCAGGCCCTCACCCGCTCCTCGGAGCACTGGTTCGTCGAGAACCTCGTGCGTGGCCGCAACGCCCCCTTCCCGAGCCCTGAGCGCATCGCGAACGCCGCCTACGGACCGATGGAGCAGATGGCGATCGCCATGCGGCGCCAGTTCGCCATCGTCGGCACGGCGGAGCGCGTGCTCGACGGTCTCGAGGCCCTTCAGAAGCAGACCGCCGCGGACGAGCTGATGCTGGTCACCATCCCCTACGAGCCCGAAGCCAGGCGCCTCAGCTACGAGCTGCTCGCGAAGGCAGCCTGACAGGCGCTTACCGGAGCCCGAGCTCCGGGTCTCGGCGAGATAGGTCCCAGCCATGGACCTCCTCGACCAGGCGCGCACGCTGCACACGACCGGCGAACTGTTCGCGTGGCTCCACGCACGCGGCCTCCACGCCTACCAGATCGTGCAGATGGACGAGTACAGCCTCGACATCGTCGTCCCGGTCGCCGAGGGCCTGACGCTCGTGTTCGACACGACGTGAAACGCCGGCGTCGTCGCGGTCGCGGCGCTCGATCACCCGCCGGATGCGGACGCACTCCTCGCGCGCCGACTGGCAGCCGGGTGGCGGCCCACTCCCTCCTACCTGCGGCGGGGACCCACCGTCCTCGGGCACGCCTGCACGGTGTCCCCGGACCAGTGGACGCCCCCGCCCGACGGCTGGCGTCCCGCTGGGTAGAATCCGGCGCATGGACATCCACGCCGAGCTCGACGAGGTCCGCCTCACGCTGCGGACGGACGCGACCTACCCCGGGGCGATGTTCTTCCTGCCGTTCGCGCTGATCGGGTCGCTGTTCTTCATCATCGGCCTCGTCATGCTCGGGTTCAATGTGTCCGCGCTGTTCGACGGGAGCTTCGAGGTCGGCGTGACCCTGTTCATCGGGCTCGGGTTCACGTTCGTCGGAGGCACGCACACCACCATCGGGATTGGCGGCATCACCTCGCCGCTCCACCGGATCGAGGTCACGCTCGATCCCCACCGGGTCACGCTCCGGCGGTACTTCGGCCTGGTCCCCGTGTGGACACGGGAGCTTCCCCTGTCCGAGATCGAGGGCGTCGCGGTGGACGGGACGTCGCTCGTGCTTCAGCGCACCCACGGCGAAGAGCGCCTGTCCCTTCGCGGCATGAAGGAGGCCGACGTGGTCGAGCTCGCGGCGATGCTCGACGCCGCCGCCCGCGCGGAGAGTGCGGGCCAGGCCCCCGAGGCGCTGCGTCAGCTGGTCGGGCGCAACGCGGTGCACGCGTGAGGCCGAACTGGTTCGTGGGTCTCGCCGTCGACGGCGACGGCTGGTTCGCGTCCGTTCCCGAGCCCCCGCGAGGACTTCGCCGCTTTCACCCCGACGACCTGCACTTCACCGTCGCCTTTCTCGGTGCGGTGGACGAGGCGCAGGCGCTCGCCGCGTGGTCGGTCCTCACCGAGTCCGTCGACTTCGCGGTCACCCTGGGCACGGTGGTGCCGATGGGACCCAAGCGCCGCTATTCGGCCCTGTCCGCCATGGTCGGCGAGGGTCGCGAGCCCCTCGAGGCGTGGATGCGCCGCTGGCAGGCCCCGCTGCTCGAGGCCGCGGGAGCCGCTCCACCGCGGCACGGGGTGAAGGCGCACTGCACACTGGCCCGCCCCATGCGGAGAGCCAGTGATGCCGCGCGTACAGCGGGCCTTCGCTGGGCCGAGGCGCTGGAGGTCGGCCACGTGCGAGTGCGCCTCGACGAGGTCGCGCTGTACACCTGGGACGACGAGCGCCGCACCCGCCTGTTCCGCAAGGTGCGCACCCGCTGATCAGCGCGGTGGGCGGGGCCAGAGCAGCGGCGTGTGCGCCTTGTACTCCTCGTAGTCCGGCTCCCCTCCCCACTTCGCGTCCGCGCGGGCCTCGAGCAGCGGCACGCCGCTCCCGTAGCGCAACAGCACGAACACGAAGGTGGGCGACAGCAGCGCGAGCCACTGAGCACCGTGGAGCTGGCTGGCCGCGACCAGCGCCACGCCGCACCACAGGGCGATCTCGCCGGCGTAGTTGGGATGCCGAGACCAGGCCCACCAGCCATCGCGGATGAAGGTGTCGGCATGGGCCGGGTCCGCGCGGAACCGCGACTTCTGCGCGTCCGCCGAGGCCTCGAGCACAAAGCCCACGAGCCACGTCCCCAGGCCGAGTACGTCGAGCACACCGAGGCCGTGCTGGGCGTCGGCGAGCACCACCCACACGGCGAGTGGGGTGAGGAAGGTCCACAGGCCCTGCAGCGTCCACGCGACGAAGAAGCGCGGCGCCGAGTGCTTGAGCTCGTCGAAGCGCCCGTCCTTGCCGGCACGATGGACGCGCACCGCAAGGAACAGGCCGAGTCGAACGGCCCACACGAGCGTCGCTCCCGCGAGCAGACCGCCGCGCAGCGACACCTCCGGGCTGGCGAGCACCGCGGTGGTCACGAGCAGGACGTAGGTCAGGCTGCCGACCAGATCGTAGAAGCGTTCGGTGCGCAGGGTGTAGGCCGGGACGAAGGCCAGCCACTGGACTCCGAACGCGACGGCCACGAGTCCATAGAACAGCCCACCGCCAAGCGCCCAGGCCAGGCCGAGCGCGAGCCCGACCGCCACCACGGCTACGGCCGCGGCGCGCGCCACGTCAGCTACGCACGCGGGCCACGTCGGGCCGCGCGTAGAACCGCATGCGGTTGCCCGGAGACAAGCGCTCGCCGACCCGCTCGACGATGGCACTCGCCCGGTCGGCGACAGCCTCCTCCTGGGTGGCCGCGTAGAGCACGAGCAGCAGCTCGAGGATCAGGCCGTCCGCGCCCTGCTTCGGCATCGCATCGAGGCCGGCCCGCACGGCGTTCGCCGCGATCTCGGTCGCCCCGGTGCCGGAGAGCGCGATCCCCGCGTCGCGGGCGATCATCGCCCTGCTGATCGCCAGTCGGGCGTCCGGCCGCACCATGGCCCACATCGCGAGATCGCGGGCCCCCATGGGGTCGCGGGTCGCCTGGAGCCGGGCCCGGAGCCCGGCGAGCTGTGCCGGCGGGTCGTAGATGATCGAGCTCGGGACCTCTCCAGGCTCGGGAAGCACGTTGGCCAGCGACTCGAGGGCGCCGCCATCGGCATAGGCCCGCGCCGCACGCAGCCGCGCATCCCAGCGGCGGGCCTCGAAGGCGGTGGCATAGGTCTCGGCCTCACGGGCCGCAGCCAGGCTCCCCTCGGTGTCGCCCACGCGGGACAAGGCCTCGGCGCGAAGTCCGAGGACCTCGGCGAAGCGCTCGGCCAGCTCCTGCTGACGCACGAGGGTGAGCAATTGCTCGGAGCGGTGGGTCGCGTTGCCGAGCCGGCCTGCGGCGATGTCGAGCTCGACGATGCGCGCCAGCACCGCTGCGTGCACGCGCGGGTCCCCCCGATGCCCGAGCAGGTCGTCGGCTTCCTCGAGGAGCAGCGCCGCGCCGGACAGGTCACCGAGCAGCGCCCGTGCGTGGGCCAGGCCACGGCGAGCACGGCCCTCCTGGTCCGAGGAGCCGGACTGCACCGCGGCGTCGAGGGTCTCCTGCCACAGGTCGCGGGCGGCGGCGAACTCGCCGCTCCGGAGCTTGATGTCCGCAAGGGCACGACTGGTGGCCGCGCGCTCGGGCGCCCCCCGCTCGGCGAGGTCCAGGGCCTCTTCCAGCGTCTTCTCGGCCTGCTCGAGGTCTCCCTTGCGGAACTGGGCGCGTCCCAGCGAGCCCAGACATCGCGAGACGACAGCCTGATCGCCCTCCTCCCGCGCCGCCTCGACAGCCTCGGCCAGGTGGGCGGCCGCCGCAGGCCACTCGCCGCGACCGAGGTGGGCCTCGCCCATGAGCATGCGCAGCCAGCGGCGGTTGCGCACGACCTCGTCGGCCTCCAGGGTGCGCTCGGCGGTGAGACGAATCGCCTCGGCCCGCTCACAGATGCGGAGCACGATGGAGTACAGACCGGCGCGTGCCTCGCGGCGCGCGGCGCGGATGAGCATCGGGTAGGCCGTGGCACGGTCGCCGGCGGCCATCAGGTGCTCGGCGACCTCGAGCAGGGCCTCGCGGCGACGCCGCGACATGAGCACCTTGGCGATGCGCCCGTGGATCTGCGCCCGCTCGAACTCGGTCATGCCCTCCGCGACCACCGCGGGCGCCGAGGGATGGGCGAAGCGCAGCAGCTCCTCGGGCCCCTCGCCCTCGCGCTGGAGGAGCTGACGACGAACGAGGTCGTCGAGGGCCTCACCCGCCTCCAGCCCGCCGGCGCCGGCGCAGCGGCACAGCAGCGAGGGTCCGCTCGGTCGACCGAGCAACGCCAGGGTGCGACACAAGTTGAGCGCGGTGACGTCGAGCGAGTCCATGCGCTCGGCGAGGGCCTCGCGAACGACGCGGGGTACAGGAAGGGCCGCCTTCTTGAAGCGGTCGAGAGGCACGGTGGCCCGCAGCTCGTCGCCACGCTCCTCGATCCACCCGGACTCGACGAGGGCCTCGAACTGTCCGACCACGCCTCCCGGATTGCCGCCGTAGTCGGCGTGCAGGCGTCGACCGAGCACCGGAGCCGCGGCACCGGCGAGGTTCCGGTCCCGGAGCATGGCGATGACGGCCGGACGCTCGAGCGGTCCGATCTCCATGACCTCGAGCGGAAGTCCCGAGCTCGCGAAGTGCAGGTCGCTCTCCGCGGCGTCCACCGGGTAGGCGAGCAGCCAGGCTGCTCCCTCGCGAGTCACCCGGTCGTGGACCAGCGCCCGCAGCGCGTCTCCCTGGCCCTCTTCGACGAAGTCGTCGACGGCGATCAGCGCGGTCTGGCCCTCGAGGGCTTCGGCAAGCCCGTCCGGACCCATGCCGTTGGCCCCGAGAGACTCGAGCAGCCCGGAGAACAGCTTGTCGACGCCGCGGGTGTACGCCACCGCGATGTCCATGGTGCGCGCCAGCTCGGCGACGGTCGCGAGCAGGTGACTGCGTCCCGAGCCCGGCGCCCCGCGGAGCACGAGCTCGCCGCCGCCGCCATCGCGAAGCTCCTGCAGGCGCGTGCTCCACGCGAGCATCAGGTCGTCGCGGCCACGAAGCGGCGCGGGTCCGGCCTCCTCGGTGAGCTCGAGTCCCGCAATCGCCGCCGCCGCCGTCTGGTAGCGATGGGACGGCTCCTTCGCCAGCAGCCGCTGGCACACCTTCTCGAGGTGCCGCGGAATCGACGGGTCGTGCGACGAGGGCGCCGCCGGGACCTCGGTGAGGTGACGCGCGAGATAGCCGGCGACGCTCTTCGCCTCGATCGGGCGCTTGCCCGTGAGCATCACGTAGAGCACGGCTCCGAGCGCGTACAGGTCGGCGCGCGGGTCGACGGCCTCACCGCTGATCAGCTCGGGCGCCATGAACGCGACCGTGCCTACGAGCCGCCCGGCGACGGTGAGCTGCGTACCCGTGGCATCCGGGTCCTTGACCACGCCGAAGTCGCTGATCTTCGGCGTGCCGTCCTTGGCGACGAGCACGTTGGATGGCTTCACGTCGCGGTGAATCAGCCCCTTGTCGTGGATGTGCCCGAGCGCCTCAGCCATGCCGCGGAACAGGGCTTCGGTCTTCACGAAGCGGTCCGTGGGCGGGTGCTCGGCCCAGCTGGAGAGCACGTCGTCGAGGTCCGAGCCCTCGACGAACTCCATGGCAATCCACGGAAAGCGCCCCACCATGCCGGTCTCGTACACGTGCACGATGTTCGGGTGGTCGAGCCGCTGCAGGGTCTGGTACTCGCGCGTAAAGCGCTTGACCTCTTCGGGCTGCACCGACTGTGGATGCAGGACCTTGAGGGCAACCACGCGGCCACGCGGATCCGTGGCGCGGAACACGGTGGCCATGCCACCGGAACCCACCTCTTCGACCACCGTGTACGGTCCGACCCGCTGACCGGGGCGGATCTGGCCGCCCAGGTCCTGTGGTGTATCCGTCATGCTCGGATCGTAGCAGGGGTGACCGCGCTTCCCCACCACCGCGACGCACGGTGACGTGGGGAGCTACCCGATCTCTCCGTAGGGCGTGGCCAGGAAGGCTTCCCCATCCTGGCGCGGCAGGTTGGCCGCGAGCGATCGCGCGAGCGCCTTGGCGACTCGCTGGTGACGAGCCCGCTGGACCGGGTCCTCGCAGAGTTGCGCGAGCAGGTGCTGGGCGTGGAGCTGGTAGAAGCGGTAGCCGTTGGCCTCGGCGATGCCGAGCGCGCGGCGCACGGTGTCGAGTGCGCGCTTACGCTCGTCGAGAGCCATCAACGCACGGCCGAGTGCGAGCTGCGTGCGCACCTGGATCAGCGGCCAGCCGCGGGTGTCCCACTCGGTCTCGGACTCGATGCGCGCGGCCTCCACGGCCCGGCCCGACTCGGCCAGCGCGCGAATCCGCCATGCCCAGACCATGGGAGACACGCCCTCCGAGTCGTGCTCGAGCAGCGGAATCAGCTCCGAGATCCGCGCCAGGGCCTCGAGAGGGTCGCCCCGCTCGATGGCCACGCGCGCGAGCACGGACAGCGCGAGCAGCTCGTCCTCCGGGGTGCCGAGCGCACGCACGAGTCGCAGCGACTCGCCAGCGGACGCGGAGGCGCTGTCGAGGCGGTTTATCGACAGCAGCACCTGCGCCCGGTACGCGAGACCGAGCGCGATGCCATGCGGGTGGTTCACCTCGCGCGCCTGAGCGACGGTGCGGTCCGCGAGCTGCATGGCCTTGCGGAGCACGCCGGTCGACAGGTACAGCTCGACGAGGTTGACGCGGGCGATGGTCAGCGCGCCGAGCATGCCGAGCCGCTCGAAGTTCGCAGCCGACTGCTCGAGGTGGTTGCGCGCGTCGCTGCTCGCACCGCGACAGATCGCGAGGATGCCGAGGCCGTTGTACGCATAGCCGAGGGCCCGCTCGTCGCCCGTACGCTGAGCCGTCTGGGCCGCATCCTTCCACAGGGCCTCGGCCTGTTCGAGGTCACCGGAGCCCCACACCAGCCCACCGAGCTGGTACAGCGGGAGCGTGCGCAGGCGCGGATCGCCGACCTCTTCGGCCTTCGCCAGCGCCTGACGCAGGTACTTCTCGGCCTCCTCGACCGGACCCTGGGTGCGCAGCTGCGACCCGAGCTCGGAGCTGATCTCGGCGATGAGTCGCGAGTCGCGGACCAGCCACGCCAGCTGCTCGGCGCGCTTGGCATCACTGACCGCCTCCTGCCAGCGCCCGAGGTGGAACAGCGCCTGCGCGCGCGACAGGTACACCTCGGCCAGGCGTCGATCGGCCTCGTCGAGCAGCATCTGCGGGCGCGCGGTCTTCTCCATGCGCAGCGCGCGGTCGAGGAACGCGAGCGACTCCTCGAACAGCGAGCGGTGGAGGTGCCGTTTCGCGGTCTGGACCAGGTAGGCGTAGGCCTTCGCGGCCACACCCGCCTGCTCGAAGTGCCAGGCGAGCTCCTCGACGACCACCGCGGGACGGTCGCGGAACTGCGCCTCGAGTACCTCGCCGAGCGCGCGATGACGCTGGGACAGCTCGTTCTTGTCGAGGTCCTCGAGCAACACGTCGCGGAAGCGCGTCTGCGCGAGCCCGACCCGCTCGGTGTCCTCGGAGCGCGTCTCGAGGACGATGCCCTGCTCGACGAGCACGTCGAGCGCCTCCATCGCGCGGTCCTCGTCGAACGGCACCACCTTGAGCAGGACGTCGAGATCGATGGGCGTGCGGGCCATCGCAATGCTCTGGGCGACCCGCACCGCGTCCTGATCCAGCGGAGCGAGGCGATCGCGCAGGGCATGCCGCATCGACGCGGGAATGGGCAGGCGCGAGCGCGTGATCTCCGAGGGCTCGAGGGCGATGCGGAAGCGCGAGCCGTCCTCGACCATCAGCCCCTCGTCGACCAGCGCGCGGAGCATGTCGGCGACGAAGGCCGGGTTGCCGTGGGACTCGCGGAACACGCGCTTGGCGAGGGCCCGAGCCGAGGCGCTCGACGGCACCAGCGACAGCATGAGCTCCTCGACCTCGGTGCTGCGCAGGGGCTCGAGCTCCATGCGCTCGATCGGTCCGGCGCGCTTGAGCGCCTCGATCACGCCAGCTCCGCTCTCCTGCTCGACGCTGAGCACGTACAGGACGGGCTCGTCGGAGAGGCCGACGGTGTTGCGAAGCAGGTACTCGAGCAGCTCGCGGGTCGCCGGATCGGCGCGGTGCAGGTCATCGAGGAGCACCACCACGGGTGCACGCTCGACCACGAGCTCCTTGAACGCGCTGATCACCGGGTAGCGCTCGCGAATCACGCCGTCGTCGTCGCCCGCGAGCACCTGCCGGAGGATGACCGGCGCGGTGTCGGTCGCCAGGGCCTGATACACGCCCACGAAGGCGCCGAACGGGCGATCCTGGGGGCGGCAGTGCCCACGGGCCACGGTGAGGCCGTGACGGCGGGCATAGGTCGCGGCAGCCGCGAGCAGGCGGGACTTTCCGCTGCCGGCACCGCCGGTGAGCATCACCGCACCGCCGCTGCCGTTGTGCACGAGGCGGTCGAGCGCGTCGCGGAGCACGGCCTTCTCGCGGGTACGACCCACGGTGCGCGGCGGCCACCAGCCCTCGAGCACCTCGGAACCGGCGACGTCGCCGAGCACGTGCAGGAGGTGATGCGCGCTCGCGTACCGCTCGGCGGGGTCCTTCTTGAGCAGGCGCATGCAGATCTCGTCGAGGTGCTGCGGCACCAACGGATCGACCTGCGACGGCGGCACCGGCTCCTTGTGCAGGTGCTTGTCGAGGAAGCCCTGCAGCGTGCGCGCCGAGAACGGACGCTGGCCGGTGAGCATCAGGTACAGCACCGCACCCAGGCTGTACAGGTCTGCCCGCGCATCCACCGCGTCGCCGACGATCTGCTCGGGCGAGATGTACGCCACGGTACCGATCACCTCGCCGACCTGGGTGAGCTCGCCCTCGCCCTGGCTCTCCTTGACCACGCCGAAGTCCATGAGCTTCACGACGCCATCGGGACGGACGAGGATGTTCGCGGGGGTCACGTCGCGGTGCACGAGACCGCGGTCGTGCACGTAGGCCAGCGCCCGCGCGACCTGCACGAGCACCGCCTGAACTCGCGCGAAGCGGTCGGCGGCTTCCAGCTGCTGCCAGTCACGCGCCTCGTCGCGCAGCGTCCGCCCCGGCACGTACTCCATCGTGTACCAGGGCCGATCGCCGATCATTCCGGTCTCGTACACCCGCAGCACGTTCTCGTGCTGCAGACGACCCAGGGCGCGGAACTCACGGCGGAAACGTTTGCGTGCCTCGTCGCGGTCCTTGAGAGGCAGCAGCAACTTCATCGCGCACACCTCGCCCGTCTCGGTGTCGCGCACGCGCATGACAGAAGCCATGCCACCACGCGCCACGTCCGACAGGACCTCGTACCTGCCGATCATCTCGCCAGTACGGGGGTCTTCGCCGGTCTCGAGAAGGGGGCCGCCGGTGTCCCCTTCGCCGCTATTGGAGTGCGTCAAACGGTGCCTCTGTTTTCGTCGCGCGGATGACACTATAGTCAAAGGCCTTCCCGCCGACCCGCCACGAAACGCGGCGGCAAGTGTACCCCTTCCCCCTCGAGGGCAGCATGGACATCGAGGCCTACGGCCGCACCGACCCGGGTCCCGTTCGCGAGAACAACGAGGATATGTTCCTCATCGACATCGAGCACGGGATCTACGTGCTCGCCGACGGCATGGGAGGCCATGCCAAGGGCGAGGTCGCGAGCCAGATGGCCGTCGAGGCCGTTCACGAGATCCTGATGGGTGAGGTCGATCCCGACGAGACCCGTCTGGTGCGCGACGTCGAGCCGATGGACCCCGCCGACACCCTGCGCGAGCGCCTGCGCTACGCGATGAACCAGGCGAGCGTCCGCATTCGTCGCGAGAGCGAGATCCGCCCCGAGGCCCGAAACATGGGCACCACGGTGGTCGTGCTCGTCGTCGAGGACGGCCAGGCGCACCTCGCGCACGTCGGGGACAGCCGCGCGTACCTGTACCGCCGCGGTCGCCTCACCCGTCTGACCCGCGATCACACCGTGGTTCAGCAGGAGATCGACGCGGGGCGCCTCACCGAGGAGCTCGCGCGACTCGTGCCGCACAAGCACATCCTCACCCAGTCCGTGGGCTTCCACGGCCCGGTCGAGCCCGACACCACGACCCGGGTTCTCGAAGAGGGCGACATCCTGCTCCTGTGCAGCGACGGCCTCACCGACCCGCTCGACGACGACCGCATCGCCCAGATCATGGGCGAGCACCCGATCGACCTGCTCGCCGACGAGCTCGTCGAGGCTGCGCTCAAGGCCGGCGGCGAGGACAACGTCACGGTGATCGTCGCCCGCGCTGGCTAGCGGGCCGCGCCCGGCTCGCGAGCAGGCTGCAGAAAAGGCGGACCGAGCGATCTGAGGGCCGTTTTGCGCATTCGGCCGGTGGCGGAGCGATTCGTCGAAAGTCGAGGAAGGAGCGTGCCGAGGCACGTAACTGACGAGACGACGGGCGGAGGGGTGAAACGGGCTCAGAGCGCGACGGGAGCCTTTTCCAGCAGCCTGCTAGAACAGCCTCGACACCACGCCGTAGCCGAGAAACAGGCCCCCGAAGCCAAACAAGCCGCTGAGGGGAGCCGTGATGAGCCCGGCGCCGAGGACGACCCACAGGCGAGGAAGATCTCGGCCGGCGAGCCATGCGTAGAGCGGCGTGACCCAACCGCACTGAAACACGGCGGCGATCGCTCCGAGCAGCATCGCGACCACGGCGACGTCCAAGGTGACGGTGAGCGCCGCTGCCAGGCCGGACACGGTGGCACCCCACGCGCCGAGCACCACGAACCCGAGTACCGCGCTCGCCGAGACGCGTGCGAAGCGAGGCACCCGCTGCAGAGCGAGGCAGAGGACGATCCCGACGATCGCCCCGGAGACGAGTCCGAGCACACCCGCGGTCCACACGAAGTTCAGGACCTCGGAGGGAATCTCCGGGTCGTCTCGCGTCGTGACGAACACCAGCGCCCCGGGCGCGAGCGCTCCGGTCAGGCCACCCAGCAGCGCCCAGTCACGGATCCACCGCGGAAGGTCGGCGCTGAGAGGCGCATCGGTCGAGGTCGGCGGGTGCCAGGTCGCGTCGTCCATGCTGGGATTGTGCCCGGCGTCCGTGCAGGAGTCGTGCACCGAAGCAGGACGATCAGCGCGCGGCGGCGTGGCAGTCCGCGCACAGTGCCAGCAGCTCACCGTAGGCGGCTACGCGCTCGGAGTCCTTGGTCGCGGCCAGCGCCTGCTCACCGATCGCCTGGATGCGCCCCTCGAGCGGCGCGACGTCCTCCGGCAGGGTCTCGGCCCCCCACATGGGCGCGCCGGTCAGCGCGCGAGCACCGGTCTCGAACAGCGTCGGAGACGGTGTGACCAGGCCTTCCCACATGCGCTCGGACGCCCACTGGTGACGGAGCATGCGCTCCTCGACCGTGCTCGCGGCGAGGGGCGCGGACTCGAAGTTGAACGCGGGTCCCGGCCCGTTCTCGGTGTGGCAGGCGCCGCAGGTGCGGGCCATCTCGGCCACTGCGCGGGCCGCCTTGTGACGCGTCTCCGAGGTCCCGAGCTCGCCGCCCTGGAATGCGAGCTCACCGAGCCGGTCCTGCCACGGCTCGGGCAGGCCCACGGTGGCGCGGGTGTAGCCGGCAATCTGGTTGCCGGCGCTCTGCCAGCCGTCGCGGTTGCCGACGATCACGGCCTCGCGGCCCTCGACGGCGAGCGCATAGTGACCCGCCATGTACGCACGGGTGCCCGCGGGAGGCTCGACCTTCTCGGGCTCGGCCTCCTCGGCGACGGGCGTGGGCTTGGGACAGCCGCAGAGCAGCGTGAGGACCAGGACGTGAGAGCGCATCTCTCCTCCGAGGCCCGATCCTAGCGCCGGCGGCACGCGAGGCCACCCATCGGTGGACGGTGGTAGTCGACGACCGCCCCCGTTTCCGCTCGGTACGCAGCCATGGGCTGCACGAGACCCGCTCCACATCGGGCAGAGCGACGCGCCCGAGCGCTACTCGGGGACTTCCTCGAGCAGCGCGTTGATGTCGGCGAACGCGGACTTGGCCGGGTCGCTGACCACCTGCACCAGGGCGCGGTTGTAGTCGCTCTGGGCATACCAGTTGCCGTCCGCAGCCTCGGACACCGCGATGGTGTGCGTGCCGTTGTCGCCGGCGATGCGCACGGTGTACTTCGGGGTCAGCCCAGCGATCTCCTCGACCGGGTAGAACGACACGCGCAGTCGCGTGAGGTTGCCGACCAGCGTCGCCGCCGTGCCGAGCTCCTCGCCGCCCTTCGGCGCCCAGTAGGCCGCCGCGGCGTCGTCCTTGTTCTCCTGGACCAACGTGATCTCGCGACCATCGGCGGCCACGGTCACGGTGGTCATCTCGCGCTCGAGGTTCGGCTGGAGCAGGCGGTCGATCAGCCCGGACTCGGGCTTGTCGAGGGGCCCGAAGACCTTGTCGTCGACCAGGTACACCCGGCCGTCGAGCTTCACGTAGCGGTCGCGCGCCCCGTAGGTCTCGGCGCCGACGACGAGCGTGACCGGCCCACTCTTGCGATGGACCTCCAGGGTGCCGTAGGGCTTGTCGAAGCCGAACACGGACGGATCCGCACCACCGAGGTCGAGCTCGCGAATCGCGTACAGCGGTGCGAACCGCTCCCACACGGAGTCGGCGGACTTGTTGCCCTTGAACGCGCCGCGCTGGGTCTCGACGACCACCTCCGGCTCGGCCTCGGGCTCGTCCTCGGCGCCCTCGAGGGCGGGGCCCTCCTCCGGGGTCTCTCCCTCGGGCGTGTCGGTGGCAGGCTCGGGCTCGACCACCTTCTCGACCTGCGACGAGACGTCGACCCACAGGTAGTCGCCCTGGGTGTCCGACTTGCGCTGGACGACCGCGTCCACGCTGTCCGTCTTCCACACGAGCTTCACCAGGGACGCCTCGTCGGCCTGGAGCAGCACGATCTTCTCGGCGTCGGCCTCGCTGACTTCCTCGGCGGTCCACGTGATGTACGAGGCGCCGAGCGCGACAGCGAGCAGGCCAGAGAGCACGGCAATCTGTCGCATCACTTCCTCCGTGCGCGGATGCGGAACAGGCCCGCGAACAGGAACAGCATGGGGATGCCGAAGGCGCTCGCCAGGAACCAGACGATGTCCTCCTGACGGGTGTGCGCGACCTTCACGTCCTCCTCGCTCTCGGTCTCACCCGCGAGCTCCTCGTCGCCGAGCAGCCAGCGCGCACCGTCCTCGAGCAGGCGCTCGTTGGCGGCGGAGAAGCCGAGCAGCGCATCGCTGAACACGTTGTCGTCGGCAATGGCCATCACGCGGAACGCGTTCTCACCCTCACCCTCGACGACCACGCCGATGTCCCACACCTTGGAGGTCTCGCCGTCGTCGAGCTGGAAGTTCAGCGGCAGCGACTCGAGCCAGGTGTCGGGGAAGGTACGGATGATCGCCGTCTGCTTGCCACGGCCGCCGTCGATCTTCTCGAGCCCACCCGCGGAAGGGGTGAACAGGCGGTAGCGCTCGGCGTTGCGCTGCAGCTCGCGGATGGAGTCGTGCGCGCCGAAGCGGTTGGTGACGAGCAGCAGGCGGTCGGCGACCGTGCGGCTGTCCGGGTAGATCTTGGTCTCGTTGGCGAGCGGCCCCATCGTGATCTCGAGGCCGAGCGGCCCGAGCACGCCCTTGAGCGGCTCACGACCGGGCTCGACGAGCACGAGCATGCGACCACCGCGGTCGAGGTACTTGGCAATGGCCTCCTCTTCCTGCGGGGTGATCGGCAGCTTGGGCGCGGCGACCACGAGGAAGGCGGCATCGTCGGGCACCGCGTCCATCGAGCCATCGGTGGCTCCGAAGGACTGGACCTTGAGGCCCTGCTCCTCGAGCTTCTTCTTGAACTTCGCGAGCTTGCGCCCGGGGTTCTCCTTCTCGCGGGCGCTGGCCTCACCGTGGCCCGAGAGCATGTACACGGTGCGCTCGCCCTTCGCGAGCTTGAGCAGGCGCTTCTGCACCTCGCGATCGAGCTTCTTGAGGTTGCGCTTGGCGCGGTCGAGCTCGGTGCCGACCTTCCACTTGTCGCTGGCCTCGCCCTGCTGGAACACGACGTAGCCATTGTCGTTGATGCGCAGCTTCTCGGAGAGCACGGGCTCGAGCGCCTGATCGGCGACCCGGACCGTGAGCTGCCCACCGGAGACGTCGACGAGCTGGTCCATGTACGGCTCGAGCTCGCGAAGGACCTCGTTGCCGCTGGGGTAGAAGAGCACGATCTCGACGGGGTCGGGCAGCGTGCGGGCGAGCGCCAGGGTGCTGTCGCCAGCCCGCGTGGTGCGGAAGTAGGCGTAGTCCCAGTCGACGTTGTGCTCGGAGGCCAGGTAGTTGACCGGCGCGAACAGGGCGATGGCCAGCGCGGTGAGCAGCCCGGACTCGGCGGCCCGACGCTGGGCGTTGGTCGGCAACAGCACCGGGTGGTTGGCCAGGGCGCGGTCGAGGAACGCGGCCGGCAGCGCACCGACGAGCAGCGAGATGGCGCCGAGGCTGTACGCGACCACGTACCACCAGGCCTGGGTCTCCTCGACGAGCCCGAGGGCGTCGGAGAACAGGTCGGTGGTGGTCAGGTACAGGACCAGCGACAGCGAGCCCACGCCCATCCACATCAGCGAGGCGCGCAGCGCGTCCTTGCGAGCGGAGACGTCCTGCGCGCCGAACTCGCGGAAGCGCAGGCCCACGCCGAGCAGCGCGAGCAGGAGCCCGGCGCCGCTGACGAGGAAGTGCATGCCGCTGCCAGCGGCGTAGCGCTCGCCGACGGCAAACAGGCCGAGGCCGAACAGCCAGGTGAGAAGCGGAGCACTCATTGCCAGCGCCTCCCCTTGAGGACCTGCGTCGTGAGCCACAGGAACACCGCGGTGACCGAGGCGTAGAACACCACGCCGGACAGCTCGAGGCGGCCGCCCTGGAACGCGGGGAAGTGGGCATCGAACAGGTCGAGGTAGTGAATCGCGTCGAGCGGCGCCTCGGAGAAGGAGCCGATCTCGCCGAGGATCATCATGAACGTGACCATCACGCCGGAGAGCACGGCGGCGACGACCTGGGAGCGCGACAGGGCACTCCCGAAGTTGCCGATGGCCGTGCCCGCGGAGCCGACGAGCAGCAGGCCGAGGTAGCCGACGGCCAGGTGGCCCAGGGCGACCTTGCCGTTCCAGAGGATGAGCAGCGGCATGTACAGGGTGAGCAGCACGAAGATGCTGACCATGCCCACGCCCGCCAGGTACTTGCCGAGCACGACCTCGCCCTCGCTGATGGGCGCGGTCTCGAGCAGCACGTCGGTGCCCTGGCTCTTCTCCTCGGCGAACGAGCGCATGGAGAGAAGCACGGCAGCGATGAGCGTGGTGCCGAAGCCGTACAGGAAGAAGGCCTCGAGCAGCTCGTGGCTGTACGCGGGGCCCGCGAAGTACGACAGGGCGTTGAACAGCAGGCCGAGGATGAACAGCAGCGCGGAGACGATGATGTAGCCGCTGGCGCTGTTCAGGTACGACGCGAGGTCGCGTCGGGCGACGAGGAGCACGTTCACAGCTCACCTCCGACCGGGGCGCGGGTGAGACCGAGGAAGGCCTCCTCGAGCTCGTCGTCGGGCACCTCGACCAGGCGGATGCCGAAGCCGGCACCGATGATCTCGGCGATGAACGACTCGCGGATGTCGCCCTCGAGGTCGACGATGGCCGAGGCGAGTGCGCCACCCACCGGCCGCGGGACGACGTCCTCGACCTTGGGATGCGCGCGGAGCCAGGCCTCGAACTCGCCCTGATCGCCGCGCACGGTGAGCACGATGCGTGCGTCGCCGAGCTGACGGGTGAGCTCTTCTTCGGTGCCCTGCGCCTTGAGCTTGCCGTCGTGGATGACGAGCACGCGGTCACAGGTCTGGCTGATCTCGGTGAGGATGTGGCTCGAGATCATGACCGCGCGGCCTTCGCCGAGCTTGCGGATGACCTTGCGCATGTCCTTGATCTGGGCGGGGTCGAGGCCACTGATCGGCTCGTCGAGGATGACGAGCTTCGGATCGTGGATGACCGCCTGAGCCAGGCCCACGCGCTTCTTGTAGCCGTGCGACAAGGTGCCGATGACCTGGTGCTCGCGACCGCGCAGCGCACAGGTCTCGATGACTTCGGGAAGCCGCTTCGCGACCTGCGCCGCCGTCATGCCCTTGAGCCGTCCGATGTACGTGACGAACTCGGTCACCGTCATATCGCGGTACTGAGGCGGGTTCTCCGGCAGGTAGCCGATGCGCGACTTGAGCGCGTCCGAAGCGGTCGTGACGTCGAGTCCGTCGATGGTCACCGTTCCCGAGGAAGGCGGGAGCAAGCCCGCGAGAACCTTGAGGATGGTGGACTTGCCCGCGCCATTGAGGCCGAGCACGCCGACGATCTCACCGTCGCTGACATCGAAGCTGACGTCGTGGACCGCCCGGAAGTCGCCGTAGTACCGAGTGAGGTTCTTCACTCCGATCATGGGTGCGTCTCCAAGCGGTGGGTGGAGTATCCACGCATGGGCAGGCGTCAACCCCCCCGGGGGGGGCTGCGCCCTCGCGACGGCGTCGACGCGCGCTCCGTCGCGGAGGGAGGTCCGCGAAATCCAAGGAAGGAGGGTCGTCCCAGCGAATCCCCCCGAGCGACGCGACGCAGGCCAGTCAGGGGAGAGTTTTCGTCAGCTTGCGTCAGTCCTCGCGAACCAGCGCCCGGACGGCCTGAAGTCCCCTCGCCCGGTGCGGATCGGCGTCTTCCGGGTTGTACCAGCGGAAGTAGGTCCGCCAGGTCCGGGGCTTGAGCGGGCGAATGCCGCTGCGGGTGAGCTCGATGAGGAAGGCATAGGTGCCGTAGGTCCCGTACAGGTGATCGAGCTCGGTGCCCTGCGCGCGAAAGAAGAAGCCCCACCGCGACAGCTGCCGGGTCTTGTACGCGTGGTCGCCCTGGGCGTCCTCCATCATCCGGCCGAGTCGCACGAACTCGGCCTGGTCCTCGGTGCGCGCCCAGCGCCCGGACCATGGGTGGTAGAAGTAGCCACCGAAGGCGTGCAGGCTGGCGGCCCGGTCGTACTGCTCGCGGGCGGCGAGCGCATCCAGGGCCTGGGACTCGGGCTGCGACAGCCCCTCCTCACCAGGGGACGTCGCGTAGTACCCGGGGATGATGCGCTTCCACACGGCCCGGGCGTCGCGATGCACCGTGAAGTCACGGTTCAGGTCGACGTTCTTCGCATTGCCGCGACGGTAGCGGGTCTCGCCCTCACGCAGGTCCTGCTCGACCTTGGCCCGCCCGTCCGGGTTGAGCAGCGGGATCACCGTCAGCTGCACACCCGGCGGCGGGGAGCGCATGGACTCGAGGAGCAGATCGGTCGCGACCTCGACGCTGATCCACTCCAGCGCGTGGATGCCGGCGAAGACGAGCACCTTGCGCTCGATCTCCCCGTCTGGGACGAGGTGGAAGGCCCAGATCGGCCGCCCCTGGTGTGTGGCCCCGATCTTCTCGACGTCGACGGGGTGATCGGCCATGCTCGCCGCGATCTGCCCGAACACGTCGTGCTGAAACCGGTAGTCCTCCGCGACCTCGGCATCCGGGGGCTCGGGAATGCGCGTGGCCCAGGCTTCGAACGAGGCCGTGTCCTCTGGGGAGGCCAGCGCGAGCGCGGCGAAGAGTCCGAGCCAGCTCACCACGATGCCGCCAGCGCGAGGCCCGCCCCGCCCTTCACGGGCATGGGCACCACGCCGAGCTGGCGGATGGGCATGCGCGGGGGACGCCCGGTCGCGGTGATGAACGACTGCCGGTTGACGAGCGACTGCCCCGCGACGAGCACCAGCCCGACGGGCAGGGAGAGCCCGAGCGACAGCGGCGTGAGCGCCATCAGGCCGAGGCCGACGCCAGCGAGGCCAATGGGCGCCTTGTAGCCGGCCTGCCGGAGCTGTCCCGCCGCCCGCAGGACGCCCGAGGTGACGACGAAGGGCGAGACAATCATCGCCGTGCCGCCGGTGGCCGCGAGCAGTGCCCCACCCGCGACCAGCGCCGGGAAGCGGAACGCGGTGGCGGCCATCACCACCCCCGCCCCCGTCGCGACGGAGCCCATGCCGAAGGCCAGCAGGCCGTAGCCGGCTTGGCGATTGGCGCGGACGAAGCGCTCCTCGAGGGTGCGCGAGATCGGCACGGCGTCGCGGGTCACGCCGCCACGCGGATCCGGCAGGTAGCGGCCGTCGTCCGACCGCGTGGGGAGCGGCTCCGCGAACGCCAGGTTCGCGACGAGCGCGAGCGTCAGCATGCCACCTCCGCGCACAGCCTATCGCAAGGGACCGTCACCAACGCCCTCCCAGCGCGAGCGCGCGCCCACCGTCCAGCGGCACCACGTGAAGCACGAGGCCCGGATCCGGGCCGCGCCCCATGCGGCCGACGAAGTGGCGCTGGTTCACGCGAGCCTGGGCGAAGGGAGCGACGACGAGGACCGGGTACGTCACCGGGACGACGAGGATGGCCGCGCTGAGCACCACCGAGACCACGCCGATGTAGAACCAGGTCTTCGGCACCTCGACGCCGTGGTCGCGCAGTACGTTGGCCGCCACACCCGCGGTCGCAAGCCCGAGCACGGGACCGCCCACGGCCGCCGCGCCACCCGCGAAGAACACGCCCCATCCGATGCCGTAGAGCGCGGGAGACCCGATGCTCCAGGCCTCGGCGCGCACGAGCATGCCGAGCCCCGCCGCGCCGAGCCCCGCGACGGCGGCGAGCGAGCCACCGCGCGCCGTGCGGTTCATGCGCACGAAGCGCCGCTCTGCCGCGACCGGCAGCGGCGGGCCGGGATCGTAGGGGCTCATCCGGCTCTGGAGGTACGGCAAGCGCTCGCCCTCCGCGGTGGTGGACGGCAAGGGCGAAGCAAGGGCCAGGGACAACAGCAACGACCACACGGGCAGCAAGACCTCCGTCCCGAGGTTAGCCCCCCGACATGACCGCCCGCATCCGCTTCGATGGAGGAACCGTCGTCCTCGAGGACGCGCCGGAACACGTGCGCCCGGATTCCTTCGTGTACGACGGGCGAATCGGGCACTACCGGGCCCAGGCGATTCACTATGCCGACGCGGTGCTCCGCATGCACCGCGCCAAGGTGCCCTACGTCGACGAGGCCCGTGCCTACGACGTGCTCGACCGACCGCACCGCTCGAACCGCAGCCCGCGCGACTACCAGGCCGAGGCGGTGCAAGCCTGGCGGGCCAGCGGACGGCGCGCCACCGTGGTCCTGCCGACGGGGGCCGGCAAGTCCTTCGTCGCCGAGATGTGCATCGCCGACGCGAACCGCTCGGCCCTGGTGGTCGCGCCGACCATCGACCTCGTCGGCCAGTGGTACGACGGTCTGCGACGGGCCTTCGGTGAGCCCGTGGGCGTGCTCGGCGGCGGCGTGCACGAGGTCCACCCCATCACCGTGGCCACCTACGACAGCGCGTGGATGCACATCCATCGCTACGGCGCGCGCTTCGGGCTCATCGTGTACGACGAGGTCCACCACCTGCCGGGTCCGAGCTTCGCTCAGTCCGCGGAGTGCGCCATCGCGCCGTTCCGGCTCGGGCTGACCGCGACCCTCGAGCGTCCCGACGGCAGCCACGCGCGCATCGACGACCTCGTCGGCCCCGTGTGCTACCGCAAGGAGATCACCGATCTCGCCGGCGACTTCCTCGCCCCCTACCGCACCGAGCTCGTCGCGATCCCGCTGTCGGACGCGGACCGCGGCGCCTACGAGGAGAACCGGCACATCTACCGGAGCTTCGTCGAGTCCCGAGCGATTCGCGTGGGCAGCCGCGGCGGGTGGAGCCACTTCCTGCGCGAGGCCGCGCGCTCCAAGGACGGCCGACGGGCACTGCTCGCGTGGCGCGAGAGCCGCCGCATCCTCCAGGGCGCACCCGCGAAGCTGCGCATGCTCGAGGAGCTGCTCCGGCGGCACCGCGACGGCCGTGTGGTCGTGTTCACCAACGACAACGCCACCGTCTACGACATCAGCCGACGCCTCCTGCTTCCCGCGATCACCCACCAGACCGACGCGAAGGAACGCCGGGCCCTGCTCGACGCGTTCACCGACGGCAGCCTGCCGGTGCTCGTCACCAGCCGCGTGCTCAACGAGGGCGTCGACATCCCGTCCGCGGACGTCGCCGTCGTCCTCTCGGGGACGGGGACCGTGCGCGAGCACGTCCAGCGCCTCGGCCGCATCCTGCGCCCCCAGGAGGGCAAGCAGGCCGTGCTCTACGAGCTCGTCGTCGAGGGCACCAGCGAAGAGGTCACCAGCGCCAGGCGCCGCGACCACGTCGCGTACTCCTGATCACCGAACGACGAGCTGCACGTCGATGGACGGATCGCCGCCGGACCACACCACCGTGGTGAGGTTCACCTCGAGGTCGACGGGCTCGTCGTCCTCGTTGGAAATGCGCACGGTCGCGGACGCACTCGACGAGACCGGCATGCCGGTGTCGCCCTCGAACGCGGAGTACAGCGCCTCGGAGGCCGAGCCCTCGCCGCGACGGAAGTCGAAGGCGCTGCTTCCGTCGGGTGTGACCAGCTCACCCACGAGCTCGGTGCGGCGGGGCCGATAGCTCGCGGTGACCGAGAGGGACGCATCGATGTACTCGGTGTCGTCCTCGTACGCGTAGAACAGCGTCGCCGTCTCCCCCGGCTGCAGGGTGAAGGTGAACTCCCTGGGGAACTCGTCCGGCGGCGGCGTGTTTCCGAGGGTGGCGAGCAGACCGACGACCAGCGCCGCCCCGCCTGCGACCGAAGCCCAGCGATGCATGTGCAACCTCCGCGCGGAGGGTGACACGTCCCCGCGCCACCCGCACTACAGAGACGCGGCCAGGGCCTCGCGGACCGCGCGCAGGTCGGGGTTGTCGAGGTCCGGGTCACCCGCGACCGCAGCCTCGATCAGCTCCAGGGCGCGGCCGGGCGAGCCTCCGCGACCGGCGATGAGCAGGCCCATGCGCAGCACGCGCTCCGGCTCTCCGAGCACGCCGAGCAGCGACCCGAGCGGCACGCGGACGGCGAATTCCGGCGTGAGCGAGGTCAGCGACTGCGCCTCGGTCAGCTCGCGGTCGAGATCCTCCTCCTCGCGGGGGTCGCTGCCCCCACGAAACTGCGCGGCGAGAAGCTCGGCGAGCTTGCGGATCTGCCTGAGAAGGAAGTCGTCGCGAATCATGGGAGGAAGCTGGGCACCGTCCACGCTTCGACAAGCCCCGCAGGCGCGGTCGCGAACCGCGCGTCGTCATGCGAGACTGCACCTCCACGCTCCCGGAGGTCTGGTGCGTCTTCCCCTACTCTCCCTCGCCATCCTGCTGTCCGCGTGCATGCCCCCGACCCTGAAGACGGGCATGGACATGGCCGAGCAGGGCGACTTCGAGGGTGCCGCTCGCTACTTCATGCAGTGCCTCGACGACGACGCGTACGACGAGATCGCCGCGAAGGGGCTCGACCGCGTGGCTCGCGACAGCTTCGAGGTGAAGCTCGACATCGCGCGCGAAGCCGAGGCCGATGGACGCTACGCCGACAGCCTGGCCGCCTTCGACGACGCCGACGCGTGGCTCGCCGTCCTCAAGGAGTACGACGCGGTCGGCTGGAACCCGGGCGACGCGCTGACCGTGGAGCGCGAGGAGGTCAAGGACCGGCTCGCCCTCAAGCACTATGTCGACGCCAAGGACGAGGTCGCTGGCGGCAAGTTCGAGCAGGGCATCGCGTCCTACGAAGAAGCGCTGGCCGTGCGACCCGGCTTCCAGGACACCGAGACCCAGCTCACCGACGCGTACTACGCCTGGGGACGCGCCGAGGTCACCGCCGGCCACTATCGCAAGGCCGCCGATGCCTTTGCCAAGGCCGTCGAGCGCGGAAAGGGCCACGAAGCCATCGCCTGGGGAAGCGCCGTGTCCGCGGCCCTCGGTCGCTACTACCTGAAGACGGGTCACTGCCGCCACGCGGCCCTGGAGCTTCGCCGAGTCGACCGCGGAGCCATCCACGACACCGAGCTCAACGCCGAGGCCGAGCGCGCCGAGGCCTGTGCCCGTGTGGAGCTGGTCGTCGAGAACTTCGACGAGGTGGCCGGCGAGTCGATCAGCGGCACGTCGCTGGGCGCCGTGGTCAGCGACCGGGTGGTGCACGAGCTCTCGGAGCGCGGCAGCGAGTTCGTGAAGCTGCTCGACACCGAGGCGGCCCGCGCATTCACCGCACCGGATGCGGAGCCCCGGCCCGGACACATCTACGTGATTCGCGGCAAGGTCAGCCAGTACCGCATGGAGCGGAGCGAGCCGAAGTCCGTGACGAAGTCCGAGGTCGCCCACAAGCGCGAGCTGTGCCCGCCGCCCGACGGCCCGTACTACGACATGGAAGACGAGTGGTGCGACGACCCGTTCACCCTGCTGTGGGACGAGACCCGCGAGGGCGTGAAGTGGCGCATCGCGGGCAACGTGCGCGTCACCGACCCGCGCTCGGCCGAGCAGATCCTCTCCAAGCCCCTCGAGCTGAGCGAGCACTCCGAGCGGATCACGCGCGAGGGCCTGCGGCGTGAAGACGGCGTGGACGGGCCCATCGTGCTCGTCGTCGACCGGGAAGAAGGCAAGTTCGCGGTGCCTCAGACGATGATCGACGCGCTCGCCGAGAAGCCGGAGCCGCTCCCGAACGACGGCGAGCTGGCCCTGGCCGCCGCCCATCGCCTCGCCGAGGAAGCCGCCACGCAGGTGCTCGCGACCGTCGACCGACCGCCGCTTCCGCCGGTGCCTGGCCGCCTCGAGATCCAGGCCCCTGTCACCGACGCCAGCGAGCTCAAGTTCGGCACGCCGAACACGCCGGACACCGAGCCGAAGGGCTTCGAGCCCGAGAACTAGGCGGGCCGCTCGGCCGTCGCTACTTCTTCTTGCGACGGAACAGGCCGCGCTTGCGCGGCTCCGGATCCGCCACGGGCGCGGGAGCCGGCGCAGGCGCGGGGCGCGGTGCAACCGCCGTCGGAGCGGGGCGCGGAGCTGCGCGAGGCACCGGTCGCGGCCTGGGGGTGGGCTCGGGCTCCGGCACGATCTCCTCGATCACGGGCTCCTGAACGGCGACCGGCTCGGGCTCGGGAACCTCGGGAACGGCGAGCGTCGGGGCCTCGGCGACCGGATCCGCCGTCTCGGTGCCCATCCACACGGCGGCCAGGCCACCGACGATGAGCAAGGTGATCACGGGGGCTGCGACGACCAGCGCAGCGACCATCCACGTGGGCGTGGCGGCCTGGGGCGCCGGGGAGGTCGCGACCACCGTCGGAAGGTCATCGGGGTCGACCTCATCGCGGGTCGGCACCGGGGGCTCGGTCATCGGCGGCGCCGGCATCGGGGGCGGCTCGACGATGGGCTCGGTCACCTCGGGGGGCTTGCGGCGGATCGTCTGGGTCGCCTCGGAGTCGAGGTTCGGCGGCCGCACGAGCGGCAGCTCACCGAAGGGGTCGACCTCGTCGAACCCGCCCTCGTAGGTGAGCGCGGGCGGCGCGATGAACACCGGGGCTTCCTGGCGCAGCGAGTACGCGTCGGTCACCGGTGTCGCGCCGTCTTCCCTCGTCGGCACCAGGTGCGGCCCGACCTCGGCCTCGTCCGACCACACGCGGGCGAGCTCGATGCTGTACGGCAGGTCCCAGCCCTTGCCCCACAGCAGGCGGGCCTCGTGGGCATCGCCGTCTTCCCACAGGTCCTCGCCGGGGGCCTCGGCCTCGAAGCCCGCGCCCGCGGGACCGTGCTCGACCACATCGAGATCCGGGGACTGCAAAGCGAGGCCGATCCGGGGCGACGTATCGTCGGCCCAGGCCTCTTCGAGGACGTCGTCGAGTTCGATCTCGAACTCTTCTTCGTCCGCTTCTGGAATTCCCCCGCCCATGCGCCGCACACTAGCGCATTTTCGGGCAGAGCACCCGATCTTCGCCGGTTCTCGACGTATCCACGGGCCTCCTCAGGCCATGCACAATCCGTGATGCGGATCGCGGGCTGCCGAGAAACTCCGCGACAACCCCGATCACGGTCAGCCGAGACGCGAGGTGTCGCCGAGACGGATGCTGCGCACCTTGGTTCCCTCGACGTCGACGAGAATCGTGCGGCTGGTGCTCAGCGGCTGGGTGATCGTCACATCGAGCCCCCGCAGACCCACGCTCTCGAGCGACACGTGGTCGCCCGTCGGCAGGATCGCATGGGCCGAGCTCGCGTTGATCTGGTGGGCACCGATGCCGAGCCCCTCGCCGAGGGTTCCCTGGATGGTGAACCGGTTCGCCTGCGCGTTGCCGCCATTGTCGAGGGTCACCGAGCCCTGGTCGTTGCCGAGGCGGCCGTTGCCCACGGACAGCGAGCTCGTGTTGATGGTGATCGCGCCGGCATCGACGCCGAAGCCCCAGCCGGTCTCGGAGAGCGTCTGGACGTTCTCGTCGATCTTGTCCTGGAGGCTCTGCATCTCGGCCTCGTCGACCTCGGTCGACACGTCGCCGTTCTGCAGACCCTCGATCAGCGGCTGCAGGGCGACGCTGCCCTTCTTGCCGCCGCCCTGCTTCTTCGAGAGCAGACCGTCGTAGTCGTTGACGGAAGCGGCGACCTTCACGGTGACCGGACCCGCCTTCGCAACGATGCCGACGCCCTCCTTGACCTTCACCGACGCCAGGCCGGCGGCGATGTTGCCGAGCAGGCCGCCCTCGAACTCGATGTCGAGCTCGGAGAGCGGAATGAGGCCGTTCTGAGCCACCGCGGACACCGTGAACGCACCGCCGTTGGCGACCGGAATGCGGGCCGAGAACTGGCCATTTGCGTTGGCGAAGGGCGCGGCAGTGAACTGTCCGGGGTCGACGGCCGGGCCGCTGGCGCCGCTCGCGACCTCGTTCATCGGCATGTGCAGCAGCTCGACGTGGATGCCGTTCACGTCGAGCCCATCGACCGCCACGCCCTCGAGGTTGTTGTCCGCGTCGAGCGCGACGCCGCTGCGACCGACCTGCACACTGTCGACCGAGCCGCTCATCGTGCCCTTGCCGCCACGAATGTCCTCGACGTTCGCGCCGTCGATGGTCGCCACGGTGCCGTTCGCGTCGCGGGTCGCATCGAGCCCCTCGACGTCGACCGAGCCCACGTGACCGTTGCCCATCGAGCCCTTGGTATCGAGGTTCTCCGCGTGCGCGTGGTCGACGGACGCCTTGCCGGTGCCGTCACTGCTCACGTCGGTGAGGGTGATGCCGGAGGCCGAGGCGCCGCCGAGCGACACGTCCTGATCGCCGTCGTGCTTCACCGCGCCGACGCCCGCGCTGTCGATGACCACCTCGCTGGCTCCGCTGGTGGTCACACCCTTGCCGTGCACGCCGTTGGCTTCGACGCTGGCGACGCTGGTGCTCGTGCCGCCACCCTGGTGGGAGATGCCGCTCGCGGAGGCGGAGCGCACATCGACGCTGTCGGCACCGCTGGTGCTCACACCGCTGGCGCTGACGCCCTCGATCTTCGCGCCCGCCACGTCGACCTCGTGGCCGCCGCCGCTGTAGTGCACGTCGTTGACGCTGCCGCTGCCGACCGACGCGGTCTTCGCACCCGAGGTGGTCACTCCGGTGGCCGACACGCCGCTCACGTTCGCCGAGGACGCCTCGACCTCGTGGCCGCCGCCCTTGTAGCTGAGCCCGGTCGCACCCGCGCTGTCCACCGACGCGCTCGACGCACCCGAGGTGGTGACGCCGTTCGCGGACACGCCGCTCACGCTGACCGAGGACGCCCCGGCCTCATGACCCCCGCCCTTGTAGCTCAGGCCGGTGGCACCGGCGCCATCGACCGAAGCGGTCTTCGCGCCCGACGTGGTCACGCCCGTCGCCGACACGCCGCTCACGCTCGCCGCATCCACCGCGACCTCGTGACCGCCGCCCTGGTAGCTCACGCCGCTGGCGCTTCCGCCACCCACGTCCACCGAAGCGGCGCCGGTCTTCGTGACCCCCGTGAGACCGATGTCCGTGGCCTGGGCCGAGTCGAGGCGCACATCGTGGCCGCCGCCCTGGTAGCTCACGCCGCTCGCCCCGACGTCGCCGACATCGAGGCTGTTCGCGCCGCTCGACGACGCGCCGGTCGCCGCGATGTCGCCCGCGGAGATCTCGTTCGCGTGCACCTTGTGCGTGCCGTCGTCGTAGTCGACGTCGCTGGCGGTGGCTTCCTTGACCGAGCCACTCCGCAGCGTGCTGCTCGTGACGTCGGCATCGAACACGATGCCGTTCGCCTGCACGGAGCTGGCGCTGGCGCCGGACTCGTGCGCGACGCCACTGGCCGCGACCGCGCCGATGCGGCCGCCGACATCCGTGCCCATGCCGCGAGCCACCACGTCGACGCCCGTCGCGGAAGCCGTATCCGCCGTCGCGCCCTTCGCGTCGATGCCCGTGGCGGCGACGTCGGTCTTGACGCCGATCAGGTCGGTCGCCGCCGTGACCTCGGTGCCGGTGGCGGTGACGCTGTCGACATTGCCGTAGCTGGTGCGCGCGCCTTCGACCGTGGCGCTGCCGATCGTGGACTTCACCGACAGATCGCCGATGTCACCCTTGGCGGCCTTCGGCGCCTCCTTCTCGATGCCGAGCAGCGCATCGACCTCTTCGCGCTTGCTGGTCGCGGGCTGCGCGTTCGGCGTGACCGCGAGGCCCGAGACCTCGGCGGAGATGTCGGTGAGCTCGAGCTTGTCGACCTCGTCGGTGCCGTGGGACGCCCCGCTGACCGAGATGCTGCCGATGCTCACCGAGAGCACGCCCGCCATGAGCGAGCGGTCGAGCTCGACCCACTCCTGGTTCTCGTCGGGGGTGAGCGTGCCGCTGGCCTTCTTCGCGTCGAGCTCGTTCTTGCGCGCCGCGTCGGCCCGCAGCTTCGGGATCTCCGCCTCGAGCCACTCGACGCGCTTCTTGTCGACCATGCCCTGCGGCGCGTTCTTGAGCTCCGACAGCTCTTCCTCGAGCAGACCCAGCCGCTCCTTGGCCTCGAGGGTCATCGCGAAGGAGTCGACCGAGAGCTCCTTGACCTCGGACTCGACGGTCGAGCCGTCCTCGGCCTGGCTCGTCACCTTGGCCCCACCGGGCAGGTGCAGCTTGTCGAAGCTCGCATCCACATCGAGCCCGCCGGTGGCCGCCGCCGAGGCGATGCCATCCCCGAGCGCCGCCGCGTCGTCGACCGTCTGAGCGGCCTTGGCGAGCGGCGCGAGCAGGTCGCGACCGAAGAAGGTCAGCTGCTCGCCGACCACGTCGCGGAGCGCCTCCTCGGCCCCCGCACCCTCCGAGAGCTCGGCGGGGTCGATGGCCGCGCGGGCCGCGTGCAGCTCGATCGCCATCACCACGAGGCGCGGAATCGCGACCTGGAGGAACGGGTCGGCGACGTTCACGCCGAGATCCTGGAAGTCGATGACACCGGCCTCGACGTCGAGCGAGGTCTGCGCGTTCTCCTGGTCCGGGACGTCGACCGTGACCTTGAGCGCGTTCACCGAGCCGCGACCGCTCGTGACCTTCGCGCCGTCCACCGTCGCGTCGATGCTCTCGATGCCCAGGTTCGCGAGCTTGACCGTCATACGTCCGGCAGAGAGGTCGCCGTCGACGTCCAGGGTGTGGTCCTGGGCCGTGTCGAGCTTCACGCCACCGAGATCGCCACCTGCCGCGGCCTGCGCGAGGTCGAGGTTGAGGCCGACTTCCTCGCCGTGGACCACCGCGTCGACCACGTCCTTGGTCGCGTCCCACACCGCCGACGCGTCTTCCTTGGCCTTCTTCAAGGTGCCGGAGAAGTCGTCGGAGAGCGCGCCGATCGGGTCGGCCCACCACGGGGTTCCGCCGGGATTGTCGAGCAGCTGGTCCGCGAGCTTGCCGCCGTCGATGGCCGCGAACTTCGCACGCCCCTCCTCGCTCATGCGCGACAGCAGCGCCTTGGCTGCCTCGGTCTCCTCGCTGCTCACCGTGTCGAACCAGCCACCGTCGGTCAGCCACTCCTGAAGCTGCGCGAGCTGCTTGTCCTCGGACTCGCCGGCGAGGGCCTCGATCTTCGCGGCCATGTCGTCGTCGCCCGGGTCCTGGTCCTGATCGCCGCCGCCCCAGAGGCTCGAGAACCAGCTACCACCCTCGTCGTCGGCGGTCTGCTCGACGTCCGCGGCGACGGCCGCGTTGCCGCGGAGGTCCGCCTCGACCTCTTCGGTCTGAGGGATCTCGTCGGTCTTCTCGGCAGCGGGGGCCGGAGCGAAGGACTTGCCGCCACTCATGGGAACCTTCCTGTGGGAAGCCCGGAGGAGATGGGCTTCCCTCCCATCGTACCGCACTTTCGGCCGGCGCTGCCACCGCCTGCCTGACAGTTCCCCGACACTCGTCGGGATCGCTATCCGGCGCGTCGGGGCCCGAGGAAGGTCCGCTCGTAGGCGGCGCGCACCGCGTCATCCGCCGAGGTGAGGATGCGGTCGCCGTCGATCAGCTTGCGAACCTGCTTTGCGAGTCGCTCGGGCAGGACCTGCTGCACGCGAGACAGTGGACCGAGCACGCGCGGCACGGCGATCTCCGCCTCGTAGTGGTGCCAGCTGCGCACGACCTCGCGGGCCACGTCCTCGGGATCCACCGCGAGGGTCCTGCGGTGCGGGAAGGCGGCAGCGAGGCGCGTGCGCACGACCGTGGGCAGGATCGTCGTCAGCGTGACCCCGGTTCCCTCGAGCTCCTGGCGCAGGCTGGCCGAGAGCCCCACCACCGCGTGCTTGCTCGCCACATACGAGGCGAGCCCGGCGACAGGAACGCGCCCGGCGAGGCTCGCGATGTTGACCACGTGGCCCCGGCCCCGCGCCTGCATCGCCGGAAGCACGGCCTTCAGCCCGTTCGAGACGCCGAAGTAGTTCACCCCGAGGTTCGCGGCCTCGGCCGCACGGCTCTCGTCGAGGAAGCGGCCGGTCGCGGCGACGCCAGCGTTGTTCACCCACACCTCGATGGGCCCGAGGCTGTCCTCGATGTCTGCGACGAGCGCGTGCATCGCCTCGGCATCGGTGACGTCGACGCTGCGAGCCACCCCACCGAGACGCGCCGCCTCGACCTTGGCGCGGTCGAGATCGAGGTCGGCGATCACCACGCGGCAGCCCTCGTTGGCGAAGCCTTCGGCGATCGCGAGCCCGATGCCGTGCGCACCACCGGTGACCACGGCGATTGGGCCCTGAGAAGCGCCACGCGCCGTGTACACGCTCGGGTCGAAGCGCCGCAGGCGGCGGCGCGCATCGAGCGTGCTCCATGGGTAGATCGCCCGGTTCTTGCCCTGCTTGTCGAGGTACCAGCTGCCGCAGCCGCCACTGTTCCACACCGACGGCCCCAGAGCTTGCTGGACCTCGTCGTTCCACCGGTCGTGGGCCCGCTCGGTGACCTCCACCGCGGCCCAGCCCTGCTCGTCCATCTGCCGCACCCCGTCGGCGATGTAGCGGGCCTGCGCCTCGAGGATGACGAGCACCGAGGTGTGGCCGTTGCCCGTGTTGGGCCCGAGCGGCAGGAACAGGTTCGGAAAGCCCGGCACCGTGGTCCCGAGGTAGGCGGTGGGCGAGCCATTCCACGCCTCGGACAGGCTCTGGCCCGTGCGCCCGACCACACGGTGCGCGATCGGTGGGTCGTGGACCTCGAAGCCCGTGGCGAGGATCAGCGTGTCCACCGGGTGCTCGACACCGTCCGCGTCGACCACGCCGGTCCGCGTGATGCGCGTCACCGCGCTGGTCACCGTCACGTTGTCCTGCGCGAGTGCCGGGTAGTAGCTGTTCGACATCAGCAGGCGCTTGCAGCCGAAGGCCCACTCGGGGGTGAGCCGCGCGCGCAGGGCCGGATCGTCGATGTGTCGCGCGATGTGTGCTTCCGCGGCATCCCTCAGGCGTCCGGTCCGGTTCTGCCGCTCGGATCGCTGGAGCAGCTCCAGGCCCAGGTACCAGGCGGCCCGGTAGCCGCGCTGGAAGCCCGGGACGTAGCGGAACGCGGCGCGCTCGACCCAGGGAATCGCGTGATCCGGCTTCGGAATCACCCACCCCGGGGTCCGCTGGAACAGCACGAGCTGGTCGACGAGCGGCTGGATCTCCGGAACGAGCTGGATCGACGTCGACCCGGTGCCCACCACGGCGACACGGCGTCCGCGCAGGTCGAGCCCCTCGGGCCAGCGCGCGGTGTGGAAGGCCTCGCCCTCGAAACGGTCCAGTCCGTCGAAGTTCGGGAGGTTCGGCTCGTGAAGCGGCCCGGTACCGGCGACGAGCACCGGCGCCCGCCACAAGCCCTGGCTCGTGCGCACCTCCCACTCGGCGGAGGCATCGTCCCAGCGCGCTTCGAGGACCTCGGTGTCGAGGTGCACATGCGGCTCGATCCTCATGTCGTCCGCCACCGCGAGCATGTAGCGATGGATCTCGGGCGCCTCGGCGAACACGCGCGACCACTCGGTGTTCAGCGCGAACGAGAGGCTGTACAGCTGCGAAGGCACGTCACAGGCGCATCCGGGGTAGCGGTTGTCGCGCCAGGTGCCGCCGAGCGTGCTTCCCTTCTCGAGGATCGCGAAGTCCTCGATGCCCGCCTCTCGCAGGTAGTGAGCGACCGCGAGGCCAGCGAAGCCTCCGCCGACGATCAGGACGCGGGTGCGGTTCATGCGAGCTCCCGGGAGGATGCGTTCAGCGTATCTCGACTCATGCCGCCGCCATCGCCGCGTCGAGCTCACGGAGGAACGCCATCGCCGCGACGTGCTCACCCGCCTCGTCCGGATGGAAGTCGCGGCGGCAGTAGCGGAGGGCGCTGGTGAGGATGCGAGGCCGACGGAGGAACTCGACCAGCAGCCGCCGACGGCAGCCGCGGGTGCCGTCCTGCTGCCCGAGGTGCGCCGAGGCGCTCATGCCGAAGCCCGTGAGCAGCGTGACCGCCGCCGCGAAGCCGGCCACGCGCACGCGCAGCCGCGGGTCGACCTCCTGGAGCACGTCGAAGGCGACCGAGCGGTGCTCGATCTCCTCGGCCGCGTGCCAGTAGATCAGGTGCTGCATCTCGGGGTGCACGTCGGCGACGAGCTCGTCCGGATCGAAGGCCACCTCGGCGAGCGTCGCGGTGAAGTGCTCGAGGGCCGCGGTGATCGACAAGCGAAACACCGGCGGCACCCGCGTCTCGATGCGGCGGTACCCGAAGTCCTTGTACCAGGCGAGCCAGCTCTCGATCTCGTAGCCCTGGGCCTCGAGCATGCGGAAGGCATCGCGGTGGGCGACGCCGTGGTTCGCTTCCTGCCCGTAGAACCCACGCAGGCGCTCCGCCTCGACCGCGGTCTGCGCCTCGTAGTGGCGCACCGCACGCACGAACATGCGCTCGCCCTCGGGGAACAGCGCGAACAGCCCGTTGATCACGTGGGTCAGCTGCGGATCGCCGCGCACCCAGTCGCGGGGCACGTCGCTCAGGTCCGGACGGACGCGGCGGACGGGAATCGCGGTCATGTGCACCTCGTGTCGGAAAGGCCAGGTACGACCACGCCCAGCCAAGACTGAACAACGGTCAATTCAAGCCTAGGGTCAAATTGAACATCGGTCAACTCAGAACTTGAACATTGGTCAACCTGGCTGCGAGGCGGTACCCTGCCCTCATGAGCAGCAAGCGCGAGAAGCGTCGCGACCAGCTGATCGCCCTCGGGGTGCAGCTGTTCGCGAACAAGCCCTACGACGAGGTCGTCATCGAGGACCTCGCGGCCGCGGCCGGCGCCAGCAAGGGCCTGCTCTACCACTACTTCGGCAGCAAGAAGGCCTTCTACCTGGCCTGCGTGCGCATGGTCACGAACCGGCTCGTCGCCGAGATCGAGTCCATCGATACCGACGACCCGGTGGGTGCCGTCGAGACCGGACTGCACCGCTTTCTCGACTTCCTCGAGCGCCACGGCCAGGTGTACCGCTCGCTGATGATCGGCGCGTCCGGCGGTGACCTCGGCGTGCACGAGCTGTTCGACGAGACCCGCGGCGTGATCGCGGCGATGCTGCTCGACGAGCTCGGCGTGCCCCCCGACCACGCGCTGTACCGGAGCACGGCGCGGGCGTGGATCGGCTCGGTCGAAGCTGCCGCGCTCGACCGCCTGCAGCACGGCGACCCCGACCGCGACGCCTTCGTGAGCATGCAGGCCCGCGCGCTGGCCGATCGACTGCTGCACGTGCACCGCCTCGATCCGGGAGCAGCGAGTCCCCGGGCCATCGACGCCGCGCGAAGCGCCCTCTCCCGCTAGCACCGTCACCGATCGGCGACAGGCGTCGCCCATGGTGGACACGCCCTGCGCTCCGGCCCGCGTGGATCCGCACCACGAGCGAGGCCCATCCTGGCACGCCCCTCGCTTCAGCCCAGGCATGGCGTCGCGTCCTGCGCGCGCTTCCCCCCGCCGCGGCCCTGCCGCCTGGAGATGCCCATGCGCCCGTCCCTGTGTCTGCTCCTCGTCCTCGCTGCCTGCGGCGAGCCCCCGGTCGAAGCGTCCTGCGAAGAGAACTGCGTGTCCGCCTTCTCGCCCTTCGCGTTCACCATCGATGCCGAAGCTGTCACCGCCGAGAGCCCCGTGAACGGGAGCTATGCGCGCCTCGTGCCCCTCGGCGACATCGACGGCGACGGCCTCGCGGACGCGGGGCTCGAGAGCGAAGACGGCGTGGCGGTCCTCACCGCCGCCGCGCTCGCCGCCGGCAACGCGCCCGTGGACCTCTCGGGTAGCTCCATTCGTCGAGCCGGAGACCTCGACGGCGACGGCGTCGACGACATCGCGGTGCTCGCCGACGGCGACCTGCACCTGTTCACGGAGGGTCTCGATGCACCGAGCGCGGTGCTGTCTCACACCGCCGATCGCCCGCTGCGCGCGGTCTCGGAGGGTGCGGACCTCGACGGGGACGGTCGCGCCGACCTGCTCGTGTCCGAGTTCGTGCCCGACAACCGCAACAAGGAGATCATCCGCGAGCTTTCCGGCGCCGACCTCGCGCCGACCATGCAGGTGGCGGACCTGTTCAGCTGCTTCGGCTCGCCCGTCGACGGCGACGGTCCCGCCTCGATCGCCATGCTCGGCGACTTCGACGGGGACGGCACCAGCGACGTGGCCACCGGTGCGACCCGGAACTTCGCCGGCGTCCACACCGCGGCACGCCTCGGCTCCGGCTTCTTCGGCGGCCTCTCCGACCAGGAGGTCCATGTGCACGAGTGTCATCCCGACGGCTGCGACGCCGGCGTCAGCGTGCAGGCCATTGGCGACACCGAGAACGACGGGCTCGCCGACCTGCTGGTCACGGCGTGGCCCGAGCCCGGCGTGTGGGTGGTGCCGGGACTCGACCTCGCGAACAAGCACTACGCGAGCCAGCTCGTCGGTGGCGTCGCCATCGAGGGGCGTCACCTCGCCGATGCGACCTGGGCACGCCCGGCGGGCGACCCGACCGGAGAGGGCGCCGCCGACCTCATCGTGGGCCTGGCGAGCGGCGATGTGCTGCTCGTCAACGGCCTGGCGCTCACCGAGACCGAGATCGCGCTGCCCACCGACCTCGCCGCCGAGGAAGCCGCAGGCGAAGCGGCGACCGTGCTCAACCACTTCGCACTGCCCGCGATCGACGACGCCGTCGGCATCGGGGATGCGGACGGCGACGGGGTGGACGACCTGGTCGTGCTCTCGGACGGGGCGGTGCTGCTGATCGGCTCCGCCCGGTAGGCGCTACTTACCGGCCTGCTCCGCGGGGATCCACTCCGCGGTGGGCCGATCTTCCCAGCTCTCCGCGGGCTGAACGCGGGACAGGAAGCTCTGCATCTCCTCGCCGTCGAGCACCTCGATCTCGAGCAGGCGCATGGCCATCTCCTCGAGCACGACGCGGTTCTGGACGAGGATGTCGATGGCGCGCTGGTGGCACTGGTCGAGGATCCGGCGGGTCTCGCTCTCGATGACCTCGGCGGTCTCCGGCGAGCCGTGCGTGCTGCCCGCGACCCCGGGGAAGCCCCAGGCGCTGCGGGTGTCGCTGGTGCCGTAGTTCACGCAGCCGATGCGCTTGGACATGCCGAACTCGCTCACCATCTTGCGGGCGATCTCGGAGGCGCGGCGAATGTCGTCGCTGGCACCGTTGGTCACGTCCCCGAACACGAGCTCCTCGGCGGCGCGTCCGCCGAAGGCCATGGTGATGCGGTTGAGCAGGCCGGCCTTCGTGTTGAGGTGGCGGTCCTCCTCGGGCAGGTACGAGGTGTAGCCGAGGGCGGCGATGCCGCGCGGGATGATGCTGATGCGCTGCACCGGGTCGGACCCGGGGCTCGCGGCGCCGGCAATCGCGTGGCCGCACTCGTGGTACGCGACGATGCGCTTCTCCTTGTCGGACAGGCGCAGAGTCTTCTTCTCGAGGCCCACCACGGTGCGCTCGATGGCCTCCTTGATGTCCTCCATCTCGACCGCACTCGCGTCGCGACGCGCGGCGAGGATGGCCGCCTCGTTGAGCATGTTCGCGAGGTCCGCGCCGGCGAAGCCGGGGGTGAGCTTGGCCACCTCTTCGAGGTTCACCTCACCGCCGAGCACGAGCTTCTTGCCGTGGACCTCGAGGATCTGCTTGCGGCCCTCGAGACCCGGGCGATCGACGACGACCTGGCGGTCGAAGCGGCCAGGACGGAGCAGGGCGGGATCGAGGATCTCGGGACGGTTGGTCGCCGCCATCACGATGATGCCGCGGCGGTTGTCGAAGCCGTCCATCTCGACGAGCAGCTGGTTGAGCGTCTGCTCGCGCTCCTCGTTGCCACCGGGTCCGCCCACCGAGCGGCTGCGGCCGACGGCGTCGAGCTCGTCGATGAACACGATGCACGGCGCGTGCTCGGTCGCGTTCTTGAACAGGTCACGCACGCGGGCCGCACCGACACCGACGAACATCTCGACGAAGTTCGAGCCGGAGATGGAGAAGAACGCCACCTGGGCCTCGCCGGCCACCGCGCGGGCGAGCAGGGTCTTGCCGGTTCCGGGCGGGCCGACGAGCAGCACGCCCTTCGGGGGACGGCCGCCGAGAGCGGTGAACTTCTCGGGGGTCTTGAGGAAGCTGACGACCTCGCGCAGCTCCTCGGCCGCCTCCTCGACGCCGGCGACGTCGTCGAAGGTCACGCCGGTTCCGTCCTCGGGCACGAGCTGAGCCGAGCTGCGCCCAAACGCCGCCATGCCGCGGCCTCCGGGGTCGCGCCGGCTCATCATCACCCAGAACAGGACGACGACGGCCAGCGGCAGCATCATCAAGAGCACCGAGCTCTCGCAGCCGCTACGCGGCGCCGCCTGGTAGGCGACGCCCTGATCTTCGAGCAAGGGCACGAAGCCCTCGTCGTTGGCGACCAGGTTGGTGCGCACCTCGCGATTCGGCGGGATCTCGCCGTCCTTGACGGGCTCCGCCTTGCGGGTGCCGGTGACCACGCCGGTCTCGGCGTTGATGGTCACCTTTTCGATCTCGCCGTCGACCACGAGTTGCTTGAACTCGGTCCACGTCACGTCCCGCGCGCCGAGCTGGTACGGCACGGTGGCGAGCCATCCGACGAGAAGGAAGAGAAAGAGGATGCCGACGACAGCCGGCCAGCGCGGTGGATTAGGGTTCAAGCCCCCTCCTGACGGGGCTACGTATTCACCTCGGGCCGTCTCGGAAAGCGGGGGCCCTCACGTAGAGCCCGATCCGACCGGGATCTCAGCGCCTCAGCTGCGACCGCGCACGCCCGTCGCCTCGTCGAGGACCTGCATGGTGCGCTGGTAGAGGAAGCGCGCCTGCTGCGGGTTGTCGCCGATCGAGACCACGCCGACCTTGCCGAACTCGGACAAGGCGCCGATGAGGTGGAAGACCACGCCGCGCTCGGTGGGACCGTGGAAGTGGAGCCCGTGGTAGACGGCGATATCGACGAGGTCCTCGGCGAGGAGCCCCTTGTAGCGGTCCTCCTGGAGGGTATCGGTCGCGAAGTAGTACTTGGGCCGCCCGCTCGGCGCGTAGAACAGTCCGTCCTCGAGGCTGTAGCTGCCTGCGGTGAGGAACTTCAGCGTCAGGAACGGGTGGGTGGTGCCGCCCTTTCGCAGGTTGATCTCGATCGCGTAGTGCTGGTAGCCCTCGGCCGTCGGCACGCTGACGTAGTCGATGCCGAAGCGCCCGATCACGCCCTTGGCCGCCATGACCTCGGCCACGCGCGCCGCGGACTCCTGGATCTCGAGGCGGTAGCCGTCCGCCGCGGGGAAGGTGCAGCCGAGGAACACCTGGCCGCTCGGTCCGCCGAGCACCTGGTCGTGGGTGCTGATCACCTGGGGCTCGCCGATGGCGTTCACGCGGCACTGCGCCGACGGCGACATCTTCTGGTCGCCCTCGACCCAGGCCTCGACCACGCCCCCCATCTCTTCGTACTTGGCGAGGAAGCTGTCCCAGTCCTCGGCGGGGGCCTCGAACTTGAGCCGCTCGGGGAGCAGATCCTTGATGCGAGCCGCGAGGTCGCGCACCGAGCTGGTGCCGTCGAGGTCATCCATGCGGAAGACCGCGTTGCCCTCGCCGGAGAAGCCGTCGTTGAGCTTGACCACCGCTCGTCGCGCGTCCGGGTCGTGTCGCTTGATCTCGGCGAGGCCCTCGGAGATCTCGTCGTGCGTGTGCAGGCGCTCGAAGCCGAAGGGCAGGACGATGCCCGCTTCGCGAAACACCTCGCGGCAGCCGGACTTGGTGCCGAGGTCGGCGAGCGCGGGGTCCACGGAGTTGAGCGGCAGCCCGAGGCGCACGGCGAGGGAGCGCTCGCGGTGGGTGCTGTTGAAGCACACGAGGTGCGCGCGGTCCGGATGGCGGATCTGCCGGCGGATGCGCTCGAGCAGCCGCGGCCGCGCGAGGATCTTGTCCGACAGCGGCACGGAGCTGGCGTCGTTGCAGTGGAGCATCACGAGGCGCGAGCGCGCGTGACTGCTGGGCACGCCGGGAAGCAGGGCCAGGTAGTAGTCGACGACGACCGGATCGAGCTGCTGGCTCGTCACGAAGATCAGGCGCGTGCGGGGCTGACGCAGGAGCATCAGGTTCACGAGCATGCGCTCTTCGTAGTGGTAGACGCCGCTGATCTTCTGCAGCTCACGCGCGTCGAGCGAGAGCGACGGCACGATCACCACGTCCTGGGGGATGCGGGGGTCCGTGGAGAGCGCGTGGTACAGCGCGCCGGTACGGGCCTGGAGGGCCTCGAAGGCCGCGAGCTCCTCCGAGGAACCCGGAGGGAAGTACGGGGCTTGGTCCATGGGCGCAGTCTACACGGGCGCCGGGCCGGCTTCCGCGCTTTTGCGAGCCAGTGACGAGAAGACCTCCTCGGCCCAGGCGACCAGATCTTCGACCGAGCGGTCGGCGAGACCCTCGTCCGTGTCGACCGCTTCGCCGAAGCGGACGATCACCTCGCGGCCCACCCGCGGGAGGCGAGCGCCCACCGGCAGCACATCGCGCATGCCCTGGTGGTGGAAGGGCAGGACCAGCGGCCTGGCCGCGCGCACGAGGTGCGCGAAGCCCGACTTGAGCGGCTCCATGGCCCCGTCCTCGCGGCGGGTGCGGGTGCCCTCCGGGAAGAAGTGCACCCACTCGCCCTGCGCGAGCCGCTCGGCGAGGAAGTGCATGCCGGGCTGGTCGAGACCCGCACCGCGCACGATGGGCACGCACTTGCCGGCGTTGAACACGGCGGCCTTGAGCGGACTGCCGAAGAAGTTGATCGCGTCCGCGCCGATCCACCGCAGAGAGCCCCACTGCGGGCCGGAGAGACAGGCTGTGAGCCAGGGATCGTCGAACAGGCTCACGTGGTTCGACAGGGTGAGCAGGCCGCGACCGGTGGCACGCGCCTCGTCGAGGCGCTCGGCGTCGACCAGGGTCACCCGGTTGGCGCCGCGCATCAGCGCCTGGGAGCTGGCGGCGACCATCCACGCGAGACCCCGCCGAATCGGCGTAGGTCGGGGATCGAAGCGGTCAACGGCCGCCTGGGAGCGCGCGTCCATCGCGGCAGCCTACCAGGGGCGACCGCTCGTGGAAACGTGCACCGCAACGACGAAAACCCCGACCGAGGCCGGGGTTCGTCTGCATCGAGATGCGATGGGCTCGCGGCCCGGGCAGTCCTACCAGGAGGACTTGTGGATGCCCGGGAGCTTGCCCTCGTGCGCGAGCTCGCGCAGCGCGATGCGGGAGATACCGAGCTTGCGGTACACCGCGCGCGGACGACCCGACACCACGCAACGGGTGGTGAGGCGGACCGGCGAAGAGTTGCGCGGCAGCTTCGCCAGCTTCTGCTGGGCGGCGAGGCGCTCCTCGGGGGTCTTGGTCGGGTCCTTCGCGATCTGCTTGAGCTCGGCGCGCTTGGCGGCGTACTTGCGCACCAGACGCTCGCGCTTCTTCTCGCGGTTGATCATGCTGGTCTTGGCCATCGTTTCCTCGGGCGTGGGACGCGGAGGGTCCCAGGGCTACCGGGCCCGTCTATCGCGACGTTCCGGGCTGTCAAGCGCGACGGGGTGCAGGCATCTTCCTGCGAACGCTGCGAAACGGGATAAGCGTCGCCCCGACGGAGACTGCATGAAGATCGACGCCTTCTGGATCGGAATCGGCGCCCTCGCCCTCATCGGCGGCATGATCGCGTTCACGGGGAGCGGCACGGACACCACCGTGGACGGCCCCGAGCCCGAGAACCCGGTGGTCAAGGCCGACCGCATCCGCGCCTGTCAGCAGCTGACCGGCGAGGTCGAGGATCGCGTCGCGGCGTGCCTCGCTCAGATCGGCACCATGCCGATGTCGCGCATGGCCAGCGACGAAATCAAGAGCTGGACCGGCCGCGGCAAGGTGTTCATGCTCGGCGGCGACATCGCGATCGACGGCGTCGAGCCGATGACGTTCACGATGGACGGCGACTACAAGGACCTCGCCCTCGGCACGGACGAGGCCGCCTTCGCCGCGAAGCTGCGCGAGGACGGCGTGCGCGGCATCGTCGTCGGCCGTGACCTCACCGGCGCAGTGGACCGCAACAAGACGGTGATCTCGCGCCTCGCGCAGCACGACTTCGTCGAGTGGTTCCAGCTCCGCCACGTCACCGAGGAGGCCTTCCTCTACACCGTGCGCTCGACCCCCGCGAAGGTGCCGACCTCGACGGGTGATCGCCTGCTCAAGGGCCTGCGCGCGCGCCTCGCCGGCACCGCCGTCCCGAAGCAGACCTGGACGCCCGAGCAGGTGCGCCTCATCGCTTCCGCACGCCTCCAGGGCGGCACGCTGATGAGCCGCTACGAGGTCAGCTCCGATCTCGAGAAGGGACTCGACGATCTCGCCTCCAAGCTCCGTCGCGAGTGGGAGCGCAACGTCGAGATCTACGGCCACGGCACCCTCGAGGAGCGCCTCGACGACCTGCGCTTCGACATCCAGGTGGTCATGGAGGTCGCCTACGTCGAGCCCCGCAGCCGCTACGCGATCTTCGACCTGTGGGAGATGGGCGTCGACGGCGTGATGTTCTCGCAGCGCGATCCGAAGCCCGGCGAGAAGCTCGAAGAGAAGTTCACGGTGATGCCCGGCTCCGAGCACATCCTGCGCTCGAAGAAGTCCGCGGATCACTTCCTGCGCGAGGCGGTGGCCGAGGGTGGCTGGAACGACCGTCGCCCGTGGGAGAAGGACACCCGCACCAAGCTGCAGATGATCCGCACCCAGCACTTCATGGAGAGCAAGCGCGGCGGCGGCGATGCCGTGCGCCTGTTCCGGGCCGTGCCCGAAGAGCCCATGGAGAACGTCACCGACGACAGCCTGCGCCAGATGCTGATCGACGGCGGCGACTGGTGGGCCGACACGATGGAGCCCGACGGCTACACCCTCTACAAGTACTGGCCGACGCAGAACCGCTCCTCGACCGACTACAACGAGGTGCGCCACATCCTCGCGACCCGCGACCTGTCGGACACGTGGCGCTACAACCCGGATCCGCGCTACCTCGAGCACGCGCGCATGAACATGGACTGGCTGCTGCGCTACGAGGTCACTTCCGACGACCCGAAGCACGCCACGCTGCCGCACCCGCCCGACGGCACGATGCTGTTCCGCTACCCGTTCACGGACATGGAAGTCCGGGGCAAGCAGGCGAACCAGAAGCTCGGCACCGTGGCCGTCGCGCTGCTCGGCTGGGTCGAGTGGGCCAAGGCGACCGGCAGCAAGGCCGAGGACGAGCGCATCAAGCAGATGGCGCGCTTCGTCCAGTCCATGCGCGACGAAGAGGGCCGCTTCCACGCGTACTTCGTGCCGCCGAACCACTCCTACGCCCGGCAGAAGAACGACATCGTCCCCGGTGAGGCCGCGCTCGCACTGGGCATGGTCGCCGAGTACTTCGACGACCCGAAGTGGCTCGAGGGACACGAGAAGTTCCTCGACTTCTACGAGCCCTGGTTCCGCAGCCGCGAGGTCCGCAAGCGCCCCGAGGGCCGCTGGCCGCACGCCACCTACACGAACACCGACCGGCTCGATCTGGTGCAGTTCGGCCCGTGGTCCGTCATGGCGAACAAGCAGTACTACAAGCTCACCGGCAACGAGCGCGCGGCGAAGTTCGGCCTCGAAGTCGCGGACTGGATGATCGACAACTACCAGTGGACCGGCGACCGGTCCCCGTGGCCCGACTACGTCGGCGGCTACTACAAGCTGCCGAACGAGCTGCCCGCGATGCAGACCTTCTGCTACTCCGAGGGGACCGCCGCCGCCTACTCCATCGCCGCGCAGTACAAGCCCGAGGTGAAGGAGAAGTACGACATGTCGACCCGCGAGGCGCTGCGCTTCATGCGGGTGATGCAGTACGACGAGCTCGACAGCTACTTCGCGGCCCACCCCGAGCTGATCCACGGCGGCATCAAGTACCAGCTCGCCGAGAACAAGGTGCGCATCGACTACGTCGGCCACGGCCTGTCCACGGTGTCGCAGTACCTCGATGCCCGGGTCGACGATCCGGCGGTGGAGGTCGTGTTCTCCGCGCGGAGCCCGAACGACCGCAAGCCGAAGGTCGACGCGAAGTGGGTTCCCTGGGACGTGGTCGAGGCACAGCGCGCCGCGGCCGCCAAGGAAGAGCACGCCGATGAGCACGTCGAAGAGCTGGTCAAGCCCGTGGCGCCGAAGCGCAGGGGTCCGACCCCCGACCAGGATGGCGACGGCAGCGAGGGAGACGAGGGCGACGAGTAGTCCCCTCCTCGCTCCGCACGAGACGACCCCCGACGCGGCGTGGTCCGACACCCCCGAGACGGGAATCGGACCACGTGGGGCTAGCCACCGGCCCGTCTCCACCGCTACCGTGAGCGCACTCCAGGAGACGCCCATGCGAACCCTCGCCGTGGCCGCCGCGCTCACCTTCGCCGCCCCCGCCGCCGAAGCCGCCCCGAAGCACGTGGGCCAGGCCGTGATCACCCTCGCCGCCGCGTACGGCGGTGGCCTGGCCGGCGGCATCATCGGCATCGGCGCCTACAGCGCCTACGACCCCTACCAGCGCAACGCCGACGACGCGGAGGCCTTCCTGATCGGCGGGCCCACGGGCTTCGCGCTCGGCGGCTGGGGCGGGGCGAGCATCGCGCACCTGGTCATGGGCAGCCCCGTCGGCGCCAAGGTGTGGACCTACACCGGCCTGATGAGCCTGGTCGGCGGCGGCCTCGTGTTCGTCACCCCGGCGCTGTACGAGAACTTCCAGGACAACCGCTTCGCCACCGCGTGGATCATCGGCCTGCTCACGACGACCGTGGCGATGCCGTTCACCGCCTTCGGCGCCGTCATGTTCGGCAAGAAGAAGGAGGAAGCCGAGACCTCGGCCTTCGCTCCCCGTCGCCGGGCACTCGAGGTCGCCGTGCTTCCCGCCGTCAGCCACCGCCAGCAAGGGCTGACGCTGTCCGCGCGATTCTAGGCATTTGCAAAGGCTTTTCGGCCACTCGGGCCGAGCCCTTGCATCTTTAGGAGCTTTTCGCCGAAAAGCTACGTTGCCCCGCAGGAATGCCTCCACGGCCAAAGAGTGGATCGCGCGGAATCCCGCATTGCAGCGGAACCATGGGGACGCCCCCACCGGGCCCTGGGGACTGCCCCTATGATTCGAGCATCATGAGTCTTTCTCCCGATGTCGATGCACCGGAGGAGCTGCCGCCCATTCTGGCGCGGCGCTTCGAAGTCGTCGCACGTCGACGCGCCGGGTGGCTGTGCAACAGCTTCATCGTGCGCGACTCGACCGGTGGAGAGCACCTGCTGCGCATCCTCAAGCCCGAGGTGTGCTCGCTCTCCGCACGTCGGGGTCGCACCGGTGCCGTACTCCAGGCCTGGCGCGCAGCCCTGGCCCTGCGGCACCCTGGAGTGGCGACGGTCCGGGACGTGGGAGCGGTGGCCCACGAAGACGTGATCGGCGCGTGGCAGCTCGTCGAGCTCATCCAGGCTCCGAGCCTGCGCTCGGTGATCGAGGAGAGCGTGATGACGACCGCCTCGGCCGCCGACCTGCTCGTGCAGGTCGTGGACATCCTCGACCAGTGCAGCCCACATGGCTCTCACCTCGGTCTGTCGCCGTGCAACGTGTTCATCGAGACGCAGCCCTCCGTGCGCGTGCGCCTCTCCGACTACGGCACCCTCGGGCCCCTGCGCCGCGACGTGACCACGCTGGCGCTGAGCGACCCGGAGCGGTCCGCGTGGCTCGCGCCCGAGCAGCTCTCTGGCCGACACAGCGGTGCCCAGACCGACATGTGGCAGATCGGCGCCCTGTTCCGCTACGCGCTGACTGGCGCCTCGCCCTCTCGCGCCGCGAACCACGAGCGGCTCGACAAGGGCGCACGCACGCTGATCCGCTGGCTGATGCACCCCGATCCACTGTCACGCCCGGACGACTTCCAGTCCGTGCGCGCGCAGCTCGAGGCCGTGGCCGCCGGCTCCGAGCGCGACGCGACGCCGCAGGCCCCGACCCTGAACCTGCGACGCCCGAGGGTGGTGAAGCCAGAGCCGCTGCCGGTGTGGCTCGAGTACGCCGCGCCCATGGTCGCCGCCGCGTTCGTCGCCGTCGCCGGCTACTTCCTGCTCACGCAGTGAAACGCCCGGTCCGCAGGTAGCGCACGGTCGAGCGCACCACGAGCGGATGCTGCATGATGAACGTGTGGATGGCCCGCACGATGAGCTCGTCCTCGGCCCCATCGAGGAAGGTCGACTCCATGCTCACGGTCATGTCGTCCTCGCCGTCGATGAGCGGGTTGTAGCCCGCGCCGTCCCCGCGCACGCCGGTCACGGTGCCGAAGGGCACGTCGGGGACCGGGATGGTCGGCAGCCGCTCGCTATCCAGCGCCGTACCGCCAGGGCCGGCAATCGCCTGGAAGGCCCAGGTCTTGCCCAGCAGATCGACGAGCTCCGCTCCCTTGTTCGGCGTGGCGATCATCACCAGCCGACCGACCTCGAGCCGCTTTCGCCACGCACCATTGCGCGCGAGCAGCACGCGGGCGACCACGCCGCCCATCGAGTGGGTGACGAAGGAGACCTTGCTCACGCCCTCGACCCGGTCGAGCAGGTGCTCGAGCTGCTCGGCATGCTGCTCCAGCGTGCGCCGCGTGCTGGGGTAGTTGACCGTCTCGGCCTCGAAACCGTCCTTGCGCAGGGCACGGAGCATGGGGAGCATCGCGTCCTTGGCTCGAAACAGCCCGTGCAGGGTGAGCACCAGGTGCTCACTGTTCGGCGTGAGGTCAAGATGCGCCGCACGCTTCGCGAACGCAGCCTCGCACTCCTCGTAGGAACCGAAAGCGAGCGCCTCGTCCATCGTGCCGAGCAGGCGACAGCGCCCCGTGTACACATTCTCTTGAATGCGGTATCCGCCCCGGACCATCAGATCGGCCCAGAACTGCTTGCCACCTAGGGTCGGCGTCGGGAAGTAGAGCTCTGGCATCGCGAGACAGCGTATCCCGCCGCGGGTCGCGCTACCCTGTGAACATGGCCCCGGTTTCCCTCGGCGCGTTCACGCTTCACGGCCCCCTCGCCGAGGGCGGCATGGGCGTGGTGTGGCGAGGCGTCCACACGGAGCACCGCGTACCCGTCGCCGTGAAGGTCCTCGCCCCTCACGCATGGCGTCGCCGGGACCTGCTCGAGCAGTTCCGCAACGAGGTGCGCGCGGTGGCGCGCCTCGACCACCCGGGCATCGTCATGGTCCTCGACCATGACACGATCACCCCCGAAGCCAGCGAGGCGTCACAGGGCCGACTGGCGGTGGGCTCGCCCTACCTGGTCATGGAGTACGCCTCGGCCGGCACCCTCGGCGAGCTGGGCCGCTCCCTGCCGTGGCCGGAGCTGCGCTCGGTGCTGCTCGCGATGCTCGATGCGCTGGCCCACGCGCATGCACGCGGCGTGGTGCACCGCGACATCAAGCCCGGCAACGTGCTGCTGTGTACCGCCGACGACCTGCGTCCGGGCATCAAGCTCACCGACTGGGGCATCGCCCACGCCGTGAACTGGACACGCGGTCGACGCGCGACCGAGCGAGCCGGCACCCTGCACTTCATGGCGCCCGAGCAGGTCCGCGGGGACTGGCGCGCTCAGGGGCCGTGGACCGACCTGTACGCGCTGGGCTGCCTCGCGTACCGCCTGGCCGCGGGCCGACTGCCGTTCGCGGGTCTTCGCGGGGATGCGCTGGCGGCAGCACAGTGCCACGAGCAGCCTCCTCCGCTGGCGCCCCGCATGCCCGTGGGCTCGGGCTTTGCCGCATGGGTCACCTGCCTGATGGCCAAGGACCCGGCCGACCGCTTCCCCCGTGCCGCCGAGGCCGCCCAGGCACTGCGCGTGCTCCACGACCCGCCTCCCCGCCCCAAGCTCGTCGCGAACACACCCACGATGAGCGGACGACTCGTGATCCCCGGCGGCACGACCCTCGAGATCGACGCCCTCGCCGAGCTCGCCGGGCCGGTCGTCCCTTCCTACGGCGAGGGGCAGGCACTTCCCGCAAGCCGCATCGGCTTTCCGCCGGACTGGCGCTCCCCCTCCCCGCCACCGCCGGCCCCCGCGCTGGTCGGCGCCGGCCTGAGCCTGTGGGGTCTGCGCGCCATCCCGCTGATCGGCCGCGAGGCAGAGCGCGACCAGCTGTGGTCGACCCTGGGGGAGGTCCACGAGTCGGGAGAGGTGCGCGCGCTCGTCCTCGAAGGCCCCAGTGGCATGGGCAAGTCCGCGATCAGCCGCTGGCTGACCCAGCGCGCCCACGAGGTCGGCGGCGCTCACGTCGTGCGCGCCGTCCAGGGCGAAGGCGAGTCCCCCGATGCGGGCCTCAGGCGCGCCCTCGCGCGCGCGCTGCGGGTCGAGGGCCTCCGGGGCGAGGCCCTGCGCGAGCGGCTGGCGACCACCACGCCGCCCGAAGAGCTCGATGCGCTGGCCCGCGTGCTCGCCGACGAGAACGAGGTCGAGGTCAGCGCCCTGGAGCGACGACTGCGCGCTCGGGAGCGCCGCTCGGCCATCGTCGAGGCCCTGCGCCGTCACGGCCGCGGCCAGCCCGTGCTCCTCGTGCTCGAGGACGTCCAGTGGAGCGACGAGGCGATCTCGCTCACGCGGGAACTCCTGATCCAGACCGTCGACCGTCCCTTCCCACTGTTGGCGCTGCTCACCGCGCGCTCAGAGGCCCTGGCGATGCGACCGGTGGAGGCCGAGCTGCTCGCCGAGCTCGGCGCCCCGCGGATGGTCGTCGGCCCCCTGCCCCAGACCGCGCACGTCCAGCTCATCCGGCACCTGCTCGATCTCGACGAGTCTCTGGTGGCGCGCATCGAGCAGCTCACCGAGGGCAGCCCCCTGTTCGTGATCCAGCTCGTCGACGAGTGGGTGCGGCGCGGGCTGCTCGTGCCCTCGGCACGCGGACTTCAGCTGCGCGGCGGCGCACAACCCGAGCTTCCCGACGACCTGCACGCGACCTGGGCACGCCAGGCCGACGAGGTGCTCGACGGACTGCCCGGCGTCGCGCGATGCACGCTCGAACGCGCAGTGGTGCTCGGCGCGGTGGTCGACTCCGAGGAGTGGGCCACGGTGTGTCGCACCGACCTCGACCCCGACGACGAGCTCGCCAGCGAGACCGCACGCGACGTGCTGCGGCGGAGGCTGATCAACCGACGCCTGGCCCGAGAAGACGGCGGCTCGCTCGCCTTCACCCACTCGCTGTTCCGCGAGGCGGTCGTGCGCATCTGCCGGGAGGAGGGCCGCTACCAGAGCCACCACAAGGCGGCGGCGAAGATGCTGCGCACCCGGTCCGCGAACCCCACCGGCGAGCTCGCCGAGCGCATCGGCCTGCACGCGCTGGAGGCCGGCGACCTCGCGACGGCGCTTCCGCCTCTCCTCGAAGCCGTCGAAGAGCGCCGCCACCGAACGAACTACCGCTCCGCCCTCGCCCTCGTGCACCGCCTGGAGCAGGCCCTCGACGAGGCCCACGTGGCCGCATCCGACCCGCACCGCGGAGAGCTGGCCCTCCGCGCGACCGTGCTCCACCGCCTGCAGGGCGACTACCGAGGAGCCGCCGCCCGGGCCCAGGCGTTGCGCGAGGACTGCATGCGCCACGGGTGGCCCGATCGCGAGGTCGACGCGATGCTCGAGCTCGCCACGGTGCGCCTGCACACCGATCGCGTCGAAGAGGGCCGCAGCCTCGCCGAAGAAGTGATCCGACGCTGCCGCCCAGACCACCCGACCCTGTCGAACGCGCTGTACATTGCCGCCGCCGCCGCGGGCGAGGCTCGCGACTTCGAGGCCCAGGAGGCCTACCACCGCGAGGGCGCCGAGGTGTGCAAGGCCATGGGCGACGAGGTCGGCTGGGCCGACTGCCAGCGCGACCGTGGCAACCACTACCTGCGGCGCGGGGACTACGACACCGCCGAGCCGCTGTTCGCCCAGGCCCTGCCCGTCTACGAGTCGCGAGGACTGCGGCTGGGCATCGCCCACACCGTGAACGGCCTCGCGGAGATCGCCCGAAAGCGCGGCGACCTCGAGACCGCTGAGGCGGGCTACACTCGCTCGATCCGCCTGTTCGAGTCGATTGGGGGTGGGCAGGCCACCGTGCCGATGCTCAACCTCGGCCTCGTGCGCCTGGCCCGCGGGGCCTGGGGCGAAGCGCGCGAGGTGGTCGAGCAGTCCCTGGCGCGCCTGCAGCGTCAGGGCCGCGGTGGACTGGTCGCCGCCGCTCACGCCCTGCTGCTCCCGACCTACGCGGCCGCCGGTGACTGGGCCGACTGGGACCGCGCCATCGGTCGCCTGCGCAAGCTGCTCGACGAGACCGGCATGGTCGCGCGCGACCTCGCGTGGGCCCTCGAGAAGGCCGGCGACGTCGCCGTCGGGGCTGGGGACGTGGTTCGCGCCCGTCGCGCCCGCCGCCTCGCCCGTCGCCAGTACGAAGCGCTGGGCGACCAGGCCGGCATCCAGCGTATGGTGCAGCCCGTCGACGGCTGAGGTCCCCCAACCTCCCGTCCTCGGAGCGCGTGGAACATCCTCCGCGCATTCCGCGTTTCCACCGTGCCAACGCCGCGATATGGTGCCCGCCATGCTCACGACCCTGCTCGCACTGTCCCTCGCTCTCGCCAACCCCGAGGCCCCCGCCGACCCCTCTCCCGAGGACACGGCAGCGGGCGCGGTCACCGAGGCCGAGACCCCCGAAGAACCCGCTCCCGCCGAGCCCGCCGGTCCGCCGACCCCCGAAGAGCTCGCGCCGTGGGCCCCGGCCTTCGAGGGCCGCGTCACCGTGGACTCGCCGCACTACGACCTCGAGATCCTGTACTTCCAGGAGAAGAACGAGGAGGGCCTCGCCGAGGCCCGCAAGCGCATGGCGGCGAACCCCGACGACGTCGTGCCCTACTGGATGGCGGCCCGGTTCATCTACGAGATTGGCGAGCGCTTCGAGCGCGACGACACGTCGATCGACAAGGTCGCCCACTACCAGGAGATGGTCGACATCGCCGAGGCCGGGCTCAAGCTCGATCCGAAGAACCCGCACCTGCTGTTTGCCCAGGGCATCGGCCACGGCCGCCTCGGCACCACCAAGGGCGTGCTCTCCTCGCTGTTCCGCGCGAAGACCGTCGAGCAGGCCTGGGTCGCGACGACCAAGTCCGGCATGGAGTACGCGGCGATCGGCAACAAGGAGTACGTGCCCTGCGACGCGCACCAGGCGCTGGCCATCTTCTACCGCCTCGTCCCCGACTGGTGGATCATCGGCGTGATCGCCGGCACCCGCGGTGACCTGCAGAAGTCCGTCGATCACGGCAAGGCGGCCGTCACCTGCGGGCCCAAGCTGATCCGCGGGTACAAGGAGTACGGCGTATCGCAGATCTGCTTCGGGCAGAAGAAGAAGGACGAGGCCATGGTCGCCTCCGGCCTCGCGACGCTCAAGGAAGCGCAGAGCTTCACCCCGCGCTCGAACACAGACCGCATCGACCTCAAGCACCTGCAGATGCTCATCGACGACCCGGACCTCGCGTGTGAGTACAGCCGCGACGGTCAGCAGGACCTCGACGAGAGCAAGCTCGAGAAGTGACGCGCCCCGAGGTGCCCTAGTGCCCGCCATCCTCGCCTACCTCACGCTGGTCTACCTGGTGGCGGCGGTGCCGTTCGGCCTGGTGGTCACCACGCTGTACGGCGGTGACGTGGACATCCGCATGTCCGGCAGCGGCAACGTGGGCGCGACCAACGTCGCCCGCGTGTACTCGTGGCGACTCGCGGCGCCAGTGCTTCTGCTCGACATGGCCAAGGGCCTGCTGCCCGTGCTGCTGCTGCGGGTGTTCTTCCCCGACGCCACCATCTGGCTGCAGTCCGCGGTGGTGATGACGGCGTTCTTCGCCCACTGCTTTCCCGCCTACCTCGAGTGGCGAGGCGGAAAGGGCGTGGCGACAGGTGCGGGCGGATTGCTCGGCGTGATGCCCGTACCCACGCTGATTGCCGCGCTGGTGTGGCTCGCGACCCTGATGGGAACCGGACGTTCGAGCGTAGCGGCGCTGCTCGGCGTGCTCGGCGTGGTGACCGCGACCGCGCTCATCGAGCCCAACCACCTGCCCCTGGTCGTGCTTCTCGGGGTGTCCGTGGCCCTGACCCACGCGTCGAACATCCGGCGCATCGTGCGCGGCACCGAGACCTCGGTGGTCAAGCCCGTACGCTGGGGTCGCGAGCGACCCGAAGACGCCGTGGCCCGCGACCTGCTCGAGCAGGACCCGGGTGGCCGAAAGGCCCGTGCAGAGCCCGCAGACGGCTAAACGACGACCGTCGGTCTTCGCACCCCGGACAACGCCCCTGGACAATGGCGTCAAGGGAAGGTAAACCGGCGCTTCACGCCGCCCCAGGTGGCCAAGGAGTGCCGATGTACCTCCCCGTTTCCGTTGTGCTCGCCGCCGTCAACTTCCAGGAGGCGAACTGGGAGAACACCGTGCGTCACGCCGGCCAGCGCGCGGCGGCTCACGGGGCTCGCCTGCACCTCGTCAACGTGATCGAGGGCCCGCACTGGCTCACCCGAAAGGTCATGGACACCGGCGCACTCGAGGACTACCTCCGCAACCTCCGCGAGGGCGCCCGCGAGCGTCTGGTCAGCGCCAGCGCGCTGATCGACGGGGGCATCGAGGTCACGAGCGAGGTCCGCAGTGGCAAGCCGTCCGTCGAGATCCTCGCCGCCGTCGAAGAGCAGGGCGCGGACCTCATCGTCACCGGCATGCACACCCCCAGCGCCGCGAAGATGGTGATGGGCAGCACCAGTGACCGGCTGCTGCGCGTGTCCCCCGTTCCGGTGTTCGTCGCCGGCCCCAAGGCGCCGAAGAAGATCGAGCGCATCGTCACCCCGACCGGCCTCGGTCCCAGCGGCGCCTTCGCACTGCGCACGGCGCTCGAGCGCGTCGACGGCGAGGGCGAGGTGAAGGCCCTGTACATGGTCGCGCTGCCGAGCGTGATGAACGCGTACAGCGGCGACGTGCTCAAGCTGCGTCGCGACATCGAGGCCGCCGCCCGCGAAGAGTTCGAGTCCCACGTCGCCGAGATCGAGGTGCCCGAGGGCAAGAAGCCGATCGTGCGCAAGCTGCTTGCGAACCTCGAGGTGAAGCCCGCCGCCGACAGCATCATCGACGAGGCCCGCGAGAGCGACGCCGACCTCGTGTGCTTCGCGCTCGGTGGCCGAGGCCTGGGCCCCGGCATGCTCATCGGTCGCGTGAGCGAGCGCGTCGTCCGCAACGCCCCGTGCAGCGTGCTCGCGCTGCCCGAGGGCTGGATGTCGAAGCAGAAGGACGCGTAGCGCCTACGGGTAGCTGAGCGACCGCTGCTCCTGCGTATCCGCGGCCACGTCCGCCTCGCGGTACGCGATGGGGCGCATGCGGCCCTCCGAGTACAGCGTGGACTGGTCCGCGACGTGCGGCGAGTTCGCGTCGCTGGCCTGGCTGTAGACCATGACGGCACGCGCCTCCGGGCCGTCGTCGCCGAAGCCCATGGCCATGACCCACGAGTTGCCGCCGCTGACGACGTAGCCACCGGGGCCGAGCCCGGTCCACTCGTTGATCGAGTCGTCGTGCGTGACCACGGGGTAGAGTGTCGAGTTCGCGTCGCGGCCGTCGTAGGTCGCCACCGAGATCACGCCCTCGGCGTACTGGCCGCCCGGGACCGGGTACTCGTTGCCACCGCGCACCTGCACCTGCACCTCGCCGAGGGGCGCGTCGATGGCGACGCCAGCCTCGCCGAGCAGCAACACCGCACGACCGAGGGCCTGGAGGATCGGGTCCTCCCCGCTCGTCGGCGCGTCCGCGAGGGTGGACGGCGTGTAGATCGGGTCGTTGACGTCGAAGCCATCGCCGTACAGGGTGCCGCGCGTGCCGAGCTCCTCGGAGTCGAACACACCACCGAGCAGGAACTCGCGCCACAGGGCCGCGCCCACGCTCTCGCTACGCGAGGTGTTGTCCCACGCCGCGAGCACGCCGCACGCCTCGCCGAGGTCGACGTCCTGCCCATCCACGCGCACCGTGCCCGCGCCGGTGCACCGCGTCACCACCTGCGCACGCAGGTCCTCGGCGACCGAGCCGCGCACGCTGAGCGCCGCCGTCGCGAGCTCGTCGAGGGAGAACTTGCCATCCGCACCGGCGGCCGAGCCCTCGCCCTCCTCCATGAGGTAGCGGTTGTTCATCTTGGTGCGCGGAGTCCGGCGCAGGCCGGTGTCCCCGTACAGCGGCGAGAAGCCGGTGAGTGGCTCGTACGGGTTCGACAGCCAGTGGTTCTCGTTGGCGTTGCTGACGAAGTCGCTGCGCAGCAGCTGCGGACCATCATCGAACGGAATCGCGCCGGGGCGCACGGCGCGCTCGTCCTCGATCCAGGCGTTCACCGGATCCGCCCCCTCGAACACCCACACGCCGTAGTCGCCGAACAGGTTCACGAAGGGCGAGCGGTCGGCATAGGCCTCGCGAGCCGCGAACGCCTCCGGGCTGAGGTTCGGCACCACCGACGCATCGGCGTACCAGGCGTTGCCCTCGTCGTCCGCGTACAGCGTGTGCACCCACGGAATACCCTGGTAGTCGCGGTTCGCCGCCTTGAACGACTCGAGGTCGGTGGCGGCGTTCATCGCCCGCCAGGTCTGACCGATGCCGAGGTTGTTGTGGTTCACGTCGCGGTAGCTGAACGCGTTGAGCGGCGTCCATCCGACGACCGGCATGTTCACGATCGGCCCGAAGCGGCTCGAGTACAGCGTGCGGTCGACCTCGGTGATCTCGCCGTCGTCGCCCTTGACCTCGATGCGGTACAGCGAGGCGATCATCGCCTCCTCCTCGCCGTCGTAGAGGTAGGTGGTCGGGTCGTCCTCGACGAGCTCGAGCTGATACACGGTGAACCGCGGCGCGAAGGACACCGTGTGCGTCCACGCCACGTGCTGGTTGAAGCCCATGTTGATCACGGGCACGCCCATGAGTGACACGCCGTACACGTCGAGCTCGTCACCGATGCGCAGGTGCGACTCGTGCCAGCGGCGCTCCCCCTGGGACGGGAAGTGGGTGTTGGAGAGCAGCATGCCGCGCCCATCGGCGCTCTTGTCTCGGCCGATGGCCCAGCCGTTGCTGCCGAGCTTCGGGTCGCGCAGTTGCTCGAGCCGCTCGATCGGCGGCGGCGCACGGCGGGCGCCACTCGGGGGCTCGGCGTTGCCGATGACGTCGACGAACACGTACCCGGACGCGAACTGGCCCATGTGCAGGTAGTACGCGAGCAGGTCGATGTGATTCACGGTCGGGAACCACTCGGCGCCGGCACACTCGGGGCTCAGCGCATCGACGCCGACCTCGGCGACGTATGCGTTGTAGCCGGCGGCGTAGCCGATGATCGCGTCCTGGAGGTCCTGGTCGAGCGTGCGGAAGCCCTGCTCGGCCTGGCGGATCACCCCGAGGTGCAGCCACCCGAAGTCGCTGTCGAGGTTCGCGTCTCCCTCACCGGGGCCGAACCACTTGCTGCGCTCGCTGCGCACCTTGATCACCTGGTCGGCGAGGATGCACGCGTTGTCCCGCGCGAAGGCGTAGCCCATGCCGTAGCCGGCGCTGCCGTAGTCCTCGGCGTCGATGTGCGGGATGCCGTAGCTGGTCCAGCGCACATCCACCGAGTACGGCCCGATCTCGACGTCGTAGGGGTCGAACGCGTCTTCGGTCGGTTCGGACTTGCAGCCCGCCAACGCGAGGAGCAGGAACACACTGCGCATGATGCCTCCGTGGCCTGTGGATGTAGCGTCCTTCCGCCGGCTTCGCTGTCACCGACCGTCGCGCTCGCCTCCCGAGGTTCTCGAATGACCCGTGCCATCGCCCTGTTCCTCGTCCTCTCCGCGTGCAAGCCACCGCCGCCGCCGACCGCCGAGGACTACTGCGAGCACACCGTCGACATGTTCTGCGAGTACTACCTGCGCTGCGATCGCATGGCGGTGGCCGACCTCGACGAGTGTCGGTCGGTGTTCCTCGAGTCGTGCAACAGCACCTACGAGCCCCACTACGTCGCGCTCGAGGCCCAGGGCATGCTCACGCTCTCCGAAGACGGCATCGACGCGTGCCTCGAGCACCTGTCGACCGTGACCTGCGCGGACCAGCACTACGATCTCGAGGGCGCCTGCGACCAGATGTGGGTCGGGCAGGTCCCCGAGGGCGGCGCGTGCGGGCTGGGCATCGAGTCCTTCGTGTGCGCCACGGGCACCGAGTGCACCATCGGCCCCGATCTGTGCGGCAGCTGCACGCCGGACGACGGCGAGCCCTCGCCCACCCCGACGTGGAGTGTCGTCGGCGTCGGCGACACCTGCGACGCGGACCGGCGGTGCCCCTACCGCGCGGCGTGCATCGACAGCGTGTGCGTGCAGACCCCACTCCAGGGCGAGGCGTGCAGCACGAGCCTGCCGTGCGCGACGGGGTGGTGCGACGACGGCGTGTGCGCGGCGCTGCTCCCGGATGGCACCGCGTGCACCGCGCCCAACGAGTGCGTCAGCGGCAGCTGCACCGACCAGGGCCTGTGCGGCGAGCTTCCCGGCGTGTGCTTCGAGTAGCTACTTGACCCGGCGCTCGAACAGGCCCGGCTTCCACACCTGGTCGCCGGCGTAGCACGGCGGCTGCTTGCCGTAGGCGAGTACGAAGCTGTGCACGGGCACGTCGACGACCTGCTCCGCCTGCCAGTTCACGCCCTTGCCGCCCTCGACGTGACCGCGGCCGGTGACGATGACGAGGTAGCCCTGCTGATCCCAGGGACCGGTGGCGAGCGAGGCGATCTTGTAGTCGCGCCACGCCATGGACCGCACGAAGCGCTCCTCCATGTCGAGCGGCATCTCGTGGCCGGACATCGCGTCGCGGAGCACCGAGATGTAGCCGCTGGGGATGGGGTAGCGCGCATCCTCGGGGGCCTTGCCGAGCGTGGTGCCGGCGGCGAGCACGCGGACCTCGGTGGTCGAGGCGGTGACCAGCCGTGCGTAGGGCTCGTAGTCGAAGCCCCAGGCCTCCTCCCAGTTCAGCGCCTCCGGCAGCGCGTCGTACTCGATGTTGCCCTCGGCGAACGCATCGAGCTGGGCCTGGTAGTCCTCGTGGACCGCCTCGAGCGCGAGGGTCACCGGCGCGCGCTCGTGCAGGTTGCGCACGATGCGCGTTGCGCGGGCGAGATCGGGCTGGGTACCGTGGCGCTCGCCGAGCACGATCACCGCCGGCGGCGGGACCGAGAGGACGTCGTGGATGGCAATCTCGGTGCAGTCACCACCGAGCGCGGCCGAAGCGAGGAGGATGATCATGCCCAGCCTTCACACGCAGAGACGCGGGCGGCAATGACCGGCGTTCGTCCGAGGCCGGCGGATCACAGCAGCGCGGCGAGTCGCGCGTCGAGCAGCCCGGGAAAGCGGCCGTACCAGGTCGCGTTGAGCGGGCTCGGATGCGGCAGCGGATGCAGGGTCAGGGTACGTCGACGGTCCGCGGCGCCGACCTCGACCTCGATGGACGCCTCGAAGCGGTCTTCTCGCTCCCAGAAGGCCTTGAGCGCGTCGCGCGTGGCCTTGTCGGCGAGCCCGAACCAATCGAACGCGACCCGACCCAGGGTGAGCACGTGATCGCCCGCGAAGTGGTTCACGAGCAGGTCGGCGACGTAGGGCTGGCAGGCGCGGCGAGTCTTCACCGACCACACCTTGTTGCCGATGGGCTTGTACGGCACCGTGTTCGCCCAGAACACCGCGTCGCCCACGGCCACCGACGCCGCGAAGTCCGGGCAATCCGCACCGTGCAGTCGCCGATGCAGCCCATCGCGCACCTTCTGGCCGCCGGCGCCGATGAACGGCATGGCGTGCTTCACCTCGTCCCGGCCGGGGTCGCGCCCGAAGATGCACACGGATGCCGCCGGGTCTCCGGCACCGAGGATGGGCGCGAGCGGGTCGCGACCCGCGTCGGCGTACACGTCCACGTCGATGCGATCGAGGGTCTCGGCCACCGCGCGGAGGCCGGCGTCTCGCTGGGCTTCGGTCATCGCTCGTAGTCCGAGGAGCGCGGCTCGACCTTGGTCTGCCCGGAGAGAACGCGCTGCCGGGTCTCCTCGTCGAGGAGGTTCAGGGCCTCGCGGAACGAGTGCATCTCGCGCTCGGCCATGCGGGCGCTCTCGCGCTGACGCGACAGCTGCTGCTGGTTCACGATGTACAGCACGCCGATGCCCGCGAGCAGCACGAGCAGACCGCCGATGACGCTCTTGAGCACGTTCTCGGTGCGCTGCGCACTCTCGTCGACGCGGTCGGCGAGCTCCGCGGCAAGCCCACCAATCGAGGTCTCGACCGGTGCGAGCACGTCCATGTCCAGGGTCTCGTGCAGGGTCTCGCCCACACCCGGCGTACCGGGCCGACCCTCGCGAAGCGCGAGGTACACCGAGTCGCGCAGCATGTCGGCCAGGGCCACGGTGATCGCCGGGTCCCGGAGCCGCTGCTCGGCGGAGAGCGCAGCGCGGCGCACGATCTTGTCGACGAGGTCCTCGACCGGGCCCGTCACGTCCTCGCGGATGCCCTCGGCGAGTGCCTGAGCCAGATCCCGGCGGACCATCGCGCGCAGCTCGGGCCCCACGTCGTCGCGCAGCCCCTGTCCGGCGCGGGCCGCGGCCACCGCGATCACCGCGTCCACCGTGGCCTCGAGTCGACGCTGCTCGTCCTCGGACGTCGCGCCGGCGACGAGCCCATCCCCGAGCTGCTTGCCGAGCTCGCGGATGAGCTGCTCCTCGAGCAGCCGGCGGGTCGCGCCATTGACACCGTCCGAGCGCCCGTCCCCGCTGGCTTCGTCGAGGATGCCAGCCGTCAGGTTGCCGCCCACCTTGTAGACGCAACCCGTCGCGAGGAACAGGGTGAAGAGCAGGAGCAGCTGACGCAGAGAGGCCTCCGAGCCGGAGCCTAGCAGGATCGGAGGCCGGGGTCCGCCTCCCGGGCCCGCCGGGTTATCCGCGGCGGCATGAACGCCCGCTCGCTGATCGCCGTGCTCGTCGCCACCCTCGTCGCCATCGGCGTGGGGCTCAGCGCCCTGCCCGACGGTCCGCGCGACGAGCCGGGCCACGGGCTCGTCAGCCTGCACCCGTCGATCACCGACACCCTCGTCGCCATCGGCGCCACGGACCAGCTCGTCGGGCGCAGTGACTACTGCGGAAACCCCGCTGTCGCCGAGGTCCCCGCGGTCGGCACGTCGCTCACGCCGAACCTCGAGGCCATCGTCGGCCTGCATCCCGCGCGCATCCTCGTCGAGGGCAGTGCCGGCGCCCGGGTCGACCAGCTCGCCAAGCTCGGTGCCCACGAGGTGCTTCCCTGGCTCACCCTGGACGAGACGGCCACCTCGATCCGTCGCCTGGGCGAGCTCAGCGGCCACGAGGCCGAAGCCGAGACCCTGGCCAAGCGCTTCGAGACCCGCCTCGGCACGCCCGCCCCGGCCGACGCGCCCCGGGTGCTGCTCGTGCTGAGCCTGGAGAACGGCGGTCCCGTGTGGTTCCTCAAGCGCAACAGCCTGCACGGCTCGGCGCTCGAAGCCGCCGGCTACGCCAATGCCGTCGCCGAGGATGTGGAGGGTCCGCCGACCCTGTCGCTGGAGCGCCTGCTCGAGCTCGACCCCGACGCCATCGTGCTCCTCGTACCCGAGAGTGCCGACGACGCCGTCATCGCCGAAGCGAAGTCCGGGTTCGAGGCCCTCGATCCGCTCACCGCGCCAGGTCGCGGGCAGCTGCACACGCTGGCCGGCGCCTGGCTCGGCACCGGCCCCGAGATCCTTGACTTCGCCGATGCCCTCGAGGCCCTGCCGATCACCGCGAAGTAGCTACTTCTCGCGCGGCGGGTATTCCTCGAACAGCGCCAGCGCGTCGGCGTGCGTGTACCACTCGGCCTTGCTGCCGAAGAAGATGCCCTTGCGCGGCCGGATCTCGGGGGCTTCGTCGAGCCCGCCCGCAGGCACGATCCAGGCCTTGCCGGTCCGCGACAGCCAGGGCATCGCCGAGCCGCAGTCCTCGCAGAAGCAGGTGGCCCAGTACTTCGCGGTCGGCAGCTCGTAGCGGCGGACCTTCTCCTCTCCCTGCACCCACGAGAGCTGGTTCGTGTACACGAACAGGTTCGCAGCGTAGGAGGAGCCGGACTTCTTCCGGCAGCGGCTGCAGAAGCAGTACTGGAACTCGAAGCCGTCGCCGTCGATGGCGTAGCGCACCGCCCCGCACACACAAGAGCCATGGATGGTCATCGCACCTCCCTCGGGGTCACGCCGAGTCGTGGGGGATCTTACGCCTATCGTACGTGGACGCGACGCGGCGGCGACGGGCTCATACAGCCCTCCACCACCCTGGAGGTTTCATGACCCTGCTCCTCGCCCTGCTCCTCGCCCTGCCTTCCGCCAACGCGGGCGTGCTCCACACCAGCCTCCCCGAGAAGGTGGTGATGGACAAGGACGGCCCCAGTTGGGGTCGGGCGGTGGTCGAGAACCTGCCCACGGGCTTCGGCGGCGCGGTGGCCGACGGGCTGAAGGCCATGCTCGAGGAGCAGTACGCCGCCGAGACCGTGGTCGCGTTTCGGGCCAAGGACGTCGACGAAGCCGGCATCGTGCGCGGCACGGGCCTGACCACGGCAGAGCTCGGCGAGCGCCTGCTCGAGGCGAACGTGCGCTTCACGAAGGCGCTCGGCGGCGATGCGCGCATCGTCGTGAGTGTGCGCGACCAGAAGGTGTTCACCGCCGGCGACCTCGCCACCGACACCGTGGAGGCCCTGGACCCGACGCAGGTCCTGTTCGCGCTCGACCCCACGGTCGAGCTCAACCTCGAGGTGTGGGTCGGCACCCGCCAGGGCGAGACCTCCGCCGAAGAGAACCTCCCGGCGAAGGCCTCGTTCGGCACCGTCGGCCTGGCCACCGAGGTCGAGCCCATCGTCGACGTGTACACCGAGGTCCTCCGCGAGCGCGGTCAGCCGGACACGCTGATCATCGAGGTCGAGACCGACGGTAGCGTGGAGCCGCTCGATGCGATCGTCGAGTCGCTCCAGGCGCTCACCAGCAGCTTCGGCCGCCTCTCGAAGGAAGCCAAGGCCGAGCAGGACCGGGTGGACGGCCTCGACGGCGACGCGGGCCTGTAGCCCGCGAGGCGCGCTCGTAGCACCCAAAACCCCGGCAGCCTCCCCTTCGCCGTATGCTGGGCGAAGAGGAGGTTTCATGCGCATGCTGCCCATCGCGCTGTTTGCCGTCGCCTGTGGCGCGAGCGGCGAGCTCGCCTACCAGGGCGAGGTCACCGTGTTCTCCGACTTCGGGCCCGGCGGCAACACCTCGGCCCCCGCCATCCTCGACAGCTTTGGACCGGGCGACCCCTTCGAAGTGTGGATCGAGTGGACCGCGAAGGACCCGAAGCAGGACTCCCCCGACGGCACACCCACGGACTTCGACACGCGCTACCGCGCCGATGTGGTCGACCTCACCATCGGCGAGTACCGCCTCTCCGCCACCGACGCGATCCTCGAGATCGGGCCCTTCGCCATCGCGAAGACGGCGGTCAGCGGCGACTTCAACACGGCGTCCGTGACCCTGCTCCAGGCCGACGCGAACGTGGAGGGCGACCCGAGCCTGCTCGAGCCCGACAGCGCCTCGGCCTTCTTCTGGGTCGAGGACGGGGACTACGTGCTCGTCGAGTCCACCCGGTAGCCGTCCTCCCTCAGCACGAAGCCCGCCTCCAGGAAGTCCCCGGAGACGGGCTGCGGCATCGCGCGGACTAGCCGATCTGCGCGACGGCCTCGCCGCCCTCGCCTTCCTTGGGCGCGGGGATGCGGCTGAACGTGAGGTGGTCGCCCTCGAGGTCGACCTTGACCGTGTCCCCGGGCAGGTAGCCGCCACCCACGATGGCCCCCGACATCGGGTTCATCAGGTTCTGGGTGATGGAGCGCTTGAGCGGGCGAGCGCCGTACACCGGGTCGAAGCCGAGGTCGGCGATGCGCTCCTTGGCGGTCTCGGTCACCTCGAGGTCCAGGTCGCGGTGGGCGAGCAGCTTGCGCACCCGGCGGAGCTGGATCTCGAGGATCTGGGTGATGTCCTCGCGGGTCAGCGCGTCGAACACGATCTTGTCGTCGATACGGTTGAGGAACTCAGGGCGGAACGCCTTGACCAGCTCCTCGTTCACCGCATCGACGGCCGCCTCGCGGGTCGGCGCGTTCATGATGCGGTGGCTGCCGATGTTGGACGTCATGATGAACACGACGTTCTTGAAGTCGACGACCCGGCCCTTGCTGTCGGTGAGGCGCCCGTCGTCGAGCACCTGGAGCAGGACGTTGAACACGTCGGGGTGCGCCTTCTCGACCTCGTCGAGGAGCACGACGGAGTACGGCCGGCGACGCACGCTCTCGGTGAGCTGGCCGCCCTCGTCGTAGCCGACGTAGCCCGGAGGAGCGCCGATGAGGCGGGCCACGGAGTGCTTCTCCATGTACTCGGACATGTCGATGCGAACCATGGCGTTGTCGTCGTCGAACAGGAACTCGGCGAGCGCGCGGGCGAGCTCGGTCTTGCCGACACCGGTCGGTCCGAGGAACAGGAAGGAGCCGATGGGACGGTTCGGGTCCTGCAGTCCGGCGCGGGCGCGGCGCACGGCGTTGGACACCGCGACCACGGCGTCGTGCTGGCCGACGACACGGTCGTGGAGGTTGTCCTCCATCTTGAGCAGGCGCTGCTGCTCGCTCTGCTTGAGCTTGTTCACCGGGATGCCGGTCCAGCGGGACACGACCGCGGCGATGTCGTCCTCGGTGACCACCTCGGAGAGGATGGCTCCGTCCTTCTGGATGTCGGCGAGCTCGGCCGAGCGCTTCTCGAGCTCGGTGCGCAGGGCCGGCATCTCGCCGTGGATGATGCGGCTCGCGGTCTCGAAGTCGCCGTTTCGCTGGGCCTTCTCGCCCTCGAACGCGAGCTCGTCGAGCTTGTCGCGGATGTCCGCGATGCGGTCGATGGCGTCCTTCTCGGACTGCCAGCGGGCCATCATCCCGGTGAGGTCTTCCTGGAGGTTGGCGATCTGCTCGCGGATGGCGTTCGCGGCGTCCTGAGCGGCCTTGTCGCTGTCGCGGCTGATCGAGACGAGCTCGACCTGCAGACCGGCGATCTTGCGCTCCATGCGGTCGATCTCGACCGGCTTGGACTCGATCTCCATCTTGATGCGGCTGGCCGCCTCGTCCATGAGGTCGATGGCCTTGTCCGGCAGGCTGCGGTCGCTGATGTAGCGGGCCGAGAGCTGGGCGGCGGCGACGACGGCGGTGTCGGTGATCGCGAGGCCGTGGTGGGTCTCGTACTTCTCCTTGATGCCGCGGAGGATGGCGACGGTCGCCTCGACCGTGGGCTCCTCGACGAGCACGGGCTGGAAGCGACGCTCGAGCGCCTTGTCCTTCTCGAGGTGCTTGCGGTACTCGTCGAGCGTGGTCGCGCCGATGGCTCGCAGCTGGCCACGCGCGAGCGCCGGCTTGAGCATGTTGCCGGCGTCCATCGAGCCCTCGGTCTTGCCCGCACCGACCAGGGTGTGGAGCTCGTCGATGAACAGGATGACGCGGCCCTGGCTGGCCTCGATCTCGGTGAGCAGCGCCTTGAGACGCTCCTCGAACTCGCCGCGGTACTTGGCGCCGGCGAGCAGCGCGGGCAGGTCCAGCGCGAGCACCTTCTTGCCCTTGAGGGACTCGGGCACGTCACCGGTCGCGATGCGCTGGGCGATGCCCTCGACGATGGCGGTCTTGCCGACGCCGGGCTCGCCGATGAGCACCGGGTTGTTCTTGGTACGGCGAGAGAGGACCTGCAGCGAGCGGCGGATCTCCTCGTCGCGGCCAATGACCGGGTCGAGCTTTCCTTCCGCCGCTTCCTGGGTCATGTCGCGGGTGAACTTGTCGAGCGACTCGTAGGAGGCCTCGGCGTCCTCGTTGGTCACCTTCTGGCCGCCGCGGGTCGCCTCGATGCCGGCGAGCAGCGCCGCGCGATCACAGCCGTTGGCGCGCAGGAGCTGGGCCGTCTTGCCGCTGCCGTTGGCCATGCCGAGGAGCAGCACCTCGGTCGAGATGTGGGAGTCGCCGAGCGCCTTGGACTCGCGCTCCGCGTCGTCAAGCAGCGCCTGGAACTCGCGGGAGAGCTGAGCCTTGGAGCCACCGGCGACCTTCGAGAAGCCGTCGACGATCTCCGCACCCTTCTGCTGGAGCAACTCGGGGTTCACGCCGAGGTTGCGCAGGACGGAGGGGACGACGCCGCCCTCCTGATCCAGAAGGACGACGAGGAGGTGGCCCGGGCGGATCTCCGGGTTTCCAAGGCGACCCGCGAGGTTCTGACTGTCGGAGATCGCCTCGCGGCTCTTGGTAGTGAACTTCTCGAACTTCATGGGGTGCTCCCTGAGGCGGCGAGTATCCCACGGGCGAAACGCCCCGGGATCGCTGCAGGCGGTCCCAGCAGCTGTCGTCGATCAGTTACGCACCGCTCGGCAGACGGCAATTGCGTCACCTCACCAGACACTTCGATCCATTCGGAGGCCTCACCCGAACACACCGATTCGACCCTGAATTCGCTCAACCAAGGCGGATGGAAGCGATGTCGCCGAGCCGTTTCCCCACGCATCGACGGCGCCGACTCGTCCCACCTCCGACAGTCCACATCCGCGCACTCCCTGGGGTAGTCTCTGCGCATGAACAACGCCGCCGCCCAGCTGCTCCACGACTTCGCCCTCGCCCTTCCCGAGGCGTGGCTCGACCACCCCTGGGGCGACACCTGCATCAAGGTGCGCAAGAAGATCTTCCTGTTCGTGTCCGAGGAGCGAGAGGGCCTGCACTTCACGGTGAAGCTGCCCGACTCCGCGGCCCTCGCCCTCGAGTCCGAGCACACCAGCCCGACGGGCTATGGCCTCGGCAAGCACGGGTGGGTGAGCTTCGCGATTCCCGCCGGTGAAGAGCCTCCCGAGGAGATGCTCGAGGGCTACGTGCTGGAGTCGTATCGGGCGGTCGCCCCGAAGACGCTGGTGAAGCGGCTGCTCGCCGAGCACGGCTAGCTGCGGCGCCGGGAGCCCGGCACTTTCGCGGGCGCAATGGGGCGTCGTCTGCGCTAGAGTCCGCTCACCGGGAGAAAAACGTGACGCTTCGACTGCTCGCGCTGACCGCGCTGCTCGGCGGCTGCCAGATCATCACCGACGCGGAGCTCGAGGAGTTCGCGGACACCGCCGAGGTCGACACGGACACCGACACGGACACGGACTCCGATACCGACGCGGATGCCGACACCGACGCGGACGCCGACACCGACGCAGATGCCGACACCGACGCCGATGCGGACACCGACGCGGACGCCGACACCGACGCGGACGCCGATACCGACGCAGATGCCGACACCGACGCAGATGCCGACACCGACGCAGATGCCGACACCGACGCGGATGCCGACACCGACGCGGATGCCGACACCGACGCGGATGCCGACACCGACGCGGATGCCGA